>CAVSOF010000012.1:0-136029 GCA_963729425.1 uncultured Alphaproteobacteria bacterium | reverse complement strand
ACTTTGCTGTCGTCTAACAAGGCAGCGGGAATGTCGGGAATGGGCGGACGGCGTCGTCTCGTGACCACGCAACCATTCCGAGTCTTCGGTGTTGATGACCACGTTATTCAACAGCTTGAACGGGGCGCCACGGGTATCGTGGCTCTCTCAGCGTAGTGAGCCAATCCGACATCGCCGGGAGTTTTCGATGACGATACCGACCACCCTGACCGTCAACGGCACGGCGCATACGCTGGATGCCGATCCGCGCACCACGTTGCTGGATGCCTTGCGCCACCATCTCGGGCTTCACGGCACCAAGAAGGGCTGCGACCATGGCCAATGCGGAGCCTGCACGGTCATGGTGAACGGGGCGCGCATCAATGCGTGCCTGGCGCTCGCCTGCATGCACGACGGCGACGAGATCACCACGGTGGAGGGGCTGGGGCGGCCGGGCGACCTCTCGCCGATGCAGGACGCGTTCGTGCGCCACGACGGCTACCAGTGCGGCTACTGCACGCCGGGCCAGGTCGTCTCCGCGACGGCGATGCTGGAGGAGGCCAGGCGCGGCTGGCCCTCCTACGTCTCCCCCGGGCTCGACGGCGACGTGGATCTGAATGCGGAGGAGATCTCCGAGCGCATGAGCGGCAACCTCTGTCGCTGCGCCGCCTATCCGGGCATCGTCAACGCGATCCTCGACGTGAGCGGACGGACGCCGACTGGCGATCCCGGCGCCGAGATCCGCGGCACTGTCCCGGAGGTCGCCGAATGAGGGCTTTCGAGTATCACCGCGCCACCGCCACGGCGGACGCCGCGCGGTCGGGGACCGCGCCGGGCGCGGCCATCATCGCCGGCGGCACGAATCTGCTCGACCTGATGAAGTTGCAGGTCGAGACGCCTGCCACCCTGGTCGACATTACGCGGCTGGACCTGAAGGCCATCGAGCCGACCGGGGACGGGGGCCTGCGTATCGGCGCCCTCGTCACGAACTCGGAGCTCGCCGCCGACACGCGCGTGCGCCGGGACTACGCGGTCCTGTCACGCGCGCTGCTGTCGGGTGCCACGGGGCAGCTGCGCAACAAGGCGACGACGGGCGGCAACCTGCTGCAGCGGACGCGGTGCTACTATTTCATGGACACCGACGCGCGCTGCAACAAGCGCGATCCGGGGACTGGATGCGACGCGATGCAGGGCCTCAACCGCATCCTCGCAATCCTGGGCGGGTCGGAGCACTGCATCGCCACGCATCCGTCCGACATGGCGGTCGGCATGCTGGCGCTCGGCGCGGAGGTCGAGATCGAGGGCCCGGACGGCGCGACCCGGACGGTCCCGCTGGCCGACTTCCACGTCCTTCCCGGCGACGCTCCGCAGGTCGAGACGGTCCTGCGCGACGGCGACCTGATCACCGCCGTCACGCTGCCGCCCCCGGTGGAGGGCGCGTTCCAGACCTACCGCAAGGCGCGCGACCGGGCCTCCTACGCCTTCGCCCTCGCCTCGGTGGCCGCGGTCACGACGATGGTCGACGGGCGCTTCGACCACGTGGCACTGGCCTTCGGCGGGCTGGCTCCGAAACCCTGGCGCGACGCGGCCGTCGAGGATGTGTTGCGCGGGCAGGCGCCGGACGACGCGCTCTTTGACCGCGCGGCCGACGTGCTCCTCGCGAGCGCAAGCGGACACGGCGACAACGACTTCAAGATCCCTCTCGCGCGCAGGCTCCTGAAGTCCGTGCTGCGCGAAGCCGCAGGAGACTGATCCATGGACCTTACCGATCTGAACCCCTTCGCGAGCGACCCCTACGACACGGGGCACCTCAAGATGGATGCGCCGATGGAGCGGCGACGCCTCGACGAGATGGCGCAGGGCGTCGTCTCCAGGCCGCTCAACCGTCCCGACGGGCCGCGGAAGGTATCCGGGACGGCGCTCTATGCGGCCGAGGCGGAGGCCGCGGACCTCGCGACCGGCGTGCTCGTGCGCGCGACGATCGCCAAGGGCCGCGTGACGTCGGTGGACGAGGACGCCGCGATGGCCATGCCCGGCGTGCTCGGCGTCTTCCACGGCGGCAAGCTGCTGCGCAATCCGGCGCAGGGCGGGGCGGACGAGGCGCCGGTGCAGCCCGGCGACCGCGTCGACTATCTCGGCCAGCCGATCGCCCTCGTCGTAGCCGAGACGTTCGAGCAGGCCCGCGACGCGGCCATCCGTCTCTCCGTCACCTACGACGCGGACGACGACGCGGCGTTCGACCCGTCCTCCGTCGAGGCGGAGACGCCCGAGGGCAAGCAGCTCGATCAGGGCGACATCGACGGCGCCATGGGCGACGCGGCCGCCAGCGTCGACGTCACCTACACCACGCCCGTGCAGTCGAGCGCGCCGATGGAGCCGCACGCCTCGCTGGCGCAGTGGGACGGCGAGACGCTGACGCTCCACGGCAGCTACCAGATGCTCAAGTACAACCGGAACGAGATCGCGGACGCGCTTGGGATCGAGCCCAAGAACGTCCGCATCCTCGCCCCGTTCGTCGGCGGCGGGTTCGGCTCGAAGCTGGGGCTCGCGCCGGAGGCGGTGGCGGCCGCCGTCGCGGCGAAGGCGCTCTCCCGCCCGGTGCGCGTCGTGATGGGCCGCCGGACGGTGTTCGAGAGCACCATGCGCCGCTCGGAGACCGTGCAGCGCATCCGCCTTGCGGCGGACGCGGACGGCACGTTGACCGGCCTCGCGCACGAGGACCGGGTCTCCAACCTGCCCGAGGAGTCCTTCTCCGAGCCGGTCGCGCAAGCCACGCACTTTCTCTACGGCGGCGAGAACCGCCGCTTCGTGCACGAGATCGCGCGGGTCAACCTGACCTGCGCCGGCTCCGTGCGCGCCCCGGGCGAGGCCGTCGGCATGCTGGCGCTCGAGAACGCGGTGGACGAGCTGGCCCATGAGCTCGGGATCGACCCCGTGGAGCTTCGCATCCGCAACATCCCCGAGCGCCATCCCGAGAAGGACATCCCCTACTCGGCCCGCTCGCTGGAGCAGTGCCTGCGCGAGGGCGCCGACCGCTTCGGCTGGTCGGCGCGCAATCCGGTCCCGGCCAGCCGGCGCGAGGGCGACTGGTGGATCGGCATGGGCATGTCCGCGGCCGCGCGGACCAACATCCTGTCGGAATCCAAGGCCCGCGTGACCCTGAATCCCGACGGGACCGCGCTCGTCGAGACCGACATGACGGACATCGGGACCGGCACCTACACGATCCTGGGTCAGATCGCGGCCGAGATGCTGGGGCTGCCGGTGGAGGCCGTGACGGTGAGCCTGGGTGACACGGACCTTCCGGCCGGTTCGGGGTCCGGCGGCTCATGGGGCGCACAATCGTCCGGCTCCTCGGTCTATCTCGCCTGCGAGGCCATCCGCACGAAGGTTGCGAAGGCGCTCGGCTGCGACCGTGACGAGCTGACCCTGAAGGACGGCGTGGCGACGGGCGGCAACCTCCGCAAGAGCCTCGCGGACCTCCTCGACGCGCCGATCACGCAGGAAGGCCATGTCGAGCCGGGCAAGACGATGAAGTCGGTCTCCCAGGCCGGCTACGGCGCGCATTTCGCGGAGGTCGCCGTCAACGCCGTGACCGGCGAGACGCGGGTCCGGCGGATGCTTGGCACCTTCGCGGCCGGTCGCATCCTGAACCCCCAGACCGCGCGCTCGCAATGCCACGGCGGGATGATCTGGGGCATCGGCGCCGCGCTGCACGAGGAGCTCCACCACGACGCGCGCGACGGCCACGTCGTCAACCGCGACTTGGCCGAGTACCACATCCCGGTCAATCTCGACGTCCCCCAGCTCGACGTACTGTTCATCGACGAGCGCGATGACCATGCCAACCCGATCCAGGCAAAGGGCATCGGCGAGCTTGGCATCTCCGGCGCGGGGGCGGCCGTCACCAACGCGATCTTCAACGCCACCGGCGTGCGCGTGCGAGACTACCCAGCAACGCTCGACAAGATCCTGCCATTCCTTCCAGATTAAAGGTGGCAAACCACGAAAGGCAGTGGAGCCCCGATAACAGTGCGTCCTGTCTGCACGCTCGATCGGCCTTCTTACGTGAGCCGTTTGGAACGACCCTGACTTGGTACTTGTGGCTACCGCAACCGGCCGTCATCGCGCCGCTCACCTTCGGCATCGGTTGATTGGGAGATTTGACGTGAAGGCCCGAATGATGCCATTCGTGCTTGATGCAGCATCGGTCGAAACGGGCTCGGAGCGGACCTTCGCCGAATGGCGACCTCTGCGCGGACGCAGGTAAGCCCTTCAGGTCACACGAACCGGTTCCACACCGCCTCCAGCCTCTCCTGCCGCCCCGACCGGGGCTGCGGGTCCGTCCCGTCCCGCTCAACCCGCGCGGCGATGGCGGCGAGGTCGGAGCCGAGCAGGTCCGAGCCGTCCCACCCCGCGTAGCGCTCCGTCCGCGCGCGCTCGAGCGCGCCGTCCTCGAGGAGCGCCGCCGCCGCCATGAGCCCGCGCGCGCAGACGTCCATCGCGCCGACATGGGCGGCGATCAGGTCGGCGGGGTCCAGCGACTGGCGGCGGAGCTTGGCGTCGAAGTTGGTGCCGCCGGTGGTGAAGCCGCCGGCGCGGAGGACCTCGTAGTAGGCGCGGGCGACCTCGGGGACGTCGTTCGGGGAACTGGTCGGTGTCCCAGCCCGACTGCTGGTCGTTGCGGTTCATGTCGATGGAGCCGAACAGGCCCAGCGAGGCGGCCAGCGCCAGCTCGTGCTCGAAGCTGTGGCCGGCGAGGATGGCGTGGCCCTGCTCGACGTTGACCTTCACGTCGCGCTCGAGCCCGAACTCCTGCAGGAAGCCGTGCACGGTGGCGACGTCGTGGTCGTACTGGTGCTTGGTGGGCTCCTGCGGCTTGGGCTCGATCAGGATGGCGCCGTCGAAGCCGATCTTCCTCGCGTAGTCCACGACCATGCAGAGGAACCGCCCGGCCTGCTGGCGTTCGCGGGCGAGGTCGGTGTTCAGGAGCGTCTCGTAGCCCTCGCGCCCGCCCCAGAGGACGTAGTTGGCGCCACCGAGCCGGTGGGTCGCGTCGAGGCAGGTCTTCACGGTGGCGGCGGCGTGGGCGAAGACGTCCGGGTCGGGGTTGGTGGCGGCGCCGGCCATGTAGCGGCGGTGCGTGAAGAGGTTTGCGGTGCCCCAGAGGAGCCGGGTGCCGGTCGCCTCCATCCTGGTGCCGATGTGGTCGACCATCGCGTCGAGATTGGCGGTCGTCTCGGCGAAGGTGGCGCCCTCGGGGCGGATGTCGGCGTCGTGGAAGGCGAAGAACGGCTGGCCGAGGATCGCGAACATCTCGAACGCGGCGTCGGCCTTGAGGCGGGCGTGGGCCATGTCGTCGGCGGCGAACCACGGGCGCTCGAACGTGGCGCCGCCGAACGGGTCGCCGCCGGGCCAGGCGAAGGCGTGCCACCAGGCGACGGAGAAGCGCAGGTGATCCTCGAGGCGCTTGCCCGCGACGACGCGGTCGGGGTCGTAGTGGCGGTAGGCGAGGTCGTCCGCGGCGTCGGGGTCGAAGCGGGCGCGCGGGATGCCGGCGAAGAAGTCGGTCATGGCAGATCCTTCAGGCGCGCATAGGCGGCGCGGTAGCGGGCATGGCCCTCGGCATGAGCGGCGACGAGGGCCGGGTCCGGCTCGACGCTGCGGGCGATGGCCGGAGGGGTGGCGATGGCAGGGCTCGCTCCGGCGGCCATGCGCGCGAGGCGGGCCGCGCCCAGCGCCGCGCCCTGCGCGCCGGTGGCGGGCACGTCGAGGGGGATGGCGAGGGTGGAGGCGAGGATCGCGAGCCACTCGGCGGAGCGCGCGCCGCCGCCGGTGACGAGCGCGCGGTCGATGCGGGTGCCGGCCCCGGCGAGCGCGTCGCGGCAATCGGCGAAGGCGTAGGCCACGCCCTCCATCACCGCGCGGGCGGCGGCGGCGGCGTCGGTGGCGTGGTCGAGATGGAGGAACTGGCCGCGGATGGCCGCGTCGTCGTGCGGCGTCCGCTCGCCGCCCAGATAGGGCAGGAACAGCGTTCGGCCGGGCGCGCGCGGGGGTCCCGCGCCGGCGGCGAGCTCGGCGGCGGAGCGCCCCGTCAGCCGGGCGAGCCATTCGAGCGCGTCGGTCGCCGCGAGGATCACGCCCATCTGCAGCCACGCGCCGGGGATCGCGTGGCAGAAGGTGTGGACGGCGGTGGCCGGGTCGGGGCGGTAGGCGGTCGCGGCGGCGGCCAGCACGCCCGACGTGCCGAGCGAGAGGAACGCCGAGCCCTCCGCCACCACGCCCGAGCCGATCGCCGCGGCGGCGTTGTCGGCCGCCCCGCCCGCGACGGGCACGACCGGCATCCCGAGCTCGGCGGCGAGCGCGGGACGCAGCGTGGCGGAGACCGCGGAGCCCTCCACGAGCCGGGGCATCCGTCCGCGGTCGAGACGGCAGGCGGCGAGCAGCGCGTCGGACCAGTCCCGCGCGCCGGTGTCGAGCCACGCGGTGCCCGACGCGTCCGAGAGGTCGGTGACCGCCTCGCCGGTCAGCCATAGGCGCAGATGGTCCTTGGGCAGAAGGATGCGGGCGATGGCGTCGAAGGTCGCGGGCTCGTGACGGCGGACCCACTCCACCTTGGGCGCGGTGAAGCCGGGGAAGACGATGGTGCCGGTGGTGGCGCGGAATCGGGGATCGGCGTCGAGCGCCGCGGCCTCGGCATGCGCGCGCGTGTCGTTCCAGAGCATGCAGGGCCGCAGCGGGCGGTCGTCGGGCCCGAGCAGGGTCGCGCCGTGCATGTGCCCCGAGAGGCCGATGGCGGCCACGCCCGAGAGGTCGCCCAAGCCCGCCAGCGCCGCGCGCGAGGCGACGATCCAGTCGTCCGGGTGCTGCTCGGCCCAACCGTCGCGGGGACGCCGGACGGTCAGAGGGGCGGAGCTTTCGGCGACGACGCGCTCGTCCGCGTCCACGAGGATCGCCTTGAGCGCGGAGGTGCCGAGGTCGAGGCCGAGGAACATGGGCGTCAGGCCCGACGGGCGATGCGTCCCGCCCCGCATGCCGGGCGGACGAGACTTGGCGATGCCGGGGACGCGGCGCGGCCCGGAATGCGGGGACCGGGGCGCGCCGGATGCGACGCGGCGATGGCGGTCGCGAAGCCTGGACGCCATACCTTCGCCCAGACCCGCGTGCGGGGCGGCGTCGATCGGGCGGACGCATGGCGATCTCGGCCGCATCGTGCCGCCGTCGAACCGGGAGTTCGGCACGATCATCCTAGCCTCCTTCCCATTCCCGCCGGCTCCCGAGCGTCCTTGCCGCGGATCGCCGTCGATGGGACGGCATCCCGAGGGACGTCTCCGATGCGTCCCTCGCGGTCTCGCCTCCGTCGCGCCACCGCCCTCGCCGGACGGGGTGGCGACCGAAGCGCCTCCCATGCCCGCCGAGCCGCCCCCCGGTTCCCCGCCTCCGGGCGTGGTGGGACCGACGCTCGCCCCGCACCTGTCGCGCCCCCGTCGCCGGGTTGCCCCGATCGACGGGGACCGAAAGACGATCCCCTCCCGTCAAGCCGCCTCGCGCGGGTTCTTGCCCAGGATGATCATCGACAGGATGTCGTCCTCGCTCACGTCCTCGACGCGCTCCGTGGCGACGGTCCGGCCGTTCTTCATCACCGAGACGCGGTCGCAGAGCTCCATCATCTCGCGGGTGTCGTGGCTGATGAGAAGGATGCCGAGCCCCTGCGCCTTCAGCTCGCCGATGAGGTCGGCGACCATCTTGGTCTCGTGCACGCCCAGCGCCGCCGTCGGCTCGTCCATGATCAGGATGCGCGCGTTGAAGTAGACCGCGCGGGCGATGGCGACGGACTGGCGCTGGCCGCCCGAGAGCGCGGAGACGGGCTCGGTGATCTTGCGGAAGTTGGGATTGAGGCGGGCCATGATCCGGCGCGTCTCGGCCTCCATCCGGGCGTCGTCCACCAGTCCGAGCCGGGTCGTGAGCTCGCGCCCGAGGAAGAGGTTCGCGGGGGCGTCGAGGTTGTCGGCCAGCGCGAGCGTCTGGTAGATCGTCTCGATCGCGTGGGCGCGGGCATCGGCGGGCGAGCGGATGTCCACGGGCTCGCCGTCGATCAGCACCTGCCCCGCATCCATTCGGTAGGCCCCGGCGAGGCACTTGATCAGCGTCGACTTGCCCGCGCCGTTGTGCCCGAGCAGCCCCACCACCTCGCCCGGCCAGAGGCTGAGCGAGACGCCGTCCACCGCCTGCACGCCGCCGAAGGCGATCGAGACGTCGCGCATCTCCACCAGCGGGGTGCCGGTGCGGTCCACCGGGGGGCGGGCGGCCATCGCTCGATCCAGCGCCATCAGTCCCGTGCCCCCGTCCGCCGCCGGTACCAGATGTCCACCAGCACCGCGACGACGAGCACGGCGCCCACGACGATGTTCTGGAGCGGCGCGTCGACGCCGACCATCGCCATTCCCGATTGCAGCGACTGCATGATGAGCGCGCCGATGATCGCGCCGTAGATCGTGCCGACGCCGCCCTTGAGCGCGGTGCCCCCGATCACGGCGGCGGCGATCACGCGCAGCTCGTCGAGGACGCCGATGTCGTTGGAGTGGTTGGTGAGCCGCGCGGACGCCACGAGTGCTGCCAGCGCGCAGAGCACGCCGAGGAGCGCGAAGACCTTGACGGTGAGCATCCGGGTGTCGATGCCCGAGAGCTGCGCGGCGTCGGGGTTGCCGCCGGCGGCGAAGACGTAGCGGCCGAAGCGGGTGCGGCGCGCGATCACGGTCATCACGATGGCCACCGCGATCAGCAGGACGACGCTGATGGGGACGCCGTAGCCCTGCGTCAGCCCCTCGGGCATGACCTCGCCGCGCGCGGCGAAGTCGCGCTCGAGCACGCGGGTCGGGACCTCGTAGGCGTTCAGGAGCGCGACGAAGCCCAGGATCGCGGCGGCGGCAATGGCGGCCACGGCGGCCTCCGCCCAGAGCGGCTTGACCGGCATGTCGTGGGCGACCTTGCCGCGCCGTGCCGACCACAGCGCCCAGATGGTCGCGGCGGCGGCGAGGACGCCGAGCGCCCAGGAGCCGGTCTCGCCCAGCGTGCCGTTGATGCCGCCGAAGAGCTGGAACGTCTCGTCGAGCGGGCCGATCGTCTGCCCGTCGGTGAGGTACCAGGCGACGTTGCGCCAGACCAGGAGCCCGCCCAGCGTGACGATGAAGGCGGGGATCGCGAGGTAGCCCACGAGGTAGCCGTGGAACGCGCCGATGGCCGCGCCCGCGACCAGCCCCGCCGCGATCGCGACCCAGGGCGTCAGCGGATGGCCGAGCCCGAGGCCGAGCGCGTTCGGCAGGAGCTGCGTCTGGGTCATCGCCATGACGGCGGAGCAGGTGGCGAGCACCGAGCCGACCGAGAGGTCGATGTGGCGCATGACGATGATGAACACCATGCCGGTCGCCATGATCGCGACCGAGGCGGTCTGGATCGTCAGGTTGAAGAGGTTGCGCGGGGTGACGAAGCGGCCGTCGGAGGCGACGTGGAAGGCAAGGCAGATGATCGCGAAGGCGCCGATCATGCCCAGCAGCCGCGTGTCGAGGTCGAGCGCCGCGAAGCCCCGCGCGGGGGCGGCGGGCCGCCGCTCGATGGTGGTGCCGCTGGCGGGCCGTGCGGTCGGCACCGCGGCAGGGTCGGTCGCGTCCGTCATCGGGCCTCCCGGGCGCTGATGCGTCGTGTCGGGGTCGGCCCGCCCCCGGGGGACGGGCCGGGCCGGTTCAGGAGCAGGGGGCGGGGCCGTTCTCGACGCCCTGGCAGAGGTCCTCGACGGTGATCCAGCCGGCATCGGTGACGACCGACAGGTTGTCCTGCGTGATCGGGATCGGCGCGAGGAACTTCGCCGTCAGCTCGGTGCCGCCGGGCGTGGTGAAGGGCGCGGCGCCCTCGACCGAGGTCATGTCCGCGCCGCCGGCCATCGCCACCGCGACCTCGGCGGCCTCGCGGCCGAGCTCGCGCGAGTCCTTCCAGACGGAGACCGTCTGCGTGCCCGACGCGATGCGGTTGAGCGCGGCGCCGTCGCCATCCTGGCCCGAGACCGGGATCCCCTCCATGCCCTGCGCCGTCAGCGCGGCGACCGCGCCGCCCGCCGTGCCGTCGTTGGAGGCCACGACCGCGTCGACCATGTTGTCCTCGGCGGTCAGGATCTGCTCCATGTTGCGCTGCGCGTTCGCGGGCAGCCAGCCGTCGGTGTAGGCCTCGCCGACGATGGTGATGTCGCCCGCGTCCACGGCCTCCTGCAGGACCTCCTGCTGCCCGCCGCGCAGGAAGTCGGCGTTCGGGTCGGTGGGCGAGCCCTTGATCATCACGTAGTTGCCCGAGGGCTGCGCCTCGAGCACGGCGCGGGCCTGCATCCGCCCGACCTCGACGTTGTCGAAGGTGAGGTAGAACGCGTAGGGATCCTCGATCAGGCGGTCGTAGCCCACGACCGGGATGCCCTCGTTCTGCGCGGCGGTGATCGCCGGGCCGATGGCCTGGCTGTCCTGCGCGAGGATGATGAGCGCGTCGGCGCCCTGGGCGATCAGCGACTCGATGTCGGAGAGCTGCTTGGAGGCCGAGGACTGCGCGTCCGCCGAGATGTAGGTGGCCCCGGCGGCCTCGAGCGCCTCCTTCATGGCGGCCTCGTCGGTCTTCCAGCGCTCCTCCTGGAAGTTCGACCAGCTGACGCCGACGGTGGGCGCGTCCTGCGCGATGGCGGCGGTGGTGAAGGTCAGGGTCGCGAGCACGCTCGCCGTCAGAAACGTCTTCATGTCGTCCTCCCAAGGATCGCGTCCCGGCATCGGGGCCGGAGATCGGATGCGGGGAGGGAAGCAACTTTAAGTTCGGTTGTCAAAATTAATTTGACGAGGGCGGCGGAGAAACGTTCACTGGCCGCCGATGATCCGTCCCGGAAGGGGTAGATGCCGCCTCCGGGGCGGGCGAGGGAGGGACGAATACTTGCGGGGCCGAATTAATGGTTCTTGACGTCGCGCCCGACGGACGGGCCGCGACCGAGCTCGCGCAGGGCGACGCGCCGGGCTGCGGCCCGCTGCGGGGCGCGCGGCAGGCGGGCGCGCGGCCGCTCCGCCAGCAGGTCTACGAGCAGGTCCGCTCGGCCGGGCGGATCAGCCGCGCCGCGCTCGCCAAGGCGCTCGAGGTGTCGCCCGGCTCGGTGACGCCGCTCGTGTCGGACCTGCTCGCGGGCGGGCTGCTGCGCGAGCTCGCAGGAGGACGCCGCGCCGTCGGGGCGGGGCCGTCCGCCGGTGACGCTCGGGGTGGAGCCGCGCCGCGGGCTGGTGGCCGGGATGAAGGTATCCGACCACGACCATTCCGCGATCCTCGTGGACCTCGCCGGGCAGCCGGTCGCGCGCGCCGCCCTCCCCCGCGTCGCCGAGACGCGCTCGGTCGAGACGCTGCTGGACGAGGTCGCGGAGATCTATGCGCGCCTGCTCGACGCGGCCGGGCCGGACGCGCCCGACGTGCTCGGCGCGGGGCTCGGGATGCCGGGCATGATCGACCACGCCACCGGGCGGATGCGCTGGTCGCCCATCGTGGCGGGGCGCGACGTGGACCTCGCCGCGCGGGTATCGGATCGGCTCGGCCTGCCCTGCGCCGTCGACAACGACGCGAACCTCCTGACGATGGCGGAGCTGTGGTTCGGGCGGGGGCGGTCGCTGTCGGACTTCGCGGTGGTCACGATCGAGTACGGGGTCGGGCTCGGGCTGGTCGTGGACCACGCGCCCTACCGCGGCGCGCACGGGTTCGGGATGGAGCTCGGCCACACCAAGGTGCAGCTCGACGGCGCGCTGTGCCGCTGCGGGCAGCGCGGCTGCCTCGAGGCCTACGTCGCGGACTTCGCGCTGGTGCGCGAGGCGGCCGTCGCGCTCGACGGCGCGCTGCCGCCGCGCGGGCAGGTGCTGGCCGCGCTCTACGACGAGGCCAAGGCCGGGAACGCGGCGGCGCGGGCGATCTTCGACCGGGCGGGGCGCTACCTCGCCGTCGGGCTCGCGAACGTCGCGAACCTGTTCGACCCGCGCCGCATCATCCTGTCGGGCAGCCGGATGCGGTTCGACTTCCTCTACGCCGAGGAGATGCTGGCCGAGGTCGCGGGGCTCACGCTCAACGTCCCGCCGCCGATCGAGGTGAACGCCTGGGACGACCTCGTCTGGGCGCGAGGCGCGGCGGCGCTGGCGCTGTCGGACCTCACGCCGCGGCTGCTGGCGTGAGGGGCGCGGGGATCGCGGCGCTGATCGCGGGCGCGGCGCCCGCCCTCGCCGATCCGCGCTTCGAGCCGGTGGCGGTGCCGGGCCACGTCTATGCCGGCGGGTGGGAGCATTTCGTCGGCGGGGGCGTGGCCCCGGTGGATTGCGACGGCGACGGGCTGCCGGAGCTGGTCGCGGCCGGGGGCGCGAACCCGGTCACGCTGCTGCGCAACCGCGGCGGGATGCGGTTCGAGCGCGGCGACTTCCCCACGATCCTGGGGGCCACGGGCGTCTACGCGCTCGACCTCGACGCGGACGGGGCGCGCGATCTCGTGGTGCTGCGCGTGGGGCCGAACGCGACGCTTCGCGGCGACGGGGCCTGCGGCTTCGCGGCCCACGACTTCGGGGTGCCGGGTGGCGGCGAGGCCTGGACGACGGCGTTCTCGGCCACCTGGGAGGGCGACGGACGGCCGACGCTCGCATTCGGGAACTACGTCGACCGCGCCGACCCTGCGGGTCCGTTCGAGGCCTGCGACGACGGGCTGCTGCTGCGCCCCGAGGGCGACGGCTACGCCGCGACGGCGCTGTCGCCGGGGCTTTGCACGCTCTCGATGCTGTTCTCCGACGAGGATCGCGACGGGGCTGTGACGCTGCGACTGTCGAACGACCGGCAGTACTACGTGCGGGACGGCGGCGAGCAGATGTGGTCGCTGGCCGAGGGTCGGTTCCTCGGTCCCGGTGACGGCTTCGCCGGGCCGTCGATCTGGGGCATGGGGATCGCGTCGCGCGACGTGAACGGCGACGGGCTGCCGGACGTGACGCTGACCTCGATGGGCGACCAGCTGACGATGCTGTCGGGGCCGGACGGGCTGGCGGTGGCGCCCTACGCGATGGGGCTCGCGGCGCAGCGGCCCGCGCAGGGCGGCGACGGGCGTCCCTCGACGGGATGGCACGCGGCCTGGGGCGACGTGGACGACGACGGCGACGCGGACCTGTTCGTCGCCAAGGGCAACGTCGACCAGATGCCGGGCATGGCGATGGCGGACCCCAACGACCTGCTGCTGAACGAGGGCGGGACGTTCCGGCCGGTGGCCGCGGCGGCGGGCGTGGCCTCGGAGGCGCGGGGACGCGGGGCGGCGCTCGCGGACCTCGACGGCGACGGGCGGCTCGACCTCGCCGTGGTGAACCGGCGCGCGCCGCTCGAGGTCTGGCGCAACGTGACCGAGGGCGGCCGGTCGGTCGCGGTGACGCTCGCGCAGCCGGGCGGGAACCGCGACGCGGATCGGCGCGTGGGTGGAGGTGCGCACGCAGGCCGGGGTGCAGGGGCAGGAACTGACGGTCGGCGGCGGCCATGCGGGCGGCGGGGTCGGGCCGCTGCATTTCGGGATCGGCGCGGCGGCGGGGGCGGAGGTGCGGGTGACGTGGCCGGACGGGGTGGCCGGGGAGTGGGAGGCCGTCGCGCCGGGAACGGTCCGGGTCGAGCGGTGACGCGCTCGGAGGCCGGGCGGAGGGCCTAGCGGTCCACGGGCAGGCCCGACGGCACCGTGTCGGGGATGCCGAGGCGGCCCGCGAGCGCCTCCTCGTCGCGCAAGCTTTCGAGGAACGCCATCAGCGCGGTGACCTCGTCCTCGGTCAGCACGCGGTCGGGGCCGCGGATCGCGGCGGCGAGCGCGGCGACCTCGGCCGCGTCGTCGGCGATGCGCCAGTCCTCCGCGCCCTCGATCGCCGGCAGCACCGCGTCGCGGGCGCCTGCGGCGAGCGCCGAGCGGGGGGCGGCGTGGTCGCGCAGGAACGCGCGCAGATCGGCATGGCCCCCGGCATGGCCCCAGGGGCCGGTCTCGGTCACGTTGCGCAGCGACGGCGTGCGGAACGCGAAGCGGTCGGCCGCCTCCCCGGTGACGCGGATGCGGCCCTCGTCGCGGGCGTGGCGCTCGAAGCGCTCGCGCTTGCCCGGGCCGAGCTGCGGCGCGCCGGTGACATGGAAGCCGTGATCGGTCTGGAACGGCCCGGAATGGCACGCCGCGCAGCCCAGCCCGCCGTAGAACGCCTCGATCCCCTCCAGCGCGCGGGGGTGCAGGTCGCCCTCGCCGCGCAGCCAGGCGTCGAAGGGGGCCGCGTCGGAGCGCCATTCGTGCTCGACGAAGGCCGCGATGGCGTCGGACACGTCGGTGAAGTCGAGCGCGTCGTCGCCGGGGAAGGCCGCGCGCCACATCGCCTCGTAGGCCGGGACGGCGCGGACGCGCGCGGCGAGCCGGTCCCAGGCGCCGCCCTCGCCGGTGACGATGCCCTGGCGGACGGCGCGGGCGACGTCGTTCTCGGAATAGTGCCCGGCCATCTCGTCGCCCGACAGGACCGGGAACATCGTCTGCGCCGACAGGAGCGTGTCGAAGCCCTCGGTCATCTCGGGGCCCATCGGCGTGCGCAGCGTGCCGTCGGGCAGCGCCTCGATCCGGCCGTCGTGGAAGAGGACGGTGAACTCGTGCGCGCCGAGGTTCCACAGGCCCGGCGCGTTGCGCGGGATGCGCTGCTCGGGCGGGTTCGCGGCGTCGACCGCGCGGTCGGGGCCGAGGCCCCGGCCCCCGTCGCCCAGGCCCAGCGACAGCCCGTCGCCGGTGCCGAAGCGCGGATGGTGGCAGGTGCCGCAGGAGATCGCGCGGTTGCCCGACAGGATCGGGTCCCAGAACAGCAGCCGCCCCATCGCGACCTGCGCGGGATCGGTCGCGCGGAAGTCGGCATCGGTGACGGGCGCGGGGAACTCCATCGCGGCGGCGGGCGCGGCGAGGATTCCGGCGAGCGCGATCGCGACCGCGGCGGCGCGGGCCGATGGCGTGACCATGGCGCGAGCCGGGAGGATCAGCGCTGGATCCCCTCGAGATAGGTCGCGAGCGCCAGCAGGTCGGACGGCGACCGGCGTGCCGCCGCTCCGTCAGCTCGGTCACGATGGTGGGTCCCATGTCGCCCGCGCCGAACTCCGGTCATGCCCGGCTCCGGGTCGCCGTGACGGCCGATCGGCCGTCGATCTGCGCGAGCACCGCGACGGTCGGAAACGTGCCGCCCGCGCGCGCGGCGATGCGCGGTGAGGTCGGGCGCGCGCCCGGCGGCGGACGTCCCGCCTCCGGCGTCCGCCCCGTGGCACGCGGCGCAGTCCGCGCGCGAAGAGGGCCATGCCGTGCGCGGCGTCCGTCCGGGGCTGCGCGGTCGCGCGGACGCAGCGAGGAGCCGGCCAGGCCGCGATGAGCGCCGCCATCGCAAGGGTGCGGGACTCGGCATCTCCTCGAGTCGGCGCCGCCGGGACGGTCGCGTGGCCGGGAGGCGGGTCAGGCGCTCCCGCCCGCCCGTCGGCCGCCGGGTGGTCCGTGGCAGCTCCTGGCCTTCGCGCCGATGCGCTCTAGGCGCGCGAAATCCCGTCCCTATCCCTTCCGACGACGCCGGACTCGGCGCGTCGCGGCCCGACCCAAGGCTTTCCTTCATGGACCTTCGCAACATCGCGATCATCGCGCACGTGGACCACGGCAAGACGACGCTGGTGGACGAGCTTCTCAAGCAGTCGGGCAGCTACCGCGAGAACCAGGCCACGACCGAGCGGGCGATGGACAGCAACGACCTCGAGCGCGAGCGGGGCATCACGATCCTCGCAAAGGCGACCTCGGTCGAGTGGAAGGGCGTGCGCATCAACATCGTCGACACGCCCGGCCACGCCGATTTCGGCGGCGAGGTGGAGCGGATCCTGTCGATGGTCGACGGCGTGGTGCTGCTCGTGGACGCGGCCGAGGGGCCGATGCCGCAGACCAAGTTCGTGACCGCCAAGGCGCTGGCGCTCGGGCTCCGGCCGATCGTGGTGCTCAACAAGGTCGACAAGCCCGATGCGGAGCCCGATCGCGCGCTCGACGAGGTGTTCGACCTCTTCGCCAACCTCGGCGCGGACGACGACCAGCTCGACTTCCCGCACATGTACGCCTCCGGTCGCTCGGGCTGGGCCGACATGGAGCTCGACGGGCCGCGCGAGGGGCTCGGCGCGCTCTTCGACCTCGTGCTGTCCCACGTCCCCGCGCCGCGCCAGGTGGCGGATCGCGACAAGCCGTTCCGGATGCTGGCCACGACGCTCGGCGCGGACCCGTTCATCGGGCGCATCCTGACGGGGCGGGTCGAGTCGGGCACGCTGACGGCCGGGCAGACGATCCAGGCGCTGTCGCGGACCGGCGAGAAGATCGAGTCGTTCCGCGCGAGCAAGATCCTCGCCTTCCGCGGCCTCCAGCAGCAGCCGATCGACGCCGCCGAGGCGGGCGACATCGTGACCATCGCGGGCATGTCGAAGGCGACCGTGGCCGACACGCTGTGCGACGCGTCGATCGACGTGCCGCTGCCCGCGCAGCCGATCGACCCGCCGACGATCACCGTGACGTTCGGGATCAACGACAGCCCGCTCGCGGGGCGCGACGGCAAGAAGGTGCAGTCGCGCGTGATCCGCGAGCGGCTGATGCGCGAGGCGGAGGTCAACGTCGCGATCCAGGTCACCGACACGCCGGGCGGCGAGGCCTTCGAGGTCGCGGGGCGCGGCGAGCTGCAGATGGGCGTGCTGATCGAGAACATGCGCCGCGAGGGGTTCGAGCTCAGCGTCTCGCGTCCGCAGGTGCTGTTCCGCGACGAGGGCGGCCAGCGGCTCGAGCCCGTCGAGGAGGTCACGATCGACGTCGACGACGAGTATTCGGGCGCGGTCATCGAGAAGATCACCGGTGTGCGGCGCGGCGACCTGACGGAGATGAAGCCCGCGGGCGCGGGCAAGACGCGGATCATCGCGCACGTCCCCTCGCGCGGGCTGATCGGCTATCACGGCGAGTTCCTGACCGACACGCGCGGCACGGGCGTCCTGAACCGCGTGTTCCACGAATGGGCGCCCTTCAAGGGGCCGATCCCGGGACGTCGTCAGGGCGTGCTGATCTCGATGGAGGACGGGGTGTCGCGTGGCCTACGCGCTGTGGAAGCTCGAGGATCGCGGCAAGTTCTTCATCGGCGCGCAGGAGCAGGTCTACACCGGCATGATCATCGGCGAGCATTCGCGCGATAACGACCTCGAGGTGAATCCGCTCAAGGGCAAGCAGCTCACGAACGTGCGCGCGAGCGGGACCGACGAGGCGGTGCGGCTGACGACGCCGGTGACGCTGACGCTCGAGCAGGCGATCGCCTACATCGACAACGACGAGCTGGTCGAGGTGACGCCGAAGTCGATCCGCCTCCGCAAGCGCTTCCTCGACCCCCACGAGCGCAAGCGCCAGTCGCGGGCGGCGGGGTGAGCGCCGCCCGCAAACGCCCCGGTGGGGCGTTTACAGGCGCGAACGGGCGTAGCGCGAGCGAAGCCCCGGCTCCTTCGACGACCTTCCGGTGGAACGTCGCCAGTGTCGAACGCGGCCCGCGCAAGCGGGTCGCCGTCCCGTAGAGAACAGCGGTCCGGCGTAGCCGGCGAAAGGTCCGGTGGACCTTTCGAGCTGCGAACATGCGGAGCCCCAACCGGGGCGCGCCCGGAAGGCCTTCCGGAGAAGGTCGTCAATTTCGAACGCGGCCCGCGGAGCGGGTCGCCGGCCCGTCGGGAGCAGCGATCCGGGCGCGGCCCGGCGCTCGGGCGGCGCGCCGGGTGGCGGGTCGCCCGGACACGCCGTGGCGGAGCGCGTCGCCTGCGAGCGAGCGTAGAGCGGGCGAAGCGCGGGTCGCCGGTGCGGCCTCCCGACAGGAGGCGGGCGCCTCCGCATGCGGTCCGAGCGGGCCCAGCGCCGCCCTGCACGAGGTGTTCCGCCCGGCTGCGGCTCGCGCCCGAACCCGACGCCACCTGGATCTCCGCCCCCCCCCGACGGTTGACAGGCCGCGACCCCTCCCCTCTCCTCCCGCGCGATCTCTGGGAGGACTTCGCCATGACCATCACCCGCCGCCGCACGCTCGGCCTCATCGGCGCGACCGCCGCCACCGCGCTCGCCGCCCCCGCGCTCGCGCAGAACCGTGCGATCCGCGTCGGCGCCCTGCGCTTCGCGAGCCACGCGCCGACCTTCATCGCGATCGAGAAGGGGATGTTCGCCGAGGCCGGGCTGGAGGTCGAGCCGGTCTACTTCCAGGCCGCGCAGCCGATGGCGCTGGCGATCGCGTCGGGCGACGTGGACTACGCGATGACGGCGGTGTCGGGCGGGCTCATCAACCTGGCCGAGAAGGGCGCGATCAAGGTGTTCGGCGGCGCGCTGAGCGAGGAGCCGGGCATCCCGGGTCAGGCGATCCTCGTCTCGGACGCGGCGTTCCAGGACGGCGTGACGACGCCCGCGGGGCTCGACGGGCGCCGGTGGGGCATGACGACGGCGGGATCGTCGTTCCACTACATGGGCTCGAAGATCGCGCAGGCCGAGGGCATCGCGATGGACTACGTGCCGCTCCAGACGGTCGGCGCGGTGATCGGCGCGCTCAAGACCGGGTCAGATCGACGGCTGGTCGATCGTGCCGCACATCGCGGGCGGGCTGGCGCGCGGGCCGGAGGTCCACGAGATCGGCAAGGTCGCCGACTACCTGCCGGGCTACCAGGTGACGACGATGTTCGGCTCGACCGGGAACGTCGCGGACCGGGCGCTGACGGAGGCGTTCCTGTCGGCGATGTCGGCGGCGATCGCGGACTACAACGCGACGATGATCGACCGCGCCGGCGGCGACGAGGGCGTGGCCGCGATGGCCGCGATGCTCGCCCCCTACGTCTATCCCGACCGCACCGTCGAGGACGCGACCGGCCCCATCGTCGCGGGCACGATGCGCATCAACGAGGGCGCGGCGATGAACGTGGTCTCGCTGCGCGACCAGCTCGAGTGGTTCCAGTCCGAGGGGCTGGTGGATGCGGGCATCGCGTTCGAGGACCTCGTGGACGCTTCCTACGTGGAGACGGTCGGCAGCTGAGCGGCGAGCGCATGGACCTGCGCGCGGTCGGGCTGTCGCATCGCTACGGCGCGACCGAGGTGCTGCGCGACGTCTCGCTCGACGTCCCGGCGGGGCGGATCGTCTGCGTCGTCGGGCCGTCGGGCTGCGGCAAGTCCACGCTGCTGCGGATGCTGGGCGGGCTCGAGCGGCCGTCGGGCGGCGAGGTGCTGCAGGTCGGCGCGCCGCCCGAGGGCTGCCTGAACCCGCTGACCTTCGTGTTCCAGGACTTCGCGCTGCTGCCCTGGCGCAGCGTGGCCGGCAACGTCTCGCTGGTGCTCGAGGACCATGCGGGCGTCGACCGCGACGCGGTAATCGCCGACGTGCTCGCGCGGACGCGGCTGACGGATTTCGCGGGCGCCCTGCCCCGCCAGCTCTCGGGCGGAATGAAGCAGCGGGTCGCCATCGCCCGCGCGCTCGCCGTGCGCCCGGCGGTGATGCTGATGGACGAACCGCTCTCGGCGCTCGACGCGCAGACGCGCGAGCTCCTGATGGACGACCTCGTCGACCTGTGGTCGCGCGAGCGGTTCACCGCCGTCTACGTCACGCACAACCTCGCGGAGGCGGTGCGGCTGGGCCACCGCGTCGTGGTGCTGTCGCGGCGGCCCGGGCGGGTGCGCGAGGTGGTCGAGATCGACGCGCCGCTCGAGGGGCGCGGGCCGATGGAGGCGGTGCAGCGCCAGCTCTGGGAGGCGATGCGCGACGAGGCGCGCGCGGCCGACGCGGAGCTGGTGGATGGCTGACGTCGGCGCCTCCCCGACGGCGCGCGCGGCCCCGCTCGAGCCCCGCCCGGTGCCGTTCCGCGGCGGCGGGTTCCGCCCGCGCTCGAACCGCTGGACCGGGGCGCTCGTCTTCGTCGTCCTGATCGTGGGGCTGGAAGCCGGGCTGCGCGCGGGCATCGTCTCGCGGCTCACGCTGCCGCTGCCGTCGGACGTCGCGCTCACGCTGTGGGAGCTCGCGGAGACGGGGCGGCTCTGGGACCACCTCGGCCCGTCGCTCTCGCGGCTCGCGGTCGGCGGCTCGCTCGGCGCGCTGGCCGGCATCGCGCTCGGGACCGCGATCGGGCTCTTCGGGCTGGCGCGCGCGGGGCTGGTGCCGCTGGTCGCGGCGATCTTCCCGGTGCCCAAGATCGCGCTGCTGCCGCTCTTCGTGATCTGGTTCGGGATCGGCGAGGGGTCGAAATACGCGCTCATCGCCCTCGGGACGTTCACGCCGATGGTGGTCGCGACCTACGGCGCGGTCGACAACGTGGACCGGACGCTGATCCGCATGGGGCAGTCGTTCGGGCTCGCGTGGTGGTCGATCGTGCGCAAGATCGTGCTGCCGGGCGCGATGCCGGGCATCCTGTCGGGGCTGCGGATCGGCATCGCCATCGCGATCATCCTGCTGGTCGCCGCCGAGATGCTGGGCGCGCAGCACGGGATCGGCGCCTACATCCTCGAGGCCGGGTCGCTCTATGACCTCGAACGGCTCTTCGCGGGGGTGACGGTGCTGTCGGTGCTGGGCGTGGCCACGAGCGCGGCGATCGGCTGGGTCGAGGGGCGCGTCCTGCGCTGGCGCAGCTAGGGTCGCGTCACGCGCCCCTCGTCCGCGGCGAGGCGGCCCGAGCGCGGGTCCGCGACGGTCGAGAGTAGCGTGTCGCCCGGCATCGCGAGCGCGACCGGCGCGCCGCCGAAGTTCAGCGCGACGTGGACGACGTCGCCCTTGTGGTCGCGCGCATAGGCCAGCACGCCCGGCGGCGCGGGACGGCGGGACCATCCGCCCCGCGCCAGGGCGGGCGTTGCCCGGCGCAGGCGCAGGAGCGCGCGGTGCAGCGCCAGCATCGAGCCGGCATCGTCCGACTGCCGCGAGACCGGACCGCCGGGCGGGACCGCGATCGGCAGCCACGGCTCGCCCGTCGTGAAGCCCGCGCCCGGCCCGTCGCACCACGGGATCGGCGTGCGGACCGGATCGCGACCCAGATGCGGCGTGGCGAGGCCCCACGGATCGACGATCCGCTCGGGCGAAATCTCGGCGTTCTCCATCCCGAGCTCGTCGCCCTGATAGATCGTGGGCGTCCCGCGCAGCGTCAGGAGCAGCATCGCCGCCACGCGCGCCTGGCGGGACCCGGCGCGCGTGGCGATCCGCGCGCGGTCGTGGTTGCCCAGCACCCAGTTCGGCCAGGCGCTCGGCGGCAGGTGCGCCTCGTAGTCCTCGATCAGCGCGCCCACGGCCCCGGCCGTCCAGTCGCAGCGGATCAGCCCGAAGTTGAACGGCAGATGGAACCCGTCGCCGTCCTCGCCGTAGTAGCGCATCACCTGCGCGTGCGTGCCGTAGGCCTCCCCCACCAGCAGGCGCTCGGGGGCGTGGCGGCGGGCGAGCGCGCGCATGTCGCGCACGATGCCGAACACGTCCGGCTGATGCGCGGAATGGACGTTGAGCAGGCTCCGGGCCGGGCCGTCCGCGGGCGTCCAGCCGGGGTTGGGCGGGTGGTCGGCCATGCCCGGATCGGGCGCCGCATGCTCGATCGCGTCGACGCGGAACCCGTCCACGCCGCGCTCGAACCAGAACCGCATCGCGCCCAGCATCGCAGCACGCACGTCTCCGTTGCGCCAGTTCAGCGAGGGCTGCGACGGAAGGAAGACGTGGAGGTAATACTGCCCGGTCGCCTCGTCGAACGTCCAGGCGGGGCCGCCGAACTCGCCGATCCAGTTGTTCGGCAGGCCGCCGTCGGGGCTTGGGTCGCGCCAGACGTACCAGTCGCGGCGGGGATCGTCGCGCGAGGCGCGGGCCGCGCGGAACCATGAATGCGCGTCGGACGAATGCGACGGCACGAAGTCGAGGATCAGCCTGAGCCCGCGCGCGTGGACGGCGGCCAGCAGCGCGTCGAAGTCGGCCATCGTGCCGAAGAGCGGGTCGACGCCGGTGTAGTCCGCCACGTCGTAGCCGAAATCGGCCATCGGCGAGGGGTAGAACGGGCTGATCCAGACCGCGTCGACGCCGAGCGCCACCAGATGGTCGAGCCGCCCCTCGATCCCGCGGAGGTCGCCCACCCCGTCGCCGTCGTCATCGGCCCAGCTGCGCGGGTAGATCTGGTAGATCACCGCCTCGCGCCACCAGTCGGGATCGTGCGGCATCGGCGGGCCCCTCGCGGGTCGGGGTGGCGGGCCCAGAAGGATTCGAACCCTCGACCTGCCGATTAGAAGTCGGCTGCTCTATCCAGCTGAGCTATAGGCCCGTGACCCCGGCCTAGCCCCCGCCCCCGCGCGGATCAAGCCGCCGCCACGTCACGCCGCCTCGGCCGCACCCGCCGCGCGCGCGATCAGCTCGGCCACGATCGGGTCGGCGAAGCGGCGGTCCATCGTCGCCGCGTAGAACGTCTCCACCACGCCCAGGTCGAACGGCGCGGTGACGAGCGTGCCGGCCGCGATCTCGTCGGAAAGCACGAGCGCGGGCGCGACGGCGAGGCCCAGCCCCTCGCGCGCGAGCAGGCGGACCATCGCCATGTCGTCGACCTCGGCGGCGATGCGCACCGTCACGCCGAGCCGCGCACGCAACGCGTCGAAGCCCGCGCGGATCGCGCTCTCGGTGGGCAGGATCACCGGCTCGGCGGCGAGCAGCCCCGCCAGCGACGCGTGGCGCATCCGGCCCGGCACGCCGTGGAGCTGCACCGCCTGCGCGCCGACGCGGTGCGCGACCAGCGCGGGCCCCGCGTCGCGCGCGGGCGGCTCGGTGCTCAGCGCGACGTCGAGCGCCATCGCGCGCAGGTCGCGCAGCAGCTCGGCGTCGGTCGCCGAGCGAAGGACCAGCTCGACGTCCGCGCGCGCGAGGACGGGGCGCAGGAAGCGGAGCTGGAAGTTGCGCGAGAGCGTGGCGGAGGCGCCGACGCGGACCCGGCGCCGCCCGCCGCCCGTGCCCGCGAGCACCGCGACCAGCTCCTCGCCCGCGCCGAAGATGCGGTCGGAATGGTCGAGCGCGATGCGCCCGGCCTCCGTCAGCGTCAGCGCGCGCCCCGAGCGATCGAAGAGCGCGTGGCCGAGCCGGGCCTCGAGCTGCCGGATCTGCGTCGAGAGCGCGGATTGCGACAGGCCGAGGATCGCCGCCGCGCGGGTGAGGTTCCCCTCGCGCGCGACGGCGTGGAAGTAGCGCAGGTGGTGGTAGTTCAGCGCGGCCATCGTTCTGTTCTATGGATCGATGGGGCGCAGACAATGTATTTTCCAACCGCTCTCCGCTTCGCTAACCGGGATCGACGTCACTGACCAAGGCCGCTCATGTCGCTCCTGCCCCTCCTCGGCCCGCTCGCGCTCCTCCTCGTCGCGCTGCTCCTCACGCTGCGCCCGCCCGCCCGCGCCTCGGCCGCGCTGCGCTGGCCGGAATGGGCCGCGCTCGGCGCGCTCGCGCTGGCGGCGCTGTCGGCCGTCGGGCTGGCGGTCGAGGGCCCGGCGACGAGCCCGCTGCTGGGCGCGGGCGGCGTCGGGCTCTCGGCGCGGACCGACATCGTCTCGGTCGCGCTGACGCTCACCGTCGCCTTCGTCGGCTGGGTCGTGCTGCGGTTCTCGCGCACCGCGCTCGACGGCGAGGCGCGGCAGGGGCGCTTCATGGCGGGCATGGCCGCGACGCTGGGCTGCGTGCTGCTGCTGATGTCGGCGGGCAACCTCGTGCAGCTGGTGGTGGCCTGGATCGCGGTCGGCGCGGGGCTGCGGGGGCTGATCGTGTTCTACCCCGACCGTCCCCGCGCGATCCGGGCCGCGCGCAAGAAGACCGCCTCGTCGCTGATCGCCTCCGGCGCGCTCGTGGTCGCGGTCGTCCTGCTCGCCCGCGCCTACGAGACGACCGACATCGCCACGATCGCGGCGCTCGCCCGCGCGGGGATCGTGCCCGGCTCGATCTGGGCGATCGCGACCTGCCTCGCCGTGGCGGCGGTGTTCAAGTCCGCGCTGATCCCCGCGCATGGCTGGCTGACCGAGGTGATGGAGGCGCCGACGCCGGTCTCGGCGCTGCTCCATGCGGGCGTGGTCAACGCGGGCGGCTTCCTGCTGATCCGCTTCGCCGACGTGCTGCTGGCCGCGCCGGGCGTGCTGGCGGTGCTGGCGCTGGTCGGGCGGGTTCAGCGCGCTCGTGGGCGCGGCGGTCGCCACGACGCAGCCGTCGGTCAAGACCGCCCTCGCCTGGTCCACCTGCGCGCAGATGGGGTTCATGGTGCTGCAATGCGGCCTCGCGCTGTTCCCGCTGGCGCTTCTGCACATCGTCGCGCACTCGCTCTACAAGGCGCACGCCTTCCTCGCCTCGGGCACGGCGGTCGAGCAGGTGGCCTCGGTGCGCCGCCCCGGCCCCGTCGCGGTGCCGGACCTGCGCGCGGTCAGGCTCGCCTTCGCGCTGGCGCTCCTCGTCTTCGCGGTGGTCGGCGTGGCCTTCGAGCTGACGGCGGGCAAGTCGGTGCAGGCGCTGGCGCTGGGCGCGATCCT
Organism: uncultured Alphaproteobacteria bacterium; assembly: GCA_963729425.1. Classification (GTDB taxonomy): domain Bacteria; phylum Pseudomonadota; class Alphaproteobacteria; order Rhodobacterales; family Rhodobacteraceae; genus Jannaschia. The sequence continues at coordinate 111,470 of CAVSOF010000012.1, read as the reverse complement.
GATCTTCGGCGTGGCCTACCTGATCGCGCAGGGGCTGGCCGACGCCGCGCCGAGCGCGCTGACCTGGCGGGTGGTGCTGGTCTCGCTCGCCGCGACGCTGGGCTACTTCGCGTTCCAGGCGGCGGCGGTGGCGCTGTCGGCCGGGACGCTGCCGCCGCCGCCCCATCCCGACGGGCTCGTCTGGGCGGTGATCGTGCTGTCGGTGGGGGGCTTCGGGCTCGCGGCCTTCGCGCAGGCGACGTTCCCGCTCTGGGCCGGGCATCCGGCGGCGGCGGGGCTGCGCGTGCACCTCGTCAACGGCCTCTACCTCAACGCCCTCGCGGACCGCCTCACCGGCCACCGCGCCCGCACGGAGACCCGGCCATGACCATGCAGCACGTCCGCTTCCCGGGTCCGATGCTCGAGCTGATCGCCGCCGCGGAGGGCGCGGTCCGCCAGGTCCCGCCCGCCTTCCCGCTCACCGCGACGGTCGCGGTCAACCCCTGGCTCGGGCAGGCGGGCGAGCCGCGCGCCACCGCCGCGATCCGCCTCGCGCGCGTGGCGGGCGCCCGGCTGATGCGGCCGCGCGCCGACGTCGCGGCGATGATCGAGGACGGGCGCGTGACGGAGGCGGACCTCGAGGCCGCCGCCCGCGCCGCAGGGCTGGAAACGGGCGCGCTGCGCGAGGCCGCCCGCGCGCCCGACTCTCCGGTCGTGCCGCTGCCGACGATGGCCGACCTCGCGCTGGAGGCGACGGGGACCGACTGGCCCGGCGTCGTGGCCGAGCGGATCGGGCTCTGGGCCGCGTCTCGCTGGGACGAGGGGCAGGCGCTCTGGCCCGCGCCGCTGGGCGAGACCTTCGCGTCGTGGCGGGCCTTCGCCACGCGCGACCTGACGCCCGACATCTTCGGGCTCCCGCACTTCTCGGCGCACGCCTCCGCGCTGCCCGACGAGCCCCGCCTCGCCTTCTCGGTGGCCTGCGACCGGCTCGGCCTGACCGCCGACGCCGCGCCGCTCTACCTGCACCGCCTGCTGGCGACGCTCGATGGCTGGGCGCAGATGGTGCGCGGGCGCGGCTGGATGGCGGAGCGCGACGGCGGGACCGACCGCGACACGTTCGCGCTGCTCGCCGTGCGGCTGACCTGGGACGCGGCGCTCCTCGAGGCGCATCCCGGGCTGGCGGACGCCTGGAGCCGTGCGCAGGAGGCCTACGCCGCCCCGCTCGAGCCCACGCCCGAGCAGGCGCTCGACGCCGCGCTGCACGACGCCGCCGACTACGCGGCGCAGCGGCGGCTGGAAGCGACGTTCGCCCGCCCTGCGGAGGCGGCCGAGGGTCGAGGAACGCCCGGCGATCCAGGCGGCGTTCTGCATCGACGTGCGCTCGGAGGTGTTCCGGCGCGCGTTGGAGCAGGTCGACGACGGCGTGGAGACGATCGGCTTCGCGGGCTTCTTCGGGCTCGCGGTCGCGCATCGCCCCGCCGCCTCCGACGTGCGCGAGGCGCACGGCCCGGTGCTGCTGGCGACGGGGCCGGAGACGGCCGCGCGCGAGGGCGGGGACGCGGACATGGCCGCGCGCATCCGCCTGCGTCTGACCCGCGCCTGGGGACGGTTCCGGATGGCGACGGTCTCGGCCTTCGCCTTCGTGGAGGCGGCCGGGCCGCTCTACGCGGGCAAGCTCGCGCGCGACGCGCTCGGCCGCCCGCACGGCCACGCGCCCGAGCCCGCGCCGGTGGCGGACATGGACCCGGCCGCGCGGGTCGCCGCCGCCGCCGGGATCCTGCGCGCGATGTCGCTGACCGAGGGCTTCGCGCCCGTGGTGCTGATCGCGGGGCACGGCGCGGGGGTGGTCAACGCGCCGTTCGCGAGCGCGCTGCAATGCGGGGCCTGCGGCGGGCATGCGGGCGACGTGAACGCGCGCCTGCTGGCGGGGCTGCTCAACGACCCGGCGGTACGCGCGGGCGTGGCCCAGGACGGCATCGCCATCCCCGAGGACACGGCCTTCGTCGCGGGGCTGCACGACACCGTCTCGGACTCGGTGACGCTCTACGACGCGCCGCCCGGCGCGGACCTCGCGCGCCTGCGCGTGGCGCTGTCGCGCGCGGCGCTCCTGTCGCGGACCGAGCGGGCGGCGCGCCTGCCGCGCGCCGGCGACCCCGAGACGCTGCCGTCGCGGGGGTCGGACTGGGCGGAGGTGCGGCCCGAATGGGGGCTGGCGGGCTGCGCGGCCTTCGTCGCGGCGCCGCGCGCCGCCACGCGGGGCCGCGACCTCGGCGGACGCACGTTCCTGCACAGCTACGACCACCATGCCGACGCGGGCTACGGGGTGCTCGAGCTGATCCTCACCGCGCCGGTCGTCGTGGCGAGCTGGATCGCGCTGCAGTACCACGGCTCGACCGTCGCGCCCGAGACGTTCGGCGCGGGCAACAAGCTGCTGCACAACGTCACTGGCGGCATCGGGGTGATCGAGGGGTCGGGAGGGCATCTGCGCGCTGGCCTGCCGTGGCAGTCGGTCCATGACGGCGAGGTCGCGCGCCACGATCCCGAGCGCCTGATCGTCGTTGTCGCCGCCCCCCGCGAGGCGATCGCGGACGTGCTCGCGAAGCATCCCGGCGTGGCCGCGCTCTTCGACAACGGCTGGCTCGCGCTCCGGGCGATGGACGATGCGGGCCGGATCGCGGGTACCTGGGAGGATGGCGGCTGGGCGTGACCCGCGCGGCGCGCTAGGGACGGGGCGATCCCGCCCGGAGGAGCGCCGCCGATGAGCCCGACCGACCCCGCCCGCGGCCCCGACCGCCGCATCGTCTCCTCGCGCCACCTCGCCGAGGGGGAGGGCTGGGAATCCTCGGAGGTCGAGTACGGGATGATCATCGCCTACAACGCCTTCGCGCGCTGGATGACGCGTTGCATGGCGGCGGCGGGCAACCCCGAGATGACGCCGCTCGAGGTGCTGGTGCTGCACAACGTCAACCACCGCGCGCGCGAGAAGCGGCTGGCCGACATCTGCTTCCTGCTGAACGTCGAGGACGGGCACACGGTCAACTACGCGCTGCGCAAGCTGGTGCGCGCGGAGCTGGTGGGCAGCGAGAAGCGCGGCAAGGAGGTGTTCTACGGCATCACGCCCGCGGGCGCGGCGCTCTGCGAGGCCTACCGCGCGGTGCGGCGGCGGTGCTTCGTCGACGGGCTGCCGCGGCTCGACATCTCGGGCGCGGAGATGCGCGAGACGGCGGCGCGGCTGCGGCTCGCTGTCGGGGCAGTACGACCAGGCGAGCCGCGCGGCGGCGTCGCTCTAGCGCGCCATCGCATCGGGCAGCGCGGTGACGATGCCGGGAAAGGCCGAGATCAGCACCACGCCGAGCAGCAGCAGGAGGAAGAACGGGAACGCGGCCTTCGCGATCGACAGGATGTCGATGCCCGTCAGCCCCTGGATCACGAACAGGTTGAAGCCCACGGGCGGCGTGATCTGGCTCATCTCGACCACGATCACGAGGTAGATCCCGAACCAGAGCGGGTCGATGCCCACGGCCTGCACGATCGGCATGATGATCGACGTCGTGAGCACCACGACCGAGATCCCGTCGAGGAAGCAGCCGAGCACGACGAAGAACACGGTGAGCGCCGCGAGCAGCATCGCGGGCGTGAGCCCCATCCCGCCAATCCACGCGGCGAGGTTGCGCGGCAGCCCGACGAAGCCCATCGCCACCGACAGGAACGCCGCGCCGAGCAGGATCAGCGCGATCATGCACGAGGTCCGCGTGGCCGACATCAGCGCCGCGCCGAGGTCGGACCATGCGACCCCGCCGGTGGCCCAGGCGAGCACGACCGAGAGCACCACGCCGAGCGCGGCGGCGTCGGTGGGCGAGGCGAGCCCGGTGTAGATCGACCCGATCACGCCCGCGATCAGCAGGCCCACGGGGATCAGGCGCCGGGCGGCGGCGAGCTTCTGGCGCAGCGTGAACGTGCCCTCGGCGGCGGGGATCAGGTCGGGATCCATCCATGCGCGCACCGCGACGTAGCCCGCGAAGAGCGCGACCAGCATCAGCCCCGGCAGGATGCCGGCGGCGAAGAGGCGCGCGATGCTCTGCTCGGTCGCCACGCCGTAGACGATGAGGATGATCGAGGGCGGGATCAGCAGGCCGAGCGTGGCCGATCCCGCGAGCGTGCCGAGGATCAGCCCCTGCGGATAGCCGCGCCGCGTGAGCTCGGGGACGGACATCCGCCCGATCGTGGCCGCGGTCGCCGCCGAGGAGCCCGAGACGGCGGCGAAGATCGCGCAGCCGAAGACGTTGACGTGCAGGAGCCGCCCCGGCGCGCGCCCGAGCCACGGGGCCAGCCCCGAGAACATGTCGTCCGACAGCCGCGAGCGCAGCAGGATCTCCCCCATCAGGATGAAGAGCGGCAGCGCCGTGAGCGACCAGGAGTGCGAATGGCCCCAGAACGTCGTGGCGAGGATCGAGCCCGCGGGCGCGCCCGAGAAGAAGGTGAGCGCCACGAAGCCCAGCGCGGCGAGCGACAGCGCCACCCAGAGGCCGGCGGCGAGGAGCGCGATCAGGATGCCGAGCAGGACGACCGCGATCACCGGGTCGGACACGTCTAGACCTCGCCCGGCGCGGTCAGGACCGGCTCCCGGCGCGCGGCCAGCTCGACCAGCGTATGGACGAGCGCGACGCACAGGAGCGCGAGCCCCGCGGTGGCCACGCTCTGCGGCAGCGCGAGCGGGATCGGCACGATGCCCACCGACATGTCGCCGTAATGCAGGCTCTCGGCCGTCAGCGCGCCCATGTACCACGTCAGCAGCCCCGCGAGCGCGAGCCCGAGCAGCAGCACGGCCGCGTCGGCCGCGACCGCCATCCGGCGCGGCAGGCGGCCCGTCACCAGCGTGACGCGGACGTGGCCCCCGGCGCGCAGCGTGTGGGCGAGCGCGAGGAACGTCGCGCCCGCCAGCAGGTAGCCCGCGAAGTCCGCGTAGGAGGGGATCGTCGTCGGCACCGTTCCGGGGAAGGCGCGCCCGAGGCCGTTCAGCGCGATCTGCGCCGCGACAAGGAGGCAGATGGCGGCGATGCACGCGCCCGCGGCGATCCCGGCGGCGAGGTAGAGGCGGTCGAGTGCAGGGCCCATCGGCGCGCTCCCCGTTAGAAGGCCCGGCCATCCGCGGCCGGGCCCGGTGGCGGGGTCACTCGGAGCGGAACGCCTCGAGGATGGCCTTGGCCTCGATCGGACGCGGTCTTGTCCCAGGTGGCGAGCATCTGCTCGCCGATCCCCTCGAGCCCGGCGCGGAGTTCGTCCGACGGCGGGTAGACCACGATGCCGTTGTCGGCGAGCGCCTGCGTCTGCGCCTCCGCCTCGGCCATCGACGCTTCCCAGCCGCGCGTCTCGGCCTCCGCCGCGGCGTCCATCACGGCCTGCCGCACGTCCGCGTCGAGCGCGTCCAGCACGCGGGCGTTCACGACCACGACGTTCTTGGGCAGCCACGCGTCGATCGGCGAGTAGTGCGTGAGGAAGTCCCAGGCGGTCGAGTTCACGCCGGTCGAGGAGGAGGTCATCATCGCCTCGACCTGACCGGTGGCGAAGGCCTGCGGGATGTCGGAGGCCTCGACCTGCACCGGGGCCGCGCCCGCGAGCGCCGCGAACTCCTCGAGCTGCGCGTTGTAGGCGCGGAAGCGCAGGCCGTTGAGCTGCGCGACGTCGGTGATCTCGGTCTCGGTGTAGAGACCCTGCGGCGGCCAGGGGACGGCGAAGAGCGGGACCAGCCCCTGCTCGGCCAGCATCTCGGTGACGATCGGCTTCTGCGCCTCCCAGAGCACGCGCGCGTCGTCGTAGGAGGTCGCGACGAAGGGCTGGCTGTCGATGCCGTAGGCCGCGTCCTCGTTGGACAGGCGCGACATCAGGAACTCCCCCGCCTGCACCTGCCGGGCGCGGACGGCGTTCTTGATCTCGTCGTGCGGGAACAGCGAGCCCGCCGAGTGCACGGTGATGTCGAGCGCGCCGTCGGTGGCGGCGCGGACGTCGTCGGCGAACGCGATGACGTTGGCGGTGTGGAACACGCCGTCGCCGTAGGGCGTGGGCATGTCCCAGGTCTCTGCGATGGCGGGCATCGCGGCGAAGGTCGCTGCGGCGAGGACGGCGAGGCTGTGCATGGTGTCGCTCCCTGTGCGGCGCGAGGTCGGGACGCCTCGCTTGCATAACGTCGACAAATTGTCAGCGTTTTGTCCGCGTGGCAAGCGTGGCGTAGCGGAGCGGCGTCAGGCCGCCGCGCGGCGCGCCTGCATCCAGTCGTCGAGCGCCGCGACCTGCCCCGCGTCGAGGCGCAGGCCGAGCTTGGTGCGCCGCCAGACCACGTCGTCGGCGGTCCGCGCCCATTCGCGCTCCATCTGCCAGCGGACCTCCGCCTCGGTCAGCGTCGCGCCGAAGTCGCGGCCGAGGTCGGCGGGTGCCCGCGCCGTGCCCAGCACCTCCGCCGCCTCGGTGCCATAGGCGCGCACCAGCCGCACCGCCCAGAAGTCGTCGAGGAACGGGTAGGCGCCCCTGAGCGCGGTGACCTGCCCCGCCTGCCCGCCGACGGCGAACCGTCCGCCGGGCAGCGGCGCGTCGTGCGTCCAGGGCCCGCCCACGCCCCGTAGCCGCTCGCCGACCTTCGCCAGCGCGGCGTTCGAGAGCTTGCGGAACGTGGTGATCTTGCCGCCGAAGACGTTGAGGAGCGGCGCCCCGCCGGCCTCGTCCACGCGCAGCACGTAGTCGCGCGTCGCCGCCGTGGCCGAAGACGCCCCGTCGTCGAAGAGCGGGCGCACGCCCGAATAGGTCCGCACGATGTCGTCCTCGCCCAGATCGACCTTCAGGTAGCCGTTGACGAAGTCGAGCAGGTAGCGCCGCTCCTCGGGCGTGCAGACCGGGCGGTCGTCGGGATCGCCGTGCTCCGCGTCGGTCGTCCCGATCAGCGTGAACTCGTACTCGTAGGGGATCGCGAAGACGATGCGCCCGTCCGCGCCCTGGAAGAAGTAGCACTTGTCGTGCTCCCAGAGCCTGCGCGTGACGATGTGGCTCCCGCGGACCAGCCGCACGCTCTCGCGCGCGTTCGAGCGCACCACGCCGCGGATCACCTCGCCCACCCACGGCCCGGCCGCGTTCACCAGCATCCGCGCGCGCACCGACCCGCTCCGCTCCCCCTCCAGCCGGATCGTCCAGCGGTCGCCGTCGCGGTCCGCGCCCGTCACGCGCGTGCGCACCGACACGTCCGCGCCCCGGTCGGCGGCGTCGCGCGCGTTGAGCACCACCAGCCGGCTGTCCTCGACCCAGCCATCGGAATACTCGAACGCCTTGTGGAAGCGGTCCTGCAGCGGGGCGCCCTCGGGCGTGCCGTCGAGCGAGATCGTCCGCGTGCCGGGCATCAGCGTGGAGCGCGCGAGCCCGTCGTACATCGCGAGCCCGGCGCGGATCAGCCAGTCCGGCCGTCGTCCGCGAAGCCATGGCATCACGGTCCCGAGGAGCTTCGAGACCGGCGTGCCGCCCTCGAACCGCATGTCCTTCGAAAGCGGCAGCACGAAGCGCATCGGCCAGGAGATGTGGGGCATGTTGCGCAGCAGCACGTCGCGCTCGCGCAGCGCCTCGCGCACCAGCCGCACCTCGCCGTATTCGAGGTAGCGCAGCCCGCCGTGGAAGAGCTTGGTGGAGGCCGACGACGTCGCCCCGCCGAGGTCGCCCATCTCCGCGAGCCCGACCGTAGAGCCCCCGCCCGGCCGCGTCGCGAGCGATGCCGCAGCCGTTGATCCCGCCGCCGATCACGAAGATGTCGTAGTCGTCGCGCATGGGGTCGCGCCTCCGGTCCGGATGGCACCGAGACCTAGGCCGCGCGGCCCCGAGCGGCAAGCGAGGCGCGCTCAGCCGTCGCGGCCCGCCCGGTACCAGCGCACCAGCGCCGCGCGCGCCCCGTCGTCGAGGCGCCCCACGATGGCGGGCGGCATCGCGTGGCTGACGCCGGCCTGGAGGTAGATGTCGTGCGCGTGGCGGGCGATGTCGCCGTCGGTCTCGAGATGCACGCCCTGCGGCGCCCAGCGCAGCGAGCCCCAGACCGGCTCGCGCGCGTGGCACATCGAGCAGTTCCCCCGCACCACGTCGGCCGCGTCCGCGAACCCGTCGGCGGCGGCGAAGCGCGCCTCGACGGGCGAGAGCGGCCGCGCCTCGGCCTCCTCCCACGTCTCCCAGAGCGGCGCGGTCGACAGCCACGCCATCACGACGAACACCACCGCTGTCGCGCCCAGCGTCCACCACGGCAGCGGCTTTCGCAGATGCATCGTGTTGAAGAAGTGCCGGATCGTGACGCCCAGGAGGAACACCAGCGCGGCGATGATCCACGCGTTGTCCGTTCCGATCGCCAGCGGGTAGTGATGCGACAGCATCAGGAAGATCACCGGCAGCGTCAGGTAGTTGTTGTGCGTCGAGCGCAGCTTGGCGATGGCGCCGTAGCGGGCATGCGGCGTCCGCCCGGCCTTCAGGTCCGCCACCACGATCCGCTGGTTGGGCATGATGACGAAGAACACGTTGGCCGACATGATCGTCGCCGTCATCGCGCCCAGATGCAAAAGCGCCGCGCGCCCGGTGAAGACCTGGTTGAGCGTCCAGGACGCCGCGACGATGCCCGCGAACAGGACGAGCATCACCAGGGTCGGGCGGTCCCTGAGCGGCGAGCGGCAGAGCGCGTCGTAGCCGAGCCAGCCCACCGCGAGGAAGCCCGCCGAGAGCGCGATGGCCTGCCACACGGCGAGGTCGGCGCGCGCGGGGTCGATCGTGTAGAGTTCCGCCCCCGCCCAGTAGACGAGCATCAGGAGCGCGAAGCCCGAGAGCCACGTCGCGTAGCTCTCCCATTTGAACCAGGTCAGGTGCTCGGGCATCGCCTCGGGCGCGACGAGGTACTTCTGGACGTGGTAGAAGCCGCCGCCATGGACCTGCCACTCCTCCCCGTCCGCCGGGCCGGGGACGGAGCGGTTCAGCCCCAAGTCGAGCGCGATGAAGTAGAACGACGAGCCGATCCAGGCGATCGCGGTGATGATGTGCGTCCAGCGGACGGCGAATTCGACCCAGTCGCCCAGGATCGCGAGGTCGTGCATGGCCGCTTCCCGTCCGGTGCCCGGGCGGGGTTATCCGCGCGGGCGCGGCGGCTGGCAACCGGGGTGCGGCGTCACGAGCCGCGGTAGGTCGAGTAGCCGTAGGGCGAGAGCAGGAGCGGGACGTGGTGGTGCGTGGCCTCGGCCATCCCGAAGGCGATCGGGATCACGTCGAGGAAGGCGGTGCCCTCCCCGATCAGACCCTCCGCCCGGAGCCAGTCGCCCGCGTGGAAGCGCAGCTCGTAGGCGCCCGGCGCGAACGCCTCCGCCGGCAGGATCGGCGCGTCGGTGCGCCCGTCGGCGTTCGTCGCCACCCGCGCGAGCCGCTCGCCGCCGCGCATCAGCTCGACGACGAGTCCCGCGGCGGGGCGCCCGCGCGCGGTGTCGAGGACGTGGGTGGTCAGGGTGCCGGGCATCGGAGGCCTCCGGGATGGGCGATCGGGTATCGGGCGTCACGGTCGCGAAGGGGTGCCCTCACGCGCCGAACGTCCCGCCGAGCGCCGGATGGCGGTTCACGTCCTTGTAGAGCAGGTAGCGGAACGGACCCGGCCCGCCCGCGTAGCAGGCCTGCGGGCAGAAGGCGCGCAGCCACACGAAGTCCCCCGCCTCGACCTCGACCCAGTCGCGGTTCAGGCGGTACGCGGCCTTGCCCTCGAGCACGTAGAGCCCGTGCTCCATCACATGCGTCTCCTCGAACGGGATCGTCGCGCCGGGCAGGAAGGTGACGACGTTGACGTGGCAATCGTGCGCCATGTCGGCGGGGTCGACGAACCGCGTCGTCGTCCAGCGGCCATCGGTGCCGGGCATCGCGGTCGCCGCGCCCTCCGCCTCGGTGGTGAACAGCGCCCGAGGCACCGTCACGCCCGGCGCGGGCGTCCACCGCTTGCGGATCCAGTGGAACCGCGCCCCGGCCGCCGAGCGGATCGTCCAGCCCGCGCCCGGCGGAAGCCACGCGTAGCCGCCCGCCTCCAGCGCATGCGCCGCCCCGTCCAGCGTCACCGCCACCTCGCCCTCGGCCACGTAGAGCACCGACTGCGCCGCGGGGTCGACCTCCGGCGCGTCCGACCCGCCGCCGGGGGCGAGCTCGGTCAGGCAATGCGAGAACGTCTCGGAGAACCCGGTCATCGGGCGGGCGAGCACCCACATCCGCATCCCCGTCCAGCCCGGCAGCGCCGAGGCCACGATGTCGGTCATGCAGCCGCGCGGGATCACCGCGTAGGCGTCCGTGAAGACCGCGCGCTGCGTCATCAGCGCGCCCTGCGGCGGCAGCCCGCCGGGCGCCGGGGTCGCGGGTGAGGTGGACCGTCCCGTCATCGCGCGACCCCTGACGCAGCGGCGCGGCGGCGTCCAGCCCGGGGCCGCGACCGCGTGCGCGGTGGCATCCGGCGGCGGGCGCGCCTACCTTGCGGGCGACGATCCCGGAGGCCCCGCCCATGCAGCTCACCGTCAACGGCATCCCGCGCGACGTGGAGGTCGAGCCGGACATGCCGCTCCTGTGGCTCCTGCGCGACGAGCTGGCCCTCGTGGGCACGAAGTACGGGTGCGGCATCGCGCAATGCGGGGCGTGCACGGTGCATCTCGACGGGATGGCGGTGCGGTCCTGCCAGGTCCGCGCGGACGAGGTCGCGGGCGCCGAGGTCACGACGATCGAGGGGCTCGGCACGCCCGAGGCGCCGCACCCGGTGCAGGCCGCGTGGATCGAGGAGCAGGTCGCGCAATGCGGCTACTGCCAGTCCGGCCAGATCATGCAGGCCGCCTCGCTCCTGGCCGCGAACCCCGCCCCCACCGACGCGCAGATCGACGCCGCGATGTCGGGCAACCTGTGCCGCTGCGCCACCTATCCCCGCATCCGCGCCGCGATCCGCCGCGCCATCGAGGGGACCGCCTGATGGGCCGCGCGCGCACCATCGCCCGGCGGACGTTCCTCGTGGGCTCCGCGGCCATCGTCGGCGGCGTGGCCTTCGGCGTCTGGGCCTACCGCCGCGACGTGGCGAACCCGCTGCTGGACGAGCTGGCCGAGGGCGAGGCGACGCTGAACCCCTACGTGCTGATCGACGCGGACGGGCGTGACGCTGATCACGCCGCGCGCCGACGTTGGCCAGGGCGCGACCTCGATCCAGGCGACGCTGCTGGCCGAGGAGCTCGACCTCGACCCCCACGCGGTCCGCACGAGCCCCGGCCCGGCGTCGTGCGCCTACTTCAACGGGCGGATCATCGGCGAGGGCATGCCGCTCGCGCAGTGGTCCGACGGCTTCCTCGCCGCGCGCGGCCGGGACGCGTCCGACGTGCTGGGCAAGTTCGTGGGCCTGCACCTCACGGGCGGCTCGACCACCGTGCCCGACGCCTACGACCGCCTCCGCGCGGCCGGCGCGCTCGGCGCGCGAGACGCTCAAGGAGGCCGCCGCGCGGCGTCTCGGGGTGGAGCGCGCGACGCTCGGGACGGCGGACGGCGCGGTCACGGTGCCCGGCGGCGAGCCGATCCCCTACGCCGCGCTCGCGCTGGAGGCGGCGGCGCTCGATCCGGTACGGGCCGAGCCGCGCGACCCGTCGGAATGGCGGATGCTGGGCAGGCCCATGCGCCGCACCGACATCGTGGCGAAGTCGACGGGGACGTTCCGCTACGGCGTCGACGTGGACCTGCCCGGCATGGTCCACGCGACGGTGGTGACGAACCCGGTCATGGGGGGCGGCATCGTCTCCTGGGACGACACGGCGGCGCGCGCGATGCGGGGCGTGGAGGCGGTGCTGCCGGTGACGGACGGGTTCGCGGTGCTGGCCGACGGCACCTGGCGCGCGATGGCCGCCGCACGCGCCGTCGTGCCGGTCTGGGGCGGCGCGGTGGCCCATGCGGCGACCTCCGCGGAGATGTGGGAGGCGCATGCCGCGGCGCTCGACGGCGAGCGCGACAGCGCCTTCGCCGATGACGGCGATGTGGACGCGGCGCCGGGCGCGCGCGTCGACGTCGAGTACCGCGCGCCGTTCCTGCACCACGCGCCGCTCGAGCCCGCCAACGCGACCGTGCTCGTCACCCCGGACGGCGCGGAGGTCTGGACCGCGACGCAGGCGCCGGTCTTCCTGCGCGACACGGTGGCGGGCATCGTCGACCGCGACCCCGAGACCGTCACCGTCCACGCGCTCCCCTCGGGCGGCAGCTTCGGCCACCGGCTCGAGGATCTCTGGATCCGGCAGACCGCCGAGATCGCGCGCCAAGTGCCCGGCCGTCCGGTCCGCATGACCTGGAGCCGCGAGCAGGACATCGGCCACGGCTACCTCCGCCCGATGGCGCTCGCGCGCGGCGGCGGCACGGTGGAGGACGGCCGCGTCCGGTCGCTCGACCTCGCCATCGCCGCGCATTCGGTCACCGAGAGCCAGCTCGGGCGGATGGGCTACCCGCCGATCGGCCCCGACATCGCGCTCGTCGCCGCCGCCTGGGACGCGCCCTATGCCATCCCCGACCGGCGCGTGACCGGCCACCGCGTCCCCGCGGGCGTCGGCGTGTCGTCCTGGCGCTCGGTCGGCGCGTCCCATAACGGCTTCTTCCTCGAGTCGCTCCTGTCCGAGCTGATCCACGAGGTCGGCGCGGACCCGTGGAGGAACGGCTGCGGCTGCTGCATCACGCGCCCTCGCGCGGCGTGCTCGAGGCGGTCGCGGAGATGGCGTCCTGGGACGGCCCGACGCCCGCGCCCGGCATCGGCCGGGGCGTCGCGTTCACCTTCTCGTTCGGCGTGCCCTGCGCGCAGGTGATCGAGGTGCGCGAGACCGACCGCGGCGTGAAACTCGAGCGGCTCTGGATCGCCGCCGAAGTGGGCCGCGTCCTCGACCCCGTCAACATCGAGGCGCAGCTCTCGGGCGGCGCGCTCTTCGGGCTGGGCCACGCGATGCACGCGGAGGTCACGTTCGAGGGCCACGCGCCGCGGCAGTCGAACTTCCACGACTACGGCGCGCTCCGGCTCTGGCAGGCGCCGCAGGTGGAGGTCCGCGCGCTCGGCACCACGGGCGACATCCGCGGCGCGGGCGAGCCCGGCCTGCCGCCCGCCGCCCCCGCGCTCGCGGACGCGATCTTCGCGGCGACGGGGACCCGGCCGCGCGAGATGCCCTTCGCCCGCAGCGTGCGCTTCGCATGAGGGCGGCCGCGCTCCTCCTCGCGCTGTCCGCGCCTGCCGCTGCGCAGGACTTCGCGCCGATCCACGAGGTCCTGTCGCATCCGCGCTGCGTGAATTGCCATGTCGGCGCCGACGGCATCCCGCTGCAGGGCGGCGACGACGGCCCCGCGGTGCCGCACGCGCAGAACGTCCATGCGGGCGAGAGCCGGATGGGGCTGGAGACGGTCCCCTGCGCGACGTGCCACCGCGCCGAGAACGGGGTGTTGCCCGGCAGCGCGCCGGGGGTGGAGGGCTGGGCGCTCGCGCCGGTCGAGATGCGATGGGTCGCGCGGTCGGCGGGCGAGATCTGCGAACAGCTCAAGGATCCCGCCCGCAACGGCGGCAAGACGCTGGAGGAGGTCGCCCGTCACATGGGCCACGACCCGCTCGTCGTCTGGGGCTGGGCGCCGGGGCCGGGCCGCGAGCCGCCGCCGGGCACGCCCGCGCGGGCGGAGGCCGACGTGCTCGCCTGGGCCGCCGCCGGGGCGCCCTGCCCCTGAAGTCATGGCGGTGCGGCTCGGGACCGCGCCCGGTAAACCCGTTCGTCCGATGCGACTTGGCATTTGCCGCGTGGAGGTCCATGTGCGATCCTCCGCATCGGGAAAGGTCCGTCGCGCGGGGGGTTCGCGGCGGGGAACGGCATGGCGAAGGTCAGGCAACAGGTCGCGGCGCTGCCGCTACGCTGGAACGACGACGCGGTGGAGGTCCTGATGGTGACCTCCCGCGACACGGGGCGCTGGATCGTGCCGAAGGGCTGGACCATGAAGGGCGTGAAGCCCTGGGCCGCCGCCGCGATCGAGGCGATGGAGGAGGCTGGCGCGAAGGGCCACGTCGCCCGCGAGGTGTTCGGCACCTATCGCTACGACAAGGCACTGGACGACGGCGGCGCGCAGCGCTGCCGGGTCCGGGTCTATCCGATGGTGGTCGAACGGCTGCACGACGACTGGAAGGAACGGTCCGAACGCGATCGGCGCTGGTTCGGCCTGCGCGACGCGGCCAAGCTCGTGGACGAGCCGGAATTGTCGGACATGCTGGACCGGCTGCGCGTCAAGCCGAAGAAGGCGCCGGTCGCGGGCCCGATGCTGCGCAAGGCGGCGTCGTAGGGACCGCCAGCCAAGCCTAGCCCCGCCGGCGGGGCTCGTCGCGGATCGGGATCGGGATCGCCTCGGGCTGCGGCGCGAGCGCGCCGAGCGCGTCCGACAGGGCATCGCGGACCTTGTCCGCCAGCTTCTCGATCGTGCTCCTGCCCGCCATCGCGCCTCTCCCGTGACCGACTCCAGAAATGGGACGCATCCGCCCCCGCTTCAACCCAACCCGCCCCCCCTGCGTCAGTTCCACGCGACCCTCAGCCCGCGCAGCCCGCGACCTCGACCGCGCCGTCCGTGCCGATCACCGTGATGCGCATCGCCGCGCGGTCCACCGACCGGGCCCGGCCCGACCACATCAGCCCCGCCGCGGCCCGCAGCGTCCCGCCATCGCGCGCGACCGCCGCGTCGGTGATCCAGACGGACGGGTCCGGCAGCTCGAACACCACCGCCTCGTCGCGGCCGACCGGCGGCAGGTCGATCGCCGCCGCCACCTCCAGCCCGCCCGCGATCGGACGCAACCGGCAGGTCGCGCGGGCCGCGACCCGGCGCGGCCGGTCGGCCAGCGCGGCCGCGATCGCCGGATCGCGCGCGCCGCCGGCGGGCAGGTCGGCCGACACCTCGAGCCGCGCGGGCAGGCAGATCTCGGCGCAGACCCCGATGTCGAGCACGCCCCGCAGCCGCACCGGTCCCGGTCCGGCCGTCCGCACGAGCAGCGGCAGCACGAAGTCCCGGTCGTAGCCGATCGAGAGCGCGCCGGGCCGGCCGAACACGGTCGGCACGGGCCAGGCGGGCGTGACGGATCGCAGGTTGCGCGACGCCCGCCAGTCCATCCGGGGCGCGATCCCGGCCGCTCCGGCCGCCCGCCAGTAGGTCTTCCAGCCGGGCGCGAGCCGGACCCGGAGCGCGGCCACCTGCAGCCCGTCGGCCTCGCGCCAGCCCGGCAGGACGTCGATGCGGATCGCCTGGCTCACGTCGGTGAGGCGGGCGGCTGCGGGACCGGCGACGAGGAGGAGCGAGACGAGGAGGAGACGGATCATCGGACAGGGGTTAACGTGCGGCGCCCGGCGGCGGAAATCACGCCTGCGGCAACGCCCTAGCGCGGCGCGGCGGCGCGCCGGAGCCGGTCGCGGATCGCCGCGCCGAGCCCCGCGACGGGGATCGGCGCGACGTCGATGCGGTCGGCGCCCCGCGCGGCAGCCAGCGCGCCCGCCCGGTGCAGCGCGTCGAAGAGCGTCGCGGCGGCCTCCGCCACGTCGCCCGAGGCCGACAGCGTCAGGTCGCCCGCGACCGGCCCGAACCCGATCAGCACGGCGTCCGGGTCGGCGTCGGTCACGTCGAGCCGCACCGGCCGGTCGGGTGCGTAGTGCGAGGCGAGCTGCCCCGGCGCGGCGATCCGCGCGGGCGTCGCGGCGCGCGCGAGCGGATGGCCGAGCACCGCCTCGAGCGCCTCCGACGGCACGCCGCCCTCGCGCAGCAGCGTCAGCGGATCGGTCGCGACGATCGTCGACTCGACCCCGACCGCGCAGGCCCCGCCGTCGAGCACCGCGTCGATGCGGTGGCCGAGCCCCGCCAGCACGTGCGCCGCCCGCGTCGGCGAGACGCGCCCCGACGGGTTGGCCGACGGCGCCGCCACCGGCCGCCCGACCGCCGCCAGCAGCGCGCGGGCGAGCGCCGTCCCCGGCACCCGGACCGCCACCGTCGCGAGCCCCGCCGTCACCGCCGCCGTCAGCCCGTGACCGTCGCGCATGGGCGCCACGAGCGTCAGCGGGCCGGGCCAGAACCGCGCCGCCAGCGCGCGCGCCGCGTCGTCGAGCACCGCGATCCGCTCCGCCGCAGCAAGGTCGGGGACGTGCACGATCAGCGGGTTGAAGGACGGCCGCCCCTTGGCCGCGTAGATCCGGCCGACCGCCGCAGCGTCCGTCGCGTCCGCGCCGAGGCCGTAGACCGTCTCGGTGGGGAACGCGACGAGCCCGCCCGCGCGCAGGATCGCCGCGGCCTCCGCGACGTCGCCCGGCCCGAGCGTGCGGGCGTGACGTGGTGTCGGACTTGTGGTCATCGTCGGCCGCGCCCTACCTTGCGTGAACCGCCTGCCGATACGTCGTCCGAGCCCCGAATGGGAGAGCCCCGATGCCCTACCGCGCCCCCGTCTCCGAGCTGCGCTTCGTGCTCGACCACGTCGCGGGCTTCGACCGCGTGGCCGCCACCGAGCGCTTCGCGGAGGCCACGCCCGAGACGGTGGACGCGATCCTGACGGAGGCGGGCCGGATGGCCGAGCAGGTGCTCGCGCCGCTGCAGCGCGCGGGCGACCTGCATCCCGCGCATCTCGAGAACGGCGTGGTGCGGACCTCGCCCGGCTTCGCCGAGGGCTTCCGCGCGATCGCCGAGGGCGGCTGGCTCGGCATGTCGGCCGACCCGGAGCACGGCGGGATGGGCCTTCCGATCGCGCTGACGATGGCGGTGAACGAGATGATGGGATCCGCCTGCCTCGCACTGCAGCTCAACCCGCTGATGACGCAGGGCCAGATCGAGGCCCTCGAGGCGCATGCCTCGCCCGAGATCCAGGACCTCTACATCCCGAAGCTCGTCTCGGGCGAATGGTGCGGGACGATGAACCTGACCGAGCCGCAGGCGGGCTCCGACGTGGGCGCGCTGAAGTCGCGCGCGGAGCCGCGCGGCGACGGGACCTACGCGGTCACGGGCCAGAAGATCTACATCTCCTGGGGCGACAACGACTTCTCGGGCAACGTCTGCCACCTCGTGCTCGCGCGGCTGCCCGAGGCGGCGGAGGGGACGCGGGGGATCAGCCTGTTCATGGTGCCGAAGTACCTGCCCGACGGCGAGGGCAACCCCGGCGTCGCCAACTCGCTCAAGGTGGTCTCGCTCGAGCACAAGCTCGGCCTGCACGGCTCGCCCACCGCCGTCATGCAGTACGACGGCGCGACCGGCTGGCTCGTGGGCGAGCCGCACCGGGGCATGGCCGCGATGTTCACGATGATGAACAACGCCCGCCTCGGCGTGGGCGTGCAGGGGCTCTCGGTGGCGGAGGCCGCGATGCAGCACGCGATCGGCTACGCGATGGACCGCGAGCAGGGCAGGACCGGGCGCGACGCCGCGCACATCCTCCACCACGCCGACGTACGCCGCACGGTGCTGTCGATGAAGGCCGACGTGTTCGCCGCGCGCGCGCTGGCGATGGACTGCGCGGTGGCGCTCGACATGGCGAAGGCCACCGGGGAGGACGCGTGGCGGGCGCGCGGCGCGTTCCTCACGCCCATCGCCAAGGCCTACGGCACCGACGTCGGCATCAAGGTCGCGGGCGACGGCATCCAGGTCCATGGCGGCATGGGCTTCGTCGAGGAGACGGGCGCCGCGCAGTACCTCCGCGACGTCCGCGTCACGGCGATCTACGAGGGCACGAACGGGATCCAGGCGGCGGACCTCGTCGGCCGCAAGCTCGCCGATGGCGGCGCGTCCGCGATGGCCCTGATCGACGAGGTCGCGGGCAGCGACCACGAGGCACTGGCGGCTGTGGCGGGGGAGCTGCGCAATGTGACCGAATGGATGCTCGCGCAGCCGATGGAGGACCGCCTCGCGGGGTCCGTCGCCTACCTCAACGCCTTCGCGCGCGTACTCGGCGCGCACTACCACCTGCGCGCCGCGGCGGCCGATCCGGCCCGTGGCCCGCTCGCGCGCCACGCGGTCGGGCGGATGCTCCCCGAGGCGCTGGCCGAGATGGCCAAGGCGCGGACCGGGGCGGAGGAGCTCTACGCGGTGTCCGACGAGACGATCGCGGCTTGAGCGACGGCGGGCCCTGAGCGTGGGCGAGCCGACGCTCCCGGACGGCTATGCCGGGCTGACCTTTCCCTGGGCCGAGCCGCCCGAGGAGGGCGAGACGACCGAGGTGGCCGACGGCGTCCTCTGGGCGCGGTTGCCGCTGCCGATGGCGCTCGACCACGTCAACGTCTACTTCCTGCGCGAGCCGGACGCGGATGGCGGCGGCTGGACGATGGTCGATACCGGCTTCGACACCAAGCGTACGCGCGCCATCGTCGGAAGGCTGATCGATGGCCCGCTCGGCGGCCGCCCGATCGTCCGCGTCCTCGCCACCCATCACCATCCCGACCACATCGGCCTCGCCGGGTGGCTGCAGTCGCGCGGCGCGGAGCTCCTGACGACGCGCACGGCCTGGCTCATGGCGCGGATGCTCGTGCTCGACGAGCAGCCCGTGCCGACGCCCGAGACGATCGCCTTCTGCCGCCGCTGGGGGATGGACGCGGACGTGCTCGCGCGGCGCGCGGTCGAGCGGCCGTTCAACTTCGCCGACATCGTGAGCCCGCTGCCGGTGGGCTACGTCCGCATCGAGGAAGGCGAGACGCTGTCGCTGGGCGGCCGTCGCTGGCGCGTCGCGCGCGGCGACGGGCACGCGCCCGAGCACGCGGTGCTCTACGAGGAGGGCGGCGACCTCGTGCTCGGCGGCGATCAGCTCCTGCCCGGCATCTCGCCCAATCTCGGCCTCTACCCGACCGAGGCGAACGGCGACCCGGTCGGCGACTGGCTCGCGGCCTGCGACCGGCTCGCGCCGCTCGCGCGCGAGGGCCATCTGGTGCTGCCGGGCCACAAGACGCCCTATCGCGGCCTGCCCGCGCGGATGGCGTCGCTCAAGCGCAACCACGTCGCCGCGCTCGACCGTCTCCACGCGCATCTCGCGATGCCGCGCACCGGCGGCGAGTGCTTCGCGCCGCTCTTCAAGCGCCGGGTCGACGCGGCGAGCTACGGCCTCGCCTTCTTCGAGGCGATCGCGCATCTGCGCCGCCTGCACCTCGAGGGCCGCGCCGTGCGGGAGACGCGCGACGACGGCGTCTGGACGTTCCGGGCGGCGTGACACCGAGGCGGGGGCGGGCTAAGGGGCACCGCGAAAGCGACCCAGGAGACGACATGGCCGAGCCCCAGGACGAACAAGCCCGTCACGATCACGGCTCGATGGACACCACCGAGCACGAGAAGACCTTCGCGGGGTTCATGACCATCTCCAAGTGGGTGACGATCGCGATCATCGTCATCCTCGTGCTGCTCGCGATCTTCCGGACCTGAGCGCCATGCTTCGCGCGCTCGCCGTCGCGACGCTCCTGCCGCTGCTCGCGGGCTGCGGGGCCGAGGCGATCTACGCGCCGCTCTCCGAGGTCTCCGCGCGCGCCTACCGCGCCGACGACGCGCCCCGGCTGACGCTGGTGACGGCGATCAACAACCGGTCCGGCGAGGGCGGTCATTCGGCGCTGCTGATCTCCGGCAGCCAGCGCGCGATCTACGATCCGGCGGGCACCTGGCGCCATCCGACCGTGCCCGAGCGCGGCGACGTGCTCTACGGCATGACGCCGACGATGCTCGACTACTACGTCGACTACCACGCGCGCCCGACCTTCCACGTCGTGATGCAGTCGGTCCCGGTCGACGCCGCGACGGCGGAGCGGGCGCTGGCGCTGGTCGCGGCGGCGGGCCCGGCGAGCAAGGCCACCTGCGGGATCTCGGTCAGCGGCATCCTGCGCGAGCTCGGCTTCCGCGAAGTCGATCGGAGCTGGTTCCCGGCGCGGATCATGCGCGACTTCGACGGCGTGCCGGGCGTGGTGCGCACCGAGATCTACGACGACACGGTCGACGAGAGCTCGCCCGACCGCCCCCCCGTGCGCGCGATCCTCGACGACGGCTTCGTCCGCGAGGGCTGAGCGATGGCACGTCCGCGGGCGAACGGCGCGGACGCGGTTGTGCGGCGCGCTCGGGCCTCCGATGTGGTGCGGTCGCGTGGATCGTCCGCGCCGCCTCCGAACCCTGGACGGCGGCGATCGGGCGGGAACCGGCGCCGATGCGCGACGACCACGCGGCACGGATCGCGGCGGGCCACGTCCATCTGCTGGAAACGCGCGCGAGCGGCCCGGTCGGCGTGCTCGTGATCGTCCCGAAGCCCGACGCGCTCCTCCTCGCCTCGGTCGCCGTCCTGCCGTCGGCGCAGGGCACGGGCCTCGGCCGTCGTCTGATCGCCCATGCGGAGGCGCTGGCGCGCGCCGGGGGCCATCCGGCGATCCGCCTCTACGCCAATGTCGCCATGGAGGCGAACATCGCGCTCTACGCGAGGGTCGGGCTACCGCGAGACGCACCGCGCGACGAGGACGGGCTGGACCGGGTGTTCATGACGAAGCCGCTCGGCCCGCGCTGAGGCAAAGAAGAACCCCCGCCGCCGCGAGGGCACCGGGGGTCGCGTTCGTCACGGCATGGCGGTCGGTGGACTACATCATCCCCTCGCGCTGCGCCTTCTTGCGTGCGAGCTTGCGGGCACGCCTCACGGCCTCGGCCTTCTGGCGCGCCTTCTTCTCGGAGGGCTTCTCGAAATGCTGCTTGAGCTTCATCTCGCGGAAGACGCCCTCGCGCTGCAACTTCTTCTTCAGGGCCCGGAGGGCCTGATCGACGTTGTTGTCGCGTACGCTGACCTGCATGTGGTTTTCACCACCTTTCTAGGTAAGGGTTGTCCGATGGGTCGGTGCAGGAACCGCGGCCCTAGACCGCCCGGATGCCCATGTCCAGCCACGGAGACGATGCCATGACCCCGATGCAGGACCGCATCCTCGACGCCGCGATCCCCAACGTCGCCTTCGACGGCTGGTCGTCGGAGACGCTGCGCCGCGCGGTGGAGGAGGCCGGCGTCACCCCGGCGCAGGGCCGCGCCGCCTTCCCCCGCGGCGGCGTCGACCTCGCGCTCGCGTTCCACCGGCGCGGCGACGCGGAGATGCGCCGGCGGCTCGCGGCCGAGGAGCCGGGCGACGCGCGCTTCCGCGACCGGGTCGCCCGCGCCGTCCGCCTGCGCCTCGAGATCGCGGGCGAGGCGCCGGAGGCGGTGCGCCGGGGCGTCACGCTGTTCGCCCTGCCGATCCACGCGGCCGAGGGCGCGCGCGCGGTCTGGGGCACGGCGGACGCGGTCTGGGACGCGCTCGGCGACCGCTCGGACGACGTGAACTGGTACACCAAGCGCGCGACGCTCGCGGGGGTCTATTCCTCGACGCTGCTCTACTGGCTGGGCGACACCTCCGACGGGAACGAGGCGACCTGGGCGTTCCTCGACCGCCGGATCGACGACGTGATGCGGATCGAGGGGGTCAAGGGCCGCGTGCGGGCCTCGCCGATGCTGTCGCGCCTGATGGCCGGGCCGGCCGCGATCCTGGGCCGCATCCGCGCGCCCGCCCGCGGCCCGCGCGACGACCTGCCGGGATCGTGGCCGGCGCCCGAGCCGGGCGGGGACGCGACCCCGCGATGACGCCGCCGCGCACCATGCGCGCCGTCGAGATCGGGGCGCCCGGCGGGCCGGACGTGCTGCGGGTGACGGAACGACCGATCCCGGTCCCGGCGGCGGGCGAGATCGTGATCGCGATCGATCATGCGGGCGTGAACCGGCCCGATGTCCTGCAACGCGCGGGCGCCTACGACCCCCCGGCGGGCGCATCCGACCTGCCGGGGCTCGAATGCCGCCGGGCGGGTGGCGGCGGTCGGCCCGGGCGCGTCGCGCTGGCGGGAGGGCGACGCGGTCTGCGCGCTGCTGCCGGGCGGCGGCTACGCCGAGTTCGCCGCCTGCCCCGCCGACCACGCGCTGCGCGTGCCGGACGGGATGGGCATGGCCGAGGCGGCGTGCCTGCCGGAGACGTACTTCACCGTGTGGAGCAACGTCTTCGACCGCGGCCGGCTCGCGGCGGGGGAGCGGTTCCTCGTCCACGGCGGCTCGTCGGGCATCGGCACGACCGCGATCCAGCTCGCCGTGGCGCGGGGCGCTCGGGTCTGGGCGACCGCCGGGTCGGCGGCGAAGGTCGCGGCCTGCGAGCGGCTGGGCGCGAGCGCGCTGAACTACCGCGAGGCGGCGTGGGAGGCGGTGCTCGCCGCCGAGGGCGGGGCGCATCTGGTGCTCGACATGGTCGGCGGCGACTACGTCCCCCGCGACATCGCCGCGTTGGCCGACGACGGGCGCCTCGTGCTGATCGGCGCGCAGCACGGGCCGCGGGCGGAGGTATCGTTCGCGCAGGTCATGGTCCGGCGGCTCACGATCACCGGCTCGACGCTGCGGCCCCGCACGCTGCTCGAGAAGGCCCGGATCGCGGAGGCGCTCGAGCGCGAGGTCTGGCCGCTCCTCGATGCGGGGCGCGTCGCGCCGGTGATGGACCGGACGTATCCGCTCGCGCGACGCCGCCGCGGCCCACGCGCGGATGGAGGCCGGGGACCACATCGGCAAGATCGTGCTGCGGGTGCGCTGATTGGACCTCGACGTCGGCTATCCCGCTCTGTCGGACCTGCGCGCCCGCGCCCGGCGGCGGATGCCGCATTTCGCGTTCGAGTACCTCGACAGCGGGACCGGGCGCGAGCGCGGCGTGGCGACCAACCGCGCGGCCCTCGACGCGGTTCGGTTCCGGCCCGCGATCCTGCGCGGCCGGATCGAGCCGGACCTCGCGCGCGCCACGCTCGGGGTCGAGCACCCGCTGCCGTTCGGGATCGCGCCGATCGGGCTCGCGGGCATCCTGTGGCCGCAGGCGGAGCGTCGCATGGCGGAGGCGGCGGTCCGCCACGGCATCCCCTACGGCCAGTCGAGCGTCGCCGCCGCGCTCCCCGAGGAGACGGGTCCGATCGCGGGCGAACTCGGCTGGTTCCAGCACTACCCGGTCGCCGATCCCGCCATCCGCCGCGACATGCTCGCGCGGATCGCCGCGTCGGGCTGGCGCGTGCTCGTGGTCACGGTGGACGTGCCCGGCGAGAGCCGCCGCGAGCGCCAGCGCCGCGCGCAGGTCTCGATGCCGCCCGCGATGACGCCGCGGATCGTGGCCTCGATCGCCGCCTCCCCGGCCTGGGCGCTCGGGATGGCGCGGGCGGGGATGCCGCGGATGGCGTTCCCGGCGAGCTACGTGCGCGGCGCGCGCGGCCGCGACGCGTTCACCCATGCCGGCCGGATCATCCGCGGCTTCCCGGACGATGCCTACCTCGATGCGGTCCGCGCCGAATGGAACGGCCCGCTCGTGGTCAAGGGCGTGCAGGACCCCGAGGACGCCGACCGCCTGATCGGCATGGGCGCCGACGCGATCTGGGTCTCCAACCACTCGGGCCGCCAGTTCGAGGGCGGCCCCGCGGCGCTCGACGCGCTGCCGCCGGTCGTGGAGCGCGTCGCAGGCCGCGTCCCGGTCTACTACTGCTCGGGCGTCGAGGGCGGGCTCGACGTCATGCGCGCGCTGGCGCTGGGCGCCGAGTTCGTCTTCCTCGGCAAGGCCTGGTACTTCGCGCTGGCCGCCTTCGGACCGCGCGGCGTGGACCATCTGGTGCACGTGCTGCGCGAGGACATGGTCTGCAACATGGCGCAGATCGGGGCGCGGGGGCTGGGGGAGCTGGCGGGGCGGCTGGTGGGGTGAGGGCGCTGGTCGGGGCGGGTTTCTCATCCGGTCGACGCTCATGGGCTCGCCCCCGGGGGTTGGCGGGCGGCTGGGCGTCAGTCCGTTCCGGAAAGACAAGGCGGCGAACAAGGACGGGTGGTCTACCTGAACGTCAATACGTGCATTGCGTGCGGCTATGAAGGCGACGACGGCGTCGCGATAGGCTCGATAGGAGCCGACATCCTCTGGGATACGGCGATGGACCGAAGCCGTCGAACGGAAGGAAGAAGCGAACACGCCTGGCATCAGCGCAGACGAGATCGTCGAAGTGGAAGAACCGCACGTAGCCTTCGAAGTCCACGAATAGCTCGAAGAACGTCCGCATAGCGATCGAACGTGGCCGAGAGAGGGCTCGTCATCCTTCGTAGTACAGACGAATGCATTCGAGCGTGAGATCGAAGCGGTCTCCAATCTGCGGGTGGAGGCCCCTGGCACCGTTGATGGTCGGTTTCCGGGCGATCGTCTGGCCGGGGAAGATCGTGTAGGCGCCGATCGTGCTGCAATGGCGGAAGAAATCGTCGAGCTCTGCCGCAGGCATCTGCATGACGACGTGCCGGACCGGCTTCGAATACCGATAGGTGTGTCCGAGCGCGTCGCTCGTGAGGACGAACGTCCGGCCATCCGACACGTGATGCAGGTATGCGCCGGGGATCGAAGTCGAGAGTTCGAACAGGCGACCATTCGGCAGGGGCCTGCTCCAAAGTTCGGAATGGTACCTGCGCAAGGTCGCACTGCGCTGGTCGGGATCCTTCCCTTCCGGGGTGTCGGAATAGAAATCGAACTTCGTGTCGATCACGTTCGCTCCTCACCGACCGATGCAGGAGCCCGGCCACGTGGCCGTCGGCGCTCGATCGTCCGACCGGACGACGCGTCTTCCACTGGGTCGCCACTCACCCCACCAGCACCCGCCCCACCGCATCCGTCCACCCCGCATACCGCGCCTCGCGTTCCTCCTCCCCCATCCCCGGCTCGAACCGCCGCTCGAGCGCCCAGCCCGCCGCGAAGTCCTCCGGCCCGCCGCAGACGCCCGCGCGCATCCCCGCGAGCCAGGCCGCGCCCAGCGCCGTCGTCTCCAGCACCTCCGGTCGGTCCACCGGCGCGCCGAGGACGTCGGAGAGGAACTGCATCGACCAGTCCGACGCGCTCATGCCGCCGTCCACGCGCAGGACCGTCTCGCCCAGGTCGCCGCCCATGTCCGCTCGCATCGCCTCGAGGAGGTCGCGGGTCTGGTAGCCGACGCTCTCCAGCGCCGCGCGGGCGAACTCCGCCGGGCCGGAGCCGCGCGTGAGCCCGAACACCGCGCCGCGCGCGTCCGGGTCCCAGTGCGGCGCGCCGAGGCCGGTGAAGGCCGGGACGAGGTAGAGGCGCTGGTTGGGGTCGGCGCGCTCGGCCAGCGGGCCGGTGTCCGACGCCTCCCCGATGATCCCGAGCCCGTCGCGGAGCCACTGCACCACCGCGCCCGCGACGAAGATCGAGCCCTCGAGCGCGTAGGTCGGCACCCCGTCGAGCTGGTAGGCCACCGTCGTCAGCAGGCGGTTGGTCGACGCCACCGGCGCGTCCCCGGTGTTCAGGAGCGCGAAGCAGCCCGTGCCGTAGGTCGACTTGAGCATGCCGCGCCCGAAGCAGGCCTGCCCCAGCGTCGCCGCCTGCTGGTCGCCCGCCACGCCGAGGATCGGGATCGGCGGGCCCAGCAGGTCGGTCGTGCCGAACTCGGCGGCGCAGTCGCGGACCTCCGGCAGCATGCCCGTCGGCACGTCGAGCAGACGGCAGACCTCCTCCGACCACGCGCCCCGATGGATGTCGTAGAGCATCGTGCGGCTGGCGTTGGTCGCGTCGGTGGCGTGGACCGCGCCGCCGGTCAGGTGCCAGATCAGCCAGCTGTCGACGGTGCCGAAGGCGAGCTCGCCCGCCTCGGCCCGCGCCCGCGCGCCGTCCACGTTCTCGAGCACCCAGCGCAGCTTCGTCCCCGAGAAGTAGGGGTCCATCAGGAGGCCCGTCCGCTCGGTCACCAGCGGCTCGTGCGCCTTCATCTCGCGGCAGTAGGCGGCGGTGCGCCGGTCCTGCCAGACGATCGCGCGGTGCACCGGCTCGCCCGTCGCGCGGTCCCACACCACGGTCGTCTCGCGCTGGTTGGTGATGCCGATGGCGGCGATGTCGGACGCGTCCACGCCCGCGCGCGCCACCACGTCGCGGCAGGTCCGCGCGACCGTCTCCCACAGGTCGCCCGCGTCGTGCTCGACCCAGCCGCTGTCGGGGAAGTGCTGCGCGAACTCCTCCTGCGCGGTGGCGACGATGCGAAGCTCCGCGTCGAACAGGATCGCGCGGCTCGACGTGGTGCCCTGGTCGATGGCGAGGATGTGGGTCATGCGGGCCTCCCGGACGCGTGGGGGCAGCGTGGCCCGCCGCGCCCCGGGGGGCAAGCGGGCCTCAGGAGCCGACGCGGCCCACCAGCTCGGCCACGCGGGGGCCGACGACCTCGACGATCCGCGCGACGCCCTCGGCGTTCGGGTGGATGCCGTCGGGCTGCATGTAGCGGCGGCGCGCCTCGGCCATCGTCGTGCCCTCCAGCAGGGGGCCGAGGAACGACGCCTCCCGCAGCGCGCCGTATTCGTCGGCGAGGTCGCGGTACATCGCGTCGAACGCCTCCTGGTAGGCCGGCCCGTAATTGCCCGGCGCCTCCAGCCCGATCAGCAGCACCGGCAGGCCCCGTTCGCCCGCGACGCGCGCGAGGATGCCGTCGAGGTTCGCGCGCGAGGACGCCGGATCCATGCCGCGCAGCAGGTCGTTGCCGCCCAGCGCGACGATCATCGCGTCCGCGTCGGGCGTCAGCGCCCACTCGATCCGCGCGAGCCCGCCCGCCGTCGTGTCGCCCGACACGCCCGCGTTCACGATCTCCGCGTCCACGCCGTTCGCGTCGAGCCAGGCCTGCAGCTGGCCCACGAAGCCCTGCCGCTGGCTCAGGCCGTAGCCCGCCGTCAGGCTGTCGCCCAGCGCCACGACCTTGGCCGTGTCCGCCAGCGCGGGCGCGGCGCTAAGCAGAAGGGCGGCGAGCGCGGCCCGGACGCGCTTGTTCGCCCACCCCCACGCCCCATATGGCAAGGCACCCCGCCCGAGGAGACGCCCCATGGTCCTGTCGCTCCGCGACGTGTCGCTGTCGCTGCAAGGGAATGCGGGCATGGTCGACATCCTGCACGGCATCTCGCTCGAGGTGGCCGCGCGCGACACGCTGGGGCTGGTGGGGCCGTCGGGATCGGGCAAGTCGTCGCTCCTCATGCTCATGGGCGGGCTCGAGCGCGCCACCGGCGGGTCCGTCGAGGCGCTCGGCCACGACCTGACGGCGATGGACGAGGACGCGCTCGCGCGGTTCCGCCGGGGACATATGGGGGTGGTGTTCCAGTCCTTCCACCTCATCCCCACGATGACCGCGCTCGAGAACGTCGCCACCCCGCTCGAGCTCGCGGGCCATGCCGACGCGTTCGACCGCGCGGCGGCGGAACTCGACGCGGTGGGGCTGGGCAGACGCACCGGGCACTATCCGGCGCAGATGTCGGGCGGCGAGCAGCAGCGCGTGGCGCTCGCGCGCGCCGCGGCCCCGCGCCCCGACATCCTGCTGGCCGACGAGCCGACGGGGAACCTCGACCAGGCGACGGGCGAGGCGATCATGGACCTGCTCTTCGGCCTGCGCGACCGGCATGGGGCGACGCTGGTGCTGGTGACGCATTCCGCCGAGCTCGCCGCGCGCTGCGACCGCGTGGTGCGGCTGGTCGACGGCCGCCTCGACAGCGAGACGCGCGGCGGCGGACGGGCCGAGGCGGCGGAATGAGCTGGCTCGCGCAGGCCTGGACCATCGCGCGGCGCGAGC
Organism: uncultured Alphaproteobacteria bacterium; assembly: GCA_963729425.1. Taxonomy (GTDB): domain Bacteria; phylum Pseudomonadota; class Alphaproteobacteria; order Rhodobacterales; family Rhodobacteraceae; genus Jannaschia. Next base: position 83,858 of record CAVSOF010000012.1, on the reverse strand, counting down.
TTCGCGGAGGCTTGGGCGGCTTCCGCATCTTCCTCGCCTGCCTCGCGCTCGGCGTCGCGGCCATCGCCGCCGTGGGCTCGGTGCGCGTGTCGATCACCGACGGGCTGGCGCGCGAGGGGCGCACGATCCTCGGCGGCGACGCGGAGGTCGAGTTCGGCTACCGCCGCGCGACGCCCGAGGAGCGCGCGTATCTCGAGACGATCGGGCCGGTGTCGGAGGCGATCGACTTCCGCTCGATGGCGGCCACGTCCGAGGGCGCCGACGGCGACCGCGCGCTCACGCAGGTCAAGGCGGTGGACGACGCCTATCCGCTGGTCGGCCGGGTCGAGCTGATGCCCGACATCCCGCTCGACGCCGCCATCGCGGGCGACGGGATCGTGGTGCATCCGGTGCTGGCCGACCGGCTCGGGCTCGTCGTGGGCGACGACCTCTGGCTCGGTGCCAAGCGCTTCGAGCTTCGCGCGACCATCGCGAGCGAGCCCGACGCGGGAAGCGCGGGCTTCGGGCTCGGGCCGCGCTCGATCGTGCGCACGGCGGCGCTGGACGGCTCTGGGCTGCTCGCGGAGGGGAGCCTCTTCGACAGCGACTACCGCATCCTCGCGCCTGCGCTCGACGACGACGCGCTCGACGCGGCGCAGGCCGAGGCGGAGGCCCGGTTCGCGGATGCCGGGGCGCGCTGGCGCGACCGCCGCAACGCCTCGCCGCAGGTCGCGCGCTTCGTGGACCGGGTCGGCAGCTTCCTCGTGCTGGTCGGGCTGGCGGGGCTCGCCGTGGGCGGGGTCGGCGTGTCGGCGGCGGTGCGCGCCTATCTCGAGCGCAAGACCGGGGTGATCGCCACGCTCAAGACGCTCGGCGCGGAGGGGCGCGTGATCTTCGCGGCCTACCTGATGCAGGTCGCGGCCATCGCGGCGCTCGGCATCGCCATCGGGCTCCTGCTCGGGACCGCGATCCCGATGGCGGTCGGCCCGGTGATCGAGGCGCGGCTGCCCGTGCCCGTCGCGCTCGGCGTCCACCCCCTGCCGCTGCTCGAGGCCGCGCTCTACGGCGCGCTGACCGCGCTCATCTTCACGCTCTGGCCGCTCGCGCGGACCGAGCAGGTCCGGGCGGCGGCCCTGTTCCGCGACGCGGGCGGCGCCAGCCGCGTCTGGCCGCGCCCGGTCTTCGTCGCGGTGCTGGCGGGGCTGGTGGCGGCGCTGGTCGCGTCCTCGGCCATCCTTTCGGGCATCCCCGACGCTCGCGCTCTGGTCGGCCGGCGGGATCGCCGCGGCGCTCGGCATCCTCGTCCTCGCGGCCTGGGGCGTCCGGCGCCTCGCGCGACGGCTTGCGCGGACGCGGACGGCGCGCGGGCATCCGGCGCTGCGCCTCGCGCTCGGCTCGGTCGGCGGGCCCGGCGGCGAGGCCTCCGCGGTCGTCCTCTCGCTGGGGCTCGGGCTGACGGTCCTCGCCGCCGTGGGGCAGATCGACGCCAACATGCGCGCCGCCATCGACCGCGACCTGCCGGCGGTCGCGCCGAGCTACTTCTTCGTCGACATCCAGCCCGACCAGATCGACGGCTTCCTGGAGCGCGTCGAGAACGACCCGGCCGTCTCCCGCGTCGACAGCGCGCCGATGCTGGGCGGCACGGTGACCTCGGTGGCGGGCCGCCCGGCCGCCGAGATCGACCACTGGGTCACGCGCGGCGACCGCCGCATCAGCTACGCCGACGCGCCGCCCGAGGGGACGCGCGTGGTCGCCGGCGAGTGGTGGCCCGAGGGCTACGACGGCCCGCCGCAGGTGAGCTTCGCGCGCGAGGAGGCCCTCGAGCTCGGCATCGAGCTCGGCGACCCGGTCTCGATGAACATCCTGGGCCGCGAGGTCGAGGCGACCGTGACCTCGTTCCGGGAAGTCGACTTCTCCTCCGGCGGGATCGGCTTCGTCATGGTGTTCGACCGCGCCTCGCTCGCGGGCGCGCCGCATACCTGGCTCTCGACGGTCTACGCCACGCCCGAGGCGGAGGCGGCGATCCTGCGCGACGTGGCGGGCGACGCGCCCAACATCACCGCGATCCGGGTCCGCGACGCCATCGCGCTCGTCACCGACGCGCTGACGGCGCTGGCCGCGGCGACGTCCTGGGGCGCGGGCGCCACGCTGCTGACGGGCTTCGTCGTGCTGGTGGGCGCCGCCGCGGCGGGCGAGCGGAGCCGGACGTTCGAGGCCGCGGTGCTCAAGACGGTCGGCGCGACGCGCGGCACGATCCTCGCCTCCTTCGCGATCCGCTCGGCGCTGCTGGGCGCCGCGGCGGGCGTGGTGGCGATCGCGGGGGGCGCCGTGGCGGGCTGGGCGGTGATGCGCTTCGTCATGCGCGCGCCCTACGCGTTCGAGCCGGTATCGGCGGGGCTGATCGTGGTGGGCGGCGCGCTCGCGACGCTGCTGGCGGGACTGGCCTTCGCGTGGCGACCGCTCGCGCGCCGGCCGGCGGGGGTGCTTCGGGCGCAGGATTGAGCGCGCGGATGTGACGGCTCGTCGATCACGCCTTGCTCGAATTTGACGGCCCGTTAACCGCTAGCCGCTCGAATGTGACAGCGCGTTAACCACGACCCGTACCTTCCCCCGCGCGGAGGGGACGGATAGCCTCGCCCCCCATGGCGCGCACGATCCTCCACCGGGTGCTCTCGCTCGCGGCCTCGCTCGCCATCGCGAGCCTCGTGATCTTCGCGATGATGCAGGCCGTTCCCGGCGACCCCGCGACCTTCATGCTGGGCACCGGCGCGCGGCCCGACACGGTCGCGGCGCTGCGCACCGCGCTCGGCCTCGACGGCTCGCTTCCCGAGCGCTACCTCGCCTGGATCGGCGGCATGGCGACCGGCGATCTGGGCATCTCCTACACCTACCGCGTCCCCGTGGCCGACCTCGTCGCGGACCGGATCGGCGTGTCGGTCCCGCTCGCGGCCTACGCGCTCGTCCTCGCGATCTCTGTGGCGATCCCCGCGGGCCTGGTCGCCGCCGCCCGGGCCGGCCGCCCGGCGGACTGGGCGGTGACGGGGGCCGCGCAGCTCGGCGTCGCGGTGCCGAACTTCTGGTTCGCGATCCTGCTGGTGCTCGTCTTCGCGGTGCGGCTCCGCTGGCTTCCGGCGGGCGGGTTCCCGGGCTGGTCCGACCCGCTCGCCGCCGTGGCGGCGCTCACCCTGCCGGCGGTCGCGCTCGCGCTGCCGCAGGCCGCGATCCTCGCCCGCGTGCTGCGCTCGGCGCTGATCGACACGCTCGACGCCGACTACGTCCGCACCGCGCGCGCCAAGGGCCTGTCGCGGCGCGCGACGCTCGTGCGCCATGCGCTGCGCAACGCCGCCATCCCGGTGCTGACGATCCTCGGGCTGCAGGTCTCGTTCCTCCTCGCCGGCGCCATCGTGATCGAGCAGGTGTTCTACCTTCCCGGCCTCGGACGCCTGATCTTCCAGGGCATCGTGCAGCGCGACCTGATGGTGGTGCAGTCGGTGACGATGCTGCTGGTGGCCGCCGTGATCACGGTCACGTTCGCCGTCGAGCTGGCCTACCTCGCCGTCGACCCGAGGCTCCGCCGCCGGTGAGGCCGTCGCTCGCGATCGGCGGCGCGCTCGCGGGATCGGTCGCCGCGGCCGCCGCGCTGAGCACGGTCTGGCTGCCCCACGACATCGCGGTGATCGACGTCGCCGCGCGCGGGATGCCGCCCTCGCCCGCGCACCCGTTCGGGACCGACCATCTGGGCCGCGACATGGCCTCGATGCTGATGGCGGGCGCGCGCACCTCGATCGCGGTGGCGCTCGTCGCGGTCGGCATCGGCGCGGGGCTCGGCGTGCCGCTGGGCCTCGCGGCCGCCGCGCGCCGGGGATCGTGGCTCGACGAGGCGATCCTGCGCGGGCTCGACCTCGTCTTCGCCTTCCCCTCGCTCGTCATCGCCATCCTGATCACCGCCGCGTTCGGCCCGTCGGCGCTCAACGCGATCCTCGCCATCGGGCTTTTCAACGTCCCCGTCTTCGCGCGCGTAGCGCGCGGCGCGGCGCTGCCGATCTGGACGCTCGACTACGTCCGCGCGGCGCGGGTGGCGGGCAAGGGGCCGTGGCTGATCTCGCTCCAGCACGTCCTGCCCAACGTCGCCAACGCGCTCATCGTGCAGGCGACGATCCAGTTCTCGCTCGGGATCCTGGCCGAGGCGGCGCTGTCCTACGTGGGCCTGGGGGCGCAGCCGCCGACCGCGTCCTGGGGCCGGATGCTCGCGGAGGCGCAGACGCTGATCTACACCGACCCCCGGCTCGCGATCCTGCCCGGGCTCGCGATCGTGGTCACGGTGATGGGGCTGAACCTGCTGGGCGACGGCCTGCGCGACGCGCTCGACCCGCGGCGGCGACGATGACGGGGGCTCTGCTCGCGCTCGAGGGGCTGTCGCTCTCCATCGGCGGCGTCCCCATCCTGCGCGACGTATCGCTCGAGGTCGCCGCCGGCGAGGTCGTCGGGCTGGTGGGCGAGAGCGGCTCCGGCAAGTCGATGACCGCGCTGGCCGCCATCGGCCTGCCGCCCCCAAGCGCGGCGGTCTCGGGTGCGATCCGGCTCGACGGGCGCGACCTCGCCGGCGCGCCCGAGCGCGACTGGCTGCGCGTGCGCGGCACCGAGATCGCGATGGTGTTCCAGGAGCCCATGAGCGCCCTGAACCCCGTCCACCCGATCGGCGCGCAGGTCTCCGAGACGCTGCGCCTCACCGGCACGCCGCGGGCCGAGGCCGCTCGGATCGCGCGCGACCGCCTCGACCGGGTGGGGCTCGGGGCGATCCCCGCCGACCGCTACCCCCACGAGCTGTCGGGCGGGCAGCGGCCAGCGGGTCTGCATTGCGCTCGCCATCGCGCGCCGCCCGCGCCTGCTGATCGCCGACGAGCCGACCACCGCGCTCGACGTGACCACGCAGGCGGCGATCCTCGACCTCCTCGCGGGGCTGGTGCGCGACGAGGGCATGGCGCTCCTGCTGATCACGCACGACCTCGGCGTGGTGGCGGGGCGCGCGGACCGGGTGGCGGTGATGCGCGAGGGGCGGATCGTCGAGCGGGGGCCGACCGAGGCGCTGTTCCGCGCGCGCGCCCATCCCTACACGCGCGACCTGCTGGCCGCGTCGTCGCCCGCGCCGCGGCCCGCGCGCGCGGTCGACGGGCCGGTGGTGCTCGACGCGCGCGAGGTCACCCGCGACTACGGCGCGCTGCGGGCGGTGGACGCCGTGTCGCTGACGCTGCGGCGGGGCGAGGCGCTCGGGCTGGTGGGCGAGAGCGGCTGCGGCAAGTCCACGCTCGCGCGCGCGCTTCTCGGGCTCGACCCGGTGCAGGGCGGGACGATCGCGCTCGGCGGGCGGCCGGGCGGGACGGCGATGGGACGCGCCGACCGCGCGCGGATCTCGGCGGTGTTCCAGGATCCCTACGGCAGCTTCGACCCCCGCTGGACCGTGCGGCGCATCGTGTCGGAGCCGTTCCACCTGACCGGCCGCCCGCCGGACGCGGAGGCGCGCATGGCCGCGGCGCTGGCGCGGGTGGGGATCGGCGCGGATGCCCTGCCCCGCTACCCCCACGCCTTCTCGGGCGGGCAGCGACAGCGCATCGCCATCGCCCGCGCGCTGATCACCGACCCCGACGTGGTGGTCCTCGACGAGGCGGTGAGCGCGCTCGACGTCCGCGTCCGGGCGCAGGTGCTGGCGCTTCTCGCGCGGCTCGGGGAGGAGCTGGGGCTCGCGATGCTGTTCGTGACGCACGACCTGTCGGTGGTCCGCGCGGTCTGCGACGGCGTGCTGGTGATGCGCGCGGGGCGCATCGTGGAGCGCGGGACGGTGGCGGAGGTGTTCGACGCGCCGCGCGACGCCTACACCCGCGCGCTGCTCGACGCCGCCCCGCGCGTGCCGGAGGCGTGGCTCGCGGACCGGGACCGCGTGACTTGCGCGCGTCGCCGTCGGCGCGGCATCGTCGGCGCCGAGGGGAGTGCGGCATGCGGTTCAGGGTCGAGATCGGGGTGCTCGCGGGCGACGTCGCCTCGCAGCCGCTCGCCTTCGCGCACCTGCTCGACGCCGCGCCCGAGGCCGATCTCGACCAGGTCGACGTGATCGGACGCCCGGCGGAGGCGCGGCTCGGGGGCTACTTCGACGCGGCGACCGTGGCGGAGGTCGCCGCCGCCACGGGCGACACGCTCGTGCTCCTGCTGCCGGGATCGGGCGTGCCGCTCGCGGCCACCGACCGGCTCCGCGTGGTCGGCCGCTACCCGGGCCACGTCACCCGCGCGTTGCTGGACTAAGCGGATGCGGCCCGGTCCCCGCAACGCGATCACCGACGTCGCGGGCCTGCGCGTCGGGAACGCGCACGACGCGGCCCTGCGCTCGGGCGTCACCGTGCTGACGGCCGACGCGCCCTTCGTCGCGGGCGTGCACGTCATGGGCGGTGCGCCCGGCACCCGCGAGACCGACCTGCTCGCGCCCGACCGGCTGGTGCAGGCGGTCGACGCGCTCGTGCTCGCGGGCGGCTCGGCCTTCGGGCTCGACGCGTGCGGCGGCGTGGCGGACGGGCTGCGCGCGGCCGGGCGGGGCTTCGCCGTGGGCGACGCGCGGGTGCCGATCGTGCCGGGGGCGATCCTGTTCGACCTCCTGAACGGCGGCGACCACGGCTGGGATGCGAACCCCTACGGGCCGCTCGGGCGCGCGGCGCTCGGGGCGGCGGCGGAGACGTTCGCGATCGGCACGGCGGGCGCGGGTTTCGGCGCGAGCACGATGGACCTCGCGGGCGGGCTCGGGACGGCGTCGTGCGTGCTGGACTGCGGGACGGTGGTGGGCGCGCTGGTCGCGGTCAACGCGCTCGGCCGGGTCTGCGACGATGCGGGGCGCTTCTTCGCCGCGCCGTTCGAGCTCGGTGACGAGTTCGGCGGCGGCGCGGCGGGGGCGATGCCGCCCGATTGGGAGCCGTCGGGGGAGCGCGGGCCGGGGCAGTCGACGACCATCGCCATCGTCGCCACCGACGCGACGCTCACGCAGGCGGAGGCGACGCGCATGGCCGTCGCCGCGCAGGACGGCATGGCCCGCGCGATCCAGCCCTCGCACACGCCGATGGACGGCGACCTCGTCTTCGCCGCCGCCACCGGCGCGCGGCCTCCGGGCGACGGCGGCTGGGACGCGCTGCGGCTGGGCCACGCGGCGGCGGCGTGCCTCACGCGGGCCATCGCGCGCGGCGTGCACGCGGCGCGGGCGGGCGCGATGCCGGCATGGCGGGACCGGTTCGGCCGCTAGCGCCGGGCGGCGAAGAAGTCGCGCAGCAGCGCCCCGCAGGCCTCCGCGTCGATGCCGTCGTGCAGATCGGGGGCGTGGTGCGACTGGGGGTGGGCGAAGATGCGCGCGCCCGCGAGCACGCCGCCCGACTTCGGATCGGACGCGCCGAAATGCAGGGTGGCGAGGCGGGCGTGCCCGATCGCCTGCGCGCACATCGCGCAGGGCTCGAGCGTGACCCAGAGCGCGCAGCCCTCGAGCCGCTCGGAGCGCAGCAGCGCGCAGGCGGAGCGGATCGCGAGCATCTCGGCATGCGCGGTCGGGTCGTGGAGCTCGCGCGTCCGGTTGCCCGCGCGCGCGAGCACGGAGCCGCCGCGCGTGACGACCGCGCCCACCGGCACCTCGCCGCGCGCGGCCGCGGCCCGCGCCTGCGCCAGCGCCTCGGGCATGAACGAGCGGAACATCGTCGCAGCCTGCGCGCCCGGACCTCGCCGCGCAACCCGCTTCCCCCGGCGCGCGCCAGCGGCTAGGGGCCGGGCATGACCGACGACGCCTCCCGCCCCGGCGACCGGATCGCCAAGGTCATCGCGCGGGCGGGGCTCGCGTCCCGGCGCGACGCGGAGGCGATGGTCGAGGCGCTGCGCGTCACGGTGAACGGGCGCACGATCAGCAACGTCGCGACCAACGTGGGCGAAGGCGACCGCGTCGCGGTGGACGGCGCGCCCCTGCCCCGGCCCGAGGCCGCGCGGCTCTGGCTCTACCACAAGCCCGCGGGGCTGGTGACGACCGAGCGCGACGAGAAGGGACGCGAGACGGTGTTCGACGCGCTCCGGCCCACGCTCGGGCGGGTGCTGTCGGTCGGGCGGCTGGACCTGACGACCGAGGGGCTGCTGCTCCTGACCAACGACGGCGCGCTCAAGCGCTCGCTCGAGCTTCCGGCGACGGGTTGGCTGCGGCGCTACCGGGTGCGGGTGAACGGCGAGCCGCTCGAGGGTCGGCTCGAGCGGCTGCGGCAGGGGATCGAGGTCGACGGCGAGGACGGCCGCGAGACCTTCGCGCCGATGCAGGTCGCGCTCGACCGGGTGCAGGGCGCGAACGCCTGGCTGACGATGGGGCTGCGCGAAGGGCGCAACCGCGAGGTGCGCCGCGCGTTGGAGGCGGTGAGCCTCTACGTGAACCGGCTGATCCGGGTGAGCTACGGGCCGTTCCAGCTCGGCACGCTCGAGCCCGGCGCGGTGGAGGAGGTCAAGCCGCGGGTGCTGCGCGAGCAGCTCGGCGGCCTGTTCGACGGAACGCTGGCCAAGGGCCGGCAAGGAGGACCGATGGCCGAAGGCGAAGACGAGGGCGCCGGGCGCGAAGGCGCGGGACCGGCGCGGGGCCGCAAGCCGCGCCCGTCGGGCGACCGGCTGCTGGACCGTGGGCGCGGCAAGCCGGGCGCCGGCGCGAAGGGCGGGGCCAGGCCGGCCCACGCGCGCGCGGACGCCGCCGAGGGCCGCGCCGAGCGCGCCGCGCGCCCCGACCGGCCCCGCACCGCGAAGGCGCCGGTCACGCGCAACGACGGCGACGGGTCGCGGCCGGACCGTCCGAAGCGCGACCTCGAGGGGCGCCATCGCGGCGGCGGGGGGCGCGCGAAGGACGGGGCGTCCGGGCGACCGGGCGGCGGCGGGAAGCCGTGGTCGAAGGATGGCCCGCGCGCGGGTCGTGGCGATGGCCCGGCATCCGATCGCGAGCCGCGACCGAAGGACGGCGACCGGCCGCCGCGCGCCGAGGGCGGGCGCAAGCCCTGGTCGAAGGACGGGGCCCGCCCCGCCCGCGCGCCGGGTGGCACGAAGGCCGATGGCGGTGGGCGGCCCGTGCGCGGCGAGGCCCCCCGTCCGGCGCGGGGCCAGCACGGCAAGCCTCCGGCGCGGGACGGCGCACGACCCGCCCGCCCCACCGGTAGCCGGGACGGACGTCCCGCGAAGGACGGCGCGCGACCCGACGGCCCGCGCGCGCAGCCGAGGGACGGCGAGCGGCCCGCGCGCGGCGGATCGCGGCCCGACGATGCGCCGCGCGAGACCAAGACGCAGCGCACGGCGCGGCTGCGCGCCGACCTCTCGGTCAGTCTGCGCAAGGGCGGGCAGCGGGGGCGCGGGGTGGCGAAGGCGAAGCCGCCCGCCTCGACCAAGCGGATGCGCAAGCCGGGCGAGCCGCCGGAGGGCGAGGCCTAGTCCGGCTCCTCGCCGGTCTCGGGCGTGTGCGCGCGGATCAGCGACGCCTGCGCGAGGAAGAACGCGAACATCGCCACCGGAACGCCGAAGGTCCGCCAGTTCACCCAGGCATCGGTCGACATCGACCGCCAGATCGCCTCGTTCGCCAGCGCGAGCGCCACGAACAGCCACGCCATCCGCCGCGTCAGGATCGCCCAGCCCGCGTCGTCGAGCGGCAGCGCCTCCGCGAGCACCATCGACAGGAGCGACCGCCCGCGCCAGAGCCCCACGAACAGGATCGCCGCGAAGAGCGCGTAGATCAGCGTCGGCTTCGTCTTGAAGAACCGCTCGTCGTTGAGCCAGATCGAGAGCCCGCCGAAAACCGTGACCATCACCGCCGTCACCACCTGCATCGCGCTGAGCTTGCCGGTCAGCGCCCAGTGCACCGCGGTCGCGACGAGGATCACGGGGATGAACAGCGCCGTCGCGACGATGAAGCCGGAATACTCGGTGCCGCGGACGTCGAACGTGTCGTCGCGCAGCAGCAGGTAGGTGACGAAGAACGCGGCGACGGGGCCGAGCTCGAGCGCCATCTTAAGCCAGCCGGGGATCGTTCGCTCGCGCATCGGGCCACCTCCGGGGCGCAGGACTAGGCGCGCGGCCGGGCGGGGTCCAGTCCCGCGGCCCCTAGCGCAGCGCGTCGTCGGCGGGCGACAGGCCCGCGAGCGTCGACAGCAGCACGGGCGCGCGCATCTCGCCCATCCAGATCACCGCCTCCGCGGGGCGCGGCGGGGTCTCGCGGAACGCGCGCACGAGCGCGCGGACGATCCGCTCCTCCAGCCCCGTCTCGCGGTATTCGGGGCGCACGGCGAGCATGTCGATCAGCGCCACGCGGGTTCGCGGGTCCATGCCCTGCGGGACGAGGCGGCCGCGCGAGGCGGCATCGGGCGCGAGCTCGACGATCGCGCCCTGCCCGACGAGCAGGTCCCGGTCGCGGGCCCAGACCGCGGAATGGCCCGCGAAGCCCGCCGGCGCGCCGTCGCGGTCGAGCACGCCCGCCGCGCGCAGGAGCGCGATGCGCTCTCCGGGGTCGGACGGCGCGAGGCCCGGCCCGATCCGCACGCTCACGGGGTCCAGACCGCCTCCATCCCCGGCATCGCCGCCAGCGCGCCGAGCGATTGCGGCAGAGGCCCGCCGCGCAGGACCGCCAGCGCCCCGAGGAGCCCGACCTCCGGCGCGGTCAGCGCGACGTCGAGGCGCCCGGTCCCGGCTCCCGCCGCGCGGCCCTGCGGAGCCAGCGTCGCCAGCCAGCCATCCACGGCCTCCGCCCACGGCCCCTCGCCGCCGTCGCGCTCCAATCGCGCGTCGAAGGCCACGATGCGGGCGCGCGCCATCGCGCGCGGCTCGGTGGGCCAGGTCTCTGGCATGTCCTCGAGCCGGGCGGTGATCGACAGGTCGGCCGCGTCGCCGAACCGCAGGTCGAACCGGTCGATCCGCAGCACGCCCTGACCCGAGGCGAGATCGAAGGTCACGTTAAGGTCGCCCGCCGGATCGCCTTCGGCTCCCGCGACCTCGGGCGCGACCCCGCCGGGCGGGACCAGCCCCCACGCCCCGCCCGTCAGCCGCACCGGCGTCGCGTCCGGCAGCGCGTCGAGATCGCCGTAGAGCGCCACGATCCGCGCCGACCACGCGCCCTCGCCCGACCCCAGCGTCACGTCGCGCAGGAAGCAGGCCCCGCCGGGCGTCGAGACCTCCGCCGCCACGGCGCCCATGCGGTCCAGCAGCGCGGCGCAGTCGGCCCCGTCCCCCGCGAACGCCGCGGCGGGGGCGAGCAGCAGCGCCAGCCCCGCCGCGCGGATCACGCGGCCTCGTCCGCGAGCCCGACCAGCGCCGCGGCGAACTCCTCGGGGTCAAAGGCGTCGAGGTCGTCGATCTGCTCGCCCACCCCGATCGCGTGGATCGGCAGGCCGAACCGGTCGGCCAGCGCCACGAGCACGCCGCCCTTCGCGGTCCCGTCGAGCTTGGTCATCACCAGCCCGGACACGTCCGCCAGCCGCCGGAACGTCTCGACCTGCGTGATCGCGTTCTGGCCCGTGGTGGCGTCGAGCACGAGCAGCGTGTTGTGCGGCGCGGACGGGTCGCGCTTGCGGATCACGCGAACGATCTTGGCCAGCTCCTCCATCAGGTCGGCGCGGTTCGACAGCCGCCCGGCCGTGTCGATCAGCAGAAGGTCCGCGCCCTCCTCCGCCGCGCGCCCCATCGCGTCATAGGCGAGCGAAGCCGGGTCGGAGCCCTGCGCGGCGACCATCACCGGGACGCCCGCCCGCTCGCCCCAGACCTGCAGCTGCTCGACGGCGGCCGCGCGGAACGTGTCGCCCGCGGCGATGACGACGGACTTGCCCGCCGCGCGGAGCTGCGAGGCGAGCTTGCCGATGGTGGTCGTCTTGCCCGAGCCGTTCACGCCGACGACGAGCACCACCTGCGGCCGCTGCGCCGTCAGCGGCATGGGGCGCGCGACCGGCTCCATCACGCGCGCGATCTCGGCGGCGAGGATGCGCGCGATCTCCTGCGTCGACAGCCGGCGGCCCATCCGCCCCTCGGCGAGGTTGGCGACGACGCGCAACGCGGTGTCGACGCCCATGTCGGACGCGATCAGGAGCTCCTCGAGCTCTTCGAGCATCGCGTCGTCGAGCGCGCGGCGGGGCGCGGCGGGGGCCTCGCGCCCGATCAGCCGGTCGAGCAGGCCGCGCTTGGGGACGGGCTCGGCGGGCGTGGGTCCAGAAGGGGCGGCAGGCGGGGCGGGCTGCGGCGCCGAGATCGGCTCGGGCGTCGTCTCCCCGCCCTCCTCGACGATCGCGTCCAGCCCCTGCTGGAGCCGCGCCGACGAGCCGGTCAGGCGATCCTTGAGCTTCTTGAAGAACGACATCGGCACCCCCGACGCCGGTGTAGTCCGCGCGGCCCGGAGGGGAAAGTCGACCGCGGCCCGGACCGAAGCCCTAGCCGTCGAGCGCCTGCTCCGTCCCGTAGCCGTCGGTGGCGGGCGCGGGCACGGCGCCGCCGACCGCCTCTGGAAAATGCTTCGCCGTCAGGCGGATCGCGTTCGGTGCGGCCTGCCCCAGACCGCAGATCGAGGCGTCGGCCATCGCCGTGGCGATCTCCTCGAGGAGCGGCACGTCCCAGGCCTCCGCCTCCATCAGCTTCACGGCCTTCGAGCAGCCGACGCGGCAGGGCGTGCATTGCCCGCAGCTCTCGCTCTCGAAGAAGCGCAGCATGTTGAGCGCCGCCGCGCGCGGGTCGTCGCGATCCGACAGCACGACCACGGCGGCCGACCCGATGAACGAGCCGTGCGGCTGCAGCGTGTCGAAGTCGAGCGGCACGTCGTCGAGCGTCGCGGGCAGCAGCCCCGAGGACGGCCCGCCCGGCTGGTAGGCGCGGAACGCGTGGCCCTCCGCCATGCCGCCCGCCGCGTCGATCACGTCGCGGATGGTCGAGCCCGCGGGCAGCAGGTGGACGCCCGGCCGCGCCACCCGGCCCGAGACCGAATAGGCGCGCAGGCCGGTGCGGCCATGGCGCTCGACGCCCGACAGGATCTGAGGCCCCTCGGTCAGGACGCGGGCGATCCAGTGGCAGGTCTCGACGTTGTGCACGAGCGTCGGGCGGCCGAAGAGCCCGACCTGCGCCACGTAGGGCGGCCGGTGGCGGGGGATGCCGCGCTTGCCCTCGATCGACTCGATCATCGCGGATTCCTCGCCGCAGATGTAGGCGCCCGCGCCGCGGCGCAGCTCGACGAAGCCGAGGCCCACGAGCCCGGCCGCCTCGAGCGCCGCGATTTCGGCGGCGAGGATCGAGAGCACCGCCGGGTACTCGTCGCGCATGTAGACGTAGACGCGCTCCGCCTCGACGGCCCAGGCCGCGATCAGCATCCCTTCGAGGAACGAATGCGGGGTCCGCTCGAGGAGGTGCCGGTCCTTGAACGTGCCGGGCTCGCCCTCGTCGCCGTTCACCGCCATCAGCCGGGGACCGGGATGCGCGCGCACGAAGCCCCACTTGCGCCCCGACGGGAAGCCCGCGCCGCCGAGCCCCCGCAAGCCGGACGCGGCGACGGTCGCCTGCGCCGCCTCCCAGTCGCCGCCGTCGCGCAGCCGGGCCAGCGTCGCGTAGCCGCCGCGCGCGCGGTAGGCGTCGAGCGTCTCGTAGGCCGGGATCACGGCGTGGAGGTCGCCCGCGGCGATGGTCTGCGCCACGGCATCGGGCGTCGCGCGGTCGACGTGGCGGTGGCCGACCTCGCAGACCGGCGCGGTGTCGCAGCGGCCCATGCAGGGCGCGCGCAGGACGCGGACCGCCGCCGGGTCGTGGCCGGCCTCGAGCGCGGCGAGGAGGGCCGACGAGCCCGCGAGCTCGCACGAGAGCGAGTCGCAGACGCGCACGGTGATCGCGGGCGGCACCGGCTCGCCCTCGCGGCGGGGGTCGAAATGCGCGTAGAACGTCGCGACCTCCCACACCTCCGCCATCGAGAGCCGCATCTCCTCGGCCAGCGCGCGCAGATGCGCGGCCGACAGATGACCGTGCGCGTCCTGGATGCGGTGGAGATGCTCGATCAGCAGGTCGCGCGACCGGGGCGCGCCGCCCAGCAGCGCGCGGACCTCCGCCAGCGCGTCGTCGTCGTATTGCCGGCCCTTGGGCGTCGCCCGCCCTCGACCGCGCCCCGACTTCCAGACCCCGCCCGCGCCCCGCTCCGTCCCGTCCGGCATCCGATCCTCCCGCGTCCCGCCGCGACCCGTAGCGGCCGCGCGCGCCCCGTCCGCGCGCGATTGCGACGCCAGGGCCACCGTTTGCGCAGGGCCGGCGCGGGGCGCAAGCGCCTGCGGCATCGCGCCTGCCTCCGCGTGGTGGACTATGGCGGATGGCGGTCGCACGATGGCGGCGAAGGAGACCCCCATGCGCCTCGCGACCCTCGCCGCAGCCCTGCTCGCCGCCCTCCCGGCCGCGGCCGAGCGCATCCTCACGCCCGACGAGTTCGCGGCGAAGGTCACGGGCCGGACGCTCCATTTCGACCGGGGCGGCGAGGCCTTCGGCGCCGAGCAGTACTTCGAGGACAACCGCGTGATCTGGGCCTTCGAGGGCGGGACGTGCCAGCGCGGCATCTGGTTCGCGAACGCCGAAGGGGAGATCTGCTTCGTCTACGAGGACGACCCCGCGCCGCAATGCTGGTCGTTTTTCGAGACGCCGGGGGGCGGTATCAAAGCGCGGCTGTCGGGCGACGCGCCCGAGGACGACCTCGTGACCCGCGACGTGGGCCGGGACGCGCTCGACTGCCCGCTGCCCGACATCGGGGTCTGAGGCTCAGAACAGGCTGCCCTGGCCGGGCGGCGGACGGACGGGCCTGGCGCGCGTCCGGGGGGCGTCGATCGCGGCCTCGACGGCGTCGTTCCCGGCGAAGCGGATCGTGACGCGGCCGGCGGCGCGGGCGGCGGCGGCGTCGGTCACCAGCGCGTCGCCGTCGGTCACCATCGCGAAGCCCCGCGCGAGCGTCTCCTCGTAGCCCAGCGACGTCCGGAGCCGCTCGAGCGCGTCGAGCCGCGCGCGCATCGCATCGCGCCGCCCGCGGGCCACGGAGACGAGCCGCCCGGTCGCCGCGTCGAGGCGGTCGCGGTCGCGCGCCAGCCGCGCGCGCAGCGGTTCGGGACGCAGCCGTGCCGCGACGCGGGCGAGGTCGCGCCGCGCACCGCCCGCGATCCGGGTCGGCACGGCGTCGAGCCGGGCCGCGAGGTCGGCCACGCGCCGGCGATCGGCCTCCGCCCGCGCGGCCAGCGCACGCGGCGTGACCCGCCCCTCCAGCCGCGAGAGCGCGACCCGGGCCCGCGCGGCGCGCGCGCGCAGCGACGCGGGCAGGCGCTCTCCGGCGAGGTCGAGCCGCTGGCGCGCGCCCGCGAGCAGCGCGTCCGACCGGGGCAGGGCGCGCGCGAGGTCGGTCCAGCGCTGCCGCCGGGCCGCCACGCCCGCGCGCGCCGAGCGTGCCTGCCGCGCCCCGAACGCCTCGACCGCCGCCATCAGGTCGAGCCGCACCGGCACCGCCATCTCGGCCGCCGCCGTGGGCGTCGGCGCGCGGCGGTCGGCGGCGTGGTCGATCAGCGTCGTGTCGGTCTCGTGGCCCACCGCCGAGATCAGCGGGATCGTGCAGGCGGCGACGGCGCGGACCACCACCTCCTCGTTGAAGCCCCACAGGTCCTCGATCGACCCGCCGCCCCGCGCCACGATCAGCAGGTCCGGCCGCGGGATCGCCCCGCCCGGTCGCAGCGCGTCGAAGCCCGCGACGGCGGCGGCCACCTCGCCCGCCGAGGCCTTGCCCTGCACCGCCACCGGCCAGATCAGGACGCGGCGCGGGAACCGTTCGCGCAGGCGGTGGAGGATGTCGCGGATCACCGCGCCCTGCGGCGAGGTCACGACGCCGATCACGTCGGGGAGGAACGGCAGCGGGCGCTTGCGGTCGGCGTCGAACAGCCCCTCGCCCGCGAGCGCCACGCGCCGCCGCTCGAGCATCGCCATCAGCGCGCCCGCGCCCGCGACCTCGAGCGCGTCGACGTTGAGGTTGTACTTCGACTGCGCCCCGAAGCCCGAGAGCTTGCCGGTGACGACGACCTCCATCCCCTCCTCGGGCGCCACCGAGAGCTGCGCGATCTGCCCCTTCCAGGTGGTGCAGGCGAGCACGTTCCGGTCGTCCTTGACGTCGTAGTAGAGATGGCCCGAGCGCGCGCGGAAGATGCGGCCGATCTCGCCGCGCACCCGGATGCGCCCGAACGCGTCCTCGAGCGAGCGCTTCACCGCGCCCGAGATCTCCGAGACGGTGTACTCGGCCTCGTTGCGGCGCGGGGCGGGATCGTCGTCGAGCAGGTCGTCCATGCGAGCCGTCTAGCCGTGCCGGGACGCGGTCGCTAGCCGTCGTGGTCGCAGTCGGGCGCGCAGTTGCGGCAGCCCTTCGCGGGCGCATGGTCCGCCTCCGCACGGCGCACCGCCGTCCCGCAGGACGCGGCCTCGCCCAGCGCGCGCCGATGCTCCTCGAGCGGAAGGTAGCGGCAATCTTCGCGGTGGACGACGTGGATGCCGTCGTCGTTCGGCACGATGTGGACGTAGTACTTCACGCCCGTCCAACCGGCGTGGCGGGCGCACGGTTCCGCGCCTTGCCCCGCCCCCGCTCCGCGGCCTAGACCCGCGCGGGACGGCACGGGGGCGGACGATGCACATCCTGATCCTCGGCTCGGGCGGCCGCGAGCACGCGCTGGCCTGGGCGTTCCTGCAGAACCCGCGCTGCGACCGGCTGACCGTCGCGCCGGGCAATGCGGGGACGGCGGCGATCGCCGGGACCGCCGCGCTCGACATCCTCGACGGCGCGGCGGTGGCCGACTGGGCGCGGGCGGAGGCGGTCGACCTCGTCGTGATCGGGCCCGAGGCGCCGCTCGTCGCCGGGGTGGCCGACGCGCTGGCGCGGGCCGGGATCGCCACGTTCGGCCCCTCCGCCGCCGCCGCGCGGCTGGAGGCGTCCAAGGCGTTCACCAAGGAACTCTGCGCGACGGTGGGCGCGCCGACGGCGGGCTGGGCGCGGTTCGACGACCTCGCGGCGGCGCGCGCGCATCTCGCCGCGCGCGACGTGCCGGTGGTGGTCAAGGCCGACGGGCTCGCGGCGGGCAAGGGCGTCACGGTGGCGGCGACGCGCGCGCAGGCCGAGGCGGCGCTCGCGGACGTGTTCGAGGGGCTGCACGGGCGCGCCGAGGTGGTGATCGAGGACCTCCTGACGGGGGTGGAGGCGTCGCTCTTCTGCCTCGTGGACGGTGAGGTCGTCGTCCCGTTCGGCACGGCGCAGGACTACAAGCGCTCGCAGGACGGCGACGCCGGCCCCAACACCGGCGGCATGGGCGCGATCTCCCCCGCGCCCGCGATGACGCCCGCGGTCGAGGCGCGCGCGCTCGACGCGATCGTGCGGCCCTGCATGGCCGAGATGGCGCGGCGGGGGACGCCGTTCCGGGGCGTGCTCTTCGCCGGCCTGATGGTCGAGGCGGGCGAGCCGTCGCTCATCGAGTTCAACGTCCGCCTCGGCGACCCGGAATGCCAGTGCCTGATGCTGCGGCTCGGCGGGCAGGCGCTCGACCTGATCCAGGCCTGCGCCGAGGGACGGCTCGAGGGCCGGCGCGCGCATTGGGCCGACGACCACGCGGCCTGCGTCGTGATGGCGGCGGCGGGCTATCCCGGCGCCCACGCGACCGGGGAGCCGATCGGCGGGCTCGACGCCTTGCCCGGCGACGATGGGCGGATCGCGTTCCACGCGGGGACCGCGATCGCGGACGGGCGCGTGGTCTCGGCAGGCGGGCGCGTGCTGGGCCTCGCCGCGCGCGGCGACACGGCGGCGGCGGCGCGGGCGGCGGCCTACGCGATGGTCGACGCGGTGGACTGGCCGGGCGGGCGCTGCCGCCGCGACGTCGGCGGGACCGGCGGGTGAGGTGGCACCGCTGGGCGCTGCTCGGCGCGCGCTGGCTCCTCGCGGCGCTCTTCCTCGGCGGCGCGGTCCAGAAGGCCACGTCGCCAGGGCAGGTCGAAGCGCTGCTCGTCGGGGTGGGGTTGCCGGGCTGGCTGGTCTGGCCCGCGCTGGCCTACGGCGCGGCGGCGGGTGCTGCGCTGATCGCGGGCTGGCGGGTGACGCCCTGGGCGCTGTCGCTCGCGGCCTATTGCGGGTGCACGAGCCTGTTCCACTTCCTGCCCGACGATCCGTGGCAGATGACGATCTTCGTCAAGAACTGGGCCATCGCGGGCGGCTGCCTCGCGCTCGCGGTCGCGGCCGACCGCCGCGCCTGAGCCTCACGACATCGGCTCGCCCTCGCAGCCCAGCAGCCGTTCCTTGACGCCCGCCACCCGCTGCACCTCGCCCGATCCCGTCGAGCGGACGTGGAGCGCGCCGGCCTCCTTGAACGGCCACCAGCAATGGTCCACCGACGGGTCGTCGTCGTAGGCGAAGCAGAGCTTGTCCGCGCGCACCGTGACCTCGCCAAGCGCGCAGCGCCCGTCGGGGCGGGTCCAGACGCTGCGCTCGCGGTCGACGAAGCGCTCGACCCCCACGAGGCCGCCGCCGGGATGGAGCACGAAGGACACCGTCCGCCCCGCCACCGCGTCGAGGAACGTGTCGGGGCTCATCGGAGCCTCCTGCGCCGCCGCGGGGGCGGCGAGCGCCGCGATGCAGGCCGCGAGCCGGACGATCCGGCCCGCGCGCATCAGATCTGCTTCTCGGGCATCCGCACCACCAGCCCGTCGAGCGCGGCCGAGACCTTGAGCTGGCAGGTGAGCCGCGAGGTCGCCGGATCGGGCTTCCAGGCGAAGTCGAGCATGTCGGCCTCCATCGCGTCCTTCTCGGGCAGCTTTTCGGTCCAGGCGGCGTCGACGTAGACGTGGCAGGTCGAGCAGGCGCAGGCCCCGCCGCAATCCGCCTCGATGCCGGGGATGCCGTTGTCGCGCGCGCCCTCCATCACGGTCAGCCCGTCGGCGACCTCCACGACGTGCTCCTTGCCGCCATGCTCGACATAGGTGATCCTGGCCATGCTCGTCCCCGCTCGCCGCTGACGCGCAGGGACTAGCGGCGCCGCCCTGCGCGCGCAACGGGCCGCGCCGATTGCGCGCGGGCGGCGAAAGGGTACGGTCCGCGCTCCCGCCCGATCGGAGCCGCCGATGACCCGCACCCGCCGCGCCGCCCCGACCCGCAGCGGCGGCCGGCTGATCGCCGTCGACTGGGCGCGGAGCGCGGCGATCGTGGCGATGGCCGTCTATCACTTCGGCTGGGACATGCAGATGGTCGGCCTGCTGCCGCCCGGCACGACGGCCGCGGGATGGTGGCCGGTCGCCGCCCGCACGATCGCCGCGAGCTTCCTGTTCCTCGCCGGGCTGTCGATGTGGCTCGCGCATGGGCGGCGCCTGCGGCCCGGCGCGTGGCTGCGGCGTTTCGCCCAGCTCGTCGCGGCGGCGGCGGCGGTGAGCGCGGCGACGTGGATCGCGGTGCCCGAGGCGTGGGTGCGGTTCGGCATCCTGCACTCGATCGCCCTGTCGAGCGCGATCGGGCTCGCGTTCTTGCGCCTGCCCTGGTGGCTCACGGCGGGCGCGGCGGCGGCGGTGCTCTGGGGCGGGCCGTTGCTGCGCGATCCGGCCTTCGACGGGGCGTGGTGGCTCTGGTCGGGGCTCGGGACGCGGGGACCCGCGATGATCGACTGGGAGCCGCTGGTGCCGTGGCTCGCGCCGTTCCTCGCGGGCCTCGCCGTCGGGCAGGTCGGCGGCGCGCGGCTGCTCCGCTGGGGGCCGTCGCGGCCCGGCGCCGTGGCGGGGGCGCTGGCCTGGCCGGGGCGGCACGCGCTGGCGATCTACCTGATCCACCAGCCGGTGCTGATCGGCGCGCTCCACGCCTACGTCTGGATCGTCGCGCGCCTGTGAGCGGACGGGCGCCGCGGCGGGCGCCCGTCCAATCCCAGGGCTACTCCTCGTCGAGCGTCAGCGCGACGAAGCGCGCGTCGTCGCCGCGGCGCACCAGCAGCAGGAACGTCTTCTGCCCCGCGCTGCGCGCCTCGCTGATGCGGTCCTCGAGGTCGGAGACCGCCGTGACCTCGACCTGGCCCGCCTCCTCGATCAGGTCGCCCGCGCGGATGCCCTTCTCGAAGGCCTCCGACGCGTCCTCGACGTCGGTGACCACGAGGCCCGTCGCGTCATTGTCGAGGCCGAGCTCGGCGCGGATCTCCTCGGTGACCGTCGAGACCGAGATGCCGAGCATCGTGCCCTCCTCGGGCTCCGCCGGACCCTCCGCCGAGGCCGGCACCGCGCGCTCCGCGTCCTCGCGGCGGCCGAGCGTCACCGCGAGCGTCCGCTCGCGACCGTCGCGAAACACGACCACGTCCACCGCCGTATCGACGGGCGCGTTGCCCACCGTCCGCACGAGCTGCCGCGTGTCGGTGATGGCGGTGCCGTCGAACGTCACGATGACGTCGCGCGCCTCCATGCCCGCATCCTTGGCCGGGCCGTCGGGCACGTCGGTGACCAGCGCGCCCTGCGCCAGCTCGAGGCCGAGCGCCTCGGCGAGCTCCTCGTCGACGTCCTGGATGCGCACGCCGAGCCAGCCGCGCCGGGTCTCGCCGAACTCCTGGAGCTGGCCCACGACGCCCGCCACCACGTTCGACGACATCGCGAAGCCGATGCCGATGGAGCCGCCGTTGGGCGACAGGATCGCGGTGTTCACGCCGATCACCTCGCCGTCCATGTTGAACAGCGGACCGCCGGAATTGCCGCGATTGATCGCCGCGTCGGTCTGGATGTAGTCGTCGTAGGCGCCCTGCAGCTCGCGCTCGCGCGCCGAGACGATGCCCGCGGAGACCGAGAAGCCCTGCCCGAGCGGGTTGCCCATCGCCATGACCCAGTCGCCCGTGCGCATCGCGTCGCTGTCGCCGAAGGGCACGTAGTCGAGCGTCGCCTCGGCCTCCACCTGCAGGACGGCGATATCGGTGTTCGGATCGGTCCCGATCAGCGTCGCCGGCAGCATCTCGCCCGAATAGAGCTCGATCATGATCTCGTCGGCATTCTCGATGACGTGGTTGTTCGTCACGATCAGCCCGTCGGCCGAGATCACGAAGCCCGAGCCGAGCGCCTGGCCGCGCCGCGATGGCGGCGGCGTCGGCCCGTCGCCGGGGTTCCGGTTGCGGTTGCGGAACTCCTCGAAGAAGTCCTCGAGCGGGTTGCCCGAGTTCGGCCCCCGCTCGGCGGCGGTGACGGTGGTGTTGGTGGTGATGTTGACCACCGAGTCCTGGACCTGGTCGACGAGGTCGGCGAACGTGTCGGGTCGCTGCTGCGCGGTCGCGCCGAACGTCGTCGCCGCGACGATCGCCGCGGCGACCCCCGCGGTCGCGAGGCCACGGCGGGCGGCGGCGAGCGGGCGGCCGGTGATGGTGTCTAGGGGCAAGGGGTATCCTCCATGGATTCCGGTAGCGTGCCGCGGGCTCGCGCGGCCGTCGATGACTTCCATATCCGCCCCGCCGGGCTCGCGATCAACGCGAACCGGGTCACATGGGTGTGACGCCGGGGCCGTCGGGACGATCAGTCGCGGGGCGGCAGGACGACCGTGACCTCGAGGCCGCGCGGCGTCCAGCGGCGGTCGATCCGCCCCTGCGTCGCGCCCACCAGCCGGTCGATCATGCCCGCGCCGAACCCGCCGTCCTTCGGCTCCGCGACCGGGCGGTCGGTCTCGGGCATCGCCTCGCGCCAGTCGAGCCGAAGGTCGCGGTCGTCCTGGACCCAGGCCAGCGTGACCGTCCCGCCGTCTCGGGCGAGCGCGCCGTGCTTGAGGGCATTCGTCGCGAGCTCGTGGAGCAGCAACGCCAACGGGGTCTGCCGGTCGCCCGCGAGCGGGGCGGCGGGCCGTTCGGGCGGACGCAGCTCGACCTGCCCCGCATAGGGAGCGAGCACCTTCTCGACGAGCGTCGCGACTTGCGCCGGGGCGCCGTGGCCCACGCCGTCGTTCAGGTCGGGCAGGCCGGCCTCGGCGGCCGCCGACAGCGCCTCGAGACGCCCGAGGACCAACTCGGCCAGATCGCCGCCGTCGGCCATGACCTCGCGCCGCGACATCGCGACGAGGCCCCGCATGACGGTGAAGATGTTTCGGACGCGGTGACGCAGCTCGCCCATCAGATGGGTCTCGCGGGCAGACACTTCGGCGAGCACGGCCTCCGCGTCCAGCCGTCGGAGCGCCACGGCGAGGACGTTCCCGAGCGCCTCGAGAAAGGCGATGTCGGCATCCGTGAAGCGGTCGCGCTCGCGCGAATCGACCTCGAGCACCCCGACGGGCGTGCCGCCGTCGCGCACGGGCACGTTGATCGCGCGCCGCACGCCGTGGTCCACGAGGAGCTCCGGCGTGCGGAACCGCTGCTCTCCTGTGAGGTGGTTCGACAGGACGGGCCGTTCCGTCAGGAACGCGTACCCGGCCGCGCTCGCTGAAGTCGCGGCAAGCGTCGCATGCCCGATCGTGCCTTCGCGCCAGCCGACGCCCGCGACCACGAGGAAGTCGTCGTGCTCGGAGCGGAAGGCGAGGAACTTGGCGAGGTCGACGTGCAGCCCCTGCGCGGCGATCCGACAGACCGACTGGCGCAGCAACTGCGCGTCCGTCGTCCGCAGCGCCTCGAGGCCGAAATCGCTGACGAGGTGCTGCTGGCGCAGACGGTAGGTCAGCTCCTCGCGCATCGTCCCGTCGCGCCACGCGTGGCGCGGTGCCCGAGCGGCGCCCGGCGGCGGTTCGTGGACGCTCGTCGGCGCCCGGGTCTTCTTCATAGCCGTTCATGGTCGATGCACTCCACGCAGCCGGGTATCGGCGGGAGCCGCCATCATCCCGCCGAGCGGCCGTTGCGTCAACCGGCGCCGCCGCAGTGCCTCGCCCTCAGTTCGAGAGCGGGACCATCGTCACGTCGTCCGTGGAGGCCTCGGCGTCCACCGGAGCGGCCTCGGCCTCCGCCTCGGCGGGCGGCTCGTCGTCGGTCACCGCCTCGGGCGTGGCGTCGGGCGCCGCGCCCTCGGCGGCGTTGCCGACCGGGTCGAGCGCCTGCGCCGGGGAGGGGTTCGGCACGGCTGGCCGACGCGCTCGCGCCGCGATCGTCGCGCAGGTAGTTGAAGAAATCCGAATCCGGCGACAGCACGAGCGTCGAGTTCGAGCCGCGCAGCGCCCGCGTGTAGGCGGTGAGCGAGCGGTAGAACTCGAAGAACTCGGGGTCCGCGCTGAACGCCTCGGCGAAGATGTTGTTGCGCCGCGCATCCGCCTCGCCGCGCGCGATCTCCGCCTCGCGGCCCGCTTCGGAGGTTAGCTCGATCACGGTCCGGTCGGCCTGCGCGCGGATCCGTTGCGCCGCCTCCTCGCCGCGCGCGATCTCGTCGGCGGCCTCCCTCTCGCGCTCCGCCCGCATCCGCGCGAACGTCGCGTCGAGATTCTGCGGCGGCAGGTCGGTGCGCTTGAGCCGGACGTCGATGATCTCGAGCCCGAGATTGGCCGCCCGCGAGCGCGCGCCGGACGCGATGCGCATCATGAGCGCAACGCGGTCTTCCGACAGGATCTCGTTGGAGGAGACCGAGCCGAGCACTTCGCGCATCTGGGTCCGCACGATGTCGTCGAGCCGCTGTTCGGCCTGCTCGACGCCGCCCGAGGGATTGGCCTCGCGGAACTGGCGCAGGTCGGCAATCCGGTAGCGCGCGAACGCATCGACCACGAGGCGGCGATCGTCCGACGGCGTGAGCTCGATCGGGTCGATGTCGCGCGACAGGATGCGGTCGTCGTAGAACGCGACGTCCTGGATCAGCGGGATCTTGAAGGCGAGTCCCGGCTCCTCCTTGACGTCGACCACCCGGCCGAACTGGAGGACGAGCGCCTTCTGCCGCTCGTCGACGACGAAGAGCGACGAGAACAGCAGCACGAGGACCACGACCGCGATCGGGATGAGCAGGATGGATCGGCGCATCAGTTGTCTCCCCCCTGCGTCGAGCGTCCGCCGCGCAGCTCGTTGAGCGGCAGGTAAGGCACGACGCCCTGGCCCCCGCCGCCGCCCGCGGCGTCGCCGTCGATGATGATCTTGTCCACGTCGCCCAGTACCTGCTCCATCGTCTCGAGATAGAGGCGCTTGCGCGTGACCTCGGGCGCGAGCGCGTACTCGCCGAGGACCGCGGTGAAGCGGCTCGCCTCGCCCTCCGCCTCGTTGACGACCCGCGCACGGTAGCCCTCGGCCTGCTCGAGCTGCTGCGCCGCCTCGCCGCGCGCGCCGGCGAGGACGCGGTTGGAATAGGCGTCGGCCTCCGACTGGAGCCGGTCGCGCTGCTGCTCGGCGGCCTGCACCTCGCGGAAGGCGTCGATCACCTGCTCGGGCGGGTCGGCGCGGTCGAAGTTGACGCGCAGGATCTGCATCCCGGAATCGTAGCTATCGAGCGTGGTCTGGATCAGGATGCGAAGCTCCTCGGCGATGATGCCGCGGTCGCGGTTGAGGATCGGCGCGAGCGGGGAACGCGCCACGATCTCGCGCATGGCGGATTCGGATACGGCGCGGATCGTCTGGTCGGGGTCGCGCAGGTTGAACAGGAATTCCGCCGGGTCGTTGATGTTCCAGACGACCTGGAAGTCGATGTCGACGACGTTCTCGTCGCCCGTCAGCATCAGGCCCTGCTCCTCGCGGTTGCCGCGGTTCACGCCGATGGCCACCGTCCGCTCCGCCGTCACCGACAGCACGTCCTTCGTCACGACGGGCCAGGGCGCGAAGTTGAGGCCCGGCTCCCCGATGCCGGAATATTCGCCGAGGAACAGCTCGACCGACCGCTGGTCGGCCTGCACGCGGTAGAACGACAGCACGAGCCAGAGCACGAGCAGGATCAGAAGCCCGATCCCCACCGTCGTGCGGTTCAGCTCGAGCCCGCCGCCGCCGCCGCCGCTCGGGCCGTTCGGCCGGCCGCCGCCCCGGCCGCCCATTAGGACGCGGAGCTGGTCCTGGCCCTTCTTGACGAGCTGGTCGATGTCGGGAACGCCCTGACCCTGGCCGCCGCGCACGGGCGGGCGCCGGTCCGGACCGGGCCGCCGGGGACCGTCGCCGCCGCTGCCGCCGCCCGAATTGCCGCCCCCCCAGGGGCCCCCGCTGCCTGCCATCAGGTCCGTTCCTTCCAAGCCGTCGCGTGCATCTTTCGTGAGGCCCCTACATCGGCCCTCGGACCGGGATGTTCAAGCAAGCGTCCGGACCGGTTCCCGAAGCGTCACCATCTCCTCGGCCACGGTCGGATGCACCGCGCAGGTCCGGTCGAAATCGGCCTTGGTCGCGCCCATCTTGAGCGCCGTGCCGACGAACTGGATCATCTCGCCCGCGCCCGGCCCGACGATGTGGACGCCAAGCACGCGATCGCTCGCGCGATCGACCAACATCTTGAAAAGCATCCGTTCCTCGCCGTCGACGAAGGCCTGTTGCATGGGCCGGAACGCGGTCGCGTAGACGAGCGTCGGACCGGCCTCGGCGGCCTCCTCCTCGGTCATGCCGACCGTGCCCATCTCGGGCTGCGTGAAGACCGCCGTGGGGATCAGGTCGTAGTCCATCGCCGTCGGCTCGCCCCCGAACACGGTGCGGTGGAACGCCACGGCCTCGCGGATCGCCACCGGCGTCAGCTCCACCCGGCCGATCGCGTCGCCAAGCGCGAAGATCGACGGGACCGCCGTCTGGCCGTACTCGTCCACGACGATCGCGCCGCCCCGATCGAGCGCGACCCCGGCTTCCTCGAGCCCGAGCCCGGCGGTCGACGGGTGGCGGCCGATCGCCCAGACCAGCGCGTCGACGCTCTCCTCGGCCCCGTTCGATCCCTTGATCCAGGTTCGCCCGCCGCGCGCCTCGATCGTCTGCGGCGAACAGCCGGTATGGATCGTCACGCCCCGGCGGCGCATGCTGTCGGCGACGAGCCCGCGCGCCTCCTCGTCGAAGCCGCGCAGGATCTGCTCGCCGCGCACCATCATCGTCACGTCGACGCCGAGCCCGTTGAAGATGCAGGCGAACTCGCAACCGATATAGCCGCCGCCGACGATCAGCATCCGCTCGGGCAGCGCGTCGAGGTGGAACAGGTCGTCGCTCACGAGGCCGAGATCGCCGTTGGCGATCTCGGGGCGGTTCGGCTGCCCGCCGACCGCCACGAGGATGTGCTTGGCCGTCCGCGTGGTGCCGTCGGCGAGGCGCACGGTGTGCGGATCCGCGATCGTCGCGCGCTGATGGATGATCTCCACCCCCGCCTTCCGCGCGTTGCTCTCGTAGATCCCCTCGAGCCGGTCGAGCTCGGCGTGCAGCCGGCCCCGGAAGCCGGGCCAGTCGAACGCGCCCGACCGCACGTCCCACCCGTACTCCTTCGCCGATGCGATCGCGTCGGGGTACTCGGAGGCGAACACCATCAGCTTCTTCGGGACGCAGCCGCGGATCACGCAGGTACCGCCCATCCGGCTTTCCTCGGCCAGCGCGACCGAGTGGCCGTCCTGCGCCGTCAGCCGCGCCGCGCGCACCCCGCCGGAGCCGCCGCCGATGACGAAGAGGTCGTGGTCGAAATCCATGTCGTGCCTTCCCGGCCGCCGAAGCCTAGCCCGCAATCTCCGCGAAGATGTTGTCGCGCCCGTCGAGGTCGATGCGCCCATGCGTCACCCCGCCGCTCGCCGCGTCGTGGATCGCCACCGACCCGTCGGCCTCCCCGGTCACGACCACGTCGCAAAGGTCGAGGAAAAGGCCGTTCTCGATCACGCCGGGGATCTGGTTGAGCACGAGCGCGAGCTGACGCGCGTCGCCGATCCGGCCGAGCGTCAGGTCGAGGATGAGGTGGTCGCCGTCGGTGCGGTAGGCGGTGCCGCCGCGCTCGCGCAGCGCGACGCCGCGGGTCGCCACGTCCATCTCCGCCAGCGTCTCCTCGATCAGCGCCTGCGTCGTGCGCCAGCCGAACGGCGCCACCTCCACCGGCAGGTCGAACGCGCCGAGCACGTCGACGCGCTTGGCCGCGTCCGCGATCACCACCATCGTGTCGGAGGCCGTCGCCACGATCTTCTCGCGCAGGAGCGCGCCGCCCGCGCCCTTGATGAGCGCGAGCCCGGGGTCGAACTCGTCGGTCCCGTCGATCGTCAGGTCGAGCCACCGCGCCTCGTCGAGCGTCGCGAGCGGGACGCCGCATCCGCGCGCCAGCGCCGCCGTCCGGTCGGAGGTCGCGACGCCGGTCACGCGGAGCCCGTCCTGGCGCACGCGCTCGCCGAGGCAGCGCACCATCCAGTCCGCCGTCGACCCGGTGCCGAGCCCGACCCGCATCCCGTCCTCGACGTAGTCCACCGCGCGGCGGGCGGCGACGAACTTCGCCATGTCGATCGGGGACAGGGGGGCGGACATCGGCGGCCTCGGCACTCGTTTGGCGGCGTCTATAGCGAGCCCGGGCCGCGACCGCGAGGGGGTGCGGCGAGCGCGGCAAGCGCGGCGTCGAGCGCCCGCGCCGGCACGATCACCGCCATCGCGCCGCCCCGGAACGTCGCGCGCACCGGACCGGTGGCGCGGTTGGACGTCCCGACCCGCCCGCCGGGCGCCATCGCGATCCCGTCGATCGGCCATTCCAGACCCGTGGAGCACCCCTCGACCGGCCCGAGCGGCCAGAGCGACACGCGGTCGCCGACCGCGAGGTCGAGCGCGAGGTCCGGCGGGGACACGAAGACGCAATCCTCCTCCCCGAGCAGGATGCAGGGCGCGCCCGTCCGCGCCAGCGCGCTCAGGCAGGCGAGGAAGTGGTCGACCCGCGCCCCGAGGAACCCGACCGCGATGGTCATCGGCGCGGGGTCGTGGGCCATCGCCTTCTCGAAGTCGGTGTCGTCCTGCCCCGCGAGGTGGACGAGGCGATCCGCGAAGGCCGCGCGGGCGGCGGCGGATATCGAGTCGAGATCGCCGATCACCGCCTCCGGCACGAGACCGGCGGCGTGGAGCGCGTTCGCTCCCCCATCCGCCGCCACGAGGCGAGGCGCCCGCGCGAGCGCCGCGTCGAGCATGGCCCGCGCGACCGGAGCACCACCCACGAGGGTCCGCCAGGCGGGGTTCGGAGCGGAATGAGGCAGCGATGATGGCTCCGCTCTCGTCAAATGGCCGGAATTCGGGCACGATTTTAATGGAATCGTCGGGGTATGGGTCGGTGCCGGGGATCAGATGCCCCGATCGTGCGGAAGGAGCATGGCCAGGATGACGGATGCAACCCGCAGGCTCACGGTCTCCTACGGCGCGTTCCGCTGCACGATCGAAGGCGTCGAGGATCCGGTCGAGGCCGCCGCCGCGCTGGCCGAGCGGCTGCGAGACGTCGCCGCCGCCGACCGCGGCTTCGGCCTGCTCGGCCCGTCCGCCGCAGAGACGGCGTCCGCTCGCGACCGCGCCCGTGGACGAAGCGACCCCCGCGGCCCGGACCGAACCACAGCCCGATCGGCAAGAGGAGACGGCCGCCGCCGTGCCGAAGGCCGCGCGCGCCGCTCCGCCCGACCCGGACTTCGCGCGGCTCTTCGCCGCCAGCGAGAGCCGCCTGGGCGGCGAGGCGGCGACGCGGCGAAACGCGACGATCTCGCATCTGCGCGCCGCCGTCGCCGCGCGACGCGCGACGGGCGGCGACGGCGCGGACGACGACGGAGAGGCCGGATGGCGCGGCGACCTGTCGCTCGAGCTTCGCCCGGCCGCGTCCGACCGTGTCGTCGAGGGACGCGCCCTGCCCCCGCCGCTCGTGCTCGTGCCCGGGCAGAGGGTGGCCGAACCCCCGCCCCAGCCCTGCCCCGCCGATTTCGCGCGCTTCGCCGCCGAGCGCGGCGCCGCCACCCCGCGCGAGCGCGTCCGAACGGCGGTCGCGTTCCTCTCCGCCACGGCGGATGAGGGAGCGGTCGCGCGCGCCGCGCTGCTCGAGACGGTCGCCCGGGGCGCGCATGGGCTCGACCGCGAGTCGGCGCTGACCGCGATCGGCCAGCTTCTGCGGGAGGGGGCGCTGCGCGGGGCGGGTCCGGGCCTCTACGCCGCGCGCGACCCGGAGGTCGGTGCGTAGGGCGAGCGTCCGGCGGTCACTCCTCGGGCGGCGGCGCGTCCGGGTCGGCCTGTCCGATCCCCTTGAAGATCGACTTGAGCGGGAACGCGCAGGCGATGCCCAGCACCGCGTAGATCGTCAGCTCGAGCCACATCGGCGGCTGTCCCCAGCGGTCGTAGATCAGCCCCATCACCCCCACCACGAGCCCGATATAGACCGGCAGGCCGACGAACAGGATCAGCAGCGCCAGCCGCTTGCGGGTCTTGTACCTAAGCGCCACGGGCACGGCCCTCGAACGGGTCGGTGACGAGGATCGTGTCCTCGCGTTCGGGCGAGGTCGACAGCAGCGCCACCGGGCAGCCGATCAGCGCCTCGATCCTGCGGACGTAGGCGATCGCGGCCGGCGGCAGATCGGCCCACGACCGCGCGCCCTCGGTCGATCGCGACCAGCCCGGCATCTCCTCCCAGACCGGCTCGCACCGCGCCTGCGCGTCGGCGGCGAAGGGCAGGTGGTCGAGCTTCGCCCCGTCGAGCCGGTAGCCGGTGCAGATCCTCAGCGTCTCGAACCCGTCGAGCACGTCGAGCTTCGTCAGCGCGATCCCGTCCACGCCGCTCGTCGCGCAGGTCTGACGGACGAGCACCGCGTCGAACCACCCGCAGCGCCGCTTGCGCCCCGTCACCGTTCCGAACTCCCGGCCCCGCTCGCCCAGCCGCTCGCCGTCCGCGTCGCGAAGCTCGCCCGGGAACGGCCCCTCGCCGACGCGCGTGGTGTAGGCCTTCACGATCCCCAGGACGAAGTCGATCGCGCCGGGCCCCACGCCCGTCCCCGTCGCGGCCTGCCCGGCGATGACGTTCGACGAGGTCACGAACGGGTAGGTGCCGAAGTCGACGTCGAGCAATGCCCCCTGTGCGCCCTCGAAGAGGATGCGCCGGCCCGCGCGCCGCTCGGCCTCCAGCACGCGCCAGACCGGAGCAGCGTAGCGAAGCACCTCGGGCGCGACCGCGCGCAGCGCCGCCAGGAGCGCGTCACGGTCCACCGGGTCGAGCCCGAGCCCGCGCCGCAGCGCGTCGTGGTGGATCAGCGCACGGTCCACCCGCGCCTCGAGCGTCGCCGCGTCGGCGAGGTCGGCCACGCGGATCGCGCGGCGCCCGACCTTGTCCTCGTAGGCCGGGCCGATGCCGCGCCCCGTCGTGCCGATCCGCGCCACGCCGCCTTGGCTCTCTCGCGCGCGGTCGAGCTCGCCATGGATCGGCAGGATCAGCGGCGCGTTCTCGGCCACCATCAGGTTGTCCGGCCCGATCGCCACGCCCTGCCCGCGCAGCCCCTCGATCTCGGCCACGAGGTGCCACGGATCGAGCACGACCCCGTTGCCGATCACCGAGAGCTTGCCCGGCCGAACGATGCCCGACGGCAGGAGCGAGAGCTTGAAGACCGCGCCGTCGATGACGAGCGTGTGGCCCGCGTTGTGACCGCCCTGGAAGCGCGCGATGACGTCGGCGCGCTCGGACAGCCAGTCGACGATCTTGCCCTTGCCCTCGTCGCCCCACTGGGCGCCGACCACCACGACGTTGGCCATGTCCACGGGCCTCCCCTCGGCTTGCGCGAACGGCCCTCTAGCGCGTCCCCGGCCGGCGGGGAAGGCCGGGCTTGCGACGCCTGCGCGCAGTCAATAGGTAGCCCGCGCGCCCCAATCGGAAGCACGCCCCCCGCATGGCCAACGTCGTCCTCGTCATCCACCTCATCCTCGCGCTCGGCTTGATCGGCATCGTCCTGCTGCAGCGTTCCGAGGGCGGCGGGATGGGCATGGGCGGCGGCGGCGGCGGCGCGATGACCGGGCGGCAGGCGGCGACGGCGGTGACGAAGGCGACCTGGGCGCTCGCCGTGGCGTTCCTCGCGACCTCCATCACGCTCACGATCCTGGCGCAGCGCGAGGTCTCGGGCGGCTCGGTCGTGGACCTGCTGACGCCGCCGCCCCCGGCCACCGCGCCGCTTTCGGGCGACGCGCCGCTGGTGCCGCCCGTGCCCGACGGCTCCTCGCTGCTGCCGCCCGCGCCGGGCCAGGCGCCGCTGACCCCGCCGCCCGCCGACTGACGGCGCGTCCCGGCGGTTGCGGCGCGCCGGGCTCTCCTGCTAGCAGCGGGTTCCGTGAGCCACGCGTCCGGAGCGGCCGGAATCGGGGGATCGCGGGGGCATCCGGCCATGGCGCGCTTCATCTTCATCACCGGCGGGGTCGTGTCCTCGCTGGGCAAGGGGCTCGCCTCGGCGGCGCTCGGCGCGCTCCTGCAGGCGCGGGGCTATACGGTCCGGCTGCGCAAGCTCGACCCCTACCTCAACGTCGACCCGGGCACGATGTCGCCCTTCGAGCACGGCGAGGTCTTCGTCACCGACGACGGGGCGGAGACGGATCTCGACCTGGGGCATTACGAGCGGTTCACCGGCGTCGCGGCGCGCGCCAGCGACTCGATCTCCTCGGGGCGCGTCTACTCGACCGTGCTCGAGAAGGAGCGGCGCGGCGACTATCTCGGCAAGACGATCCAGGTGATCCCGCACGTCACCGACGAGATCAAGGACTTCATCCGCATCGGCGAGGACGAGGTCGACTTCATGCTCTGCGAGATCGGCGGCACGGTGGGCGACATCGAGGGCCTGCCGTTCTTCGAGGCGATCCGGCAATTCGCGCAGGAGAAGCCGCGCGGGCAATGCGTGTTCATGCATCTCACGCTGCTGCCGTTCATCAAGGCGTGCGGGCGAGCTCAAGACGAAGCCGACGCAGCACTCGGTCAAGGAGCTGCGCTCGATCGGGCTCGCCCCCGACATCCTGGTATGCCGCGCCGAGGGGCCGATCCCGGTCAAGGAGCGCGAGAAGCTCGCGCTGTTCTGCAACGTCCGCCCCGGCAGCGTGATCGCCGCGCAGGACCTCAAGTCGATCTACGAGGCGCCGCTCGCCTACCACCGCGAGGGAATGGACCAGGCCGTGCTCGACGCGTTCGGGATCGCGCCCGCGCCGCGCCCCAACCTTGCCCGTTGGGAGGACGTGGTCGACCGCATCCACAACACCGACGGCGAGGTCCGCGTGGCGATCGTAGGCAAGTACACGCAGCTCGAGGACGCCTACAAATCGATCGCCGAGGCGCTGACGCACGGCGGCATGGCCAACCGGGTGAAGGTCCGGCCCGAATGGATCGACGCGGAGACGTTCGAGCGCGAGGACGCCGCGCCGCATCTCGACCGGTTCCACGCGATCGTCGTGCCGGGCGGCTTCGGCGAACGCGGGACGGAGGGCAAGATCGCGGCGGCGCGCTTTGCCCGCGAGCGCGGCATACCCTATCTCGGCATCTGCCTGGGGATGCAGATGGCGGTGATCGAGGCGGCGCGGAACATGGCCGACATGGGTGACGCCGCTTCCGAGGAGTTCGCCGCCGAGGCGCGCCAAGGCGCGGACGTGCGCGCCTTCACGCCCGTCGTCTACCACCTCAAGGAGTGGGTGAAGGGCAATGCCAAGGTCACCCGGCAACGCGGCGACGCCAAGGGCGGCACGATGCGGCTCGGCGCCTACGACGCGGTGCTGACCGGCGGCTCGCGCGTGGCCGAGATCTACGGCGGCACCGCGATCGAGGAGCGCCACCGCCACCGCTACGAGGTCGACATCCGGCTACCGCGAGCGGCTCGAGGCCGGCGGGCTCGTCTTCTCCGGGCCTGTCGCCCGACGGCCGCCTGCCCGAGATCGTGGAGCTGCCCGACCACCCGTGGTTCGTCGGCGTCCAGTTCCACCCCGAGCTGAAGTCCAAGCCCTTCGCGCCGCATCCGCTCTTCGCCGACTTCGTCCGCGCGGCCAAGGAGCAGTCCCGGCTCGTCTGACGCCGGGGAACCGCTGAACCGGCAAGGACGTTCTTTCGACAACCTCAGGGAGGATGCGACATGGCCAACGAAGATCAGACGACCGGCAAGGGCAAGGACCTCGGCGGCAAGATCAAGGAAGAGGCGGGCGATCTCGTCGGGAACGACGACATGAAGCGCGAGGGCCAGGCCGATCAGGTCGAGGGCAAGGTCCAGAAGGGCTTCGGCGATGCCAAGGAGTCGCTGAAGGGTAAGTGAGGCCTGACGGTATGACACGGCGGGCGGGCGATTCGGTGCCCGCCCGCTACTCGTTTTCGCCCGTGTAGCGCTCACGACCGCTTGGCCCGCCGCCGACGGCAGCACCTCGAGCAGCGCCCGGTCCATCCGTCGCGCAGCGGATCGCCGGGCGCGAAGGCCATCGCGATCATGACCGGATCCCAATCCGTCCTCCGTATCGTCAGTCGTGCGCCGCCCTGCTCGCGGGCGTGGCGCAACGCCGGCGCCGCCCCGAGCGCGAGATCCGCCTCGTCCCCCTCCACCGCGTCGAGCGCCGCCGCGGCATCCGTCACTCGCGTCACGTTCAGGTCGCGGCCGTGCACGAACGCGCCCGCGAGGCTGTCCTCGACCACCGCCACCCGTGCGTCGCGAAGTGCCTCCGGCAGGTCGACCGGCCCTCCGCCCGTGCCCGCCAACGTCACCACCGTCGCCGTGAGCGAGGCGCTGACCGCGAGACCGGTCAGCATCCAGAGCATCGCCAACGCTCGGCCGGCGAAGGTCACCGGCGCCTTGTCGCCGTAGCCGATCGTCGTGAGCGTCACCCCCGCCCACCAGAAGCCCGCGCCCAGACCGCGCGCGGGGCTCGGGTCGAACATGTCGCCGTTGCGCCGCCGCTCGATCAGCCAGATCGCCGCGCCGACGATCAGCAGGACCAGCGCGACGCCCAGGATCACGCGCAGGAACGCCCAGGTCGCAAGCCCCTCGATCACGCCGAGGATCGCCGATCGTCGCGGCTCCGCCACCCCGAGCGTAGCGGTGTAGAAGGGCAGCGACAGGTCCGCCCGGGCCGCGAGCGTGGCCTCCGCCTCGACCGGCAGCACGATCCCGCCCGACGCCACGAGCGACCCGGCATCGGCGCCCGCGGGCGCGGCGTCGAGCCGGTAGTCCAGCCCCGCCGCCTCTGCCGCAAGCCGGAAAAGGTCGACGGCGAGGCCCGTGTGGACGCCGGACGCGTCGCTCATCGCGAAGGGCGGCGCGTCGATCACGGTGACGACGATCGGCCGATCCGGTTCGAGGTCTGCAGCCACGACCTGCGCGGCGGTCTGGATGCGGCAGCAGCATCGCGAGCGCGAGGAGGCCGAAGCCGAGGAGGCGACGCGCGCGGTCGAACGAGGTCCCAGCCCACGAACCGACCGAACGAACGGTCCCCGAGGGCGCATCGGGTCGGGACGAGGGTATCCGCCCCGATCCGGGATCCACCCGTCGAACCGCGCCGGCAGGCCGCGCATCGCCGTCGCGCCTCCCGATATGGACGTCCGGCCCCGATGCGAACGCGTCCCTTCCCCGCCGGATCCAGACGAACCATGGACCGAGCGCAGCGCTGAAGCCTGCCGTCACGCCGCGCTGACGATAATGATGGAGGGACGGACGCGTCGGTTTCGGCGTGCCGAGTGCGGCTGCGCTCGTGCGAGCTTTGCGAACCAGCGCCTCGGATCGGACGAACCTGGAGGGAGCGCACCGCGGGCTCCCTGGCGCGAATGCCGCCGGCGCCCAGCACGCGACGACCGCGCGATGCGGTCGCGTTCGGTGCGCAGATCCCCGACGCACCGCCGCGATCAGAAGCCCAGCGTGAACCGCCGCGTCACGCCGATGCTCGCGGAGACCTGGTCGTCGTCGAACGAGATCGGGCTGTCGGCGGCGTCGTTCTGCAATCGGTCGTAGGTCACGACCGCGTCCACGCCCCAGTTGTCGGAAAGCTGGTAGCCCGCGCCGACCTCGATCCCGGCCGAGATCAGCCCGCCGCTCGCGTCGTAGGCGCCGAACCGCCCGCCGCTCGCCGCGGCCTCGGTCGGGGTGACGCCGAAATAGGTCGAGGCGTAGTCGCTCGTCCCGAACAGCGCGCGCGGCCCGGCGCGGAGCGTCAGCCGGTCGGTCGGGCGGAGGAACACGTCGGCGCCGACCTCGCCCACGAAGGCGTCGTGCCCGAAGAAGCCGTAGCGCACGTCGCCGAAGACGCGCAGGTCGCCCGTCGCGTAGCTGAGCCCCGCGCCGAGCTCGAGCGTCGCGTCGACGTCGTCGAGCCCGGTCAGCTCCGGGTTCTCCTCCGCCTCGCGCTCGCCGATGTAGCGGAACGAGGCGTTCACGCCCACGCCCTCGGGGACGAAGAGCGGATCGGGGTCGCCGAAGGTGAAGCCGCCGAGCCGCAGGTAGTTCAGCGTGCCGCCGAAGGCCGGCCCCGCCTCGCCGCTCTCGGCACCGAAATAGTCGGGCCGCGTCTCCACGCCGCCGCGCAGCGTGAACCCGATGGCCGTGCCCGCGCCCTGCGTCGAGACGACGGGCGGCGCGAGCGGCGCCTCCTGCGCGGCGGCGGCGGTGGCGGCGAGGGCGAGCGCGATGGCGGCGATGCGGAGCATGTCGGTTCCCGGGGTCGAGCGGCGTTGGCCTGTCACTACCACGGCAATCGTGAATGGCCCGTGCAAAGTTCCGTCATATGTTGCGAAGCTCCGGACGCGTCGCTAGCCGCGGGGGCGATGCTTTCCTACCAACACGCCTATCACGCCGGAAACGCGGCCGATCTGCACAAGCACGCGACGTTGGCGGCCGCGCTCGCCTACATGGTCCGCAAGGACAAGTCTCTGACATATATGGAGACGCACGCCGGCCGCGGGCTCTACGACCTGTCGGGCGCGGAGGCCTCGCGGACGGGCGAGGCGAAGGCCGGGGTCGGCCGGTTGCTCGGGAGACTTCCGGCCGATCATCCCTATGTGACCGCCGTGTCACAGGCGCGCGCGAAA
This sequence comes from uncultured Alphaproteobacteria bacterium, assembly GCA_963729425.1. Lineage (GTDB taxonomy): Bacteria > Pseudomonadota > Alphaproteobacteria > Rhodobacterales > Rhodobacteraceae > Jannaschia. The sequence continues at coordinate 48,017 of CAVSOF010000012.1, read as the reverse complement.
TCGGGCCCCGCCGCCTATCCGGGATCGCCTCTCCTCGCCGCCGCGATCCTGCGCGCGTTCGACCGGATCGAGCTCGCGGAGCTGCATCCCGCCGAGCACGCCGCCCTGCTCGACGCGATGCCCGCCGGGCCGAACCTGCGGATCCATCGCCGCGACGGGCTCGAGATGGCGCGCGCGCTCACCCCGCCCGACCCGCGCAGGGGCCTGATGCTGATCGACCCGTCCTGGGAGGTGCGCGACGAGTACGCGCGGATGGCCGACCTGCTGCCGCGCCTGCACCGCAAGTGGGGGGTGGGCGTGCTGATGCTCTGGTATCCGATCCTCGCCGACCGCCGTCACGCGCCGATGCTGCGGGCCTTGCGCGAGGCGTTGCCGGACGCGATGGTCCACGAGGTCCGCTTTCCGCCCGCCCGGGCGGGGCACGGGATGGTGGGTTCGGGCCTCGTGGTCGTGAACCCGCCCTGGGGGCTCGACGGGCACGCGGCGATGCTCGACCGGGCGTTCGCGGAGGGATGAGACGATGTCGAAGGGCTACTGGATCGCGCATGGCCGGGTCGACGACCCGGAGCGCTACGACCTCTACCGCGCGGCCAACGCGGCGCCGCTCGCGGAGCATGGCGGGCGGTTCCTCGTGCGCGGCGGCGCGCGCGAGCTGCGCGAGGGCGAGGCCAAGCCGCGCACCGTGGTGATCGAGTTCCCGAGCTACGCCGCGGCGCTCGCCTGCTACGACAGCGAGGCCTACCAGGCGGCCATCGCGCTCCGCGAGGGGATCAGCGCCAGCGACCTCGTGATCGCGGAGGGGTGGGAAGGCTGACGCCGCCCGCTATATCGATCCCCATGTTCGCAGACCTCCTCCGCCGCCTCGCCGCCCCCGAGCCCGAGCGCCTCCCCGAACCCGACGCGCGCATCGCGCTTGCCGCGCTGATGGTCCGCGTCGCCCGCGCCGACGGCCACTACGCGCCGGCCGAGGCCGCGCGGATCGACCGCATCCTGATGCGCCGCCACGGGCTGGCCGAGCCCGACGCCGCACGCCTGCGCGAGACCGGCGAGGCGTTCGAGGCCGAGGCGCCGGACACCGTCCGCTTCACCCGCGCGATCAAGGACGCCGTGCCGCTCGAGGAGCGCGAGGCCGTGATCGAGGCGCTCTGGGCCGTGGCGCTGGCCGACGGGACGCGCGACGACGAGGAGGACGGGCTGCTGCGGCTGCTCGCCAACCTGCTGGGCGTCGCCGACCGCGACAGCGCGCTCGCCCGCCAGCGGGCCGAAACGCGCGGGTGATCGCGAGCCTCGGCTGGTATCCCGCGACGCGGCCCTGCTGGGAGCGGCTGTGGACCGGCATCCGCGACCGGCTGGGACATGGGCCCGACGCGCTGACCTGGCCCGACGACTGGGACGCGCATTGGCACGATCCCGACCTGCTCCTGGCGATGACCTGCTCGCTGCCCCTGCGCCTCGGGCTCGTCGCCCACGTCCACGTCGTCGGCGCGCCGGTCTGGGACCTGCCCGGCCTGCCGCCCGGTACCTACGCCTCGCACCTCGTCGCGCGCGCGGGCGACGACCGGCCCCTGCCCGCGCTCGCGGCCGAGGGGCTCGCGGTAAACGCGCTCGAGAGCCAGTCCGGCTGGGGCGCGCTCGCGGATGCCGGGATCGATGGCCCCGCATTGGTGACGGGGAGCCATGCCCGTTCGATGGCGGCGGTCGCGGAGGGGCGCTCGGCGCTCGCGGCCATCGACGTCGTGACCTGGGCCATGGCCCCGCATGCCGGACTGACGATCCGAGCGACGACCCCGCCCTCGCCCGCTACGCCCTTCGTCACCGCGCGGGCCGACCTCGTCCCGGCATTGCGCGAGGCGATCGCGGGGGCCATCGCCGCGATGCCGCCCGCCGACCGCGCCGCCACGCGATTGGGCGGGATCGCCCGGATGCCGCCCGATGCCTATGCGGCGGCGCCGCCGGTCGCGCCCGGCCATTGCATTCCCGGACCGGATGCGGCTCATTCCTCCGAACCCCGCAGCGACCGGACCCGCCCTTGACCCTTCCGCCGCCCGTCATCGAGATCCGCGCGCTCCACAAGGCCTACGGGCTCCTCGAGGTGCTCAAGGGCGTGGACCTGATCGCCCGGCAGGGCGAGGTCGTCTCGCTGATCGGCTCGTCGGGCTCGGGAAAGTCGACGCTCCTGCGCTGCGCGAACCTTCTCGAGGACAGCCAGCAGGGCGAGATCCTGTTCTGTACCGAGGCGGTCCGCTGGCGCGGCGAGGGGCACCGGCGCCGCCCGGCCGACGCCGCGCAGATCACCCGCATCCGCACCAATCTCTCGATGGTGTTCCAGTCGTTCAACCTCTGGTCGCACATGACCGTGCTCGAGAACGTCATGGAGGCGCCCGTCCACGTGCTCGGCCGCGACCCGGCGGAAGTCGAGGAGACGGCGCGCGCGCATCTGGCCAAGGTGGGCATCGCCGACAAGGCCGACGCCTGGCCCGCGCAGCTTTCGGGCGGGCAGCAGCAGCGCGCCGCCATCGCCCGCGCGCTCGCGATGGAGCCGAAGGCGCTCCTCTTCGACGAGCCGACCTCCGCGCTCGACCCCGAGCTCGAGCAGGAGGTCGTCCGCGTGATCAAGTCGCTGGCCGAGGAAGGGCGCACGATGGTCATCGTCACGCATGACATGGCGCTCGCACGCGACGTCAGCGACCACGTCGTGTTCCTGCACCAGGGGCTGATCGAGGAGGAGGGCGAGCCCGCACGCGCTCTTCGGAGCCCCGAAATCGGAACGGCTGCGCGGCTTCCTGAGCGCCGTCGCCGCCTGAGACCACCACGCCATCCCCGGCAAACACGGGGAGGCACAACAAGGAGAACGACCATGAAGATCATCCTCGCCGCGGCCCTCGCCGTCGCCGCCACCGGGGCGGCCGCGCAGCAGACCGTCCGCATGGGCACCGAAGGGCAGTACCCGCCCTACAACTTCCTCAACGACGCGGGCGAGGTCGACGGCTTCGAGCGCGACGTGGGCGACGCGCTGTGCGAGCGCGCCGAGCTCGACTGCGAATGGGTCACGAACGACTGGGACTCGATCATCCCGAACCTGACCTCCGGCAACTACGACACGATCATGGCGGGCATGTCGATCACGCCGGAGCGCGAGGAGGTCATCGCCTTCACGCAGAACTACTTCCCGCCCGCCGCCTCCGCCTACGCGGCGATGTCGGCCGACGCGGACCTGACCGGCGGCGTCATCGCCGCGCAGACGGCGACGATCCAGGCGGGCTACGTGGCCGAGTCGGGCGCGACGCTGCTCGAGTTCGCGACCTACGACGACACCATCGCCGCGGTCCGCTCGGGCGAGGCCGACGCGGTCTTCGCCGACAAGGACGCGCTCGCGCCCACCGTGGAGGAGTCGGGCGGCGAGCTGTCGTTCGTGGGCGAGGACGTCGCGCTCGGCGGCGGGATCGGGGTCGGCCTGCGCCAGTCGGACACCGAGCTGCGCGAGACGCTCGACGCGATCATCACCGAGATGAAGGCCGACGGCTCGCTCAACGAAATGATCGTCGAATGGTTCGGCGAGGACGCGGCGACGTTCTGATCCGACGGGGCGGGCGGCGGCGCGCGCAGCGTGGCCGCCCGACCCACATGGACACCGGCTCCGCGAATTGCATCCTTCGGCACGCCCCGACCCCCGGGATCGGTCGGTCTGGCGTCCGTCGAGGGCTCGGTCACAGCCCGCGCGCGGGGACGATCGTGCTTCGCGGCGCGCCTCAAGGGCCTTGGGAAAACGATGATGATCTCGGAAGTCGACGATGCCCACGCCGCGACCGCCGATCGCCCCCTCGCGACATGCACGACGGACGGAGGTCCATGCACGCCATGACGGGTTCCGTCCCGATGACGGTCGACCTTTTCGACGGCGCACGGCCGACGGGCGGCTCCGCTGATGCTCGCCGCCTGCGCCGATCCCGCGACGCTCGACGGGCTGCCGTGGATGCTGTGCTACCTGACGACCGGCAAGCACCTGTCGTTCTACTGGGCGTTCGGGACCGTGCTGCTGCTGATCGCGATCACCGCGCCCTCGGCGATGGCGATGGGGTTCGGCGGGGCGGTGGCGGCGCGCTCGTCGATCGCGCCGCTGCGCTGGCTCGGGCGGGGCTACATCGCCATCGTGCGCGGCGTGCCGGACATCGCCTTCTTCCTGTTCTTCGTCATCGCCCTCGACCAGGGCATCGAATGGCTCCGCCACCAGGCGCTCTGCCCGGATTGGGACGAACCGATCCGGCAGGGCAGCGACTTCATCGTCTGCGCCGAGGCCAAGATGCCCCTCGGGTCAGCCGCACAATGGGTCCACGAGGCCTACGGGTTCGGGCTTGCCGTCGTGACCTTCGCGATCGTGTTCGGCGCCTTCGCGGCCAACGTGCTCTACGGCGCCATGCAGGCCGTGCCCCGCGCGCAGGTCGAGACGGCGGAGGCCTACGGCATGACGCGCCGCCAGACGTTCCGGCGGATCGTCGTGCCGCAGATGTGGACCTACGCGCTTCCGGGGCTGGGCAACCTCTGGATGGTGCTGATCAAGGCCACGCCGCTCCTGTTCCTGCTCGGGGTGGAGGACGTCGTCTACTGGGCGCGCGAGCTCGGCGCGGCCAAGACCGCGCGGTTCACCGACTACCCGCACGGCGACTGGCGGACGTGGTACTTCCTCGCGCTCCTGGTGTTCTACCTCGCCTTCACCCGCGTCTCGGAGATCGTTCTCGCGCGCCTCGCCGCTCGGTTCGAGCGCGGGCAGGCGACGGCGGGCGGCGACGCGGCGCGACGCGGCGCGCAGGCCGGGGCGGCATGAGCTGCCTGCAGACCATCGCCGATTACGGCCTGCGCTCGCTGGGCTACGGCGAGCGCCTGCTGCCGCGCACCGACTTCACGCTCTGCCAGCAGGTGACGCTGATCGGGTCGGGGATGATCTGGAACATCTACTTCGGCGTGGTGGCCCTCATCCTCGGCTTCGCGCTCGCCACGATCGTGGCGCTCGGCAAGGCCAGCCCGATCCCTTGGCTGCGCAAACCCTCGGAATGGTTCGTCTTCGTGTTCCGCGGCTCGCCCCTCTTCATCCAGTTCTTCTTCGGCTACTTCCTGTTCCTCTCGCTCAAGCAGGTGGCCCCGGCCTTCGGCGCCTTCTCATCGGCCTGGGCCGGCGCGCTCGCGGTGCTGTTCCTGAACACCGCCGCCTATTCGGCGGAGATCTTCCACGGGGCGCTCCGCTCGGTCCCGCGCGGCGATCAGGAAGCCGCGTCGGCCTATGGGCTCACGGGCTGGCGGCGGTTCCGGCGGATCACCTGGCCCACGATGCTGCGGCTCGCCTGGCCCGCCTACACCAACGAGGCGATCTTCCTGTTCCACGCGACGACGCTCGTGTTCTTCACCGGCTTCCCGGCGATCGGGCAGCAGGGCGACGCGCTCTACTATGCCAGCTACTTCGCCGAACGGACGTTCAATCCGTTCGTCCCCTACCCGATCCTCGCGGGGTTCTTCATCGTGCTCACGCTCGGCATCATCGGCGTCATGGGCGCCGCGGGCCGCCGCCTGAACCGCCACCTGCCCCACGCCGCGCCGCGCCGGCCGGGCCTGCTCGCGCAGGTGATCCGATGATCCCCCCGGCGCCCATCGGCTGGCTCGGCGCGCATCCGCACATCCACTCGGTGCGCGTCGCGGCCTGCGACCTGAACGCCCAGGCACGGGGCAAGCGGGTGCCGCGGCGCTTCGCGGGCAAGCTGGAGACGGAAGGGACGCGGTTCCCGTTCTCGATCATGAACCTCGACATCTGGGGCGAGGACATCGAGGACAGCCCGCTCGTCTTCGATACCGGCGACGCGGACGGCCTGCTGCGCCCCACCGAGCGCGGCTTCGTGCCGATGCCGTGGCTCGACACGCCGACCGCGCTCCTGCCGGTGTGGATGTATACGCAGGAAGGGCATCCCTTCGACGGCGATCCGCGGCACGCGCTCGCGGCCGTGCTCGCCCGCTACGCCGCGCGCGGGCTGACGCCGGTGGTGGCGACCGAGATGGAGTTCTACCTCGTCGACGACAGCACGCGGCAGCTTCGTCAGCCCAAGGCGCCCGGCCACGGCAAGCGGCGCCCAGGGGCCGAGACATTGTCGATGCGCGCGCTCGACGCGTTCGACGCCTTCTTCACGCAGCTCTACGACGCCTGCGAGGCGATGGACATTCCCGCGCAGACGGCGATCTCGGAGGCCGGGATCGGGCAGTTCGAGATCGACCTCGCGCACCAGCCCGACGCGCTGAAGGCCGCCGACGACGCCTGGCTCTTCAAGCTTCTGATCCAGGGGCAGGCGCGCAAGCACGGCTTCGCGGCCTCGTTCATGGCCAAGCCCTACCCCGACTATGCGGGCAACGGGATGCACGTGCACTTCTCGGTGCTGGACGCCGACGGGCGCAACGTCTTCGACGACGGGACGGAGGCCGGCAGCGCGGTGATGCGGCACGCGGTGGCGGGACTGCTGGCGGCGGCGCCCGCCTCGACCCTGATCTTCGCGCCGCACGGCAATTCCTACGAACGGCTGGTGCCCGACGCCCACGCCCCGACCGGGCTCGCCTGGGCCTACGAGAACCGCACGGCGGCGATCCGGATCCCGGCATCGCCCGGCGTGGCTAGGCGGATCGAGCATCGAATTTCGGGCGGCGACGTGAATCCCTACCTGCTGCTGGCGACGATCCTCGGCGCGGCGCTCGGCGGGATCGAGGACGGGACGGAGCCGTCCGACCCGATCACCGGGAACGCCTACGCGATGCCGGACCTGCCGCGGATCCCGTCCGACTGGAGCGCGGCGGTCGCGCGCTTCGGCGACGATCCCTGGACGCCCCGGCTGCTGCCGCGGGTGCTGATCGAGAACATGACGCGCACCAAGCGGCAGGAGATGCGGGAGGTGGAGGCGCTCAGCGACGAGGAGCGCATCGACCTCTACCTCGATACGGTGTGACGGCTCAGCAGGGCTGCGCGAGGAGCATCACCCAGTAGGTCTGCCCCACGCCGTCGGTGGCCGAGGCGACGGTGCCGGTGGTCACGCGGTTGTTGAGGATCGCGCGGCGGTGACTGGAGGAGTTCATCCAGGCGCTGACCACCGAGCGATCGTCGCGCTGCCCGAAGGCCACGTTCTCGGCGGCGACGCAGGCCCGGTAGCCGACCCGGCGCAGGCGGTCGGCCATCCGGGTGCCGTTCGCGCCGACATGGCTCATCTGCCCGTTGCGGGCCATCCAGTTGGCGTGCTCCTGCGCGACGTGCTGCAGGCGGCGATCCTCGTGCACCGCGCGGAGCCCGTGGGCCGCGCGCTGCTGGGAGGCCAGCGTGAGCGCGGCGCCCGGCGACTTCCACTCCGCGACGCCGGTGCGGCCGCCATTCGACAGCATCACGAGGTCCGCGGAGGCGGCGACCGGCGCGAGTGCCGCGATCGAGAGGAGGGCGGCGGCGGCCAGGCGGGTCAGGGAGCGGAGAGCCATTGGGGAACCTCGTAGGGACTGTCGTTCGATGGGTTCAACAGGCCCGCCAAATCGGGCGAGATCGCGCCGGAACAGGGTCCGCGGGTGAGCGGAAACCCCCTCCGATGCGTCGAATGCGATTGACCTGCGGCTCGCTTGCGGTGAGTGCCCGACGGGCCTACCGTCGAGGCGTCGGCATCCGCTCAAGGCTCCCATGAAGATCGGCATCCTCCAGGCCGGGCACGTCCCCGACGCGCTCGGCGCCGTGCATGGCGACTACGACGCGATGTTCGCGCGACTGCTCGCGGGGCACGGCTTCGCGTTCGAGGCCTGGGACGTGGAGGGAATGGTCTTCCCGTCGGGCGTCCAGGACGCGGACGGCTGGCTCGTCACCGGCTCGCGCCACGGCGCCTACGAGGACCACGCCTTCATCGCGCCGCTCGAAGCCTTCGTCCGCGCGGCCCACGATGCCGACGTGCCGCTCGTGGGCATCTGCTTCGGGCATCAGATCGTCGCGCAGGCGCTCGGCGGGCGGGTCGAGAAGTTCGCGGGCGGCTGGGCGGTCGGGCGCACCGAGTACGACCTCGCGACGGGCGGGCGCATCGCGCTCAACGCGTGGCATCAGGACCAGGTGGTCGAGCGACCCGCGGGCGCGGTTCCGCTCGCCTCGGGCGGCGCCTGCGAGAACGCGATCCTCGCCTACGGGCGCCGCGCCTTCACCGTGCAGGCGCATCCCGAGTTCTCGAACGATTTGATCGCGGGTTTCGTGGATGTCCGGCGGGGCACCGGCACCTATCCCGACGACCGGCTCGACGCCGCTCTCGCCGCGACCGCCGATCCCGTGCGCGCGGACGCGATCGCCGACGCCATCGCGCGCTTCTTCCTCAAGCGGGACGCCCGTGTCGTCGCCTGACTGGATCGCGCGCGCGCCCGCCCACGCGCAGGCCTATGCCGAGGGGCGGCGGCTGGACGAGATCGAGTGCATCGTGGCCGACCTGTCGGGCATCGCCCGCGGCAAGGCGATGCCCGCGGCCAAGTTCGCCACGCAGACGCATTTCTACCTGCCCAACTCGATCTTCCAGCAGACGATCACCGGCGAATGGGCCGACGACGGCGACGCGCCGTTCCTCGAGCCGGACATGGTTCTGACCCCGGACTGGAGCACGGCCTGCGCCGCGCCCTGGACCTCCGACTGGACGATGCAGGTCATCCACCACATGCACGACCAGTCGGGCGAGCCGGTGCCGATGGCGCCGCGCAACGTGCTGCGCCGCGTCTGTGACCTCTACCGCGCGCGGGGCTGGAAGCCGGTCGTGGCGCCCGAGATGGAGTTCTACCTCGTCGCGCGCAACGTCGACCCGACCCAGCCGATCGAGCCGCCGATGGGCCGGTCGGGCCGGCGCGCGGCGGGGCGGCAGGCCTACTCGATGTCGGCCATCGACGAGTACGGCCGCGTCATCGACGACATCTACGACTTCGCCGAGGCCATGGGCCTCGAGATCGACGGCATCCTGCAGGAGGGCGGGTCGGGGCAGGTCGAGATGAACCTGCGCCACGGCGACCCGGTCAAGCTCGCCGACGAGATCTTCCACTTCAAGCGGCTGATCCGCGAGGCGGCGCTCCGCCACGACTGCTACGCGACCTTCATGGCCAAGCCGATCCAGGACGAGCCCGGCAGCGCCATGCACGTCCACCACTCGGTCGTGGACATGGAGACGGGGCGCAACCTCTTCGACGGCGGCGACGGGACCGAGACGCCGGCGTTCCTGCACTTCATCGGCGGGATGCAGCGCCACCTGCCCTCGACGATCGCGCTGCTGGCGCCCTACGTGAACAGCTACCGCCGCTACGTCCGGGACTTCGCCGCGCCGATCAACCTCGAATGGGGGCGCGACAACCGCACGACGGGGCTGCGCGTGCCGGTCTCGGACCCGACCTCCAAGCGGGTCGAGAACCGGATCGCGGGCATGGACTGCAACCCCTACCTCGCGCTCGCGGCCTCGCTCGCCTGCGGCTACCTCGGGCTCACGGACGCGATCGACCCGGCGCCGCAGTTCACCGGCGACGCCTACGACAGCGCGGACGGCATCCCGCGCGACCTGTCGACGGCGCTCGACCTGTTCGACGCGGCGACCGAGCTGCACGAGGTCCTGCATCCCCGCTTCGCGTCGATCTACGCCTCGGTGAAGCGGCTGGAATACAGCGCGTTCCTGCAGGTGATCTCGCCCTGGGAGCGCGAGCACCTGCTGCTCAACGTCTGATGGGCTGGCTTCACGCGAACGGCGACGAGGGCATCTGGCCCGCGACGATCTACGCCGAGGGGGTGACGTTTCCTGAGCCGCTTCCGCCGCTCGCGGGCGAGGCGACCGCCGACCTCTGCGTCGTGGGCGCCGGGATCACGGGGCTTTCGGCGGCGCTGCACGCGGCGCGGGCGGGGATGTCGGTGGTGCTGCTCGAGGCGCAGCGGGTCGGGTGGGGCGCGTCGGGGCGCAACGGGGGGCAGGTCGGGACCGGGTTCAACTGGTCGCAGCGGCGGCTGGAGGCGAAGCTCGGGGCGAAGACCGCCCGCGATCTGTGGGGCTTGGCGGAGGAGGCGAAGGCGGACGTGCGCGCCGCGGTGGGCGAGGCGGGGTGGGAGGCGGGCGTGCTGTCGGCCGCCCGCACCGCGCGCGAGCTGGCCGCGATGGCGGCCGAGGCGGCGTGGATGGCGCGGGAATACGGCAGCGACGTCGGCGTGCTGGACGCGGCGGACGTGTTCGACGCGGTGGGGACGCGGGCCTATGCGGGGGGCGTGCTGGACCGCTCGGCGGGGGCGGTGAACCCGCTGGCCTACGCGCTCGGGCTGGCGCGGGACTGCGTGGCGGCGGGGGTGCGGGTCCACGAAGGGTCGGAGGTCACGCGGATCGCGGAGGGGGTGGTCGAGACCGCGTCGGGACGGGTGCGGGCCCGCCGGATCGTGCACGCGACGAACGGCTACGGGGCGGGGCTGACGGCGCGGACGGGCGCGCGCGTCCTCCCGATCAACAACTACGTCGCGGCGACCGAGAGGGTGCCGGATCGGCCGAAACGTACAATTTGGGGTAATCCCGCGGTGGCCGATTCACAATTCGTGGTGAACTACTTCCGCTGGACCGGGGACGGTCGGCTGATCTACGGCGGCGGCGAGAGCTACGGCCGCCGCTTCCCGACCGACATCCGCGCCCTCGTCCGCGCCAACCTCGCCCGCACCTACCCCGACCTCGCCGACGTCGAGATCACCCATGCCTGGGGCGGCACCCTCGCGGTCACCGCCACCCGCCTGCCGTGGCTCTCCGAGGTCGCGCCGGGCGTCTTCGCGGCGGGCGGCTACTCGGGCCACGGGCTCGCGCTGGCGGGGCTGTTCGGCAAGCTCTGCGCCGAGGCCGCGCGGGGCGAGCGGACGCGGTTCGACCTTGCTGGGACGGCTGCCGGTGCCGGCGCTGCCGGGGGGGCGGTGGCTCGGCGGGTGGATGGCGCAGGCGGGGATGTGGGTGGGGGCGGTGCGGGATCAGTCAGCCACTCATTAGGCATTCAGTAATAGGAACGGTACAAGGAAGAAATACCCGATAAAAAAGAAACTAAACACCAAGAGGATAACGTCCTTCCATTCTTCGATCTCTCCAGATTGGCCTTTCAATTGACCACCCCCCCGGCCCTTGTGACAGACTTAATCTAATACCATTACGAATAAAGAGAAGAGTAACAGTCGAGCTGATAGCTTGTCTTATTGAATGATGGTCCGGCAGATCCATATTATGGATCCAGCGGTTGCGTGCTTTCCGTGCAATCTCAATCGCGTCGTAGAGCTTATCGTCGATGCGACCAAGTGAGCAAAGAAGCTCAATCCGAATCGCCGACGTGAATGCTATAGTCTCTAAGTTTCTTGCGTCGGCTGCCTCGAGTTTCAGAAATTAACTCTGACCATTTCTCGCCTATCACCTGCTCAATGACGTCAAAAGCCAACTATTGCGTTACCTAATCTGTTGTCCATATACATGCAATTAGAGCTCTATGAACCGTTCTGTCCGGGTGGACGCAGGCCCTACGGTAGGCCGCTTCTGTGTGAAATCTCCACCGAGATGCTGCACCATTCCTTACATTGTCAGTGAAATCGATTCCGACGCGACGATCGTCCCAACTGATTTCATTGGGCCAGCCAATGGGTCGTTTGTTCGACGAGGAAACGGAGAGTAATAGAAGTTGAAACACGTTTAATATGGAAAGTGCGAATGTCTGATTCTTTGTTCTTTCATGGACTGCATCGATCGTCTCTTTTGGTGCTTTTAGTCCATCGACTGGCTCCTGAAGATGATATCCTGGTATAAAAACTGGCGCCGCTCCCGGATAATCGAAATAGTCAAACAAGAAATCCCCTTCGCGGTTGAACATAATAGTAAGACCACAACCTAACTTGACGATTTCATCAGAAATGAGATTATCTGGAACATACCCATCGCGACTTGTTGGAATTGTGTCACAAATCCAAATCGGCGGCATTAAGTAGAAACCAAATACCGATTCCGAAGCCTGATCATGTTCGACAATATGAGCAAGATCCGGGTTTCGATAGTCCGCGAGCTTATCTAGATGTCTTTTATAAGTCGGACTCACCCCACCACCCCCCTAAACTCCCGCCACTCCCCCACACTCATCCCGCTCGTCTCCCGCGTGACCTCCTCGCCCGCCACCATCCGCCGCACGCACTCCACCCCCTTGGCCGACAGCTGCGCCCCGCCCAGCCGGTAGTCCTCGAACGCCGCGTAGGCCGCGGGGACCCAGTCGGCGACGATCGCGGCAGAGGGCCTCGGCGTAGACGCGGATCTCCATCTGGGCGTGGGCGTCGGCGCGCAGGCGGAGGAAGTGGAACAGGTTGTGGAGATCCACCTTCCAGTACCATTGCGTGTAGGTGCTCATCGGCAGGCCGATGCGGGCGAGCTCGCGGGCGAGGCCGGCCTGGTCGCCCTGGTCGATCATCGCCTCGTAGTGGTCGAAGGCGCGGTCGGCGTCGGAGCGGAGCCAGTCGAGGACGCGGGCGGCCTCCTCGCCCTCCAGAGCGGCGCCGCGGCCCTGGTTGTTGGTCGTGGACTGGGCGGCGAGCGCCTCGGGGGCGGGGGTGTAGAACTCGCGGTCGAGGATCGAGTAGCGCGCGGAATACTCGTTCACGTTCGCGGTGCGGTGGCGGATCCACTGGCGCGCGACGAAGACGGGGAGCTTCACGTGGAGCTTGACCTCGCACATCTCGAACGGGGTCGAGTGCCAGTGGCGCATGAGGTAGCGGATCAGCCCCGCATCGTCGCTGACGGACCGGGTGCCGCGCCCGTAGGAGACGCGGGCGGCCTGGCAGATCGCGGCATCGTCGCCCATGTAGTCGATCACTCGCACGAAGCCGTGGTCGAGCACGGGATGCGCGCGGTAGAGATGCGCCTCCATCCCCGGCGCGGTGGCGCGCAGTGTGGGGCGCGGGTCGGAGCGCATGGCGGCGATCTCGGCCTCGGCCGCGAGCCTCGGGTCGGTGTGGTCGTCCATGCGCGCCTCCCTCGTGTGCCCCGAGGGTAGCGGAGGCGGGACGGGGCGCGCAGGGCCGGGGCGCATTTTGTTGGGGGCGGTTCTGTGGATAAGCGGCACGTGCCCGCGCGCGATGGTCGCGGGGCGGCGGACGGGCTAGGTCCGGGCTCGGTGACGCGGATGGCACGGGAGGGCGCGCGATGGGCATCGAATACCTGCACACGATGGTGCGAGTGAAGGATCTGGACGCGTCGCTGGCGTTCTACCGGCTGCTCGGGCTCGAGGAGCGGCGCCGGACCGAGAACGAGAAGGGGCGGTTCACGCTGGTGTTCCTGTGCCCGCCGGGACAGGCGGACGGGCGCGCGGACGTGGAGCTGACCTGGAACTGGGACGGGGACGAGGGGCTGCCGTCGGACGGGCGGCATTTCGGGCACCTGGCCTACCGCGTGGACGACATCTACGCGATGTGCGCGACGCTGCGGGAGGCCGGGGTGATCATCAACCGGCCGCCGCGCGACGGGCACATGGCGTTCGTGCGCTCGCCCGACAACGTCTCGGTGGAGCTCCTTCAGGCGGGCGAGGCGCTCGCGCCGCAGGAGCCCTGGGCCAGCATGGAGAATACCGGGCACTGGTGAGGGGGCGGACCGGCCTCCGGGGTCAGACCGGCAGCACCGCCGCGGCCACGCGCCGCCCCTCGCCCACGAGCACGTTGTAGGTGCGGCAGGCGGCGGGCGTGGCCATCGCCTCGACGCCCAGGCCCGCCTCCTCGAGCGCCTCGCGGAAGGCGTCGGGCAGGTGCGCGATCGCCTCGCCGGTGCCCACGAGCACGACGTCGACCGCGCCCGCGAGCGCGACGAGCGCGTCCGCGTCGTCGGTCCCGCCCCAGGGCGCCATCCCGCCGGGATGCACGAGCACCGCGCCGCGGGCGACCGTGCCGCCGACGCGGAAGAAGCCCGGGCCGTAGCCGTCGAAGGGCCGCGCGCCGTCGAACGTCGTCTCGACGAGGCCGAGGCCGAGGCCCGTGGGCGCCTCAGGCATCGATGTCGGCGAAGCGGGTGCCGGCGTCGGACGGCTTCTTCGGGTCGCGGTCGATGCCGAGCATGAGGACGACGTTCTTGGCCACGTAGACCGACGAGTAGGTGCCCACGATCACGCCCCAGAAGATCGCGAAGACGAAGCCCCGGATCACGTCGCCGCCGAGGATCAGCAGCGCGGCCAGCGCGATCAGCGTGGTGCCCGAGGTCATGAGCGTGCGCGACAGCGTCTCGTTCACCGAGCGGTTCATGACCTCGACCAGGGGCTGCTTCTTGTACTTGATCAGGTTCTCGCGGAGGCGGTCGAAGATCACGACGGTGTCGTTGATCGAGTAGCCGATGATCGTCAGGAGCGCCGCGATGGTGGCGAGGTCGAAGCGGATCTGCAGCAGCGAGAAGATCCCGATGGTGAGGATCACGTCGTGGAACAGCGCCACGACCGCGCCGACCGAGAACTGCCACTCGAAGCGCAGCCAGATGTAGAACAGGATCGCCACGAGCGAGGCCGAGACCGCGAGGAGCGCGGTGGTCACGAGCTCGCCCGAGACCTTGGGGCCGACCGACTCGACGGACGGGAAGGTGATCGCGGGGTCGACCGTCGCGAGCGCGGCCTCCACGGCGGCGATGGTCTCGGGCGTGACCGACTCGACGCCCTCCTGCGCCTGGATGCGGACCTGCGCGACGTTCTGGTCGGCGGCGAAGGTGGGGTCGAAGACCTCCGTGATGGCCACGTCGCCGAGGCCAAGGGGGGCGAGAGCGTCGCGGTAGGCGCCGACGTCGACGGGCACCGCGCTCTCGGTGCGGATGGTGGTGCCGCCGAGGAAGTCGATGCCGAAGTTGAGGCCCATCACGGCCCAGACGACGAGCGACAGGACCACGGCCACGACCGACGCGCCGAAGGTCGCGCGGCGCCAGGCGAAGAAGTCCCAGTCCGTCTGGTCGGGCACGAGCTTCAGGCGCATCTCAGACCTCGATCGTCTTGGGGCGGGCGCGCTCGAACCACACCACGATCAGCAGGCGCGTCACGAAGATCGCGGTGAAGACCGAGGTGAGGATGCCGATGCCGAGCGTCACCGCGAAGCCGCGCACCGGGCCGGAGCCCAGCGTGAACAGGATGGTCGCGACGATGAAGGTGGTGATGTTGGCATCCACGATGGCCGAGAGCGCGCGCTCGTAGCCCAGCGCGATGGCGCGGGCCGGGCCGCGCGCGGTGCGAAGCTCCTCGCGGATGCGCTCGAACACCAGCACGTTGGCGTCCACCGCCATGCCGATCGTGAGCACGATGCCCGCGATCCCCGGCAGCGTCAGCGTGCCGCCGATGGCCGACAGGATGCCGAAGATCAGCGCCACGTTGATCCCGAGCGCGATCGTGGCGAAGACGCCGAAGAGCCCGTAGCTCGCGATCATCAGCACCACGACCGCGGCCATCGCCACGAGCGAGGCGATCTGGCCCGCGTCGATGCTGTCCTGGCCGAGCTCGGGGCCGACCGTGCGCTCCTCGAGGAAGGTCATCGCCGCCGGCAGCGCGCCCGCGCGCAGCAGGATCGACAGGCGGTTCGCCTCGGCCACGTCGAAGCTGCCGGTGATCTGCCCGGACCCGCCGGTGATCGCGTCGCGGATCGTGGGGTCGGTCACGACCTCCCCGTCGAGCACGATGGCGAAGGGCGCGCCGACGTTCGACGCGGTGTAGACGCCGAAGGCGCGCGCGCCCGCGGGGTTGAAGCGGAAGGTCACGGCGGGCTGCCCGTTCTGGTCGAAGCCCGGCTGGCTGTCGACGAGGTCGTCGCCGGTCACGACCGGCGTGCGCTCGAGCAGGACGGTGCGGTCGGGCTCGTCGAGCGAGGGCAGCGCGAGCTGGTCGGCGGTGGGCCGCGTGTCGGCCGCCACGTCGCGCGAGACGACGGGGTGGAACGTCAGCCGCGCGGTGGTCCCGATCAGCTCCTTGAGCTCCTGCGCCGAGCCGATGCCCGGCACCTGGATCAGGATGCGGTCCGCGCCCTGCCGCTGGATCGTGGGCTCGCGCGTGCCGGCCTCGTCCACGCGGCGGCGGATGATCTCGAGCGACTGCTGCATCGTGCGGTCGTCGGTCGCGTCCCGCTCGGCATCCGACAGCGTGACCACGAGCACGTCGCCCTCGGCCGAGACCGCGATGTCGGACTGCCCCGCCCCGGTCAGCGAGACGGTCGGCCGGGCGAGCTCTCGCACCGCGTCGACCGCCGCCTGCATCCCCGCCGGATCGGAGACGCGCACGCGCAGCTCGCCCCCCGGCGCGTCCTGCCGCCGGATCGTGCCGACCGTGCCGCGCAGGTCGCGCAGCGCGTCGCGCACCTCGGGCCAGTAGCCGTCGATCCGCGCGGCATAGACGTCGGCGAGCTGCACCTGCGCGAGCAGATGCGCGCCGCCGCGCAGGTCGAGCCCGAGATTGACCACCCGCGAGGGCAGGAATGCGGGCCAGCGCGCGAGCCCCGCCTCGATCTCGGGGGTCGGCACCGCGCCGCGCTCGATCGCGGTGGCGGCGTCGTTGTGGCGCTCGGCGCGGTCGTAGAACGCGTTCGGAAGCGCGAGCGCGAGCCCGCCGAGGCAGACGATCAGGATCGTCAGCCGCTTCCAGAGCGCGATGTCGAGCATCTCAGGTGGCCGGGTCGGTCTTGGAGACGACCTGCGCCACGGTGGAGCGGACGAGCCGGACGCGGACGTTCTCCGCGATCTCCACCTCGAGCTCGCCGTCGTCGATCACCTTGGAGACCTTGCCCATCACCCCGCCCTGCGTGACCACCCGGTCGCCCCGGCGCAGCGCCGCCACCATCGCCTTGTGCTCCTTCGCGCGCTTCTGCTGCGGGCGGATCAGGAGGAAGTACATGATCGCGAAGATCGCGATGAGCGGCAGGAACTGGGCGAAGCCGGCGGCGGCGCCGCCGGCGGCCTGCGCGTAGGCGGGAGTGGCGAACATGGGGTTCCTTCGGTCTCGCGGGGGCCGCGTGCCCCGTCCGGAAAATCGCCGGGAACCTATGCGGCAGGCCCGCCGCGCGCAAGGGACGGCGCTGGCCCGGCGCGGCGCGACGTGGCATGGGACCGGCACCGCACGAGGAGGCCCCGCCATGCACGACATCCGCGCGATCCGCGACGACCCGGGCGCCTTCGACGCCGCCCTCGCCCGCCGCGGGCTGGAGCCGGCCGCGGCAGGCCTGCTCGCGCTCGACGCGGCGCGGCGCGAGCGCGTGCGGCGGGTCGAGACGCTGACCGCCGAGCGCAACGCGCTGTCCAAGGAGGCCGGGCGCGCGAAGGCCGCGGGCGACGACGACCGCTTCGCCGCGATCCAGCGCGACGTGGCGCGGGTGAAGGACGAGATCGCGCGCGACGACGGCGAGGGCGAGGCCGACGACGCGCTGCGCGACGCGCTGCTCGGGCTGCCCAACCGCCCCGACGACGACGTGCCCGACGGCGCGGACGAGGCGGGCAACGTCGAGCTGCGCCGCCACGGCACGCCGCCCGCCTTCGACTTCGCGCCGCGCGAGCACTATGCCATCCCCGGCGTCGCGCCCGGCATGGACTTCGAGACGGCGGCGGCGCTGTCGGGGTCGCGCTTCGTGATGCTGCGCGGCGCGGTCGCCCGCGTCCACCGCGCGCTCGCGCAGTTCATGCTCGACCTCCACGTCGACGCGAACGGGCTCACGGAGGTGAACGGGCCGGTGCTGGTGCGCGAGGCCGCGATGGTCGGCACCGGCCAGCTCCCGAAGTTCGGCGAGGACAGCTACCGCACCCGCGAGGGCCACTGGCTGATCCCGACCTCGGAGGTGACGCTGACGAACGCGGTGGCGGGCGCGCTGCTCGACGGGGCCGCGCTGCCGATGAGGCTGGTCTCGCACTCGCTGTGCTTCCGCTCCGAGGCGGGCTCGGCGGGCCGCGACACCGCGGGCATGCTGCGCCAGCACCAGTTCGAGAAGGTCGAGATGGTGTCGATCGTGCGCCCGGACGAGAGCCGCGCCGAGCTCGACCGCATGACCGGGCTCGCCGAGGACGTGCTCGCGCGGCTCGGGCTCGCCTACCGGACGCTCGTCCTGTGCACCGGCGACATGGGGTTCGGCGCCCGGCGTACGCACGACATCGAGGTCTGGCTGCCGGGGCAGGACGCCTACCGCGAGATCTCCTCGTGCTCGACCACGGGCGACTTCCAGGCGCGGCGGATGAACGCGCGGTTCCGGCCCGCGGGCGGCGGCAAGCCAGAGTTCGTGCACACGCTCAACGGGTCGGGCCTGGCGGTCGGGCGCTGCCTGATCGCGGTGCTCGAGAACGGGCAGCGCGCGGACGGGTCGGTGGCGCTGCCCGAGGCGCTCGGGCCCTATCTCGGCGGGCGCCTCGTGCTGACGGCGGAGGGCGCGCTGGCCTGAGCGGGAGCGGCGAAACCGATCGTCGCCCCGCCGCGGCCACCCGCCCCCTTCCACAGCCCGGCGCGCCCCCTATATGCTTGCACCGGACCGACGACCGCCTCACGCCCGCTCGCGCCACGGAGCCCGCATGCGCCTCGACACCCATGCCACGATCGACGATCCCGACGACGACGCGGATGGCGACGTCGCGCTCGCCCCGAAGGTCAAGCCGAAGACGCAGAAGCCGCCGCTCTACAAGGTGATGCTTCTGAACGACGACTACACGCCGATGGAGTTCGTGGTCGCCGTGCTCGAGCGGTTCTTCGGGATCGGCCACGGGCAGGCGGTCGAGATCATGCTGACGGTGCACAAGAAGGGCCTCGCGGTGGTGGGCGTGTTCAGCCACGAGATCGCCGAGACCAAGGTGACGCAGGTGATGGACTTCGCGCGCCGACATCAGCACCCGCTGCAATGCACGATGGAGAAGGAGGAGTGATCCTCCCGCGCCGTTGACGCCCCGGATCGAGGCCGCGCTGGCGGCGGGCGCCATCGCCCTGCCGGCCGGCCGCGTGCTGCTGCTGCGCCCGCCCGCGTCGCTCGACCCCGACGGCGTGCCGCCGGGCGCGGTGGCGGTGACCGGATCCCGCCCCGACCACGACGCGCTCGCTACCGCCGGGCTCGACGTCGCGCGCGCGGCGGAGGGCGCGTTCGACGGCGCGGTCGTGTTCGCGCAGCGTGCCAAGGGCGTGACGCTCGACCTCGTGGCGCGCGCGGTGGCCGCGGTGCCGCCCGGCGCGCCGGTGATCGTGGACGGGGCCAAGGCGGACGGGATCGACTCGGTCCTGCGGCTCTGCCGGGCGGCGTTCGACGTGGGCGAGGCCTTCGCCAAGGCGCACGGCAAGTGCTTCGCCTTCCCCGCCGCGCCCGCGCCCGACGGCTGGGCGGCGCGGCGGGGCGAGGCGGACGGGTTCCGCACCGCGCCGGGCACGTTCTCCGCCGACGGGATCGACCCGGGCTCGGCGCTGCTCGCGCGCCACCTGGGCGGGCTCGGGGGCCGCGTCTGCGACCTCGGCGCGGGCTGGGGGTTCCTCGGGCGCGCGGTGCTGGCCTCCGGCGCCGTGTCCGCGCTCGACTGCGTGGAGGCGGAGGCCGACGCGCTCGACTGCGCGCGGATGAACCTCCCCGACCCGCGCGCGGCGTTCCACTGGGCGGACGCGACGACCTGGGCGGGCGGGCCCTGCGACGTCGTCGTCTCGAACCCGCCGTTTCACGCGGGCCGCCGCGCCGATCCCGAGATCGGCCGCGCCTTCGTGCGCGCCGCGGCCCGCCTCCTGACGCCGCGGGGCCGGTTCCTGATGGTGGCGAACCGCCACCTCCCCTACGAGGCCGCGCTGACGGAGGCCTTCGCCGAGCGCGTGGTGCTGGCGGACGAGGACGGCTACAAGGCGATCGCCGCCTCGCGGCCCAAGCGGGGACGCCCATGACGTTCAGCATCGCGGGCAAGACCGCCATCGTCACCGGCGCCGCCAACGGCGTCGGCCTCGCCATCGCGCGCCATTTCGTCGAGCAGGGCGCGAACGTCGTCTTCGCCGACCGCGACGAGGACCGGCTCGCAGACGAGCTCGGCGCGGCGCAGGGCGAGGACGGCGCGCGGATGCGCAGCTTCACGGGCGACCTGCGCGAGCGGCTGACGGTGGCGAACCTGCTGTCGGCGGCCATCGACGCGTTCGACCGCGTCGACATCCTCGTGAACGCGACCCGGCAGATCGTCACCACCGACCCGCTCGATCCCGACGACGACAGCGTGATGGCGCTGCTCGAGCAGAACCTGATGACGGCGCTGCGGCTGAGTCAGGCGGTCGCCAAGCGGATGATCCGCCAGGCCGAGGCGGACGGGCGCGACGAGGGCATCATCGGCTCGATCGTCAACATCGGCTCGATCGCGGGGCGCCGGACGCAGCCCGAGCTGCTGGCCTACTCGATCAGCGCCGCCGCGCTCGACCAGATGACGCGGAGCCTCGCCGTGTCGCTCGCCGCCGAGCGCATTCGCGTGAACGGCGTGGCGCTCGGCTCGGTCATGTCGACGAACCTGATGACGCGGCTGAAGGACGAGGAGCCGCTGCGGCAGGCCATCGTCGACGCCACCCCGATGGGCCGCATCGCCGCGCCCTCCGAGCTCGCCGAGACGGTTCAGTACCTCGCCTCCGACGCGTCGGGCTTCATGATCGGCCAGATGCTCACGGTCGACGGCGGCCGGACGCTGATCGACCCGGTGGTCGAGCCCGCGCATTGAGCGGCACGCACGCGGCCGCGCTCGACCTCGCGGGGCTCGAGGCGCTCTACGGCACGCCCGGGCGAACGGCGACCGCCAAGGTCGCGGATCGGCTCACGCCGCTCTACCGCGCCTGGATCATGGCGTCGCGCTTCTGCATCCTCTCGACCGTGGGCCCCGAGGGGACCGACGCGAGCCCGCGCGGGGACGACGGGCCGGTGGTGGCGGAGCTCGACCCGCGGACGCTGCTCCTGCCCGACTGGCGCGGCAACGACCGGATCGACAGCTTGCGCAACGTGGTGCGCGACGGGCGGGTGTCGCTCCTGTTCATGGTGCCGGGCTCGGGCAACGTGGTGCGCGTGAACGGGCGCGGGCGCGTCACGGCGGACCCGTCGGTGCTGGCTCGGTTCCGTGACCGCGGCCGCGCGCCGCGCACGGTCGTCGTGGTGGACATCGGCGAGGTCTACTTCCAGTGCGCGCGGGCCATCGTGCGCTCCGGGCTCTGGGGCGACGTGGCCGCGCCCGACCTTCCGAGCGCGGGCGACATCCTGGCCGAGACGACCGCGGGCGACCTCGACGGCGCGGCCTACGACGCGGAGTGGCCGGAGCGCGCCGCGCGCTCGATGTGGTGACGAAGGCGCGCGAGACGAGCCAGCGCCGCCACGCCCCGCGCCGCGAGGATCACCGCCCCGTCGAGCATCGCCGCCTGCGTCCGGAACGCGCGCATCCGCTTCTCCTCCCGCCTCGGACCGAGCCTCGCACCCGGGTCTGACCATCTGGTTAACACGCACCCGCGATTGCGACCCCCGGGGCCCGCGCCTATAGCGCGCCAATGTCCGAAACCCTCCCGAACCGCCCCGCGCTGCCGCCGGAGATCGCGCGCCGGCGCACCTTCGCGATCATCTCGCATCCCGATGCGGGCAAGACGACGCTGACCGAGAAGTTCCTCCTCTACGGCGGCGCGATCCAGATGGCGGGCCAGGTCCGCGCCAAGGGCGAGGCGCGCCGCACCCGTTCGGACTTCATGAAGATGGAGCAGGACCGGGGCATCTCCGTCTCCGCCTCGGCGATGTCGTTCGACTTCGCCACGCCCGCGCGCGCGTGGCGCTTCAACCTCGTGGACACGCCGGGCCACTCGGACTTCTCGGAGGACACCTACCGCACGCTGACGGCCGTCGACGCCGCCGTGATGGTGATCGACGGCGCCAAGGGGATCGAGAGCCAGACGCGCAAGCTCTTCGAGGTCTGCCGGATGCGCGACCTGCCGATCCTGACGTTCTGCAACAAGATGGACCGCGAGAGCCGCGACACGTTCGAGATCGTCGACGAGATCCAGGAGAACCTCGCCATCGACGTGACGCCCGCGTCCTGGCCCATCGGGGTCGGGCGCGACTTCGTGGGCTGCTACGAT
Source organism: uncultured Alphaproteobacteria bacterium (assembly GCA_963729425.1). Lineage (GTDB taxonomy): Bacteria > Pseudomonadota > Alphaproteobacteria > Rhodobacterales > Rhodobacteraceae > Jannaschia. The sequence continues at coordinate 25,940 of CAVSOF010000012.1, read as the reverse complement.
CTGCTCCACGACCGGCTCGAGCTGATGGACCGCGCCGACCGCAACCGCGTGGCCGAGACGGTCGCGATCGACGGGCTCGACGATCCGAAGCTGGCCGAGCGGGTGCCCGCCGACCTGCTCGCGAAGCTGCGCGAGGAGGTCGAGATGGCACGCGAGCTGCTCCCGCCGATGGACCGCGCGCGGTTCCTCGAGGGCTCGCTCACGCCGATCTGGTTCGGCTCCGCGATCAACTCCTTCGGCGTGCGCGAGCTGATGTCGGGGATCGCCGAATACGGCCCCGAGCCGCAGCCGCAGCGCGCCGAGCCGCGGCAGGTCGCCCCCGAGGAGGAGGCCGTCACCGGGTTCGTCTTCAAGGTGCAGGCCAACATGGACCCCCGCCACCGCGACCGCGTGGCCTTCGTCCGCCTCGCCTCGGGGCATTTCGAGCGCGGCATGAAGCTCGCGCATGTCCGCTCGGGCAAGTCGATGACGATCTCCGCGCCGGTCCTGTTCCTCGCCGCCGACCGCGAGCTGGCCGAGGAGGCCTGGGCGGGCGACATCATCGGCATCCCCAACCACGGCCAGCTCCGCATCGGCGACGCGCTGACGGAAGGCGAGAGCGCTGCGTTTCACCGGCATCCCGTCCTTCGCGCCCGAGCTGCTGCAGGGCGTGCGCGCGGGCGACCCGCTCAAGGCCAAGCATCTCGAGAAGGCGCTGATGCAGTTCGCCGAAGAGGGCGCGGCCAAGGTCTTCAAGCCGGCCATCGGGTCGGGCTTCGTCGTGGGCGTGGTGGGGCAGCTGCAGTTCGAAGTCCTCGCGAGCCGGATCGAGCTGGAATACGGCCTGCCGGTCCGCTTCTCGCCCTCGCAGTTCACCTCCGCGCGCTGGCTGTCGGGGGCGAAGGACGCGGTCGAGGGGGTGGTGGCGAAGAACGTCCAGCACATCGCGCACGACAACGACGGCGACCCGGTGTTCCTCACCCGCCTGCAATGGGACATCGACCGGATCGAGCGCGACCACCCCGACGTGCGCCTCGCGGCGACCAAGGAGATGATGGCCTGACGCCGGGGAGCGGTCGCGGGCAGGCGGACACCCGGAGGATGCCACCCGTGGGGGGGATGCGCGCCCGCGACCGCCACCCCCGCGGGGGGGATGCACGCCCGCGACCGCCATCCCCCTTCCCCACCGGGGAGCCCGAAGGCTCATCCCACCGTCGCGTCCATCGTCACCTCGGCCGTCAGCAGCTTGGAGATCGGGCAGTTCGCCTTCGCCGTCTCGCAGGCCTCGCGCACCTGTGCCTCGTCCGCGCCCGGCACCGAGACCGTCACGTCCAGATGCGACCGCGTCACGGCGAACCCGCCGTCGACCTGGTCGAGCGTCACCGTCGCCCTGGTGTCGATGGCGGACGCCGTCATCCCGGCCTCGCCCAGCACCATGGAGAGCGCCATCGAGAAGCACGAGGCGTGCGCCGCCGCCACGAGCTCCTCCGGGTTCGTGCCCCGCTCGCCCTCGAAGCGGTGGGCGAAGCCGTAGGGCTGCGCGTCGAGCGCGCCGGATTCGGCCGATACCGTCCCGCGGCCGTCCTTCAGGCCGCCCTCCCAATGCGCGCTCGCGTGTTTCTTCGGCATGCCGTCCTCCATCGATGCGATCGTGTCCATCCGAACCCCCTCCCCCCCTCGGGCGTTCCGGCCATGACGTCGCGTTGACCATCCGGTGCGCGTTTGCTAGGCCACCCGCGTCCGGCACGAGGCCGGCGGAGACGATCCGAGGGGCGCGCAGGCATACAGGCGTCCCGCCACCCTCGAGTCCACGGCAATGCGGCCAGCGACTCCAACCAGGACGCCCATGACCAGTTTCGCTGACCTGAACCTCGCCCCGAAGGTTCTCGCCGCCGTCGAGGCGGCCGGCTACACCACCCCCACCCCGATCCAGGCCGGCGCGATCCCGCCCGCGCTGGAGGGTCGCGACGTGCTCGGCATCGCGCAGACCGGGACCGGAAAGACCGCCTCGTTCACGCTGCCGATGATCACGATGCTCTCGAAGGGCCGGGCGAAGGCGCGGATGCCGCGCAGCCTCGTGCTCTGCCCGACGCGCGAGCTCGCGGCCCAGGTGGCGGAGAACTTCGACACCTACGCCAAGGGCTCGCGGCTGACCAAGGCGCTTCTGATCGGCGGCGTGTCGTTCAAGGAGCAGGACAAGCTGATCGACCGCGGGGTCGACGTGCTGATCGCGACGCCGGGTCGGCTGATCGATCACCACGAGCGCGGCAAGCTCCTGCTGAACGACGTCCAGATCATGGTCGTCGACGAGGCCGACCGGATGCTCGACATGGGGTTCATCCCCGACATCGAGCGCATCTTCGAGATGACGCCCTTCACACGCCAGACGCTGTTCTTCTCGGCGACGATGGCGCCCGAGATCGAGCGGATCACCAACACGTTCCTGTCGAACCCCGAGAAGATCGAGGTCGAGCGGCAGAACACCACCTCGCAGACGATCACCCAGATCCTCGTCGAGCACACGCCGAAGCGCCGCGACATGGCCGCCAAGGACAAGCGCGAGATCCTGTCGGCGATCATCGAGCGCGACGGCGCCGAGTGCCGCAACGCGATCATCTTCTGCAACCGAAAGACCGAGGTCGACGCGGTCGCCAAGGCGATGAAGAAGTCCGGCTACGACGCGGAGCCGATCCACGGCGACCTCGAGCAGTCGCAGCGCACGCGCACGCTCGACGCGTTCCGCGACGGGTCGCTGCGCTTCCTCGTGGCCTCCGACGTGGCCGCGCGCGGGCTCGACATCCCCAACGTCAGCCACGTCTTCAACTTCGACGTCCCCTCCCACGCCGAGGACTACGTGCACCGCATCGGGCGCACCGGCCGCGCGGGCAAGACCGGGATGGCCTACACCATCTTCGTGCCGTCCGACGCGAAGTATCTCGACGCGATCGAGCACCTGATCGGCCACGCGGTGCCGCGCGGCGACAATCCCTGGACGCTGCCCGGCGGCGAGGCGGCCCCCGCCACCGCGCCCGATGCGCAGGCCGAGGAGGAGGCCCCGCGCCGCTCCCGGTCGCGCAGCCGGAGCCGCGCGAAGGCCCCGGTCGAGACGCCGCCCGCCGAGGCCGCCCCCGAGCCGGCGAGCGTCCCCGAGCCGGAGGCCGCCCCCGAGCCCGCCGTGGCGAAGGTCGAGGCCGAGACGTCACGCGACGAGCCGCGCGCCGAGGAGCGGACGGGGCGCGGGCGCGGCGGACGGTCGCGCGGCGGACGCGGCCGGGGCGAAGGCCGGGACGGCGGACGCGGCGACGGCGGCGGGCCCTCCGTCACCGGTTTGGGCGACCACGTGCCGGGCTTCATCGAGATGAGCTTCGAGGAGCGCCACGCCGCGGGCTGACGCCGGACGTGCGACGCGGCGGGGCCGCGAGGGCCGGCGCGCCACTTGCCCTCCCCGTCCCGTCCCGGCATCCTCGTCGCGCGGATCGGGGGGGCCTCCATGCGTACCACCATCCGAACGCAGGTCTGCATCGTCGGCGGCGGCCCGTCGGGGCTGCTGCTGGGGCAGCTCCTCCACCGTGCGGGCATCGACGCCATCGTCCTCGAACGCCGATCGCGCGCGCACGTCCTGTCGCGCATCCGCGCGGGCGTGCTCGAGGACGGGACCGTCGCGCTCCTGCGCGAGGCGGGCGTCGGCGCGCGGATGGACCGCGAGGGCCACCCCCATGCCGGCACGCTCCTGGCGGCGCGCAACCGCGCCTTCCGCGTCGACTTCGAGGAACGCACCGGCCGCTCGGTCATGGTCTGGGGCCAGACCGAGGTGACCGCCGACCTGATGGAGGCGCGCGAGGCGTGCGGCGCGCCGACGGTCCACGAGGCCGAGGACGTCGCGATCCACGGCGCGGACGGCGACGCGCCTCACGTCACCTACCGCTACGACGGCGCCGAGCACCGCGTCGACTGCGACTGGATCGCGGGCTGCGACGGCTATCACGGGCCCTCGCGCGCGACGATACCGGCGGGCGTCCTGCGCGTGGTCGAGCGGACCTATCCGTTCGGCTGGCTCGGCGTCCTCAGCCGCACCGCGCCCGCCGCGCCCGAGCTGATCTACGCCAATCACGAGCGCGGCTTCGCGCTGGCCTCGATGCGCTCGGACGCACTCAGCCGCTACTACATCCAGACCCCGGCGGACGATCCGATCGAGCGCTGGACCGACGACGCCTTCTGGGACGAGCTTCGCCGCCGCCTGCCCGCCGACGTGGCCGAGGCGATGGAGACCGGCCCGTCGATCGAGAAGTCGATCGCGCCGCTGCGCAGCTTCGTGGCCTCGCCGATGCGGTGGGGCCGCCTGTTCCTCGTGGGCGACGCCGCGCACATCGTCCCGCCGACCGGCGCCAAGGGGCTCAACCTCGCCGTCTCGGACGTCCGCCTGCTGTCGGCGGCGCTGATCGCCCATTACGGGGGCGACGATGCGGGGGTGGAGAGCTACTCGGAGCGCGCGCTCGCCCGCGTCTGGGCGGCCGTCCGGTTCTCGTGGTGGTTCACGACGCTGATGCACCGGTTCCCCGGCGAGGACGCCGCGTTCGAGCAGCACATGCAGGAGGCGGAGCTCGACTACCTCGAGCGCAGCGCCGCCGCGCAGACGGCGTTCGCGGAGAACTACGTCGGGCTGCCGCTGCGGTGAGGCTGCGCGCCGCCTCCGCCGGTCGCGCGTCGTGACCGCCCGCTCCGTCACCGCGCGCGACGGCACCCGGCTGCACGTCCTCGACGACGGCGACCCGGACGGCCGCCCGGTCGCCTTCGCCAACAGCCTCGGCACCGACACCCGCCTCTGGAACGCGGTGCTGCCGCTCCTGCCGCCCGGCCTGCGCCTGATCCGCTACGACAAGCGCGGCCACGGGCGCTCCGACGTGCCGCCGCCGCCCTACGCCATGGGCACGCTCGTCTCGGACGCGGAGGCGGTGCTCGACGCGCTCGGCGTGACGGGCTGCGCCTTCGTGGGCCTCTCCATCGGGGGCATGATCGCGCAGGGGCTCGCGGTGAAGCGGCCCGACCTCGTGGCGCGGATGGTGCTGTCGAACACCGCCGCGAGGATCGGGACCGACGCGCTCTGGGACGCGCGGATCGCGACCGTCCTGCGCGACGGCATGGAGCCGCTCGCGGACGGCGTGATGGAGCGCTGGTTCGGCCGCGACTTCCGCGCGACGCCGGGCCTCGCGCTCTGGCGCGAACGGTTCTGCGCGACGCCGCCCGAGGGCTATGCCGGGTGCTCGGCGGCGATCCGGGGGACCGACCTCTTCACGCCCACCTCCGGGCTGCGCCTGCCCACGCTGGCCATCGCGGGCTCCGAGGACGGCGCGACCCCGCCCGACCTCGTGCGCGAGACCGCGGACCTGATCCCCGGCAGCCGGTTCGAGCTGATCGCGCGGGCCGGCCACCTGCCCCCGGTCGAGGCGCCCGAGGCCTATGCGCGCCTGCTCGCGGGCTTCGTATGACGGTATCCGCGTTCGACTCGCCCCTCCTCGCGCGGGGCTTCTCCGACCCCGGGACGGCGCGGTTCTTCACCGATGCGGCGCAGGTCCGCGCGATGCTCCTGGTCTGGGCCGCGCTCGCCCGCGCGCAGGCCGCACACGGCCTGATCCCGTCCGAGGCGGCCGACGCCATCCACCGCGCCGCGCGCGAGGCGCAGGTCGACCCGGGCGCGCTGGCCGAGGCGGTCGAGCGCGACGGCACCCCGATCCCCGCCGTGCTCGCCGCGTTCCGGCGCGAGGTCGGCGATTCCGGGCTGGCCGCCCATGTCCACCACGGCGCCACCAGCCAGGACGTCGTCGATACCGGCCTCGCGCTGCGGCTGCGTCCCGCGCTCGCCCGCATCGCGGAGCGGCTCGACGCGGCGCTCGCCGCCCTCGCGACGCTGGCCGAGGCGCATGCGGAGACGCCGATGGCCGCGCGCAGCTGGGGCCAGCCCGCGACGCCAACGACGTTCGGCGCCACCGTGGCGATCTGGGGCGAGGGGCTGCTCGCGATGCGCCGCGACCTGCCCCGCATCCGTGACCTCGTCCTCGTCGTCACGCTGAACGGTGCGGCGGGCACGCTCGCGCGGATGGGCGAGGCCGGGCCGCGCATCCGCGCCGACCTGGCCGCAGCGCTGGACCTCGGCATGCCCGACGGCGCGCGCCATGCCGACCGCGCCGCGATCCGGGCGCTCGGCAGTTGGCTCCACGGCACGATCGCATCCGCCGACAAGATGGCGACCGACCTGCTGCTGCTCGCGCGCGACGGCTCGGTGGTCATGGGCGCGGGCGGGGGCTCCTCGACCATGCCGCAGAAGGCGAACCCGGTCGGCGCCTCGCGCATGCGCGCGCTCGCGATCCACGGCGCGGGGCTCGCCTCGACCCTCGCCGCGACGCATTGGGACGCGCGCGACGGGGCGGCGTGGATGGCCGAGTGGCTGACATTGCCGCCGCTCGTGGTGGCCACGGCACGCGCCCTCGACCTCGCCGCGACGCTCGACATCCGCCCCGACGCGGACCGTCTGCGCGCGCCGCTCGACGACCCGGGCGGGCTGATCCATGCCGAGGCCGCCGCCTTCGCCCTCCCCCTGCCGCTCCCCGAGGCGCAGGCCCGCGTCAAGGCGCTGGCAGAGGAGACGCGGGCGGAGGGCGGCTCGCTGCTCGCGCGCGCGGGGCTCGACCCCGCGGCGTTCGCGCCCGAAGCGCAGTGGGGCGAGGCCCCGGCGCTCGCCCGCGCCTTCGCCGCGCGCGTGCGCGACGCGGGTTGCGATCCATCCACGGGGCGATCCGAATAGCGACGATCCTAGCGGTCACTCCTCCCGGTGGCAGAGCGTGACGCTATCGAGCGGCGGCGCCGGATCACGCTCCCCCCGCCCGCCGCCGGCGCGCAGGCGGCGACGATCACCGTCCTCTTGAACGGCACCGTGCGAGCGGCCGCCCCGTCCGCGTGACGGACGACGGCCCGACGAGCCTCGACACGATGACCGCCTTCGCCGGGACCTCCGGCCGCGTCCTCGCTCAGGCGCTGCCCCCCGGTATCGGCGGGGAGCACGGTCGTGGATGGCGACATGCTGTTCCTCGATCGGACCGGCGACGGATCGTCGAGCCTCCGGGACAGCGTCACGGCGTCCTTCGATTTCGGGGCACGGCGCCCGGGATCGCCCGAGAGCCTCCTGTCGCGGACGGATACGGAACCGATCCTCGGCGCACCCGGCACGTTCCGTCGGAGCGGCCGAGCGAACGGTTTCGGCGCGCTCGGGCTCGCGCGGAACGCCGTCACGGCGTTCCCGGCGTTCGACCATCACGGCGTCGCTCGTCATCGCCCGTAAGGGCGTCGGGTTCCACTTCGTCACGGCACCCGGCGCGAACGCGAACACGGTCGGGGTCGTGGCGCTCCCGGCCGCCGACAGGCCGCCGCTCGCAGGCCTCGGAGGCCTCGCGGTGGTCGGACGCGGTCGGCGCCGCCCCGACGACCGACCCTCCGCGCTTCGGCGGACCCGCCGACGCCGCGGGGCGGCGCACGCCTGCCCGGCCCGTCGGCGTCCCGGGTGACGGTCACCGGCCCGGCCGTCGCCTGCTTCCACATCGGTCGGCGTATCGGTCCCGCAGGGCCGCGTGTGGGGGCCGTCCGTATCCTGCGGCCCCCGTCGATCGGCCGCCGGTTCCCGTCGAGCCCGTGCGGCAGGCTCGAGACCGTCACGTCCACGGGCCCTCGCCCCCGGCTCCGCGCGCCTATAGCGTCCCCCGATGCGCGCCCGCCTTCCCGTCGTCTTCATCGTCACCACCGTGGTGATCGAGGCCATGGGGATCGGCCTCGTGATCCCGGTCACGCCCACGCTGCTGCGCGAGGTGATGGGGACCGACCTGAGCCGCGCGGCGCTCTGGGGCGGGGTCCTGGCCTCGGCCTACGCGGCGATGCAGTTCCTGTTCTCGCCGACGCTCGGCGCGCTCTCCGACCGCTTCGGCCGCCGCCCGGTGCTGCTCGTCTCGATGGGCGCGCTCGCGATCGACAACGTGATGATGGCGCTTGCCGGGGCGTTCTGGATCCTGCTCCTGGGCCGGATCATCGCGGGCATCGCGGCGGCCACCCTCGCCACCGCGATGGCGTTCATGGCCGACATCTCGCGACCCGAGGAGAAGGCGGCGCGGTTCGGCCTGATCTCGGCGGCGTTCGGCGCGGGCTTCGTGCTGGGCCCGGTGCTGGGCGGGCTGCTCGCCGAATGGGGGCCGCGCGCGCCGTTCTGGGCGGCGGCCGTGCTGTCGGGGGCGAACCTCGCCTTCGGGATGGCCGTCCTGCCCGAGACGCTGCGCCGCCCGCGCGCCTTCGACTGGCGCCGCGCGAACCCGCTCGGCGGCCTGATGGCGGTCGGCCGCCTGCCGGGGCTGGGCGCGCTGATGGCGCTGTGGCTCCTCTACCAGATCGGCTCGTGGACCTACCCGGCGGTCTGGCCCTACTTCACGCAGGCCGCCTTCGGCTGGGACGAGCGCATGGTCGGGGTGTCGCTCGCGGTCTACGGCATCGCCACCGTCGTGGTGCAGGCGGGGCTGATCCGCGTCGTCGTCCCCCGGCTGGGCGAACGGCGGACGCTGGCGGTGTTCCTCCCGTGGAACGCGCTGATCCTGCTGTCGATCGCCTTCGTCCCGTCGGGCGCGGCGCTGCTGGCGATCACCCCGCTCGCGGCGCTCGGAGCGATGGTGGCGCCCGCGATCCAGGGCCTCGCGAGCCGCATCGCCGACGACGACCGCCAGGGCGAGCTGCAGGGCGTGCTGGCCTCGCTCACGGCGGTCGCGGCCATCGTCTCGCCGCTCGTGATGACGCGCGTGTTCGAGCGCGCGACCACCGCGCCGCAGGACTTCGCGGGCGCGCCGTTCCTCGTGGCCTCGGGGCTCGCGGTCATCACCTGCGCGGTGTTCGCGTGGCAGTCGCGCACGATGCGGACGGCTCAGACGTAGGCCAGCGCCCGCTCGAACATCGCGCGGTCGACGTTGCCGCCCGACGCCACGACCGCGACGTCACCGCCCTCGCGGAACAGCGCCGCCGCCAGCGCCACCGCCCCGCCCGGCTCCAGCACGATCCGCAGATGCGTCCAGGCGGCGGCCATCGCGCGCAGCGCCTCCTCGTCGCTGACGGCGATACCCGGCCCGCAGAGCCGCGCCATGATCGGAAACGTCAGCGCGCCCGGCATCGGCGTGACGACCGCGTCGCAGATCGAGCCCGAGACCCGGTCGTTGCGCAGCCGCCTGCGCGCCGCGAGCGATCGCGCCACGTCGTCGAAGCCCTCGGGCTCCACCGGGCGCACCCTCGCGCGGCCCTCGAGCGCCAGCGCCACGCCCGAGGTCAGCCCGCCCCCGCCGCAGCACACGAGCACCTCGTCCACCCCGTCCGGCAGATCCTCGCCGATCTCGAGCCCGCAGGTGCCCTGACCGGCGACCACGCGGGCATCGTCGAACGGGCGCACGAGGTCGAAGCCCCGCTCGGCCACGATCGCCTCGCCGATCGCGTCGCGGTCGCCGGTCTCGCGGTCGTAGAGCACGACCTCCGCCCCGTAGCCGCGGGTGTTGGCGACCTTCACCGCGGGCGCGTCGGCGGGCATCACGATCACCGCCTCGCGGCCCAGCATCGACGCGGCGAGCGCCACCCCCTGCGCGTGGTTGCCCGACGAGAACGCGACCACGCCGCCGGAGCCCTGCGAGACCGCGTTCCAGGCGCCGCGGAACTTGAAGCTGCCGGTTCGCTGCAGGCATTCGGCCTTCACGAAGACCCGCCGCCCCGCGATCCGGTCGAGCGACGCGGCGTTCAGGAGCGGCGTGCGCACGGCATGGCCCGCGATGCGTCCGGCTGCCGCGCGGATGGCCGCCAGCGTCGGGGCCTCGTCCACGCCCGCGTCCTTCATCGCCGCGACCTCACAGCAGCATCGTCCATTCGTTGAGCGCCTCGAGCGCCTCCGGCTCGTCCAGGAACGGGACGTGCCCGCGATCCGGCACCTCCGCCACCACCATGTCCGGTCGGCGACGCGCCATCTCGGCCAGCGTCGCCGCCGACATCAGGTCCGAGTTCGCGCCCCGGATCGCGGCCAGCGGCAATCCGTCCAGCGCGTCGAAGAGCGGCCACAGGTCCACCGCCGGCGCCGCGCCCGCCTCGAGCACCGCGTCGCGCAGGCGCGCGTCGTAGCGCAACGCGAGACCGCCCTCCTCCTCGCGGTAGCGATGCGCGGCCTCCGCGCGCCAGCGTTCGGCGGGCACGTCCGCGAAACCCGTCATCGACGTGGCCAGCGCGAGCGCCGCCTCCTCGAGGCTGCGCGCCTGCGGCACGAGGCCGACATAGCCCATGATCGCCTCGAGACCCTCGGGCTCCAGCACCGGCCCGATATCGACGAGGCAAAGCCCCGCGAGCCGCGCCTTCGCCGTCAGCGCGAGCGCCATGCCGACCAGCCCGCCGCGCGACGTCCCGAGGATCGCGACCCGGTCGAGGCCCAGGTGGTCCAAGAGCTCGACCACGTCGCGCGCCTCCGTCGGCACGGCGTAGCTGCGCCAGTCGGGCGCGCGCTGCGACCGGCCCCGCCCGCGCGCGTCGAGCCGGATCACCCGGTGCCCGTCCACGAGATACGGCAGGACGTGGTCGAAATCCTCGCCGTTGCGCGTCAGCCCCGCGAGGCACAGGATCGGCGGCGTGCCCGCATCCCCCTCGCCCTGGTCCTCGAACCAGAGCCGCAGGTGGTCGGACGTGCGGAACTCAGGCACCGCTCAGCCCCGCCGCGAGCGCGGCCACGCCCGTCAGGTCCTCCAGCACGTGCGCCGGACGCCAGGGCAGCCGGTCCATCGGCGCCCCGCCCCGGTTCACCCAGGCCGCGCGGAAGCCGTAGCCCGTCGCCGCGGCCGCGTCCCAGCCGTTCGAGGAGACGAACAGCACCTCGGCCGGCGCGCAGTCGAAGGCCCGGCCGACGAGGTCGTAGACCGCGGGCGACGGCTTGAACACGCCCACGCTCTCCACCGACAGGACGTGGTCCAGCAGTCGCCCGATCCCCGCCGACGCCACCGCGCCCTGCAGCATCTCGGGCGAGCCGTTCGACAGGATTCCGGTCGCGAACCCCGCGTCGCGGAGCGCGCCGAGCGCGTCCTGCGCGTCCGGGTAGGCGTCGAGCGTGTGGTAGAGCGCCATCATCCGCGCGCGCAGGCCCGCGTCGCCATCGAGGCCCTGCGCCTCGAGCGCGTGGTCGAGCGCGTCGCCCGTGACCTGCCAGAAGTCGGCATGCTCGCCCGCGATCGCGCGGATCCATGCGTATTCGAGCTGCTTGGCGCGCCAGGCCGCCGCCAGCGCGGGCCAGGCATCGGCCAGCGCGGGATGGTCGCCCTCGGCGGCCGCCCGGCGCGCGGCGGCGGTCACGTCGAAGAGCGTGCCGTAGGCGTCGAAGATGCAGGTGCGGATGGCCATCGATGGCGCCTCGTCGGGGTCGTCGGCGACCCTGACACGCACGCGGAGGCCGCGTCGAGAGGCGGCGTCAGACGCCCAGCACCGCGAGCGTCGTCGCCAACAGCACCGCGCTCAGCACGATCCAGTCCAGCGCCGGCACTTCCGGCGGCCCGATCCCCAGCCATTCCCGCATCGCACGATCCCCCACGACGTTCCCCGCCGCCACCATGCCGGGCGCAGGGGGCGGGAATGGGACGCTCGTGGGGGAAGATCGGGGCGGTATCGTGGCGGCGGGCGGGGACGCGCGCCTAGAGGAGGTCCGGCCGCGGCATCCCCATCACGTGGTAGCCGCCGTCGACGTGGATGACCTCGCCCGTCGTGCAGGCCCCGGCGTCGGAGGCGAGGTACACCGCCGTCCCGCCGATCGCGTCGAGCGTCGCGTTCGCGCGCATCGGCGCGTTGGTCTCCGCGTGCCGGAACGTGCGCCGCGCGCCGCCGATGGCCGAACCCGCGAGCGTCTTCATCGGCCCGGGCGAGATCGCGTTCACGCGGATGCCGTCCGGCCCGAGGTCGGAGGCGAGGTAGCGCACCGACGCCTCGAGCGCCGCCTTGGCCACGCCCATCACGTTGTAGAACGGCATCACCCGGCGCGACCCCTCGAAGGTCAGCGTCAGGATCGAGCCGCCATCGGTCATCAGCGGCGCCGCGCGGCGCGCGACCTCGATCAGCGAGTAGCAGGAGATGTCGAGCGTGTGCTTGAAGTTGGCGCGGCTCGTGTCGGCGAACCGGCCCGCGAGCTCGCGCTTGTCGGAGAACGCGACCGCATGGACCACGAAGTCGAGGCGGCCCCATCCGGCGAGCCGGTCGAAGGCGGCGTCGAGCGAGGCGTCGTCGGTCACGTCCACGTCGAGGAGCAGGTCCGATCCGATCCCCTCGGCGAGCGGCGCGAGCCGGCGGCCGAACGCCTCGCCCTGATGCGTGAACGCCATCCGGGCGCCCGCCGCCGCCATCGCGCGCGCGATGCCCCAGGCGATCGAGCGGTCGTTGGCCACGCCCATGACGAGCCCGCGACGGCCCTCCAGGAGCCCGCTCACGCGCGGTGCTTCGAGATCACGACCGATCCGTTCGTGCCCCCGAACCCGAACGAGTTCGACAGGATGCCGTCGATATCGACCCCCTCGCGCAGCTCGGTCACGATCTCGGACGCGTCCAGCTCGGGATCGAGCGTGTCGACGTTGATCGACGGCCCGATGAAGCCCCGGTTCATCATGATCATCGAGTAGATCGCCTCCTGCACGCCCGTGGCGCCGAGCGAGTGCCCGGTCATCGACTTGGTCGACGTGACCGGCGGCGTGGATCCGCGGCCGAAGATGTTGCGGAGCGCCACGATCTCCTTGATGTCGCCCACCGGCGTCGAGGTGCCGTGCGCGTTGACGTAGCCGACCGAGCGCCCCTCGGGCAGCTGCGCGAGCGCGAGCCGCATCGCGCGCTCGCCGCCCTCCCCGCTCGGCGCGACCATGTCCGCCCCGTCGCTCGTGGCCGCGTAGCCCGTGACCTCGCCGTAGATCGTGGCGCCGCGCGCGATCGCCCGCTCGCGCTCCTCGAGCACGACAACGCCCGCGCCGCCCGCGATGACGAAGCCGTCGCGGTTGGCGTCGTAGGGCCGCGAGGCGCGCTCGGGCGTGTCGTTGTACTTGGAGCTCATCGCCCCCATCGCGTCGAACAGGCACGACAGCGTCCAGTCGACCTCCTCGCCGCCGCCCGCGAAGACGATGTCCTGCTTGCCGAACTGGATCTGCTCGACCCCGTTGCCCATGCAGTGCAGCGACGTCGTGCAGGCCGAGGTGATCGAGTAGTTGACGCCCTTGATGCCGAACGGCGTCGCGAGGCAGGCGCTGTTGGACGACGACATGCAGCGCGTGACCATGAACGGGCCCATCTTCTTGGGGCTGCCCTTGGTCAGGACCGTATCGAAGGCGGTGAAGAAGTTCGACGTCGATGGCCCGCCCGAGCCCATCACCAGCCCCGTCCGCTCGTTGGAGACCTCGTCCGGCGTCAGGCCGCTATCGGCGATGGCGCGCTCCATCGCGATGAAGTTGTAGGCCGCGCCCGGCCCCATGAACCGCAGGTCGCGCTTGTCGATGTGGTCCTCGACCGCGATGTCGGGAACGCCGTGGACGCAGGAGCGGAACCCGTGCTCGGCGTAGATCGGCGCGGCGGTGATGCCCGAGCGGCCCGCGCGCAGCGACGCCTCGACCGCCTCGGGCGAGTTGCCGATGGGCGAGACGATGCCCATCCCGGTGACGACGACGCGGCGCAGCATGGGCTCTCCTCCCGTCAGGTGTCCGAGAGCGCGACCTTCATGTCGCGCACCTGGTAGATGACCTCGCCGTCGGCCTCGACCGTCCCGTCCGCCACGCCCATCGTCAGGCGGCGGGTCTGCACCGCCTTGGTGAAGTCGATGCGGTAGGTCAGCAGCTTCCGGTCGGGGCGCACCATCCCCGTCAGCTTCACCTCGCCCACGCCGAGCGCGTAGCCGCGCCCCTGCCAGCCGCGCCAGCCGAGGTTGAAGCCGGTGAGCTGCCAGAGCCCGTCGAGGCCGAGGCAGCCCGGCATGATCGGGTTGCCCGGGAAGTGGCAGTCGAAGAACCAAAGGTCGGGGGTCACGTCGAACTCGGCGGTCACGTGACCCTTGCCATGCGCGCCGCCGTCGCCGGAGATGTCGGTGATCCGGTCCATCATCAGCATCGGCGGCATCGGGAGCTGCGCGTTGCCCGGCCCGAACAGCTCGCCGCGCGCGCAGGCCAGGAGCGCGTCGCGGTCGAACGTGGTCGGATGCTCGGTCATGCGGTCCCGTCGCGTCGAGGTCGGGGCGCTCTATCACCCGACGTTTCAGGCTCGCAACCCTGCGCGAGGCGGTCGGTTCCGGGGCCCGTCCCGCGAATCCGTTTGAAACCGCCCCGCCCCGGCCCCTATATGTCCGCCATGGCCACGACGCAGACATCCGCCCGCCGCGCCGAGGCGTGGCTCGCCCGCGCGGCGCTCCGCCCGACGCGGCAGCGCGCGCTGCTGGCCGAGCTCCTGGTCGGCGACGGCCGCGACCGGCACGTCACGGCCGAATGGCTGCACGACGCCGCGCGGCGCTCGGGCGACAAGGTCTCGCTCGCCACGGTCTACAACACGCTGCGCGCCTTCACCGAGGCCGGTCTGGTGCAGGAGATCACCGTCGACGGAACCGGCAGCTACTTCGACACGCGGCTCGACGACCACCCCCACTTCTACTGGGAGGACGAGGGGCGGCTGACCGATGCCGGCTCCCGCGCGCTCGAGATCGTCGACCTGCCCGCCGCCCCCGAGGGGATGGAGATCGTGAAGGTCGACGTGGTGATCCGGTTGCGCGCGAAGGGCTGACCGGGGGGTTCGCGCGCGCCGTCGATGCGGGACGGCCGACTGAGCTTATCGTTTCCCCGCAAGGAGACACGGCGTCGTCAGCCGCTTGGCTCGACGATCCGTGTCGGGCCATCGACGGGCCTCTCGGGCGCCGCTGGTAGGGGCCGTTCCCTTGCGACCTCGACTCGCCCCTGCCGGGACCCGCCCGATGCCGCGCCCTACGGGCTTCGTGCGTCGATCCCATGCCGATGCGCCCGCCGCCTCAGCCGATCCCCAGCTCCGCGAAGGAGACGTAGCGGACCGGGTCACCCTCCGCGACGTCCATCGCCGCGTCCGGCAGCTCGACGAACCCCTCCGCCCAGGCGAGCCCCGAGACGAGCCCGGACCCCTCCGACCGGAACGTCTCCGCGCGCCCGTCGCGCAGCCGCGCGCGCAGCACCTCGCGCCGCCCGGGCCGCTTGCGCTTGACGAAGGCGGCCGGGACCGAGCGCCACGGCGGCTCCGTCCAGGCCGCGCCCGCCATCGCGAGGAGCGCCGGGCGCGCGAGCAGCGCGGCGCAGGTGAAGGCCGCGACCGGGTTGCCCGGCAGCCCGAAGAGCGGCGTCCCGCCCCACCGCCCGAGCATCGTCGGCCGCCCCGGCTTGATCGCGATGCGCCAGTGGTCGACCGCGCCGCGCGTGCGCATCAGGCGCGACAGGTGGTCCTCGTCGCCCGCGCTCGCGCCCCCGGTCGTGACGATCGCGTCCGTGCCCGCCCCGTCGAGCGCGCGGGCGAGCGCATCGGCATCGTCGGGCGCGTGGCCGAGGTCGACCGCCGCCAGGCCCCAGCCCCCGAGCATCGCCAGCAGCATCGGCCGGTTCGCGTCCGGGATGCCCCCCGCCGCGCCCGGCGCGACGATCTCGTCGCCGGTGGACAGCACGCCCACCCGTAGCCGCGCCCGCACCGGCAGCGTCCCGTGCCCGGCGGCGACCGCGAAGGCGAGATCGGTGGCCCGGAGCCGCGTGCCCTCCGCCAGCGCCGCGGCGCCCGCCGCCACGTCCTCCCCCGCGGCCCGCGTGTTGGCGCCCCGATCGGGCACCGCGCGCAGCGTCAGGACGTCGCCGTCGACCGTGGCGTCCTCCTGCAGCGCGACGGTGTCCACGCCTGCGGGGAGCGCCGCCCCGGTCAGGATACGCAGCGCATGGCCCGGCGGGACGGCGCCCGCGTGGGGCCGCCCGGCGGCCGCGCGGCCCGACGCGACGGGGATCGGCCCCGCGCCGAGCGTCTCGTGCGCGAAGCCCCAGCCGTCCACCGCCGCGTTGGCGTCGGGCGGGTTCGAGCGGAGCGCCGTCACGTCCGCCGCCAGCACCCGCCCCGCCGCCTCGCCGACCGGGACCGTCTCGACCCCGACCGCCACGTCCGAGCGCGCCCGCAGCGTCGCCAGCGCCACGTCCACGGGCGTCCAGTCCACGCCCGGCGGCAGCGACGAGCAACCGGAGGGGACGGGCGCCTTCGCGATCGGACCTGTGAGCAGCCCCTCGGGCCCCATCCCGAGGATCCAGCCCTCCTCCACCGCGATCCGCGCCGCGTCCGGCATCGCGGCAGGTGCCTCGAACCATTCCGCGGGCGCTTCGCGCAGCGCGGCGGCGGTGGCGAGCACCTGCTCGCGGTCGGCGATCTGCCCCTCTGGGCGCGCGTCCTTAGGAGGCCGGGTCCAGAACAGGCTCGGGAACACCTCCACCAGCAGCGAGCCTCCGGGCGGAAGCGCGAACCCCGTCTCCTGCGGCCAGACACGGAGCCCGTGCCGCCGACGGAGCCCGGCGAGCGCGGCCAGCCCGACGAGCGACTGCCCCCCGACGGAGCCCGCGCCCGCGAGCTTGACCACCGGCTGCGCCCCCCGCGCGAGCCGGTCCACCGCCCGGCGGTCGCAGGCGAGCCCGTGCCCGTGCCGCTCGGAGCCGCGATGCGGCAGGCCCGGCAGGTCGAGCGCCGCGGGCCGGCCCCAGAGCGGACCGAGGCCGGGAAAGGCGGCGTTTGCCTCGGCGGCGACCGCGAAGCGGTCGTTGGCGTTGTCCGGCCCGTCCGAGATGCGCGCGGCGAGCCAGTCCCAGACCGCGAGCGCGCGCGGCTCGCCGGTCAGGCGCGCCGCGAAGCCCTCGGGGTATCCGAACGCGAAGTCGAAGCCGAGCAGCGTCGACAGGCCGCGGGCGAGCCAGCCTTCGATCCAGCCCAGCGCGGCGGCGCGCGTGCGGAAGTACTCGACCGCCCGCTCGCCCCCCAGGTCCGCGCAGACCCAGATCGCGTCCGCCGAGGGCCTCGCGGGCGAGGGCGCGGCCGCCGAGGACCAGTCGGCCACGAGGATCAGCTCGAACCGGTCGCCGATCGTGGGCGCGTCAGAGGCCAAGCGCGAACTCCGCGATGGCCGCCACGTCGTCGAGCGGCAGGACCCGCTGCGCCACGCCCGGATCGGCGCTGGCGGCGACCGCGGCGATGGTCGGGTCGCCCTCGGCCAGCGGGCGGCGCCCGGTCTCGGGACGCCAGACCTCGAGGCGGGGATGGCTCCCGCGCTTCCAGCCCTCCGCCAGCACCACGTCGCAGGGCGCGAGCCGCGCGAGCAGGTCGTCGAGCGACGGCTCCGCGATCTCCTCCATCAGCACCAGCCGCCGGTCGGTGGCGAGCACGACCTGGCGCGCGCCCGCGATCCGGTGGCGGTGCGTGTCCGTACCCGCCACCTCCAGGTCGACGGCATGGTGCGTGCGCTTGAGCGTCGAGACGCGCAGGCCCCGCGACGCGAGCTCGCCGATCAGCGCCTCCACCAGCGTGGTCTTGCCCGCGTCCTTGTGGCCGATCACGCCGAGCAGGATCACGCCCGCCCCTCCGCGATGGCCGTCGCGCGGTCGAGGTCGTCCGGTGCGTTGACGTTGAAGAACGGGTCGTGCGGGTCGGCGTCGAACGTCGCGAGCCCGGCCCCGTGGCGGTCGGTCCAGTGCAGGATCTTGCGGATGCCGCCCGCGAGCGCGGTCCGGAGGTCGTCGCGGAGCGCCGTGGGCCAGAGCCCGAAGGTCGGCTGCGGCCGGAGCCGGTCGCCCTCGCGCGTGGCGGCCAGCGCGAGCCCGGACGGCCCGGCGGCGGCCAGCAGGCGGGGCACGAGGTCGGGCGGCGGGAACGGCGTGTCGGCGGCGGCGGTGACGATGTGCGGGCAGCCGGTGGATGCCGCCCAGTCGAGCCCCGCGAGCACCCCCGCGAGCGGGCCCGGGCGGTCGGGATCGGCGTCGGGCAGCACCGGCAGGCCAAGATCGGACCAGCGCGCGGGATCGCCGTTGGCCGACAGCGCGAGCCGGTCCACCTGCGGCGCGATCCGCGCGATCACGCGCGCGATCAGCGGGGTCCCCGCGACGTCGAGCCGCCCCTTGTCGAGCGGCGCGCCGTCGCTGCCGCCCAGGCGCGAGGCGCGCCCGCCCGCGAGGATCACGCCGTGAGGCTGGATCACGGGGCGGGTCCCGCGGCACGTACGGGACGTCCGGCGCGGCGTGGGGCGCGTGCAGCTCCGCCCCGAAGCACGCCGGCCGCGGGCGCGCACATCCGAGGTTCGCCGTCGCGGCCGAGGCCTCGCGGGGTCGCATGGACGGCGTGGGCGTGCCGCCCGGTCGTCTGGCGAACGCCCGATCCCGCCGGGCCGTCCGCGAGACCCCGGACCGTCGGGTGCACGCGCCCCCTCACCCGTCCCACGCCACGCGCTCCTCGCCCGAGAGGCAGACGAACCGCTCGCCCTTCATCCGCCCGATCACCGTCAGGCCGACGCGGCGCGCGATCTCGACTCCCCAGGCGGTGAAGCCCGAGCGCGAGACGAGGGCCGGAATACCCATGAGCGCGCATTTGACCACCATCTCGGAGGTCAGGCGGCCGGTGGTGTAGAGCGTCTTGCCGGCCGGATCGACGCCCTCGAGCCGCATCCAGCCCGCGAGCTTGTCGACCGCGTTGTGGCGGCCCACGTCCTCGAAATAGGCGATCGGGTCGGGGCCCTCGCACAGGCACGTCCCGTGGATCGCCCCCGAGGCGAGGTAGAGCGACGGCGTGCGCGCGATCGCGGCCGACAGCGCCCGCAGGTCCGACACGCGCAGCGGCGTCGCGGGCAGGGTGAGGCCCTCGAGCCCCTCCATCATGTCGCCGAAGACGGTGCCCACCGCGCAGCCCGAGGTGCGCGTGGCGCGCGCGAGCTTCGCCTCGTGGTCGGTCTCCACGGCGGTGCGGACCACGACGGCCTCGGTCTCGGCGTCGTGGTCGATGCCGGTCACCACGTCGGCGGCGGTGACCATCCCCTGGTTGAGCAGGAACCCGAGCGCCAGCCATCGCGGATGGTCGCCGATGGTCATCGCGGTGACGATCTCGCGCGCGTTCAGGTAGATCGTCAGCGGCCGCTCCTCCACCACGCGCAGCTCGACCGGGGCGCCGGTCTGGTCGCGGCCCGCGACGGCGCGGGTCAGCGCCGGGTCGTCGGGCGCGGGGGCCACGCGGAGGGTCGGGGCGGCGAGGGTCGGCACTTGAGACCTGGGATGCGGGGGGCTACGGCACGATGTCCGCGGCCACGAGAGGATGCAAGCGATGGGGACCCCGTTCGCGCGCGGGGTGGCCGAGGGGCTGCCGTTCGTCGTGGTGATGGTGCCGTTCGGCGCGCTCTTCGGCGTGGTGGCGACCGAGGCGGGGCTGCCGCTCGCGCAGGTCATGGGCTTCTCGGTGGTGGTCATCGCGGGCGCGGCGCAGTTCACCGCCGTGCAGCTCATGGGCGACGGGGTGCCCGCGGCGGTCGTCGTGCTGTCGGCGCTCGCGGTGAACCTGCGAATGGCGATGTACTCGGCCTCGATCGCGCCGTGGCTGGGCGCGGCGCCGCTCTGGCAGCGCGCGGCGATGGCCTACCTGCTGGTCGACCAGACCTACGCCCGCTCGATCGAGACCTACGAGCGCGAGCCGCACTGGCCGGTCGCGGACCGGGTCGCGTATTTCGGCGGGCTGGCGCTGCCGGTCTTCCCGGCCTGGGTCGGCGCGACCTGGGCGGGCGCGGCGCTGGGCGCGGCGGTGCCCGCGTCGTGGCAGCTCGACTTCGCGCTGCCGCTCGCCTTCCTCGCGCTGGTGGGGCCGATGCTGCGGTCGCGCGCGCACGTCGCCGCGGCCTTCGTGTCGGTCGCGGCGGCGCTGGGCTTCGCCTGGGTGCCGTGGAACCTCGGGCTGATGATCGCGGCGGGGCTGGCGATGGCGGTGGGCGCCGAGGTCGAGCGGCGCGGTTGGGGACCGCGGTGAGCCCGGAGCCGGGCCTTTCGATGGCCGCTCCGGCGTGGCGGGCGTGAGCGAGGCGGGCGTCTGGGGCGTGATCGTGGTGCTGGGCATCGCGACCTATGCCGTCCGGTTCCTGTTCCTCGGGCTGATCGGGGACCGCGACCTGCCGACCTGGGCGCTGCGTCACCTGCGCTACACCGGCGTGGCGATCCTGCCGGGGCTGGTCGCGCCGCTGGTCGTCTGGCCCGAGGCGACCGGGGGCGCGCTCGACCCGGCCCGGCTCGCGGCGGCGGCGGTGGCGCTGGGCGTCGGGGCCTGGCGGCGGGACGTGATCGTCGCGGTGATCGCGGGCGCCGCGACCCTGGCCGGGCTCTCGGCGCTCTAGTCCACCGGCAGCGCGGTCGTGGCGCAGACCGTCTTGAGCGAGAACGACGACTGCATCCGCGCGACGCCGGGCAGCGCGGCGAGGTGGCGGCGGTGGATGCGCGCGAAATCATCCCCGTCGCGCGCCACGACCTTCAGGAGATAGTCGTGCGCGCCCGTCGTCAGGTGGCATTCCATCACGTCGGGGATGCGCGCGACGGCGGCCTCGAACGCGTCGAGCACGTCGTCCGCCTGGCTCGACAGCCCGACCTCCACGAAGACGGTCGTGGTGCGGCCCACGGCGCGGGGGTCGAGGATCGCGACCGTGCGCGCGACGGTGCCGTTCGCCGTAAGCCGCTGCAGTCTGCGGTGACAGGCCGAAGCCGAGAGGGCGAGGCGGTCGGAGAGCTGCTGCGCCGTCAGCGTGGCATCGGCCTGCACCAGCCGCAGAAGGCGGGCATCGGTCGCGTCGATCGGTACGGTCACGCGATGGCCTCCCGGTCCTCCACCCCGATACGCGCAATCCTCGCGCGACCGCGGCTTTTGACGCCCGAGATAGCGAAGCGCCGTCGCCGCGTCGATGCTACGATCCGCGAAACGCATCAGGGAGACCACGATCATGCTCATCGGCTGCCCACGAGAGATCAAGCCGCAGGAGTTCCGGGTCGGCGTGACGCCGATGGCCGCGCTCGAGGCGGTCGCGCATGGCCACGAGGTCATCGTCGAGACGCAGGCCGGGATCGGCTCGGGCTTCGACGACGCGCAGTACGAGGCTTCCGGCGCACGGATCGTCGACACCGCCGAGGAGGTCTTCGCGCGCGCCGACATGGTCGTGAAGGTCAAGGAGCCGCAGGCCGTCGAGCGCGCCCGGCTGCGCGAGGGGCAGGTGCTCTTCACCTACCTGCACCTCGCCCCCGACCGCGCGCAGACCGACGACCTGCTGGCCTCGGGCGCGACCTGCGTGGCCTACGAGACGGTGACCGACCGGGCGGGCGGGCTGCCGCTGCTCGCGCCCATGTCCGAGGTCGCCGGCCGGCTCGCGCCGCAGGTCGGCGCCTGGACGCTGCAGAAGGCCAATGGCGGGCGCGGCGTGCTGCTCGGCGGCGTGCCGGGCGTGGGGCCGGCCTCCGTGGTGGTGATCGGCGGGGGCGTGGTCGGCACGCATGCCGCACGGATCGCCGCGGGGATGGGCGCGGCGGTGACCGTGCTCGACCGCTCGCTGCCGCGGCTGCGCTACCTCGACGACGTGTTCGGTTCGGTCTTCCGCACGCGTTTCGCCAGCCGCGGCAACACCGCCGAGATGGTCATGTCGGCGGATCTGGTGATCGGCGCGGTGCTGATCCCGGGCGCCGCGGCCCCCAAGCTCGTGGCGCGCGAGGACCTCGCGCACATGAAGCCGGGCGCGGCCATCGTCGACGTGGCGATCGACCAGGGCGGCTGCTTCGAGACCTCGCGCGCCACCACGCACGAGGACCCGATCTACGAGGTGGACGGGATCATGCATTACTGCGTGGCCAACATGCCCGGCGCGGTCGCGCGGACCTCGACGCTGGCGCTCGGCAACGCCACGCTGCCGTTCCTGCTCGCGCTGGCCGATCACGGCTGGAAGGCCGCCTGCGCCGCCGATCCGCACCTGATGGCAGGTCTCAACGTCCATGCGGGCAAGCTGACCTACGCCGCGGTGGGCGAGGCGCTCGGGATGGAGAGCGTGGACGCGCACCTCCTGGTGTCGTGAGCGCGCGGGCGCGCCCCCGCCTCACTCGGCGGGGGTGATCCGGGGCGCGGGATCGGCGCGGCCGGCCGCGAGGCTGTCGCGGATGTCGATCAGCACGTCGAGCTCGGACGGGCCGGTCGCCACCTCGGGCTCGACGTCGTCGGGGCGCTCGGCGGCGGCCTTTATGCGGTTCACGCCCTTCACGAGCATGAAGACGACGAAGGCGATGATGAGGAAGTTGATCACGGCGGTGATGAACGCGCCGTAGCGGAACTGCGCCTCGCCCACCCCGAAGGTCAGGTCCGAGAAGTCGAGCCCGCCGACGATCAGGCCGATGAACGGGTTGATGATGTCCTCCACCAGCGAGGTCACGATCGCGGTGAAGGCCGCGCCGATGATGATCCCCACGGCGAGGTCCATCACGTTGCCCTTGGCGATGAAGTCCCTGAATTCCTTGATCACGTCCGGTCCCTCCGATGCGCGCGCGCCCCGCGATCCGCGCGTCGCCGCGCACATCGCCTGTCGATCCCCGCACCCCGGCCGCGGGTCACGCCCGCGCCTGTGCGGCCTATGTCTGCCGGATGCAACCGCAGGAGCCGAGCATGGCCGACCTCTCCGCCTTCCCGATCACCCGCCGCTGGACGCCGCGCGACCCGTCCGTCCTCCAGCTCTACAGCTACCCGACCCCGAACGGCGTCAAGGTCGCCATCGCGCTCGAGGAGACGGGCCTGCCCTACGAGGCGCATCTGGTGACGCTCTCGGACGCGGACGTGAAGTCCGACGCCTTCGTCTCGCTCAACCCCAACGGCAAGATCCCCGCCATCGTCGACCCCGACGGGCCGGGCGGCGCGCCCATCGGGCTTTTCGAGAGCGGGGCGATCCTGCTCTATCTGGGCGGCAAGACCGGGAAGCTGATGGGCTCCGGCCCGGCGGACGCGGCGCGCGTGACGCAGTGGGTGATGTGGCAGATGGGCGGGCTCGGCCCGATGCTGGGGCAGCTCGGCTGGTTCGTGAAGTTCGCGGGCAAGGAGATCGAGGACCCCCGCGCGCGGCAGCGCTACGTCGACGAGGCGCGCCGCCTGCTCGATGTCTTCGCGGGCGCGCTCGGCGATCGCGAATGGATCGCGGACGAGTACTCGATGGCCGACATCGCAATCGCGCCGTGGCTCAACGCGCTCGGCTTCTACGGCGCGCGGGAGATCGTCGGCTGGGACGGGCATCCGACGCTGCAGGCCTATCTCGACCGTTTCCTCGCCCGGCCGGCGGTCGCCACGGGCATGAACGTCCCGCCGCGCCCCGCCTGAGGCCGAAGGGGCCCGGGCGCGGCCCGGACCCCGCTCCCACGGGGATGGGAGGCGCGCGGGCGGTGGGGGGAGGCCCGGACGCCCGCCCCGGCTAGGCGCGCGCGGTGACGGTGGGGTGACGCGCCGATGAACCTCGCATCACCGTTCGGTGACGGCCCGACACGCGAACGGCCCCGGCATCGCTGCCGGGGCCGTCGTTCTTCCATCCGCCGGGATCAGTCGGCGGGGGCGGGCTCCGCGGCCTCCTCGCCGGTCTCCTGGTTCACCATCTTCATGGCGAGCCGGACCTTGCCGCGATCGTCGAAGCCCAGGAGCTTGACCCAGACCTCCTGCCCCTCCTTGAGGGCGTCGGAGGGGTGGTTGAGGCGGCTCGCGGCGATCTGGCTGACGTGGACCAGCCCGTCGCGCTTGCCGAAGAAGTTCACGAACGCGCCGAAGTCGACGATCTTGACGACCTTGCCGCGATAGACCTTGCCCTCCTCCGGCTCCGCCACGATCGAGTGGATCATGTCGTAGGCGCGCTTGATGGCGTCGCCGTTGGCGGACGCGATCTTGATCGTGCCGTCGTCCTGGATGTCGACCTTGGCTCCGCTCGTCTCCACGATCTCGCGGATGACCTTGCCGCCCGAGCCGATGACCTCCCGGATCTTGTCGGTGGGGATCTGCATCGTCTCGATCCGCGGCGCGTGGGCCGAGAACTCCTGGCGGCCCTCGGTCAGCGCCTTGGCCATCTCGGCCAGGATGTGGATGCGGCCCGCCTTCGCCTGCTCGAGCGCGCGCTCCATGATGTCGGGCGTGATCCCCGCGATCTTGATGTCCATCTGGAGCGAGGTGATGCCCTCCTCGGTTCCCGCGACCTTGAAGTCCATGTCGCCGAGATGATCCTCGTCGCCCAGGATGTCGGTCAGCACCGCGTATTCGCCGTCGCCCTCGAGCACGAGGCCCATGGCGACGCCCGCGACCGGCGCCTTGAGCGGCACCGCCGCGTCCATCATCGCCAGCGACGCGCCGCAGACGGTCGCCATCGAGGACGAGCCGTTCGACTCCGTGATCTCCGAGACGAGGCGGATCGTGTAGGGGAAGTCCGTCGCCGACGGCAGCACCGCCTGCAGCGCGCGCCAGGCGAGCTTGCCGTGGCCGATCTCGCGCCGGCCCGGAGGCCCGAACCGGCCGACCTCGCCCACCGAGTAGGGCGGGAAGTTGTAGTGCAGCAGGAAGTTCGACTTGAAGTTGCCGTGGAGCGCGTCGATGAACTGCTCGTCGTCGCCGGTGCCCAGCGTGGTCACGACCAGCGCCTGCGTCTCGCCGCGCGTGAACAGCGCCGAGCCGTGCGTCCGCGGCAGCAGCCCGACCTCGGAGACGATCGGGCGCACGGTGTCGAGCGCGCGCCCGTCGATCCGCTTGCCGTTCTTCACGACGTCGCCGCGCAGCACCTTCGACTCGAGCTTCTTGAGCGCGGTGCCGAGCGAGGGATCGTCGCGCTGCGCGTCGGTCAGCCCGGCCTTGATCGCGGCCTTCGCGTCCGACACGGCGGTCGTACGCTCCTGCTTGTCGGTGATCGCGTAGGCGTCGCGCATCGCCTGCTCGCCCGCGTCGGTCACGGCCTGCAGGATCCCCGTATAGTCGGCCGGCTGGAAGTCCATCGGCTCCTTCGCGGCGTCCTCGGCCAGATCGACGATCAGGTCGATCACGCCCTGCATCTGCTCGTGGCCGAACTTCACGGCGCCAAGCATCTCGGCCTCCGACAGCTCGTAGGCCTCCGACTCGACCATCATCACCGCGTCGCGCGTGCCCGCGACGACGAGGTCGAGGCGCTGCTCGGGGTTCTTCTTGAGGTCCTGCATGTCGTCCACGGACGGGTTCAGGACGTAGTCGCCGTCCACGAAGCCCACGCGGGCGCCGGCGATCGGGCCCATGAACGGCGCGCCCGAGATCGTCAGGGCGGCCGAGGCGGCGATCATCGCCACGACGTCGGGGTCGTTCTCGAGGTCGTGCGAGAGCACGGTGCAGATCACCAGCACCTCGTTGCGGAAACCCTCGACGAAGAGCGGGCGCAGCGGCCGGTCGATCAGGCGCGACGTCAGCGTCTCCTTCTCGGTCGGCCGGGCCTCGCGCTTGAAGAAGCCGCCCGGGACCTTGCCCGCGGCGTAGTACTTCTCGTTGTAGTGGACGGTGAGGGGGAAGAAGTCCTGGCCGGGCTTGGGCGCCTTGGCGTAGGTCACGGCGGCCATCACGGAGGTCTCGCCGTAGGTGGCGATCACGCAGCCGTCGGCCTGGCGGGCGACCTTGCCGGTCTCCAGCGTGAGGGTGTCGTGCCCCCACTCCATCTCTTTCTTCACGATGTCGAACATTGCTCATCCTGTCTGACGCGTGGCCGACCCCTGCCGGCCGCGTCGTTTGCTGGCGGCCCCATTGCCGCCGACCCCTCTCTAGCGTCCGGGCGCGGGGGTCAGGGCGCGCCACGTCTCGGATTGCGGGCGTGTAGCGGAACGGGGCGGGGATGGGAAGGCGGGGACGGTCGCGAG
>CAVSOF010000011.1:0-21354 GCA_963729425.1 uncultured Alphaproteobacteria bacterium | reverse complement strand
GGGCGCGTCCACATCCGCTCGACGACGGGAGGACCGGCGATGACGCAGGCCGCGTCCAACCTGCGCACCGACCCCGACCGCCTCTGGGACAGCCTGATGGCGATGGCCGAGATCGGCCCCGGCGTCGCGGGCGGCTCGAACCGCCAGACGCTCACCGACGAGGACGCGGAGGGCCGGGCGCTGTTCCGGTCGTGGTGCGAGGCGGCGGGCATGACGATGGGCGTGGACGCCATCGGCAACATGTTCGCCACCCGCGCGGGCACCGACCCGGACGCGCTGCCGGTCTACGTCGGCTCCCACCTCGACACGCAGCCGACCGGCGGCAAGTACGACGGCGTGCTGGGCGTGCTGGGCGGGCTGGAGCTGGTCCGCACGCTCGACGACCTTGGCATCCGGACGCGCCGGCCGATCGTGGTCGCGAACTGGACCAACGAGGAGGGGACGCGGTTCGCGCCGGCCATGCTCGCCTCGGGCGTCTTCGCGGGCATCCATTCGCAGGAGTGGTGCGAGGACCGCACCGACGCGAAGGGGCTGCGCTTCGGCGACGAGCTTGACCGGATCGGCTGGCGCGGCGAGGAGGCGGTCGGCGCCCGCAAGATGCACGCGATGTTCGAGCTGCACATCGAGCAGGGCCCGATCCTCGAGGCCGAGGGCGCCGAGATCGGCGTCGTCACGCACGGGCAGGGCCTGAGCTGGACGCAGGTGACCGTGACGGGGCGCGACGCGCATACCGGATCGACGCCGATGCCGATGCGCCGCGACGCGGGGCTCGCAATGGCGCGCATCCTCGTCGCCGTCGAGGAGATCGCGCTCGCGCACGCGCCCCACGCCGTCGGCGCCGCGGGCCACATCGAGGTCCATCCGAACTCGCGCAACGTGATCCCCGGCCGCGCCGTGTTCACCGTCGACCTGCGATCGCCGGACCGCGCGGTGATCGAGGACATGGAGGCGCGTCTGGCCGAGGCCGCGCATCGCATCGCGGGCGAGGCCGGTTGCGAGGCGGCGCTCGAGAAGGTCGGCGGCTTCGACCCGGTGGCGTTCGACGAGGGCTGCGTGCGCGCCGTGCGCTCGGCCGCGGAGCGGCTGGGCTACGCGCATCGCGACATCGTCTCGGGCGCGGGCCACGACGCCTGCTGGATCGCGCGGGTCGCGCCCACGGCGATGATCATGTGCCCCTGCGTGGACGGGCTCAGCCACAACGAGGCGGAGGAGATCACGAAGGACTGGGCGCGCGCGGGCGCGGACGTGCTGCTGCATGCGGTGCTCGAGAGCGCGGAGGTCGTGACGTGAGGCCCGCGCTCGTCCGGCGGGCGGCGATCTTCGCCGTGATCTTCCTCGCGGTGAACCTCGCCTTCGACGCCTACCGCCACGGCGGGCTGACGACGGCGATCGTCGGGACCAGCCTCATCGTCACCGCGGTGGCCACGGCGGCGTATCTGGCGTTCCTCCACCTCCTCGCCCGGCGCGACCCGCGATGACCCGCCTCGCCCTCATCGCCGCCCTCCTCCTCGCCGCCTGCGCGACGCAGGCGCCGCCCGCCCCCGTCCCCGACCCGCAGGCCTACGTCGCGAGCGCCGCCCCGGTCCCGAACGCCGTCCGCCTGCTCCTGCCGCGCGGCGTGGGCGCGACCGACGTGCGGCTCGCCGACAATTGCTACGGCTACGCCTTCCGCGGCGCGATCTACCCCGTCCTGATCCCGCGCGGGACGCAGTACTGCCTGTGATCGCGCCCCCGCCGGGGGCGTGCGACCACATCCGCCGGCCGCCCGACCCTTGCGGCATCGCGGAACTGCCGCGAAGGTCGCGGGCGGGATGCAGCGGACGGGGGACGGCATGAGCAAGGTCATCAAGGGCGGCACCGTGGTCACCGCCGACCGCCAGTGGCGCGCGGACGTGCTGATCGAGGGCGAGACGATCGCGGCCATCGGCGAGGGGCTGACCGGCGACGAGACGATCGACGCCAGCGACGCCTACGTCATCCCCGGCGGCATCGACCCGCACACGCATCTCGAGATGCCGTTCATGGGCACGACCGCCGCCGAGACCTTCGAGTCCGGCACCTTCGCGGCGGCGGCGGGAGGGACGACGATGCTCGTGGACTTCGTTCTGCCGGGCGAGGACGGGCTGCTCGCCGCCGTGGACGATTGGGACCGCAAGTCGCGCGACCGGATCTGCACCGATATCTCCTACCACATGGCGATCACCGGCTGGTCCGAGCGCATCTGGACCGAGATGGAGGCCGTGGTGAAGGAGCGCGGCATCAACACGTTCAAGCACTTCATGGCCTACAAGGGCGCGCTGATGGTGGAGGACGACGAGATGTTCGCCTCCTTCACCCGCTGCGCCGAGCTCGGCGCGCTGCCGCTCGTCCATGCCGAGAACGGCGACGTGGTGGCCGCGCTGCAGGAGAAGTATCTCGGCCTCGGCGTCACCGGCCCCGAGGGCCACGCCTATTCGCGCCCTCCGGAAGTCGAGGGCGAGGCCGCCAACCGCGCGATCATGATCGCCGACGCCGCCGGATGCCCGCTCTACATCGTCCACGTCTCCTGCGAGCAGGCGCACGAGGCGATCCGCCGGGCCCGCGCCAAGGGGATGCGCGTCTACGGCGAGCCGCTGATCCAGCACCTCACGCTCGACGAGTCCGAG
Organism: uncultured Alphaproteobacteria bacterium; assembly: GCA_963729425.1. Lineage (GTDB taxonomy): Bacteria > Pseudomonadota > Alphaproteobacteria > Rhodobacterales > Rhodobacteraceae > Jannaschia. The sequence continues at coordinate 18,709 of CAVSOF010000011.1, read as the reverse complement.
TACTTCGACCGCGACTGGCAATACGCGGCGCGACGCGTGATGAGCCCGCCGTTCCGGGACAAGAAGCACCAGGACAGCCTCTGGGCCGGCCTCGCCTCCGGCTCGCTCCACGTCGTCGCCACCGACCATGCCGCCTTCTCCGACGAGCAGAAGCGCATGGGCGTGGGGGATTTCACCCGCATCCCGAACGGCACCGGCGGGCTGGAGGAGCGGATGGCGATGCTCTGGACGAGAGGCGTGGACACCGGCCGCCTGACGCCCGAGGAGTTCGTCGCGCTGACATCCACCAACATCGCGAAGATCCTCAACATCTACCCGATGAAGGGCGGGATCAATGTCGGCGGCGAGGCCGACATCGTGGTCTGGGACCCCTCCATCAAGCGGACGGTCTCGGTCGCCAACCAGAAGTCGATCATCGACTACAACGTGTTCGAGGGCATGGAGCTGACGGCCGCGCCGAGGTTCACCCTGTCGCGCGGCGAGGTGATCTGGGCGCACGGGCAGAACTCGCAGCCCCGGCCGGGACGGGGGCGGTTCGTGCGGCGGCCGGCGTTCGCCTCGGCGTCGAAGGCGCTGGCGACGTGGAAGTCGCTGAACTCGCCGCGGAAAGTCGAGCGAGATGCGCGGAACATTCCGGCGGGGGTTTGATGCCCGACGGTCAGCCGAAGTTTGAACGCACGCTGCTTAGGGGCAAGGCATGGTCCGACTATCTCGGTCTGCACATCCGGGCTATCGCACTTGGAGTCCTTTCCATCACCTTGAAATCAGGCATGCCAGATCGCCCGTATTATGATCTGAGTATTGAAGAATATTTTCAAGGATTGGCAGCGGTACTATTTGGAGGATATTCGATATGGACGTTTCTCTTTATTACGGAGATCGCGAAAGCCTATCTGTTTCGATTTGTCCCTGTGGAGGCTGTTAGGCTGATTCGGGTTTTGGTACCGTTGTCGCTCTACTTTGTTTACATTGTCCTCTTTTTGGCAGTCGGAACGGCGCTTTATGAGATCATCGACGTTCAATATAACAATCAGTAACCTCAATAATGTTAGCTGCAATCGTGCATCATCATTAGGGCGAGAAGAGTTCGAATGACCACCATCTCCGCCCACTCCCTAGACCTCACCTTCCCCACCCCGGACGGCCCCATCCACGCGCTCTCCGACATCACCCTCGACATCCACCCAGGGCGAGTTCGTCTCCTTCATCGGCCCCTCGGGCTGCGGCAAGACCACGTTCCTGCGCTGCGTAGCGGCCCTCGAAACCCCCACCGGCGGCACGCTCGCCGTCAACGGCATGTCCCCCGACGAGGCCCGCCGCGCCCGCGCCTATGGCTACGTGTTCCAGGCGGCGGGGCTCTATCCGTGGCGCACGATCGGGCGCAACGTCACGCTGCCGCTCGAGATCATGGGCTACGCGCGACCGAGCGCGAGCGGCGGATGCGCGACGTGCTGGCGCTGGTGGAGCTGGAGAAGTTCGCCGACCGCTACCCGTGGCAGCTCTCGGGCGGGATGCAGCAGCGCGCCTCCATCGCCCGCGCGCTCGCCTTCGACGCCGACATCCTGCTCATGGACGAGCCCTTCGGCGCGCTCGACGAGATCGTCCGCGACCGGCTCAACGAGGAGCTGCTCTCGCTCTGGCAGCGCACGGCCAAGACCGTCCTCTTCGTCACCCACTCGATCCCCGAGGCGGTGTACCTCTCGACCCGCATCGTCGTCATGTCCCCGAGGCCGGGTCGGATCGCCGACGTGATCGACAGCCCCCTGCCCCGCGACCGCCCTCTCGACATCCGCGACACGTCCGCGTTCCTCGCCGTGGCCCACCGGGTCCGCGAGGGGCTGCGGACGGGCATGGAGGCGGTCGCGTGACCGCCACCCCCGGTCCGCCTGTGATCCGACCCGCGATCCCCGAGGGCGCCGAGGCCTGCGCCGCGATTCTGAACGACTGGATCGACGCGACCCCTTGGATGCCGCGCGTCCACGCGCCCGGCGACGTGATCCGGCTTTACCGCGAGGCCGTCCTTGTCCTTCGCCGCGCCACGACGGCCTGGACGGGGAGGCGCTGCGACGGCTTCGTCGCGGCCGATGGCGACGACGTGACGGCGCTCTACCTCGCGCCCCAGGCCCGCGGCCGGGGCCTCGGCGCGGCGCTGCTCGCCTCCGTCCGAGGCGCCGGACGGCAGCGGCTGCGGACGTTCGAGGCCAACCACGGCGCGCGGCGCTTCTACGCGCGCGAGGGCTTCGTCGAAGTTCGCCGGACGGACGGCGAGAACGAGGAAGGCCTGCCCGACATCCTCCTCGAGCGGTCCGCATGATCCGCCGCGCCGAGCCCCGCGACGTCCCCGCGATGACGGCCATCGTCGAGGACTGGCTCGCCACCGTCCCGTGGAACCGCGGCGCCCCGCCGCCCGGCGGCTTCGCGGCGGCCTTCGCCGAGGCGTTGCCGATCCGCGAGATCCGGGTCGCGGGCGATCCGGCGGAGGGCTACCTGTCGCTCGACCCGGAGGCCGGACACATACACGGCTTCTACGTCGCCCGCCCCGGACACGGCATCGGGCGCGCGCTGCTCGACGACGTGAAGGCCGGCCGCGACCGGCTGACGTTGAACACCCACGCGCCCAACCAAGCCGCGCACCGCTTCTACGAGCGCGAGGGATTCCACGTCGTCGAACGCGACCTGCCGGGCACGGACGGCGTGCCGGAGCTGCGGATGGAGTGGCGTCGATGAGCGGGGCCGCCGGTCGGGCACACAGGGCGGCGTCATCCGCGCCGCGATCCGGCGAAAAGCTCGCGCTTAGGCAGGACGCGCCCACTCCGTCGCCTCGCAAGGACACCAGCCTGCCGGCCATCCCGCGCGGACTGGGCGCGCCGTGAGCCGTTCCGCTTCCGCCGCGATCGACCTCGCCGCGATCGCCGTCGCGCTCTGGGCGCTGCTGTCGGACGACTTCGCGGGCATGCTGCCGGGCAACCTGCTGCCGATCCTGGCGAGCCTCGTGATCCTGTCGTCGCTCTGGCGGCTCTGGCACCGGTGGCGGCGGTGACCGATGCGCCGCTCTCCGCGCCCGGCGGCGGGATCGGCCGATCGGGCCGCGTGGCGCTGCGACGGCTGGGCGCGGGGGCGGGGCCGGTGCTCGCGGTCGTCGCCGCGATCCTCGCGCTTTGGTACCTCGCCTGCATCCCGATGAACGCGCAGCAATCGACGCTCCTGGCCGAGCGCGCAGGCGTAACCGTCACCCCCGCCACCGCCGCGGAGCGCCGCGACGCGGGCGGGCTGCGCCTCGCGCTGGCCAATCCGGGCGAGGCCACCGCGCGCGCGTTCGGCCAAGACCGCGCCCGCCTGCCCGCGCCCCACCAGATCGCCGTCGAGCTCTGGGACACCGTCGCGGGCCAGGCCGTCACCTCGCGCCGGAGCCTCGTGTACCACGCCGCCATCACGCTCGCGCCGACGCTGCTCGGCTTCGCGATCGGTTCGCTCGCGGGCATCGCGCTCGCCATCGGGATCGTCCATTCCCGCACCGCCGACCTCAGCGTCATGCCATGGGCCATCGCGTCGCAGACCATCCCGATCCTCGCCATCGCGCCGATGATCATCGTCGTTCTGAACTCGGTCGGGGTGCAGGGGCTGCTGCCGAAGGCCATCATCTCGGCCTACCTCTCGTTCTTCCCCGTGACGGTCGGCATGGTGAAGGGGCTGCGGGCGCCCGCCCCCGCCGATCTCGACCTGATGCGCACGTGGAACGCGTCCGGCGGGCGGATCCTCGTGTCGCTGCGTTTGCCTGCCTCGCTTCCCTACCTCTTCGCCTCGCTCAAGATCGCCGTCGCCGCCGCGCTCGTCGGCGCCATCGTGGGCGAGCTGCCGACCGGCGCGCGGGGCGGCCTCGGCTCGCGCCTCCTCGCGGGCAGCTACTACGGGCAGACGGAGCAGATCTGGGCCGCGCTCTTCGCCGCCGCCATCGTCGCGGCAGGGCTGGTGGCGGCGATCGCGGTGCTCGAGCGCACGACGCTCGCCCGCATGGGCCTCGCGCGGTGACGCGCCTCGGCCCCCTCGCGGCGCCATCCGGCGCTCTCCTCGGCGCGCTCGCGGTGCTGGCGCTCGCGGCCGGCCCGGGCGTCGTGGCGCCGGGCGTGGCCCTCCTCGCGCTCTGGATCACCGCGTGGTGGCTGAACGCGCGCCTCGTCGCGACCCTCGGTCGGGCCGCCGCGGCCGTGGCGCCGATCCTGTTCGGCGTCACGCTGCTCGCGCTGTGGGAGGCCGCGGTCCGGCTTTTCGACGTGCCGACCGTCATCCTGCCCGCCCCCTCCCAGATTTCCGTTGCTGTCGCCGCCAACCTCCCGATCCTCTGGGCCGATTTCGTGCAGACCGTGCTGAAGGGCGCGCTCGTGGGCTGGCTCGTCGGCTGCGGTGCGGGCATCGGCGCGGCGCTTCCTCGTCGCGCGCTCGGACTTCCTGCGCCGCGGCCTGCTGCCCGTCGGCAACTTCGTGGCGGCCCTGCCCATCGTCGGCACCGCGCCGATCCTGGTGATGTGGTTCGGCTTCGGCTGGGAGTCGAAGGCCGCCGTGGTCGTGGTGATGACGTTCTTCCCGCTGCTCGTGAACACGGTCGCCGGGCTCGCCGACACGACCGCGATGCAGCGCGACCTGATGCGGACCTACGGCGCCACCCCGACCCAGACGCTCGCGCGCCTCGCGGCCCCCGCCGCCCTGCCCTTCGTGTTCAATGGCCTGAAGATCGCGACCACTCTCGCCCTTGTCGGCGCGATCGTCGCGGAGTTCTTCGGCTCGCCCACGCTCGGCATGGGGTTCCGCATCTCCACCGAGGTCGGCCGCCTGAACCTGCCGATGGTCTGGGCCACCATCGCCGTCGCGGCGCTCGCGGGCTCCGGCGCCTACGGCCTCGTGGCGCTGGTCGAGCGGCGCCTCACGTTCTGGCACCCGTCGCAGCGCCGGTGACGCTTTTTCGGGCAGGTGCCGCCCGATCGCCCGCCCGCGGTCGCCTGCGCACTGGCGCGACGGCGCGGCCGGTGCCACCGTCTCGCGCAGCGGCCCCGACCACGCGGGCCGGACCCACAGGGAGACCATCATGAGACGCACCCTCGCCGCTGCCACCATGCTCACCGCCAGCGCGCTCGCCGCCCCGGCCCTCGCGCAGGATGCCGTCACACTCCAGCTCCAGTGGGTCACGCAAGCCCAGTTCGCCGGCTACTACGTCGCCAAGGATCTCGGGTATTACGAGGAGGAGGACCTCGACGTGACGATCCTGCCCGGCGGCCCCGACATCGCGCCGCCGCAGGTCCTCGCGGGCGGGGGCGCCGACGCGATGCTCAACTGGATGCCGTCGGCGCTTGCCGCGCGCGAGAAGGGCCTGCCCGTCGTCAACATCGCCCAGCCTTTCAAGTCGTCCGGCCTGATGCTCACCTGCTGGAAGGATACCGGCATCGAGGGCCCCGAGGACTTCCGCGGCAAGACCATCGGCGTCTGGTTCTTCGGCAACGAGTATCCCTTCCTGTCGTGGATGTCGCAGGAGGGCATCCCGACCGACGGCGGCGACGATGGCGTGACGATCCTCAAGCAGGGCTTCAACGTCGACCCGCTTCTGCAGCGGCAGGCCGACTGCATCTCGACCATGACCTACAACGAGTACGGCCAGGTCCTCGACGCGGGCGTCACCGAGGAAGAGCTGGTGACGTTCAAGTACGAGGACGAGGGCGTCGCCACGCTCGAGGACGGCATCTGGGTACTCGAGGAGAACCTCGACGACCCGGCCTTCGTCGACAAGATGACCCGCTTCGTGCGCGCCTCGATGCGCGGCTGGAAGTACGCCGAGGAGAACCCCGAGGAGGCCGCCGGCATCGTGCTCGACAACGACGAGACCGGCGCGCAGACGGAAGGCGCGCAGGTGCGGATGATGGGCGAGGTGGCCCTCCTGACTGCCGGGTCAGACGGATCGCTCGACGAGGCCGACTACCAGCGCACCGTCGATACGCTCCTCGCCGGCGGCTCGGACCCGGTCATCACCGCGGCCCCCGAGGGCGCCTGGACGAGCGTGATCACGGACGCCGCGCTGGACTGAGCGACATGCGATCGTGCGTCGCCCCTGACCCGGGGGGCGACCGCGTCGCGGCGTCGTAGGTCTGGGGCTGCCGGATGGGTCCCGCCGACGCGCGCGGCCTGAGATCGCTCGCGCCATGCCCCGGCCGGCGACCGGTCGCCCTCGAAGGCCCGGCACGATCCGCCGGCTCCAGCCGAACCGGTCGGCCAGGGCGTGCAGCACGATGGGCAGAGCGAACCCGGCGAGGAAACCCAGCGCGAAGTGCCATACGCTGGCATCGGCGTCGATCGCCTCCATAGTCCTTCGGACGGTGGATGTGCCGAGCGGATGGTAGAGCAAGATCGTGAACGTATGATCGCCACCCGGTCCAGCAAGGCGATCGGTGCCACGAGGATCTTCGCCAGGACGATTGCGCCCATCCCGAGCGCAAGGCTCTGCACGTCGCCGCGATCCGTCGAGAGCGCGCCCGTCGCCCGGAAGAGATCGACGTCGAGCGCGATCCCCACGAACGAGCATGCCATGGCGAGCGTCAGCACGATCCGCTGCCGAGCGAGGATCGCGGCGTGATGGCGGACGAGCAGCAGGCCGAGCATGAAGTACGGCGCGAGATAGATCGCCTCGCCGATCCGGAGGACGTCGCCGGCGGACCTGCTCCAGACGAGCCCCGCCAGCAGCGACGCCACGAGAAGTGGGAGACCTCGCCGGCAACCGAGCATCGAGTCGACCGACCCGACGACGAGGAACACGAGGAGGATCGCCTGCAGGAACCGAGAAATGTCCCGTCGACAACAGGACCGTCCGCGCGAAACCGGCGCCGTATGCGAAGCCGCTGGCGATGATGAGGTTGCAGACGATCCAGAATGCGATGGATGCGACGACGCCCGGGACGACGAGGCGATGGATCCTGCCCGATGCGAACTCGGCTAGGTTGTCGAGCGCGATCGGCCGAAGCGCGTACACCATTCCCGCGATCGCCGCGAAGAGGGGCATCCGGACGTCGATCAGCGCGTCCGCGAATATCCGCCAACCGGACGGGTAGCCGAGGGCCATACCGGCCGTCTCGTTCGGTCCGACGACATGGTAGGATATCAGGAGCATCGTCGCCGGGACGCGCAGGGTGGCGACGTAGTGCGTGGCACCTTCCGATTCCACGAGCACGTCCTTCCCGCTGCCAGTCATCCGAGCGGCGTGGCCCCTCCACGAGGGATCAGACGCCCCCCCCACGGGTCCGGACGTCGAATGCGGCGAACGCTTCGAGGTGAGATGCCGAGTGTTGCCTGACGACTTAGAGTTCGTACTCCCGAAGCCGGGCCATGCCATCAGCCGCCCTCGTAGGAAGTTGGGCCCGGTCGGTTTCCATCGTGCGGTGCGGCGGCTCGGCCATGATTCGGAATGGGGCTGGGTAAGGATCGGCCCGGGCGGGTCGTCGACGTTCGGGCGGATCGGGGGCGCGCGGGTCGGCGACGATGGGACTCGAGCGCTCGCTCGTACGGAAGGATCGGCGGGCGCAATGCGGGCGCCGACGATCAGGCGGCGCGGTCGGCCTGCCTCCGACGCCGCACGCCCGCGAGGCGTCGCCGGAAGTCCGGCCGCTCCAGGTCGCGGTAATGGCCGCCCGAGAAGAGCGGCCAATCGAGCGCGAGGCCGCGCCGGACGAGCTCGGCGCAGATGTCCGTCCCGTCGGCGAGAAAGCAGCGCGCGACGTAACGGTCGTGCGTGGTCTGGCCTGTCAGCGTCGCCGTCACGACCGAGCCGCGGCAGATATCGATCACCGCGCCCTTCGCCTTGCGCCCCCATGGCTCGTCGAGTTCGGGCGCATCGATGCCCCAGAGGCGGACCTTGATGTGACGGATGACGATCGTGTCGCCGTCGATGACCCAGGCCCGGCCGACGAGGGCATGCCGGCAATCCGGCGGGAGCGGCGGCGGCGCGGTAGCCCAGCCTTCGCGGCCGGGCGCAACCGCTCGGTCACGCCTCTCGGCATCGGCCTCCGTCCTTCGAGCCGCCCGCTCGAGGCGAGCGCGACCCGGCCCCGGCCGGACGACGGCGGGCAAGGTTCGCGACGGTCGGCGCGGCGGAGCGGTCGGACGTGAGCCGTCCTTCCGGCCCCGCGCCCCCATCCATGCCAGGAGAACCAGGCCGGCGACCAGAAGACCTACGACGAGCGGCTCCCCAAAGGTCATTCATCGCCTCCTCCACCGGACCCCGCCGATGCAGGGATGCATGGCGTGGACGGCCACGTAAGCCCAATCGCACCCCAATCGCTACCATCCGGTATCGGCAGCCTACCCCTCGCGCGGTCCGAGCCGCGCCACCAGGCTCGACGTGTCCCAACGACCGCCGCCCATCGCCTGCACCTCGGCGTAGAACTGGTCGACCAGCGCCGTCACCGGGAGCGACGCGCCCATCCGGCGCCCCGCCCCGAGGCAGATCGCGAGGTCCTTGCGCATCCAGTCGACCGCGAAACCGTGGTCGAAGGCGCCGGCGATCATCGTCTCATGGCGATTGACCATCTGCCACGACCCGGCCGCGCCGCCCTGGATCACCTCGACGACCGCCGCCCCGTCGAGGCCGGCCGCCTTCGCGAAGGCCAGTCCCTCCGACAGCCCCTGCACGAGCCCCGCGATGCAGATCTGGTTGACCATCTTCGTGAGCTGCCCCGCGCCCACGTCGCCCATGCGGCGGACGACCTTGGCGTAGGCGCCCGCGACCGCCTCGGCGCGCGCGAAGTCCGGCTCCGAGCCGCCGCACATCACCACGAGCTGTCCGTTCTCGGCTCCCGCCTGTCCGCCCGACACGGGCGCGTCGACATAACCGATCCCGCGCTCGGCGGCGGTCGCGGCCAGCGCGTGCGTGACCTCGGCCGATACCGTCGTGTGGTCGACGAAGACCGCGCCCCCGGCCATCCCCGCGAACGCCCCGTCCGGGCCCTCGCAGATCGCGCGCAGGTCGTCGTCGTTCCCCACGCAAGCGAGCACGATCTCGCAGCCCTCCGCCGCCTCCCGCGGCGTCGCGCCCGCCGCCCCGCCATGCTCGGCGACCCAGGCCTCCGCCTTTGCCGCGGTCCGGTTGTAGACCCGGACGTCGTGGCCCGCCCGCGCGAGGTGCCCGGCCATCGGCCCGCCCATCGTGCCCAGCCCGAGGAATGCGACCTTGCCCATGTCCGGCTCCCTTTGCGTCCGCCAACCGGCACAGCTAGACCGGCCCCGCTCGGGGCGGTCAACGGGGGGTACATGGAGCGCGCGTTCCGCTGGACGTTCCGCACGGTCGTCGCGGTGCTTGTGCTGGCCGGCGCCGCGCTCCTCGCCGCGTTCTGGCTCGCCGGGCGCAGCCTGCCCGACTATGACCGCACGGAGGTCGTCGCGGGTCTCTCCGCGCCGGTCGAGATCGTGCGCAACACCCACGACATCCCGCACATCTTCGGCGAGACCGACGCGGACGTGCTCTTCGGCCTCGGCTACGCCCATGCGCAGGACCGGCTGTGGCAGATGACGATGCTGCGCCGCGCCGCGCAGGGACGCCTGTCGGAGCTGTTCGGCCGCGAGACCGTGCAGACCGATGAGCTGATGCGCCGCCTCGGGCTCTACCGCGCCGCGACCGCCTCGGTCGCCGCGCAGGACGCCGAGACGCTGGCCAAGCTGGAGGCCTATGCCCGTGGCGTGAACGCGCGTATCACGGTGGTCAACCGCGAGGCGTCGGGGCGCGGCGCGCCGGAGTTCTTCCTGTTCGGCGCCGATATCGCCCCGTGGCGGCCCGCCGACTCGATCGCCATCGTCAAGCTGCTTGCCCTGCAGCTCTCGGGACAGGTCGGCGAGGAGGTCCGACGCGCGCGCGCCTCGCTCGTCCTGCCGCCCGAGCGCCTTCTCGATTTGCACCCGGACGCGCCGAGCCCCGGGACGGTGGAGATCGCGACGCTGTTCCCGACGCTCGCCCCCTCCGAGCGCGTCGCGGCCTCCGATCCGTTCCTCTGGCCCGTGGCCGAGCCCGCGCTGGCGGGCGCGTCGAACGCCTTCGCGGTCGCGCCCGCGCGCGCCGCCTCGGGCGCGTCGCTCCTGGCCAACGACCCCCATATGGGCCTGACCGCGCCGACGCCGTGGTACCTCGCCCGGCTCGAGCTCTCGACCGGCGGCGCCATCGGCGGGACGATCCCCGGCCTGCCGATCGTGCTCGTCGGTCGCACCGCGCGGCTCGGCTGGGGCCTGACCTCCGCCTATCTCGACGACCAGGACGTGCTGATCGAGGAGCTGGCCGAGGACGACCGGACGCTCTACCGCACGCCCGAAGGCTGGGAGAGCTTCGAGACGCGCCGCTCGATCCTGCGGGTGAAGGGCGAGGAACCGATCACGCTGACGCTGCGGTCGACCGCGAATGGCCCCGTCCTCACCGGCAGCCAGTTCGATCTCGGTACCGTCACCCCCGCGGGCCACGTCGCGGCGCTTTCTTGGACCGCGTTGTCGACGGAGGACACCTCGATCCGCGCGGGGTTCGAGCTGATGGCCGCCGCCGACGTCGAGGCCGGGCTCGCCGCGGCCGAGCATTACCTCGCGCCCGCGCAGAACCTCACCCTGATCGACGGCGACCGCATCGCCATGACCGTCATGGGCCAGCAGCCCGACCGCCACCCCGACCACCAGTCGCAGGGCCGCATCCCCGCCCCCGGCTGGATCGAGGCGAACCGCTGGCGCGGGCTGCGTCCCGCCGCCGCCAACCCGTCATGGACCGACCCCGAGGGCGGGATGCTGGGCAACACCAACAACCGGACGGTCGACGCGCCCTTCCCCGACCACCTGAGCCACTACTGGGGCGACAGCCAGCGCGTGCAGCGGATGGCGGCGCTGATGGAGGCGCGGGACGTGCACACCCGCGAGAGCCTGATCGAGATGCAGCTCGACACCGTCTCGATCACCGCGCGCGCGCTCCTGCCGCTGGTGGGCCGCGACCTGTGGTTCACCGGCGACGCCGCGCCCGAGGGCAGCCCCGAGCGGCGGCGGCGGCGGGCGCTCGACCTGCTGGCGGCGTGGAACGGCGAGATGTCGGAGCACCTGCCGGAGCCGCTGATCTACGCCGCGTGGATGCGCGCGCTCCAGGCGCGGCTGATCGAGGACGAGCTCGGACCGCTGGCGGCGGAGTACGCGCGGATGGAGCCGCTCTTCGTCGAACGCGTGTTCCGCGACGTCGGCGGCGCCTCGATCTGGTGCGACGTGATCCGCTCGAGCGTCACCGAGACCTGCGCCGAGATCGCGCGGCAATCGCTCGACGACGCGCTCCAGTCGCTGCAGGACGCCTACGGCGCGGGGGTCGAGACCTGGCGCTGGGGCGACGCGCACGAGGCCCGCCATGACCATACCGCGCTGGGCGAGGTGCCGGGGCTGGGCCTGGTCGTCAACGTGCGGCAATCCTCCTCGGGCGGCGACCACACGCTCCAGCGCGGGCGGACGGCGGGCGACGGCCCCGCGCCCTACGCCAACGTCCACGCGGCGACCTATCGCGGCGTCTACGACTTCGCGGACCCCGAGAGCAGCGTGTTCGTCACCTCGACGGGCCAGTCGGGCCACCCGCTGTCGCGGCACTACGACGACCTGGGCGAGCTCTGGCGGCGTGGCGAGTACGTGCCGATGACGCTCGACCCCGCCCTCGCCCGGGCGGGCGCGGTCGGCGTGACGACGCTCGTGCCGGAGGAGGGCGGGGAGACGCGCTGACCGCCCGCGGCGGGCGTGGGCTGGACCAAGATCGACATGCCCGGCGGGATGGATCACTCCGCCGCGAGCGCCTTGCCCAGCCGCGGCATCCCGACCCGCTTCAGCAGCGCCCGCACCGGCTGCGGCCCGCCCGATATCGCCTCCGCCGTCGCGCGCACGCGCTCCACCGCGCCCGCCACCGCGTCGCCGTCCGCCAGCCACCGTTCCATCGAGAATGCGTCGGGCGACAGGACACGCAGCCCCTCGGCCGCCGCGTCGCCGCGCGGGAAGTCGCGCAGGTTCGACGTGACCAGAACGTCCGCCCCGGCATCCGATGCCGCCGCAAGAACGTGGACGTCGTCGGCGTCGCGCAGCCACATCCGCGCCATCGTCGCCTCGCCCGGCCGCACCTCCGCCCCCGGCCAGGCGGCGCGCAGGAGCGCGATCTCGCCCCGCACCACCGCCTCGCCGCCCGCCACCTTGCGCGCCGCCCGCGCCCATTCCTCGAGCACGCGCGGCGACCAGAGGGGGCGATACGCGCCGGCGCCGGCGATCCCCAGGAGCACCTCGCGCATCACGGTGGGATAGAGGACGCAGGCGTCGAGGAACGCCCTCAAGGCATGAGCCGGAACGTCAGCGCCTTGAGATAGCCCGCTTCCGACAGCTGCGGGTGCATCGGATGGTCGGCGGAGGCGAAGCCCGTGCGGATCAGCTGCGCCGACCGCCCCGCGCGCCCGATCCCCCGGATGCAGGCGGCGCGGAACTTGGCGAGGTCGGCCGCGTGGCTGCACGAGCACAGCGTCAGGTAGCCGCCCGGCGCGACCAGGTCGGCGGCAAGCCGCGCCACCCGCTCGTAGGCGCGCAGCCCGGCCGTCAGCGCGGCCTTGGCCGGCGCGAAGGCGGGCGGGTCGGCCACGACGACGTCGAACAAGGCGCCCTCCGCCGCGAGCGCCGCCATCACCTCGAACGCGTCGCCCCGCCGGGTGGCGAAACGCTCCGCCACCCCGGTCCGCGACGCGCCCTCCTCGGCCAGCGCGAGCGCCGGGGCCGACCCGTCCACCGCGACCGCCGATGCGGCCCCCGCCGCGAGCGACGCCAGCCCGAACCCGCCGACATGCGCGAACGCGTCGAGGACGCGGGCGCCGTGCGCGAGCGTGGCGACGAAGGCGTGATTGTCGCGCTGATCGAGGAACAGGCCGGTCTTCTGCCCGCCCGCGAGGTCGGCCAGGTAGGTCGCGCCGTTCATCGGCACCGGCACCGGCGCATCGAGCCCGCCGCGCAGCCAGCGCCCTGCATCGTCGAGCCCGTCGGCCGCGCGGGACCGCCCGGACGCGCCGAGCGCGACATGCGCGATGCCCAGCCCCGCGAGCGCATCGGCGAAGGCCTCCACCCGCGCATCGGCCCAGGCCGCGTTCGGCTGGATCACGGCCGCGTCGTCGAACCGGTCGATCACCACCCCCGGCAGGCCGTCCGCCTCCGCATGGACGAGGCGGTGGAACGGCTCGGACCAGAGCCGCGCCCGATGCGCGGCCGCCGTGGCGATCCGTGCCGCGATCCAGTCGCCGTCGATCCGCGCCTGCGGGTCCCGGTCGAGCACCCGCGCCGCGACCTTCGCCTCGACGCTCGCCGCCACCAGCCCCAGCGGCCGCCGCTCCGCGTCCTCGAGCATCGCGAGCGCGCCTGCGGGCAGCGCCCGCGCGCGGCGGTCCAGGACGAGGTCGTCGCGCCAGACCCATGGATGGCCATGCCGGATGCGCCGCGCATCGGCGCGGGGCAACAGGCGCAGGACAGGGAGCGGGGCGTCGGTCATCGGCCTCCCCTAGCCGCGCCGATGGGGATTGGCAAAACGCGGCCGATCGGTCGTAGGCTTCGATCGCCGCTCATCGCCACGAACGACATGCCCGACGCCTCCGGCCCGCCTTCTCGTCGCCGAGCCGAGGCGGACGACCATGCTGTATCCGCCCTTCCCGCGGGATGCGTCACGATCGGGAGCGCACAGGAACATCCTGGCCAAGGCGACGAACGCGCCTGACCTATCGGGGCAATGGCAGTCCCGAGAACCGCGCCGCCGGCGCGCGGCAATCCGCCGGGCACTCGGTCGCCGCCTCAGCCCTCCGCCATCGCCTCGATCCCGCGCGCGACCGCCCGCGCCCCTTCGAGCATCCACGAATGCTCCGAACCCACCACGAAGACCCGGAACCCGTGCACCTGCCACGCCTCCGCCGTCGCCACGTCGGGCACCCAGGTCGCGTAGGCCTTTCCGGCCGACGCGCACGCCTCCCCCACCCGCGCCATCGCCCGCGGCAGGTCGGGATTGTCCAAACTCTCGTGCCCGTAAGCGACGCTCAGGTCGGCGGGCCCGGTGAACAACCCGTCGATCCCGTCCACCGCGGCGATGGCGTCGGCCGCCTCGACCCCTTCGGGCTCCTCGATCTGCGCGAGCACGATGGTCTCCGCCCGCGACCGCGCGAGCAGCGCGGGCATCGTCCCGGCGGTGTACCCCGCCCATCGCGTCGAGCCTGCATAGCCCCGCCCGCCATGGCCAAACCGCGCGGCCGCCGCGATCGCGCGCGCCTTCTCGACGCCGTCGACATGCGGCACGACGATCCCGGTCGCGCCCATGTCCATCACGTCGAGGATGCGCGCCGGGGCGCCGTCCGCGATCCGCACGAGAACGGGGAAGTCGCGGGCCCGCGCGACCGCGAGGCATGCGTCGAGCGCCGCGCGGTCGAACGGCGCATGCTCGGCATCGAGGCAGACGAAGTCGAGGCCGGCGAGCATCAGGATCTCGAGCGCGACGTGGCTGGGCGTCTTCATGAACGTCCCCGCCAGCCGCTCGCCCCTGCGCATCCGCCCCAGCAGGTCCGGCTCCGTGCCGACATGATCCATCGCGCCCTCCATCCGTTGCGGCGACGGTCGCAGAGGCACCGCGGCCAGGCAATGGGGCGGCGGGCGCCGCGCTTCCGAGGGGGTTCTGACGGCGCCGGAGACTTCGACGAGGGCAGCGGCGTTTCCGGCACGCCGCGACGGTCGGGAACCGGTCCGACGGCGGGGGGGAGCTAATCGGGGCGCACGCAGTCCGGCCGCGACCCGCTCGGGTCTTCCGGGGTCGAGTCGCGACGCTCGGGTTCGGGGTCGTCCGCGTGGCCCGGACGCCCCCCGTCGCGGCACTGCTCCGGCGCTCGATCCGCTCCTCGGGGCGACGGCCGAAAGGCCGCCCGGCGGACCGGAGGAGCCCCCGCTCGATCACGCCGCGCGAGGCACGGGAAGAAATGGCCTGCGGGAGCACGGCCGTCCGTCGTCGACCGCGACGGTGGCAGGGCGAGCGACGATGCGGCCCCTACGCGAGGGATCGCCTCCGAACGGCCGGTTCGGGCTGCCTGCCCCACCGCGCGGGAAGCGGCGCGCCCACGTGGGGACAGGCGTCGGACGATGCCGACGTCGCCGCTGCCCGGCACGTATGGATTCGGCCAGACGGGACCGCGGCTCGGTTCCGCTCTCCCGGATCGGCCCAGCACCGTTGGAACCGGTCGCGCCCCGGACGCGACACGCCTGATACCGTTCCGTACCGCGCCCGGTTCGCGCTCGCTGCACGGATGTCGTTACCTAACTCCACAAAATGCGGCAGACCCGGGCGCCGCCCGATGCAGCCCGAGCGCCAAGAGCGTTCGGACGACGACATCGTGCGTGAGGGACGGGCTCGCCGAGGAGGCGTGGACGGGCGGGTCCGGCCCGGCCGCCACGACGGCGGGCACGTCGCCGATGAGGACGAGTGGGACGCAGCATCGCCCGGGACCGCATCGACGCGCCCCTGACCGCCGAAACCGCAGGCCCGCGCCGGCATTCGGACGGCCTCCCCCCGTCCATCGCCTTCCGGCTTGCGGGGGAGGTCCGCGCGGCTTCGGCCGGCGTGGTCGGACCGGTGGAGATTACATCGTCGTGCCACGCCGCACGGACGCATCGCGACGAGCCGTCCGACACGCGTGGTGCGCGCACCGAGATGGCGAGCCGTCGGATCGGCGAGCGGAGGAGGGACGTTCCGGCGCCGTCGACGTCCGACCTTGCGGTTCACATACGGAAAGCGTCGGCCGCCCTGCCGGGCGCCACCCACGGGGCGGCATATGCCGCGACCATGATCGACCGATCGGTCCGACGCACCGCGTCACGATCGATCGGCGATCGCCTCGAGATCGGACCGGAGGGGCAAGTCCGCTCGTGCCGCGCCGTCCGCTGGAATCGCGATCTCGCCGGCATCGGGGGGGTCGGAAGCGCGACGGCGCGCCTGCGGGGGGCCAGATTGGGGTTCCCCGTCCGGATTCCCGCCCGCCATGGCGCCGGGTCGCCCAGGCGCGAAGCCTTCGCCCGGTCCGGCGGGCTCCGTGTGCCGATGGGCCTGCCCCGGCAGCGCGCAGATCCGAACGGCGCGCTCGCCGTTGAGCTGCCCCAGCCGGGCGCGGAACGTCGCGTGCTTCGGCAGGCGCTTGCGGCCCGCGCGGGTGACGCCGGACGCGCCGCCGTGTAGCGTGATCTCGCTCAAGGCGGCCGGATCGAGCAGGACGAGGTCGCCGACCTCGAGCTTCATCAGGCGCGAAAGCGGCAGGCGCATCGGGGGCAGCACCGCCTCGAGCCGGACGGGCGCCTCCAGGGCGACGTCACGCATCGCGTCCGCCCAGACCGCCGCGGGACTGGCAGACCCTGCGACGGGCGAGGGTGCGGCGACCGCGGCCGCGGGGAGGATCAGCGTGAGGATCCCCGTGCGCCCGCCCGAGCCGAGCGCGACCGAGAGGTCGAGGCGCAGGAAGCCCGGCGCCGTGAGGACAAGCGCCAGCGAAGATGGCCCGGCGACGAAGCTGCCGGAGCGGAGCGCGCCGGGACGCGGCTCGTGGCATTCGGGCGCGCGCTGACGGGCGAGCTGCTCGAGGAGCGCGCGTGCGAAGGGCTGCGCGAGGGCGGCATCGACGCGGGTCGGCCGACGCGGCGGACGGGCCGGCCCCTCCACGCGGCCGATCGTCTGCACCTCCACCAGCGCGTCGGTCAGGCCGGGATCGAACACGAGGAGCCCGGAGCCCCGCGCGACCGCCTCGAGATCCGGCGCGGGCGCCATCCGGTCGTGGCCATAGGGGTCGAGCAGCAGGCACAGCGCGCGCTCGTCGATGTCCGCGAAGGCGGCGGTCCGTTCGACGAGGCGGGTCGCCTTCGCCTGCGTCGCGAGCCCGAGGCCCGCGAGCGTGTCGCCGACCCGCAGGGCCGCCGTGGCGAGCGCCCGCTCGAGCGCGGGCGCCTCGCCGGCCGGGGGCGCGGCGCGCGGCGTGGCGGCGGCGCCCGCCATTCGGCGCAACGCGGAGGGGAGGGGTTCGGGTGGCATGGCTTCCGTGCGCAGATCTCTCGGGACCCGTCTGGACGATTCAAGTTAACGAAGGGTTCGCTGGAGGGCATTCCCCATCAGACGTGGCGGGATGCGAGACGCGAAACGCCGCCCCGCCACGTCCCGGCAGATAGTCGATCGAACCGCCCAGCCGTTCCATCACCTCGCGGCAGATCGCGAGCCCGAGACCCGCCCCGCCCGCCGCGCCGTCGGCGCGCGCCCGCGCGAACCGCTCGAAGATCACCGCGCGGTCGCCCGGCGCGACTTCCGATCCATTGTCGACGAAATCGACGACGACCGCGCCGGGCCGCGGCGCCACCTCGATGGTCAGAGTCGGAATTGGCGCGTCGCAGTACTTCGCGGCGTTGGCGATCACGTTGATGAAGACCTGCGCGAGACGGTCGGGATCGGTCCGCAGCACCACCGCCTCCGCCGCCCTGTCACGGCGCAGGAAGAGCTTCCCGGGTCCGCAGGCCGCCGCGGCCGCGTCGATCACCTCGACCAACGGGACGTCGCGCAGGGCGAGCGGGACCGGGCCCCCTTCGAGCGTCGCGGGGTCGATAAGGTCGTCGAGCAGGCGCGTCAGCCGACGGCTCTCGTCGCGGATGATCGCCGCATAGCGGGCGCGGTCGGCGGCGTCGGGCCCGATCTCGGCGTCGCCGAGGATCTCCGCGAAGGCGCGGATCGAGGTCATCGGCGTCCGGAGCTCGTGGCTGACCTGGCTCAGGAACGCGTCCTTCTGCTCGGCCGCCGCGGTGAGGCGGGCGTTGGCCGCCCGGAGCTCGGCGGAGCGCGCCTCGAGGCGGGCGGAAATCTCGCGGAGTTGCGCGGTCTCGTCGGCCACCGCCATCAGATCCGCCACCGAGACCGCCGCTCCGCCCGCGATCCCGGTCATCATCGCGTGCGCGGTGGCCGCCCCCACGGAGCCCGCGAGTTCGCCCTCGAGCCGCTCGAGCAGCGCGGGGGTGACGACGGGTGCCGTGCCGGGGCGACCTTGCAGGCCCGCCTGAGAGGCGAAAAGCGCGCGGGCCTGCGCGGCCCCGAGGATCCGCTGCGCCATCACCAGCAGATCGCCCGCGCCGACCGCGCGCGAGGGCCGCGCGCGGGGCCGCTCGGCGCGGTCGAACACGCGCACGAAGCGCGAGGCCTGCAGCCGCTCCATCGGGCTCGGCACCGTCGCGAGCGATGCGGCGCAGAACGCGAGGACGTTGAGCCCGAGCGACAGGGTCACCGCCGACAGGAGCGGGTCGCCCGCGAGCGCGGCAAGCGCGCCCGGGCGGAGCCAGGCAAGCGTCGGACCCGCGCCAGCGAGCACGTCCGGCCCGGCCAGCACCGGCACCAGCATCGTCCACCCCCAGACCGCGAAGCCGGTCGTGATCCCGGCCGCGGCGCCCGTTCGCGTCGCGCCCGTCCAGAACAGCCCGAAGGCCAGCGCCGGCAGCACCTGCGCCATGCCGACGAACGAGACGAGCCCGATCGCGGCCAGCGTATCGGTGCCGCCGGTGGCGCGCAGGTAGAGCCAGCCCATCGCCATCACCGCGACGATGGCGAACCGCCGCGCCCGCAGGACCACGTCGCGCACGTCGCCCGAGATCACCGCCCCGCCCCGCCCGCGAA
>CAVSOF010000010.1:0-49682 GCA_963729425.1 uncultured Alphaproteobacteria bacterium | reverse complement strand
GCTCCGGGCCCGCGGCGAACATCGCGGCGAAGCCGTCGGGCATCGCGAAGGCGTCCGGTGCGTCGTTCACGACGCCGCCGGACTGGCTGAGATGGGCCGCGATCGCCGCGCGCTTGGCCGGCAGGCGCTCCGGCGCGGCGAAGGCGAGCGCGCTAGCGCCCTCGGGGAGAGGCACGTCGCCCCCCGCGCGCCACCGCGACCAGACCGCGTAGGAAATAAGGCGCAGGCCGGGCCGACCGGAGGCGACCAGCGCCGCGGCCGCCGCCCCGGCCTCGTGGTCGCAATGCGGGTCGAGCGGGGACGGTGCGACGAGGAGGGCGATCCCGAACGTGTCCACGAGGCCCGCGATCGCCTCCGCGACCGCCTCCACCGGAACGCGGTGCAAGCGAGCGTCGGGGTGGCCGAGGAACGTGACGTCGCCCTCCGATCCACCGAGCGCCGCGACCGCCGCGAGCATCTCCGACCGGCGCAGCGCCGCCAGCCGGTCGGGAGGGTGGCCCGCGAGCCGGGATGCGAGGCCGCCCCGTCGGTCAGGCAGGCGACGTGCGCGCGGCTGCCCCCGCCCCAGGCCGAGGCGAGCAGCAATCCGCAGCCCAGCGACTCGTCGTCGGGATGCGGCGCGAGGACGAGCACCGGTCCCTCGACCGCGAGCCTATCCATGCCAGAGCCCCGAGAGCGGACCCGGACGGCCGAGCGCGATGGCGCCCGCGCGCTGCTCGAAGGCGTCGCGCGCGGCCTGCCGGCAATAGGTCGCGAGGTCGCGCGCGATGCGGCCCGTCTCCGACCCGGCGGCGAAATGCGCGAGCCCGATCGAGCGCTCGACGGCGGCGACCGCGTCCTGCGCGAGGTCCTCCGTCAGCAGGCGTCCCTGGATCGAGAGCGCCACCGCGCGCTCCGGGTCGGCGCGCCCTCGGGGCCGGACGCGACCGCCGCGGCGCGCTCGACCAGCCCGAACGCCGCCATCGCACGCGCGACGAGCGGGCCGAGGCGCGCGACCTGCGCCTCCGCCCCCAGCCGATCCGCGGCATCCAGAGCGTCGCGCGCCGCGGCGAGGAGGCCGAGCGTCCCGCCGAGCTGCAGCGCCGCAATCCGCCAAACGCCGCCGACGAAATGCGGTTCGCGGAAGTAGTCGCCCGCGTCCCCGATCCAGCGCGGCGCGAGGCCGGTCAGGTCCACGTCGCCCGAGACGGTCGCGCGCATCCCGGCCATCGCCCAGGTCCCCGGCCGGTGGCGGTCCGCGTCGGAGACGTCGACGAGGGCGAGCCGCGTCGCCTCGTCCCGCCCGACGGTGACGACGGCATGGGCGACCGTCCCGAGCCCCGAGGCGAACCGCTTGCCGCCCGTGAGCCCCGTCGCGCCGAGCCGCGTCGGCGGGTCGCCGTCCGCGCCCCACACGCCGAGCAGCCCCGCGGGCACGGCGGGCCGTCGTGGACGCGCAGCAGGAGGCGGGCATTGACGTGGCCCTCGAGCAACCGCGCGAGCGGCAGGTTCGCCTCCGCCACCGCGACGAGCGCGCGGGCAAGTGCTGCGGGTCCGTCCGCGTCGACGAGGCCCGCGTCGAGCGCCGCGGCGACGGACGGGCCGATGTCGGCCCCCGCATCCTCCGCCGCCGCGGCGCGGGCGAGGCGCGCGAGGAGCGCGGCGTCCGCGCAGTTTCCATGCGGTCGAACACGTCGCTCATCCCCCCATGGGGAGGAGATAGCGGGGGACGCGCCGACCGGCAAGGTTATCAGGCGGTTGCGCTCCCGTCGTCGCGGGCGCGTCATGCCGGGGCGGCCCTCCCCCACCCGGTCACCCCGCGCACCAGCACCGGCAGGCACAAGGCCGCCGCCACGAGCGTCGTCACGAGGTCCGGCGCGACGAAAAGCAGTGCCGCAACGGCCAGCAGCGCCCGCTCCCATGCCAGGAGCGGCTGCGTCAGGTAGCCCGAGAACGCGGCCGACAGCGCGGTGATCCCGAGCATCGCGCCCGACAGCGCCAGCGCGAAGAGCGGCCATGTGAACCCCTGCGTGACGAGCAGGAGCGACGGCGAGAACACGAAGACGAACGGCACCAGCGCCTTGCCCATCGACAGGCGGAACGCGGTGTTGCCCGCCTTGAACGCGTTCGCCCCCGCGATGCCCGCCGCCGCGTAGGCCGCGAGCGCCACCGGCGGCGTCACGTCCGCCAGCACGCCGTAGTAGAAGACGAAGAAGTGCGAGACGATCGGCTCCACCCCGAGCGCGTTCAGGATCGGCGCCGCGATGGCGATCATGATCAGGTAGTTCGCCGTCGTCGGGATGCCGCAGCCCATCAGGATGCAGACCACCGCCGTCATCATCAGCGTGAACAGCAGCGTGAGCGTCTGCACCTCCATGATGCCGAACGGGATCAGCCATTGCGCCGCCTCGGCCCAGCCCGCGGCGGTGGTCGTGACGAGGTAGACGATCTTGAAGCCCACGCCGGTCAGTGTGACGACCCCGATCACCACGCCAACGAGCGCCGCGGCGACCGTGACCGAGAGCGAATACTTCGCGCCCAGCACGAACCCCTCGAACACGTCGGTCGCCACGCCGCGCGCCGCGTCGGCCAGCCCCCGCGCCATCAGGTTCTGCACGATCATCACGCCGATGCAGGCCGAGATCCCCCAGAACGCCGCCGCGTAGGGCGTGCGTCCCGACAGCAGCACCCAGACCAGCACGACGAGCGGCGCGATGGCGAGCCAGTTCGACTTGAACACGAGCCACGCGTCCGGCAGCTCCTCCTTCGTCAACCCGCGCAGGCCAAGCCGCTTGGCCTCCATGTGGACCTGCACGAGCACGCCGAAGAAGTGCATGAACGCGGGCACCAGCGCGGCGGTCAGGATCGTCGTCAGCGGCACCTCGAGATACTCGATCATCAGGAACGCGACCGCGCCCATCACCGGGGGCGTGATCTGCCCGCCGGTGGAGGACGCAGCCTCCACGGCGGCGGCGAAGTGGCGCTTGTAGCCGATCTTGATCATCGCGGGGATCGTCAGCGAGCCGGTCGTCACCGTGTTGGCGATCGAGGAGCCGGAGATCGAGCCCAGCATCGCCGAGGACAGGACCGAGACCTTCGCCGGGCCCCCGGCGTACCGACCCGCGAGCGCGGAGGCGAGGTCGATGAAGAGTTGCCCGAGCCCGATCCGCGTCGCCAGCACGCCGAACAGCACGAAGTGGAACACGTAGGTCGCGATCACGCCCAGCGCGGTCCCGTAGATCCCCTGGCTCGTGAGGTAGAGGTGGTTGACGAGGCTGGGCCAGTTCGCGCCCGGATGCTGCATGATGCCGGGCATGGAGCGGCCGAAATAGGCGTAGGCCATGAAGCCGATCGCGATGACCGGCAGCGGCCAGCCCATCGCGCGGCGCGTGGCCTCGAGCAGCGTGGCGATCAGGACCGTGCCCATGACGATGTCGGTGCCGTTCGGGTTGCCCACCCGCATCGCGAGCGTGTCGAACACCCACGGCACGTAGAGCGCCGAGACGACGCCGCCGATCAGGAACGCCCAGTCGAGGAGCGGCAGGCCGAGCGGCGCGAGCGGCGTGGACCGCGCGGGCTCGGGGTCGACGCGCCCGGACCAGGAGAAGACCGCGAAGACGAGCCCGAGCGTGAACGCGAGGTGCAGGCCGTTATGCGTCGTCTGCTGCAGGATGCCGAAGCCGGCGGTGTAGTAGTGGAAGCAGGCGAGCACGAAGAGCGCGACCGACGAGGCGATCAGGATCGGGCGCGTGAGCGGGCGGAACCGGACTTCGCTGTCGAACTTCTCCTCGAGCGCCTTCCGCTCGGCTTCGGTCAGCGGCGCCGCGTCGTGGGCCGCGCTCGCGCCGCCCGCCGGTCCGGCCTTGGTGTCGGTCATGGTCGCATCCCCCCGGGGTCGGGAGGAGCCTATCACGGCGACGGCGCATGGCCATCGCCGTGATGACGGATCCGTGACGGCCTACCGGGTCAGGCCGGCCTCCTCGTAGAACCGCTGCGCGCCCGGGTGCAGCGGGATGCCGACGCCGTCGAGCGCGGTCTCGGCGGTGATCTCGGCGCCCTTGGCGTGGCCGCCGTCGAGCAGCGCGCGGGTGTTGTCGTTCCACAGCGCCTTGGTGATCTCGTAGATCAGCTCCTCGGGCTGGTCCGCGCTCGTCACCCACTGGGCGCCGACGCTGATCGTGGTCACGTCGGCGTCCTGGCCCTCGTAGGTGCCCGCGGGGATCGTGTTCTCCGAGAAGAACTCGAACTCGCCCATGATCCCCGACGCCACGTCGCCGTCGATCGGCACGATCACGATCTCGTCCTGGCTCGCGAGCTCGGCGATCGCGCCCGCCGGGAAGCCGCCGACGAAGAAGAACGCGTCCATCGCGCCGTCGCGCATCCGGTCCGCCGCCTGCCCGGGCTTGAGGTATTCGGGCTCGATGTCGTCCTCGGTCAGGCCCGCGGCCTCGAGAATGATGCGCGCGTCCACCAGCGTGCCGGAGCCCGGCTCGTCGAGCGAGACGCGCTTGCCCGCGAGGTCGGAGACGGTGGCGATGCCGCTATCGGCGGAGGCGACGAGATGGATCGATTCCGGGTAGAGGTTCGCGATCGCGCGCAGGCCCTCGACCGGCTCCTGGTCCTCCCAGATCCCGGTGCCGGTATAGGCCCAGTAGGCCACGTCGGACTGGCTGAACCCGCTCTCGATCGTGCCGCCGGCGATGCCGTTGACGTTGGCCACCGAGCCGTTCGAGGACATCGCGGTCGCGATCAGGCCCGGCGCGCCGCAGGCCCCGCCCTCGTCGCAGGCGCGCGAGCCCGGCGGCGCGGAGATCGCGTTGGCGATCAGCCCGCCGATCGGGAAGTAGGTGCCCGAAGTGCCCCCGGTCGCGATGCGGAAGAACGAGGGCGCCTGCGCGAAGGCGGTGCCGGCCACGAGCGCGAGCGCGGCGGCGGCGCCCACGGCCGTGAGGGTCGTGCGTCGGGTCTGCGTCATGTCGATGGTCCTCCCTGGAGATCAGGGGCCCATCGTCGGGCAGCCGCCCGCGCGATGCAAGCGCGGGCGCCGGTTCAGTCGAGCCGGACGTGCGGCGCGGTCTGCCGCTCGGCGGAGGTGAACCCCGCGTTGCTGAGCCCGACCTGCGCGACGACGGCGATGACGAGGGCGGTGGCGAAGGCGGCGAGCATGGTCTTCATCGGTTCACTCCGCAGGCGTGGCGGCGGGACGGCGGTCGACCGGCGCGACGGTGTCGGTCCCGGCGCGCCCGTCGCGCTCGGCGATGGCCTGCTCGGCCCAGATCGAGTGGTGCTCGCGCGCCCACTGCTCCTCGACATGGCCGTCGCCCATCGCGTCGTAGGCGCCCTCCATGCCGACCGAGCCGAGATAGATGTGCGCGAAGATCACCGCGATCATCCCGAACGAGACGATCGAGTGCCACAGCTGCGCGTACTGCATCTCCTCCTGGGGGGCGAGCGCGGTGTTCAGCTCGCCGCCGAACAGGCCCGGCAGCCCGGTCGCGTTGATCCAGCCGAAGGTCTTGGCGAACATCGGCAGCTCGAACGGGAACAGCATCGAGAGGCCCGAGAGCGAGACCGACGTGCCGCCGACGATGACGACCCAGAATATCATCTTCTGGCCCGCGTTGAACTTCTTGGCCGGGACGTGCCCGCCGCCGAAGATGCCGCCGCCGCGCTTGAGCCAGTTCCAGTCCGTCCGGTCGGGGATGTTCTGCACGACCCAGAGCGCGAAGACGGCGACCAGCGCGATCATGAACGCCCAGGAGATGTTGTTGTGCACCCACTTGGACGCGATCGCGACCGGCGCCCAGGCCTCGTGCCCGAAGAGCGGGATGAACGCGACGCGGCCGAACAGCACCAGCAGCCCGGTGACCGCGAGCGCGATGAACGAGCCCGACAGCAGCCAGTGCGCGAACCGCTCGTAGGTCCTGAACCGCAGCAGCGTGCGCCCGGTGCGCGGCCCGTCGATGCGGATGCGGCCGCGGAAAGCGTAGAACGCGGCGAGCGCGCCCAGCGTGACGAGGAGCAGGAGCCCGCCCCAGAACTTGAGCGGCCCCTGCCGGTCGCGGAGCCATTCCATCCCGCCGGTCTGGATCAACGTGGTCGCGGCGGGGCCACGGATCTGGCTGGTGGCGACCGCGCCGCCGGTGCGCACGTCGCGCCAGATGCCGGGATCGGACCAGTCGTTGAGCGGCCCGAGCGAGCCCGAGGGATCGTCGGCCGTCCCCGGCAGCGCGGGGCCGACGTTGCGCCGCGCTGCCGCGGCGTCAGCGTCACCGTCGCGGAGCGCTTCCTGACGCGCCATGATGTCGGCGAGCGACTGGCCCCCCGGCGCGGCGGCGTCCTGCGCGAGGGCGGGGCCGGCGGCGAGCGCCACCGCGAGGCTCAGGATCAGGGCTCGGATCATCGCACGGGCTCCCATCGGAGGATCAGGGCCGGGCCGCGCCTCCCCGCGCGGCCCGGGGGGTCACAGCTCGGCCGAGGGCGCGTCGCCGTAGGCCGTGGTCCAGCCCCAGGCGCCCGAGCCGAAGCCGCGCGCGACGACCCGCTCGCGGTAGATGTCGGACACCGTGTCGGCGTCGCCCGCGAGCAGCGCCTTGGTCGCGCACATCTCGGCGCAGATCGGCAGCTTGCCCTCCGCGATCCGGTTGCGGCCGTACTTGGCGAGCTCGGCCGCCGAGTTGTCCTCCTCCGGTCCGCCCGCGCAGAAGGTGCACTTGTCCATCTTGCCGCGCGAGCCGAAGTTGCCGGCCGCCGGGTATTGCGGCGCGCCGAACGGGCAGGCGTAGAAGCAGTAGCCGCAGCCGATGCACAGGTCCTTGGAGTGCAGCACGATCCCGTCGGCGGTCTGGTAGAAGCAGTCCGTCGGGCAGACCGCCATGCAGGGCGCGTCCGAGCAATGCATGCAGGCGACCGAGATCGACCGCTCGCCCGGCTGCCCGTCCTGGATCGTCACCACCTTGCGGCGGTTGATGCCCCAGGGGACCTCGTGCTCGTTCTTGCAGGCCGTGACGCAGGCGTTGCATTCGATGCAGCGCTCGGCGTCCAGAAGGAACTTCGCTTTCGCCATGTCTCGTGCCCTCCTCAGGCCGCGGTGATCTTGCAGAGCGTGGACTTGGTCTCCTGCATCTGCGTCACGCTGTCGTATCCGTAGGTCTGCGCGGTGTTGGTCGACTCCCCCAGCACGATCGGGTCCGCGCCCTCGGGGTACTTGTAGCGCAGGTCGCGCCCCTCGGAGATGCCGCCGAAGTGGAACGGCATGAACGCCACCCCCCGGCCCACGCGGTCGGTCACCAGCGCCTTGACGAGGATGCGCCCGCTCTCGGGGCCCTCGACCCAGACGTCGCTCCCCTCGCCCACGCCGATGTCGTTGGCGTCGCCCGGATTGATCTCGACGAACATCTCCTGCTGCAGCTCGGCCAGCCACGGGTTCGACCGCGTCTCGTCGCCGCCGCCCTCGTACTCCACGAGCCGCCCCGAGGTCAGGATGATCGGGAACTCGGTCGAGAAGTCCGTCTCCTGGATCGAGGCGAACCGGGTCGGGACGCGCCAGAACTTCTTGTCCCCGTAGGTCGAGTATTGCGGCAGCAGGTCGCGGCGCGGCGTGTAGAGCGGCTCGCGATGGAGCGGCACCGGGTCCGGGAAGGTCCAGACCACGGCGCGCGCCTTGGCGTTGCCGAACGGCGCGCATCCATGCGCGATGGCGACCCGCTGGATGCCGCCCGACAGGTCGGTCTTCCAGTTCACGCCGCCCACGGCCGCCTTGTAGTCCGACGGGCGCTCGCCAGTGAAGGTCGTCTCGCCGACCTCCTCCGTGCCGGGCCGGGTGTCACGGAAGCCCGACACCCATTCGATCGTCGCCCGCTCGAACTGGGTCAAATCCTCGTCCCAGCCGAGGTCCTGCAGCATCTGCATCGTGAACTCGGGGTAGCCGTCCTCGATCTCCGAGCCGACGGTGTAAACGCCTTCGGCGAGCAGGTTCTCGCCCTCGTACTCGACCCCGAACCGCGCCCGGAACGTCAGCCCGCCCTCTGCCACCGGCATCGACAGGTCGTAGAGGTTCGCGGTGCCCGGATGGTTCATCTCCGGCGTGCCCCAGGCGGGCCAGGGCATCCCGTAGAAGTCGCCGTCCACCGGCCCGCCCACCGCGCGCAGCGTGGTGCGGTCGAAGGTGTGCTGGTTGGCCATGTGCGCCTTGAGCCGCTCGGGCGACTGGGCCGTGTAGCCGATCGTCCACATGCCGCGGTTGAACTCGCGCGTCAGGTCCTCGATCAGCGGCTCGCCGTTCTCGACCGCGATGTTGCGGAAGATGCGGTCCGCGAAGCCGAACTTCTCGGAGAACTTCGCCAGGATCGTGTGGTCCGGCAGGCTCTCGAACAGCGGCGCCACGACCTGGTCGCGCCACTGGATCGAGCGGTTGGACGCGGTGACCGAGCCGCGCGTCTCGAACTGCGTCGAGGCCGGCAGCAGGTACACCCCGTCCTCGCGGTCGTTCATCACCGCCGAGAGGGTCGGGAACGGATCGATCACCACGAGGAGGTCGAGCTTCTCCATCGCGGTCTTCATCTCCTTGAGCCGCGTCTGGCTGTTGGGCGCGTGGCCCCAGAACACCATCGCCCGCGTCGCCGCCGGCTGGTCGATGTTCTCGGGCGCCTCGAGCACGCCGTCGATCCAGCGCGACACCGGGATGCCGGTCTCGTTGACCATCATCCGGTCGGTGCCGTCGGCGTTCGCGCCCGCCATCACGGCGAAGTTGCCGCGCAGCCATGCCGCGTCCTCCTCCCAGACCCGCGCCCAGTGCGCCCAGGCGCCGTCCGCGAGGCCGTAATAGCCCGGCAGCGTGTCCGCGAGCACGCCGAGGTCGGTCGCGCCCTGCACGTTGTCGTGGCCGCGGAAGATGTTGGTGCCGCCGCCCGCGACGCCCATGTTCCCCAGCGCTAGCTGGAGCACGCTATAGGCGCGCGTGTTGTTGTTGCCGTTGGTGTGCTGCGTGCCGCCCATGCACCAGATCACGGTGCCGGGCCGGTTCTCCGCCAGCGTGCGCGCGACCCGCTCGAGCTGCGCGCCCGGCGCGCCGGTGACGCGCTCGACCTCATCGGGCGTC
This sequence comes from uncultured Alphaproteobacteria bacterium, assembly GCA_963729425.1. Lineage (GTDB taxonomy): Bacteria > Pseudomonadota > Alphaproteobacteria > Rhodobacterales > Rhodobacteraceae > Jannaschia. Next base: position 40,603 of record CAVSOF010000010.1, on the reverse strand, counting down.
CAGTTGGCGACCTCGGCGCGGATCTGGTCCATGCCCCAGACGCGGGTGCGGATGAACTCCTCGTCCTCCCACCCGTTCTCGAAGATGTGCCACAGGATGCCCCAGACGAGCGCCACGTCGGTGCCGGGGCGGAACCGTACGTACTCGTCGGCATGCGCCGCCGTCCGCGTGAAGCGGGGATCGCAGACGATGACCGGCGCCGCGTTCTCCTCCTTGGCCTTGAGGATGTGCAGCAGCGAGACCGGGTGCGCCTCGGCGGGGTTGCCGCCGATGATGAAGATCGCCTTGGAGTTGTGGATGTCGTTGTAGCTGTTGGTCATGGCGCCGTAGCCCCACGTGTTCGCGACGCCCGCGACCGTGGTGGAGTGGCAGATGCGCGCCTGGTGATCGACGTTGTTGGTGCCCCAGTACGCCGCGAACTTGCGGAACAGGTAGGCCTGCTCGTTGTTGTGCTTGGCCGAGCCGAGCCAGTAGACCGAGTCCGGCCCGCTCTCGGCCTTGATCTGCAGCATCCGGTCGCCGATCTCGTCGATCGCCTGATCCCAGGAGATCCGCTCCCAGGCGCCCGCGACCTTCTTCATCGGGTACTTGAGCCGTCGCTCGCCATGGGCGTGCTCGCGGACCGCCGCGCCCTTCGAGCAGTGCGCGCCCAGGTTGAAGGGCGAGTCGTAGGCCGGCTCCTGCCCGTACCAGACGCCCTCGGCGACCTCGGCGATCACCGTGCAGCCGACCGAGCAATGGGTGCAGACCGTCTTGATCTTCTCGGTGCCCTCGGCGACCGCGTATTCCGCGACTTGCGCCCTGGCCACCGTGCCGCCCGTCGCGCCGATCGCCGCGAGCCCGCCGATCGCGAGACCCGAGCCGCGCAGGAACGCGCGCCGGTCGACGCCGGGGCGTGCGGCGCGGTCGAGGAGGTCGATGCCGCCGGCGTTGGCGGCGGGGGCCTGCGAAGTCTTCCTGCGGAGCATGTCGGTCCCTCCCTCAGAAACGCGCGGAGGCGTAGTACGCCCGCGTCTGCTCGGTGTCGGCGAGCCCGGCCTGCGGCCCGGCGGCGGGGGCGGCCTGCGCGGCCTCCGCGCCCGCCACGGTCGCGGCGGCGGCGACGGGCGCCGCGGCCGCGAGCTTCAGGAAGCCGCGGCGGCCCGTCAGGTCGGTCTGGTCGGTCATGCGTCGTCCTCCCGTGTCGATGCGGCGCTCAGGCGGCCGCGAGCCGGAACGCCTCGCGTTCGATGTCCATGAACTCCCGCCCGACCGCGCCGACGGCGGCGTAGAGACGCCCGCCCTTCGACGTGGCCAGGTCGGAGAAGAAGTGCCTCGCCCAGGGACCGACATGGCGGGCCCAGAAGTCGCGCTGCCGCGACATGGCGACGGGGTCGCCGAAGCGCCCCACGATGATCGCGCCCATCGATTCCATCAGGCTCGCGATCCCGTCCTCGGGCTCGAACACGCCCTCGGCGCGCGCAAGCCCCATCCGCGCGAAGTCCGCGCGCAGCGCCGCGAGCGGCTTTTCGTGCAGGAAGCCCGTGAGGTAGAAGCTGGCATAGGGCAGGAGCTCGCCCCGCCCCATCCCGATGAAGAGCGCGTCGTATTCCCGCCGGACCGCGGTGACGTCGGCGCCGTCGGCGGCGCGCGCCAGCGCTCCAATGGCACGGCCGAGCGCGGAGCCGTCGCCCGAGAGCGCGGCGGTCTGGTCGAGCACCATTCGGTCCATCGGCCGCGCCAGCACCAGCCCGAGATAGTTGTAGAGGTCCGCGCGGAGGCGGTCCTCCTCGGAGGGCTGTCCGTGCGGCACGGGCGCGCTCGCGTTCATGCGGTGTCGTCCTCCCCGAAGGTGAAGCGCATCCGCCGCTGGGGCGGCGACGCCGTCACCGGAGCCGCGACCTCCTCCGCCACGGGTTCCGGGCACGAGCGTTCCACGACGTCAGGGTCCTCGGCAAGCCCTTTCTCGTCAGGCTCTTCCGCCGCATCAACCCGACCGTTCCCGTCGGATAAGGCCCGGGCATCCTCTTCGGATCGCGCCGCCGCGAGGTGTTCCACGTGCCGCGCCAGACCCTTGCCGACCGCGTAGGTCGTGCGCAGCGCCTCGCCGCGGAGCCCGTCGCCGGTGAAGTCCCCGTCGTAGTCGTTGAGCCCGTCGACGCAGGCCAGCACCGGGTTAGAGCGCCAGAGGCTGCGCAGCGCGCGGTTGCGGATGGCCCGCGGCACCGCCCGCGCGAGGAACGCGGCGACGTCGTCGCCCGAGACGACCGTGTCGGGATCGGGCAGGCCGAGACGCGCGAGCTGCTCGTCCTCGGGCAGCGCCGCGAGCGCGGCGGCCTCCCCGGCCTCGCCCCGCGCCGCCCCCGCGCGCGCCAAGGCCTCGGCCTCCGCGCGCGCGGCCTCGCGCCGCCGGGACCAACCGTCGCTCACTTGCGCGTCCTGAGCGAGGCGGGGACGCGCCAGACGTCCGCCCCCTGCGCGATCCGGGCGTCGCCGATGCCGTCCTGCGCCGGTCCCGTCCGGTCGCCAACGCGCCGGCGCTTCATGAACGGCTCGTCGACGTGGTGGGCGGCGACGAACGCCTCGACCCAGTCGCGCATCGCGGCGGGCATCGCGACGCGCTCGACCCGGTCCTCCGCGTCGATCTCCCGGAACGAGGCCTCGAACGGCGAGGCGGTCACGAGCGACGGCTCCGGCCGCCCCGCCCCGCGCAGCCCGACCCAGACCGAGGGCGCGCGCGAGGTCACGTTCTGGATCAGGCTGTCGGTATCGCGACGGTGCAGCACGAGGGTAAGCGTCGTCGCGTGGAACTCCGCCACCGCGCCCGCCTCGCGCAGGAGCCGCCACGACGCGACCGGCGCGTGCGGCACCACGCCCGACAGCGACCAGACCTCCGCCTGCCAGCGCGTCGCGCCCGGCGCGCGCCGGATCAGGACGCCGACGGGCATCTCCGCAGTGCGGGGGGCCTGGGCTGCGTCCTCCATGCCCGCGACCATCGACGATCCCCGCGCCGCCGGGAAGGGGTCGCCTTGCAACATCGGGGTGGCCATGCCCATCTGCGGCCCCGGGGCGAGGGAGGGATCATGGCGGGGCATCTGGTCCTCTGCAGCTGCGCGGGCACGCAAGACGTGGACGCGGCGGCGCTTTCGGCCGCGACGGGCCGCGCCTGCGGCCGCGCGCACGACGCGCTCTGCCTCGCCGACGCCGCCACCGTCGCGCGCGCCTTCGCCGGGCCGGACACGCTCATGGCCTGCGGGCAGGAGCGCGAGCGGCTGTCCGCGCTCGCGGCCGAGGGGGGCGCTCCCGCCCCCCGCTTCGTCGACATCCGCGACCGCGCGGGCTGGGGCGAGGGCGACCCCACCCCCAAACAGGCCGCGCTGCTGGCCGAGGCGGCGATGCCCGCCCCCGAGCCGCGCGTGCTCGACGTGGCCTCGGGCGGGCTCTGCCTCGTGATCGGCCATCCCGACCTCGCGCTGCCCGCCGCGGCCCGCCTGCGCGACGCGCTCGCGGTCACCGTCCTGCTGCCGGAGGGGGCCGAGGCGCCCGAGGACCGGAGCCTCGAGGTCGTGTCCGGCCGGGTGAAGCGCGCGGCCGGCGCGCTCGGCGGCTTCGAGATCGCCCTCGACGGCCTGCGCCGGATCGACCCGGCGGGCCGCGACATCGCCTTCGGCCCGCCCCGCGACGGCGCGCGCACCGCCTGCGACGTGATCGTGGACCTGTCGGGCGGCACGCCGCTCTTCCCCGCGCACCACAAGCGCGACGGCTACCTGCGCCCCGACCCGAAGTCGCAGGTCGCCGTCGCCGACGCGCTTCTCGAGGCGGTGCAGTCCGTCGGTACGTTCGAGAAGGTGCTCCACGTCCGCGTCGAGCCGGCGCTCTGCGCCCATTCGCGCGCCGAGCAGGTCGGCTGCACGCGCTGCCTCGATCTCTGCCCGACCGCCGCCATCACCCCCGCGGGCGAGCACGTCGCGGTCGATCCGATGGCCTGCGCGGGCTGCGGCGCCTGCTCGGCCGCCTGTCCGTCGGGCGCCATCGCCTACGACGCGCCCCCGGTGGACGACACGTTCCGCCGCATCGAGGTGCTGGCCCGCGTCATGCGCGACCACGACGTGCCTGCGAGCCTGCTGATCCACGACGAACACGGGGCGGAGATGATCGCGCTCGCGGCCCGCCACGGCCGGGGCCTGCCCGCCCATGCGGTCCCGCTGGCGGTCCCGGCGCTGGCGGCGTTCGGCCATGCCGAGATGGTCGCGGCCCTCGGCGCGGGCTTCGCGCGCGTCGACCTGCTGCCCGGCCCGCGGACCGAGCGCGATCCGCTCGCCTATCAGGCCGCGCTCGCCTGCGCGCTTGCCGGGCGCGAGGCCGTCCGCATCCTCGACGCCGCCGAGCCCGACGCGCTCGAGGCGCAGACCCGCGCGCCCCTGCCGGACGGCGCGCACGATCCCATCCTCCCGCTCGGCACCCGCCGGCAGGTCGCGCGCGTCGCCGCCGGGTCGCTTCACGACGGCGCCCCCACGCTGCCCCTGCCCGCGGGCGCGCCCTACGGCGCGGTGCTCGTGGACCGCGACGCCTGCACGCTTTGCCTCTCGTGCGTGTCGCTCTGCCCGTCGGGCGCAATCCTCGACAATCCCGACCGGCCCGAGCTGCGCTTCGTCGAGGATGCCTGCCTGCAATGCGGCCTCTGCGCCACGATCTGCCCCGAGGACGCCATCGCGCTCGAGCCGCGCATGGACCTGTCGCCCGCCGCCCTGAGCCCGCGCATCCTCAACGAGGAGGAGCCCGCGCTCTGCGTGGAATGCGGCCGCCCGTTCGGCGTGGCCTCCACGATCGAGCGGATCGCCGCGATGCTCGAGGGCAAGCACCCGATGTTCGCGGGCGACCGTGCCCGCACGATCCGGATGTGCGATACCTGCCGGGTGGACGCCACCGTCCACGCTGACGGCAACCCGTTCGCGTCCGCCGCCCGGCCCCGCCCGCGCAGCACCGACGACTACCGCAACTGACCGGAGGCCCCGATGTCCGACGACTTCAACATGTCCATGCGCAAGTTCCTCAAGCAGGTCGGCGTGACCTCGCAGCAGGAGATCGAGCGCGCCGCCCGCGAGTCCAGCCGCGGCGGGCCCTACGAGGCGCGCGTGGTCCTCACCATCGACGGGCTCGACCTCGAGCACGTCGTCACCGGCACCATCACCGGCAGCCCCGACTGATGCCCACGCGCGATCCTTCCACGAGCCGCGCGCCCACGCGCGAGGAGGTGCTGGCCGTCCTCAAGGGGATCGAGGCGCCGGGCGGCGGCGACATCGTGTCGGCGGGGCTGGTGCGCGCGCTCTCGGTCGAGGGCGCCACCGCGCGCTTCGTGATGGAGATCGCGCCCGCGCAGGCCACCGCGATGACGCCGGTGCGCGACGCGGCCGAGGCGGCGATGGCCGCGATGGAGGGGATGGAGAAGGCGACCGTCCTGCTGACGGCGCATTCCGACAAGGCCCCGCCCGACCTCAAGCCCGCGCGCGCCAGGGCCGCGCCGCAGGGGCCGCAGCCGGTGCCGGGTGTCGCGCGCATCCTCGCCATCGCGTCGGGCAAGGGCGGGGTGGGCAAGTCGACGCTGTCGGCGAACCTCGCCGTGGCGCTCGCCGCCGAGGGGCGGCGCGTGGGGCTGCTCGACGCGGACGTCTACGGGCCCTCGCAGCCGCGGATGCTGGGCGTGTCGGGGCGGCCGCAATCGCCCGACGGCAAGCTCATCATCCCGCTGCGCAACCACGGCGTCACGATGATGTCGATGGGGCTGATGACGAACGAGGACCAGGCCGTGATCTGGCGCGGGCCGATGCTGATGGGCGCGCTCCAGCAGATGATGAACCAGGTCCAGTGGGGCACGCTCGACGTGCTGCTGATCGACCTGCCGCCCGGCACTGGCGACGTGCAGATGACGCTGGGCCAGAAGTTCGCGGTCGACGGCGCCATCGTGATCTCCACGCCGCAGGACGTGGCGCTGCTCGATGCGCGCAAGGGCATCGACATGTTCCGGCAGATGAAGGTCCCGATCATCGGGCTGGTGGAGAACATGTCCACCCACATCTGCTCGAACTGCGGCCACGAGGAGCACATCTTCGGCCATGGCGGCGTCGCGCGCGAGGCCGAGAAGCTCGGCGTGCCGCTGCTCGCGGAGATCCCGCTGCACCTGTCGATCCGCGAGGCCTCCGACGGCGGCGCGCCGATCGTGGCCGCGAAGCCGCGGAGCCCCCAGGCGGAGGCGTTCCGGGCGCTCGCCCGGCGGCTCGTGGGGATGGGCCATGCCTGACTTCCCGCCGCTGCTGCGCGGCGTGGCGGCGGACCGGCCGCGCGAGGCGGCGGTCGCGGCCGCGCGCGCGGGCTGCGACGCGGGCACGGTGTTCTGGCGCGCGGGCGAGGCGCTCGACGCGGCGGTGGTGCTCGCGCCCGAGGTCGACCGGGGCCGGGCCGCGCAGATGATCGCGCTCGCGGCCGTGGCCGCGCGCGACGCGATCGGCGCGATCGGGCCGGAAGCGCTGCCGGTGCACCTGACCTGGGACGGGCGGGTGATGGTCGACGGGGCGGAGGCCGGGCGGGTCGCGGCCGTAGCACCGCCGGGCGAGGGCGTGCCGGACTGGCTCGTCGCGCATCTCCGGGTCCGGCTCGCGCCCGAGGCCGGCGGGCCGCCCGAGCGGACCGCGCTCTGGGCCGAGGGAGCGGGCGACGTCACGGCGGACGCGCTCCTGTCGTCGTGGGCGCGCCACCTCGTGCATCGGCTGTCGGACTGGGAGGACGGGCCGCGCGGGCTCCATGCCGAGGCGATGGCCGCCTCGTGGGAGCGGGCCTCGGGCGAGACGGGCTTCGTGGGTCTCGACGAGGGGCTCGGACGGTTGCGCCGCGAGGACGGCGCGGTCAGGCTGGACCCGCTCGCCACGCTGCTGGAGGCCCCGTGAACCTCGCCCGCGCCATCCATTTCGACGAGAGCGACACCCGCGTCTACCACTCGCCCGCGCGCACCGGGGAATGGTGCATCGCGGGCGGGTTCGAGTTCTCCGACTGGTCGGAGGCGGACCTGGTGGGGCGCGCGGCGCAGTCCTTCGCGACCGGCTGGCTCGGGCTCGAGACGTTCGGGCGCGTCACCTTCGTCGCTGTCACGCGGATCGAGGAGACCGAGCGCGCGGACCTGACGGACGCGCTGGCCGACCACTTCGTCGCGATGCACGGCGCCCCCGACCGCGCGACCGCCTGGCCCGTCGCCGCGCAGGAGATCGCCGCGATGGCCGACCTGTGCGACGGGGTGGAGGCGGGCCGGGTGATGTCCGTCGCCCGCGAGATCGGCCCCGGCGGCGTTGTCGAGGCGTTCCGCATCCTCGCCCCGCGCGAGGCCGAGCTGGCGCAGGTCGCGGTCCACGGGGAGGAGTGAGGGCGGCTCCGGCGGATCGAGCCTCGTCCGCCTTCGGCACGCGCCCAGACCCATCATTCCGTCGCGATGCCGCAAGTGCGGTGCGGCGGCGGCGCATCGCCAAGTGGTTCGGGGGCCAGCGCATCGCGGCACCGGGACGGCAATGGCCACGCGCGGCACGGACCGCCGCGCGCCACGTCGCATCGGACGCGCGTTTAAGCCCGCCTCGTCAGCGCTCCGCGTTGAACGTGAACACCCGCTCCCCCATCACCCGGTAGCTGTCGATCAGCAGCTCGGCGTCCTCGCCCGTGAGCCAGGCCTCGAGACGCGCCGCCGCCTCGGCGTTCACCGACGGGTGACGCGCGGCGTCCACCGGCAGGTAGGCGTACTGGTTGAAGAGCGCCGGGTCGCCCTCGAACGCGATCGCCATGCCCTCGCGGTTGCCGAAGGCCAGCCACGACGCGCGGTCCGACAGGACGTAGGCGCCCATTCCCACGGCGGTGTTGAGCGCCGCCCCCATTCCCGCGCCGACGGGGCGGTACCACCCGCCCTCGGGCGCGATCCCGGCCGCGTCCCAGAGCGCGAGCTCGGCCTTGTGCGTGCCGCTGTCGTCGCCGCGGCTGACGAAGGGCGCCTCGGCCCCGGCGATCCGGGCGAGGGCACCGGCGGCGTCGGCGGCGCCACCCGCGCCCGCCGGGTCGCCCTCGGGACCCGCGATCACGAAGTCATTGTGCATGATCTCCCGGCGGTGCGTGGCGTGGCCCGCGGCGACGAACGCCTCCTCGGCGGCGCGCGCGTGCACGAGGACGGCGTCCACATCGCCCGCCGCGCCGAGCGCGAGCGCCTGCCCGGTGCCGACGACGACGAGCTGCACGTCGATCCCGGTGTCGCGCGCGATGGCGGGCAGCAGCACCTCGGCCAGCCCCGAATTCTCGAACGACGTGGTGCAGGCGAGGCGGAGGGTCTCGGCGCGCGCCGCGACGGGCTGCAGAAGGAGCGCGAGGGCGAGGGCTATGGCGCGGATCATTCGACGATGTCTCCCCTGAGGAAGGCCGCCGCCGCGTCGGTGGCGGGGCCGGCGAAGAAGGCCGGCGCGGGACCGGCCTCGTGGACGCGTCCGTGGAGCATGAAGATCACGTCGGACGCAATCCGCCGCGCCTGCCCCATGTCGTGCGTCGCGAGCACCAGCCGCGTGCCCTGCGCCGCGAGGCCCGCGAGCCGCGCCTCGATCTCGCGCGTGGCGGCGCCGTCGAGCGCGGCGCAGGGCTCGTCGGCGAAGAGGATGCCGGGCGCCGTCACCATCGCGCGCGCCAGCGCCAGCCGCTGCATCTCCCCGCCCGAGAGCGACGGCGCGGGTTGCGCGAGCTGGGCAGAGAGCCCGAACCGCGCGGCCACCGCCCGCGCCCGCTCGCGCGCCTCCGCCCGCCCGACCCCGCGCAGGCGCAGCGGATAGGCGAGGTTCGCCTCCACGCTCCGGCGCAGCACGATCGGCTGCTGGAACACGTAGCCCTGCCGCGTGCGCGCCTCGGCGTCGGGCACCGCCCAGGCGACCCGCCCCGCCGAAGGCGCCTGCAGCCCGTGCATCAGCCGCAGGAGCGAGGTCTTGCCCGACCCGTTCGGCCCGATCACCGCCGTCGGCCCGCCCGCCCCGAGCACGAGGTCCACCGGCCCGACCAGCACCCGGCCGCGCCGCCGCAGCACCGCCCCCTCGAGCCGGAGCGGCAAAAGGCTCACCAGCGCCCCTGCCGCTCGGTGCGCATGACCCAGTGGCTCCCGCCCGACACGATCAGCGACAGCGTGACGAGCACGAGCCCGAGCCCGATGGCCAGCGCGAAGTCGCCGCGCCCGGTCTCGAGCGCGATGGCGGTCGTCAGCACGCGGGTCGCGCCGTCGATGTTGCCGCCCACGATCATGATCGCGCCGACCTCGCCGATGGCCCGCCCGAACCCCGCGAGCGCGGTCGTCAGAAGCGCGCGGCGCCCATCGACGATCAGCGTGGCGATCCGCTGCCAACGCGTCGCGTTCAGCGACAGCAGCAGGTCGTGGTACTCGGCCCAGAGTTCGCGCATCGCCTGGTGGGCGATCGAGGCCACGAGCGGGGTGACGATGATCACCTGCGCCGCGATCATCGCCGTGGGCGTGAACAGCAGGCCGAGCACGCCCAGCGGCCCCGACCGCGACAGCATCAGGTAGACCACCAGCCCCACCGCCACCGGCGGCAGCCCTATGAGCGCGTTCAGGAGCGCGATGACGCCGCGCCGGAACCGGAACCGCCGCACCGCGAGCCACGCCCCGAGCGGCAGCCCGATCGCGCAGGCGATGGCGAGCGCGGTCAGCGTCACGCGCAGCGACCGGGCGGTGATCTCGAGGAGCTCGGGGTCGAGCGTGGCGATCAGGTGCAGCGCGCGCGCGACGCCCTGGGCAAGCTCGTCCATGCGCGGCTCCCTCCCGGCGGCGGCGTCACGTGACCGCAGCCGCGCGCGTCCCGCAACCCCGCGCGCACCATCACCGCGTCCCGCCGCGCGCTTCCTCGGGCGGCGCGTAGAGGGCGGCGACCGGACGGGCGCCGAGCGCCGCGAGCGCCGCGCGGCCGCGCAGGGTGACGTCGGAGACGAAGCGGAACTGGTCGCGCATCTCGAACGGGTAGGCCTTCACCTCGTAGCGCGTGGCCCAGGGCTGCTCGGTAACGATCACCTGCACCGGGCGCTCCCAGAGCAGGTAGGCGCTCGTCAGCGCCACGTCGCGCAGCGCGGCGCGCGCGGCCATCGCGTCGTGGTCGGGGGCGAGGTGGAACGTCGTCACGCACATCAGCGTGCGCTCCCCGTCGTTCGCGTTCGAGACGTTCTCCTCCCAGATCCGCCCATGCGCGATCGTGACCACGTCGTCGGAGGCCGTGACGACGCGGATCGCGCGGAGCCCCACCGTCGCGACCTCTCCGTAATCGCCGTCGATCTCGACCCAGTCCCCCGGGCGATAGGGCCGCTCGAACACCGCGACGACGCCCGCCACGAGGCTCGAGACGTAGTCCTTGAACGCGAAGCCGATCGCGACCGACACCGCGCCGGCGACGACGAGGAAGTTCTGGAACGTGACGTTGAACACGATCGGGAGGATCCACAGGATCGCCCCCACCATCAGCGCGAGCCGCGCGATCGGCACCGCGCCCAGCAGGTAGAGCCGCGCCCGCCCCGGCCCGTGCTCGGCCAGGAGCGGCAGGATCCGGCGGATCGCCACCACGGCGATCCAGGTCCCGAGGATCACCAGCGCGATCTCGAGGAAGGCGATCTCCTCGAAGTCGTTCAGCAGCTTGGGCGCGTCCTCGCCCTGTTCGGTATTCTCCATCTCGTCCATCGCTCAGATCGCCCCGATCGGGTGGCCCGCATCCGACAGCGCGCGGCGCATCGACGGCCAGGCGGCGGGGACGAGCCGGAGCTGCCCGTCCTCGGCGGCGACGATCTCGGCCGCCCTGAGTGCCGGGACCACGGCCGCGCCGCCCGCCTCCGGCAGCATCGCCGCGAGCGTCGCGGGGGCGAGCGAGTGGTGGAGGAGGAGCGCGTGCACGACGGCCAGCGCCTCGGCCCGCGCGTCGCCCGGCAGCGGGTAGTCGCGCAGCCCGGCGGTCCAGAGCGTTCGGTCGTCGTCGGCCTCGGGCAGCGCGTCGTCGGCGGCGTCCGCCTCGGGCGTGTCGCGCAGCGCCTCGCGCCAGAGCGCCCAGGCGATCCAGGGGACGCCGCGCGAGGCGGCGGCGAGCCGGCGCGGCAGCTCGTCCGCGGGCTCGCCCGACGCGTCGAGCGCGAGCACGTCGTCCCCGGTCCGCGACGAACGGACGGTCCGCGCAACGTCGGGAGCCGCGGCCAGCAGCGCCGCGAGCCAGGCGCGCAGGCCCGCGGCGCCGAGCGGCCGCGGCGTCACCGGCGGCGGCAGGAGCGTCTCGGCCCCGGCGGCGCGGGAGAGGAAGGCCCAGGCCGGCGCGCCGCAGCCGACGACGCAGCGCCGGTCGGTGGCGGCGAGCGCGGCGAGCAGCGCGCGGACCGCGCCGAGGGCGTCGTGGCGTCGCAGCAGCCAGTCCTCGAGCCGGGGCAGCACCAGAACGCCGTCGCCGCCCAGCTCCGGCGCCTCGGTCACGCCGGGCAGCGCCTCGCGCGGCGGGGCGGCCAGGACGTCGAGCCCCCGGCGGGCGGCGAAGCCCGCGACGAGCCCCTCGTCCTCGCAGGGCGGCAGCACGACGACGCGGAGCCGGTCGCCGTCCCCGCCATCGAGCCACGGCACGAGCGCGGCATCCATCGCGGCGGCCACGGGCCCCCAGGCCGGCCCGGCGGCGATCCGGTCGAGCGTGCCGGGCCGCGTCCGCGCGAGCCGGTCCTCGGCGATCGCGGGGTCCGGCGGCTCGACCTTGAGCACGCGGTCGCGGAGACGGCGCAGCCCGTGGCGGAGGCTCTCGTCCTTCGGCAGCGCCGGCGCGCGGCGCTCGCCCAGCGGCACGAGGTCCGGGATCCGCGCGCGTGTCTCGTCCCCGGGCATCCGCGCATCTGGACCGCGCGGCGTCCGGGGCGCAAGCGCCGGCGGATCGGCGCCCCGATCGCCCCCGCGATCCGATCGGCCGGGCGGAGCGTCCCCTCGGCCGGCGAACGCGTGCCGGTCGGCGGCCCCGCGCCCTGCGAGCGTCGGATCTGAGCACGGCGTCCATGCGCCGACGGCGTCGACTGGCGCGTCGCACGGCCCCTCCGGCGCGAGCGCCTCGTCGGGAATGGTCGGCATCGCATCCGCATCGCCCCTCCCAATCGCCGGCACCGCCGTCGCCGGCGACGTCCGTGGCGACCCGACCTGTTCCCGCGCCCCGGAAGAGGGGCCCGTATCCGCCCTTGGCCGCGCCCGGTGCGAAGGCGAGAGGAACCCCGTCTCGCGAGCGTCCCGGACGGTCGGCGTCGATGGCGGACCAACGGCTCCGAGGCAAGGCGGCGATCGCCCGCGGCCGCCCCGGATCGGCCCGCCCGCCCCCGTCATTCCCGGACGGTCAGGATGCCCTCCAGCGGCTTCTTCGTCTTCGCCACCCTCGGGACCGTCGCCCCCGGCGCCGGGTGGCCCACGGCGAGGATCATCGTCGGCTTCTCGGAGGCGGGCCTATCGAGCATGTCGTTGAGGAACTTCATCGGGCTCGGCGTGTGCGTGAGCGAGGAGAGCCCCGCATGGTGGAGCGCGGCGATCAGGAAGCCGGTGGCGATCCCGACGCTCTCGGGGACGTAGTAGTGCTTGTAGCGGCTGCCGTCGTCGTAGGTCCCCCAGCGCTGCGCGAAGATCACGATCAGCCACGGCGCGATCTCGAGATGCGGCTTCTCGGGGCCGGTCCCGATCGGCTCGAGCGCGCGGATCCATTCGTCGGGCGCGCCGCCGTCGTAGAACCCGCGCTCCTCCGCCTCGGCGGCCGCGCGGATGCGGGCCTTCAGATCGGGTGCGGCGATCGCCTCGAAATGCCACGGCTGCTGGTTCGCCCCCGACGGCGCGCCGCCCGCCGCGCGGATGCACGCCTCGATCACCGCGCGGGGGACCGGGCGGTCGGAGAAGTCGCGGACGCTGTGCCGGTCCGCCATGCGCAGGGCGAAGCCCTCCGCCTGCACGAGCATGGCGTCGTCGTCGACCGCCGGCCGATCCGGCAGGACGACGGCCTCGTAGGTCATGCGGTCCCTGGCGATCATCGCGGACGCCTTCCGTCGTTCGATCCGGGCAGCAGACCACCGCGCGGCGGCCGTGCCAAGCCTCGACCCCGGCCGCAGGTCGGTCCGGGTCCGCAGCCCTGGAAGCGCGCGCGGACGGCGGCCATGGTCGGGATCGTCCATGGACCGGTTCCCCTCGCGCGCGATCCGCCCGCCCGCGCCTGCCGGATCCGGGTCGGGCCAGAGAGCGCGCGACCTCGCGCCGAACGTGCGCGTTCCGGGCCGAAGCGGCCCGCCCGCGGCAGTCCCCACGCCTCCATCCGCGGGGCGAGCCCGCGGCGGTCGGACCCGTCCCGGCCCCCCGCTTGCGCCGACGCCCGGACCTGCCACACTCGAGGGGCCATTCGACGGAGGACCGCCATGCCCATGCGCCGCCGCTCCCTGCTCGCCGGCCTGTCGCTGCTGCCGCTCGCCTCGCGCGCGACGGCGCAGGAAGCCCGGCCGCTCGGCTGGGACGAGCTCATCCCCGAGGGCGTGCCCTACTCCGAGATCGTCGCCGACGGCGTGCGCGACGAGGCGGAGGACCGCTGGCTCCCGATCTTCGACGTCAACGCCTACCGCTTCGTGGAGGCGCTCGACGGGGTGCGCGTGCGGATGCCGGGCTTCCTGCTGCCGATGGAGACCGGGGCGGAGGGCGTGACCGCGTTCCTCCTGACGCCCTATGCGGGCGCGTGCATCCACGTGCCGCCGCCGCCGCCCAACCAGCTCGTCTTCGTGCGCTCGGCCGAGCCCTACGAGGCCGAGGGCATGTTCGATCCGATCTGGGTCACGGGGACGCTGACCGTGAACCCGATCAGCACCGACCTGGCCGAGGTCGGCTACGCGCTCGAGGCGGACGGCATCGAGCCCTACCTCTGGGACTGACGCCGGGCCGCATCCGAGGGCACGCCGCCGTCGGGGCGCCCGATCCGTAGGCGGCGGCCAGGCTCCCGCGCGCCCCGACCGGCCCCCGCCTTGCGCGACGCCGCGTCATCGTCGCATCGTGAGGGGGATCGACAGGGGGATCGCACCATGAAGAGAACGACGTTCGCCGCGCTGCTGGCGCTCGCGCCGCTGGCGGCCCAGGCGCAATCGATGACCGAGGCCGAGATGCGCGCCATCCACGACGGCCTGTTCACGCTCGACACGCATATCGACATCGGCGCGGGTTACGCCACGCCCGCGCTCGACCCCGGGCAGATCACGCGCGCGCAGGTGAGCCTGCCGGAGATGCGGATCGGCGGGCTCGATTCGGGCTTCTTCATCGTCTACGTCGGCCAGGAGGCGCTCGACGAGGCGGGCCTCGCGGACATGCGCGCGACCGCCGAGGACAAGTACCGGGCGATCGAGCGGATGCTGCGCGCCTATCCCGACCAGATCGCGCTCGCCACCACCGCCGACGAGGCCGAGGCGGCCTACGCGGACGGCAAGCTCGTCGCGCTGATCGGGATGGAGAACGCCAGCCCGCTGGGCAACTCGGTGGACGACGTGCCGATGTGGGCCGACCGTGGCGTGCGCTACATGTCGATCACCCATTTCGGCGACAACCAGTTCGGCGACAGCTCCAACCCCCGCGAGAGCGCGGGCAACACGATGGAGGATGACGGGCTGACCGATCTCGGCCGCGCTCTGATCCCCGCGCTCAACGATGCGGGCATCATGGTCGATATCAGCCATGTCGGGAAGCGGACGGGCATGGAGGCGATGGCGCTCTCGCGCTCGCCCATCATCGCGTCGCACTCGACCGCGGCGGCGGTCTTCGACAACCCGCGCGGGCTCGACGACGAGCAGCTGCGCGCGATCGCCGAGGACGGGGGCGTCGCGCAGATCACCGCGTTCCGATCCTATCTCGGCCCCGTGGACGAGGGGCTGAGCGACGCGATCGGCGCGCTGAGGACCGAGCTCGGCCTCGAGACCGGGGCTGACTTCCGCACCGCCACGCCCGACACGCTCGATGCGTACGCGCGGCGCCAGGACGAGCTGCGCGACGAGTATCCCGACGTGACGCTCTCGCAGTTCCTCGATCACGTGGTCCACGCGGTCGAGGTCGCCGGGATCGACCACGTGGGCCTGTCGGGGGACTTCGACGGCGGCGGGGGCGTGGACGGCTGGGACGGCGCGGCCGACAGCTTCAACGTCACCGCGGCGCTGCTCGAGCGGGGCTACACCGAGGAGGATCTCGCCAAGCTCTGGGGCGGGAACGTCCTGCGGGTGATGCGCGCGACCGAGGCCGCCATCGACGGCTGAGCTCCCGTCCCGGCGTCGCGCGGCCTTAATGGAAGTTGCGCGACGCCGGGATCACGCGCGCGTCGCGCGGATGCCCGCCCCGGTCCGCCGGGAGCGGGTTCTTGACGTGGTCGGCGCGCGCGAGGTCGGGGCGCAGTTCGTCGGCCGACAGCATCGTCAGCGCGTCGTTGCGATCGACGATCTCGTGGGCCACGACGTGGATCACCGCGTCGTCGAACTGCACCCGGCCATGCACCGCCATCAGCCGCGCGGCCATGATCTCGCGGCGGTGCCTGGCGAAGAGGTCGGGCCAGATCACCACGTTGATCACCCCGCCCTCGTCCTCGAGCGTCACGAAGCACACGCCCTTGGCCGAGCCCGGCTTCTGGCGGATCAGCACCAGCCCCGCGACCGAGACCCGCTGGCCGAACCGGCACGACCGCAGCTCCGTCGACGCGACGTAGCCCGCGCGGCGCATGCCCCCGCGCATGAACGCGACCGGATGCGCCTTCAGCGACAGGCGCGCGGTCTGGTAGTCGGCGACGACGTGCTCGCGCATCGGCATCTCCGGCAGGCGGTGCGGGGCCTCCACGCCCACGTCGGACGCCTCGCCGTGGACGAAGAGCGGCAGGGCGGGCGCGGAGCGGATCGCCTTGGCGTCCCATAGCGCGCTCCGCCGGTCCTGCCCGCAGGAGCGGAACGCGTCCGCCGAGGCGAGGATCTCGATCGCGCGCTTGGAGAGCCCCGTCCGCCGCCGCAGGTCGTCGACCCCCGCGAAGGGCGCGTGGCGCGCCCCCACCAGCCGCGCGAGCTCGTCGGCGCGCAGCCCCGTGAGCTGCCGGAACCCCAGCCGCAGCGCGTGGTCGGAGGCGCCCAGCGGCTCGAGCGTGCAGTCCCAATCGCTGAAGTTCACGTCCACCGGCAGCACGGTCACGCCCGACCGGCGCGCCATCTCCACGATCTGCGCGGGCGCGTAGAACCCCATCGGCTGCGAGTTCAGGAGCGCGCAGGCGAAGACGTCGGGGTGGTGGCACTTGAGCCAGGACGACACGTAGACGAGATGCGCGAAGCTCGCCGCGTGGCTCTCGGGGAAGCCGTACTCGCCGAACCCCTCGATCTGGCTGAAGCAGCGGGTGGCGAATTCGGGATCGTAGCCGCGCGCGATCATGTTGCCGACCATCCGCGCCTTGTGCTCGCTCACCAGCCCCTTCGAGCGGAACGTCGCCATCGCCTTGCGCAGGCGGTTGGCCTCGGCGGGGGTGAACCGGGCGGCGACGAGCGACATCTTCATCGCCTGCTCCTGGAAGATCGGCACGCCGAGCGTGCGGCCGAGGATCTTCTCGAGCTCGTCGGGCGGCCCGTGCTCGGGAGCGGGCTTGGGGTACTCGATCGCCTCGCCCGACCGGCGGCGCTTGAGGTAGGGATGGACCATGTCGCCCTGGATCGGGCCGGGGCGCACGATGGCGACCTGGATCACGAGGTCGTAGAACTCGCGCGGCTTGAGCTTGGGCAGCATCGCCATCTGCGCCCGGCTCTCGACCTGGAACACGCCGAGGCTGTCGCCGCGCTGGAGCATCGCGTAGGTCGGCCCGTCGCCCGCCTCGATCGAGGCGAGGTCCATCGTCACGCCGACATGCGCGGCCATCAGATCGAAGCACTTGCGGATGCAGGTCAGCATCCCGAGCGCCAGCACGTCGATCTTGAGGATGCGCAGCGCGTCGATGTCGTCCTTGTCCCACTCAATGAACGTGCGGTCGGGCATCGCCCCGTTGCCGATGGGCACGGTCCGGTGCAGCGGATGCTCGGTCAGGATGAACCCGCCGACATGCTGGCCCAGGTGCCGCGGCATCCCGATCAGCTGGTCGGTGAGCGCGATCGCGAGCCGGATCTGCGGGTCCTCGAGGTTCACGCCGGTATCCTCGAGATGCATGTCGTCCGTGGACGAGCCCCACGAGCCCCAGACGGTCGCCGCCATCGCCGCCGTCGTGTCCTCGGTCAGGCCCATCACCTTGCCGACCTCGCGGATCGCCATGCGCGGGCGGTAGTGGATGACGGTCGCGCACAGGCCCGCATGGGTGCGCCCGTAGCGGGCGTAGATGTGCTGGATGATCTCCTCGCGGCGCTCGTGCTCGAAGTCGACGTCGATGTCGGGCGGCTCGCGGCGCTCGTCGCTCAGGAACCGCTCGAACAGCAGGTCGTGGTGGGCCGGGTCGACGGAGGTGATCTCGAGGCAGAAGCAGACCGCGGAGTTCGCCGCCGAGCCGCGCCCCTGGCACAGGATGCCGCGGCGGCGCGCCTCGGCCACGATCTCCTGGATGGTGACGAAGTAGCGCGCGATGGCGTGGCGCGCGATCAGGTCGAGCTCCTTCTCGACCGCCTCGCGCACCCGCGCCGGCATGCCCCCCGGATAGCGCCGGGCCGCGCCGTCCTCGGTCAGGACGCGCAGGTGCTCGTCGGGCGTGCGCCCCTCGGGCACGTCGTCGAGCGGATACTCGTAGCGCAGCTCCGAGAGCGAGAAGTCGAGCGCGTCGGCGATGGCGAGGCTCTCGCGGATCGCGTGCGGCCAGCGCGCGAACAGGCGGACCATCTCGGCGGGCGATCGCAGGTGGCGCTCGGCGTTCGCGTGCAGGCGGAACCCCGCATCGGCCATCCGCACGCCCTCGCGGATGCAGGTCATCACGTCCTGCAGCGGGCGGCGGTCGGGGGCGTGGTAGTGCACGTCGTTCGTCGCCACGAGCCGCAGCCCGTGGCGCCGCGCGAGCCGGTCGAGCCGCTCGATCCGAGCCTGGTCGTCGCCGCGGTACAGGTGCGCGGCGGCGACGTGGCCGAGCGACGGCAGCCGCCGGACCAGCCGCCCGAGCCCCGCCTCGAAGGCGCCGACATCCTCGGGCGGCACCGCGATCAGCGTGCTGCCCGCCTGGTGCGCGGCGAGG
Organism: uncultured Alphaproteobacteria bacterium; assembly: GCA_963729425.1. Taxonomy (GTDB): domain Bacteria; phylum Pseudomonadota; class Alphaproteobacteria; order Rhodobacterales; family Rhodobacteraceae; genus Jannaschia. The sequence goes on along the minus strand of CAVSOF010000010.1, from coordinate 22,385 downwards.
TCGTCGAGCGTCAGCTCGCAGCGCCCCTTGTCCTGCCAGCCGCCGTCGGGCGTCGCCATCCGGCCCTTGGAGATCAGCGCGCAGAGCGTGCCGTAGGCCTGGCGGTCGCGCGGGTAGGCCAGGAACTCGGACCCGTCCATAAGCACGATCCGCGTCCCGATCAGCGGCCGCATCCGCGCCGTCCCGGCCTCGGTATGGACCCGCACCACGCCCGCCATCGAGTTGCGGTCCGCCACCCCGATCGCGTGGTAGCCCAGCGCATGCGCGGCCAGAACGAGGTCCACCGGCTCGGAGGCGCCGTGCAGGAACGAGAAGCAGGTCGTCACGCCGAGCTCGACGAAGGCCGCGCGCGGGTTCGCGTCGAGCGGCGCGTCGGGGTCGAGCGTGCGGCGGTCGGGGGTGAGGGGCTGCTCGGGCATCGGCGCTCAGCTGGCGGCGGAGGGGGCGCCGCCCCCCGGCCTGCGGCCGTCCCCCGAGGTATTGGGAGCCAGAGGAAGGGGCGGGCACGCGCTCGCGCGGGCGGCGGCGGGCAACGCTGCGTTAACCTCGGTCCGCCATACCGGAGGCGCGGGACAGGCCGAGGGGCCGATGACCGTGCCAGGGGAAGGCGCCCCGTTGCCCGTGCCGCCAAGCTGATGCCGGGCGCGGGGTGCCCGACCGCCGCTTCCTCTGGCAGGGAATACCTCCGCCGGAGGCTCCGGCGCGAGCCGCGCGCGCGACGGCGCGCTCACGCAAACATCCCGTGCAGGAACCAGTCGGGCGTGCCGCCGCGGCCGTCGCCCGCCAGCCCCTCGCGGAACAGCCAGTAGCGCGCGCCCTCGTCCACCTCGACCTTGTAGTAGTCGCGCAGCCGGGTGCCGGGGCGGGCGCGCCACCATTCCGGCGCGATCCGCTCGGGGCCCTGGTGGCGGCGGATGAGGTAGGGGCGGCGGCGCCATTCGAAGCGCACCGGCGGGCCTTCGGGGACGGCGTAGAGCACCTCGATCCGCTCGGGCACCTGCAGGATGCGGACCGGGCGCTCGCGCGGCGGCGCGACCATCCCGCCGCCGCCCAGCCCCCCGGGCGCCAGCCGGTCGGCGCGGCCGAGCGCGGCCTGCGCGGGGCGCCATCGCTCGGCCCGCTCGGGCAGGTGGCTCGCGCGCGGGTCGGGCATCCGCACCGCGCCGGGGCCCAGCCGCGCCGAGAGCCGGTCCACCAGCGTGGCGACCGCGACCTCGGCGTCCACGCCGCCGTCGAGCCGGACCTGCGCCGCGTCCAGCCGCTCCGGGCGCAGCGCCTCGAGGCTCAGCGTGTCGAAGCCGAAGCCCGCGTCGAGATCCTCGAAATGGCGCTGCAGCAGGCGGATCAGGTGCGCGGGGTCGCGGCTGGCGCGGGCGCAGCCGACCTCGAACCGCGCCGCCACCCCGTCGATCCGGTAGAGCTCGAGGCGCAGGCCGCGCAGGCCGTGGCCCGACGCGGCCATCTCGGCGCACAGCATCGCCATCGGCTCGGGCAGGAGCGGCTGCGGGTCCATGACCGGCTCGGCCAGCCGGTGGACCACGCGGAACCGCTGCGGCGGCGGCGGGCTCACGACCGGCTCGGGCAGTGCGCCCGACATCTGGTCGAGGCGGCGCAGCGGCGTCGCCAGCGCGCGGCCGTCGCGGCCGAAGCGGCGCTCGAGCGTGGCGCGCGGGATCGCCATCAGGTCGCCCACGCGTTTGAGCCCCAGCCGCCGGAGCGTCAGCCGCGTCGCCTCGTCGAGCCGCAGCGCGGCCACCGGCAGGAGCGCCAGCCGCGCGCGCAGCGTGCGCGGGTCCAGCACCTCGCGCGGGTCGCCGTGCCGCGCCAGCGCCCAGGCCGCGCCGTGGGTGGGCGCGACCGCGAGCCGCGCGACCTGCCCCAGCCCGCCGAGCCGCGCCTCCATGTCGGCGAGCATCGCCGCCTCCCCGCCCCACAGGTGGTCCGAGCCGGTCGTGTCGAGCACCAGCCCGTCCGCCCCGTCGCCCGCCGACCAGGGGCACCAGCGCCGCGCCCATACGATCAGGCGGCGCAGCGCGTCGGCGTCGCCCGACAGGTCCGCGGGCTCCACCGCCAGCGCGGGGTCGAGCGCGCGGGCATCGACCACGCGCATCCCCCGCGCGGCGCCGCCCCGGATCGCGGCGTCGTTGGCCGCGTGGATCACCGGGCCGTGCGTGCCCTCCATCGCCAGCACCACCGACGCGTCGGCGCCGTGCCCGGGGGCCGGCTCATCCCACGGCGCGCGCGGCATCCGCGCCGCTGTGGCCCGCGCCCGCTCCCACCGCGCCATCGCGAAGCGGGGAAGCCAGATCGAGACGATGCGCCGCCCGGTCATGGCCGGCCGTCCAGACGCCCGGCTGCGCTCCGCGCGAGCGGAACCGCTCGGCCCGCCAGCGCGGCTCGCCCGGCGCGCGCGCGTCCCAGGGGTTCGGGTCGGAGGCCGCGGAGGCCACGCGCCAGCGCTCGGGCGCGACCGACAGCGCGGCCTCCGCGTCGGGGCGCAGGAGCCAGACCGGCACGCCCGAGCCCCGCGAGCGCAGCGCGAGCCGCTTGGTCGCGGTGAAGTCGAGCGACCGGGGATTGCCCCAGATCTCGCCCACGACGGCAGACAGCGCGGCGCATCCCAGTCCCTCCTCCATCGCCCAGAGCGCGTCGCACGCGCGGGAGACCTCCACCCGCAGGACCGGCATCGCGACGCCCGCCCCGGCCACGCCGCGCAGGCAGGGCAGCCCACCCTCGCGTGCCGCGGCCGCGTCCTGCACCCACAGCACCGGCCCCGGCCCGCGCCGCGCCGCGTCGAGCTGCGCGAGCATCAGCCCGGTCGCGGCCGCGTCGCGGGAGGAGCAGATCGCCTCCGTGAAGGCGGGCAGGGCAGGATCGGACATGGATCGTGAACACCGGGAATCGGTTGGATGTTCCCCTTACGTTCTAGTTTCGGGCCGGGCTTGTCGAGTCCCTTCGGAAGCGATCCAGGCCCGGGCTCCGCCGGCCACCACGACCCGGCCAAGACGGTCGACGGGTCCGCCGGGACCGGGATGCGCCGTCCGAGCCATCCGCCGCCCGGGATCCGCCCGGCCCGCGGGCCGCCCGCACCGATGCTCCCCGCCCGCCCCGACGCGCCCCCCGCCTCCCATCCGGTCGACGCGCCGAGGGGCCGGACGCCTCGCGCGCCGCCGGGCGAGGCGGACGGCTCCGGCCGTGCGCCGTGCGCGGGGCTCGCGGAACGTCCGGCGCCCATGCGCCCGCGACCGCTCCCGTCGGGCCGCATCCCCGACATCCGATCGCCCGACCGCCGACGCGACACGCCCGCTCGCATCCGCCGCGCACCGGCCTCCGATGCCGCCCGTCGGTACACCCCGGACCGGCACGTCCCGCAGCGCATGTCGGAGTGGCGGCGTGGGTGCGGCACGGCCGGTTCCCGCGAGCCCGTCCGGACCGCCCTTCGCGCCGTCCGGCCCGTGGTCGTCGACGAGCCGGGGGAGGCCCGCGACCGCGACGGCCGCCGGCAGGATCCGGCGGCCGCCCCGCCTCCCCCGACGGGCCGTTCGACGGCACGGACGCGGCCGCGTCCCGTGGTCCCCGACGCGCTCCGGCGCGCCGTGGGCGTCGTGGCCGCCGACGGCGCGCCCGACCGGGCTGCCGGGCGAGCCCCTCGCGGGCCTCGGGCTGCCTCGACGGCCATCGCGAGGGTCGCGGCTCGCGGCCTTGGCCGCAGGAGGACGCGGCGTCGCGCCCCGCCGGACGACGTGCGCGACGCGATGCCGTCGGCCCCGTCGCAGGCACGGGGCGTCCGACCGCCGGGCCGGTGGACCGCGCCCCGGAAGATCGACCGCGCCGAGGGCGTGGCGAACGGGCCTTCGTCGCGCGGATCGCCGGGCTGTCCGCCCGTCCCGGCCGTCGTGCCCGGCGGCTGGAGCGGTCGCGTCCCTCGCGACGTCCGCGAGCGGCCGCCCCCACCCCCCCTGCGCGCGGATGTCGCCGGAACGGCGATCCGCTCCGGCGGTTGTCGGCCCATCAGCAAGCCAGGGAGCCCAGCTATGTCCGACGCCGTCCGAACCGCCCTCCATCAGGTCAACAGCGGCGTCGAGGACGTGCTGTCGGGCTACGAGACGCTGCTCGCGCGCGCCGAGCCCGAGATCCGGCCGATCGCCGCCGACCTCGACGCGATGCACCGCCGGCACGCCGCCGAGCTGCACGGCCGGCTCGCGAGCCTGGGCGAGGGGACCGACGACGGCTCGATCCGCGGCACGCTCAACAAGGCCGTCACCACGCTGCGCGACTGGGCCACCGGCCTCGACGAGCGGGCGCTCTCGACCGTGCGCCGGGGCGAGGAGATGCTGCTCGGGGTCTACGAGGCCGCGCTCGAGGCGATCCCCGCGGGCGAGGCCGCCGCCGAGCGCGCGATGCTCGCCGCGCAGGCCGACGAGCTGCGCGCCAAGGTCGCCACGCTGCCGGCCTCGTAGGGCGCGGGGAGCCGGGCCGGGCGGAGGTCGACGTCCTCCGCCCATCCGATCCGGGCTCTAGCGGGGTGACGGACTTCGCGCGTGTGGACCGGCGTTCGATCGCGGATGCCGACCGGCACTCTCGCGATGTCGATCCGGACGCATGGTCGCCGCGTCGGGTCGATACGGCACCGGCGGCGAATGGACCGGGCGACGTCCTCCTGCGCCGAACGGCGCGATCCGTCACGACCGTGCCGGCCGAGTCGGTCGCGTTCGCGCCCGTGAGGGATCTGTGCGGGCGGCGAAACGTCGTGTCTTCCCATCGCCGGTGAAGGGGCCGGATGGCCGGTCCACGCGGCGCGCCGGCCGCCGTCCGACGGCGATGCGACCGGAAAACACGGAGCGCGGAGACAGGTCGATCCGCGGTCATCGCGCCGAAATCTCGACCGGGTCTCGATCCCCTCCTCCCGCATCCGCCTCCACGAATTCCGACACCAGAGACCTCGTGACGGCCTCCAGCGCGGCGGCCTCGTCCTCGCCGCGCTCCCGCGCCGCCCGGTAGACGGCGAGCTGACGGTGCGCGCCCGTTCCATTCTGCAGGATGTCGCGAACGCCGCCCAGTTCGGCGGCGCAGCCGAGCGCCTCGGCATGCGGCGCCGCGAGGGCGAGCAGCCGATCGAACGTCTCCCCGGCCGGGACGACCCGGCCCTGCCCCCAGTCGATGAGACCGCCGTCCAGCCCGTAGCGCTGCGCCCGCCAGCGGTTCTCCTCGATCAGGACCCGCTCCTCGGCGGGCCACGGCGCGTCCTCGCGGCCGGCCTCGTGGAGCATCCGCATCAGGCTCTGGATCAGGGCCGCGACGGCGAGCGTGTCGGCCATCCTCGGCATCACGTCGCAGATCCGGCATTCGAGCGTCGGGTAGCGGCCCGACGGCCTCAGGTCCCACCAGATCTTCGTCGCGTCCTCGATCGCGCCGGACCCGACGATGGTCCGCACCATGCGCTCGTACGCCGCGTGGCTGGCGAACCGGGGCGGCAACCCGGTGCGCGGCAGGTTGTCGAAGACGGTGAGCCGGTAGGAGTGGAGGCCGGTCTCCCGCCCCTCCCAGAAGGGCGAGGAGGTCGACAGGGCCAGCAGGTGCGGCAGGACGGACCGGAACCGGTTCATGAGCGCGATCCGCAGGTCGTCGTCCTCGATGCCGACATGGACGTGCATCCCGCAGATCAGCATCCGCCGGGCGACGCCTTCGAGATCGTGCTCGAGGTCGCGGTAGCGCCGCTTGTCGGTGAACGCCTGCTCGTCCCACTTGGAGAAGGGATGGGTGGAGGCCGCGATCGGCGCGATCCCGTGGCCGTCGCAGATCTCCCTCACCGCGCGCCGCAGCCCGGCCAGGTCCCGGCCCGCCTCGCCCACGGTCGCGCAGACGCCGGTCGCGACCTCGATCTGACAGCGCAGGAACTCGGCCGCGACCTTCTCCCCGAGCCGCTCCCTGCAGTCCCTCATCAGGGCGTCGGGAGCCTCGACGAGATCAAGGGTCCGGGCATCCACGAGGAGATACTCCTCCTCGATGCCCAACGTGAAGGATGGCTCCGTCGTCATGACCGTCTCTCCCGCGTCCGGCCCGGACCCGGCGCACCGATCTCGGGCCACGTCCGGTCGCTCGCCGGGCATGGGGACCGTAGCCTCCACGCGCATGGAGGCGCCAGCGCCGGTCGCGCATCGGCCGGGCGGCCGGGGCCCTTCCATACGCGGGCCGACGGCACGACGGGCGCGGGGCGGACCGTCCGGGCGGCGGCTGTCCGGAAGGGCGGGCCGTCGCCCGGACGTCGCGGGCGATGCGGGATCGTCGCGAGGACGGGACGACGGGTGCGTTCGGGCAGGACTTCGGACCGGTGGCATCCGTCGAGCGGCGTCGAAGGTCGGGGCGTCGCGACAGGGGCGCCGTTGGTTCAGGATCAGCCCGACCGGGCGGGGCCGGACCCGGTCGCGATGACCCGCGCGCGCCACCGGGCCGGGACCTCGGGATGCCGGGCGCGCGGCGGCGCGTCGCCCGCCGCCGCCGTCGCTGCCGCGGGCGTCGACCCATAACGGCTCCCGGCCGTTTCCCCCGATCACCACGGTCGGGGTTCGGAGGGGGACGTACTGGATCCTCCCGGCAGCGGGAGGGACGTCCGGGCCTGGAATGGGCCGGGCGGAGCCCTGGATACGGGCCCGTCCCCGCCGTCCGGCGACGTGCCGCGTGACGCTACGGCCTTGACCGGTGACGATCGGGCGCCATCCTATTAAGATCTATTCAGGTTCCCTGCCCGCGCGGGGGACGGCGCAGGGAAGCGGTCGCGCATGGTCGAGCACGGTCTTTCGACGTCCGGGGAAGGCTCCGGCACCGACGCCCTGCCCTACGATTCCGACGATTGGGAGCGCCGCCTGGAGATCGCCCGCGCCCGGCGCGAGGAGGTCCTCCGGGAGCGTGCAGAGGCGAAAGCCGGGCGGCCCGAACCCGTCGGCGAAGCCGAGATGCCCCGGGCGGACGCGTCGCGCGGCCCGGGCTTCGCCGCGCCGCCGCGGCCCGCCATCACGCTGCGCGCGCCGGCACGGCCGGCCGCGCCGCCGCGACGCGTCTGGCCGTCGCTCCTCCTCGGCCTCGCGTTGGGCGGCGCGGTCGGGGGCGTCGCCGCGACCCTCGCGATGACGCGCCCGGCGCCCGCCCCGGACGTGGCCGTCGCGGTCGCGCCCGAGCCCGGCGCGCCCGTGGCCCCGCAGGTCGTGACGGTACGGCCGGTGGCGGCCTCCGAGGCTTCCGCGCCGCCGGTCGGCGTCCGCGTCGGCACAGAGCGCGTCGCGGCGCCCCCGCCGGGTCCGGTCCCGGCCGCGCCGACGATCGAGCGCGTGCCCGGCTTTCCGGGAGCGGCGGGCCCGACGCCACCCCCCGACGCGCGCTCCGATGCGCCCGCCATCGCACCGCCGTCGGCCCGGTCCGACGGAACCGGACCGGCGCCGCGCACCGGCGGAGGCGGCGCCGGGGGCGGGGCCGTCGACGACGCCCCCCGCCCGATGCGGCCGCCCGCGCCGGACGCGAACGCCGTCGCCGGGATCGCCCCGCAACCCACGCCGCCACGCGCGACGGGCCCGGCCGCACCGGCCGACGCGCCGGCGGACGGCCCGTCGGCGCGGGTCGGCGTGCACCTGCCGGCCACGTACGCGTTCGAGACGCGCGACCGGGTGCTCCTGCGGCTCGCCGAGCTCGGATGGCCGACGGTCGAGGTAGCGACCCCCTATACGATCGCCCGCACGCATGTCCGCTACTACCACGCGGCGGACCGGGCGGCCGCCGAGACGCTCGCCGCGCGCATCGGCGGCGCCGCGCGCGACTTCACGCGGTTCTCGCCGTCGCCCGCGGCGGGCTACGTCGAGGTCTGGCTCGGCTCCGGCGAAAGCCCGGCGACCCCGTTCGATCCGGTCGCGGCCCCGGCGGCCCCGCCGACGCGATCGGGCGGGATCACCGGAGGGGCGGAAGGCGACGCGGCCTTCCTGCCGATGGCTCCGCGCGGCGCCGGGGGCGGGGGGTGGCACGCCCGCCGCCTCGAGGCCTGGCGCGATCGCGCGACGGCCGGCCCGGCCGCGGTGATCCCCGCTCCGTCGGGTCTGGCCGATCTCGCCGGTCTCGACGGCCTGCCGCGGGCGGACCTCGCCGGCCCGCCCGACGACGCCGCGCGCGTGGAAGGGCGCGCCGCGACGGGCGCGTTCGGGACATCAACGCGCTGACGGGAGGCGGCCTCGACGGGTGATGCTGCTGCACGTCGCCGTGCCGACGCGATCGAGGTGAAGCGTCGCCCGGTCCGTGCAGCGGATCAGCGGCGACCCCGTCCGCGGCCCGGACGGCATGGCGGTCCGGCGCATCGCCGACGATGCCCCCCAAGGTCGCGGGCCATCGCCTCGCCCCCGTCCCGTCCACGCGCTACGTTCCAAGCGAGCACCGGAGGGCCCATGTCCGTCAACACCCAGCCCGTCTCCGCCGGTCGCGCGCTCGAGGCGCTGCGCGCGGGCCATGCGGCGCAGATGGCGGGCACGCTCACCGCGTCGTGGATGCTCCACGGCCGCCCCGGCATCGGCAAGACGGAGGTGGTGCAGCGGCTCGCGCGCGAGACCGGCGCGCGCCTCCACGACCTGCGGCTCACGACCATCGACCCCGCCGACCTGCGCGGCCTGCCGTTCTACGACCACGACGCGCGCCGCACCGTCTGGTACCCGCCCGAAGACCTGCCCGGCCCCGGCACGCGCGCGATCCTGTTCCTCGACGAGCTGACCGCCGCCTCTCCGCTGCTGCAGCCCACGGTCTACGGCCTGCTGCAGGAGCGGCGGATCGGCGGCTACGTCCTGCCGCCCGATACCTTCGTCGTCGCCGCCGGCAACGGTGTAGAGGACGGCGCCATCGCCTACGAGATGGGCACCGCGCTGTCGGACCGCCTGATCCACCTCGCGGTGCGCGCCGACGCCGCCGACTGGCTCGCGGGCTACGCCGTCCCGCAGGGCCTCCATCCGGCGGTGGCCGCCTTCGTGCGCACCCGCCCCGAACTCCTCGACACCACCGAGGAGAGCCTGCGCCGGGGCGAGACCATCGCCTGCACGCCGCGCGCCTGGGCCCGCGTCTCCGCGATCCTGCACGCCGTCCCCGACCGATCCTTACGCGACGTGATGATCGCGGGCACGCTGGGCGCGGCGCCCGCCGCCGAGTTCGCGCTCGTCGAGCGCGACGTCGCCGCCACCGTCGAGGCCCGCGCGCTGCTCGACGCGCCGCCCCGCGACCGCGCGGCCCTCTACCCGCCCGGCCTCCACGGGCTGACGGCGCTGGTCTACGCCGTGGTGGCGCTCGCGGACGAGGCCACGCTGCCCGCCGCGATCGAGGTCATGGCGGCGCTGCGCGACCTCGCGGTGATCCGACCGGAGCCCGGCTTCGCGGCGCTGCCCCTGGGCGAGCTGTCGACCTACGGGTTCGAGCTGCTGATCGAGCGGGCGCTGGAGCGCGGCTGGCAGGAGGCGTTCCGCGACGCGCCGGGCTACGCCGCCCACATGGCCGCACGCAAGGCGTGAGCGCCCCGGCCCTCCCGACCGAGGCGACCCAGCCCGCGACCGCCGCCCGCCACTCCGCCCGCGCCGCCCAAGCCCTCGCCGCGCTGGTGGAGGAGGATCCCGCGATCGCCGCCCTCTCGCTGTGGTGCGCGCACCGCGACGGGCCGGCCACCTGCACGCGAGGGTCCACCATCACCTACGGCCCCGATTTCGCCGCCCTGACCCCGCACGAGCAGCGCGGGCTGGCCGCCCACCACGTCCTGCACGTCGCGCTGCGCCACTCCGCACGCCTCTCGAACATGGCCGCGCGGCTGGGCGACCGGTTCGACCCGGAGCGCTGGAACCTCGCCGCCGACGCGCTGGTGAACGAGGCGCTGCTGCTCGCGGGCCACGCCCTGCCCCGCCCAGCCGTCTCCCTCGCGGCGCTGCTGGAGGAGGCGGGACGGCCCGCCCCCGACCCCGCGACGGCGCTCGGCGCATGGGACGTCGACCGCCTCTACCACGCGCTCCCCGCCCCGGAGGGCGCGGGCGGCGGCGAGGCGCGTCGCGGTTTCGCGCCCGACCTCGCCCCCGAGGCCGGCGACGCGTCCACCGCCACCGAGGACGAGGCGGCGTGGCGCCAGCACCTTGCCCGCGCGCTCAATGCGGGGCGGCGCGCGGGGCGGGGGCTGGGCACGATCGGCCACCGCATCGCCGACATCCCCGCGCCCCGGACCCCGTGGGAACTGGTGCTCCGCGGCCTCCTCGCCCGCGCCGTCACGCGGGAGCCGCGCCCGGCCCCGACCCGCCCCGCCCGCCGCTGGCTCGCCGGGACGGCGCAGGCCGCGCGCGCGGGCACGGCCCCGCCCGGCTTCCAGCCCGGCACGCGCGCGAACACGACGGTCCCGCGCATCGCCGTGGCCCTCGACGCGTCGGGCAGCATCGACGGGGACCGGCTGGCCGTGTTCTGGGGCGAGGTCACCGGCATCGCCCGCCGCCTGCGCGCGGAGCTGCACCTGATCGTGTTCGACGACGCGGTCCGTCACCTGTCCCGCGTCGAGCCCGGCACCGTGCCCGTCCCGCCGCCCCTGCCACGCGGCGGCGGCACCGACTTCGCGCCGCCGATCGCCGCGGCGGGCGCGCTCGGCGCGGCGACGATCGTCCTGCTCACCGACCTCGACGGCGAGCCCGGCCCCGCCCCGCGCCTGCCGGTGATCTGGGCCGTGCCCGACGCGCAGGGGCTCGCGGCGCCGTTCGGCCGCGTGCTGGACCTCTCGCGCTGATCACGCGAGCGCCGCCGCCAGCCGCGCATGCGCCGACACGCCCCGCGCATCGAGCGCCACCTCGCGCAGGAAGAGGTTCTCGGCGGTGTTCGCGCGCAGCAGCGCCCGCTCGGTCAGCGCGCCGCGGAACAGCTCCGCCTCGAGCACCGCCCGCTCGCCCGCGTCCAGATCGACGACCCGCACGGGATCCTCCGCCTGCACGCTCGCGTAGGTCAGCGGCGGCAGCCACAGGAGCGGCGACTGCTCCACCACGAGCGTCAGGGCGCCCGCCCGCATCCCCCGCCCGGCCGCGATCCGCGTCAGCGCCGCGCGCGCCTGCACCGTCAGGAGGTCGATGGTCCGCGCCGCCGCGTCCCGGTCCATCCGCGCGCGCCGCGCGGGCGAGATCCGCAGCACGCGCATCTCGATCCAGACGACGAGGGCGAGCATCAGCACCGGCCCCTGCGACAGCGGCAGCGCGGTCTCCCGCCAGATCAGCGCCACCACCACCAGCGGCGCGAGCCACGTGCAGTAGCGCAGGAACTGCAGCTCCGCCAAGGTCCGCGCCAGCAGGCCGGGCGACGCGCGGCGCGGCCAGACCGTCACCCGCTCGATGAAGCGACGCGGAAGCTGCCGGACCGTCAGGATGCCGGGGTTGGCCACGGTGTCGCGCGTCACGATCATCATGGTGGCGACCATGGCGGGATGCGGGCCGGGCGCCAAGCGCGGCCGGGGCCGGACGGGCTGGCGACAAGTCGCGCCGTCGCCGCATCGGCGGGATTGCCGCAGGCGCCGCCCTCGCGACGAGCGACGCCGCCGATCCGCGTGCCGCGGACGTCGTGCCGAACGGGCGGGCCCCGGCCCGACATGCGGACCCCTTCGCGGGCACGGCCCGATCCGCGCCGATACGCCGCCGGTCGGCCTCGCGCTTCCGGGTATCCGCGGCCCGCAGCCCCTCGCCGTCCCGCGCGCAAGCCGGACGATCGGCCGGGCGTTCCGTGCGATCTCGTGCCCCCTCGGCGGACGCTACCGGTTCCGGCCCGTCCGGGCGCCGCTACCAAGGGCCAGCCCACGATCGGCTATGGTGGACAGTCAGTCTGCCGGGGCATACGGCCCCCGACGGGCCAGGCCCGACCGACGCGGCGCTAGAGCGACGTCCGTCGACCCCCGCCCGCGCACCGGGCCTGACATGGACCGGGCGGGCCGCTGCGCCCGGCTCGCCATCTGCGCGGGTATCCAGGATCGGCGTGGGCCCGAGGGGATCGGGCCGCGCATGATCCCCCCGTCCCGGCGGGCGGCGACAGGCGGCGCGTTCGCCATCGCCCCCGGACCGCTGACGGGTTCAGGCTTGCCTGCGGCGACGTCATCGCGGACCGCTGCGCCGCACTCGCGATCCCCGCCGATCTGTTCGTCGGCCGGCATCGCACCGCGAACATCGGGAACATGGCTTCCAAAGGGCCGGGAAACCGGGCCTGGTGAGGTGGGGGTGCGCCACGACCGGCGATCCCCGCCAAGGAGCGTCCACCCCGAGACGCCCCCGAGCCCGTCAGATCGTCGCCTCGAACAGGCCGCGCAGGTTGGCCGCGTCGAGCGGGACCGGGTTGCCGCCGCAGGACGGGTCGGCCAACGCCATCGCCACCAGATCGTCGATCCGGTCGGCCTCCACCCCCATCGCCGACAGGCGGCGGGGGATCTCGAAGCGGTCGTTGAAGCCGTCCACGAAGGCCCGGAACCCGTCGAACCCGCCGTCGATGCCCAGATACGCCGCGGCGCGGTCGAAGCGTCCGGCGATCGCGGGCGCGTTCAGCGCGAGCACGGCGGGCATGCACACCGCGTTGGTCGTGCCGTGATGCGTGCCGTAAACGGCGCCGACCGGGTGGCTCATCGCGTGGATCGCGCCGAGCCCCTTCTGGAACGCGGTGGCGCCCATCATCGCGGCGGCCATCATCGCCGCGCGCGCCTTGAGGTCGTCCGGCGCGTCCCAGACCCGCGGCAGATGCTCGACCACCAGCCGCATCCCCTCGAGCGCGATGCCCTGGCTCATCGGGTGGAAATGCGGCGAGGAATAGGCCTCGACGCAATGCGCGAAGGCGTCGAGCCCGGTGCCCGCGGTGATCGCGCGCGGCATGCCCACGGTCAGCGCGGGGTCCGCGATCACGCAGACCGGCATGACCCTGGGATGGAACACGATCTTCTTCACATGGGTGACGCTGTCGGTGATGACGCTCGCGCGGCCGACCTCCGAGCCGGTCCCGGCGGTGGTCGGGACCGCGATCACCGGCGCGATGGCGTCGGCGTCCGCGCGGGTCCACCAGTCGCCGACGTCCTCGAAGTCCCAGACCGGGCGCGTCTGACCGGCCATGAACGCGACCATCTTGCCCAGGTCGAGCCCCGAGCCGCCACCGAACGCGACCACCCCGTCATGCCCGCCTGCGCGGTAGGCGGCGACGCCGGCCTCGAGGTTGCGCTCGTCGGGGTTCGGGTCGACCTCCGCGAAGATCGCGCGGCCGAGGCCCGCCGCGTCGAGTACGTCGAGCGCGGCCGCGGCGATCGGCAGCGAGGCGAGGCCGCGGTCGGTCACGAGGAGCGGGCGCGCGATCCCCGCGGCGCGGCAGGCATCGCCCAGCTCCGACAGCCGCCCCGCGCCGAAGCGGACCTGCGTGGGGTAGGACCAGGTGGCGGTCGGGCCGCTCACGTCGTCTTCTTCAGGTGGTAGGATTTCGGCCGCGTCAGCGCGTGGAAGCCGGTCACGCCGAGCCCCGCGCCCCGCCCGGTCTCCTTGGTCCCGGTCCAGACCAGCGCGGGGTCGATGTAATCGGCGCGGTTCATGAACACGGTCCCGGTCTCGAGCCGGTCGCCGATCCGCGCGGCGCGCTCGACGTCGCGCGTCCACAGGCTCGCCGTCAGCCCGTAGCGGCAGTCGTTCATCAGCCGAACCGCCTCGTCGTCGTCCGCGACCGGCACGATGCCCACGACGGGGCCGAAGCTCTCCTCGCGCATCACGTCCATGTCGTGCGTCACCCCCGTCAGCACCTGCGGCCCGAGATAGGCGCCGCCGTCGTCGGCCGCGCTCGGGGGCACGTGCGCGGTGGCCCCGGCGGCCACGGCCGCGTCGACCTGCGCGCGCACGGCGGCGGCGAAGCGGGGGCTCGCCATCGGGCCCATCGTCGTCGCGGGGTCGAGCGGGTCGCCCAGGACCTGCGCCTCCGCCCAGGCGACGGCGCGCTCGACGAAGGCGTCGTGCAGGCTCTCGTGGACGTAGATTCGCTCGATCCCGCAGCAGCACTGGCCCGAATTGTACATCGCCCCGTCCATCAGCGTGGCGACGGCGGCGTCGAGGTCGGCATCCTCCATCACGTAGCCCGGATCCTTGCCCCCGAGCTCGGTCGCCACGGGGACGAACGTGCCCGCCGCCGCGCGCTCCATCGCGCGCCCCCCGGCGACGGAGCCGGTGAAGTTCACGAAGTCGAAGGCCCGGTCGGCGATCAGCGCGTCGGTCGTGTCGTGGTCGAGAAACGCGCAGGACACGACGTCCTCGGGGACGCCGCCCTCCCGCAGCGCGTCGACCAGCCGCTCGCCGGTCAGGAGCGTCTGCGTCGCGGGCTTCACGACCACCGCGTTGCCCGCGATCAGCGCCGGGATCACGGTGTTGATCGCGGTGAGGTAGGGGTAGTTCCAGGGCGCGACGACCAGCACCACGCCCCAGGGCACGCGGCGCAGGTAGCGGCGGAACGCCTCGTCGTCGGCCACGGGCACGTCGGCCAGCGCGTCCTCGGCGATCGACGCCATGTAGGTCGCGCGCTCGCGCACCCCGCCGATCTCGCCGCCGCCGCGGACCGGCCGGCCCATCGACCGCGCGAGCTCGGGGACGACCGCATCGTTCACGGCCGCCAGCGCCTCCACCCCCGCGAGCACGATGTCGGCGCGCTCCCGCACGCTGCGCTCGGCCCAGGCGGCCTGCGCGGCGCGGGCGCGGTCGGCCAGCGCGCGGGCCTCCGACGGCGCCATCGCGGGCCGCTCGGCCACCACGGCGCCGTCGATAGGCGAGATGCAGGTCAGCGTCTTGGTCATCGTCAGGCCCTCTCGAAACCGCGCGCGATCTCCCAGTCGGTCACCGCCCGGTCGAACGCCTCGCGCTCCACTTCGCCCGCGCGGACGTAATGGTCCACCACCGCGTCGCCCATCGCCGCCCGCAGCATCGCCGAGCCGCGCAGCGCCTCGGTCGCGTCGCGGATGTTGCCGGGGATCGTCGGCGCGTCGCCCTGCCCGTAGGCGTCCCCGGTCGATGGCGGGGCGAGCTCGAGCCCCGCCTCGATCCCCGCCATGCCGGCCGCCAGCAGCGCCGCCTGCGCGAGATGGGGGTTCAGGTCGGAGCCCCCGATGCGGCACTCCATGCGGATGCCCGGCGTCCCCTCGCCCACGAGCCGGAACCCGGCCGTGCGGTTGTCGACCGACCAGACCGCGCGGGTGGGCGCGAAGGTGCCCGCCGCGAAGCGCTTGTAGCTGTTGACGTAGGGCGCGAGGAACAGCGTGATCTCGGCGGCGTGCGCCAGCAGCCCGGCGGTGAAGGCGCGCATCGTGGCCGACATGCCGTGCGGGGCGTCCGGGTCGAGGAACGCCGACGCGCCGTCCCTCGCGAGCGACATGTGGACGTGGCTCGAGGAGCCGACCCGGTCGGCGTGCCACTTCGGCAGGAACGTGGCCGAGACGCCCGCGGCCCAGGCGATCTCCTTGATCGCGTGCTTGGCGATGGCGTGGTGGTCGGCGCAGGCCATCGGGGCGGCGTGGCGGATGTTGAGCTCCTGCTGCCCGGTCTCGGCCTCGCCCTTGGTGTTCTCGACGGGGATCCCGGCGGCGCGGAGGTGGTTGCGCAACGGGCGCATCAGCCCCTCCTCCTTGGTCGTCTGGAACAGGCAGTAATCCTCGTTGTGCCCGTTGAGCGGCACCAGGTCCCGATAGCCGCGCTTCTGGAGGTCGCGGTAGCCGCCCTCGAACAGCGCGAACTCGACCTCGGTGGCCATCGAGGCGTCGAAGCCCATCGCGGCGAGCCGGTCGACCTGCGCACGCAGGACCGCGCGCGGCGAATGCGCCACCGGGGTCTCGCCGTCGTGCTCGAGCACGTCGCAGAGCACCATCGCCGTCCCCTCGAGCCACGGCACCGGGCGCAGCGTCGCGAGGTCCGGCACCATCGCGTAGTCGCCGTAGCCCTGCCCCCAGCCCGCCGCCGCGTAGCCCCCGGGCGTGGCCATCGCGAGGTCGGTGGCGAGCAGGTAGTTGCAGCAATGCGTCTCGGCATGGGCGTGCTCGAGGAAGTGGTCGACGTGGAAGCGCTTGCCCATCAGGCGGCCCTGCATGTCGATCATCGCGACGAGGACGGTGTCGACCGCGCCGTCGGCGGCCTGCGCGCGCAGCGCGTCGAGGGTCAGGGTCATGGCGGGCTCCGGCGGCGGATCGAAGGGCGGGCGGGCCCCGTCGGGACCCGCCGCGCGCGATTCTGCCCCATGCCGCGGGGAATGTCCCGACCCGTCAGCCGAGGCAGTCGGCGAGCTGCCGTGCGAGTTCCTCGAGCAGCGCCGGATAGAGGTCGGGTCCGGGCTCGAGCGCGGCGCCGAGCGGGTCCATGACGCCCGCGCGCGCGTCGGTCCCGTCGAGGACGGTCGTCACGAGGCCCGCGTTGAACTGCGGCTCGGTCATCACGCAGGCGATGCCCTCGCCGGCCACCCGGTCGCGGATCTCGGCGATCCGGGCGGGGCTCGGCGCGGTGGCGTCGCTCACCGAGATCGACCCCGCGGCGGGCACGTCGAAGGCGGTCTCGAAGTACTGGTAGGCGTCGTGGAAGACGATGTACCCGCGCCCGCGGACCGGCGCGAGCGTCGCCTCGATCCCTGCCCGCAGCGCCTCGATCTCGACCCGCCCGGCGGCGGCGTTGGCGGCGTAGGCGTCGGCGTTGGCGGGATCGACCTCGGCCAGCGTGCGCGCGATCGCGTCGAGCCAGACCTCCGCGTTGGCGGGGTCGAGCCAGGCATGGGGGTCGTCGCCCTCGAGGCCGTGGTGGTCGTAACCCGCCTCCCCGCCATGCGCATGGTCGTCGAATCCCGCCTCCTCGTGCCCCGCCTCCTCGTGCCCGTGGTCGTGGTCGTGCGCCTCGAAGGTCGCGCCCTCGCGCACGGGCAGCAGGCGGACGCCCTCCGCCTCCGACAGCGCGACGACGCGGGCCTCCGGCGCGAGCGTCGCGATCGTCTCGTCCAGCATCGGCGTCAGCCCGCCGCCGACGGTGAACACGACGCCCGCGGCCTGGATCGACCGCGCCTCCGACGGCCGTAGCGCATAGGCGTGCGGCGAGGCGCCGGGCGCGACGATCAGGTCCGGGACGCCCACCCCCTCCATCACCCGCGCGACGAGCGAGTGGACCGGCGCGATGTCGGCGGCGACGGACGGCGCCTCGGCCCACGCGGCGGGGGCGAACGTCAGCGCCAGCGCGATCGGGAGCGGGGCGGGGCTGGACATCGGCGGGACCCGGTGATGTGATAATGTAACGTTTCGATGCGGGGGTCGGGCCGCCATGGCAAGCGATGCGGACGGCGCCGACGCGGTCGCGTTCTCCCGCCACGACCATCGCGGCTGCGTCGAAGCGGCGATGGCGCATGCGGACGCGCGGTCGCGGGCCGAGGGGCTGCGCCTCACGCCCGTCCGGCGGCGGGTGCTGGAGATCCTGATGCGCGAGCACGTGGCGCTCGGCGCCTACGACGTCCTCGCGCGCCTGCGGGCGGAGGGGCTCGGATCGCTCCCGCCGGTGGCCTACCGCGCGCTCGACTTCCTCGTCACGCATGGGTTCGCGCATCGCATCGAGCGCCGCAACGCCTTCGTCGCCTGCGCGCATCCCGGCACGGAGCACGAGCCGGCCTTCCTCATCTGCAGCGGCTGCGAGACGGTGGCCGAGGCCCGCGCGCCCGCCATCGGGACCGCGTTCGGGACCGCCGCGCGCGCGAGCGGCTTCGCGATCGGGCGCACCGTGCTCGAGGCCGAAGGGCTCTGCCCGGCCTGCCGCGACGGGGCGCCCGCGTGAGCGACGGCCCCCTCGTGCGCACCCGGGCCCTCGACGTCCGCCTCGGCGGGCGCACGGTGCTGGCGGGCGTCGGGATGGAGGTCGGGCGCGGCGAGATCGTCACGGTCGTCGGCCCGAACGGCTCGGGCAAGACCACGCTGCTGCGCGCGATCCTCGGCGCCGTGCCCGCCGCGTCGGGGACGATCGAGCGACGGCCCGGCCTGCGGATCGGCTACGTGCCGCAGCGGCTGCGCATCGACGGCAGCCTGCCGCTGACGGTCGCCCGGTTCCTCGACCTGCCGCGGGCGGCGGGACGCGCGGCGCGGGCGGCGGCGCTCGAGGATGCGGGCGTGGCGGACCTGTCGGGGCGGCCGATGACGGAGCTGTCGGGCGGGCAGTTCCAGCGGGTGCTGCTGGCGCGCGCGCTGATCGGGGAGCCGGACCTGCTGATCCTCGACGAGGCGACGCAGGGGCTCGACCAGCCGGGCTCGGCCTCGTTCTACCGCCGGATCGAGGCGGTGCGCGCGGCGCGCGGCTGCGCGGTCCTCATGGTCAGCCACGAGCTGCACGTGGTCATGGCCGCCTCAGACCGCGTGATCTGCCTGAACGGGCACGTCTGCTGCGCGGGGACGCCGGAGGTCGTGGCCTCCGCGCCGGCCTACCGCGCGCTCTTCGGGTCCGGCACGATGGGCGCGCTCGCGCTCTATCGACACGACCACGACCACGATCACCACCCCGCGCCCGAGGCGGCGCCGTAGCGATGCTGGGCGACTTCCTCGTGCGCGCGGCGCTCGCGGGCGTGGGCACCGCGGTGGCCGCCGCGCCGCTCGGCTGCTTCGTCGTGTGGCGACGGATGGCGTTCTTCGGAGACGCGACGGCGCATGCGGCGATCCTGGGCGTGGCGCTGTCGCTGTTCCTGTCGGTCCCGGTCTTCGCCGGGGCGCTCGTCGTGGCCCTCGCGATGGCGCTCACGGTCGACGCGCTGGGCGAGCGGGGCCACTCGATGGACACGCTCCTGGGCGTGCTCGCGCACAGCGCGCTCGCGGTGGGCCTCGTCGCGGCATCGTTCCTGCAGGGCGTGCGGATCGACCTGCAGGCCTACCTCTTCGGCGACATCCTCGCGGTGTCGCGCGTCGACCTCGCGGTGATCTGGGGCGGCGCGGCGCTGGTGGCGGCGCTGATCGGCTGGCGCTGGAGCCGGCTCCTGACGGCGACGCTCGACGGCGACCTCGCGGTGGCCGAGGGGATCGACCCGCGCCGCGAGCGGCTCGTCCTCACGCTGTCGCTCGCGGTCGTCGTCGCGGTGGCGATCAAGGTCGTCGGCGCGCTCCTGATCGCGGCCCTGCTGATCGTGCCGGCCGCCAGCGCACGGCCCTGGGCCCGCTCGCCCGAGGCGATGGCGGGCCTCGCGGCGGCGCTCGGCTCGGCCGCCGCGCTGGGCGGGCTCGCAGCCGCCTGGCACCTCGACACGCCCGCCGGCCCGTCCATCGTCTGCGCCGCGGCGGCGATCTTCGCCGTCGCCACGCTGTGCCGGGCGGCCGTCGATGCCGCCCGGCCCAAAGGTTAACCTTGTTTGACGACGGTTCGCTATTGACGTTTCGTCAACACGTATCCCCGGAGCCCGAGAGGTCCAGCCATGCGTCGTCCCGTCGTGATCGCGTTCGTCCTCACCGCCGCCCTCGCGTCGCTCGCCCCGAGCGGGGCGGCGCATGCGACCGGCCCGTGCAACCCCGACATCCAGACCTGCTACTGATAGGCTGGGCGCGTGGAGCTCGCCTACTGGGCGGTGGTCGCGGCCGGCGCCGTCACGCTCGTGGTCGAGGCGTACCGCCAATACGCCAGCCCCGTCGAGATCCACGCGCATCACCGCTATCCGATCCTGAAGGAGGTCGACCTCGAGTCGCTCTGCACCACGGGCGAGCTGATTCGCGGCTACCTCATGTACGTGTCGCTCTACCTGGGCGCCTACGCCGTGATCCTGTCCTCGACCGAGGTCTACGCCGTCGTCCAGGGCGCCTCCCCGGGCGTCGGGTCGGGGGCCGACATGCCGGTCGTGGGGGCGCTGGGCACGCCAGGCGACATCCAGGCGGTGGAGGATCCCGCGAGCGCCTTCGACCTGGGCAAGCCGATCTTCGTCTCCGCCGCCATCGTGGCGGCGTTCTCGCTCGGCGTCTTCGCCCCGATCGAGAAGGTGATGCGGAACTACGCGCACTGGGTGGCGGCGATCCCGCGGGGGGTCTACCGCGTCATCTCCGGGCTCAAGCGGATCAACTACGCGACCCTGGGCCCCAAGGAGCGCGGGCCGCTCGCGAAGCGGTTCCATGACGGGCTGGCCGAACGGATGCGCGCGGCGGGCGAGGAGGACACGGCGCGCACGCTCCGCGCCACGCTCCAGGCGATCGACACGCTGCAGCCCGCGGTGCTCGGCGTCACGCGCGACCAGCTGTTCACCGACTACCGGCCCAGCGAGCTCGACGAGCTGATCGGCCGCTGCGAGACCGAGTACGCCGACATCCGCGCCCGGATCGTCGAGGCCGCCGAGCCGGACGCGATCCAGGCCGTCCAGTTCGACGCGAGCCGGCTGTGCAACAACCTGCAGGCGCTCTTCGCGCTGCTCTACATCCGCAACTCGAAGGCGATCGACGCGAGCCGCGCCTCGGGCGCCACCGGCCGGATCATCGAGCACCTGCAAGCCGACCGGGACCCGATCTACAACGCGCTCGCGGGCGGGCTGTTCTTCATGGCGTTCACGGTGATCGTCGGCTTTCCTCTCGTCTATTGGGCCACCGCGGACGTCCCGCCGGGCGAGGCCGGGCAGTTCTGGGACTTCGTCCTCGACGCGACCATCGTGGGGGTGATCAACAACGTCCTGATCTTCGCGACGGCGGCGAGCATCGCCCTGCTCACGCGGGACGCGAGCCTCGAATACGGGCGCTGGCGACCCTGGACGCTCAAGAACCCCCCGTTCCTGCGCTTCCTCCAGCACGCGATCTTCCCGGGCATCGCGGCCGTGCTGATCTGCTCGCTCTCGCGGCTCGTCGAGTTCTGGCTCGCGGTGGAGGCGGAGGGCTCGCTGAACACCTTCATCGACGACAACTGGCAGTTCTGCGTGATGCACTTCGTCTTCGGGCTGTGCATCGCCTTCGCGGTCTTCGTGATCGCCGACCAGCATGCGCGGCAGCCCGCGCCGGTGACCGTCGCGCTCGGCCTGGCGGCCCTGATCCCGTTCGTGATCTGGACGTTCCTCGTCCAGGCCACCTACATCCCCCCCGGGAGGCCGCTCGCGACGGGCGCGCTGCGCGAGATGGTCCTGCTGTCGTTCCCCGCGCTGGCCTTCATCGTGCCGTTCGCGATGCTCAACGAGTGGTCCGAGGAGGCCGGGACGTGACGCTGCGGGCGCTCGCGGCCTCCGCGATGCTCCTCGCCGCTCTCGCGGGCGGCGCCGCGGCGGAGACGGTCCTGCGGCTGGGCGTCCGGGCGGATGCGGAGCCGATGGCCTACCGCGCGGGCCAGGGCGTCTCCGCGGCTACCGGTGGCCCTCTCGGCGCGGCCGGCTACGCGGGGTTCGTGGTCCATGTCTGCGACGCGGCGGCGATCGAGCTGCAGCGGCGCTACGGGCGCGACCTGCGCTTCGAGGTCACCGCGCTGGAGGCGGCCGAGATCTACGACGCGCTGTCGGAGGGCCGGGTCGACGTGTTCTGCGGACCGACCACCGCGACGCGGGCACGGCTCGAGGGTCGCATCGCCTCCCCCCCATCTTCATCTCCGGCATCACCTTCGCGACGCGCGCGGGCGACGCCCCTCGCGGCCCGTGCCGATCGGTCGCGGGATCCGTGCGCGGCGCGACGGCGCGGACCTCCGGAATCGAGCGGATCCTCGAGGCCGGCGCGTGGCATGCCTCGGCCGACCGGGTCCGCGAGGCGCTGTCGTCCAACGCGGGGGCGACGGACGGCGGCGACGCGGGCGCCGGCGGCGTCGGGGCGTGCGCGGACGGCTCGCCGGTCGCGCCCGCGCTGGTGGACTACCCCACGCATCGCGCGCTGGCCGAGGCGTTCTGCGCGGGCGAGGTCCGGCACTACGTCGGCGACCACGAGCTCGTCGTCGCCTCGCTCGCCGCGCAGCGCCTGCGGACGCCCGGCTGCGAGGCGACGATGTCCGACCGGACGTTCACGGAGGAGCGCTACGTCATCCTCGGCGACATCGGCTCGGGCGGCGCCGGGGTGAAGGAGGCGGTCGCCTTCTACTTCGAGGCGCTGTCGCGGCGGATCCTGTTCGCGCCCTCGGTGCTCGACGAGGCCTTCGACGCGACGTTCGAGAGCTCCCGCCCCTCGCGCAAGCTCGAGCTCCTGTTCTGGGCCATGCGCGGCAACGCCGACTAGGCGCGCCGGAGCCGGGCGGGGTCGCGGAGAAAACAAATGACGTAGAGGCATCCGGGATGTTACTCTAGGTCAAGGTCTGGACGCGGGAGGAATTCGGAGGCATGGCGGCGAACCCGACGGCCCTCGAGGTGGTGTCGCCCGGCCGGGTCGACATCGCCGGCATCTCCGTCCTCGCCCGCGCGCTCGGCCGCCCGGTCGCGGCCACGGCTCGGAC
>CAVSOF010000009.1:0-60042 GCA_963729425.1 uncultured Alphaproteobacteria bacterium | reverse complement strand
GTCGGCCACGCTGACGCAGGCGGAGATGAACGTCTGCGCGGAGCAGGCCCTGGCCGATGCGGAGGCCGATCTCGACCTCGCCTACCGGCAGGCGATCACCGGCGCAAAAGCCTCCGACGAGGCGGCAGCGGTGCAGGGCATCGACCGCCCGGTGACGATGGAGGCCGCGCTGCGCGAGGCGCAGGAGGCGTGGACCGTCTACCGCGACGCGGCCTGCGCGGCGGAGGCGATGCTGGCCGAGGGCGGCTCGATGCGGCCGATGCTGGCCGCGTCGTGCCTCGAGCGCCTCGCGCGCGAGCGGATCCGGGATCTCCTGCCGTTCGTTCCGGCACCGCTCTGACCGCTCGCCCCGGCGCACCGGACCCCGATTGACACGGCACGCCCGCGTCGCGGACGCTGGCCTGCGAGACAACCGGGGGAGAGAGACCATGTGCGATGCCTGCGTGATGGAAGCGGTGAAGGACCGGATGCTGAACCGGCGCGACCTTTTCCGGGGCGGCGCGGCGGCGGCGGTCGCGGGCGTCGCGGTCGGGACCGGGGGCGCGGCGCTGGCGCAGGCGCCGAGCGGCACGTTCGACCTGACGCACACGCTCACCCCCGACTTCCCGACCTTCTTCGGCGACCCCCAGTTCGCGATGGAGCAGCTCTTCGCGTTCGAGGCGGACGGCTTCAACCTCTTCGAGCTGACGGTGAACGAGCATACCGGCACGCATGTCGACGCGCCGTTGCACTTCTCCGCCGACGGCAGGTCCGTGGACCAGCTCGAGGTCTCGGACCTGATCGTGCCGCTCTGCGTGATCGACATCCGCGAGCGTGCCGCCGCCGACCCGGACGCGCAGGTCACGCCCGACGACGTCGCGGCGTGGACGGCCACGCATGGCGACATCCCCGGGCGCGCCTGCGTGGCGATGCTGTCGGGCTGGGGCGAGAAGGTGCGCACGCCCGCGTTCCGCGGCGCCGACGCCGATGGCGGGCTGCACTTCCCCGGCTTCCACCCCGAGGCGACCGAGATGCTGCTTGGGACGGCGGCGGGCGCGATCGCGGTCGACACGCTGTCGCTCGACCACGGGCCGTCGGCGGATTTCGCCACGCACTACGCCTGGCTGCCCTCGGGCCGCTACGGGATCGAGTGCCTGGCCGGGCTCGAGCGCGTCCCGGCGGCGGGCGCCACGCTGATCGTGGGCGCGCCCAAGCACGCGGGCGGCTCCGGCGGGCCCGCGCGGGTCTTCGCGATGACGTGACGCGGCGGGAGGGCGCGGTCCCGCGGACCGGGGGTCCCTCGGCGGCGCAGGCCCGGTCGCCTCGCCCCCGCGCCCCCGCGCCCCCGCGCCGCCGACGCTCCGGGCCGCGGTCCCGCGCCGGGAGAGCGACAGGTCTCCGGCGTCGGTCCGCCGCCCGCCCGCCCCCGGCGGCGGCGGTTTGACATCCCCGCCGCGCCCACGGAACGTCGCGCCGAGCCGCAGGAGCCGCCGATGCCCGCCACGATCACCCGCCGCGCCTATGCCGACATGTACGGCCCCACGACCGGCGACCGGGTGCGGCTCGCGGATACCGAGCTCTGGATCGAGGTCGAGCGCGACCACACGACCTACGGCGAGGAGGTCAAGTTCGGCGGCGGCAAGGTGATCCGCGACGGCATGGGCCAGTCGCAGCGCACCCGGGCCGAGGGCGCGGTCGACACCGTGATCACCAACGCGCTGATCGTGGACGCGACCGGCATCTACAAGGCGGACGTGGGCCTGCGCGACGGGCGGATCGCGGGGATCGGCAAGGCCGGCAACCCCGACACGCAGCCGGGCGTCACCATCGTGATCGGGCCGGGCACGGAGGCGATCGCGGGCGAGGGTCGGATCCTGACGGCGGGCGGGTTCGACGCGCATATCCACTTCATCTGCCCGCAGCAGATCGACGACGCGCTCCATTCGGGCGTCACCACCATGCTCGGTGGCGGCACCGGTCCGGCGCACGGCACGCTGGCGACGACCTGCACGCCGGGGCCGTGGCATATCGGGCGGATGCTGCAGGCGATGGATGCCTGCCCCGTGAACCTGGCGCTCGCGGGCAAGGGCAACGCGTCGCGCCGTGGCCCGTTGGAGGAGATGGTCCGCGCCGGCGCCTGCGCGCTCAAGCTGCACGAGGACTGGGGCACGACGCCCGCCTCGATCGACGCCTGCCTGACGGTTGCCGACGCCATGGACGTGCAGGTGATGATCCACACCGACACGCTCAACGAGAGCGGCTTCGTCGAGGACACCATCGCCGCCATCGCCGGCCGCACGATCCACGCCTTCCACACCGAGGGCGCGGGCGGGGGCCATGCGCCCGACATCATCCGCGTGTGCGGCCTGCCGAACGTGATCCCGTCGAGCACCAACCCGACCCGGCCCTACACGGTGAACACGCTCGAGGAGCATCTCGACATGCTCATGGTGTGCCACCACCTCGACCGCGCGATCCCCGAGGACGTGGCCTTCGCCGAGAGCCGCATCCGCCGCGAGACCATCGCCGCCGAGGACATCCTGCACGACCTCGGCGCGTTCTCGATCATCGCGTCCGACAGCCAGGCGATGGGCCGCGTGGGCGAGGTCCTGATCCGCACCTGGCAGACGGCCGACAAGATGAAGCGCCAGCGCGGGCGGCTGGCGGGCGAAACGGGCGACAACGACAACCTCCGCGTGCGCCGCTACGTCGCCAAGTACACGATCAACCCCGCCATCGCGCACGGCATGTCCGCCGAGCTGGGCTCCGTCGAGGTCGGCAAGCGCGCCGACCTCGTGCTCTGGTCGCCGGCCTTCTTCGGGGTGAAGCCCGAGATGGTGCTGGTCGGCGGGACCATCGCGATGGCGCAGATGGGCGATCCGAACGCCTCCATCCCCACGCCGCAGCCGGTCCATTCGCGGCCGATGTGGGGCGCGATGGGGCGGTCGGTGGAGCGCGGCGCGGCGATCTTCGCGAGCGCGGCGGCGGTGGAGGGCGAGGTGGGCGCGGCGCTCGGGCTCGCCAAGGACCTCGTCGCGGTGCGCGGCACGCGCGGGATCGGCAAGCGCGACATGGTCCTCAACGACGCGCTGCCGGAGGTGGAAGTCGATCCCGAGACCTACGAGGTCCGCGCGGACGGCGAGCTCCTGACCTGCGAGCCCGCGGAGGTGCTGCCGATGGCGCAGCGCTACTTCCTGTTCTGATGGCGCGGGCCCCTGCCATGCGCGGCGGTCACTCCATCTGCGCCGGCGCCAGTGCGGCCTCGCTGCGGGGATCCGTCGGCATCCCGGCGGCGAGGATGTCGCCCGTCACCGCGATGCGGCGCGTGCCGTCGCGCCCCGTCGCGATGTCGACCGCGCAGGCGATCCCCTCGTGCCGCCCGTCGGGCAGCGCGAAGACGCGGCGCGCGAGCGCCTCCTCCTCCACGGCCATCGCGGTCATCGCGCGGCGCAGCGCGGCGAGCCGGTCGATGGCGCGGTGCGCGTCGGCGGGGGAGGCGGGGCGTTCCATCCCGCGAGCCTGCGCCGGAATCGGTGAAGATCGGGTTTACGACGCGGCGCGACGCCCGGCCGGACCCGCGCCGTGAGCGCGACGCTGCTCGACCACGTCCACGCGCCCGCCGACGCGATCCGGCTCGACTACGAGGCGCGCCTCGTCCGCCGCCGGCGGCTCGTGACCGAGGGCGGGCGCGAGGTGCGCCTCGACCTGCCCGCGCTGACGGACCTGTCGCGCCATGCCGGCCTGCGCCTCGCGGACGGGACGGAGGTCGCGCTGATCGACGCGGACGAGCCGGTCCTCGTGGTGCGCGGCGACCTTCCCCGGCTCGCGTGGCACATCGGCAACCGGCACGCGCCCTGCGCGATCGCGGCCGACCATCTGACGATCCGCGACGACCACGTGCTGCGCGCGATGCTCGAGGGGCTGGGCGCGACCGTGACGGCGGAGACGCGCCCGTTCCGGCCCGAGGGCGGCGCCTACGGGCACGGGCGGACGTTCGGACACGACCACGACGGGCACGACCATGAGCACTGACCTGCTGCGGCTCGTCCAGTGGCTGTCGCCCGCTTTCCCGACCTCGGGCTACGCCTATTCGCACGGGCTCGAGACGGCGATGGCCACGGGCCGGGTCCGCGACGCGCGGGGACTCGACGCCTGGGTCGGGGCGGTGCTGCGCCACGGGGCGGGGCCGCTCGACGTCTGGGCGATCCGCTCGGTGCTGGGCGGCGCGGACCCGGAGGCGGTGGCCGCGACGCTGTGCGCCCGCGCGGGCTCGCCGGAGCGCTGGATCGAGACGCGCGACCAGGGCGCGGCCTTCGGCGAGACGGTGGCGGGGTTGGGGGAGGGGGCCATGCTGCCTCTGCCCCTGCCGGTCGCGCTGGCCGTCCGCGCGCGGGGGATGGAGGCGGGGACCGTCTGCGCGCTCTGGCTCCACGCCTTCGCCGCGCAGCTGGTCTCGGCCGCCACCCGGTTCCTGCCGCTGGGTCAGACCGAGGGACAGCGCGTCCTGGCCGGGCTCCATCCCGCGATCGAGGCCGTCGCCGCGCGCGAGGACGCGGACCCGCCGGGCGCGGGCGCGCTGATGGCGGAGATGGACGCGATGGCGCACGAGACGCTGCAACCGCGGCTGTTCCGGACGTGAAGGATGGTTCGATGATGAGGAGGGACCGCAGGGCGATCGTCTGGCTGCGCCAGAATCGCGGCAACTGGATGGCGCGCTCGGCCGAGGGGGACTGCTGCGAGGTCACGCGGGGCGACGTCCCCGTGCTTCGGATATGGTCCGCGACCGATGGAACCTACGACTGGGGCACCGGACGCTATGTGGCACCCGCTCGTGCCGCGACCGCGGAGCGGCGGATCGACTGGTGGAACGAGGCGAGGCAGCGGAAGTGGAAGGCGGCCCTCGTGGCGGGCGGGTTGGCCGCGCTTCGATACGGGAAGCCGAACCGGAGCCCGAACGGGACGGTGCGGGACTGGATCGCGCTCTACCGGATCGTCGGCGCATCGTTCGAGCCGGAGCGGATGGTCGTCGACCTCGACCCCGTGCCGGTCGCGGACATCGAACGACCGTGACCCGCTCGCCAAACGGTCCCCTGCGCGTTGGCATCGGCGGCCCGGTGGGCGCCGGCAAGACGACGCTGACGGAGCATCTGGCGCGCGCGCTGTCGCGGGACCTTTCGGTCGCGGTCGTGACCAACGACATCTACACGCGCGAGGATGCCGAGGCGCTGATGCGCGCGCAGGTGCTGCCCGCCGACCGCATCCGGGGCGTGGAGACGGGGGGCTGCCCGCATACGGCGATCCGCGAGGACGCGTCGATCAACCTCGCCGCCATCGCCGACCTGCGCGCGGCCCACCCCGATCTCGACGTCGTGCTGATCGAGAGCGGGGGCGACAACCTCGCGGCGACCTTCTCGCCCGAGCTCGCGGACCTGACGATCTACGTGATCGACACCGCCGCGGGGCAGGACATCCCGCGCAAGCGCGGCCCCGGCGTGACGCGCTCCGACCTTCTGGTGATGAACAAGACCGACCTCGCGCCCCATGTCGGCGTCGACCTCGAACGCGCGCGCCTCGACCTCGACGCGGCGCGGGGCGGGCGGCCCTGGACGATGGCCTCTCTGCGCCGGGGCGAGGGGGTCGACGCGGTGGTGGCCTTCGTGCGGGGCGAGGGGGGGCTCGGCTAGGCGGCCTTCGCGAACAGGCGCTCGAAGTTCGCCTCGGTCGCCGCGGCGAAGGCCTCGAGCGGCAGGCCGAACGCCTCCGCGCCGACCCGCGCGGTCTCGGCCACGAAGGCGGGCTCGTTGCGGCGCCCGCGATGCGGCGGCGGCGCGAGGTAGGGCGCGTCGGTCTCCACCAGGATCCGGTCGAGGGGGGCGGCGGCGAAGATCGCGCGCAGGTCGCCCGAGCGCGGGAACGCGGCGATCCCCGACATGCTGAGATAGGCCCCGATCCCGAGCGCCGCCTCGGCCAGCGCGGGGCCGGAGGAGAAGCAGTGCATCACGCAGCCGAACGCGCCCGCGCGGTGCTCCTCGCTCAGGATGCGCGCCACGTCGTCGTCGGCGTCGCGGGCGTGGATCACCAGCGGCAGCCCGGTGACGCGCGCGGCCTCGACATGGACGCGCAGGCTCTCCTGCTGCACGGCCTTCGTGTCGGCGGTGTAGTGGTAGTCGAGCCCGGTCTCGCCGATCGCGACCATCTTGGAGTGCGCCGCCAGCGCCACCAGCTCGTCCACACGCGCCATCGGTTCCTCGGCGGCCGACATCGGATGCGTCCCGGCGGCCCAGAAGACGGAAGCGTGCGCCTCGGCCAACGCGCGGACGGCGGGGGCGAGGCGCAGCTTCGTGCAGATCGTCACCATCCGGTGCACGCCCGCCGCCGCCGCGCGCTCGAGGATCGCGGCCATCTCGCCGTCGAAATCGGCGAAGTCGAGGTGGCAGTGGCTGTCGGTCAGGCGCGGGGGCATGGCGGGCGGGGTAGGCGGGCCGCGCGGCGCGCGCAACCGTCAGACGGCGCGCGCCTGCTTGTCGATCCGCGCGAGCGCGTCCCAGACGATCGCGCCCGCGTCGATGTTGACCGCGCGTGCACGGGCGGCGCGCGCGCCGATCTCGCCCGCGAGCCCGGCCCAGGCGCGCGCCGCGACATCGTGGGGGGCGAGCCGCGACAGCAGAGCGGCGACCTCGGGCTCGGCGTCCGGGGGTGGCCCGAGCAGCCCCGCTCGCGCGAGGTCGTGCAGGAGCCGGGCGATGGCGCCCAGGGTGGCATCGAGCCGCGCGGCGTTCGCCCGGCCCGCGCAGGCATCGGCCATCGCGCGCGCGCGGCCCCGGTCCATCGGGCTCCGCGACAGGAGGTCGACCAACGCCGCCCGCGCCGCCGCGCCGCCCCCCGCGAGCGCCAGCGCCGCGCCGGGCGAGCCGCCGGCGAGCGCCACCGCCGAGCCGTCGCCTCCGGCCTGCGCGACCGCCTGCGCGACCTCCGCGTCGCTCAGCGGGCCGAGACGCAGCACGCGGCAGCGCGAGCGGATCGTCGGCAGCAGGCGGCCCGGACGCTGCGCGACGAGGAGCAGCGTCGCGCGTTCGGGCGGCTCCTCCAGGAGCTTCAGGATCGCGTTCGCCGCCGACGGGTTCAGGTCGTCCGCCGCGTCCACGATCACCACGCGGCGCCCCTCCGAGGCCATCGCGAAGAACCCGCCGAGCCGACGCACCGTGCCGACCGCGATCTGCATGCCGAGCCGCTTGGCCTTCGCGTCCCATTCGCGGCGCAGCAGCATCAGCGACGGCTCCGAGAGCGCGCGGATGCGGGGCAGGGCGGCGTGGCCGGGGGGCGGGGCGAGCGTCTCGGCGCGCGCGGGCGGATCGGTCAGCAGGAACCGCGCGACCTCCCAGGCGAAGGTCGCCTTGCCCACCCCCTCGGGCCCGGTCAGGAGCCAGCCATGCGGCATCCGTCCCGCGTTCCAGGCCTCGAGTACCTCGGCGCGCGCGGCGTCCTGGCCGATCGTGGTGGCGGCCATGCGCGGATGCGGGGCCTCGCCGGCGCGGTCGGCCTCGGGGAGGGCGTCGTCGCTCACGCGCCCGCCTCGATGGCCGCGTCGACGCGCGCCGCGACCGCCTCGATCGTCCCCGTCCCGTCGATCACGCGCACGCGGCCCGGCGCGTCGCGCGCGATGGCGAGGTAGGCGTCGCGGACGGCGCGCTGGAACGCGAGGCCGAGCCGCTCGAAACGGTCCTCCGACCCGCCCCGCGCGAGGCCCCGCTCGAGCGCCGCCTCGGGCGCGATGTCGATCAGGATCGTGCGGTCCGGCTCGCGCCCGATCACGAGCGCGTGGAGCGCGTCGACCATCGCGCGCCGCCCGCCCCGCGTCGCGCCCTGATAGGCGCGCGTGCTGTCGGCGAAGCGGTCGCAGACGACCCATGCGCCGTGCTTCAGCGCGGGCTCGATCACCCGCTCGAGATGGTCGCGCCGCGCGGCGGTGTAGAGCAGCGCCTCGGTCGCGGGCGACCAGCGCCCGGTCGCGCCCTCAACCAGCAGGCGACGGATCTCCTCGGCGCCGTCCGAGCCGCCGGGCTCGCGCGTGGCGACGACCTCGCGGCCTCCGGCGCGCAGCCGTTCGGCGAGCAGACGCGCCTGCACCGACTTGCCGGAGCCGTCGATCCCCTCGAACGCGATGAACATGGACGCGCGCCTAGCAGCGCCGGGCGCGCGCGGCCATCCTCAGCGGAACCGCTCCATCGCGGAGCCGATCACGTCGCCCGCGACGCGCGCGCCCGCGATCCGCATCCGGCGCAGCGGGCCCGCGCGGGGCACGTCGGCGCCCGCCACGAGCGGCACGGACATCGCGGGCATGCCGGGATGCTCCAGCGTGAGTGTCGCGAGCCGGGTGCCGGCGGCGATCGGCGCGATGGCGGGCGCGTCGAAGACCACCTCGCCGGTGAGCGCCTCGCGCCCCGTCACCGGCAGCAGCATCGCGACGGCCTCGCCTCCCTGCGCCACCAGCGGCACACTCGCCGTCTCGCCCATGAACACGTCCGCCGTCAGCCGCGGCGCGTCCTCGCCCCGCAGCGGATGGACCTCGGCGAACTGGCGGAACGCCCAGGTGACGATCCGTTCGCTCTCGTCGGCGCGGGCTGCGTCGGTGTCGAGCCCGGAGATCACGAACGTCACCCGCCGGTCGCCCTGCACCGCCGAGCCGACGAGGCCGTAGCCCGCCTCCTGCGTGTGCCCGGTCTTGAGCCCGTCGGCGCCGATGTCGAGGTACAGGAGCGGGTTGCGGTTGAACCGGTTGGCGGGCGAGCGGTCGTCGTAGTCGAACTCGGTCTCCGCGAAGTAGACGTAGTATTGCGGGAACTGCGTGATGATCCGCTCGGCCAGCACGGCGAGGTCGCGCATCGACATCACGTGGCCCGGCGCGGGCCAGCCGTTGGAATTGCGGAACACCGACTGCGTCATGCCGATCTCGGGCGCCCGCTCGGTCATCATCCGCGCGAAGCCCTCCTCGGACCCGTCGGGGCTCAATGCCTCGGCAAGCACCGCGGAGGCGTCGTTGCCCGAGGTCACGACGACGCCGCGGATCAGGTCGAGCACCGACACCCGGTCGCGCGGGTCGAGGAACATCGTCGAGCCGCCGTAGGACGACGCGTGCGCCGAGACGGGAAGCTCGGTGTCGAGCGTCAGCCGCCCGTCCTCGAGCGCCTCGAACGTCATGTAGAGCGTCATCAGCTTGGACATCGACGCGGGCGGAAGCGGCACGTCGGCGTTCTTCTCGAGCAAGCGTCTGGCCGGTGTTGTGATCGATCACCACCGCCGACCCGGCCTGCGTCTGGAAGTCCTGCGCCTGCGCGGGCTGCGCGAGAAGCAGCGCCGCGGCGGCGGCGTGCAGGATGGGGCGGATCATCGGCGGT
Source organism: uncultured Alphaproteobacteria bacterium (assembly GCA_963729425.1). Classification (GTDB taxonomy): domain Bacteria; phylum Pseudomonadota; class Alphaproteobacteria; order Rhodobacterales; family Rhodobacteraceae; genus Jannaschia. The sequence goes on along the minus strand of CAVSOF010000009.1, from coordinate 50,668 downwards.
CTCCTCTCGCGGGCGGGGCAGGGCATGGCGAGGCGTCAGGGGCGCTGCGTCGGGCGGACCTCGCCCGGCGGCGGCGGCGCGACGGTCGCCGCGACCGCCTCGGCCGGGGCGGGCGCGCGGCGGCCGAACAGGCGCCGGAACGGGTTGAGGCGGGCCGGGGTCGCGGCGGCGGGCGCGGCCTCCGGCGCCACCGCATCGGTCTCGGCCACCACGTCGGGGATCGGTTCGGGCGCGACCTCGCGCAGCGCGACCACCTCGATCTCGGTGGGCGAGCCCGCGAGGATGCCGAGCGCCACGGCGGCCTCCGAGGAGAGCTGCAGCCGGGGCCCGGGCGTGATGCGCTCGCGGCGGAACAGCGCGCCGACGACCTCCTGCCCGTTGCCGGGGTTGCGCATCACGACGCGCTCGGGGTCGATCACGTCGGGCGCCGCGACCCAGATGCCGCCGAGCGACGGCCGCCCGTCCCAGAGCCCCTCCTCGCGCGCGCGGAACCGCTCGGGCGCCTCCACGTCGGTCTCGAGCAGCGGGCGTCCCGTGATCGGCGCGGCGGACGGACCGCCGACCGCATCCGTCCCCGCGACCGGCAGGCACCCGCCGAGCGCGAAGGCGATGCCGACCGCGAGGAGGCGAGGGGCGAGGCGGCGCGCGCCGTCGATGTCGTGTCGCACGATGTCGCCCCATGTGCTGCCGTGGCGGGCCTTCGCCGGACCCTTCGCGGCAGGCGTAGCGGATCGTCCGGGGCGAGTGAAGCCTCGCGCGTCAATCGCCGCCATCGGACGGGATCGTCGCCAATATGGCATCCGTCGCCCGGCGGAACTTGAAGAACCCCGCCGTCGCGTGCGGCCAGGCGGCGGCGTCCCAGTCGCGCAGCGGCCGGACCGTCGCGATATCGGCCTCGTCGAGCCGGGTCCGCAGCGCGCCGACCGGGGCGTAGGGCGCGACGACGTGGTCGAAGCCGCGCGCCCAGCGGGCGATCTCGCCCGCGTCGTCGGTCACCGGGCCGGGCGCGGGCATGCCCGTCACCGCGTCCTCGGCCAGCGCGCGCGCGAAGTCGCGCACCGGGCGCGCCACCGTCAGCGAGGACCGCCCGTCGGTGGCGATCAGCGCGGCGGTCCCGGCGGGCTCCAGCCCGCGCGCGAGCAGCCAGCCCGGATGCAGGTCGTCCTCGTGCAGCAGGAGCCCGATCCGGCCACGGGGCAGGGGCGCGTCCTCCGGCACGGGGCCGGGCGGCGGCGGGGCGGGCCCGTCGACGGCGCGGACCTCGCCCGGGCGCGCGAGCTGCGCGGCGAGCACGCGCGGGTCGAACGCGCCGCCGGTCGCGTGCGCGATGGCCTCCGCGTCGGCGGCGTAGGCCTTGCCCCGCGTGTGCAGCCCCGCCACCCACCGCCAGGACAGCGTGTTCGATGCCGCGTCGCCGTCGAGGAGGTGGCGCAGGAAGAAGTCCGCCCCGAGCGCCCAGGGCAGGCGCAGCGTGTGGATCCAGATCGACGCGAACCACAGCCGCGCCTGGTTGTGCAGGTAGCCCGTCGCCGCGAGCTCGCCGGCCCAGGCGTCGAGCGGCGCGATCCCGGTGCGTCCGGTGCAGGCGTCCTCCCAGCCCCGCCGCAGCCCGCCCTCGGTCGCGAGCCGGTCGCGGGCGGCGGCGACGTCGCGCCGGTAGTCGGTCCAGACCGATGGCCGCCGCTCGAGCCAGCCCTTGAAGTAGGTGCGCCAGATCACCTCGCGCACGATCGCCTCCGCCGCGTCGGGGGCGTGACGGTCGAGGATCGCGCCCGCGACCTCGGCCTCGGTCACGGCGCGGTGGCGCAGGTAGGGCGACAGGCCGGAGACGTGCGGATGCCCCTCGGCGATGCGGCTGCGGGCGGCGGCATAGGCACGCCCGGCGCGCGGGACGAAGGCCGCCAGCGCGCGAGGCCGGCGGCGCGGGTTGGAATCGGCAGGACCACGGCACGTCACCTAGGCTTCGCGCCCGCGTCGTCACCCCTCCGCCATTTCCGTCACCGAACGGTCACGCTGACCGGATCGCCGTGCACGTCGAGCGTCTGTCGTCCGGTCGAGGTGGCGGTGAAGATCGCTTGCCGGGCCGGCGTGTCGCCGTTGCATGCAACGCTCCGCCGGACGCCCGGCGCGCCGAAGGAGAAGGTGCCGAGGCTGGTCTGCGCGTCGAGGTCGGCCTTCGATCGCGCCAGACCCGCCTCGCTGGGTAGGGAGCCGCAATCGCCGCGCCTGCCGTGGACGATCGCGGACTCCCCCACGGCGAGCGGGACGCCCGACTGGTAGGCGATGCGCTGCGGGCCCGCGGATGTCGGGGACGAGGCGACGTCCGTCGTCTCGACGCAGGCGGAAAGCCCCAGGCCCGCCGCGAGGAGGGCGAAGCAGCGGGCGGGGCGCGTGATCGTCATGGCATCCATCGATTGTCCTGACCTTCCGGCAGCGGGCATTCGGTCCCGCCTCACGCTTGATGCCGGGACGGTCGAGGCCGTCGCTGGTCGATATCGATAGGTTTACAGGTCGATCTCGTGGCGACGGATGGCCTCGGCCACGGCCTGCGCGCGGGTGTCCGCCCCGAGCTTCCTGCGGGCCGAGAGGACGTGCTTGGCCACGGTCGCCTCGGCGATCCCCATCAGATGGGCGATCCGCGCGGAGAGCAGCCCACCGGCGAGCAGCGCGAGGGCATCGGCCTCCAGAGGCGACAGTCTTCGCGTCAGATGCCCGCCCTCTCGAGGCGACGCTTCGTCCGGGGGCCGGCCGAACCATGGCAGCGCGCGGCGAGCCACCGCACGGATGCGCGCGAGGTTTTCGGTGGCGAAGACCTCCCCCACGGGCAGGCCCCAACAACAGGCGAGACGTATCCGTCGCCCCGCCCGGGCCCGAACGGCATCGTCACGGCGGTGATCGCGCGCTCCGCACCTCCGTTCGCCAGGTCGCAGAACGCGCGTGGCTCGGTCGGCTGATCGCCGATGGCGTCGTGCGTCGGCCAGATGAAAGGCTCCGTCGTCGCGACCGAACGACGGGCGATCCCGTCGTGCCGCCAGTGCTCGCCGCTCGGCTACGCGACACGGACGGCGTCGGGCAGCGAACTCTGGAACCAGAACGGTATCCCGGATTCTTCCGTCGACGACGGCGAGATTCACCGCTGTCGCGCCGAAGGTCGCGAGGGCTCGCTCGGCCACCGTCACGCGTTCGGCGAAAGATCCGGTGCGCATCATGCCGATCGACACGTCCTGGACCAGCGCGTTCGCCGGTCCGGCGTCCGCCATCATGATCCCACCGTATCCATGGATCCGCCCCGAGCCACGCGTTGCGATGCGCGCCTGGAAGGCCGGTGCGCCCGACCCGTCATCCGGTCCCGCGCGATGCGAACCGGCCGCATCCGCTCCGGCGCCGCCCTCAGCCCGCGCTCTTGGGTTCCTTCTTCGCCTTCTCGTCGGAATGGATCAGCAGAGGCTTGACCTCGCGACGGACGGCCTCCTCGTTGACGACGACCTCCTCCACCGTGTCCATCCCCGGCAGGTCGAACATCGTGTCGAGCAGGATGTCCTCCATGATCGAGCGCAGGCCCCGCGCGCCGGTCTTGCGCTCGATGGCGCGGCGGCCGATCGCCTGCAGCGCGTCCTCGGTGAAGGTGAGCTTGGTGCCCTCGAGCTCGAACAGGCGCTGGTACTGCTTGACGAGCGCGTTCTTGGGCTGCGTCAGGATGATCACCAGCGCCTCGAGGTCGAGGTCGGTCAGCGTGGCGATCACCGGCAGGCGGCCGACGAATTCGGGGATCAGGCCGAACTTCAGCAGGTCCTCCGGCTCGAGATCCTTGAAGTACTCGCCCACCGTCTTCTCGCCCGGCGCCTTCACGTCCGCGCCGAAGCCCATGCTGACGACCCCTTGCCGCGCTGCGCGATGATCTTGTCGAGCCCCGCGAAGGCGCCGCCGCAGACGAACAGGATGTTGGTCGTGTCGACCTGCAGGAACTCCTGCTGCGGATGCTTGCGCCCGCCCTGCGGCGGGACGGAGGCGACCGTGCCCTCCATGATCTTCAGGAGCGCCTGCTGCACGCCCTCGCCCGACACGTCGCGGGTGATCGACGGGTTGTCGGACTTGCGCGTGATCTTGTCGACCTCGTCGATGTAGACGATGCCGCGCTGCGCCCGCGTCACGTCGTAGTCGCTGGCCTGCAGGAGCTTGAGGATGATGTTCTCGACGTCCTCGCCGACGTAGCCGGCCTCGGTCAGCGTCGTCGCGTCGGCCATCGTGAACGGCACGTCGAGGATCCGCGCCAGCGTCTGCGCGAGCAGCGTCTTGCCGCAGCCCGTGGGGCCGATCAGCAGGATGTTGGACTTCGACAGCTCGATGTCGGACTTGCCGGAATTGTCGAGACGTTTGTAGTGATTGTGGACCGCGACCGACAGGACGCGCTTGGCGTGCTCCTGCCCGATCACGTAGTCGTCGAGCACGCCGCAGATGTCGCGCGGCGTCGGCGTCCCCTCGGCGGTCTTGAGCCCGGCGGCCTTCGTCTCCTCGCGGATGATGTCCATGCATAGCTCGACGCACTCGTCGCAGATGAACACCGTCGGCCCGGCGATGAGCTTGCGGACCTCGTGCTGCGACTTGCCGCAGAACGAGCAGTAGAGCGTGTTCTTGCCGTCGCCGGAGCTGGTGCTGCTGGCCATGCTGGTGCCTCCTCGCCGCATCGTCCTTGGCGCGGACCGACCGGCGGCGAGGCCCCGCGTCCCCGCCCGTGATGTGGATGTCAGGCGAGCCTAGGCGGATCGCCGGGGGGCCACAATGCCGAATTGGCGCGGCGAACGGCCCCCCGGTCCGGCCCTCAGGCCTTGTCGGAGCCCTTGTCCTCGACCTTCTCGTCGGGCTTGGCGTCGCCGCGGCTGTCCACGATCTCGTCGATGTGGCCCCAGTCCTTGGCCTCCTGCGGCGTCATCCACAGGTCGCGGTCTAGCGCCTTCTGGACCGTCTCGTAGTCCTGACCCGTATGCTTCACGTAGGTCTGGTAGAGCCGCTCGCGCGTCCGCTCGATCGACTTCGCCGAGATCAGGATGTCGGCCGCGGTGCCCTGCATCCCGCCGGACGGCTGATGCATCATGACCTCCGAGTTCGGCAGCGCGAACCGCATCCCCTTCTCGCCGCCCACCGCGACGACGGACCCCATCGAGGCCGCCATGCCGCAGATCAGCGTCGAGACCTTGGGCCGGATGTACTGCATCGTGTCGTAGATCGAGAAGCCCGCCACGACGCTGCCGCCCGGCGAGTTGATGTACATCGATATCTCCTTGGACGGATTCTCCGCCTCGAGGTGCAGGAGCTGGGCCACGACGAGCTGGCTCATGCCGTCGTGGATGGGGCCGTTCACGAATACGATCCGCTCCTTGAGGAGCCGCGAGAAGATGTCGTAGGCGCGCTCGCCGCGCGAGGTCTGCTCGACCACCATGGGCACGAGGTTGCTCTGGAAGTGCTCGATCGGATCGCGCATGGCGCCGTCCCTTCTGCTGCCGCCCCCGCCGCGCCTGTCGCGTAGGGCCGGGGCGAACCTAAGCGGGCGGCCGGGGGGCTTCAAGGCGAGCCCCCGCCGGTTCAGTCCATGTCCGCCAGCGCGTCGAGCGCGGTCTGGAGCGCGGCGCGGTCGGCCCGGCGCGCGGCGAGGTTGGCGCGCGTCTCCTCGACCACGTCCTCGGGGGCGGAGGCGGCGAAGTTCGGGTTGTCCACCCGCCGCTCGATGCCGCCTATTTCCTTGTCGAGCTTGGCCGCCGCCTTCGCCAGCCGCGCGCGCTCGGCGCCCGCGTCGATCACGCCCGCGAGCGGCAGCGCGAAGCGCGACCCGGCGACGGCGACCGCGATCGAGCCGCGCGGCGCCGCCCCCTCGCTCAGCCCGTCGACCCGCGCCAGACGCGCGATCAGCGCCGCGTTCGCGTCCCAGGCCGCGCGGCCCGCATCGTCCCAGTCGACCGCCACGAGCGGCACCTGCGCGCCCGCCGGCACGTTCATCTGCGCGCGCGCCGAGCGCACCGCCTCGATCAGCGCGATGGTCCAGCGCATCTCGGCCTCCGCGCCCGCGTCGACCGCGTCCGCGCCCAGCCCCTCGGGCCATTCGCCGTGCACCAGCATCCCGTCCTGCCCGGTGACCTGCCAGAGCTCCTCGGTCACGAACGGCATGAACGGGTGCAGCATCGTCATCGACTGCCGCAGCACCCAAGCCGTCGTCGCGCGGGTCTCGGCGCTGGCCGGGCCGTCCTCCTGCAGGAGCGGCTTGGCGAACTCGACGTACCAGTCGCAGACCACGCCCCAGACGAAGCGGTAGAGCGCGGCGGCCGCGTCGTCGAAGCGGTAGGCGGCGAGCGCCGCGTCCACCGCCTCGCGCGTCCGCGCGGCCTCGCCCACGATCCAGCGGTTCACCGTCGCCTGCGGCCGGTCGGGCAGGGGGGCGCGCAGGTCGACGCCGTTCATCTGCGCGAACCGCACCGCGTTCCACAGCTTCGTGCCGAAGTTGCGGTAGCCCTCGATCCGGCTCGCGTCGAGCTTGAGCGCGCCGCCGAGCGAGGCCATCGAGGCGTTCGCGAAGCGCAGCGCGTCGGCTCCGTAGGCGTCGACGATCTCGAGCGGGTCGATCACGTTGCCCAGCGACTTGGACATCTTCTTGCCCTTCGCGTCGCGCACCAGCCCGTGCAGCAGCACCGCGTCGAACGGCACGCGCTCGGCCACCGGCGCGTCGTCGGGCAGGACCGCGAGCTGCATCATCATCATCCGCGCGACCCAGAAGAACAGGATGTCGGACCCGGTGATCAGCAGCGAGGTCGGGTAATAGCGGCGCAGTTCCTCGGTGTCCTCGGGCCAGCCGAGGGTGCCGATGCGGCCAGAGGCCGGAGGAGAACCACGTGTCGAGGACGTCGGGGTCGCGGCTCACCGCGACCCGCGTGACCTGACCGCCGCCCGCCTCGGTCGCGGCGCGGATGCCGTGACCGACGACGCTATGGATGCCCGCGCCGGCATCGACCGCCTCTGTCTCGTCCACGATCTCCACGTCGGGCCCGTACCACTCCCGCATGAGCGCGAACGCCGCCTCGCGGTCGGGCGCGCTGAACGGCTTCGGCTCCGGTCCGGCATCGGCTTCGCTCCGGAGCCGACCGCCCCGCGGGAGGTCTGGCCCATACCAAACCGGCACCCGGTGCCCCCACCAGAGCTGCCGCGAGATGCACCACGGCTCGATGTTCTCGAGCCAGTGGAAGTAGACCTTCCGGTCCCCCTCCGGCACGATCGTCAACGTCGCCATTGCGCACCGCGTCGATCGCGGGCTGCACGATCCGGGCGGTGTCCACGAACCACTGGTCGGTCAGCATCGGCTCGATCACCACGCCGGAGCGGTCGCCATGCGGCTGCTGGATCGTCTTCGGCTCCACGAGCGGAACCAGCGCCAACTCGATCGGCGTGCCGCCTTCCTCGAAGCTGTCGCGCGGCGCGCCGTCCTGCCCGCCATCGGGCGCGGTCGAGGAGGCCGAGCGTCGGCCCAGCCGCGGATCGGCCTCGGGGACCATCACGGCCAGCCCCTCGGCGGTGATGTCGGCCACGATCCGCTCGCGTGCCTCGAACCGGTCGAGCCCGCGATAGGCGTCCGGCACGAGATTGATCGCGTCGACCTCCGCCTCCGACGCCTCGCGCCCCTCGCGGATGGCGCGCGCCATCGCCGCCGCCTCGGCGTAGGGCGCGCCGTCGTCGCGCAGCCGCGCCTTCGTGTCGAGCAGCCGGTAGCACGGGATGCCGTTGCGCACGGCGACCCCGTAATCGTTGAAGTCGTGCGCGCCGGTGATCTTGACGGCGCCAGAGCCGAAGGCCGGGTCGGGATACTCGTCGTGGATGATCGGGATCAGCCGGCGCTCGGCCTTCGGCCCCACGGGGATCTCGCAGAGCTTGCCCACGATCGCGGCGTAGCGCTCGTCGGACGGATGCACCGCCACCGCGCCGTCGCCCAGCATCGTCTCGGGCCGGGTCGTGGCGATGGAGATCCAGTCGCGGGTCTCGCGACTGATCTCCGCCCCGTCCTCGTCGCGCTCGACGTACTCGTAGGTCTCGCCGCCCGCGAGCGGATAGCGGAAGTGCCACATGTGGCCCGCGACCTCGCGGCTCTCGACCTCGAGGTCGGAGATCGCCGTCTCGAAATGCGGGTCCCAGTTCACCAGCCGCTTGCCGCGGTAGATCAGCCCCTTGTCGTGCAGGTCGCAGAACACCCGGATCACCGCGTCGTGGAAGTTGCCGGCCTCGCCCGCGGGCGCGCCGGGCGCGCCGGACATCGTGAAGGCGAGCCGGTCCCAGTCGCACGAGCACCCGAGCCGCTGGAGCTGCTCGACGATGCGCGCGCCCGAGGCCCGCTTCTGCTCCCAGACCCGCGCGACGAAAGCCTCGCGCCCCATCTCCTGACGCGTGATGTTGCCCTCGGCCGCCATCGCGCGCTCGACCACCATCTGCGTGGCGATGCCCGCATGGTCCGTCCCGGCCTGCCAGAGCGTGTCGTGGCCGCGCATCCGGTGCCAGCGCACGAGGATGTCCTGCAGCGTGTTGTTGAACGCGTGGCCGACATGGAGCGATCCGGTGACGTTGGGCGGCGGGATCAGGACCGAGAACGTCTCCGCCCCGGGCTTCGCGTTGGCGCCCGCGGCGAAGGCGCCCGCCTCGAGCCACATCGCGGTGATCCGCGCCTCGGCTGCGCCCGCGTCGAACGTCTTCTCCATCGCCGCCGCTCCCCTGTCCGCGCGCGCGAGGCGATAGCGAAGCGGGGCGGCGAGGGGAACCCCGGCGCCCCGCCGCTCGCTCAAACGAAGGCCCAGCCGAACGCGGCGAGGGTGAGCGCGGACCACGCGCCCGCGAGCCAGAGCCCGTCGCGCGGGCGCAGGGCGCGGCGCGCGGCGATCCACGCGGCGGCTAGCGGCACCGCCTGCATCGCGTGGACGGCGAGGAAATGCGCGGGGTGCAGGTCGCCGCGCAGCGACCAGCCGACGAACGGCACGGTCCAGGCCGACGGCTCGCCCGGCACGCCGCCGTCGATCCCCGACAGCGTGCCGGCGATCGGCACGGTCAGCGCGAAGGTCGCGACCATCCCCCAGCCCGCCGCGCGCGCGAACGGGTCGGGGCCCGCGCGCAGGATGCCGATCCCGGCGACGAGCGCGCCCGTCGTCAGCGTCACCGCGAGCACGCCCATCAGGGGGTAGATCGCGCCCACGAGCGGGAAGTCGAGATTGTAGTGCGAGCGGACGCCGTAGGCCGCGCCGGTGGCGATCCAGGCCATCTCGCCCGCGATGCAGGCCGAGACGAGGACGGCGTGCGCGCGCACGAGCGGGTGGCGGCGCCACCCCTCCGTGAGCCACCGCGCGGCCCAGGCGAGGGTGATCGCGTAGAGCGAGAGCGAGGCCGCGAACTTCAGCGGCTTGAGCCAGACGCCCTCGCCGTCGAGCATCCGGGGATCGGCGACGTGGAGGGCGGCGAAGGGCAGGCAGAGGACAGCGAGCGCCAGCCCGGTCGCGAGGTGGACGGGCGCGTCGCCCGCCATGCGGGACGTCGGGGCCATGGGGCGGACCGCGGCGCTCATGCCGGCACCGCACGGCGCGAGGCGATGGCGCGCAGGCCGAGATAGGCGAGCAGCCCGACCGGCCCGAGCATCAGGGTCAGGAACAGGCAGGGCAGGACGGCGAGGTGCGGCACCCCGCGGGCGCGGGCGTCGCGAGCCTGCCACCCCCCGACGAGGAGGTCGAAGGCGAGGAAGTGGACCCAGCCCACGGTCGCGGCGCCGGGATCGGCAAAGAGGGCCATGACCTCCGGCAGCGAGCCGAAGCCCCCCGGCGCGCCGGGCAGGGCGATCGCCGCGGCAATGGCGTAGAGCGCGCTGAGGGCGAGCGGCATCGCGATGCCCCCGGCCGGGAGGAGCACGCGCGGCGCGAGGGGCGCGGCGGCGAGCGCGAGCCAGCCGAGCATCGCCCCGCTGCCGGCGATCTCGAAGATCGTCCCTGATTCCATCGATCCTTGCCCTTATCTTGTCAATGTCAACATCTCTCCGCTACCGATGCCGCTTGTCACTGTCAAGCGCGATCTTGACGACGACAGGCGCACCCGACAGAAGGCTCCGATGGACGACGGGCCGCGCTACCACCACGGCAACCTGCGCACCTCGCTGCTCGACGCGGCCGATGCGGAGCTGCGCGAGACGGGGCTCGAGTCCTTCTCGCTGCGGCGCGTCGCGCGCCGGGCGGGGGTCAGCCATGCCGCTCCCGCGCATCACTTCCGGGACGCGAACGGGCTGCTGACCGCGCTCGCCGCGCGCGGCTACGACCGTCTGCTCCGGCTGGCCGACATCCGGCTCGGCGCGGTCGAGGGCGGGGGCGCGCGGGCCGCGCTGGACGCCTACGGGCTGGCCTATGCCGATTTCGCTCGCGAGCACGCGCCGCTGTTCCGGCTCTGCTTCGCCTCGGACCGGCCCGACTTCGCGGACGCGACGCTGAAGGTCGCCTCGGACGCCGCCTTCGACCGGCTCGCGCGGCTCGTGGGTCACATCCGGGGCGCGCCGCCCTATGGCGACCTCGATGGGATGACCGACGCCTTCGCGGCCTGGTCGATGATCCACGGCCTGGCCGACCTCCTCTCCGCCGGTCGCATGGCCCCGCTCGCCACGGTGCCGCCCGAGGAGCGCGACCGGCGCATCGTCGCGATGCTCGCGCGCGCCGTCGACGTCGCATGCGGCGGCGGCACTGGACAGGGCGAGGGCCGGGGCTAAGGTCCGGCGCGATCCGGGACAGAGGGACCGCACCGCCATGTTGGAGAAGTTCGGCCTGAGCCAACCCGTCCGCCGGGCCGAGGATCCCCGCCTGCTCACGGGGCGCGGCACCTATGTCGACGACGGCCCGCCGGCCGGCGCTCTCTTCGCCTACGTCCTGCGCTCGCCGGTCGCGCATGCCGACATCGCCGCGCTCGACGTGGCGGGCGCCGCGGCCATGCCCGGCGTGGCCGCGATCCTGACGGCGGAGACGCTATCCGAGCAGGGCGTCGTCTCGCACCTGCCGACCTCCGTGGCGACCAACCGCGACGGCGGGCGCGCGGCCGATCCGCGGCGGCCGCTGCTGGCCGACGGACGGGTGCGGTTCGTGGGCGAGGCGGTGGCCTTCGTGGTCGCCGACACGCTCGACCGCGCGCGCGACGCGGCCGAGGCGATCGAGGTCGATTGGGACGACCGCCCGGTGAAGCTCGACGTCGCGCCGGGCGGCGAGGCGCTGCATGCGGAGGCCGCGGACAACGTCGCCTACGACTTCGCCAAGGGCGACGAGGCGGGCTGCGAGGCGGCGCTGGCCTCGGCCGCGCATGTCGTCGAGCTGACGGTGGACGACAACCGCATCATCTGCGCCTCGCTCGAGCCGCGCGGCTCCTGGGCGGAGGTCACGGACGGGCGACTCCACGTCTGCGTGAACGGGCAGGGGGTGTGGGGGGTCAAGCGGCTGCTGGCCAAGCAGCTCGGGATCCGGGCCGAGGACGTCCGCGTGACCAACCCCGATGTCGGCGGCGGCTTTGGGATGAAGGCCTCGCCCTATCCCGAGACGCTGCTGGTCGCGGTCGCCGCGCGGATGCTCGGCCGTCCGGTGCGCTGGATGTCGGACCGCTCGGAGGCGATGCTGTCGGACAACGGGGGCCGCGACCTCGTGTGCCACGCGAGGCTTGGCTTCGACGCGCATCACCGGCTGGTCGCCTACCGGATGGACAACGTCGCCAACCTCGGGGCCTACAACTCGAACTTCGCGCAGAACATCCAGTCGGAGCTGTTCTCCAAGGTCATGCCCGGCTGCTACGACGTGCAGGCCTGCTTCATGACCTCGAAGGGGATCTACACCAACACCGTGCAGGTCGACGCCTATCGCGGGGCCGGGCGGCCGGAGGCGATCTACGTGCTCGAGCGCGCCATGGACTTCGCCGCCCGCGAGCTCGGCGTCGACCGCTTCGCGCTGCGCCGGAAGTCCTTCATCCGCCCCGACCGGTTCCCCTACCGCACGGCGATGGGCGAGACCTACGACGTCGGCGACTTCGCCCGCGTCCTCGATCGCGCGATGGCGGAGGCGGACGTGGCGGGCTTCGATGCGCGCCGCCGCGCGAGCGAAGGAGCGGGCAGGCTGCGCGGCCTGGGCGTGTGCTACTACATCGAATCGATCCTGGGCGACCCGTCCGAGAGCGCGGAGATCGAGTTCACCGCCGACGGCCGCGTCGCGCTCTACGTCGGCACGCAGTCGAACGGGCAGGGGCACGAGACGGTCTACCGCCAGTTCCTCGCCACCGATCTCGGGCTCGACCCGGGCGTGATCGACGTCGTGCAGGGCGACAGCGACCGGATCGCCAAGGGCGGCGGCACGGGCGGCTCCCGCTCGGTCACGGTGCAGGGCACGGCGAACCGGCGCACGGCGGAGGTGGTGATCGAGAAGCTGACGCCCTTCGTGGCCGAGCGGCTCGATGGCGGCGAGGTCGCGTTCGAGGACGGCGCGTTCCGCGCGCCCGGCTCGAACCGCGTGATGACGGTGCTCGAGGCCGCCGCCGAGGCGCGCGCGGCGGGCCGCGACGACCTGCTTCGTACGCGCGAGACGACCAAGCTGCCCGGGCGGAGCTACCCCAACGGCTGCCATCTCTGCGAGGTCGAGATCGACCCCGACACCGGGCATCTGGAGGTCGTGCGCTACACGGTGGCCGACGATTTCGGCAATCTCATGAACCCGATGCTGGCCGAGGGGCAGGTGCATGGCGGCGTGGCGCAGGGCATCGGGCAGGCCGTCACCGAGCGCGTGGTCTACGACGAGACGGGTCAGCTCCTGACCGCGTCGTTCATGGATTACGGGATGCCGCGCGCCGTCGGCGTGCCGATGATCGCGTTCCACTCCGAGCCGGTGCCATCGACGCAGAACGTGCTCGGCATGAAGGGCTGCGGCGAGGCGGGGACGGTGGGCGCGATGGCCGCCGTGGGCAACGCGGCGCTCGACGCGCTCTGGCCGCTGGGGCTGCGCCGCGTGGACATGCCGTTCACGCCGAGCCGTGTCTGGGCGATGCTCGAGGGGGCGCGGACGGCGGTTGCCGCCGAGTAGGCATCCCCCGCCGCCGCGTGCGTCGCGCTGCCACGTCGTGCTGCTCGACGGCACGATGTCCTCGCTCGACCCGGGGCTCGAGACGTCGGTGGGGCTGATGTGGAAGCTGCTCGACCTCGAGACGCCGCACGAGACCTACTACGAGCCCGGCATCGAGTGGCGCGGCTGGCGGCACGTCGCCGAGGTGATGGCGGGCGTCGGGATCAATCAGCAGATCCGCCGCGCCTACCTCTACCTCGCGATCCGCTGGCGTCCGGGGGACCGCATCTTCCTCGTGGGCTACTCGCGCGGGGCCTACGCCGCTCGGGCGCTCGCGGGCATGATCGACCGGGTCGGGCTCCTGGCCCCCGAGCATGCCGGCGAGGCGCGGGTGCTCGAGGCGTACCGCCACTACCGCGACGACCCGCTCCACCGCGACGCGCGCAGCTTCGCCGCCCGCTACTGCCACGAGGCCGCCCCGATCGACGCGGTCGCCGTCTTCGACACGGTGCAGGCGGTGGGCATCCGCTGGCCGCTCCTGTGGCGGCTGTTCCCCGAGGTCCACGCGTTCCGCTCGCACCGGCTCGGGCGATCGGTCGCGCGCGGCTTCCACGCGATCGCATTGGACGAGACGCGGGCGGCCTACGCGCTCGACCGCTGGCGCACGCATGGCGATCGGACGGGATCGGTGGAGCAGGTCTGGTTCCGCGGCACGCATGGCGACGTGGGTGGGCACCTGCTCGGGCGGGCGGGGGCGCGGCCGCTGGCGAACGTGGCGCTCGTGTGGATGCTGGGGCGCTTGGAGGCGGTGGGGCTGGCGCTGCCCGACGGCTGGCGGGCGGGATTCGCGTCGGACGCGGAGGCGCCATCGGCGGGGTCGTGGCGCGGATTGGGCGGGCTCTTCCTCACGCGCGTCCGGCGGCGCACGGGAGTCGACGCGAGCGAGCGGGTCCATCCGACGGCGGCGGGTCGGCGCGGGACAAACGCACTGGCGATCTGGCATGATGCGAACGCGACAGCACCGCAGGATATTAACCCTCGTTAAAGTTCGTAATTGAATCGAATGGGGCTGGCGGTCTAGGGGTGCGGCGACGAGCGCGCAATCCCGCCGCCCGCCGACTCGAATGGATACCCAACCTTATGTTCAGGCATCTCATCGCCCCCGCCGCCCTCGCCGCAATGGCCCTGTCCGGTCAGGCCCACGCCGCCTCGATCACGCTCAACGGCACGATCCGCGACTTCTCCGCCGCCCACCCCGACATGGAGAGCACCATCGGCGGGCTGCAGCGGGGCCAGGTTGCCTCCACGCTCGGCGCCGACGGCAAGCCGGTCTGGACCGGGCCCGCCAAGAGCGGCTTCACGACCGAAGCCAACTTCAACCAGTGGTACGCCGACGTCCCGGGCGTGAACCAGTCGCGCGCCTTCAGCCTCGACCTGCAGCAGGACGCGTCGAACCCGACCCTCTACCGCTACACCGACAGCGCCTTCTTCCCGATCGACGGCGAGCTCGGCGGCAACGAGGGCCGGTCGCACAACTACCATTTCACCCTGCAGCTCGGGGGGACGTTCTCGTTCCAAGACGACCAGAGCTTCACCTTCCTCGGCGACGACGACCTCTGGGTCTATTTCGGCGGCCAGCTCGGGATCGACCTCGGCGGCGTCCACGCCGCGCAGAGCGCGACGATCACCAGCGCCGGGCTCGAAGCGCTCGGCCTGTCGAAGAACACCGAATACGCGCTCGACATCTTCTTCGCCGAACGCCACACGACGCAGTCGAACTTCAACATCACGACGAGCTTCGCCGTCACCGAGACCCCGCCGGCCGTTCCGCTGCCGGCCGCGCTGCCGATGCTGCTGGCCGGGATCGGCGCGCTGGGCTTCGCGCGCGCTCGCCGCAAGGGCTGATCGACGACGCGGGCCGGGGATCTCCCCGGCCCGCGACCCCCTCACCCCAGCTTGCGGATCCGCAGCTGGGTGATCCGGTTCGCCTCGCGCGCCGCGACCTCGAAGCGGAAGCCGTGGAAGCTGAAGACCTGGCCCCGCGTCGGGATCGTCTGCGCCTCGTGGATCACCAGCCCGGCCACCGTGTTCGCCTCCTCGTCGGGCAGGCCCCAGTCGGTCGCGCGGTTCAGGTCGCGGATCGTCATGGCGCCGTCGACGAGGTACACGCCGTCCGCGTCGGGCGTCAGCACCGGGCCCTCGGGGCGGTCGTGCTCGTCGGTGATCTCGCCCACGATTTCCTCGAGGATGTCCTCGAGCGTGATCAGCCCCTGCAGCGCGCCGTACTCGTCCACCACCAGCGCGAAATGCGTGTGGCGGCGCAGGAACTGGCGCATCTGGTCGTCGAGCGTCGTGGTCTCGGGGACGAAGTATGGCGCGTTCATCACCTCGGTCACGTCGAAGCGGTCGAGCGCCTCGGTCCCGCCGCCGTCGCCGCGCACCAGCCGGTCGATCGCGCGCAGCAGGTCCTTGGAATGGAGCATCCCGATGATGTTCTCGGGCTCGCCGCGATAGACCGGCAGGCGCGTATGCGAGGAGGCGAGGCACTGGTCGAGGATCGCGCCCGGCGGGGCGGCGACGTCGATCATCTCGATCCCCGAGCGGTGCAGCATGATCTCCTCGACGAAGCGGTCGCCCAGGTCGAGCGCGCCCAGCAGGCGGTCGCGGTCCTCCTTCTCCACTCCGCCCTCGGTATGGCCGAGCGTGATCGCGCCGACGATCTCCTCGCGCACCGACAGCACGTCGGCCTCGGGGTCGGTCTGCACGCCGAAGAGCCGCAGCACTCCGCGCACGAGCACGCGGACGGCGCCGACCACGGGGGCGAAGACGCGGATCACGACCGCGATGACCGGCGCGACCTTCGAGGCCGCGGATTCGGGGTTGGTGATCGCGTAGGTCTTGGGCAGCACCTCGGCGAAGACGAGCACGAGCGCGGTCATCACCAGCGTGGCGATGGCGACGCCCTGCTGGCCGAACAGCACCGTGAAGAGCGCGGTCGCGAGCGAGGTCGCGAGGATGTTGACGAGGTTGTTGCCGAGCAGCACCGACCCGATCAGCCGCTCGCTGTCCTCGGTGATGTCGAGCGCGCGGGAGGCGCCGCGCGAGCCCTTGTCCGCCTGGCTCCTGAGCCGCCCGCGCGAGGCGGCGGTGAGCGCCGTCTCGGAGCCCGAGAAGAACGCCGACAGCATCAGCAGCACAAGGATCGCGCAGCCCGTGCCCACAGTCGCGCCCCAGTTGATCGTCTCGATGGCATCCATGCCCGGGGCTTATGCGCGCGGCGTCACGGCCCGGCAAGCGCGCCGCGTGGACGGGCGAGGGGATGCTTGGTCAGCACCAGCTCGCGCAGCCGGGTCTCGAGCACGTGGGCGTAGATCTCGGTCGTGGCGATGTCGGCATGGCCCAGCATCGCCTGAATCGCGCGCAGATCCGCGCCGCCCGACAGCAGATGCGTGGCGAAGGCGTGGCGCAGGACGTGCGGGCTGACGCCATCGGGGTCGAGCATCGCGAAGGCCGCGAGCGCCTTGACCCGGCCGTGGAACCACGCCCGCGTGACGTGGCCCGCCCGTCCGCGCGATGGGAACAGGCGGGGCGAGGCGGGCGTGCCGCGTTCGGCGCGCGCGCGGGCGTCGTCGGCGTCGCGCCAGGCGAGCCACGCGGCGAGCGCGTCGCGCGCGGGCGGCGACAGCGGAACCAGCCGCTCGCGCCCGCCCTTGCCGCGCACCAGCAGCATCCGCGGATCGCCGCGCGCGGCGGCCATCGGCAGCGAGACGAGCTCGCTCACCCGCATCCCCGTCGCGTAGAGGAGCTGCATCAGGCAGGTGTCGCGGAGCTGCTCCATCTCGGAGGCGCCCATGTCCTCCGCGGCCTCGAGGAGCGCGTCGACCTGAGCCTCGCTCAGCACCTTCGGCAGGCGCTTGGCCTTCGAGGGCCCGGTGACGCGGATCGACGGGTCGTCGTCGCGCAGCCCCTCCTCGTGGGCGAAGCGGTAGAGGCCGCGGATCGCCGACAGCCGCCGCGCGCGGGTGGAGGCGGCGAGCCCCTCGGCCTCGCAGGCGATCAGGTAGCCCTCGATCTGCGCGCGCGTGGCGCTGGCGAGGTCGGCGTCGAGCCCGGCCAGATGGCCGGCGTAGGCGTCGAGGTCGCGGCGATAGGCCAGAAGCGAGTTCAGCGCCGCGCCGCGCTCGCCAGCCTGCGCCTCAAGGAAGCGGTCGATCCAAACCGCGCCGGTCAAAGCAGCAGGAGCTCGAGCGCCGCGCGCCGCGCGACGGCTTCAAGGCCGATAGAGCGCAGGAACGCCAGGGCGGCGGTGATCGCGGCCGGGTCGCTGCGCGCGCCGTCGGCCAGCGTCAGCGCGACCTCGAGCAGCGCCTCGCCGACCCGCCCCTCCGCGGCGAGCCGCGCGAGGTGGTCGGGCGCGGGCGCGGCGAGCCCGTCCGCGACCGCGCGGGGGACCGCGCCGGGCGGCACCTCCGCGCCCCAGTTCGCGCCGAGCGCCACGGCCACGGCGAAGCGGTCGCGCGGATCCGCGGGGTCGGCGCCTTGCGCGGCCTCCTCGTAGGCCTTCGACAGGAGCCCGAGCCGCAGCGCGAGCGCCCCGGGCTCCCCCTCCAGCCCCGCGCGCGCGAGCCGCTCGCCGTAGAGCGCGGCCAGCGCGGGCAGCAGCCCCGCGCGCGCCATCGCGGCATGGGCCTCGGGCAGTGCGTCCGCCAGCGCGTCGCGCTCGCCCGCGAGCAGCGCCATGTCCACCGCCTGCACCGCCGCCGCCCGGTCCCAGACCCCGCCCGAGGCCGCCGGGCGCCGCTCGGTGTAGAGTGCCAGCAGGCGGTTCGGGTCGAGCGCGCGGGCGCGCACCAGCCGCTCCGCCGCCTCGATCTGCGCCTTCCAGCCGGTGGTGGGGCGCAGGTCGGCGGCGGCGAAGGCGAGCGGCAGGCCGCGCGTCGGCGGCGTCTCGCCGATCCCGTCCAGCAGGCGGAAGGCGAGCGGCGTCATCGGGCGCGGCGCGGGCGGCGGCGGCTCGCCCTCGAAGCTCTCGGGGTCGAGGAAATGGGCCAGCAGCCGGTCGTCCTCGGCCGAGATCGCGTCGAGCGCCCGCCCGGTATCGAGCGTGAGCGCGGCGGCGGCCCAGTCGCCCGTCCGCGACAGGCAGAAGATGCGCGCGGGCAGCGTCGGCGCGACGCCCGGATTGGCCGTCATCGCGGCGCAGGCCCGGTCGTCGAACCCCGTGAGCAGCGATGTGTCCCACCAGCGGCGGAACGCCTCCGCGTCGGTGGTCCCCGCGCGCTCCAGGAGCGCCTGCGCCTGATCGAGCGCGCCCAGCCGCAGCAGGCCGTCGACGCGCGCGAAGAACACCGCGTCGCCCGCATCCGCCGCGCGCGGCGGCTCGAGCTCGGCCAGGAGGAACGCGAGTACGAGGTCCTGCATCGCGGGCAGGGCGTCGGCCGGCTGCCGCGCGATCAACGCGGCGAGGCGGGCCGGGTCGCTCCCGGCGACCGCATCGGCGGGCAGGCCCGCGACGGATGCCGCGAGCAGCCCCACCCCGTCGCGTCGCGCCGCGCCCAGTGTCGAGGTGGCGACGCCCGGCGCCGCGAGCGGCGAGGCGGCGGGCTCGTCCGTCGGCGTCGGGCGCGGCGCGGCGAGGCTGTCGGAGAGCCACGGGATCGCCGAGGCGGGCGCGTCCTGTGCCGCCGCGGGCGTGCAGGCGAGGAGCAGCGCGACCGCCGCGGCCTCAGCCCGCATCGATCCGGATCGTCTGCGTCGGCGGCGCCGGGCCGGGCTCCATCAGGTAGGAGTAGCCCCACAGCGCGAGGGCCCCGAGCGCGGCGAGGATCAGGAGGTACTTGAGGAACCGGAGCATGCCTGCCTGTCTCTTGCCGTTGCATCCATGATGGCGCTCGGGGATACCGAACGCAATCGCGCAAGGGGGGGGACATGGCGGGGGAGGTCTCGAGCGAACGCGTGCGCATCGGCACCCGGCTGGCGCGTCCCGTGGTGCTCGTGGGCATGATGGGGTGCGGCAAGACGGTCGTGGGCACCGCGCTCGCCGCGCGGCTCGGCGTGCCGTTCCGCGACACCGACGCGGCGCTGGTGGAAGCGGCCCGGATGAGCGTGGGCGAGATCTTCGAGCGCGACGGCGAGCGGTTCTTCCGCGACCGCGAGGCGGAGGTGCTGCGCCGGCTGCTCGCGGCGGGGCCCGGCATCGTGTCCACGGGCGGCGGCGCGTTCCTGCGCGCGGCCAACCGCGCGGCGATCGAGGCGGCGGGCACCTCGGTCTGGCTGCAGGCGGACGGCGATCTGCTGTGGAACCGGGTCCGGCAGAAGGCGACCCGTCCGCTTCTCGCGACCGACGATCCGCGCGGCACGCTGATGGAACTGCTGGCGGCGCGTGAGCCGGTCTACGCGCTCGCCGCCATCGCCGTCCCCGCGGCGCCCGAGGTGCCGGTCCCCGCGATGGTCGACCGCGTGACCGAGGCGCTCACGCGTGCGGGCGCGCTGACGTGAGCGCGCCCCGCCGGATCGCGGTGGCGCTGCCGGGGCGGGACTACGACGTCGTGGTCGGACGCGGGCTGCTGGCCGGAACGGAGGCGCATCTGGCGCCGCTGCTGGCCCGCCCGCGCGTCTTCGTCGTGACCGAGGCGCGGGTGGCGGCGCTCCATCTCGACGCGCTGCGGGCGGGGCTCGGCGGGATCGGGGCGGAGGTGCTCGCGCTGGAGCCCGGCGAGGCGACGAAGTCGTGGGACGCGCTGCGCCGCACGGTCGAGTGGCTGCTCGACGCGCGCTGCGAGCGCGGCGACCTCGTGGTGGCGCTCGGCGGCGGGGTGATCGGCGACCTCGCGGGCTTCGCCGCCGCGATCGTGCGGCGCGGCGTGCGGCTGGTGCAGGTGCCCACGACGCTGCTGGCGCAGGTCGACAGCTCGGTCGGCGGCAAGACCGGGATCAACACCGCGCAGGGCAAGAACCTCGTCGGCGCGTTCCACCAGCCCTCGCTGGTGCTGGCCGATGTCGACCTGCTCGGCCACGCTCGCGCCGCGCGACTTCCGGTCGGGCTACGGCGAGGTGGCCAAGTACGGGCTCCTGGGCGATGAGCCGTTCTTCGCGTGGCTCGAGAGGCGGGGGCCGACGCTCGCGGACGACCCGGACGCGCTGACCGAGGCCGTCGCGCGCTGCGTCGGGGCCAAGGCGGCGATCGTGGCGCGCGACGAGACGGAGGCCGGCGAGCGCGCGCTCCTCAACCTCGGGCACACGTTCGGCCACGCGCTCGAGGCGGCGACGGGCTACTCGGACCGCCTTCTGCACGGGGAGGGGGTCGCGATCGGCTGCGCGCTGGCCTTCGATCTGTCGGCGCGGCTCGGGCTCTGCGCGCAGGAGGTGCCGAGCCGGGTGCGCGCGCATCTGCAGGCGATGGGGATGCCGCGCGACCTGCGGTGCGTGCCGGGTGAACTCCCGGACGCGGACGCGCTGATGGGGCTGATGGCTCAGGACAAGAAGGTGGTGGACGGGCGCCTCCGCTTCGTCCTCGCGCGCGGCGTGGGGGAGGCGTTCGTGGCCGAGGCCGTCGACCCGCAGGCCGTGGTCGCGACGCTCGAAGCGTCGGCCTAGCCTAACAGAGCCGCTCCAGCTCGCCGCCCGCGCAGAACACGACGTAGCTCGACCCCGATCGGACCACCGGGAAGCCGAGACGGCGCATCTCCGCGAGGAAGGCGGTCTGCCCCACGACGCGGTCGATGTCGGCGGCCGGACGGGTGAGGATCCCGCCCTCTCTCGCCTGACGGGTCATCAGGATCTCGCGGAGCCGCTCCTGCGCGCGGGGGGAGAGGGTCGGAATGTCCATGTGGTTGACAGGACGTTCCAAAGGTTAAGATTCGGTAAACGCCTGATGGCGGCGAAGGATTGCGACGCGGATCGCCGAGGCGAGTCCCGCGCTCGTCCCCCGCTCGCGGTCGATGCGCATGGCGAGCGCGTTGACGGACACGCCCTCCTCGCGCGCCATCGTCACGAAGGCGTGCCAGAACGCCTCCTCGAGCGAGACGGAGGTGCGGTGGCCGGCGAGGGTGAGCGACCGCTTGCGGGGACGCGCGTCGCTCACGCCGGGTCGGGGCCGGGGTCGCGCTCGTGGCCGTCGAGGTCGCGGCGGGCCTTGTCGGCCGCGGCCCGCTCCGCCTCGCGCTCGGCCCGGCTGCGGCCGTGGCGGGCGGCGTTCGCGTCCGCCTCGGCCGCGCGGGCGGCGCGGTCGCGGGCCTTGGCGGAGCGGCGGAGGTTGACGACGTCGCCCATCGCTCAGCGCGGCCCGATCATCGTGCGCGGATCGACCACGCGGTCGAACGTCTCGGCGTCCACGAGCCCCATCCCGATCGCCTCCTCGCGCAGCGTCGTGCCGTTGGCATGCGCGGTCTTGGCGACCTTGGTGGCCGCGTCGTAGCCGATGGTGGGCGCGAGCGCCGTCACCAGCATCAGGCTCTCCTTCATCAGCCGGTCGATCCGCTCGACGTTGGCCTGCGTCCCCTCGACCATGTTGTCGGCGAAGCTGCGCGCGGCGTCGCCCAGGAGCTGCATCGACTGGAGCACGTTGTAGCTCATCATCGGGTTGTAGACGTTGAGCTCGAAATGTCCCTGGCTGCCCGCGAAGCCCACGGCCGCGTCGTTTCCCATCACCTGCGCGCAGACCATCGTGAGCGCCTCGGCCTGCGTCGGGTTCACCTTGCCCGGCATGATCGAGGAGCCCGGCTCGTTCTCGGGCAGGATCAGCTCGCCCAGCCCCGAGCGCGGCCCGGAGCCCAGCAGGCGCAGGTCGTTGGCGATCTTGAACAGGCTCGCGGCGACGGTCCTGAGCGCGCCCGAGAACATCACCATCGCGTCGTGCGCGGCCAGCGCCTCGAACTTGTTGGGCGCGGTCACGAACGGCAGGTCGGTCAGCGCCGCGATCTCTGCGGCGACGTTCTCCGCGAAGCCGATGCGCGTGTTGAGCCCCGTGCCGACCGCGGTGCCGCCCTGCGCGAGCTCGTAGATGTCGGGCAGTTGGCGCTCTATCCGCTCGATCCCCTTGGCGACCTGATGGGCGTAGCCGCCGAACTCCTGGCCCAGCGTCAGCGGCGTCGCGTCCTGCGTATGGGTGCGGCCGATCTTGATGATGTCGGCGAAAGCCTCGGACTTGCCGGCGAGCGCCTCGTGGACGCGGGCCAGCCCCGGCAGCAGGACGTCGCGCGCGACCATCCCGATCGCGACGTGCATCGCGGTCGGGAACGTGTCGTTGGAGGACTGTCCCATGTTGCAGTGGTCGTTGGGATGGACCGGCGCCTTCGAGCCCATCTCGCCACCCATCAGCTCGATCGCGCGGTTCGAGATCACCTCGTTGGCGTTCATGTTCGACTGCGTGCCCGACCCGGTCTGCCAGACGACGAGCGGGAAGTGGCCGTCGAGATCGCCGTCGATCACCTCGCGCGCCGCCCGCCGGATCGCGTCCGCGCGCTCGGCGTCGAGGTCGCCGAATCCCTCGTTCACCGTGGCGGCGGCGTGCTTGACCACGCCGAGCGCGCGCACGATCGCGACGGGCTGGCGCTCCCAGCCGATGCGGAAGTTGCCGATCGAGCGCTGCGTCTGCGCGCCCCAGTAGCGGTCGGCGGGGACCTCGAGCGGGCCGAAGCTGTCGGTCTCGGTGCGGGTGTCGGTCATGTCGGTCGTCCTGTCGGGGCCGGTCGGGGGCCTGCTACCGCGCGGCCCGCCACTCGTCCATGCGCGCGCCGCTCACTTGCGGAACCGGTCGAGGCTCACAACCTCGGCGTCGCGGCGGGGCGCCTCCTCGGCCGCGACCTCCGCGAAGGGCGCCTCCGCCTCGCCGCCCTCCGGCCCGTCGCGTCCGACGTCGCCGCGCCGCTCGAACCGGAAGCCGAACTCGACGGAAGGGTCCACGAAGGTCTTCATCGCGGCCCAGGGGATCGTCAGCGGCTCGGGGCTGTCGCCGAAGTTCAGCGTCACCGAGAAGCCGTCGTCGCGCACCTCGAGCCCGTCGTACCAGTGCTGGAGCACGACCGTCATGTCCTCGGGGTAGCGGTCGCGCAGCCAGTCGGCGATCTCGACGCCCGGATGGTTGGTGTCGAACGAGATGAAGAAGTGGTGCTCGCCCGGCAGCCCGTCCTTCGCCACGCCGCGCAGCACGCCGGCGATCAACCCGCGCATCGCGTCATGCATGAGTGTGCCGTAGTCGATGGTCCGGGGTTCGGTCTTCGCCATCGCCGCCACGTCCCCTCGGTCGGTTCGTCCTGCCGCGAGGATAGACCAGAGCCCGCCACCCTCGGCAAGCGGGGCGGACGCGACGGGCGGGCGAGGGTAGGATAGGCTCCGGACTTGCGTCCGGCGATCGCGCATGGTCCACGTTAAGCGATGACGTCCCCGCCTCCGGTCGTGTTCGACTCCCGCGGCCTACGCCCTGCTCGGCTCTCGTCTCTGGCCGATCTGCCGTTCGATCTCGGGGCCCGGGCTGCGTGAAAGCCTCGCTCTCTTCGGTAAGCGCATGGACCTCGCGATCGAGGGCGTGGCGAGCGGCACGCGGGTGTTCGATTGGACCGTCCCTCCCGAATGGACGATCCGGTCCGCGCGCCTGACCGGGCCGGACGGCGCGACTGTCGCGGACATGGATCGCTCCAACCTCGAGGTCGTGAACTATGCCGAGGCGGTCGATCGATACCTGACGCTCGAAGCGCTGCAGGAGCACCTGCACTCGATCCCGGGCCAGCCGGACCTCGTCCCCTACGTGACGAGCTATTATCGACGGGACTGGGGCTTCTGCATTTCCGATCGCGCCCGGCGGTCGCTTCGCCCGGGGACGTACCGGGCGCGGATCGACGCGACGCTCGCCCCCGGGGAGGTCAGCTTCGCCTCGGGGACGATCGGCGGCGAGAGCGCGCGCGAGGTGCTGCTGTCGTCGTACCTGTGTCACCCGAGCATGGCGAACAACGAACTGAGCGGCCCGCTCGTGCTCCTCGGCCTGCACGACCGGATCCGCGCCTGGCCGCGTCGGCGCTACACCTATCGGTTCCTCCTCAATCCGGAGACGATCGGGTCGCTGTGCTTCCTGCACCGCCACGGGGACCACGTCCGCAGCCATGTCGATGCGGGACTCGTGCTGACCTGCCTCGGCGGCCCGGCGGAAAGCCTCAGCTACAAGGCGTCCCGCCGGAGCGACGCGCCGCTCGACCGCGTGGCGGCGCACCTTGCCGGAGACGGGCTCGCCCTGCGCCCGTTCGACCCGACCGGCGGGTCGGACGAGCGGCAGTTCTGCTCGCCGGGCTTCGATCTGCCGATCGGGCAGATGGCGCGCACGATCTACGGACGCTACCCCGAATACCACGCATCGGGCGACGACCTCGCCTCGATTGGGATCGCACCCCTCGTGGATGCGGTCGACCGGATCGAGGAGATGCTCCTGCTCAACGAGCTCCGCGGACCCTGGATCAACACCGCGCCTATGGGCGAGCCTCAGCTCGGGGCGCGCGGTCTCTATCCGTCGGTCAACTCTCCGACGAACTGGCATCTCTCGAACGACGAGACGATGGATTCGCGGGCGATGCTCGACATGATCCTCTGGATCCTCAGCGACGCCGATGGCGAGCGCGACCTCCTCGACACCGCGGCCAAGGCGGGCGTCGGTCTGCGCGACATGGCGGCGGTCGTCCGCACGCTGGAGGACGGCGGGCTGCTCGTGCATTCGGCCACGGCGAGGCATCCGGCGAGGACGCCGGCGTGAGGGTCGTCCTCGTCACCGGCGACCATCCGCGCCACGCGCACCTCGCGGTGGCGCTGGAGCGGGCGGGGCTGCTGGTCGGCTGGGTCCGGGAGATCCGCGAGGCGTTCGTGCCGGAAGCGCCGGCCGGGCTGCCGGGTGACCTCGCGCGGCTCTTCGCGCTTCATTTCGAGCGGCGCGCCGCGGCCGAGGAGCGCGCGTTCGGGCCGGCCGAGACCGAAGGGAGCCGGATCGAGCCACGGATCGACGTGGCGGTCGAGCACCTGAACGGCGAGCGGGTCCGCGCGTTCCTGCGGGATCGCTTGCCTGACCTCCTCCTGTCCTATGGATGCCACAAGCTCGCCCCGGAGACGCTGGCGTCGGCGCCCGTCGCCTGGAACACGCATGGGGGCCTGTCGCCCTGGTACCGCGGCGTGATCACCCACTTCTGGCCATCCTACCTCCTGGAGCCGCAGATGACGGGGATGACCCTGCACGAGACGACGGAGGCGATCGACGGGGGCGGCATCATCTTCCAGACGGGAGTCGCGATGGTAGCCGGCGATGGGCTCCACGACCTCGCGGCGCGGGCGGTGACGACGTACTGCGACGCCCTCCCGGACGTCCTCGCCCGCTGCAAGGCGCTCCCTCGGGGGGTGGCCCAACGGACGACGGGGCGCATCTGGACCTCGGCGGCGTGGCGGCCGGACCATCTGCGCGCGATCTACGGGACATGGGAGGACCGCATCGTCGACCGAGTCCTCGACGGAACCATCGTCGGACGATCGCCCACGCTCGTCGGGGCGCTGACGTGAGGGAGGAAGGTGCAGGCTTCTGTTGCCAGGTGCCTGCGGACCCCGCCTTACGACGCTAATCGCAAGGACTTAAGGTTTCGATCTTGCGGACTGCTTACGCAGCCAGCGCGACCGGAGCACGGTTGGTATTGGCAACTGTACTTGTCGGACCGATATCGGTGGTACCTCACCGAGCGAAAGCATAACCCCTTTAGACGTCCGTCGATCCTGTTTCGACCCCATGATCCCCCAACCGGGATTTTGGTGGAGTCGCCGGGTACCGCCCCCGGGTCCGAACCGCTTATTACGGGCGCGTTTATCGCCATAGTCCTCGTTTCCGGGAACGTCTCCGACATAGCGGCTCCGGCCGCGCTTCGCAAGATGCCGACCGTGGAGGCGTCCGCGCCTGCGGCGCGCGGGACGGCCAGGGGAACCGGGGGCCGCGACCCGCCGTTTGCCGAGGACGGAACGTAAACGTCCAGGGAGACCATCATGTTGAGACGACAGCTGCTGACCGCGGGCACCGCCCTGGCCATGGCGCCGATGCTCGCGACGCGCGCGGCCGCGCAGGCGGACCCGTCGGGCAAGGAGGCGATCCTGCGGATGGGCGCCTACTCGAAGCTCCTGAGCGCCCTCGCGCTCGAGCGGGCGACGAACCCGCTCATCGAGGAGTTCGCCTCGCTCGAGATA
The DNA here is from genome assembly GCA_963729425.1 of uncultured Alphaproteobacteria bacterium. Lineage (GTDB taxonomy): Bacteria > Pseudomonadota > Alphaproteobacteria > Rhodobacterales > Rhodobacteraceae > Jannaschia. Next base: position 24,395 of record CAVSOF010000009.1, on the reverse strand, counting down.
TCCGAGCAGGACGCCCTCGCCGCGGCCTTCGGGATGGCCGACGCGGTGCCCGACGTGACGCCGCTGCAGTCCGACGGGCTCGCGAACTTCCAATCGCTCGACGAGTCGGCCTTCGAGGCGAACTACATCGAGGAGCAGCTTCTCGGCCACACGTCCCTGAAGCCGCTGATGGAGGACTACGCCGCCACGGGAGAGGATCCGCAGGCCAAGGGCGCCGCGATGCTCGCGGTACCGGCAATCGATTCGCACGTCGTCCTGCTGACGCGGATCAAGGGCGGCATGTCCTGAGAACGATCCGGGGCCGCCGCGCACGCGGCGGCCCCGTCCGCCGGGATCAGAACCCGGCCTTGATCCGCTCGAACGCCTCGGCCTGGCGCTGGCGCAGCGCGCCGTCCATCGGCAGCTGCGCGAGCACCGGCGCGTCGATCGTCCCGAGGCCGGACGCCGCCAGCGCCTCCTCGCCCTGGCCCTCCATCGCGACCCGGTTCGACTGGCCGTAGCCCGCCTCCAGCAGCGGCACGGTCGAGGAGGCGTCGAGCATCGCGTTGACGTAGTCGTAGGCCAGCTGCTCGTCGTTCTCGCCTTCGGCCATGTTGACGTAGCCGCATAGCCACAGCGACGAGCCCTCGGCCGCCTCGCGCTGGAAGCCGATCGGGAAGCCCTCGTCGGCCATCGCCGGCAGCGTCTCGTTCCAGGCCCAGGCGACGAGCACCTCGCCCGAGGACATCAGCTGCGACAGCTCCGCGGGGTCGGTCCAGTAGGTCCGCAGGTTCGGATGCGCCTGCCGCAGCCAGTCCGACGCCGCCTCGAACTGCGCGTCCGTGGCCGCGGACCAGTCGGTGACGCCGGTGGCGAGGTAAGCCAGCGCGTAGGCGTCGTCGACGTTGTCGGGCAGCGCCATCCGGCCCGCATAGGCGGGGTCGAGGAACACGTCGAGCGAGGCCACGTCCTCGGCCGGGACCGCCTCGGTGTCGTAGGCGATGGCCGTGGAGCCGTAATCGACCGGAATGAAGTAGACGTCGCCCTCCGAGCCGATCTGCTGGCCGGTCAGGTCGCGGTCGAGGTTCTCCCATTCGGGGATCAGCGACAGGTCCCACGGCTCGAGCAGGCCCGACTCGGTGAACTTCGTGACCGAGCCCGCGCAGACATGCGTGACGTCGGAGCGGAAGCCCGAGGACAGCTTCTGGAACGCCTCCTCCTCGTCGCCGAAGAACGCGAAGTCGGGGCTCGCGCCGTGCGCGTCGACATAGGCCGAGTGGAAGGCGGGGTCCTCGAACCCGGCATAGTCGAACACGACCATGGCGGCGGCGGGCATGGCGGTCAGCGCGGCGGCGCCGCCGAGGAGGATCGTCCTGAGGGGCATGGGGGTCTCCGGGTATGGGTTGGGCTCGCGCGACGATAGGGTCGCCGTGCGGGCGCGTCCACCGGGGCGAAGACGCGCGCCGCCGTCGGGCCGCGCCCGCCGAACGGCATTGCCGCCCGGCGTCCCGTCTGCCACCCCTTGGCGCGAACGGAGCCTGCGGGGGAGGCCGGCCTGAGACGTCTCGCCCGGATGACCGCGCCGCACTGGCTCGCGCTCTACGCCGCGCTCCTCGCCGCGTGGGCCGCGCTCTGGTGGCGTACGGCGCCGGATGCGGCCGGCTGGGGCGCGCTCCTCGTCGATCTCTGCCGCGCGACGCCCGAGGCCGCCGGGCCGGCGGCGCTCGTGTCGATGTGGCTCCTGATGTCGGCGGCGATGATGCTGCCGACCGCGGTCCCGGCGCTGGCGGCCCATGACGAGATCGCCGACGCGCACGGGACCGGCGGGGGCGGCGCGCTCGTGGCGGGCTACGTCGCGGTCTGGACCGGCTTCGCGGTCGCCGCCGCCGCGGTGCAGGGCGCGCTGCCCGCCGATCCGCCGCGCCCGCTCGCGCCGGTCCTGCTCGCGCTCGCGGGCGCCTACCAGCTCTCGCCCCTCAAGGACGCCTGCCTGTCGCGCTGCCGCGCGCCGCTCACGTTCCTGATGGCGCACTGGGCGGAGGGGCCGCTCCGGATGGGGCTGCGTCTCGGCGCGACGTGCCTCGGCTGCTGCTGGGCGCTGATGGCGCTCGGGCTCGTGGGCGGGGCGATGTCGCTCGGCTTCATGGCGCTCGCCACGCTCCTGATGACGCTCGAGAAGCTTTCGCGCGGGCGCTTCGTCCCCTACGCCATCGCCGTCGCCTGCTTCGCGGGCGCGGGCTACCTGACCGGAGGATCATCGTGACCGACACCGCTCTTGCCGCCGCGCCCGACGGCACCGTCTCCAGCCGCCCCGGGATGGCGCCCCGACCCGCGACGGGGCAGGTCCCATGGGCGATCCGGGGCGAGCTGATCCTGAACTGCAACTGCACCGTCTTCTGCCCCTGCGTCGTCTCGCTGGGCCGGCATGCGCCGACCGAAGGGTACTGCCAGGCCTGGTCGGGCATCCGCATCGACGCGGGCCATTACGGCGACGAGGACCTGTCGGGGCTTAACGTCGGCCTGCTCCTCGAGATCCCCGGGCTGATGGCGCGGGGCAACTGGAAGGCCGCGGCCTTCGTCGACGACCGCGCGAGCGAGGCGGCCTACGAGGGGCTGGTCGCGATCTTCTCGGGCGCCGCGCGCGGCACGACGGGGCTGTTCAAGCTGCTGGTCTCGGAGTTCCTCGGCGCCGAGCGCGCGACGATCGCCTACGAGACCGAGGGCAAGGCGCGGCGGCTGATGGTGGGCAAGAAGATACAGGGCGAGGTCGTGCCGATCGCGGGCAAGGATCCCGACCGCGACGTCGTGGCGACCAACACCGAGTACTGGATGGGCTCCGACATCACCGTGGCCACCGCCACCAAGGGTCGCGTTCGCGCCTTCGGGCGGGTCTGGGACTTCGAGGGGCGCTCGGCGGAGATCTGCGCGATCGACTGGTCGGGCCCGGAGGTCGCGCGATGATCGGGCCCGGCTGGGTCCGCACGATGGCGCGCTACAACGCGTGGCAGAACGAGGGCTTGCGCGAGGCGATCCCCGCGCTGGCCCCGCTCGAGGCGATGCGCGACCGGGGCGCGTTCTTCGGCTCGATCCTGGGCACCGCGAACCACCTGCTCTGGGCCGACGCGGTGTGGATGTCGCGCTTCACCGGCACCGCCGCGCCCTCGGGCGGGACCGAGGCTTCGACGCGGATCACGCCGGACGCGGCGACCTGGGCCGCCGGACGCGCGGCGATGGACGCGGCGATCGGGCGCTGGGCCGACGGGCTCGCGGATTGCGACGGCGAGATCGCGTGGCATTCGGGCGTGCTCGGCCGCGACGTGACGCGACCTGCGGCGATCGTCTACACGCATTTCTTCAACCACCAGACGCATCACCGCGGCCAGCTTCATGCGATGCTGACCGCCGCGGGGGTCGGGACCGGCGCCACCGACCTGATCTTCATGCCCGAGGACGCCTGAACGCTTCCCTCCCGGCGCCCGAGCCGCCATCGTCGCGGCGCAACCGAGGGGGACGACGCGATGACCGATGCCGTGCGCGCGCTGGTGGTGGAGAAGGGCGAGGACGGCACGTCCGCCTCGGTGCGCGACCTGACGCTGGACGACCTGCCCGCGGGCGAGGTCACGGTCGCGGTCGAGTGGTCGGGCCTGAACTACAAGGACGGGCTCTGCATCGGGCCGGGCGGCGGGCTGGTGCGGAACTACCCCCACGTGCCGGGCATCGACTTCGCGGGCATCGTCGAGGCCTCCGACGACGACCGCTATGCGCCGGGCGACCGTGTGGTCCTGACCGGCTGGCGGGTGGGCGAGGCGCATTGGGGCGGCTACGCCACGAAGGCGAGGGTGCGCGCCGACTGGCTGGTCCCGCTGCCGGACGGCCTCACGACCCGGCAGGCGATGGCGGTCGGGACGGCCGGGCTGACGGCGATGCTCGCGCTGCAGGCGCTCGAGGATCGGGGGATCAAGCCGGGGCCGATGCTCGTGACCGGGGCCGCGGGCGGGGTCGGCTCGGTCGCGGTGGCGCTGGCCTCCGCCATGGGGCTCGAGGTCGCCGCCGTCACCGGGCGGCCCGAGCAGGAGGACTACCTGCGCTCGCTCGGCGCGTCGCGGATCGTGCCGCGCGCGGAGCTGGCCGAGACGGTCAAGCGTCCGCTCGAGGCGGAGGCATGGGGCGGCTGCGTCGACGCGGTGGGCGGCGCGATGCTGGCGCGCGTGCTGGGTCAGATGGAGTACGGCGCGTCGGTCGCCGCCGTGGGGCTGGCGGGCGGCGCGGCGCTCCCCGCGACCGTGATCCCGTTCCTGCTGCGCGGCGTCTCGCTCCTGGGGATCGACAGCGTGATGCGGCCCTACGACGACCGCGTCCGCGCCTGGTCGCGGCTCGCGGGGCTGCTGCCCATGGGCCGCCTCGAGGCGATGGCGTCCGAGGCGACGCTGGCCGACCTGCCGCGGCTCGGGGCCGAGATCCTGGAGGGTCGGGTGCGGGGGCGCGTCGTGGTCGACGTGAACGCCTGAGCCCCTTGCCCTGCGGACCCGCGCCCTAGGTCGATCGTCATGAAACCGATCCTCGTCTGGCTCCGGCGCGACCTGCGCCTCACCGACAACCCCCCGCTCGACTGGGCCGCGCAGCAGGGCCGCCCGGTGATCCCGGTCTGGCTCCGCGACGAGGTGGTCGAGACCTGGGGCGACGCCCCGGCCTGGCGCGCGGGGCTGGGGCTCGCCGCGCTGTCGGACGCGCTCGAGGGCATCGGCTCCCGCCTGATCCTGCGGCGCGGGAACGCGGCGCAGGCGCTGCGCGCGCTGGTGGCGGAGACGGGGGCGGATACGGTCGCGTTCGCCCGCCTCTACGTCGCCGACGAGCGGGCGCGCGACGACGCGGTGTCGGAGGCGCTGGCCTCGGACGGCGTGGCGGTCGAGCGGTTCCAGGGGCACGTGCTGTTCGAGCCGTCCGGCGTGGCGACGGGGTCGGGCGGCTACTACAAGGTCTTCACCCCGTACTGGAACGCCGTGCGCGGCCGCGACCTGGAGCCGCCGACCGGCCCGCTCGAGGCGCTCGAGGCGCCCGCCGATTGGCCCGCCTCCGACGCGCTCGACGGCTGGGACCTCGGCGCGGGGATGCGGCGGGGAGCGGCGGTGGTCTCCGGGCACGTGCATGTCGGCGAGGAGGCGGCGCGCAAGCGCCTGCACGACTTCCTCCACCACCGCGCGGACGACTACGTCGACGGGCGCAACCAGCTCGCGGTCGACGGCTCGAGCGGCCTGAGCGAGAACCTGACCTGGGGCGAGATCTCGGCGCGCGAATGCTGGTTCGCCGGGCTCAAGCGTCGCGGCGAGGGGCACGAGGGTGCGGAGACGTTCCTCAAGGAGGTCGGCTGGCGCGACTTCGCGCACCACCTCGCCTGGCACACGCCGCGCCTGACGACCGATCACTGGCGGCCTGAATGGGACGCGTTCCCCTGGCGCGGCGACAACGACGACGCCGAGGCGTGGCGGCGCGGCGTCACCGGGATCGAGGTGGTCGACGCCGCGATGCGCGAGCTCTACGTGCGCGGCCGGATGCACAACCGCGCGCGGATGCTCACGGCGAGCTACCTGACGAAGCACCTGATGACGGACTGGCGCGTCGGGCAGGCGTGGTTCGCGGACTGCCTCGTGGACTGGGACCCGGCCTCGAACGCGATGGGCTGGCAATGGGCGGCGGGCTGCGGGCCGGACGCCTCGCCGTTCTTCCGCGTCTTCAACCCCGACACGCAGGCCGAGAAGTTCGATGCGAAGGGCGGCTACCGAGACCGATGGCTCGCGCATCGCTCCGACGCCCCGGAGGCGCGCGCGTATTTCGACGCGATCCCCGAGGCTTGGGGCATGTCGCCGGACGACCCCTACCCGGACGCGCCCGTCGTCGGGCTGGCGGAGGGGCGCGAGCGGGCGCTGGAGGCGTACCGGCAACGCCGCGAGGCCGGTTGACGCGGGGGCTTGCCGGCCGCCGCGCCGTCGCGTCAAGCTCGCGGCCATGGATGCGCGCATCGGATCGGTCGCGGCGCGCCGCGGCAGGGACCGCGGCTGATGCCGACGACGGCGAAGCTGGTGGCGGCGCTGTTCCTCGCCGCGCTCGCGCTGGTTCGTCTGCGACCTGATCGTGCGCGAGCGGCTGCCCGAGGGGGTCCGCGTCGGCCTCTTCCGCGAGATCGCCGCGGTCGGGGCCGGGCTGATCGGCTGGCGCACGATCGGGCGGGAGGCGACCGGGCGGATGCGCCGCGGCACGACGAACGCGCGCGCGGTCACCGCCGGGATCGCGGCGGCGGCGCAGCTCCTCGTGCTCGGCGCGGTGCTCCATTCGTTCGGCGAGATGATCGCGAACTCGCTCGACGGGCGCTACGACCAGATCGGCAAGGCCGTCGACGCCTGGACCGGCTTCCTGTGGGCCGACATGCTCGTTCTCGCCGATCCGCTCGTGCTCGGAACACTGTTCGGCGGCGCGGCCTTCGTCGGGCTCGTCGCGGGCATGGCCGGACGGCGCGTGGGCTGAGCGGCGCGGTTGAAGCGCGTCGGGCCGGGGCGTAGAGCGGGCGCGGGCGCGACCGCCGCCCGGGAGGGGCCGTAATGACCATCCACGCATCGCTCTCAGACGCCGTCGGGAACACGCCGCTGATCCGCCTGCGGGCCGCGTCCGAGGCGACCGGCTGCGAGATCCTGGGCAAGGCCGAGTTCCTCAACCCCGGCCAGTCGGTCAAGGACCGCGCCGCGCTGTGGATGATCCGCGACGCGGCGGCGCGCGGCGCGCTCCGGCCCGGCGGGACCATCGTCGAGGGGTCGGCGGGCAACACCGGCATCGGGCTCGCGCTGGTGGGCGCGTCGCTCGGCTACCGCTGCGTCGTCGTGATCCCCGACAATCAGGCGCAGGAGAAGAAGGACATGCTCCGCCTCGCCGGGGCCACGCTCGTCGAGGTGCCGCCCAAGCCCTACCGCGACCCCGACAACTACATCCGCTACGCCCGAAGGCTCGCCGAACGGCTCGACGCGGCCGACCCGAACGGCGCGTTCTTCGCCGACCAGTTCGACAACGTGGCCAACCGGCAGGCGCATGTCGAGGGCACCGGTCCCGAGCTCTGGGAGCAGACGGGCGGCGCGCTCGACGGGTTCATCTGCGCCGCCGGCTCGGGCGGCACGGTCGCGGGCGTGGCGATGGCGCTTCAGCCGCGCGGGGTGAAGGTCGGGCTGGCCGACCCCGAGGGCGCGGCGCTGCACGCCTTCTACTCCGAGGGCGCGCTGCGCTCCGAAGGCTCGAGCATCACCGAGGGGATCGGGCAGGGGCGCATCACCGCCAACCTCGAGGGCTTCGCGCCAGACTTCACCTGCCGCGTGACCGATGCCGAGGCGCTGCCGATCGTGTTCGACCTGCTGGCCGAGGAGGGGCTCTGCATGGGCGGCTCGACCGGCGTGAACGTCGCGGGCGCGATCGCGATGGCGCGGTGGCTGGGGCCGGGGCATACCGTGGCGACGATCCTGTGCGATCAGGGCTCGCGTTACGCCTCCAAGCTCTGGAACCCCGACTTCCTGCGCGCCAAGGACCTGCCGGTGCCGCGCTGGCTCGACGGGCCGGGCCGCGAGGTGCCCTCGGCGTTCGCGTGATGGCCGGGCTCCGCGTCCTGCTGCTGGCGGGGATGCTCGCCTTCGCGTCGGCGGCCCCGGCGCAGGAGGTCGATCCCGCCTGGGCCGCGATCTCCGAACGCGCGGACGCGCTCTTGGTCGAGGGGACGGGCGAGGAGGCGCTGCTCGCCCTGCGCGAGGAGCTGGTCGATTGGCGCGCGCGTTTCCAGCAGGCGCAATCGCCCGCCTCCGCCCGCATCGATGCGCTTCGGGCACAGATCGCCGCGCTCGGCCCCGTGCCCGAGGACGGGGCGGTGGAGGCGCCCGACATCGCCGCGCAGCGCGCGGAGCTCACCGCCCGGCTCGAGGTGCTGCAGGCGCCGATCCGCGCCGCTCAGGCCGCCTTCACCGAGGCCGACGGGCTGGTGGCGGAGACCGACCGCCTGATCGAGGCGCGCCGGGCGCAGGACCTGCTGCGTCGCGGCGCGGCCCCGCTGAACCCGGCGACCTGGCCGCCCGCGCTCGCGGTCGCGGGCGGCTGGCTCGCCGCGCTCGCCGACGGGCTCCGCGCACCCTTCGCCACGCCCGAGGCGCGGGTTGCCGTGGCGCGCGCGGGCGTCGAGCTGGGCGTGCTCGCCTTCGCCGCGACGCTGCTGCTCTGGCGCTCGGGCGTCTGGCTGGGGCGGCTCCGCGATCGCATCCTGTCCGCCGCGCCGACCCGGCCGGGCATCCGCGTCACGCTGCTGGCGATCTCCGTCGCGCGCACGCTGCTGCCGGTGCTTGGGCTGATGGCGCTCGTGCGGATCGGCACGGTGCTGGGGGTGCAGGGCGGCGCCGCCGCCACGCTGGGCGCGCTCCTGCCGCAGGTGGGGCTGATCGTGCTCGGCGCGCGCTGGCTCGCGATCCAGTCGCTGCCGCTCGACCCGTCCGAGCATGCGACGCTTCAGTTCGGCCCCGGCGGGCGGCGCGAGGCGCGGTTGCACTTCGTCGCGCTCGGCGCGTTCTACGCGGCCTATCTCGCGCTCCGGCAGATCGGCGCGACGCTGGCCTTCGTGGAGTCGGACCTCGAGCCGTTCGTCTTCGTCGTCCAGCTCTTCGCGGGCGTGAACATGGTGCGCCTCGGGCAGCTCCTGCTCGCAGGCGGACGCGCGGTAGCCACCGGCGAGGAGGCGGGCGTCTGGCCGCAGGTGCTGCGCTTCACCGGCCGCGCGATCGTGGCCGTGGGCGTCGCCGCGCCCGTGGCTTCCGCGGTGGGCTACGTGGCGCTCGCCTCCGCGATCCTCTGGCCCACCGTGCTCACCCTCGCGCTCTTCGCCGCGTTCGGAATGGCGCAGAACCTGCTCTTCGACCTCCACGCGACGGCCACGCGCCGCGAGGCGGCGGGGCGGGACGCGCTGCTTCCGACGCTTGCGGGCTTCGTCCTGGTGCTGGTCTGCCTGCCGGTCCTCGCGCTGATCTGGGGCGTGCGGCCCTCGCTGCTGGGCGAGTGGTGGCTCGCCTTCCTCGGCGGGTTCGCGGTGGGCGAGACGCGGATCTCGCCCGCCTCGTTCCTCCTCTTCGCGCTCGTCTTCGGCGCGGGCTGGCTGGTCGTGCGACTGGTCAAGGGCGTGCTGCGCACCAACGTCCTGCCCAAGACCAAGCTCGACTCGGGCGGCACCAACGCGATCCTGTCGGGCACCGGCTACGTCGGCGTCACGCTGGCGGCGCTGCTCGCGATCACCGCCGCGGGCATCGACCTGAGCGGCCTCGCCATCGTCGCGGGCGCGCTGTCGCTCGGGATCGGCTTCGGGCTCCAGACCATCGTTCAGAACTTCGTCTCGGGCATCATCCTGCTGATCGAGCGGCCGATCAAGATCGGCGACTGGATCCAGGCCGGGGGCGTCGAGGGCTTCGTGCGCGACATCTCGGTCCGCTCCACGCGGATCGAGACGTTCGACCGCCAGGACGTGATCGTGCCGAACGCCGACCTGATCGCGGGGGTGGTCACGAACTACACGCTGTCGAACGCGGCGGGGCGCGTGGTGCTGACCATCGGCGTGGCCTACGGCTCGGACACCCGCCGCGTGCAGGCGATCCTGCAGGAGGTCGCCGAGGGGCACCCGATGGTGATCCTGAACCCGCCCCCGCTCGTGACCTTCGACGGGTTCGGCGCCGACAGCCTCGACTTCACGATCCGCGTGGTGATCCGCGACATCCTGTGGAAGCCGATCGTCGCCTCCGAGATCAACCACGCGCTGGCCGAGCGCTTCAAGGCCGAGGGGCTCGAGATCCCCTTCGCGCAGCGCGACGTCTGGCTGCGCAACCCCGAGGCGCTGCGGGGGCAGGGCGCGACGGGCTAGGGCGCGCGCGCCTCGAGCCGCGCGGCGAGCCGGTCGCGGTCGGCGGGCGACAGGCGCTCGCGGGCGGGGCGGTAGTCGGCCACCGTATCGAGATAGGCCGCGATCCGCGCGGGCGCCGTCGCCGCGCCGGGCAGCGCGAGCCGGTCCCACAGGTCGGCCAGCACCGGCAGCGGGTCGGCCGCGAGGGCCTCGAACGAGACCTCCGCGAAGGTGCCTTCGGGCATCCCGGCCGCCTGCCGGTCGAGCGAGGCCATCACCTCCGGGTAGGTCCGCAGGATCGTCTCGTCGAGATCGGCCTCCGACCAGTCCTGCAGCGCCAGCTCGCGCAGCGTCGTGCGCAGCGTCCGGCGGGTGGAGGCGAAGACGGCCTCCGGGTCGCGGCGGATATGCACGACGCGCGCGCCGGGGAAGAGCCGGGGCAGGGAGGCGACTTGCGCGGTGTAGGCGGGGTTCTTGAGCAGCAGCGGCGCATCGCGGGGCGCCATCGCGCCGACGTAGCGCGCGATCGCGCGGTCGCGCGCGGCGAGCGTGGCCGGGTCGGCGTCGAGCGTCAGGCCCGCGCGGTAGTCCGCCTCGAAGCGCGAGGGGAAGTAGAGCGCGTGGAAGTAGCTGAGCGCGGTCATGTTCGCGAGCCCGACCTCGTCCTCGGTGGGCGAGTCCGGCGCCATCGCCACGCCGTCGATCAGTCGCGTGCGCGGCAGGTAGGGATCCACGAGGGGCCGCACGAGCGGCGACAGCGTCCGCGCCTCCCAGGGCAGCGTCGCGCGCACCGGGGGCACGGTGGCGAAGGCGCCCGAGGCGGCCATGAGGTTGTGCAGGTGCGTCGTCCCGGAACGGGGGTGGCCGACGATGAAGACGGGCGGATGCGCGGGCGCGCGCGGGCGCGGCGCGAGCGTGCGATCGAGCGCCGTGAAGGGCAGGCGCATCGCGGCGACGGCGCAGGCCACGGCGAAGGTCGGCAGGCCCCGCCACGACGGGGAGCCGCGCGCGACCACGAGGCGGGCGAGCGTGAGCGGGTCCGCGCCGCAGAGCGGGTGGAACACGCGGTGCCAGGGGAAGGCGTCGCGGCTCACGCCCCGTAGCGCCGCCCGCGCCACTCCACGGTGCCCCCCCGCCGCGCGTTCAGGAGCGCCGAGTACTGGATCGCGAGCGCTGTGCAGATCGCCGCCGGGTGCAGCGCCACGGCGGCGGCCGACTGCCCGAACCGCCGCGCGATCGCCACCCGAGCCGCCGCGAGCAGCCCCGTCGCGAGGAGCGCGATCGCGAGCGCCGCGCCGTTCCCCGTCAACGCCGCGAGGAGCGCCGTGAGCGGCGGCAGGACGTGGCCGCCGAACAGGAGCACGGTCCAGACCGGCAACGCGCGCCGCGTCGCCATCCCCTCGGTCGCGTTCTTCGAGAACCCTTTCCACACGGACGGCCAGTCCTCGTACATCCGGCAGCTCGCGAGCGACGTGACGTCGGCGAGGTCGGTCCGACCGCCCGCGCGCCGCACGTTGCGCGGCAGGTGCAGCCCGTCATGCGACGAGCGCAGGAACGCGCCGTGCCCGCCCGCCGCCTCGTAGGCCGCGCGTCGCACCATGACGAGCTGCCCGCAGGCCGCCGCGAAGCCGGGGCTGCCGGACATCCGCGCCATCGCGAGGGGCAGGTAGCCGAACATCAGCACCGGGATCAGCGGCACGACGAGCCGCTCGCCCAGCGTCGCGGTCTCCTGCCGCGGGATGCCCGACAGCAGGTCGAGCCCCTCCCGCTCAATCTCGCCCGCCATCGCGGCGACGGCGCCGGGCGCAAGCCGGACGTCCGCGTCGACGAACAGCAGCACCGGCGCGGTGGCGGCGGCGGCGAGCGTGGCGCAGGCCTGCTGCTTGCCGTTCGCACCCGGCGCGAGCGGGCTGCCCGCGATGCATCGGATGCGCGGATCGGCGGCGGCGGCGGCCCCCACGATCGCGCCGGTCCCGTCGGTGGAGCCGTCGTCGAGGACGACGATCTCGAGCTCCGCGCCCTCCTGCGCGGTGATCGAGGCCAGCGCGTCGGCGATGTTGGCCGCCTCGTCGCGCGCGGGGATCAGCACGGCGACGCGGGGCGCGGGGCCGTTCGCGGGACGCGGCGGTCGCAGGATCGCGAGGTTGGCGAAGCTCACGCCGGCGAAGAGCCCGGCCAGCGCGAGGGCCGCGACGGCGAGCGCGATCATGTCCGGTCCTCCACGTGCTCGGCCGCATAGCGACGCCCGACGAGCGCCGCGCGCGCGCGCCCGAACGCGCCGTAGACGCCGCCGACCCCGGCACGGCCCGCCTGCAGCCGCTCGAACGCGGCCGGGTCGCGCGCGCGCGATGCGTCCGCGAGCCGGTCCATCGCGGCGGTCAGCCCGTCCTCGAGCCGGGGCGTCCAGTCGCGCGCCGTCCCGCCCTCGCGCCCGTCGAGCGGCGTGCCCCAGGCCGCCAGCGCCTCGGGGCGCTTCTCGGTCCAGAACGGATACTCCATGGCGAGCGGCAGCGCGACGGCGTCCGGGTTGCGCGCGAGCGCGTGCGCGATGCCGGGGCGCAGCGCCACGGGGCGGTCGCGCGGGTCCGCGAAGTCGCCCTGCGCCGTCACCCAGAGCATCCGCGCGGGCGAGGCCAGCACCGCGTCCGCCACCCGCAGGAAACGCGCCGCCCCGGCCCGGGTATCCGGCTCCACCCCGAAGAGCCCGATGCGCCGCATGAAGCGGTAGCGCTCCAGCGCCGCCGCGTCGATCGGGCCGAATGGGCGGCGCGACGGGAAGAAGCGCTCGGCCAGCGCGATGTAGAGCACCGGGTCCCACCAGGACGGATGGTTCGAGTAGACGATCAGCGGCCGCGCCGGATCGATCTCGGGCAGCCCCGGATGCGCGAGCCGGAACGCGCGGAAGGACCGCGCGATCTGCCGCCGCATCACGCCCGCGAAGAAGCGCGCCATCGCGGGGGAGTAGGCCGCGATCGGGTCGCCCGCCTCACTCCGCGGCGACATCCGTCCCCGCCGGCTTCCGGTTGGCGCCGCCCACGTCGCCGTCGAGCGTGTCGGCCGCGATCCACCCCGACATCAGCGCCATCGGCATCCCCGCGCCGGGATGCGCGGAGCCGCCCGCGAGGTAGAGCCCCGGCACCTGCCGCGAGCGGTTGCCCGGCTTGAACGCGCCGAGGACCTTGCCGTGCGACGCGAGCCCGTAGATCGCGCCGTTGAGGACGCGGTAGCGGTCGTGGATGTCCTGCGGCGTCAGCACGCGCTCGGTCACGATCCGCTCGTCGATGTCTTCCATGCCCGCCGACCGCTTGAGCTTGTCGAGGATCGTGCGGCGGTATTCCGGCAGCATCGCCGACCAGTCGTGGTGCGGGCGCAGGTAGGGCGTGTGGACGAGGACGTAGAGCGCCTCGCCACCCTCGAGGGCCACGCCCGGCTCGGTCCGCGCGGGCGCGGCGACGTAGGCGGTCGGGTCGGGCGCGGGCTCGCCGCGGCCGTAGATCGCGGCGAACTCCTCCTCGGCCGAGCGCGAGAACACGAAGTTGTGGTGCGCGAGATGATCGTAGGCCCGGTCGAGCCCGAGATAGAGCACCACGCCCGAGCAGGCCGCCTCGCGCTTGCGCGCCTTGGCGAAGTCCCGGGCGGGCTGCCCGCCGACGAGCTCGTCGTAGGTGCGAACCGAGTCCATGTTCGACACGATCGAGTCGAACGCCATCCGCTCGCCGCCGGTCGTGCGCACCGCCACGGCGCGTCCGCCTTCGGTCTCGATCCCCTCGACGTCGACGCCGGTGCGGAAGTCGACGCCCAGATCCGAGGCCAGCGCGGCGAGTGCCGTGGGCACGGCGCGGGTCCCGCCCATCGGGTACCACACGCCCTCGCCCGACTGCATCTGCGCGATCCCGCAGAGCACGGCCGGGGAGGCGGCGGGCGAGGAGCCGACGTACTGGATGAAGTGGTCGAGCATCTGCATCACGCGCGGGTCGCGGATGTGGCTCTTGATCACCCCGTCCACCGACTTGTGCATCCGGAGCGCCAGCACGTCGCGCAGCGTGTCGAGATTTGTGTTCGCCTTGATGTTCATCGTGTCGCGCAGGTCCTCGACGCTGCGCCAGAAGAAGAACTTGTCGGATACCTCCGAGAGCCGCGCGGCGACGGCCATGAAGCGTTCGAACCCCTCGCGGTCGGGCGGCGAGAGCTTGGCGATCTCGGCGGCGGACGCGGCGGGGTCGTCGCGCAGGTCGAGCACCGCGCCGTCGTCGTAGAAGCAGCGCCATTGCGGGTCGAGCCGGCGCAGGTCGAGATGGTCCGAGAGCTTCCGCCCCGCCTCCGCGAAGATCCGCTCGAGCACGCGCGGCATCGTCAGGATCGTCGGCCCCATATCGAAGCGGAAGCCCTTGTCGACATGCTCCGCCGCCTTGCCGCCGAGCCAGTCGTTCTTCTCCATGAGCGTGACCCGGTGGCCACGCGCCGCCAGCGTGCAGGCCGCCGCGAGGCCGCCGAGCCCGCCGCCGATGATGCCGATGCCGCTCATTCCGCAGCCTCCTTCCACATGGCCTTCGCGTAGTCGTGCGTACCGATCCCGATATCCTCCGCCACCAGGCCGGCCGCGATCTTGGCGCTCTCGAAGATCGTCGGCAACCCGGAGCCCGGATGCGTCCCGCCGCCCGTGAGGTAAACCCCGTCGACGTCCTCGAACCGGTTGCGCGGCCGCCAGTGCAGCATCTGCCCGAGGTTGTGCGCGAGGTTGAACGTAGCACCCCGGTAGATGCCCATCCGCTCCCAGTCGGCGGGCGTCACCATCCGCTCGGTGCGGATGCGCTTGCGGATGTCGTGGCCCGCGAGCCGCGACAGCCGGTCGAGCACCTTCTCGCGGTAGACCGGCCCTAGCGCGTCCCAGTCGACGCCGCCCTCCAAGTTGCCCGTGGGCACGAGCACGTAGAGCGTCGAATGGCCCTCGGGCGCGAGCGTCGGGTCGGTGACAGAGGCGTTCTGCACGTAGATCGTCGGCTTCTGCGGCGCGAGGCCCGCGTCGATCTCGCGGATGTTCTCGAGATAGTCGTCCGACAGGAAGATCGTGTGGTGGTGCATGTCGTCGTAGCGCCCCTCGATCCCGAGGTAGAGCATGAAGGTCGAGCAGGAGTACTTCTTGGCCGCGATGCGCTTGTCGGTCCAGCGGCGCCGCATCCCGTCGGGCACGAGCTTGGGCATGGTCGACGCAAAGTCGCCGTTCACCACCACCGCGTCCGCCTCGATCACCTCGCCGCCGGTGCGCACCGCCTTGGCGCGGCGGCCGTCGAACACGATCTCGTCGGCGGGCGAGGACAGGCGGATGTCCACGCCCATCTCGCGCGCCACCCGCGCCATCGCGCTCGGGATCGCGTTGCAGCCGCCGGTGGGGTGGAACACGCCGTAGCCGTACTCGACATGGGCCAGGATCGTGAACAGCGACGGGCACTTGAACGGCGACATGCCGAGATACTTCGACTGGAAGCTGAAGGCGAGGCGCAGGTCGGGATGCTTGAACCAGCGCTTGAGGTCGCGGTCCACCGTGGCCCAGGGCCGCAGCATCCGAACCGCACGCATCATGTCCATCTTGAACAGGCTCTTGGCGCCGAGGAACGGCCTCTGCAGGATCGGGACGAACAGGTCGAACTTGGCGGTGTTGTCGGCGAGGTAGCGCTTCACCCCGCCCACGTCCTCGGGCGAGATGCGGCGCACCTCCTCCACCAGCCGGTCGACGTCAGCGGTCGCGTCGAAGGTCACGCCGTCGTCGAACTGGAGCCTATACATCGGGTCCAGCCGCTTCATCTCGACCTCCGCGTCGAGGTCGCGCCCGCAGGCGGCGAAGATCTCGCGCAGCACCTGGGGGTAGAGGTAGAAGGTCGGCCCGTAATCGAAGGTGAAGCCGTCCTGCTCGAACGACGCGGTGCGCCCGCCGACGCGGTCGGAGCGCTCGAGCACCGTCACCTCCGCGCCCGCCGCGCGCAGCAGCATCGCGGTCGCGAGCCCGCCGGGCCCCGCGCCGACGACCACCGCGCGGCGGCCGTCCGGGATCGGCGGGATGGGGGGCATGGCGTTCATCGGAAGTACCTCATCGTCAACGTCAACGTGCCGCCTTCCGGGCCAACCCGGATCGCGGCGTCCTCGAAACGGGGGGGGCCGCGGCGCATCGGCGCGTCGCGGCTGAAACCGACCCCCTCGGTCGGCAGGACGAGGCCGCGATCCAGGTCGCCGTCGCCGTCCTCGTCGTGGATGGCCTGCACCGCATAGTCGCCCGGCGGCACGTCCGCCAGCACCACCGCACCCGCGGACGCCGCGGCGCGCCCGGTGATCGCGCAGCCGCGCTTGGTGAAGGTCGCGCGGTCGCAGAACGCCACGAGCAGGTCGCCCGCCCCGCTGCGCAGCCCCGCGATCGCCACGGTCACGTCGCCCGCCGCCGCCGGCGCGCCCGCCAGCGCGGCGAGGGAGCGCGGCGCATCGCGCGAGGACGGTGATCGGGGCTGGCCGGTCCATGCGAAATCCCTAAGGTGCGGACGACGCGGCCGGGACGGGCCGCGCGTCGTTAACGATCATAGGACGCCCGATCATGAGGTCACGCCGAAATCCCCGCCGGGCGGCATATCCGAGCCCGCGTCCGAGGCAAACGGCGGCATGAGGACGCGGGAGGACTTTCCGGTCGCGACCCGGCTGATCGCGCCCGAGCTGCGCCCGGCGATCGAGGACTACTACCGCTTCGCGCGCGCCGCCGACGACGTGGCCGACGCGCCCGGCGTGGGCATCGCGGCCAAGCTCGACGCGCTCGACGCGCATGCCGCGGGGCTCGACGGCCGGCCGGGCGGCACCCGCGAGGGCCGCGTCCTGCGGGCGCGGATGGAGGCGATGGGGCTCGAGCACGCGCTCGAGCACGCGCGCGGCTTGCTGGTGGCGTTCCGGCGCGACGCGGCCGGCGCGGATTGCGGCGATTGGGAGGCGCTGAGCTGCTATTGCAGCCACTCCGCCTCGCCGGTCGGGCGGTTCCTGCTCGACCTCCACCGCGAGCGGGCGGGGCTCTACGCCCTGTCGGACCCGCTCTGCGTCGCGCTGCAGGTGCTCAACCACCTGCGCGACCTCGGCCCCGACTGGCGCAAGCTCGAGCGCCTCTACATGCCGCGCGACTGGCGCGAGGCCGCGGGCGCGCGTCCCGAGGCGCTCGCGGGCGCGCGGATCGACGGGCCGTGGGCGCAGGTGGCGGGCCGCGCGCTCGACGCCTGCGACGCGCTGCTCGCGCGCTCCGCCGACCTGCCCGGCGCGATCGTCGATCCCCGCCTCGCCGCGCAGGCCGCCGCGACGCAGGCCGTGGCGCTGCGGATCTCGGCCCGGCTGCGGGCGGGCGACCCGCTCGCGTGCCGCATCCGCCCGACCGCGCTCGACGCGGCGCGCGCGGCGGCGAGCGGCATCGCCACGCGCATCGGCCGGATGGGCTTCCCCGCCCGCGCGGTCCCGCGCCGCCCATGACCGACGGCGCGGCCGCGGAAGTGCGCGCGATCGTGCGCGCCTCGGGGTCGTCGTTCCTCGCGGGGATGCGCGTGCTCCCGCGCGCGCGGCGCGCCTCGATCCACGCGATCTACGCCTATTGCCGCGTGATCGACGACATCGCCGACGGCCCCGGCGACGCGGCCGCGAAGGCCGCCGCGCTCGACGGCTGGGCGGCCGAGCTCGACGCCGCGCGCGAGGGGCGGGCCGGGACGGCGATCGGCGCGGAGCTCGGTGTCGCCGCCGCCCGCCACGACCTGCCTTGGGACGAGTTCCATCTCGTGCTCGAGGGGATGCGGATGGATGCGGACCGCATCGTCGCCCCCGACGACGCGACGTTCGAGCGCTACGTCCGGCGCGTCGCGGGGGCGGTCGGCATCCTCGCGATGCGCGTCTTCGGCGCCTGGCGCGGCGAGCCGTCGCGGCGCTTCGCGCTCGCGCTTGCCCGCGGCGTGCAGATCACCAACGTCTTGCGGGACGTGGACGAGGATGCGGGGATGGGCCGGCTCTACCTGCCGGGCTCGGTGCTCGATCCGGCCGACATCCCGCACGACCCCGGGGTCGCCGCCGCGCATCCCCGGCTGCCCGAGGCGCGCGCGGCGCTCGGGCTTCGCGCGCGCGCGAGCTTCCTCGACGCGGCGGGGCTCGTCCCCGCGCATCCGCGCGCGGCGATCGTGCCGGCGCTGATGATGATGGGCCCCTACGAGCGGCTGCTGCGCGCGATGGAGGCGGATTGGTCACGCCCGCCGCCGCCCCGGTCGGGGTTGCGGAAGGCCGCCGACGGGTTCGGGCTCGCGGCCACGACGCTGCTGCGGCCGCGCCCGGCACCGTGAGCGGCCACGTCCACGTGATCGGCGCGG
The DNA here is from genome assembly GCA_963729425.1 of uncultured Alphaproteobacteria bacterium. Classification (GTDB taxonomy): domain Bacteria; phylum Pseudomonadota; class Alphaproteobacteria; order Rhodobacterales; family Rhodobacteraceae; genus Jannaschia. The sequence goes on along the minus strand of CAVSOF010000009.1, from coordinate 6,152 downwards.
GCCTCGCCGGCCTCGCAGCCGCGCTCGACCTGTCGGACGCGGGCCGGGCTGTCACCGTGCACGAGGCGTCGGGCCATGCGGGCGGGCGCTGCTGGAGCCTCGAGGACCGCCGCCTCGGCCGCGTCATCGACAACGGCAACCACCTGATCCTGTCCGGCAACGCCGCGATCCTCGACCACGCGCGCCGCATCGGGGCCCGCGACCGGCTCGAGATCGCGTCCGAGGCCGCGTTCCCGTTCGTCGACCTGGCCGACGGCAGCCGCTGGACCGTCACGATCCCGCGCGGCCCGCTGGGTGGCTGGCGCGCCTCCGCACGGCCCGCCGGGGCGACGGCTCGCGACCTCCTCGACGTCGCGAGGCTGGCCATGGCGGGGCCGGGCGCGAGCGTGGCCGACGCGATCCCCGGGCGCGGCGCGATGTGGGCGCGATTCTGGGAGCCGATGACGCTCGCCGTCCTCAACGCCCCGCCCGAGCGCGCCTCCGCCCGCGCGCTCCGGGACGGGATGCGCCGCAGCTTCCTTCGCGGCGCCGCCGCGTGCCGCCCGGTCTTCGCCCCCGGCGGGCTCGGCCCCGCGCTGGTGGAACCGGCGGTGGCGGCGCTCGAAGCGCGCGGCGTCAAGGTCCGGCTGCGCGCACCGATGGCCGCGCTCGAGATGGCCGATGGCCGCGTCGCCGCGCTCGTGGCGGGCGGCGGCGAGCGGATCGCGCTCGGCGCCCGCGACGCGGTGGTGCTCGCGGTGCCGCCCCACGCGGCCGCGACGCTGGTGCCCTATTGGAACCCCGCCGCGCGGCCCGGCCTCGCCATCGTCAACGCGCATTTCCGCATGCCCGCGGGCGCGACCGACGGCCTGCCGCCGATCCTCGGCGTGATCGGCGGGCTGGTGCATTGGGTCTTCGTGCGCGACGACGTGGCCTCCGTCACGGTGTCGGGGGTGGAGGACGCGGCGATCGCGGACCGGACCTCGTTCCTCGCGACCCTGCGCGCGGAGGTCCGCCGCGCCGCGGGGCTGCCGGAGCCGATGGCCGAGCGGCTGCTGATCGAGCGCCGCGCGACCTTCGACCAGTCGCCGGACGGCCACGCGGCGCGCAGCGGGCCGGGGACCGCCTGGCCGAACCTGATGCTCGCGGGCGACCACACCGCGACCGGCCTGCCCGCGACGCTGGAGGGCGCTATCGTCTCGGGCCGGCGCGCCGCGGCGGCGCTGATGGCCGCGTAGCGGGTGCCGGGCGCTGACTGGCGCGGGGGCGGGAGCGGAGGTCGTGGCGGGGGCGGTGGGATTCGAACCCACGGGACGGTCTCCCGCCCGCCGGTTTTCAAGACCGGTGCCTTCGACCGCTCGGCCACGCCCCCCGACGCGCGCCGGGCTACACCGGCGCGGGCCGCGCGGGCAAGCGTCACCCGATCGTCACGATCGCGGCCTAGCGGGCGCCCGGACGGGGAGGGGACGACATGCGCGCGATGGTGAACGGGCTCGGCCGGATCGGGAAGCTGGTCCTGCGCGAGCTCCTCGACGCGCCCGGCCCGGTCGAGGTTGTGGCGGTCAACGACGCGGCGGGCGACGCCGCGCAGCACGCGCTCCTGATGGAGTTCGACAGCGTGCACGGCCGCTGGGACCGCGCCTGCGCCGCCGACGGCGACGGGCTGGTCCTCGGCGACGCGCGGCTGCCGCTGACGGCGCACCGCGCCCCGGCCGACCTGCCGCTCGCCGGGATCGACCTGGTGATCGACTGCACCGGCGTGCACAAGACGGACGCTTGCGTCGCCCCCTACCTCGCGGCAGGTGTCGCGCGGGTCGCGGTCTCCGCGCCGATGAAGGGCGACGCGCTCAACCTCGTCTACGGCGTCAACCACGATCGCTACGACGGCAGCCAGCGCGTCGTCACCGCGGCGTCATGCACGACCAACTGCCTCGCCCCGGTGATCGCCGTGCTGCGCGACGCGTTCGGCATCCGCCACGGTTCGTTCACGACGATCCACGACGTCACCAACACGCAGACGATGGTCGATCGGCCGCACAAGGACCCCCGCCGCGCGCGCTCCGCGCTCCTCAACCTCGTGCCGACGACGACCGGGTCCGCGAAGGCGATCATGGACATCTTCCCCGACCTCGAGGGTCGGCTGATGGGGCACGCCGTGCGCGTGCCGCTCCTGAACGCCTCGCTGACCGACTGCGCGTTCGAGATGGCGCGCGAAGTCACGGTCGAGGCGGTCCACGAGGCGTTCCGCGCCGCCGAGGCGGGCCCGATGGCGGGCATCCTCGGGGTCGAGGACCGGCCGCTCGTGTCCTCGGACTACCGCGGCGACCGCCGCTCGGCGGTGATCGACGCCCGCTCGACGCTGGTGGTGCAGGGCACGCATCTGAAGCTCTACGCGTGGTACGACAACGAGTTCGGCTACGCGATGCGGCTCGCCGACATCGCGCGGATGCTCGCCGCGTGACAGGGCCGACGCTGCGCGGCTACGCGGCGGTCACGGCGGCCTACTGGGCGTTCATGCTCACCGACGGCGCGCTGCGGATGCTGGTGCTGCTGCACTTCCACCGCCTCGGCTTCACCCCGCTGCAGCTCGCCGGGCTGTTCGTCCTCTACGAGGTGGCGGGGATCGTCACCAACCTCGGCGCGGGCTGGCTTGCCGCGCGGTTCGGGCTCGCCTCCACGCTCCTGGCGGGGCTGACGCTGCAGATCGCGGCGCTGGCCGCGCTCACCGCGCTCGACCCGGCCTGGACGCTCGCCGTCTCGGTCGGCTTCGTCATGGCGGTGCAGGGCGCGTCGGGCGTGGCCAAGGACCTCGCGAAGACCGCGGCGAAGTCGGCGGTCAAGCTGCTCGCCCCGCCGGGCGCGGGGCTCTACGGCTGGGTGGCCGCGCTCACGGGATCGAAGAACGCGGTCAAGGGCGCCGGGTTCTTCCTCGGCGCGGCGCTCCTGGGCTCTTTGGGCTTCGTGCCGTCGCTCTGGGTCATGGCCGGGGGGCTCGCCGTCGTGCTGGCCGCGATCGTGGCGTTCATGCCGACGGGGCTCGCGGTGCGCGACGCGGGCGCGCGGCTCGGCCACGTCCTCGCCACCGACCCGCGGGTGAACCGGCTGGCGCTGGCGCGGACGTTCCTCTTCGCCGCGCGCGACGTGTGGTTCGTCGTCGCGCTGCCGATCTGGCTCGCCGCCCTCCTGACGCCGGGGCTGGGCGAGGAGCGGGCGTTCTTCGCCACCGGCGGGTTCATGGCGTTCTGGATCATCGGCTACGGCGCGGTGCAGGCGGTCGCGCCCCGGCTCGCCGCGGGGAATGCCGGCCGCGCGACGGCCTGGGCGGCCGGGCTCGCCGCGCTCACCGGCGCGATCGCGTTCGCCGCCTGGGCCGCGCCCGCGACCCCGTGGCCGGTGCTCGCGGGACTGCTGGCCTTCGGCGCCGCGTTCGCAGTCAACTCCGCGCTGCATTCGTTCCTGATCCTCGATTACGCGGGCGCGGCGCGGGTGACGATGGATGTCGGGTTCTACTACGCCGCCAACGCCGTCGGGCGGCTCGCCGGGACGCTCCTGTCCGGCCTGACCTACCAGGCCGGCGGCCTGCCGCTGGCGCTCGCCGCCTCCGCCGCCCTCGCCGGGGCCTCCGCGCTGGCCGCGTCCCGCCTGCGCTAGACCTCACGGCGAAGTGGGTTGCCGCCCGCCCGCGCGCTTGCGACAGATGCGGCCCATGCTCGACGCCCGCCTCCGCCCGCTTATCGACCCGCCGCTCGATGCGCTCGGCCGCGGGCTCGCCGCGCGCGGCATCCATCCGGACGCCGTGACGCTTGCTGGGCTCGCCGCCGGGCTGTCCTGCGGCGCGCTGATCGCTGTGGGCGAGCCCGTCTGGGCGCTCGCGCCGCTCGCCGCCTCGCGCCTCCTCGACGGTCTCGACGGGGCCGTCGCGCGGGCGGTCGCGCCGTCCGACTTCGGCGGCTATCTCGACCTGTGCTGCGATTTCGCCTTCTACGCCGCCGTCCCGCTGGGCTTCGCGCTCCTCGACCCCGCGAACGCGCTCCCGGCGGCGTTCCTCGTCGCCGCGTTCTACGTCAACGCCGCGTCGTTCCTGGGCTACGCCGCCCTGGCCGCGAAGCGCGGCTTGACCACGACCGCGCAGGGCCGCAAGTCGCTCTACTACGCGGCCGGCCTGATGGAGGGGACCGAGACGATCGCCTTCTTCGTCGCGCTCTGCCTGCTGCCCGCCCTCTTCGCGCCGCTCGCCTGGGCCTTCGGCGCGCTCTGCCTCGTTACCGCCATCGCCCGCATCGCGCAGGCCCGCCAGAACTTCCAGGACGCCCCATGATCCGCACGCTGCTCGCCGCGACGCTCCTCGCCATGCCCGCGCTCGCCGACACCGATCCCGCCGACTGGCCGGCCGTGGAGGCCGCCGCGCGGGGGCAGACGGTGTACTGGCACGCCTGGGGCGGATCGACGGCGACGAACGACTTCATCGGCTGGGTGGGCGAGCGCGCGGCCGAGCGCGGCGTGACGCTCGAGCACGTCAAGCTCGCCGATACGGGCGACGCGGTCGGCGCGGTCGTCACCGAGCGCGCGGCCGGCGTGGACGAGGGCGGGTCGGTCGACCTGATCTGGCTCAACGGGACGTTCTTCGCCTCCATGAAGGAGCAGGACCTGCTCTGGGGTCCGTTCGCCGAGGCGATCCCGAACCGCGCGCTGGCCGACGAGACCAAGGGCCTCGACACCGACTTCACCGTGCCGACCGAGGGCTACGAGAGCCCCTGGGCGATGGCGCAGGTTGTGATGATCCACGATGCCGCGCGCGTCCCCGAACCGCCGCGCACGCCCGAGGCGCTGCTCGAATGGTCCGCCGCGAACCCCGGCCGCTTCACCTACCCGCAGCCGCCCGACTTCCTCGGCACGACCTTCCTCAAGCAGATGCTGATCGGCCTGACCGACGACCCGTCGGTCCTGCAAGCCCCGGCGGGCGAGAACTACGACATGGTCGCCGCGCCGCTCTGGGCGTTCCTCGACGACCTCACGCCGAACCTGTGGCGGCAGGGCCGGGCCTATCCCGAGAACGGCCCGCGCCAGCTCCAGCTCATCGACGACGGCGAGGTCGACCTTGCCATCAGCTTCTCGCCCGGCGAGGCCAGCACCGCGATCGCCAACTTCCAGCTCCCCGAGACGGCGCGGACCTACGTGTTCGACGGCGGCACGCTCGGCAATGCGAGCTTCGTGGCGATCCCCTACAACGCCTCCGCGAAGGAGGGCGCGATGGTGGTGGCCGACATCCTGCTGTCGCCGCGGGCGCAGCTTCGCGCGCAGGACCCCGCGATCCTGGGCTACGGCACCGTGCTCGACATGGCCAAGCTCGAACCGGCCGACCGCGACGCCTTCGCCGCGCTCGAGCTCGGCCCCGCGACGCTCACGCCCGAGGAGCTCGGCCCCGCGCTCCCCGAGCCGCACCCGTCCTGGGCCACGCGGCTCGCGGAGGAATGGGTCGAGCGCTACGGGGTGTCGCCGTAGCGAAGCACCGACCGTCGGCGGTCCGGGCCACGGGACGGGGCGGGCGTCACGCGGCTCCGTCCGGAGCGCCCTCGGCGCTCCGCCGTCTTCTCGTACGGATGGCGTGTGACATGCTTCCGCCGGAGGTCGTCGCGCAGGCGCCCGGGCGACCGTTCGGCTCGCGGTGTCCCCTTGGCCCGACGCGTCGACGGGGCGTTCGGGGGCCGATCCGCGACGTCTGGGCGTCACCGCCGCGATCGCATCCGTTCGCAGACGGGGGCGATACGCTCGCGACCGGACTTCCGTCGACCGACGCGCGCGACGAACCGATCTCCGAGCCGGGACCGCTGCCGCCGGGGCCGGGTCTTTCCGACCCTCCCCGCTCGGTCATCGCCCCCGCCTTCGGCAGCCGCATCGGCGCCGGGCATCGCGCCGATGCGGCGATGCACGCGGCCGATCCGCATCCCGCCTCCGCGCCCGACGCGACGCCGCCGCCCTCGCGGTGGCGTGAGGGAAAGCCTGTCCGACCCTTTTGGGCAGCGTCTAGGAGGAGCGCCGTCGCGCTCTCGACGGCCGCTCGCCCGCGCCCCGCGTCGGACCGTGGGCCCAGGGACGCGCCATGAGGCCCGGGGAAGTACCCTGCCGCTGCGCGCCGAACGAATGCCTCCGTCTCCGTCCTTTGTCCCGCGCCG
>CAVSOF010000008.1:0-29579 GCA_963729425.1 uncultured Alphaproteobacteria bacterium | reverse complement strand
GCCCGTGAACAGGTAGGAGCGCAGCAGGTCAGCGAGCCCGATCGCCACCGCCACGCCCACCGGCCCGCCCAGCCGCGCCCCCGCCCAGCCCGCGACGGCCCAGAACAGCCCGAACCCCACCGATACGCCCGCCAGCGCGAACGGCGCGAGCCAGCCGGTGACGGGCGGGTCGATCAGGAACGGCTCGGTGATCCACACGAGCGCGAGCGCGAAATACGCCATCCCGAACAGGAGCCCCGCGACGAAGGGCCGGGGCGCGCGCGCGATGGCGGCGATCCCGACCGCGAAGGCGGGCAGCGCCAGCCACCACAGCGACCAGGGAACCTGCCCCAGCGCCGCCATCAGGCCCGCGCCGACGGGGACGAGGGCCGTGGCGATGCGCCGGGCCGTCGGTCGGGAGGGGCTGCCGGCCTCCCCGCCCACGGGACGGTCGCGCGGCCCCGAGGCTCCGACGCGCATCCGCTCAGGCCGCCGCGGGCATCCGCAGGCGCAGGCGCTTGATGCGGCGGGGATCGGCGTCCACGACCTCGATCTCGGCGCCCGAGGGATGCGGGATCACCTCGCCGCGCGCGGGGACCCTGCCCGCGAGCATGAAGACGAGCCCGCCCAGCGTGTCGATCTCCTCCTCGTCCTCCGCATCGACCAGCTTGAACCCGATCTCGTCCTGGAACGCGTCGATCGGGGTGCGGGCGAGGGCGAGGTAGCAGCCGGACTTCTCCTGGCGCCAGAACTTGCCCTCCTCCTGGTCGTGCTCGTCCTCGATCTCGCCGATCACCTGCTCGATCAGGTCCTCGAGCGTCACCAGCCCGTCCACGCCGCCGTATTCGTCGATCACCAGCGCCATGTGGATCCGCTGCGTCTGCATCTTGGTCAGGAGCACGCCGATGGGCATCGAGGGCGGCGCGTAGATCAACCCCCGCAGGAGCGCGCGCAGGTCGAAGCCCGCCTCGCCGCCCTCCGCGAAGCCGTGCGCGAGCGCGAGGTCCTTCAGGTGGATCATGCCCACGGGATCGTCGAGCGTGCCCTCGAAGACGGGGATGCGCGTCAGCCCCGTCTCCCGGAACTTGGCCACCAGGTCCGCGAGCCCGGTATCGGCGGGCACGGCCACGACCTCGGCGCGCGGGATCAGGACGTCGTCGAGCCGCTTGAGCCGCAGGTTCAGGAGGCCCGGCATCGGGCGCGCGGCGAGCGGGTCCGGCGCGGGCTCGGGGTCCGGCCGGAGCGTGCCGAGGACGCGCGACAGGAAGCCGGGACGGGCCGCCTCGGGCTCGGGCTCGGTCTGGGGGGGTTCCGGCTCCGCCTCCCGCGGCGGGGGCTCCGGCCTGGCCGGGTCCGGCTCCGGCTCGGCGGCGGTCCCGGTGGGCTCCTGCCGCGTCGCGGCGGGCGATCCGTCGATCTGCATGGGCCCGGACGGCCTCCCTGCGACGCCGGATCAGGTCCCGGCGGGGTCAGCCCTATCAGACACGTAGGGGTCGCGAAATCCCAATCGGGCCATCACGGCGACCTCGAGCGCCTCCATCCGTGCCGCCGGGGCCTCGTCGTCGTGATCGTGACCGAGCAGGTGCAGCGTGGCGTGCACGAGGAGGTGGATAACGTGCGCGTCGAACGCGATGCCCCGCTCGGCGGCCTCGCGCGCGCAGGTCTCGTAGGCGATGGCCACGTCGCCCAGCTCGACGTCCCCCGAGGGCGCGCCCGCGTCGCGCTCGGCCGAGGGGAAGGACAGCACGTTGGTCGCCGCGTCCCGGCCCCGAAAGCCCGCGTTGAGCCCCGCGATCCGCGCGTCGTCGCAGCCCAGAACGACGACCTCGCGCGGCCCGACGGCGCCCGCGCCCGCGAGCGCGGCGGGGACCGCGATGCCGGCCAGTCGCTCCAGGTCGGCCCAGCGGTCGTCCTCCACCACGACCTCGACGGCGACGTCGCTCACGCCGACATGAACCCCCAGCCGGTCGGCACGAACCCGAAGCGCCGCGCGCCTTCCGACGCGCGCCGCTCCTCGGCGTGGACGCGGTCGAGCGAGAGCGGCACGGGCGGGGTCTGCGCCTCGATCGTCTCGGGCTCGGGGCCGTCCTCGCCATCGGGATCGGCCGGGTAGTGCTCGACGTCGTAGCCCGCATCCTCGAGCCAGCCCATGAACTCGGTCGCGTCCGCCCCCTCGCCCGCGACGAAGTGCAAGTCGATCAGCGCCATCTGCGGCAGCGCGTGCGCGGCCGCCATCTCGGCCCAGAGCCGGTCGGTCTCGGCGGCCCGCGCGCCCTCGTCGCCGCTCATCGCCGCGTCGGCGGCTGGTGGCCGCCGCCCGCCGCCGCCGCGGCCTCGCGGCGCAGGTCGTCGGCCTCGTAGGCCTCGATGATCCGGCCCACGAGCGGGTGGCGGACCACGTCCTTGGCGCTGAAGTAGTTGAAGCTGATGCCCGCCACGCCCTCGAGGATCGCCTCCGCGTCGCGCAGGCCCGACTGCACCCCGCGCGGCAGGTCGACCTGGGAGCGGTCGCCGGTGATCGCCATGCGCGAGCCGCGCCCGAGCCGGGTCAGGAACATCTTCATCTGCATCGTCGTCGCGTTCTGCGCCTCGTCGAGGATGACGAAGGCGTTCGACAGCGTGCGGCCGCGCATGAACGCGAGCGGCGCGATCTCCACCAGCTTCTCCTCGCGCAGCTTCTGGAGCTGCTTGCCCGGCAGGAAATCGGCCAGCGCGTCGTAGAGCGGCTGCATGTAGGGATCGACCTTCTCGTCCTGCGTGCCGGGCAGGAAGCCGAGCTTCTCGCCCGCCTCGACCGCGGGGCGCGTGAGGATGATCCGGTCGACCTCGCCGGTGATGAACTTCGACACGGCGACGGCGACGGCGATGTAGGTCTTGCCGGTGCCCGCGGGCCCGATGCCGAAGGTGAGCTCACCCGTTAGCAGCGCGCGGGTGTAGGCCTGCTGCGCCTCGGTGCGCGGCTCCATCGTCTTCTTGCGGGTGCGGATCTCGAGCGCGGGGCCGGGGAACATCTCCGTCTGGTCGCCGCGATCGGCCTCGTCCTCGTCGGCGCGCAGGCGGATCAGCGCGTCGATCGCGCCCATGTCCACGCCGCGCCCAGCCTCGAGCCGGGCATAGAGCGCGGCCATCACGCGCTCGGCCTCGGGGGCGGCCTCGCCGTGAATCGCGAGCGTGTTGCCGCGATTGACGATCTGCACGCCCATCAGCTGCTCGACCTGCGCGAGATGGGCGCCGCCGGGGCCGACGAGGTCGATCATCAGGCGGTTGTCGGGGAAGTCGAGCTGGACGGCGAGGGCGGCGTCCGGGGCGTGCTGGGTGGCCAAGCGGGGGTCCTTCGGCGGGGGTCGGGGGGAAGCGTGGACCGCCGGTCCCGCGGTCGCAAGGGCGCGCGCGGACGCAGCCCGCTGCGTCACCGGGGCGGGGCGGCGGGGGATGCCAGCACGCCAGCCAGCGAGTTCGCACGGGCCTCGACGACGCGGACGCGCGCGACCCGGCCGCGCAGGGTTTCGGGCCCGTCGACATGCACGGCCATCAGGTGCCCGGACTTGCCGGTCATCTGCCCGGGATGGCGGCCCGGCCCCTCGAACAGCACCTCGACCTCGCGCCCGACGGTGGCGGCCTGCGCGTCGCGCTGCTGCGCGGCGATCAGCGCCTGCAGCCGGTGGAGGCGGTCGACGGCGACGTCCTTCGGCACGCCCTCGCGTGCGGCGGCGGGCGTGCCGGGGCGCGCGGAGTAACGGAACGAATAGGCGGCGGCGTAGCGGACCTCGCGCACCAGCGCCATCGTCGCCTCGAAATCCGCCTCGGTCTCGCCGGGGAAGCCCACGATGAAGTCGCCCGACATCGCGAGGTCGGGGCGCGCGGCGCGCAGCCGCTCGACGAGCCGGAGGTAGCTCGCGGCGTCGTGGCGCCGGTTCATCGCGCGCAGCACGCGATCCGAGCCCGACTGCACCGGCAGGTGGAGGTAGGGCATCAGCGCCGCGCAGTCGCCATGCGCCGCGATCAGGTCGTCGTCCATGTCGGTCGGGATGCGAGGTGGTGTAGCGGATGCGCGCGAGCCCGGGGATGGCGGCCATCGCGCGGATCAGCCGCGCGAGCGTCCAGCCGTCGCGGGCATAGGCGTTGACGTTCTGGCCCAGCAGCGTGACCTCGCGCACGCCGCGCGCCGCCAGCGCGCGGGCCTCGTCGAGCAGGCGCTCGGGCGGGCGCGAGACCTCCGCGCCCCGCGTGTAGGGCACGACGCAGAACGCGCAGAACTTGTCGCATCCCTCCTGCACCGTGAGGAACGCGGAGGGGCGCGCGGCGCGGCCCGACCGCGCGGGCAGGTGGTCGAACTTGTCCTCGGGCGGCATGTCGGTGTCGATCGCGCGCCCGCCCGCCTCCACCCGGTCGAGCATCTCGGGCAGGCGGTGATAGGCCTGCGGGCCGACGACGAGGTCGACCATCGGCTGTCGCGCGACGATCTCCGCGCCCTCGGCCTGCGCGACGCAGCCGGCGACGGCGAGCTTGAGGCCCGGCTTCGCCTCGCGCAGCGGCCGCAGGCGGCCGAGGTCGCTGTAGACCTTCTCGGCGGCGGCCTCGCGGATGTGGCAGGTGTTGAGGACGATTAGGTCGGCCTCCTCGGGCCGATCGGTCGCCGCGTAGCCGCGCGCGGCCAGCAGCTCGGTCATGCGCTCGCCGTCGTAGACGTTCATCTGGCAGCCATAGGTGCGCAGGTGCATCTTCTTGGGCGCGGTCATGGCGGGTCCCTCCGGCGGCGCAGGGCTAGCGGAGGGCGGGCGCGGGGGCAACGCGCGGGTGGCGCGCCCCTCGGATGGGGACGCGCCGTCGCGGGGTCGGGTCAGGCGTCGACGGTCTCGGTCGTGCCCTCGATCGCGTCCGCGCGCTTGGCGCCGTCGGCGATCTCGATGCGCCGGGGCTTGAGCGCCTCGGGGACCTGCCGCTCGAGCTCGACGTGGAGCATCCCGTCGGCGTGGTGCGCGCCGGTGACGTGGACGTGGTCGGCGAGCTGGAAGCTCTTCTCGAACGCGCGCGTGGCGATCCCGCGATGCAGGTAGACGGGCTTGGCGTCGGTCTCGGCCTTGCGGGCGGTCACGACGAGGGCGTTCTCGCGCGCCTCGATCGCCAGCTCGTCCGGCGCGAAGCCCGCCACCGCGATCGAGATGCGGTAGGCGTCGTCGCCCGTCTTCTCGATGTTGTAGGGCGGGTAGGCGGTCGCCGTGTCGGCGGTCATCGCGCGGTCCATCAGGCTCGCCATCCGGTCGAAGCCGACGGTCGCGCGGTAGAGGGGGGTGAAGTCGTAGCTGCGCATGGGTGCATCCTTGTCTGAAGCGATACGTGTCATGGCCCCCTCCGCATGGACGGGGGCTCGGTCGTCCACCGGACCCTCGCGGCATCCGGTGACAGGGATCTGGGAACGCGTCGCGCGCCGGTCAAGGGGTGCCCCCGCCGGTCGTCGCGCGCTGCTCGGTGATGCGGTTGGGCCGCTTCCGTTCGCCCCGTCTAGAGCGAAAAGTCGGCCATCGGCGTCCCGGGGCGTCACCCGCCGGGACCTGTCGGAGATCGGGCCCGACCCCCATGCCCGCGCCCCCTTCGGGAGGGGATGCGGGACCGGTGGCCGTACTCGGTAAGCGTGCTGCAGCCGGGACGTTCTCGACGCGCGCGGTTAACGCCGCGTTGACGAACGTGCCCGTCGCGCGCCCGGGCCTACTGGCCCCGGCCGGTCTTGCCCTGCAGCGCGTCGATGCGCTTGGACGCGTCGGCCTTGTTCAGCGAGGGGTCGAACGCCTCGCCGGCCTCCTCGGACAGCGTCTTGAGGTAGCTCGCCTGCGCGCCGGTCATCGCCTCCTCGCCGGTTGTCCAGTCGTCGGGATCCTTGGCGGCGTTGCCGGGGGCGTCGGTCTTGGGGTGATCGGTGATCTTGTCGGTCATGGTCCGCTCCTGTGGAATGTTCGCACAACGTTCCGACCGCCCTACCCGTTCCCGCCGCCCAGCCATCGCGGTTCGATCAGGTCCCATCGCGTGCCCCACGGATCGCGCCAGACGGCGACGCGGCCGTAGGGCTCCTCGCGCGGGGCCTCCTCGAACGTGCCGCCGGCCGCGATGATGCGCGCGGCGTCGCGCTCGAAATCGTCGGTGCGCACGAACAGGCCGACGCGACCCGCGAACTGGTGGCCGACCAGAGCGGTCTGCACCTCGGTCGCCGCGCGCGCGAGCACGAGCTCCACCCCGCCGCAGGCCACCGTGACCCAGCGCGCGCCGCCCTGGCGGGTGTCGGAGGCCAGCGTCCAGCCGAGGCCCCCCACGAAGAACGCGATCGCCTCGTCCTGGTCGGGGACGACGTAGGCGAACCCCGCGAGCCGCATCACGCGACCTCGCGGGCGCCCGCGAAGCGCGCGGCCCATTCGTCGCGCTGCGCGTCGGCGATCTTGGAGAAGAGCACGTCGGGCACCGCGATGGCCGCGCCCGGCGCGAGCGCGTCGAGCGCCTCGGCCACGTCGCCGGGCCAGGCCTCGGACCCGCCGACGGCCTCGCGCATCGCGGCCGCCGCGTCGGGCACGAACGGGGCCGACAGGACGCCGTGGAGCGCGATCAGGTTGAGCCCGAGCCGGACCTGCATCGCCGCGCGCTCGGGGTCGGACTTGTAGGTGGCCCAGGGCGCGGCCTCCTGGACGTATTCGTTGCCCGCGGCCCAGATCGCGCGCAGCTCGGCGGCGGCGCGGCGGATCTCGATCGCGTCCATCCGGGCCTCGTAGGCGCGCACCCGCTCCTCGAGCGCGGCGGCGAGCGCGCGCTCCGGCTCGCCCCACGCGCCGCCCTCGGGGACGACGTCGCCCCACTTGGCGCGGGCGAACTTGGTCACGCGGCTCACGAAGTTGCCCAGCACGTCGGCCAGGTCCTTGTTGGTGTCCGCCGCGAACGCCTCCCAGGTGAACTCGACGTCGGCGTTCTCGGGCGCGTGCGACAGCAGCCACCAGCGCCACCAGTCGGCGGGCAGCAGCTCGAGCGCCCGGTCCATGAACACGCCGCGGCCCTGGCTCGTGGAGAACTGCCCGCCCTCGTAGTTGAGGTAGTTGAAGGCCTTGAGGTAGTCGACGGTGAGCCACGGCTCGCCCGATCCGAGGATCGTCGCGGGGAAGGACAGCGTGTGGAACGGCACGTTGTCCTTGCCCATGAACTGCACGTAGCGGACGTCGCCCGCGCCCTCGTCGGTGCGCCACCAGCGCCGCCAGTCGCCGCCCGTGGCGTCCGCCCATTCGTGCGTGGCCGCGATGTACTCGATGGGCGCGTCGAACCAGACGTAGAACACCTTGCCCTCCATCCCGGGCCAGGGCTCGTCGCCGCGCCGCACCGGCACGCCCCAGTCGAGGTCGCGGGTGATGCCGCGGTCCTGCAGACCGTCGCCGTCGTGCAGCCACTTCTTGGCGATCGAGGTGGCGAGCACCGGCCAGCCCACCTGCGCGTCGACCCAGGCGTCGAGCCGGTCGCGCAGCCGCGACTGGAGGAGGTGGAGATGCGCGGTCTCGCGCACCTCGAGGTCGGTCGCCCCCGAGATCGCCGAGCGCGGGTCGATCAGGTCGGTCGGGTCGAGCTGCTTGGTGCATTCCTCGCACTGGTCGCCGCGCGCGCGGCCGAAGCCGCAGTTCGGGCAGGTCCCCTCGACGTAGCGGTCGGGCAGGAAGCGGCCGTCGGCGGCCGAGTAGACCTGCCGCGAGGCGCGCGCCTCGATCAACCCGGCATCGGCGAGCCGGCCCGCGAAGTGCTGCGTCAGGCGGTGGTTCTGCGGCGAGGAGGAGCGGCCGAACCAGTCGAAGGACAGGCGGAACCCGTCGGCGAGGTCCTTCTGCACCCGCCACATCGACGCGCAGTACTCGGCCACCGGCAGGCCGGCCTTCGCGGCGGCGAGCTCGGCGGGGGTGCCGTGCTCGTCGGTGGCGCAGACGAACAGCACCTCGTCGCCGCGCGCACGGCGGTAGCGGGCGTGGAGGTCCGCGGGGAGCTGGCTGCCGACGAGGTTGCCCAGGTGCTTGATGCCGTTGATGTAGGGCAGCGCCGAGGTGATGAGCGTGCGGGGCATGGGCGTCTCCGGCGGGTCGGGGCGCATCTAGGCGCGCGCGCCGCGGCCCCGCAACCCGAGGCCCGCCCCGTCCGTCAGGTGAACTGCTCGCGCAGCAGCCGCTCCTCGAGCCCGTGGCCCGGATCGAAGAGCAGGCGGTGGCGCATCGAGGGCTCGCTCGCGACCTCGACCCGCACCACGTCGCGCACCGCCTGGCCGTCGGCCTCCGCCATCATCGGGCGCTTGTCGGGGTCGAGCACCTCGAAGGTCACGCGCGCCGCCTGCGGCAGCAGCGCGCCGCGCCAGCGGCGGGGGCGGAACGCGGCCATCGCGGTGAGCGCGAGAACGCCCGACCCGATCGGCAGGATCGGCCCGTGCGCGGAGTAGTTGTAGGCGGTCGAGCCCGCGGGCGTCGCCACGAGCGCCCCGTCGCAGACGAGCTCCTCCATCCGCACCCGCCCGTCCACGCCGATGCGCAGCCGCGCGGCCTGCGGCCCGGCGCGCAGGAGCGAGACCTCGTTGATCGCGAGCGCCTCGACCACGGTGCCGTCGGCGCGGGTGGCCGACATGCGCAGCGGCGCGATCGCGGCCTCCTCGGCGCGCGCGAGGCGGGCCGTCAGCCCGGTCTCGCGCCAGTCGTTCATCAGGAACCCGACCGTGCCGCGGTTCATCCCGTAGACCGGCGCGTCGACCGCCATCGTCGCATGCAGCGTCTCGAGCATGAAGCCATCGCCGCCCAGCGCCACGATCACCGAGGCCTCGTCCACCGGGACGTCGCCGTAGCGCGCGACGAGGCGGGCGCGCGCGTCCTGCGCCTCGGGCGTCGGCGAGGCGACGACGGCGATGTCCCTGGCACGCGGCATTCCGTCCCTCCCTGCGGGCGCGGACCGTGGCCCGGCGGCGGGGCGTCCGCAAGCGCGCGCCCCCTTCATCCGCGCGACCGGACGCGTTAGGGGAGGCCCGATCCCGCCATCCGGAGCGCCGCCATGAACGCCCCCCACCGCGAAAACCCGTTCTTCGCCGCCACCCTCGCGGAGGCCGATCCCGAGATCGCGGAGGCGACCCGGCTCGAGCTCGGCCGCCAGCGCGACGAGATCGAGCTGATCGCGTCCGAGAACATCGTCAGCCGCGCCGTGATGGAGGCGCAGGGCGGGGTGATGACGAACAAGTACGCCGAGGGCTATCCGGGCCGGCGCTACTACGGCGGCTGCCAGTACGTGGACGTGGCCGAGACGCTGGCGATCGACCGGGCGAAGCGCCTCTTCGGCTGCGGCTTCGCCAACGTGCAGCCGAATTCGGGGAGCCAGGCCAACCAGGGCGTGTTCACCGCGCTCCTGAAGCCCGGCGACACGATCCTCGGCATGTCGCTCGACGCGGGCGGGCACCTGACGCACGGGGCGAAGCCGAACCTGTCGGGCAAGTGGTTCCACGCGGTCCAGTACGGCGTGCGGCGGGACGACATGCTGCTCGACTACGAGCAGGTCCGCGACCTCGCGCTCGAGCATCGCCCCAAGCTCCTGATCGCGGGCGGCTCGGCGATTCCGCGGGTGATCGACTTCGCCCGGATGCGCGCGATCGCCGACGAGGTCGGCGCGCACCTGCTGGTGGACATGGCGCATTTCGCGGGGCTGGTGGCGTCCGGCCACTACCCCTCGCCTTTCCCGCACGCCCACGTCGCCACCACGACGACCCACAAGACGCTGCGCGGCCCGCGCGGCGGCATGATCCTGACCGACGACGAGTCGCTGGCGAAGAAGCTCAACTCCGCGATCTTCCCCGGCATCCAGGGCGGGCCGCTGATGCACGTCATCGCGGCCAAGGCGGTGGCCTTCGGCGAGGCGCTGCGTCCCGACTTCGCCGACTACCAGGCGCGGGTGATCGAGAACGCCCGCGCGCTGGCGGCCTCGCTGATCGAGGGCGGGCTCGACATCGTGACCGGCGGGACCGACACGCATCTGATGCTGGTCGACCTGCGGCCCAAGGGCGTGCACGGCAACGACACCGAGGCCTCGCTCGGGCGCGCGCACGTGACCTGCAACAAGAACGGCATCCCGTTCGACGACGAGAAGCCGACGATCACCAGCGGCATCCGGCTGGGCACGCCCGCGGGCACGACGCGCGGCTTCGGCATCCCCGAGTTCCGCGACGTGGGCGCGATGATCGTGGAGGTCGTGGACGGGCTCGCGGCGAACGGCGTGGACGGCAACGCCGACGTCGAGGCGCGCGTGCGCGAGCGGGCGAAGGCGCTCTGCGACCGGTTCCCGATCTATCCCGGGCTCTGAGCGGGCGCCGGGCCGGATTGATCCGTGCCCGGCCCCGCGCTAGGCAGGGCGGGGGCAGGACGGGGACGGTGATGGGGAAGGTGTACGCTTCGGCGGAGGAGGCGCTGGACGGGCTCCTCTTCGACGGGATGTTCGTCGCCGCCGGCGGCTTCGGCCTGTGCGGCATCCCCGAGCTCCTGCTCGCGGCGATGCGCGACGCGGGCACGAAGAGACCTGACCTTCGCCTCCAACAACGCGGGCGTGGACGGGTTCGGGATCGGGATGCTGCTCGAGACGCGGCAGGTGCGGAAGATGATCTCGAGCTACGTCGGCGAGAACCGCGAGTTCATGCGCCAGTACCTCGGCGGCGAGCTCGAGCTCGAGTTCAATCCGCAGGGAACGCTGGCCGAGCGGATGCGCGCGGGCGGCTGCGGCATCCCCGGCTTCTACACCAAGACCGGCGTGGGCACCGTGATCGCCGAAGGCAAGGAGCACCACGACTTCCCCACGGGCGAGGGCGGCGCCGACGAGACCTACATCCTCGAGCGCGGGATCGTCGCGGACCTCGCCATCGTGAAGGCGTGGCGCGCGGACCCGACCGGCAACTGCGTGTTCCGCAAGACCGCGCGCAACTTCAACCCGCCCGCGGCGATGTGCGGGCGCGTCTGCGTCGTCGAGGTCGAGGAGATCGTCGAGACCGGCGACGCTCGACCCCGACCACGTCCACCTGCCCGGCATCTACGTGCACCGGATCGTGCAGGGCGAGCACGAGAAGCGCATCGAGCAGCGCACCGTGCGCGCCGCCGCGGGCGCCGCCGCGGGCGCCGAGGGAGGGCCGGCCCTTGCCGGGTGAGGTCGAGGCGCGGGCCCGCGCGCCGGGCGGCGGTGCGGTGCGGCGGTGGGCCGAAGCGCCCCGTGGGCGTGACGCCGCGCTCGCTCGACCTCGTGATCGACGACGACGCGGCGATCGAGGGGTTCAGCCGGGTCAAGGTCTCGATGGTGCTGACCGATCCCCGGATGCGCGACAACCCGATCGTCTACGTCAATGCGGCCTTCGAGCGGACGACGGGCTTCGCGCGCTCCGCCGTGATCGGCCGCAACTGCCGCTTCCTGCAGGGCGAGCGCACCGCCAAGCGCGACGTCGACCGCATCCGCGACGCGATCCGCGACGAGCGCGACCTGAGCGTCGACATCCAGAACTACCGCGCCGACGGCAAGCCGTTCGTGAACCGGCTCATCATCGCGCCGATCAACGACCGCGACGGCGAGCTGCTCTACTTCCTCGGCATCCAGAAGGAGCTCGGTCTCGACGAGCGCGAGGACGCCGCGGCCGACGAGCAGCTGCGGATCATCCGCGAGCGCGTGCGCGAGGATCTTGGCATGGTGCTCGAGGGGATCGGGCGCGCGGACGACGAGATCCTCTCGACCGAGGCGATGACCCGGCGCTTCGAATGCCTCGAGCTCGTCTACGAATCGATGAAGCTCTCCGACGACCAGGGCCCGCGCGCGCACGGCATCGACCTCGGCTCGCTCCTGAGCCGCGTCGGCGCCGCGATCGCGCATCGGGAGGGCCGCCCCGGCATCCGCTACCAGCAGCAGATCGAGCCCGCGACGGTGAACCTCGAGACGGCGATCCGCGTCTCGCTCCTGCTGTCGGAGGTGCTCGCCAACGCGTTCCGCCACGCCTTCGACCGGCTCGAGGAGGGCGTGATCGAGACGCGGCTCACGCGGCTGACGGCGGGCGGGCTGCGCATCACCGTCACCGACGACGGCGTCGGGCTGCCGTCGAACGCGCCCTTCCCCGATCTCGAGACCACCGGCGGGCAGCTCATCGCCACGCTGACCGACGGGCTCGACGCGACGATCACCCCGGTGCGCGGCGCCGCCGGGACGGTGGTGATGATCGACGTGCCCACCGGCATCACCGAACCCTGAGAGGACCGCGATGGCCTGGACCCGCGACCAGATGGCGGCCCGCGCGGCCGCCGAGCTGCAGGACGGCTGGTACGTCAACCTGGGCATCGGCATCCCGACGCTCGTGAGCAACCACATCCCCGAGGGGATCGAGGTCACGCTGCAATCGGAGAACGGGATGCTCGGCATGGGCCCGTTCCCCCGCGAGGGCGAGGAGGACGCCGACCTCATCAACGCCGGCAAGCAGACGATCACCGAGCTTCCGCACACGGCCTACTTCGACTCGGCCGCAAGCTTCGGGATGATCCGCGGCGGCAAGATCGCGATGGCGATCCTGGGCGCGATGGAGGTGGCCGAGAACGGCGACCTCGCGAACTGGATGATCCCCGGCAAGCTCGTGAAGGGGATGGGCGGCGCGATGGACCTCGTCGCGGGGGTCGGCCGGGTGGTCGTCGTGATGGACCACACCTCCAAGCACGGCGAATTGAAGGTGCTGCGCGAGTGCACGCTGCCGCTGACCGGGACCGGCGTGGTGGACCGGATCATCACCGACCTCGGCGTGCTCGACGTGGTCGAGGGCGGCCTGCGGATCGTCGAGCTCGCGGACGGCGTGGCCGAGGCCGAGCTGCGCGAGGCGACGCGGGCCACGATCGTCGCGTGAGCGGCGGCGGCGTGGTCTGGCAGGAAGCCGGGCCAACGCCCGCCGGGGGTCGTGCGGGAAAGCTGTAGACGGTGCCTCCATGCCCCGTTCCGACCGGGTCGCCTCCGCGCACGCCCGAAGAGGACGGCGGCCGACCCGGGCGCGGCCGGCCTGCGTCAGGACCCGACGAGGCCCGGATCGAACACGCAGCCGTCGCTCGGCAACTCCGGCGGGGTCAGGCACATGAGCCGCGCGACGTTCCACGCCGCCATCACGCGCGGCACATAGGTGCGCGTCTCCGCGTAGGGCGGCACGCCGTCGTGGCGCGTCACCGCCCCCTCCCCCGCGTTGTAGCCCGCGAGCGCGAGGATCGGGTCGCCGCCGAACTCCGCCATCAACCAGTCGAGATACGCCACGCCGCCGCGGATGTTCTGCGCCGGGTCACGCGCGTCGAGCACGCCGAACCGCTCCGCCGTGGCCGGGATCAGCTGCATCAGCCCCGACGCGCCCTTGGGCGACAGCGCGTCCGTCCGGCCCGCCGATTCGACCGAGATCAGCGCGAGCACCAGCGCGGGCGAGACCCGCGTGCCCACCGTGCGCGCGAGGATCTCGCGGCCATGCGCGCGCGCGATCGCCTGCAGCCGGGCGAGCGGCGGCGCGCCCACGCCCGATCCGCCCGGCGGGTCGGCGGCCATCTCGGCGGCGCGGGTGAACCGCCCCGGCACCGCGCCCAGCCCCGGCGACACCGCGTCCCAGAACCACGCCTGCACGTCCGAGGCCGGGCCCGGCACCGGCGGCCCGAGCGCGTTGCTCTCCCGGGGGGGGCGCGGCGTGGAGCCGGGCCGGGGCGCGGACTGCGCGCGATACGTCGCCTCGTCGATCTGCACGTCGATGCGCGGCGCGGTGGAGCCCGCCTCGGGCGGGCGCACGCGGCGGAACGTGAAGTCCTGCGCGGCGACGGGCGCCGGCAGCGCGAGGGCGATCAGGATCGGCAGGCAGCGTCGCATCGCGGGCTCCATCCGGGACGGGCGCCCCTCGGTCGCTTCGTGCCCGGCACGCGCGCGCCTGTCACGCAATCAAGCGACCCTGGGTCACGATTCGCACGACGCCGTTGCATCGTCCGCCCGGTGCCGGCCTGCGGCCCGCCACTTCCCGCGAACTTTATTCGAATGCGACATCAATTCGCCTCGATTGCCCGGCATCACAGAGCGGCGAGACGGTCCGGTCGATCGTCCGCGATCCGGACCCCTTCCCACGCTGGGGCTCCGGTTCGCTCGACCCCGCGCAGGGGCCTGCCCCCGGAGAACGCGGCCTGCGCCGCGGGCGCCGTGCCGCGCGGCGCGTTCCATCATCTCGTCCCGCCGCCGTCTCATTCCCGCCCGGTTTGGGGGTCAGAACCCCGGTCATCGAAAGGGCGGCAGCGAGCGGCCCGACGATCAACCGCAGCGAACCCAACCCGAGGAACGTACCATGCTGAACCACATCAAGACCTTCGCCGGTGACGAGTCCGGCGCCGTGACCGTCGACTGGGTCGTCCTGACCGCCGCCCTCGTGGGCCTGGGCCTCGCCGTGATGGGCGTCGTGTCCTCGGGCATCGGCAACGTGTCCGAACAGATCAACACGTCGCTGACCCAGGATCATCTGGCGGTCAGCAGAGACGCTTTCGCCGCGGGCCGGACCGGCACCGGCGGCACCGGCACCGACGACACCGACGGCTAATCTCGCCACGACAGCCTCGAACGAGCCGCAATAGGGAGCGCCCCGAGGCAGACGCCTGGGGCGCTCCTTTCGTTAAGCGGATCGCAATCCCCGTCTGCGATGACGTCTCGAACCGAACCGCCGGCCCGCCGGGACCGCTCCGCCGACGGCACGGTGACGCCGACCATAGGAATAGAACCATGCGCCTCGTCTTCCTCCTCTTCCTCCTCGTCGGCCTCGGCCTCGCGGGCTTCGCGATCCACACCGCGCAAAGCCGGTTCGGTCAGTACCAGGCCGCGCTGACCGACACGCAGCAGCAGGTCGTCCCCACTGGCGGACGTGATCGTGGCGAACCGGCCCTCCGCTACGGCGACACGCTCGTCGCCGACGACGTCCGCGCCGTCGCCTGGCCCGAGGCCGCCATGCCCGAGGGCGTGTTCGCCACCGTCGAGGAGCTCCTGCCCGAGGATGCCGACGGCGACCGCACCGTCCTGCGCGCCATCGAGCCGGGCGAGCCGATCCTCGCCGTCAAGGTCACCGCGCCCGGCGAGAACGCGGGCATCGCCGCCACCCTCACCCCCGGGATGCGCGCCTTCACGCTCAACGTCGACGTCAATTCCGGCGTGTCGGGCTTCCTGCGCCCCGGCGACCGCGTCGACGTCTACTGGACCGGCGCCGGCGAGGGCGAGCAGGGCGGCGTGACCCGGCTGATCCACGCCAACCTGCCCCTGATCGCCATCGACCAGCAGACGGACGACCAGCGCCTCGCCCCCACCATCGCTCGCAACATCACCGTCGAGGTCACGCCCGCTGTCGTCGCCAAGCTCGCGCAGGCGCAGGCCACGGGCCGCCTGACGCTCGCCCTCGTCGGCGTCCGCGACGACAGCGAATCCGAGACCGTCCAGGCGACGCTCAGCCAGATCCTCGGACCCCGCGAGGTTGCGCCCGAGGTCGAGGCCGCCCGCACCTGCAGCGTCCGGACACGCCGTGGCGGCGAGGTCACGCTGATCCCCGTCCCCTGCCCGCCGCAGGGCTGATCGCCCGACCGCATCGCACGGCCCCCGGCATCCGCGATGCGCGGGCCGGGCCTCGCTCCCCTCCGACGCAAGGGCCAAGGATGTCGCGTCCGGCGTCGTGTCGTCGACGCGCTTTAACCCCCCGTTAACGATTGTGTCCGAAACGGGTCGTTGTGTGCCTTCCGCGCCCCCATCGCGAAGGATGACGCGGGAGGAGGTTGCGCGATGCCCGGCCCTCGTCATGGTTAAGGCGTGGCGGCGGTGTCGTCCGACCGGCCCCAACGAGCGGAGACGTGAGCGCATGGACTGTCGAGCGATTCTTCGCGCCCTCCTGGCCGGCATCTGCGCGTCCCTCCTCTGGATCCCGCTCGCCCATGCCCAGACCCTGCGCGTCAGCGAGGGCCGCGCGCAGTCCGCGCTCCGCGTGCCGCTTAACCGCGCCATCGTCCTCGAATCCGACGTCCCCTTCGCCGAACTCTCCGTCGCCAACCCGCTGATCGCCGACATCGCGACGCTGTCCGAGCGCACCGTCTACGTCCTGGGCAAGCAGCCCGGCCGCACGACGCTCACGCTCCTCGCCGCCGACGGGCGCCTGATCACCAACGTCGAGGTGCAGGTCACGCCCGACATCGCCGAGTTCAAGGAACGCCTGGGCGAGCTGCTGCCGGGCGAGCCGATCGAGGTCCGCACCGCGAACGACGGCATCGTCCTCTCCGGCACCGTCAGTTCGATCCAGAAGGTCGAGCAGGCGCTGGAGATCGGCGAGCGCTACGCCCCCGAGCGCGTCACCAACCTCCTGACCGTCGGCGGAACGCAGCAGGTGCAGCTCAAGGTGCGCTTCGCGGAGATGTCGCGCAACGTCAGCAAGGAGCTCGGCGCGAGCTTCTCGCTCACGGGAACGGACCTGAACGGCGGCGGCTTCGCGGGGGCGACCGGCTCCACCGCGAACGCCGCGGGCGTGCTCGGACTGAACATCGGCACAAGCTCGCTCAGCCTCAACATCCTCCTCTCCGCCCTCGAGGAGCAGGGCGTCGTGCGCACCCTGTCGGAGCCGAACCTTACCGCGCTGTCCGGTCAAGCGGCGTCGTTCCTCGCCGGCGGCGAGATCCCGATCCCCGTCGTCGACGACGAGGGCAACGTCGGCGTCGATTTCAAGCCCTTCGGCGTCGGCCTCAACTTCCAGCCCACGGTCGTCGACCAGGATATCGTCAACATCGTGCTCGAGAGCGAGGTCTCGTCGGTCACCGATTCGAGCATCACTATCAACGGCGCCGCGATCCCGAACCTGACGGTCCGCCGGGCCAGCACCACCGTGGAGCTGCGCGACGGGCAGAGCTTCGCGATCGCGGGCATCCTGCAGGACGACTTCACCGACGGGACCACCTCCGTCCCGTTCCTCGGCAACCTCCCTGTGATCGGCGCCCTGTTCCGCTCCGCGCGGTACCAACGTCGTCAGACCGAGCTCGTGATCATCGTGACGGTCAATCTGGTCAACCCGGTTTCCGGCGACGCCTTCGTCCTTCCGACCGACCGGATCCGACCGCCGACGGAGAACGAGCTGTTCCTGCGCGGGCGGGTGACGGGAGCGGGCGGCAACACGCGCGCCTCGTCCCGGGGCGCGCTGGCCGACCAGGACTTCTCCGGAAGCTACGGCTACGTCTTGGAGTGACGCCATGAAGCGGACATCCCTCATCGCGGGCCTTGCCGCCCTCGCCCTCGCCGCGTGCACGGCGCCGGTCCTCGACCGCGTCGCGGGGGCCGAGGTCGACGAGGGCGGGTTCGGCACGCCGACGATGCGCAACATGCTTGCCATGGCCGACCCCGCGACCGCGCTGACCCATCTCGGCGAACGGTTCGCGTCGGAGGTACCCGCCACGATCACCTTCGCCTTCGACGACGACGCGCTCGACGCTCGCGCGATGGCCGCGCTCGACGCGCAGGCGAACTTCATGCGCCAGTTCCCGGAGCTGCGGTTCAGCATCTACGGGCATGCCGACGAGGTCGGCTCCGCCGCGTACAACGAGGCGCTCGGCTTGCGTCGGGCCAATGCGGCGCTGCGCTACCTCGCATCCCGCGGCGTCTCGACCGCCCGGCTCGCGGCGCTCGTCAGCTACGGCGAGAGCCGTCCCGCCGTCCCGTCCACCGGCGCCGAGCGCGCGAACCGGCGGACCGTCACGACCGTCTCGGGCTACGCGTCGGGCTCGCAGATGGTGCTCGACGGGAAGTACGCGCAATTGGCCTACCGCCGGTACGTCACGCGGTTCACGTTCCCCGCCAACGCCGCGCCGGCATCGGGTGCCGGTGGATCCGAGGCCGCCCCCGGCTGACGGTCGGCCACGCGCGTGATCGGGATACCGGTCCGCTCGAACGAACGACGTTTCCGGTCCGTTCATCTTTTTGCGCCATCCTGTTCCCAGGGCATGACGACATGCCCGGATCGCCCGCGATTCGGAACGGCTGTGACGGCCATGGCCTAACTCGCGGTTCCGACGACGATGGAATGGTGGACCGAGATGCCCAAGCCTGAGACCGACACCGCTGATGCCCGCCGCCTGAAGGCGATCGCCGTCTCCCGCGACGTAGCCCGGTTCGAAGGCCTGCCTGAATGCATGGAACGACAGGCGGGGCCCGGCTGGGCCGAGCTCGACGCCGCCGCGACCCATCCGGCGTTACGCGGCGCGGACGCCAAGTCTCTGAAGTTCTTGGTCGTCGCCGCGGATGCCGACGACGAGCGAGACATGGATCCCATCGTCGACGTTGTCCGTCATGCGACGAGCATCGGCGTGCGGGTGATCCTTGTCGGGGCGGGCCTGAAGCCGCAGACGGAGGAGCTGCTGCGCTCGAACGGGCTCGACGCCGCCCTGTCCTGCCCGCTCGTCCCCGCGACGTTCCGTACCACCGTCGACCGCGCGATCGCCGCCCCGAAGAACCGGCCCGGCAGCCAGACCGCCGTTGGCGAGGCGGCGGAGGGAGTCGATGGTTCCGGAGCCGCCCGACGCTCCCGGGACCGCCCGACCGGCAAGCGGGAGGCCAGCCTCTACGCCGTCCAGTCGGCCGCGGGCGGGGACGGCGCGACGACACTCGCGGTGAACCTGGCCTGGGAGCTCGCGAATTCCAGCGTGGACCCCGATCAGTCGGTCTGTCTCATCGACCTGGGGCTGCAGTTCGGCTCGGTTGCGACCTATCTCGATCTCCCGCGACGGCCCGTCATCCTGGAGATGCTCTCTGACGTCTCTTCGATGGACGAGCAGGCCTTCCGGCAGGCGCTTGTCACCTACCGTGATCGGCTCAGCGTCTTCACGGCGCCGCCCGACATCCTTCCGCTCGACATGATCGGGCCTGACGATGTCGGCGCCCTCCTGCGACTCGCCCGGACGTGCTTTGACGTCGTCGTCGTCGATATGCCCACCGCGGTTACCGGCTGGACCGATGCGGTATTCAAGCTCTGCGACCTCTACTTCGTCACCTGCGGGCTCGAGGTGCGATCCGCCCAGAATGCCCTGCGCTTCAGCCGGCTCCTGCAGGCCGAGGGGATGCCGATGGACACGATGGCGTTCGTCCTAAACCGCGGGCCCGGACGGATGGATCTAGGCGGGCGGTCCAGGGTCGACAGGATGGCCACGAGCCTGAATGTCGCCTTCCACGCCGTCCTGTCGGACGGAGGCAAGCCGGTGACGGAGGCCAATGACCGGGGCGGGGCGTTGGGGTTTGAGGCCCCGCGCAATCCGCTGGCTCGAGACGTGCGCACACTGGCGGACGGGCTCGCGAAGGCACGCGCCGCGCGCAAGACGGATACGACGACCGTAGGACGACGAGCCGGCGGTCGGTCCTTCCTCGGCGTCCGGTTCGGCTAAAGGGAGTAGACGCCATGTTCTCGAGGTACACCAAGCCCAAGGGCGCCGTCCCGGTTCCCACCGAAGACGTCGACCACGCCGGCGAGGCGGCGCCGGTCGAGGAAGGGGGCGCCATCGTGCCGCTGAAGAGAGCCGCCGCCACGGCGGGGCCAGCGGCGACGCACGACGCGTCGATGTCGGCAAGCAAGGGCGTCAAGCGACGGGAGCGCATCGAAAGCCTCAAGACGGAGATGCATAACCGTCTGCTCGACAACCTGAACCTCGCGGCGATCGAAAAGGCGGACCCGACGGCCCTGCGTCAGGAGATCGTGGCGATCACCACCGAGGAGCTGTCCGACATGGGCGTCGTCCTCGGACGCGAGGATCGGGAAACGCTCAATTCCGAGCTCTTCGACGAGGTGATGGGGCTCGGCCCGCTCGAGCCGCTGCTCAAGGACGAGACGGTCAACGACATCCTCGTGAATGGGCCGCACAACATCTACATCGAGCGCTCGGGCAAGCTCGAGAAGTCGGACATCCGGTTCAAGGACGAGCGCCACCTGCTGCGGATCATCGACAAGATCGTCTCCGCGGTCGGACGGCGGGTCGACGAGTCGAACCCCTACGTCGATGCCCGTCTCCGCGACGGTTCGCGCTTTAACGCGATGGTCCCGCCGGTGGCGGTCGACGGGTCCCTCGTGTCGATCCGGAAGTTCAAGAAGGAGAAGCTCGGAGTCGACGACCTCGTGCGCTTCGGCGCGTTCTCCGAAGAGATGGCCGCCTACCTCCAGGCGGCCTGCGCCTGTCGGCTGAACGTCATCGTATCAGGCGGCACGGGCTCGGGGAAGACGACGACGCTCAACGCGCTGTCCTCGTTCATCGGGAAGACCGAACGCGTCCTCACGATCGAGGACACGGCCGAGCTCCAGCTCCAGCAGGACCACGTCGGCCGTATGGAGAGCCGGCCCGCGAACGTGGAGGGCAAGGGCGCGGTCACGCAACGCGACTGCCTCCGCAACGCGCTGCGTATGCGCCCGGACCGGATCATCGTCGGCGAGACGCGCGGCGAGGAGGTCATCGACATGCTCCAGGCGATGAACACCGGCCACGACGGGTCGATGACCACGATCCACGCCAACAACGCGCGGGACGGGATCAGCCGGCTCGAGAACATGGTGGCGATGGCCGGTATCGAGATGCCCCTGAAGGCGGTCCGGGCCCAGATCGCGAGCGCCGTCAACCTGATCGTCCAGGCCAGCCGCCTGCAGGACGGGTCCCGGCGGATGGTGTCCATCACCGAGGTCACCGGCATGGAGGGCGAGGTGATCACCCTCCAGGAGGTCTTCCGCTTCGAGCGACAGGGTCTCGAGCCCGACGGGACGATCGTCGGTCGGTTCACGGCGACGGGGATCCGGAGCCACTACTCGGACCGTTTCCGCTCGTGGGGCTACGACCTGCCGGCCTCGATCTACGAACCGGCGGGGAGGGGCTGACATGCAGCTCTCGATCGAGCCGCTCATCTACGTCGCCATCTTCGGCGCGGTCTACATGGTCATCGGCGGGCTGTACCTTCTGATCTTCGGCAAGTCGATCAAGCTCAACAACCGGGT
The DNA here is from genome assembly GCA_963729425.1 of uncultured Alphaproteobacteria bacterium. Taxonomy (GTDB): domain Bacteria; phylum Pseudomonadota; class Alphaproteobacteria; order Rhodobacterales; family Rhodobacteraceae; genus Jannaschia. Next base: position 8,572 of record CAVSOF010000008.1, on the reverse strand, counting down.
GAACCGCCGCCTCGCGCTCCTCGACGAGGGCGCGTCGCGCGACGAAGTGATGGCGCAGCTGCGCAAGGAGATGTCGCAGCACGACGGCGCGCGGGGACTGCCGCTCTACTCGCTGCTCGCCGCGAAGGCGCAGAAGGCGAACCTCGCCTTCACGCCGGCGATGCTCGTGGGGGTCATGGTGCTCGTCGTCGCGCTGGCCTTCGTGATGATGCATTTCCTCACCGGCGCCGCGATGGTGCTAAAAATCCCGCTCGCATTCGGGATCGGGATCGGGGGCGTCTACGTCTGGGTCAACGGAAAGGCGAAGAAGCGGCTCGCGATGATGGAGGAGCAGCTTCCGGACGCGGTCGAACTGATTGTCCGGTCCCTTCGGGTCGGCCATCCCCTGAACGCGGCCATCGGGATCGTGGCCAAGGAGGTCGCCGATCCGCTCGGCTCCGAAATGGGCTTCATTGCCGACGAAGCCGCCTACGGCAGGGACGTCCCCGACGCGCTGCGCTCCCTCGCGGAACGCGTAGATCTGCAGGATCTGCGCTTCCTCGCCGTCGCGGTGGCGATCCAGCAGAAGTCCGGCGGCAACCTCGCAGAGATCCTCGACGGCCTCGCCAAGGTGATCCGTGCCCGGTTCAAGCTGTTCCGGAAGGTGAAGGCGATCACGGCCGAGGCCCGCTGGTCCGGGATCTTCCTGTCCGCCTTCCCGGTCCTGGCCGCCGTCGGCATCAACGTGATGAAGCCCGACTACTACGACGAAGTCTCGACCTCTGCCTACTTCATCCCGGCCGTGGCGGTCGTGCTGGTGTTCCTCGTCGTGAACGTCTTTTTCATGCGCATGATGGTCAACATCAAGGTCTAGGGAGGCTCCGATGCCCGAGTTCGTCGATGCGATCCGCGCCGCCCTCACCGGGCCGGACGCGGCGATCTATCTCGCCGGTGGCGCGGGGCTCCTCCTCGTCGCCCTCATGGTGCCCCTGCTCCTGGTCCGGAAAGCCGATCCGATGGACCGGATCGCGCGGGAACGATCCTCGCAGGCGCTCGAAGCCGAGAGTGCGGGCGGCACGCTTTCGCGGCACGGCACCCGCAACGAGCGGCTCGCGAAGTATGCGCAGTACCTCGACATAAAGGACGAGGAGGAGCTGTCGAAGATCCGCACGACGCTGATCCGCGCGGGCTACCCCCACAAGGATGCCGTACGGACCCTCGTCGCCGCGCAGATTGCGCTCGGCCTCGGACTGATCGCCCTGGGCGGCCTCTATGCGTTCGCGCTCGTCGGAGACCTCCCCCTCACGCAGAAGATCGGATACGCGCTGATCCCGGGTGCGATCGGCTACTACCTGCCGCGATACTGGATCACCAAGCGGGTGGCGAAGCGGCAGGAGGAGATCCAAGACGGCTTCCCGGATGCGCTCGACCTCCTGCTCGTCTGCGTCGAGGCCGGCCAGTCGCTGGACCAATCGATCCTCCGGATGGCCAACGAGATCGAACCGTCCTACCCTGCGCTTGCGAACGAGTTCCTTACGGTCTCGCAGGAGATCAAGGGCGGCAAGGACAAGTCGGACGTGCTTCGTGCCATGTCCGACCGATGCGACATCAAGGATATTACCAGCTTCGTGACCGTATTGATCCAATCTTCCAGCTTCGGCACCTCGATCGCCGACGCACTCCGCGTCTATGCGGCCGAGATGCGCGACAAGCGGGTCATGCGCGCCGAGGAAAAGGCGAACGTACTGCCGACGAAGCTTACCGTCGGAACGATGCTGTTCTGCCTGCCACCGCTTCTGATCATCCTGATCGGGCCGTCGCTTTACGGCATCGCGCAGTCCCTGAGCGGGACGAGCAGCTTCTGAATCGGGGTGCGATCCTCCTGCCTGCGCTGCTCGCAGCCTGTGCGGCCGAGACGACCACGGTCGAACGCCGTGCGAACGATCCGACGCCACCGGGCATCGCGGAGGGCGCGGCGGTCGACCCCGTCGTGGTTGGCGATCGGCTCCTCGCGTCGGGTCAGCCCGAGCTCGCGCTCGAAAGCTACTACAGAGCCGCCGGGGGGACGTCCGGCCTCACCCCCGACATCACCTTGTCGATCGCCCGGGCGAACATCGCGCTCGGACGCCTCGGGCAGGCGGAAGCGCTGCTGCGGAACCTCGTTGTGTCCGACCCGCGGAACGCCGCGGCGCGCAACGACTTGGGCGTCGTGCTCTTCGAGCTCGGAGAGGTCGGCGAGGCGCATCGGCAGTTCCAGGCCGCGTTCGCGCTCGACCCACTGCCGGAGATCCGCCGGAACCTCCGCTTGTCGGGGTCCCGGCTGCGCGATACCGTCGGAAACGATGGGACCGTGGATGGTGGGACGATGGGCAGTTTCCGCCTGACGCGCCGGGTCGGCGGCGTCTACGCGCTCGAACCTTCGGAGGAGGGGCGGTGATGGCGGTCATCGATAGGATCTGGGCGATGCGGCTCGCCGCATTGGTCGGGCTGGGCGCGCTCGCAGGCTGCGCCGGCACCGGCGGTGGCGACATGTCGCGCGCCGTCGAGCGCGCCTCTCAGGCGGAGGCGGAGGGCATCCGGCAGGTCATGCTCACCGTCGCGCAGCCCGACGAGGCCGTGACCTATTTCCAGGGCCGCATCGCAAAGGAGCCGGACGAGATCGAGCACCGCCGCGGCCTCGCCCGAAGCCTCGTCCGGGGTCGCCGACCCGCGGAAGCCGTCCAGGCCTGGCGAACGGTCATCGCCCGCCCCGACAGCGGCGCCGAGGATCGCGTCGCGCTCGCCGACGCGCTCGTCCGCACGTCGGACTGGCCGGCGGCGAGGCAGGCCCTCGACGGCGTCCCGCCGACCTTCGAGACCTTCGAGCGCTACCGGCTCGAGGCGATCGTCGCCGACAGCGCGCGGCAGTGGAGCCGCGCCGACAGCTTCTACGAGACCGCGGTCGGGCTGACGACGACGCCCGCGGGCGTGCTCAACAACTGGGGCTACTCGAAGCTCACCCGCGGCGACACGGGGGCGGCCGAGCGCCTCTTCACGGAAGCCATCACCTACGACCGCGACCTCTTCACCGCGAAGAACAACCTCGTCCTCGCCCGCGCGGCCCGGCGCGAATACGCGCTGCCCATCGTTCCCATGTCGGTCGACGAACGCGCGCAGCTGCTGCACACCGCCGGGCTCTCGGCGGTCAAGCGGGGCGACGTGGACGTGGGGCGGACCTTGCTCGCAGGAAGCCGTCGACACGGCCCCGCGCTTCTTCGAGGCCGCGGCGCGGGCGCTCGAAGCGCTCGACGCCTGATCCGTGGATCCCTTCGCGATCCCGGCATCGCAGGCGCTCGTCCTCGGGGTCCTCGCCGCGCCGCTCTGCGTCTGGGCCGCCTACACCGACCTGAGCGCGATGCGGATACGGAACGTGACGGTCCTGATGCTTGTCGCGGCATTCGTCGTCGCGGGCCCGTTCGTGATGCCCGTCGACGCGTATCTCTGGCGCTACGTGCATCTCGCCGTCGTCCTCGCGATCGGGTTCGTCCTCGCGAGCCTCGGCGCGATGGGCGCCGGCGACGCCAAGTTCGCGGCGGCGATGGCGCCGTTCGTGGCCGTGACCGATGCGGGGCGCGTGGCGATCCTCTTCGCCATCCTGCTCGTCGTCACCTTCGCCGCGCACCGGATCGCCCGGTCGGTGCCGGCGGTCCGCGCGCTCGCGCCGGGCTGGCAGAGCTGGTCGCAGACCAAGGATTTCCCGCTCGGCATAACGCTCGCCGCGACGCTCGTGACCTATCTCGGTGTCGCCGCGGCGACGTGAGGCCGAGCGTCAAGGGAATCGAAACCTCTCGGCTCCATAGCCTCCGGAGACCGGAGGATCCCGCGATGAACATGCGCCCCGACCCAACGACGCTCGGCGTTCCCGCTCCCGAGCAGCCGAGGACCATGGCCGAGACGGGGCTGTCGGGCGTGATGCTCCGCGACGTCCTTCTGAAGACGGTGTTCCGCAAGGCGGTGGAGACTACGCGCGAGATTTCCGAGGCGCTCTGCGTGACGACCGGCATCGCGCAGGCGCTGATCGACCAGGCCCGCGAGGCCGGCCTGCTGCAGGCGACCGGCACGATGCATGCGGGGGCGTCGGGCGAGATGGGGTTCCAGCTTACCGACCAGGGGAAGGCGCGCGCGACGGACGCCCTCGCGCAGTCCGAGTACTACGGCCCCCTGCCCGTCCCGCTCGAACGATACAAGGCGCAGGTGCGCGCGCAATCGATCAAGAAGGTGCGCATCGACCGCGAGGCCCTCACCCGCTCGATGGGGCACCTCGTCCTGCCGGACGGGCTCCTCGATCAGCTCGGGCCCGCCGTCGGATCGGGACGCTCGGTGCTGCTCTACGGACCGCCGGGCAACGGCAAATCCTCCATCGCCGAGGGCATCCGCGCGGCTCTCGGCGACAACATCTGGATCCCGCACGCGATCGAATACGCCGGGCAGGTGATCACGCTCTACGACCCGATCGTGCACACGCGCGTCGTCGCGCCCGAGATGCCGAACTCGCTGCGCAAGGTGAACGACCGCGTCGACGGACGCTACATCCTGTGCCGCCGCCCGACGGTCATGACCGGCGGCGAGCTCTCGCTGTCGATGCTGGACCTGAACTACAACGCCGTCGCGCGGACCTATCAGGCCTCGCTACAGCTGAAATCGTCCGGGGGCGTCTTCATCGTCGACGACCTCGGCCGGCAGGAGGAGCCGCCGCAGAAGCTCGTGAACCGCTGGATCGTGCCGATGGAGATGGGCTACGACATCCTCGCGCTGCAATCGGGCGAGAAGTTCGAGGTGCCGTTCGACACGCTGGTCGTGTTCTCGACCAACTTCCATCCGAACCGGATCTTCGACATGGCCGCGTTGCGCCGCATCTTCTTCAAGGTGCTCATCGAGGGGCCGACACGCGAGCAATTCCTCCAGATCTTCGCGATGGTCGCGAAGAAGAAGGGGTTCGAGCTCGACGAGGGGGCGCTGCTGCATCTCCTGCAGAAGCGCTATCCGGAAATCGACCACGTCTACGCCAATTTCCACGGCGTGTTCCTGATCGACCAGATGATCGCCGCATGCGACTTCGAGGGCCTGCCGCATCGGATGAGCCCGGAACTCGTGGATCGCGCCTGGGCGAACCTCTTCGTCGCGGAGGGCGAGATCACGCACTGATCGACCGGCGATGCCTCGGCCTCCCGCCCGGGCATTCGATGCGCCGGGCGTGTGGACGACCGCCGACCCCGCACGGCTCGTACCCGGCGCTCCGATCCGTCCCGCGACGAGGACGAAGGCCAAAGGCCGCGGCCGTCGCGATCGTCCGGTGCCGACGTCGCGCCCGACGGCGGCGAGGACGGAGGGTCCGGCCGCTCACGCACCGGCACTCGCGCGTCGGCGTGGTCAGGCAGCGGACCGGATCGGGCTCACGCGTCGGTCGGACGCAGCGGGGTACGGCGGTCATAGGAGACAGGCGATCCGACGGCGTGGAGCGGGAAGGCTCCCGGGCATGCGGATGGGCGGATGCCCCGACGCGGCATGACGCGGCGACGCGCGGCCACGAGCCTACCCGCGCCATGCCCTGGTGGATCGCCCCCTCGACCGCCCCCCGGGCGACGCGCTTGGCGGGCGTTTCGACCAGACGATCATCGGACCCGCGTTCGACGACGCAGGTCGAGACCGCCGAACATCGCTCTCACGAACCAGGTGGCCGCGGTTGGTGCGGCGAGGGAGCTTGCGGCGCCCGGCGCGGGCGGCCGCGCCGCGTCCCATACCGCCCTATCCCCCGACGTCGCGCGCGCTACCCTGCCCGCGATGTCGATGCCGCCCGCCCTTACCGATTTCTTCGCCCGGCGGCACTGGTCGCTGCACCCCCACCAGATCGAGATGATGGAGCGGGCGGATGCCCCCGCGCTCCTGCTGATCGCGCCGACGGGGGGCGGCAAGACGCTCGCGGGGTTCCTGCCGACGCTGGTGGAGCTTGCGGACGGCGCGCATCAGGGGCTGCACACGCTCTACGTCTCCCCGCTCAAGGCGCTGGCCAACGACATCCGGCGCAACCTCCGCGTGCCCATCGAGGAGGCGGGGCTGCCGATCCGCGTCGAGGACCGGACCGGCGATACCGGCCAGGCCCAGCGCAAGCGACAGCGCGCCGACCCGCCGCACATCCTGCTGACCACGCCCGAGAGCCTCGCGCTGATGGTGAGCTATCCGGACGCGGCGCGCACCTTCGGCGGGCTCCGCCGCGTGATCCTCGACGAGATCCACGCGCTCGCCGAGAACAAGCGCGGCGACCAGCTCATGCTGGCGCTGAGCCGCCTCCAGACGCTCGCGCCCGGCCTGCGCCGCGTCGGGCTGTCGGCCACCGTCGACGAACCGGCGGTGATCGCGCATTACCTCGCGCGCCATCCCGATCCCTGCCCGATCCTGCACGCCGATCCCGGCCCCCCGCCCGACATCGAGATGCTGCCCACGACCGAAGCGCCGCCCTGGGCCGGGGCGGGCGGGCGCTACGCGATCCCCGACGTGCTTGCCGAGGTGCGCCGGCACAAGACGACGCTGATCTTTCACAACACCCGCGCGCAGGCGGAGATCTTTTTCCATAACCTCTGGCTCGCCAACGAGGACGACCTGCCCATCGGCATCCACCACGGCGCGCTGTCGAAGGAGGCGCGGCAGCGGGTGGAGGCGGCGATGGTCGCGGGCGAGCTCAAGGCCATCGTCGCCACCGGCTCGCTCGACCTCGGGATCGACTGGGGCGACGTGGACCTGGTGATCCAGGTCGGCGCGCCCAAGAAGGTCAAGCAGCTCGTCCAGCGGATCGGGCGGGCGAACCACCGCTACAATGCGCCCTCCAAGGCGCGGCTGATCCCCGCGAACCGGTTCGAGGTGATCGAATGCGTGGCCGCGCTCGCGGCCGTGCGCGCGGGCGAGCTCGACGGCGACCTGCGGCTCGACGGGCCGCGCGACGTGCTCTGCCAGCACATCGCCTGCGTGGCCTGCGCGGGCGACTTCGCGGCGGATGAGCTCTACGCGGAGGTCCGCACGGTCGGGCCCTATTCCGCGATCACGCGCGCCGAGTTCGACGAGTGCCTCGATTTTGTCGCCACCGGCGGATACGCGCTGCGGGCCTACGACCGCTACCAGCGGCTGAAGGAACGCGAGCCCGGCATGTGGGGCCTGCGCGACCCGCGCGCGGCGCGACAGATCCGCATGAACCTCGGCACCATCGTCGACACCGACACGCTCAAGGTCCGCTTCAAGGGTCGTGGCGGCTTCCCGCTGGGCGAGATCGAGGAGGGGTTCGCGACGACGCTGACCTCGGGCGACACGTTCCTGATGGGCGGGCAGGTCGTGCGCTACGAGAACATGCGCGAGATGACAGTCGAGGTCAGCCCGAACCCAAGCAAGGAGCCGCGGATCGCGACCTATATCGGCTACAAGTGGACCACGTCGGTGCAGCTCGCCGACCGGATCCAGCGCATCCTGCACGAGGGCGACTTCTCCGCCTTCCCCGACCACACCCGCGAATGGCTCGACCTGCAGGTGGCGCGCTCGCGGATGCCCGAACCCGGCCGCCTGCTGATCGAGACGTTCCCGAGGGACGGCCGCCACCACGTCTGCCTCTACGGCTTCGCGGGCCGCAACGCGCACCAGACGCTGGCGCTTCTCATCACCAAGGGGATGGAGGAGGACGGGCTGGAGCCGCTGACCTTCGTGTGCACCGACTACGCCGCGCTCATCACCGGGCTGAAGCCCGTGCCGGACGTGGGCGGGTACCTCCGGGTCGGCTCGGTACGCGACGCGCTCGACAGCTGGCTCGCGGGCAACGCTGTGATGAAGCGGACCTTCCGCAACGCGGCGATCATCGCCGGGTTGATCGAGCGCAACTTCCCCGGCAAGCGGTCCTCGCGGCGGCAGGCGACGTTCTCGTCGGACATCCTCTACGACACGCTGCACCGCTACGACCCGGGCCATCTGATGCTCAAGATCACCGAGGAGGAGGCGATGCGGGGCCATATCGACTTCGGCCGGGTCGAGTTGCTGCTCGAGACCGTGGGCGACCGCATCGACCAGATCGCGACGGGCCGCGTCACGCCGCTGGCGGCGCCGATGTTCCTCGAACGCGGGATCGTGCCGATCCGCGGCCGGGGCGAGAGCCGGCTGATCGAGGAGGAGGCGGCCAAGCTCCTGGCCGAGGCCGGGCTGGAACCGGGATGACGGCGACGCCCGGCTGGCGCGTCGTCCGTGATTGGACCGCGGCCTACTCGGAGCCGTTCCGGATCGCCGCCGGCGGGATGTTGACGCTTTCGGGCCGATGCGACCGATGGGACGGTCACGTCTGGCTCTGGGCCGCCGACGCGGACGGGCGCGAGGGCTGGATACCGGACGACCTGCCGAACCCCGACACCAGACGCGCGAGACGGGACTTCGATGCCGCCGAACTGACCTGCCGCGCCGGCGACGTCCTCGCCGACATGGCGCGCACGCATGGTTGGGTCCGCTGCCGGGCCGAGGACGGGCGGGAGGGATGGGTGCCCCGGCGCAATCTCGCCCCGACGTGACTCCGGGCGCGCTGCGCCATCTT
>CAVSOF010000007.1:0-608855 GCA_963729425.1 uncultured Alphaproteobacteria bacterium | reverse complement strand
GTTGTCGCCCATCATAGATAACTGCCCCGGCTCAGCCCGTACTTCGCCATCTTCTCGTTGAGCGTCCGTCGCGGCAGGCTCAGCTCGTCCATCACCGCCGCGATCGAGCCGCGGTGGCGGCGCATCGTGTTGTCGATCAGCATCCGCTCGAACGCCTCGACGTATTCCTTGAGGGGCTTACCCTCGGTCGTGACCTGCGCCGTCTCGCCCTGCTCCTGCGTGTCCGACATCAGGAGCGAGGCGATCGAACCGGTCCCGCGGCGCTGCTGGAGGACCGCGCGCTCGGCCAGGTTCGTGAGCTGCCGGACGTTGCCCGGCCAGGGCGCCTGGAGGAGCTGGGCGGCCTCCTGCGCGGTCAGCTGCGCGGGGGCGGCGCCGTACTCCTCGCCGAAGGACTGCGCGAAGTGGGTGAAGAGCGACAGCACGTCCTCGCCCCGCGCGCGCAGCGGCGGCAGCACGAGGCGCATCGCCGCGAGCCGGTAGAACAGGTCGGGCCGCAGCGCGTCCTCGAGCGTGCGCTCGGAGTCCGATCCGTTGTGGATCGCCACGATCCGCGTCTCGGCGGGCGTGCCCTGCTCGTTGATGTACGTGAGGAGCCGCGCCTGCAGCGCGTGCGGCAGCGCCTCGACGTCCTCGAGGACCAGCGTCCCGCCCCGCGCCTCCTCCACCAGCGGCAGCCCGCCTTCGGTGTCCGGCCCGAACAGCCGCGCGCCGAGCTCCTCCTCGCCCATGGCCGCGCAGGAGGTCAGCGCGAAGACCTTGCCCTGCCGCGGGCCGACCGCGTGCAGCGCATGCGCCACGAGCGTCTTGCCGGTCCCGGTCTCGCCGTCGATCAGCACGTGCGTGTCGGCCTGGCCCAGATCGAGGATGTCCTCGCGCAGCCGCTCCATCGCCGCCGACGTGCCGATCAGCTTGCGCATCAGCACCGTGCCGTCGGAGAGCTCGCGGCGCAGCATCCGGTTGTCGAGCGTCAGCTTGCGGGCCTGCGCGGCGCGGCGCACGAGCTCGGTCAGGCGGTCGGGGTTGAACGGCTTCTCCATGAAGTCGTAGGCCCCGAGCCGCATCGCCTCCACGGCCATCGGCACGTCGCCGTGGCCGGTGATCATGATCACGGGCAGCGACGAATCCGCGCTCATCAGCCGCTTGAGGAACGCCATCCCGTCCGTCCCCGGCATCCGGATGTCGGAGATGATGACGCCCGGATAGTCCGCCGTGATCGTCTTCAGCGCGTCGTCGGCGCTCGCGTAGGTCTCGGTCGCGAAGCCCGACAGCGCGAGCCACTGCGAGATCGACTGGCGCATGTCCTGCTCGTCGTCGACGATCGCGATCCGGGTCCGCTCGGCCATGTCCCGCATCCTCGTCTATTCCGCCGCATCGAGCAGCGTATCCATCGCGGGCAGCCGAACCTCAAACACCGCGCCGCCGCCGGGCGCGTTGCGGGCGGTCAACCGCCCACCGAGATCGGTCGACGATCCCCGAGGAGATCGCGAGCCCGAGCCCCACCCCCTCGCCCGGCTCCTTGGTCGTGTAGAACGGCTCGAACAGCTTCTCGGGCTCCTCGATCCCGTGGCCGGTGTCGCGAACGCCGAGCACGACCTCCTCGCCCGCCGTCAGCAGGATGTCGAGCTCGCGGTCCTCGGCGCCGCGCATCGCGTCGAGCGCGTTGCGCACGAGGTTGATGATCACCTGCTCGAGCCGCAGCCGGTCGCACATCGCCATCGCCGGCTGGTCCGGGACGGCGCGGCTGAGCCGGATGCCCTCCTGGCGCAGCTGCGGCTCCATCAGCGTGAGCGCCGAGGACAGAGCGAGCCGCACGTCCACCGGCTCGAACGCGTCGCCACCCTTGCGGGCATAGGACTTCAGCTGCCGCGTGATCGCGCCCATCCGGTCGATCAGGTCGTCGATCCGCTGGAAGCTCGACAGCGCCTCGTCCGCGCGCCGCCGCTGGAGCAGGAGCCGCGCGCCCGCGAGGTAGGTCTTCATCGCGGCGAGCGGCTGGTTGAGCTCGTGGCTCACCGCCGCCGACATCTCGCCCAGCACCGCGAGCTTGGAGGACTGCGCGAGGCTCTGCTCGGTGTCCTTGAGCTCCTCCTGGACGCGCTTGCGCTCGGCCACCTCGCGGCTCAGCCGGTCGTTGAGGCGGCGCAGCGCGAGGCTCTCGCGCTGGAACAGGAGCGAGCGGACGGTCGACTGCCGGTTGAGCAGGTAGAAGCCGAGCGCGAGCAGGAGCGCGAAGCCGGTGATGATGAGCGCGAGCACGCCGTTCACCCGCTCGCGCACCGATTCGTAGCTGGTGAAGCTGACCAGCCGCCAGCCGCGGAACGGCACCCGCGTCTCCATCTGGATCAGCGCCGCGCTGCTGAAGTAGCCCTCGTCGAGCTCGGGTCCGAAGGCCCCGGTCGTGTTCAGCGCCCGCTCGAGCGCGGAGGGCACCGAGGTCGCCGCGAGCGCGTCGTCGAGCTGCTTGCCCCGCCAGCGCGGCTCGGTGGAGACGATCACGGTCCCGCCCGCATCGGTCACGGCGACGGCGGCGGTCGTGCCGCGCCACCGGCTCTCGAACTGCGCGAGGTTGACCTGGACCTGGAGCACGCCGAGCTGCGTCGACCCGTCCTGCACCACGCGGCTGAAGCTCGCCTCGAACGCGCCGGTCGGATTGGGGTAGACCGTGAAGACGGTGTCGGTCGAGCGCACGGCCTCGGTGAAGAACGGGCTCTCGGCGTGGATCGAGCCCAGCTGCTCGCGGTCGGTCGCGGCGACCGTGCGGCCGTCGAGGTCCATCAGCCGGATCGACGCCGCGCCGATCTCGTCCACGTAGGAGATCAGCCGCTGGCTCGACGCGGAGAAGTCGCGCGCGTTCAGCGCCGCGATCAGCGTCGGGTCGCGCGCGAGCAGGAGCGGCACCACCGAGTTGCGCTGCAGCTCGGAGAGGATCGCGCCGGCGTAGAGCGACTGGCGAAGCTCGGCGCGCTGGCGGGTGTTCTCGACGAACCGCTCGGTCAGAAGCGCGTTGGCGACCCAGATCGCCACGCCGGCGGCGACGATCATGCCCACGATCAGCAGCCGGATCAGCCACGGCAGGCGCGCCGTAGCGCGCCCGCCCGCCTCGGGGTCGCCATCGCCGGGCGGGCGTCGGCCGCCGATCAGGTCGCGCAGGGCCATCCGTCGAACCTAGCCGCTCCGGGGGGCGGCCTCAAGCGTCGGCCAGGGCGCCCGCGAGGCCCGCGAAGAGGGGCAGCCCGTCCGTGCCGCCGGTCGCCGCGTCCACCGCACGCTCGGGGTGTGGCATCATCCCCAGCACGCGGCGGTTGGGCGACAGGACGCCCGCGACCCGGTCCATCGAGCCGTTGGGTGCGCGGGCGTAGCGGAACGCGACGAGGCCCTCGCCGGCTAGGCGGCGGCGGGTCTCGGGGTCGGCGGCGTAATTGCCGTCGTGGTGGGCGATCGGGATGCGGATCGTGGCGGCCTTCGCGTAGCCCCGCGTGAACGCGGTGTCGGTGCGCTCGACCCGAAGCTCGACCGTGCGGCACAGGTACTTGATGCCCGCGTTGCGCAGGAGCGCGCCCGGAAGCATCCGCATCTCGCACAGGATCTGGAACCCGTTGCAGGGGGCAAGCACGTAACCCCCTCGATCGGCATGCCTTTTCAGCGCCCCTGCGACCGGCGAGCGGGCGGCGATGGCGCCGCAGCGCAGGTAGTCGCCGTAGCTGAACCCGCCGGGCACGCCGACCACGTCGACGCCGTCGGGCAGCGCGGTCTCCTTGTGCCAGACCATCGCCACGTCGAACCCCGCCGCGCGGAACGCGACGGCGAGATCGCGGTCGCAGTTGGAGCCGGGGAAGACGAGGATCGCGGCCTTCATCGTCGTTCTTCACATTCTGGGGTAAGTCGGATCGTCGGATTTCACGAAACGTACGAAACGCCAACCGCCCTCACGCGGCGAAATCGGTCACGACCGCGACGCCCGGCGGCATCGGCCCGTCGAAGGCGGCGAGCTCGGCGGATACGTCCGACAGCCCGACGCGCCGCGCCACGATCGGCGCCATGTCGACCCGGCCCGACACGATCAGCGACAGGAGCGACGGGTAGCGCCAGGCGGGCATCCCGCGAGTGCCGAAGAGCGCGAGGTTGCGCTGGTAGACGGTGCTCATGTCGACCTCCATGCGCGCGCTCGCGCCCGTGGGCATGCCGACCTGCACGTGGCGGCCGAGCGGGCGGAGGCAGGCGATCGAGGAGGCGAGCGTCGCCTCGATCCCGAGCGCCTCGACGCTGACATGCGCGCCGCCCCCGGTGATCTCGCGGATGCGGGCGGCGGTGTCGCCGTCGGCCATCACCGCGGCGTCGATACCGAGCGAGAGGGCGTGGTCGAGCCTCTCGGCCACGACGTCGACCACCACCACGCGCGCGCCGAGCGCCCGGCCGAGCAGCGCCGCCGAAAGGCCGACGCCGCCGGTGCCGTGGACCGCGAGCCACTCGCCGCCCGCGAGCGCCGCGCGGCCCGTCAGCGCGTGCCACGCGGTCGTGACGCGGCAGCCGAGCGCCGCGGCGACGGCGGGGTCCAGCGCGTCCGGCAGGCGCGCGAGGTTGTGCGCGAACGGCACGGCGACCTGCGTGGCGAACGCGCCGTCCTGCGCGAAGCCCGGCAGGAGCTGATCCGGGCAGGTGTTGGACGCGCCCGACCGGCAGGCCGGGCAGGCCCCGCAGGCCAGGATGAACGGCGCCACCACCCGGTCGCCCACGGCCCATGGCGCGCCCGCCCCGACCTCCACGACCTCGCCGCAATATTCGTGCCCCTGGATCCGGCCCGTCTCGACGCGGTGGTTCTCGCCGATCCAGCCGTGCCAGTCCGACCGGCAGATCCCGCAGGCGATGGTCCGCAGCACGACGCCGCCCGGCGGACAGGCGGGGTCCGGCACGTCCTCGATCGAGAGCGGATGCCGGTAGTCGCGAAGCACGGCGGCGCGCATGGTGTGATCCCCCCGCGGGTCAGCAGCGTCATCGGCGGGGGTCGCGTCAAGAGGGTCGGACCGCTCGCGTCCCCCGCGGCCCGCGTTCGATCACCGACCGTCCGCGGGCGATCCGTCGCGACGCCCTATCCCAGCGAGGCGATGGCGCCCGGCGTTCCAGTCCGGCGATCGCCGCGTCGTGGCATCGGAGCCACCGCTCCCCGTCGCGATGGCCGCCGGGTCCGGGCCACGATACTGGAAGCCCCGCGGCCGGAGCCCCATTCGCCACCGTCGCCCGCCCGATCGGGTTCGGGTGTGGATGGTCCAGACGGTCCCGTGGGAATGGGTGGGGTGCGAGATGGCGTCGATCTCCGCCGCGAGGAGGCGTCGGCCGGTCGGCTGCAACGTCATCCCGTCGGCGTCGATCGAGACCGTGCGATCCCGCGCGCTCGACAGGCCGAGGAGACCGGCGGCGGCGAGGATCGCGATCCAGATCGGCGCGGGCGGACCGAAGACGATCCACAGGCGCTCCTCGTCCCAGCCGAGGCGGTGGCCGACCAGGACGATCGCGGCGAGAAGCCAGATCCCTGCCGCCGTCGCCGCGACGGTCCGCTGGCGGAGCGCGAACCGGGTCGCCCCGTATCGATCGAGGAAAGCGTCGAACGAAATCATCACGGATCCGGGATCGGGTCGAGCAGCCGGAGTATCCCGGTCGGTCAGGGTTCGGGCGTGGCGATACGAAGGTTCTGCGGCGGGTGGCCTACCGGATGGCTTCCGTCAGCCGCACGCGGCCCTCGTGGCCGACGAAGCGGACGCGGAGCGGGACCGCGTGGCGGTGCTCGGCGCGGGTGCGCAGCGCGATCGCGCGGCCGTCGTCGTCGAGCGCGATGGCCTCGATCGCCTCGGGCGGCAGGTCGGGGCCGTCGGGAAGGACGCGCAGGCCGTCCGCGTCCACGCGCAGGCCGCCGCCCGCGGGGGTGGCACGGCGCAGCCAGACGAAGGCGAAGAGGAGCGCCACGCCGAGCGCGACCTCCACGAAGCGCACCGCGAGGCCGACCTCGGCGAACTGGGTGAAGCCCAGCAGGATGATCGCCGCAAGTGCCGCGCAGCCCCAGCGGAGCGGGCGCAGCCAGCCCTCGGTCCAGTCCACGGAGACGGGGCCATGCGCGGCGAGGAAGGCGTCGAGCGGCGCGCGGCTCACGGCTCGATCCGCCAGTCCTCGATCACCGGGTTGGCGAGCAGGCCGTCGCACATGGCGGCGATGTCGGCCTCGGAGACGTCCGCGCCGACCTCGAGCTCGATCGACTTGCCCTGCCGCACGCCCGCGACGCCCGCGAAGCCCATCGAGCCGAGCGCATGGGCGATCGCCTGCCCCTGCGGGTCGAGCACGCCGTCGCGCGGCATCACGGTCACGCGGACGATGCGGGTCGCGGGCCTGGGCATCGGCGGATCAGTTGATCAGGTGCGGCCGCGCGGCCGGGGCGGAGTTGGTCGGCAGCACGCCGAGGCGCCGGGCGACCTCGGTATAGGCGTCGGCGAGCGAGCCCAGGTCGCGGCGGAACACGTCCTTGTCGAGCTTCTTGCCCGTCTCGATGTCCCACAGGCGGCACGAGTCGGGGCTGATCTCGTCGGCGAGGATCAGGCGCTCCTCGTCGTTGTCCCAGACCCGCCCGACCTCGATCTTGAAGTCCACGAGCTTGATGCCGACGGCCATCATGCAGCCCGACAGGAAGTCGTTGACGCGCAGCGCGAGCGCCACGATGTCGTCGAGGTCCTGCTGGCTGGCCCAGCCGAAGGCGATGACGTGCTCCTCGGAGACCAGCGGGTCGCCGAGCTTGTCGTCCTTGTAGTACCACTCGATGATCGGGCGCGGGAGCGGCGTGCCCTCCTCGATCCCGAGCCGGGTGGAGAGCGATCCGGCGGCGACGTTGCGCACCACGATCTCGAGCGGGACGATCTCGACCGCGCGGATGAGCTGCTCGCGCATGTTGAGCCGGCGGATGAAATGCGTGGGCACGCCGACCTGCGCGAGCCCGGTCATGAAGAACTCCGACAGGCGGTTGTTGAGCACGCCCTTGCCGTCCACGACGGCCTTCTTCTCGGCGTTGAACGCGGTCGCGTCGTCCTTGAAGTACTGCACCAGCGTGCCCGGCTCTGGACCTTCGTAGAGGATCTTGGCCTTGCCTTCGTAGACCTTCCTGCGACGCGCCATGGGGTGCTCCGGGTCGGGGACAGGCCGCCGGGCGGGCGGTCGCTGTCGTCCCCGTCAGCCGGGGCGTATAGGGGGGACGCGACCGCGCGGCAACCCGAGGGCGGCGCGGCGCGCCCTTGCGAGGGCGGTGGGCGCGGCCCATACCGGCCGCGCACCCACGCCCCCCGGAGGACGCCCCATGGCCAGCAGCTTCGACGACCGCAAGAACAGCTTCGAGAGCCGGTTCGCCCACGACAACGAGCTGCAGTTCAAGGTCGAGGCGCGGCGCAACCGGCTTCTGGGCGAATGGGCGGGCGACCTGCTCGGCCACGAGGGCGACGCGCGGCGCGACTACGCGCGCGAGGTGGTCAAGTCGGACTTCGAGGAGGCGGGCGACGAGGACGTGTTCCGCAAGGTCTCGGGCGACCTGGGCGAGAAGGTCCCGGCCGCCGAGATCCGCGCGAAGATGGAGGCGCTCATGCTCGAGGCCAAGAAGCAGGTGATGTCCGAGACGTCGTGAGCGCGCTGGCCGGGCTCCTCGCGGAGCGGGACTGGCTGCTGGCCGACGGGGCGACGGGGACGGCGCTCTTCGCGATGGGGCTCGCGGCGGGGGACGCGCCGGAGCTGTGGAACGTGGCGGAGCCCGCGCGGGTCCGGTCGCTGTATTCGGGCGCGGTCGGGGCGGGGTCGGACCTGTTCCTGACGAACACGTTCGGGGCGAACGCGTCGCGGCTGCGGCTCCACGGGGCCGAGGCGCGGGTGGGCGAGCTGAACCGCGCCGGGGCGGCGATCGGGCGCGACGTGGCGGACGCGGCGGGCCGGACGGTGGTGGTCGCGGGCTCGATGGGGCCCACGGGCGAGATCATGGCGCCGATGGGCCCGCTCACGCACGAGGCGGCGGTGGCGATGTTCCACGAGCAGGCCGAGGGGCTCCGCGACGGCGGCGCGGACGTGCTCTGGGTGGAGACGATCTCCGCCCCCGAGGAGCTTGCTGCGGCCGCGGAGGCGGCGGCGCTGGCGGGCATGCCGTGGTGCGCGACGATGAGCTTCGACACGGCCGGGCGGACGATGATGGGCACCACGAGCGCGCGGATGGCGGAACTGGTGGCCGGGTTCGCGCACCCGCCGCTGGCCTACGGGGCGAATTGCGGGGTGGGCGCGTCGGACCTCGTGCGCACGGTGCTGGGCTTCGGGGCGGCGGGGCCGCCGGTGATCGCGAAGGGCAATGCGGGCATCCCGAAATACCGCGACGGGCACGTCCATTACGACGGGACGCCCGCGCTGATGGCGGACTACGCCGCGATGGCGCGCGACGCGGGGGCCACGATCGTCGGCGGCTGCTGCGGGACGGGGCCGGACCACCTGCGCGCGATGCGCGAGGCGCTCGAGACGCGACCCAAGGGCCCCGCTCCCGACCTCGACGCGGTGACCGAGCGGCTCGGCGCGTTCTCCTCGGCGAGCGACGGGACGGACGGGGCCGGGCCGGTGCGGGAGCGGTCGGGCCGGAGGCGGGCCCGGGGCTGAGGGCGGCGGCGCTTGCGGGCGTCGTCCGATCGCCAGCCGGGCCGGGGGACGCGGCGGAGACCGGCCGGTATCGAAAGCCGCGCGTCGGGATCGTGCCCACCGGCCGGAAGCGGGGTCCGGTCGCGCCTCTGCGTCGGGACGGACACGCTTTTTAGACGGGTCGGCGCCCGGCGCCGCATGACGCCCTGGACGGCGCCCGCACGCGCGGGATCGGTAGCGACCGCTCGATGCGATGCGATGGGACCGGCTATGGCCCCGGCTGGCTGCCAAAGCCTCGCGCCTCGCCGTCACCGCCCCATGACCATGATACGGGGGGACTGGCCCCGGGGCAGCGAGCCGCGCCATCCGGTCGCCGCGTTCGACCGCGCCGCTAGAACAGCGCCATCTGCGCGGTGGGCACGGCGAAGCGGTCGGTGCGCAGCGGCGGCATCCGCTGCACCAGCCCGGTCTCGCGGCAGGCCCGCTCGAAGCGGGCGCGCAGCAGGTCGGCATGGACGCCCCTGCCCCGCATCCGCGCGCCGAACCCCGCGTCGTAGAGCTTGCCGCCGTGATACTCGCGCACCCGGCCGAGCACGCGACGGGCGCGGTCGGGGACGTGGGTCCGCAGCCATTCCTCGAAGAGCGGCGCGACCTCGAGCGGCAGGCGCAGCGGGATCATGCTGGCCGCCACCGCGCCCGCGTCGGCCGCCGACCGAAGCACGCCCTCGACCTCATGGTCGGTCAGGCCGGGGATGACGGGTGAGACCATCACGCGGACCTGCACGCCCGCGCCCGCCAGACGCTCGATCGCGGCCAGCCGGCGCGCGGGGGACGGCACGCGCGGCTCGAGCGCGCGGGCGAGCCCGGCGTCGAGCGTGGTGACCGACAGGCCCACGCGGGTCAGCCCGGGGCCGAGCTCGGCCAGGAGGTCGACGTCGCGCTCGACCATGATGCCCTTGGTGGTGATCGCGACCGGGTGGCGGTGGTCGCGCAGCACCTCGAGCAGCGCGCGCATGATCCGGCGGTCGCGCTCGATCGGCTGGTAGGGGTCGGTGTTGGTGCCGATGGCGATCATCTTCGGCACGTAGCCGCGCGCGCCGAGTTCGCGCGCGAGCGCCTCCGCCGCGTTCGGGCGGGCGATCAGCCGCGTCTCGAAGTCGAGGCCGGGCGAAAGGCCGAGGAAGGCGTGGCTCGGCCGCGCGTAGCAGTAGACGCAGCCGTGCTCGCAGCCGCGATAGGGGTTGATCGACCGCTCGAAGCCGAGGTCGGGCGAGGCGTTGGTCGAGATCGCCCGCCCGATCCGCTCCTCGGTGACCTCGGTGCGCAGGGGCGCCGCGTCGTGCGGCAGGTCCCAGCCGTCGTCGAACGCCTCGGCCGCGTGCCGCTCGAACCGCCCGGCGGCGTTCGACCCGGCCCCGCGGGCGCGGGCGACGGCGCGGTCGGGGCGGCTGGGGAAGGCTCGATCCATGGGCCGGAGATAGAACGGACAGGGAACATACGCAAGGTCATGCAATCGGCGCTGGCGGTTACCGTGCGCGGGCGGCACCGTGCGATGGACGGATTCACGGGAGGGGATCGAATGCGTGGGATGATCTTGGCGGCGGCGGTGGCGATCGCCGGAACGATGACGCCGGCGGCGACGGTGCCGTCGAGCGTGGTCGTGTTCGGGGACAGCCTGAGCGACGGGGGCAATTTCGGCGGCCGCACGGCGACGAACGGCATGACGTGGGCCGGATGGCTCGGGATCGAGCCGTCGAACCGGGGCGGCCTGAACTACGCCTATGGCGGCGCAAAGGCGGTGACCGACGGCGACGCCGCGCCGGACTTCGAGGCGCAGCGGGGCGAGTTCTTGGACGACGCCGCGGCTCTCGACCTCGGCGGCGACCCGCTCGCGGTCGCCTGGTTCGGCGGCAACGACCTGCTCGCGATCCTGACCGGAGCGCTTGCGCTGCCCCCGCAGGATGTCGGGGCGTTCGTGACGACCTCGGTCACGGGGGTGCTGGCGACGATCGGGTCCGGCGTGGGCGAACTGGCGGGCCTCGGGATCGGCCGGTTCCTGCTGCCGAACCTGCCGGACCTGTCGGCCATCCCCGCGAACGCGGCCTTCGGGTCGGAGACGAAGGGGTTCATCGCCGCCACGACGGCGGGCTTCAACGCCGGGCTGGCCGGCCTCGCGACGCAACTGAGCGCCGGGGGGCTCGACGTGGAGGTCTTCGACACCGCGGCGCTCTTCGCGGAGATCCTCGCTGAGCCCGCCGCCTACGGGCTCGCCACCGATATCGACCTCACGGCCGAGACCTGCCTCCGGGGCGTGCGCGACTGCGACGACTACGCGTTCTGGGACCCGATCCACCCGACGGGCAAGGTCCACCGCATCCTGGCCGGGGCAATCGGCGCGGAGATCGGCGTCTCCCCCGTCCCGCTCCCCGCCACGATCTGGCTGCTGGCGGGCGGGCTCGGCGGCGTGGTCGCGCTCGGCCGCCGGCGGCGCGCCGCCGCCTGAGGCGAGACGCCCGCGTCGCCCGGCGCGGCGCGGGCGTCGCATCCGGCACGGGCGGCGCGCGGCATCGGTGGAGGGATCGCGCGGGAGACGACCCGACGCAGCCGGAGCGCGACCATGGCCGACGACGACATCATCCTGTCCGAGCTCGAGGACGACGACCTCGTCGCGCAGATGTTCGACGACCTCTACGATGGCCTCCGAGACGAGATCGAGGAGGCGGTGAACATCCTCCTCGCGCGCGGCTGGACGCCCTACGACATCCTCACGAAGGCGCTCGTGGGCGGCATGACGATCGTCGGCCACGACTTCCGCGACGGCATCCTGTTCGTGCCCGAGGTGCTGCTGGCGGCGAACGCGATGAAGGGCGGGATGGCGATCCTGAAGCCGCTGCTCGCGGAGACCGGCGCGCCCCGCATGGGCAAGATGGTGATCGGCACGGTCAAGGGCGACATCCACGACATCGGCAAGAACCTCGTCTCGATGATGATGGAGGGGGCCGGGTTCGAGGTGGTCGACCTCGGGATCAACAACCCGGTCGAGAAGTATCTCGAGGCGATCCGCGCCGAGGAGGCGGACATCCTCGGCATGTCGGCGCTGCTGACGACGACGATGCCCTACATGAAGGTGGTGATCGACGCGATGGTCGCCGAGGGCATCCGCGACGACTACATCGTGCTGGTGGGCGGCGCGCCGCTCAACGAGGAGTTCGGCCGCGCCATCGGCGCCGACGCCTATTGCCGCGACGCCGCCGTGGCGGTCGAGACGGCGAAGGAATGGATGGCGCGCAAGCACAACCGGATGGCGGCAGGCTGACGCGGCGGGGGAACGCGAGCCGCCGGGCGGGTTGACGGGCGACCCTCATTGATACGGAGCCCGCCATGCGCCTCGCCCTCCTCGCCGCCACCCTCCTCGCCGCCGCGCCCGCGCTGGCCGACACCGCCACCGGCATCCGCTTCGCGGGCGAGCTCGTGGACCGGGACGGCGCGAATGCCGGCTCGGTCTCGATCTTCGCCACCGAGTCCGGGGTCGTGCGCGTCAACGTCTCGGCCACCGGGCTCGCGCCGGGCGGGCACGGCATCCACGTCCACGAGACCGGGCTCTGCGAGGGCGACTTCACCTCGGCGGGCGGGCATCTGGCCGGCGGCATGGAGCATGGACTCGTCGAAGGCGGGCCGCATCCGGGCGACCTGCCGAACGGCTTCGTGGAGGAGGACGGCGCGCTGAACTACGAGGCGTTCAACGAGCGGCTGGTGCTCGACGCGATGCTGGGCGACGACGACGGCGCGGCGCTGATCATCCATTCGGAGCCGGACGACTACGAGAGCCAGCCCTCGGGCGACGCGGGCGACCGGGTGCTCTGCGCGGTGCTGGAGCTCGAGCCCGCGGGCTAGGCCGGCAGCGCTGCGAGCGCGGCGAGGATCCCGGCCAGCACCGCATCGGGCCCGGTCTCGACCCGGGCGGTCACGACCCGCTCGTCGGGGTCGGGCGGCTCGAGCGTGGCGAGCTGGCTCGCGAGCAGCGAGACCGGCATGAAGTGCCCCTCCCGCGCCGCCATGCGCCGCGCGATCGTGGCGGGCGCGCCGGTGAGGTGGACGAAGACCGCGTCCGGCGCGTGCGCGCGGATCCGGTCGCGGTAGAGCCGCCGAAGCGCGGAGCAGGCGACGACGACGGGCGGCGCACCGTCCGCGAGCGTGGCGCCGACGGCGTCGAGCCAGGGCGCGCGGTCGGCGTCGTCCAGCGGCTCGCCCCGCGCCATCTTCGCGCGGTTCGCCGCCGGGTGCAGGTCGTCGCCGTCGACGAAGCGCCCGCCGAGCGCGTCCGCCAGCGCGGCGCCGACGAGGCTCTTGCCGGTCGAGGTCACGCCCATCACCACGATCCGCACGGGCCGCCCTCCCCTCGTCACGGGCGGGGAGGCTGACAGGCGGGGGGCGCGTGTCAACGACGTTTCCCGCGCGCGCTTGGCACGGGGCGGCGCGGCCTCCATATTGGACGCGACCCGAAGGGACCGCCCATGCCGCTCGACCGTCTCGTCCTGATCCTCGTCATCGTCGTGGCCGCCGCCGCCGCGACGGTGTGGCTCGGCGCCGTCCTCGTCGCGTCGAGCGCGCGTGCCCGGCGGGGCTGCTCCTGCTGATCCCGGCGGCGCTGGTGGCCTACGTCGTCGTGCGCGTGATCGCCGACCGGATGCGCGACGCGGACGACGACCGCTACGACCGGATGGAGTGACGTGATCCTCGTGACCACCGACGCGGTGCCGGGGCGCGAGGTCGCCGCGTGCCTCGGGCTCGTGAAGGGCTCGACGGTGCGCGCCAAGCATGTCGGGCTCGGACATCGTGGCGGGGCTGCGCAACCTCGTGGGCGGCGAGGTCAAGGAATACGCCGCGCTGCTGACGGGCGCGCGCGAGCAGGCGCTCGACCGGATGGTCGCGGAGGCGCGCGCGATGGGCGCGGACGCGGTGGTCGCGGTGCGCATGGAGACGTCGACGATCACGCAGGCGGCCTCGGAGGTCATGGCCTACGGCACGGCCGTCCGGCTGGCGTGAGACGCGGGCGCGCGGCCCGGGCGGTCCCGCCGCCGGTCCCGCCCCTGCCCGGCCCCGTCGCGCCGGACCGCGTGCTGGTGGTGGCCTGCGGCGCGCTCGCCCGCGAGATCGGGGCGGTGATCGCCGGCGGACGGCCTCGACCATCTGCACCTGCACTGCCTGCCCGCGATCCTGCACAACCACCCCGAGCGCATCGCGCCCGCCGTGGACGCGGCGCTGGCGGCGCATGACGGCCCGGCCTTCGTCGCCTACGCCGATTGCGGCACCGGCGGCGCGCTGGCGGCGGTCTGCGCTGCGGCACGGGGCGGCGATGATCGCGGGGCCGCACTGCTACGCGTTCTTCGAGGGGGTCGGCGCGTTCGCGGCGCGCGGCGAGACCGACGCGTTCTACCTCACCGACTTCCTCGCGCGCCAGTTCGACGCCTTCGTCACCCGCCCGCTGGGGCTCGATCGGCATCCGGAGCTGCGCGACGTGTACTTCGCGCATTACCACCGGCTCGTGCACCTCGCGCAGACCGACGACCCCGCGCTCGACCGGGCCGCGCAGTCGGCCGCGGCGGCGCTCGGCCTCGCCTACGAGCGGCGGGCGACGGGCTACGGCGACCTCGCGCCCGCGCTCCGCTCCGTCCCCGCGCCTTCCCCGGCCAGCCGCCCTGCCCTATGAGGCGGGGCGCAGGGACGGCGGAGGCACGATGGCGGATCCCGAGATCACCCCGGACCTGGTGGCGGCGCACGGGCTGACGCCGGACGAGTACGCCCGCATCCCCGGCATGCTGGGCCGCGACCCGAGCTACACCGAGCTCGGCATCTTCTCGGCGATGTGGAACGAGCACTGCTCCTACAAGTCCTCGAAGAAGTGGCTGCGGACGCTTCCCACCAAGGGCCGCCAGGTGATCTGCGGGCCGGGCGAGAACGCGGGCGTGGTCGCCATCGGGCCGGACGCGGAAGGACGCCCGCTGGCGCTCGTGTTCAAGATGGAGAGCCACAACCACCCCTCCTACATCGAGCCGCATCAGGGCGCGGCCACGGGCATGGGCGGGATCCTGCGCGACGTGTTCACGATGGGCGCGCGGCCCGTCGCGGCGATGAACGCGCTGAGCTTCGGGCGGGTCGACCACCCCCGGACGCGGCGGCTGGTGCATGGCGTGGTGGAGGGGATCGGCGGCTACGCGAACGCGTTCGGCGTGCCGACATTGGGCGGCGAGGTGCGGTTCGACGCGTCCTACGACGGCAACTGCCTCGTCAACGCCTTCGCCGCCGGGATCGCGCATGCGGACGCGATCTTCTACTCGGCGGCCTCGGGCGTGGGGCGGCCCGTCGTCTACCTCGGCGCGCGGACGGGGCGCGACGGGGTCGGCGGGGCGACGATGGCGAGCGCGGAGTTCGACGACACCATCGAGACGAAGCGCCCGACCGTGCAGGTCGGCGACCCGTTCACCGAGAAGCGGCTGATGGAGGCGACGCTCGAGCTGATGGCGACGGGCGCGGTGGTCGCGATCCAGGACATGGGCGCGGCGGGGCTGACCTGCTCGGCCGTCGAGATGGGCGACAAGGGCGGCCTCGGGATCCGGCTCGACCTCGACGCGGTGCCGGTGCGCGAGGCGGGGATGACGGCCTACGAGATGATGCTCTCGGAGAGCCAGGAGCGGATGCTGATGGTGCTCGACCCCGCGCTCGAGGACGCGGCGCGCGCGGTGTTCGAGAAGTGGGACCTCGACTTCGCGGTCGTGGGCGAGACGATCCCCGAGGACCGCTTCGTCGTCGTCCATCGCGGCGCGACGGTGGCCGACCTGCCGCTCGCGGCGCTCGCGTCGAGCGCCCCGGAATACGACCGCCCGTGGGAGCCTGCGCCCGCGCCCGCGGCCCTGGGCAAGGTCGGGCCGGTCGACGCGATCGAGGGGCTGCGCGCGCTGATCGGGTCGGCCAATCACTGCGCGCGCGACTGGGTGGTCGAGCAGTACGACACGCAGGTCATGGCCGACACGGTGGTCGTGCCGGGCCTCGACGCGGGCGTGGTGCGGATCCACGGCACGACGCGCGGCGTCGCCTTCACCGCCGACGTGACGCCCCGCTACGTCGAGGCCGACCCGGTGATGGGCGGGCGGCAGGCGGTGGCGGAGGCGTACCGCAACCTCGTGGCCAAGGGCGCACGCCCGATCGCGGTGACCGACAACCTCAACTTCGGGAACCCCGAGAAGCCCGCGATCATGGGCCAGCTCGTCGGCGCGATCGAGGGGATCGGGGATGCCTGCCGCGCGCTCGACATGCCCGTCGTGTCGGGCAACGTCAGCCTCTACAACGAGACCGACGGCGCCGGCATCCGCCCCACGCCGACCATCGGCGCGGTCGGCCTGATCGACGACCTCGCCACCCGGATCGCGGGGCCCGTGCGCGCGCGGATGGTGGCGCTGCTGCTCGGCGCGAAGGGCGCGCATCTGGGCCGCTCGGCGCTGCTGGCGGAGCATCTGGGCCGCGACGAGGGGCCGCCGCCGCCCGTCGACCTCGCCGCCGAGCGCCGGCACGGGGAGTTCGTGCTGGCCAACCGCGCGCTGATCGCGGCCTGCACCGACCTGTCGGACGGGGGGCTGGCGCTGGCGGCGTTCGTGCTGGCGGAGGCG
Organism: uncultured Alphaproteobacteria bacterium; assembly: GCA_963729425.1. Classification (GTDB taxonomy): domain Bacteria; phylum Pseudomonadota; class Alphaproteobacteria; order Rhodobacterales; family Rhodobacteraceae; genus Jannaschia. The sequence goes on along the minus strand of CAVSOF010000007.1, from coordinate 592,554 downwards.
GCCGGGATCGGCGTGACGCTCGACGTGGCCGGGACGCCCGCGCTCTTCGGCGAGGATCAGGGGCGCTACCTGCTGGCCTGCCGGCTGGAGGACGCGGAGGCGCTGATGGTGGCGGCGGGGCGCGCGGAGGTCCCTCTGACGATGGTCGGCGAGTTCGGCGGCGAGACGGTGCGGCTCGGGCGAGCGCAGGCGCCGCTCGCGGGGCTCTCGAAGCTCTACCGCGGGGCGTTCGCGGCGATGCTGGGGTGAGACGGGGCGAGGCGCGGCGGCTCGCGGCGGCCGCCGCCTTCGCGCTGGCCTACCCGGCGGCGTGGATCGCGCATCTCGCCCTGTCGGTGGCGCTCGCGATGCGCCTTCTCGACGTCTGCGGCGGGACGCTCCCGACCGGGGCGGAGATCCGGCAGGCCCTCGGCCCGATCGGGCTCGTCGCGGGCTGCGGCCTCGCCACGCTGGCGCTGGCGCGCGCGGCGGTCGGCACCTGGGCGGCCGGGATCGCCTCGATCCTCGCGCCCGCCGCCGTGCTCGCGCCGCTCGTGGCCGACATCGGCGGATTGCGGGGCCCGCGCGCCGTCAGTCTGGGCCGACGCCGCGTCCGGCGCGCTGCTCGCGCTCGCGACCCTCGTCGCGGTCGCGGTGTGGTTCGTGGGCGCGGAGCGGCTCGCGCGCGGCGGCGCCCCGCCCGCCTTGCCTCCGCCCCCGGCCCTGCCTAGCTAGGGGACGAGGCGATGCGGGGACCGTGCCATGGCGATGCAGGCGACCGAGATCGAGGCGCTGATCCGGGCGTCGTTCCCCGACGCGCAGGTCACCATCACCGACCTCGCGGGCGACGGGAACCACTACGCCGCCGAGGTCGTGGACGCCTCCTTCGCCGGGCAGTCCCGCGTCGCGCAGCAGCGCGCGGTCTATGCCGCGCTCAAGGGCAAGATGGACGGGCCGCAGGGCGAGCTGCACGCGCTGGCGCTGACGACGCGGGCGCCCGCGTGACGGCGCTCGCCGCGTGGCTCGGCGCGCTGATCGTGGCGATCCTGGTGGGCCGCGCGATCTGGGTGCTGCGCTGCCGAGCGGGGCCGCGTGCCGCGCGGGGTCGAGCCGGGGCCGGGCCACGTCGAGATCGAGAGCCGCTACCAGTCCGGGATGGGCGGCGAGCAGATGACGACGCGGGTCCCGCGCGACCCGCAGGAATACGCGCGCGCCTTCGTGCCGCGGCGGATGGGAAAGCACAGGAGCTGAGACATGCAGGATGCGAAGACGCGGATCGGGGACATGGTGGCGGCGCGCGACGTCGTGCTGTTCATGAAGGGGACCAAGGCGATGCCGCAATGCGGCTTCTCGTCGAAGGTCGCGGGCGTGCTCAACTACATGGGCGTCGAGTTCGCGGACGTGAACGTGCTCGAGGATCCCGACATCCGGCAGGGGGTGAAGGACTTCTCCGACTGGCCCACCGTCCCGCAGCTCTACGTGAAGGGCGAGTTCGTCGGCGGCTGCGACATCGTCACAGAGATGACGCTCTCGGGCGAGCTCGACACGATGCTCGAGGGGCACGGGATCGCCTACGACAAGGACGCGGCCGAGAAGATCCGCGCGGCGAACGCCTGATCGCCGGCGACTAGTCGACGGGCGCCGCCGGGGCGGCCTGCGCGCAGAACCCCGCGCAGAGCCGGTCGGCGGCGAGCATCGTCTCGATCTCCGCCGTCTTGGCCTCGAACCCGCTCCACAGGACGGCGATCGTCAGGAGGCTCGGCCCGAGCAGGAGTGCCACGAGCAGCGCGCGGTCGGCGGTCACGTCGCGGGGCGTCGAGGCCGCGCGGCGGACCGCCTCCAGCGTCAGTTCCCGATCGTGCCGCATCGCCGTCTCCCACGCGTTGGGTCCGGCGCCGCGTAGACGCCGTGCCCGGGCGGACACGGTGGCGCGGGCGCGGCGACAGGGTGGTAGGCCGTCAGTCCGGCCGCCGCCCCTCGACGTGCTTGCGCAGCCGCGACGGCTGCGTCCTGTTCGTCCGGCCCCGGTAGGGGTTCGCGTCGCCCTGCCCGCGCAGGTGCAGCCGGATCGGCGTGCCGGGCATGTCGAAATCGGCCCGGAGACCGTTGACGAGGTAGCGCGAATAGCTCTCCGGCACGGCGTCGGGATGCGAGCACATCACGACGAAGCCCGGGCGGGCGGGTCTTGACCTGCGTCGCGTAGCGCATCCGGATGCGGCGGCCCTGCGGCGCGGGCGGCGGGTGCTGCTCGAGCATTCCCGCGAGCCAGCGGTTGAGCCCCGCGGTCGGCACGCGGCGGTTCCAGACGGCGTGCGCGCCCAGGATCGCGTCGCGCAGCCGGTCGAGCCCCCGCCCCGTCTTCGCGCTGACGGTGACGAGCGGCGCGCCGCGGAGCTGCGGCAGCAGGCGCTCGAACTGCTCGCGGACCTGCGCGAGCTTGCCCTGCCGGTCCTCCTCCACGTCCCACTTGTTGACCGCGACGACGACCGCGCGGCCCTCGCGCTCGGCCAGGTCGGCGATGCGCAGGTCCTGGCTCTCGAACGGGATCTGCGCGTCGAGCAGGATCACCACCACCTCGGCGAACTTGACCGCGCGCAGCCCGTCGGAGACCGACAGCTTCTCGAGCTTCTCGACCACCTTGGCGCGCTTGCGCATCCCCGCGGTGTCGAAGAGCCGGGTCGGCACGCCGCCCCAGTCGAAGTCGAGCGAGATCGCGTCGCGCGTGATCCCGGCCTCCGGCCCCACGAGCAGGCGGTCGTCGTCGATGATGCGGTTGATCAGGGTGGACTTGCCCGCGTTCGGGCGGCCGACGACGGCGATCTTGAGCGGGCGCCGCGCGGTCGGGGCCCAGTCGGCCTCGGCCGCCGCGTCGTCGTCGCCCACCTCCACCTCGGTCTCGGCCTCGTCGTCGGGAGCCGCCTCCGCGCGCGCCTCGATCAGCGGGCGCAGCATCGCGGCGAGGTCGGCCATGCCCTCGCCATGCTCCGCCGAGATGCCGACCGGCTCGCCGAGGCCCAGCGAGTAGGCCTCGAACATGCCCGCCTCGCCCAGCCGCCCCTCGGCCTTGTTGGCGGCCACCAGGACGGTGCCGCCGCGCCGGCGCAGGAGGTCGGCCAGCACCTCGTCGGCGGCGAGCACGCCCGCGCGCGCGTCGATCACGAAGAGCGCGGCGTCGGCCATGTCGACGGCGCGCTCGGTCAGGCGCCGCATCCGGCCCTGCAGGCTGTCGTCGGTCGCCTCCTCGAGCCCCGCCGTGTCGATCACCGTGAAGCGCAGGTCGCCCAGCCGCGCCGCGCCCTCGCGCAGGTCGCGGGTCACGCCGGGCTGGTCGTCGACGAGCGCGAGGCGACGGCCGACGAGGCGGTTGAACAGCGTGGACTTGCCGACGTTGGGGCGGCCGACGATGGCGAGGGTGAACATCGGCGCGGGCTCCGGCTGGTGGCGAGCGGTGCCCCTATCCCGGACCGGGCGCGACCGCTAGCGGTAGGCGTTGAGCGTGCCGCCGCGGCCCATGACGTAGAGCGCGTCGCCGAACGCGATCGGACGCGACGACCCGCCCTCGGGGATCGCGACCCGCGCGGCCAGACGCCCGGTGGCGGGGTCGAAGCCGCGCAGCAGGCCGTCGGAGGATGCGACCCAGAGCCGCCCGCCCGCGAGGACGGGGCCGTGATGCGCCGCGATCCCCTCGCGCCCGATCGCGCGGCCGTCGCGGTAGAACGGCAGGTCGGCGCGCCACAGGACCTGTCCCGACCCGGCGTCGAGCCGCAGGAGCTGGCCCCGGTCGGAGACGGCGAAGACCGAGCCGCCCGCGACGGCGAGCGGCGAGACGGCGCCCTCGCGCGCCGTCCAGACCCGCTCGCCCGAGGCGGCGTCGAGCGCCACGATCCGGCCCGAGGCGGTGCCCGCGTAGACGATGCCGCCCGTGACGACCGGATCGCCGGTGATGTCGCCCAGGTCGCCGTAGGCCACGCCGCGCCGCGCCCCGGTGATCGCGCCGCCCCAGGCACGCACGCCCGAGTTGCGCAGGGTAGCCACGATCTCGCCCGACCCGAACGGCAGCACGACCAGGCGCCCGGCGATGGCGGGCGCGGGCGCGGTGGCGGTCACGGCGGGCGAGGTGGCGGCCGAGACCTCCCAGCGGACGCGCCCGGTGCCGGCGTCGAGCGCCCAGGCGCGGGCGTCGCGGCTGACGACGTAGACGGTGCCGTCGGCGGCCTTGGGCGTGGTGATCGGCGCGCCGAGCCGCTGCACCCAGCGGCGCGCGCCGGTGGCGGGGTCGAGCGCGTGCAGCTCGCCGTAGCCGGTGGAGACGTAGAGCGTGCCGTCGACCACCGCGAGCCCGCCGCCCGACGCCTCGCCCGCGCGCTCGGCCGGGGGCACGAGGCTCCGGCGCCAGAGCGTCGCGCCCGAGGGCGAGAGCGCGGAGACGGAGGCGAGCGCGTCCATCGCGTAGAGCCGCGCGCCGTCCGAGACCGGGTCCGCCGTCAGCCGCTGCCGCCGCCCGTCGCCCGCGCCGATGTCGGTGGACCAGACGAGGCGCGGCGCGGCCGAGAGCGTCGCGTGGCCGGGATCGTTGGCCGCGTCGCCCACGCGCATCGGCCAGGCCGCGAGGCGGCGGGGCGCGGGGAGCGCGATCGGCGGCGCGATGTCGGCGTCGGGGGCGGCGGCGGCGATCACGCCCGGCCCGCCCTCGGCCCGGACCGCGACGCGCTCGCCCGGCAGCGGCGGGGCGTCGTCGTCGCAGGCCGCGAGCAGGAGGACCGCGCCGGCGAGGATGGCGGTGATGGCCTTCATGCGATCCCTCCCCTGCCGCGCGGGGCCGCCATCAGGCGGGCTCCGGCGACGCGCCGAGCGCCACGATGGTCTGCAGGGCCCTGCGACGCAAGCTCGCCGTGGCCTCCGCGTCCTGCGTGAGCGCGCGCAGCAGCGTCAGCCCGGTCGCCTCGTCGCCCGCCCCGAGAGCGGCGTGGGCCTGCAGCTCGACGGCGAGCGGGCGGTAGGGCGCGCCGGGCGTGGCGAGCTCGGCCAGGATCGCGCCGTCGCGCGCCGCGTCGCCGGTCCCGCCCGAGAGCATCGCCTTGAGCAGCGCCAGATGGCGGTAGGTCGTCTCGATCCCCGGCGTCTCGGCGAGCTCGAGGAGGCGCGCGCGGGCGGTGGCGGGGTCGGCGTTCTCGCCGTTGAGCGCCGCGGTGGCCTCGAACAGCGCGAGCACGGTGGCCTGCTCGGGATCGTCGGGCGTGACCTCGGCCAGCGCGGCGCGGCGCGCGCGCATGTCCTCGCCGCCGAGCGCGCCCAGGAGCGCATCGCCGAAAGCCTGCGCGCGGGCGGCCTCTCGGGCGCGCGACCACTCGACCCAGGCCGCGCCGCCGACGAGCGCCAGCACGCAGAGCACGGCCACCCAGCCCCAGCGGCGGAGCGCGCCGTAGAGGCGGTCGCGGCGGACCTCGTCCGTCACCTCCTGGATGAAGCCGTCGGGGTTCGCCATCGCCGCCCCCTCCCTGCGGGGCCCGGGCGTGTCCTAGACCAGCCGCCCGGACGCGCCAAGGCGCAATCCGGGCGGGGCGATCGGTCGCGCTCGCGTGATGCGGCGGCGACCCTGCAGGGCTTGCCGCTAGGGCCACCGCGCGCTACTAACTGAACCGTTCGGTTCAGTCCGACGTCCGGTGGGCGCGGCGGGCCGCCCGCGCTACGTCGCCGCCGACCGCCCGAGAGACGACCGCCAAGGACCCGCCCATGCGCTTCTTCCCCGTCCTGTCCGCCATCCTCGTGGCCGTCGCGTTGTTCCTCGTCGTCCTCCAGCGTGACGCGCTGCTGGGATTCGCCGCCGGGGTGACCGGTGACGCGGACGCGGCGCCCGAGGCCGCGCCCGCACCGGCGGCCGTTCCCGTGGCCATCGCCGACGAGGACGGCGTCGGCGGAGACGCGCGCGGTGCACGTCGTCGCGCTGCGCTCGCAGGCCGTGGACGTGCCGGGCGCCGTCATGGTGCGCGGGCAGACCGAGGCCGCGCGCCAGGTCGAGGTCCGCGCGGAGACGTCGGGCGCCGTCACGTCCGAGCCGCTGCGCAAGGGCGCCTTCGTCGAGGCGGGCGACGTCCTGTGCGAGCTCGATCCCGGCACGCGGGCCGCGAGCCTCGCGGAGGCCGAGGCCCGGCTCGCGGAGGCCCGCGCGCGCGCGCCCGAGGCGCAGGCCCGCATCCCCGAGGGGGAGGCGCGCGTGGCCGAGGCGCGCGCGCGGCTTCAGGAAGCGCAGCTCAACCAGAACGCGGCGGAGCGGCTGTCGGAGGGCGGGTTCGCCTCCGACACGCGCGTACTCAACGCCGACGCGGCGCTGCGCGCGGCCGAGGCGGGCGTGACGGCCGCCGAGACCGGGCTCGAGACCGTCAGCGCGGGCATCGAATCGACGCAGGCCGGGATCGAGGCCGCCGAGGCCGCGGTCGAGCGCGCCCGGCTCGACATCGCGCAGCTCACGATCGAGGCGCCGTTCGGCGGCCTGCTCGAGACCGACACGGCCGAGCTCGGCGCGCTGCTGCAGCCCGGCACGGCCTGCGCGACGATCCTGCAGCTCGATCCCGTGCGGCTGGTCGGCTTCCTGCCCGAGGCGCAGGTCGACCGGGTGCGGGTCGGGGCGCAGGCGCGCGCCCGGCTCGCCTCCGGGCGCGGGGCCGAGGGTCAGGTGACGTTCCTGAGCCGGTCCGCCGACGAGCGGACCCGGACGTTCCGGGTCGAGGTGACGGTGCCGAACGAGGACCTCGCGATCCGCGACGGGCAGACGGTGGAGATCGTGATCGGCACCGACGCGATCACCGCGCACCTGATCCCCGCCTCCGCGCTCACGCTCGACGACGACGGCCGGCTCGGCCTGCGCGTGGTCGAGGGCGAGGGCGACGCGGCGGTCGCGGGCTTCGCGCCCGTCGACCTGATCCGCGACAGCGTGGACGGCGTGCTGGTGGCCGGCCTGCCGGACCGCGTGGACGTGATCACGGTGGGGCAGGAATACGTGACCGACGGCGTTCCCGTCCGCGCGAGCTTCGAGCCGGTCGGCGAGGGCGAGGCGGAGCCGGACCCGGCCGCCATGGGCGCGATCGTCGAGGGCCTCGCCGCGTCGGCCACCGCGCCGGGGGACGGCTCGTGACCGGCCTCATCGACTGGGCCGCCGAACGCGCGCGGATGGTGCTGGCCTTCGTCGTGCTCTCGATCGTGGCGGGCACGGTGGCCTACATCTCGCTCCCCAAGGAGGGCGAGCCCGACATCGACGTGCCCGGCCTCTTCGTCTCCGTCCCCTTCCCCGGCATCTCGGCGTCCGACAGCGAGAAGCTGCTGGTCAAGCCGATGGAGACCAAGCTCTCCGAGCTCGACGGGCTCAAGGGCATGACCGCGACGGCGGCCGAGGGCTATGCGGGCCTGTTCCTCGAGTTCGAGTTCGGCTGGGACCGCTCGGCGACGATCGCCGACGTGCGCGACAAGATGGGGCAGGCCGAGGGCGAGTTCCCCACGGGCGCCGACCAGTACTCGATCGAGGAGATCAACTTCTCGGAGTTCCCGATCCTCATCATCTCGTTGTCGGGCGCGGCGCCCGAGCGCACGCTGCTGCGGCTCGCGGGCGAGATGCAGGACCGGCTCGAGGGCATGGCCCCGATCCTCGAGGCGGGGCTCGCGGGCCACCGCGACGAGATGGTCGAGGTCACGATCGACCCCCTCGCGCTCGAGGCCTACGACGTGACCGCGGGCGAGCTGGCCTCGGTCGTGACCAACAACAACCTGCTGGTGGCGACCGGCTCGGTGGAGACCGCGTCGGGCGCGTTCCCGGTCAAGATCCCCGGCTCGTTCGAGAGCACGGCGGACGTCTACGCCCTGCCGGTCAAGACCGACGGCGACCGCGTGGTGACGCTGGGCGACCTCGCGCGGATCAACCTGACCTTCGAGGACCGGGTCGGGACCGCGCGCTACAACGGCGAGACGACGGTCGCGCTGCAGGTCGTGAAGCGCAAGGGCTTCAACATCATCGACACCGCGCAGGAGGTCCGCGACGAGGTCGCGGCCGAGGTCGCGTCCTGGTCGCCGGAGCTGCGCGACGCGGTGGAGGTGGAGGTCACGCTCGACCAGTCCCGCACCGTCCGCTCGATGGTGGGGCAGCTCGAGGGCTCGGTGCTGACCGCGATCGCGCTCGTCATGATCGTGGTGCTGGCCGCGCTCGGCACGCGCTCGGCGCTGCTGGTGGGCTTCGCGATCCCGACCTCGTTCCTCCTGAGCTTCGCGATCATGGCGGTGGTGGGGATCACGATCTCCAACATCGTGATGTTCGGCCTGATCCTCGCCGTGGGCATGCTCGTGGACGGCGCGATCGTGGTGGTCGAGAACGCCGACAAGCGCATGGAGGAGGGCGCGGGGCCGATGATGGCCTACACGCAGGCCGCCAAGCGCATGTTCTGGCCGGTCGTGTCCTCCACCGCGACGACGCTCTGCGCGTTCCTGCCGATGCTGTTCTGGCCGGGCATCCCCGGCGAGTTCATGGGCAACCTGCCGGTCACGCTGATCTTCGTGCTCTCGGCCTCGCTCGTCGTGGCGCTCGTGTACCTGCCGGTGCTGGGCGGCGTGGCGGGACGCGTCAGCCGCGTGCTCGAGCGCGGCTCGGCGTTCCTGCGCGCGCGCCTGCCGTGGCTCGTGCGCGCGGTGCTGGCGGCGGCGGCCGCGTGGCTCATGGTGGTGGCGATCCTGCAGACGCTGAACCCGCTGGCGCTGGTGGACCCGGAGGGCGCGACCGCCGCGCTGATGCCGGTCGCCTCCTATCTCGGGCCGGTCCTGTTCGTGGTCGCCGCGGCGCTGCTGTCGATCACGCTCGGCTCGGTGACCCGGCAGCGCGTCCCCCGCCGCGTGCGCTCGGGCTACCGGCGCACGCCGTTCGGCCGGGTGATCAACCTGATCGTCGGCAACCCGCTCGGGCCGATCGTGGCCGTGGGGCTGGTGGGCTTCGCCGTCGTCACCACGTTCACGCTCTTCGCGTCCAACAACAACGGCGTCGAGTTCTTCGTCGAGAGCGAGCTCGAGAACGCCAACGTCTTCGTGCGCGCGCGCGGCAACCTCTCGCTTCAGGAGAAGGACGCGCTGCTCGCGCGCGCCGAGCGCATCGTGATGGAGACGCCGGGCATCCAGTCCGCCTTCGCCTTCGCGGGCGACGGCGGGTTGCAGACCGGCGGGCCGGGCGGCGGCGGCGGGCCGTCCGACACGATCGGGCAGATCCAGGTCGAGATGGTCCCGTGGGAGGACCGGCCGACCGTGTCGGAGCCGTTCTTCTCGATCCTCGGGCTGCAGGTGACGAAGTCGGTCGTGGACCCGGCCTTCGACGGCGACGTGATCGCCGAGGCGCTGCTCGAGCGGCTGCGCGCGCTGCCGGGCATCAAGGTCGACCTGAGCGGGCAGGATCGCGGGCCCGCGCAGGGCAAGCCGCTGCACCTGCGCCTGAAAGGCGAGGACTGGGACGCGCTGCAGGCGGCGACGCGCACGATGGCGGAGCGCTTCGCCGCGATGCCGGGGCTCGTGGACGTCGAGGACAGCCTGCCGCTGCCGGGCATCGACTGGGAGATCGACGTCGACGTCGAGAAGGCGGGCCGCTTCGGCGCGGATGTCGCCACCGTTGGCGCGATGGTGCAGCTCGTCACGCGCGGCATCCTGCTCGACACGATGCGGGTGCCGTCGTCGGACGACGAGATCGAGATCCGGATGCGCCTCCCCGAGAGCGACCGCGTGCTCTCGACGCTCGACTCGCTCAAGGTGCGGACCGCCGACGGGCTGGTGCCGCTCGCCAACTTCATCACCCGCCGCCCCGTGCCGCAGCTCGCGCAGATCGACCGCGTCGACGGGGAGCGGTTCTTCGACGTCAAGGCGGACGTCGCGCCGGGCCTGTCGGCGGCGACCGCGCCGGACGGGACCGCGCTCGGCATCCTGCGCGCCGGCGACGACGGGGCCGGGATCGTGGCGCCCGACGGGACGGGCTACGACGTCGTGTCCGCCGCCGACCCCGCGGCGCTCGCGGCGGCGGTCGGCGACGGGTCGGCCACGATCCTGCCGGTCACCGCCAACGAGCGGATCGCCGCGATCACCGCCGAGCTGGAGGCGGGCGACGTGCTCCCCGCGTCGGTGGAGTGGGAATGGACCGGCGACCAGGAGGAGCAGGCCGAGAGCATGGCGTTCCTCGGCCAGGCCTTCATCGGCGCGCTCGGACTGATGTTCGTGATCCTGCTCGCGCAGTTCAACTCGATCTACAATTCGGTTCTGGTGCTGCTCGCGGTCGTGCTGTCGACGACGGGTGTGCTGATCGGGATGATGGTGATGGGGCAGGCCTTCTCGATCATCATGACCGGCACGGGGATCGTCGCGCTCGCGGGGATCGTCGTGAACAACAACATCGTGCTGATCGACACCTACCAGGAATACTCGCGCTACATGCCGCGGCTCGAGGCGATCACGCGCACCGCCGAGGACCGCATCCGCCCCGTCCTGCTGACGACGCTGACGACGATGGCGGGGCTGGCGCCGATGATGTTCGGCCTGTCGCTCGACTTCATCGGCGGCGGCTACTCGATCGGCTCGCCGACCGCGCTCTGGTGGATCCAGCTCGCGACGGCGGTGGTCTGGGGCCTGGGCGTCGCGACGATCCTGACGCTGATGTTCACGCCGTCGATGCTGGCGGCGCGGGTCTGGGTCTCGGTCTACGCGCGCGCGCTCGGGCGGCTGATGGGCCGGATCGGGTTCGGCCGGGGCTCGCGCGCCGCCGAGGACTGGGCGATCCGGCGCGAGGCGCGCCGCGTCCGCGCGCCGGAGCTGATCTGGGCCGAGGAGGAAGCGCCGGACCATGCCCCGGCGGATGCGCCGCGTCCCTATCCGGCGGAGGTCCCGATGCCGGCCGCACCGATGCGCGCGGCCGAGTGAGCGGCGGGATCGGGCGGCGCGGCCTTCCGTTTGGGCAATTCCGCGATCGCGATCGTTGCGCTGTGAGACGGCCCGACGCAATCTTCGTAACGATCACGGGATACGGCCGTTATTCTGCATCCGCATCGTTGACCGTGCCGCAGCGCAGCCCAAACTCGTCTCCATCGGGCAGCCGGACCGCTCCTCCCTAGGTCCCGCGCCCGGACGTGAAGGCGGCCTCGTCCTATCCTCCTCCCGGGACGGGGCCGTACCTTCGCCACAATCGCGCCCCGCATTTACCATACCGATCCTGCCATGCTCGGGACGCCTTCCATCGCAGCGGAGCGAGACGATGTCCCCCCAAGCCCCCGAACGCGGCACCCAGCCTTCGACGCAGGCACCCAGCCGACCCCGGCCCGGCGCGGTCCGCTTCACCGACTGGGCGTCGATCTGAGCCAGACGTCGACGGGCGGACGGACCTGACGGAACGGGACGGGACGCGCGCGTCGTCTACTTCGTGCCGAACATCCGGTCGCCCGCATCGCCCAGCCCCGGCACGATGTAGCCCTGCGCGTTCAGCCGCTCGTCCACCGCCGCGGTCACGATCGGCACGTCCGGATGCGCCGCGCGCATCCGCTCGACGCCCTCGGGCGCGGCCAGCAGGCACAGGAACCGGATGTCGCGCGCCCCCGCGCCCTTCAGCAGGTCGATCGCCGCGACCGACGAGTTGCCCGTCGCGAGCATCGGGTCGACCGCGATCACCAGCCGCTCGCCGAGCTGATCGGGCACCTTGAAGTAGTACTGCACCGGCTCGAGCGTCGCCTCGTCGCGGTAGAGCCCGACGAAGCCCACGCGCGCCGAGGGCACGAGCTCGAGGATGCCGTCGAGCAGACCGTTCCCCGCCCGCAGGATCGAGACCAGCGCCAGCTTGCGCCCCGCGAGCACCGGCGCCTCCATCTCCTGCAGCGGCGTCTCGATCGCGCGCGTCGTCATCGGCAGCTCGCGCGTCACCTCGTAGGCAAGGAGCTGGCTGATCTCGCGGAGGAGCTGCCGGAATACCGCCGTGGGCGTGTCGCGGTCGCGCATGAGGCTCAGCTTGTGCTGCACGAGCGGGTGCTGGACGATCGTGAGGTGGTCCATCTCAGGGCTCCAGTCGGGCGAGCAGGGCCGATCGCGTCGCCTCGTCGCAGAACGCGGCGCGGGCGGCGGTGCGGGCCGTGGCGCGGAACTCGGCCTCGCCCCAGCCGAACGCGGCCGTCAGCGCGGCCTCCTCGGCGTCCAGGTCGGTGTGGAAGAACGGTGGGTCGTCGGTCGACACGGTGACGGCCACGCCCGCACGGCGCAGCGCGTCGATCGGGTGCGACGCCACGTCCGGGTAGAGGCCGAGCGCCACGTTCGAGCCCGGGCAGACCTCGAGCACGATCCCCTCCTCGGCCAGGCGCGCGACGAGCGACGGATCCTCGGTCGCGCGCACGCCGTGCCCGATCCGCGCCACGCCGAGGTCGTCGAGCGCGGCGCGCACGCTCTCCGGGCCCGCCGAACTCGCCCGCGTGGCAGGTGAGGCCCAGCCCCGCCTCGCGCGCGACGGCGAAGGCGGGGGCGAAGTCGCGCGGCGCGTGCATCCGCTCGTCGCCGCCCATGCCCCAGCCGGTCACGCCCGCATCCGCCGTCCCGGCGGCGCAGCGCGCGGCGGCGACCGCGTCCTCGGGTCCGAAATGGCGCACGCAGGTGGCGATCTGCGCCAGCGTCAGGCCCGGCACGCTCGCCGCGGCCTCCGCCACGGCCGCGACGTGCTCGCGCCAGAGGCCGGGGTCGTTGCCGGCGGCGATCTGCGGCGCGACGAAGACCTCCGCGTGGATCACCCCGCGCGCGACCAGCCCCTCGCAGACCGCGACCGTGAGGCGGGCGTAGTCCTCCGGTCCCGCGAGCACCGAGGCCGCCGCCTCGTAGACCTGCAGGAACCGCGTGAAGTCGCCCGCGTCGTAGCTGCCGTCGGCGGCGGAAGATGCCCGACAGGTCCACGCCCTTCTCGGCGGCGAGCGTGCCGCACGAAGTCGGGCGGCGCGGCACCCTCGAGGTGGAGGTGCAGCTCGATCCGGGGCACGCTCACAGGAACGACCGCCCCGGCCCGACCCGCGGCAGCCCGAGATGCGCGGCGACCGAGGCGGCGACGTCCGCGAACGCGACCTGACCCGCCTCCCCCGCGCCCCGGCCCGCGACCAGCACCGGGACGCGCTCGCGGGTGTGGTCGGTGCCGCGCCAGGTCGGATCGTTGCCGTGATCGGCCGTCAGGATCATCGCGTCGCCGTCTCGCATCGACGCGATCACCGGCGCTATCGCTGCGTCGAACCATTCGAGATGCGCCGCGTAGCCCTCCGGGTCGCGGCGGTGGCCGTACTCGCTGTCGAACTCGACGAAGTTGGCGAAGGTCAGCGAGCCGTCGGGCGCGTCCCGCACCGCGTCCGCGAGATGGCCCATCAGCGCGGCGTCGGTGCCCTTGGCGACCGTGTCGATGCCGCGCATCGAGAAGATGTCGCCGATCTTGCCGATCGCGTGCACGGCCCGCCCGGCCCCCTGCGCGACGTCGAGCAGCGTGTCGGCGGGCGGCTCGATCGCGAAATCGCGGCGGTTCGGCGTCCGCTTCCAGGGCCCGTCGCCCACGAACGGCCGGGCGATCACGCGGCCGACGCGCATCGCGTGCAGCCTCGGCGCCACGGCGCGGCAGAGGTCGAGCAGGCGGTCGAGCCCGAACGTCGCCTCGTGCGCCGCGATCTGGAACACGCTGTCGGCGGAGGTGTAGCAGATCGGCCAGCCGGTGCGGGCATGCGCCTCGCCCTCGGCGTCGAGGATCTCCGTGCCCGAGCCGTGGCGGTTCCCGAGGATCCCGTCGGTCCCCGCGAGGCGGCAGATCTCGGCCACGAGGTCCGGCGGGAAGCACGGCTGGGCGACGGGGAAGTGGTGCCAGTCCCATGGCACCGGCAGCCCCGCCAGCTCCCAGTGGCCCGAGGGCGTGTCCTTGCCCGGCGAGACCTCGGTGGCCGCGCCCCAGAGGGCGGTCGGCGCGGCGTCGAGGCCGGGCATGTCGGCGCCCGAGGCGAGCCGCACCGCCGCGCCGAGCCCGAGCGCGTCGAGCGTCGGCAGCCGAAGCGGGCCGGACGCGCGATGCGCGGCGCAGTGGCGCGCGATGTGAGCCAGCGTGTTGGCGCCCGCGTCGCCGAAGTCGGCCGCGTCGGGCGCCCCGCCGCAACCGACCGAATCCATCACCACGAGGAAGGCGCGGCTCACCGGATCGTCTCCTGCACCAGCGGCGGCGGCGTGATCGCGGTCCCCTCCATCGAGAGCGCGCGGGCGACGCGGATCGCCGCCGCCTCCGCCGCCTCGGTCGTTGCCGCGTGGACGCGCGCCATCGGCTGGCCCTCGACCACGGTCGCCCCGAGGGCGACGACGTGGCTCACGCCCACGGTCGGGTCGATGCGGTCGTCCTCGCGCCGCCGCCCGCCGCCGAGCTCGACCACCACCTCGCCCAGGGCGCGCGCGTCGATCGCCGCGACCGTGCCGGGCCGGTCGGCGCGCAGCTCGGCCACCACGGGCGCGGCGGGCAGCCGGTCGCGCCAGCGGTCGGGGAAGTCCGCCGGCCCGCCCTGCGCGGCGACCATCCGGCCGAACACCTCCGCCGCCGCGCCCGAGGTCAACGCGGCGTCGATCTTGGCGGAGCCCTCCGCCGCGTCCGCCACCAGCCCCGCGAGCGCCAGCGCCTCGCCCCCGAGCGCGCAGGCCAGCGCCACCAGCCGCACCGCGCGCGCCCCGCCCGGCTCGGTCAGCGCCTCCATCGCCGCGATCACCTCGAGCGCGTTGCCGCAGCAGGTCGCGGCGGGCTGGCTCATGTCGGTGAGGATGGCGGACGTCATCACGCCGTTGGCCTGCGACGTCTCCACCAGCGCCTGCGCGAGCGCGCGGGCCGAGGCCGGGTCGGCCATGAACGCGCCCGAGCCGGACTTCACGTCGAGCACCAGCGCCTCGATCCCCTCGGCGAGCTTCTTCGACAGGATCGACGCGACGATCAGATCGAGGCTCTCGACCGTCCCGGTCACGTCGCGCACCGCGTAGAGGCGGCGGTCGGCGGGCGCGATGGCCTCGGTCGCGCCCACGATCGCGCAGCCGACGCGGCGGACCTGGTCCTGCAGCTCGTCGGTCTGCATCTCGGAGCGGAAGCCCGGGATCGAGGACAGCTTGTCGAGCGTGCCGCCCGTGTGGCCGAGCCCCCGGCCCGAGATCATCGGGACGTAGGCTCCGCAGACCGCGAGCGCGGGCGCGAGGATCAGCGAAACGCAGTCGCCCACGCCCCCCGTGGAATGCTTGTCGACGACCGGGCCGGGCAGGTCCCACTCGAGCACCTCGCCGCCGTCGCGCATCGCCCGCGTGAGCGCGGCGCGGCCCTTCGGCCCGAGCGGCGTGCGGCAGACGCCCATCGCGAAGGCCCCGGCCTGCGCGTCCGAGACCGTCCCCTCGCCCAAGGCCTCGGCGAAGGCCGCGAGGTCGGCGGGCCGGGGCCTGCGCCCGCGACGAAGCGACGAGAGGAGGTCGCGCGCGGCGCTCAAGCCATGTGGCCCGCGCCGAACGCGCCCGGCAGCAGCGCGGCCACGGTGGTGGCGCGCTCGGCCCCGCCCACGGTCGCGAGCGTCACCGGCACGTCGCCGTCCGCGAACTCCGCCAGCTTCTGGCGGCAGCCGCCGCAGGGCGGGACCGGATCGGGGGAGCCCGCCACGACGTAGACCTCGGCGATCCGCGTCTCGCCCGCGGCCACCATCGCGGCGATCGCCCCGGCCTCCGCGCAGGTGCCCTCCGGGTAGGCCACGTTCTCGACGTTGCAGCCGCGATGGATCGCGCCGGACGCCCCGCGGATCGCCGCGCCGACCTGGAAGCCGGAATAGGGGGCGTGGGCGCGCTCGCGCACGGCGAGGGCGGCGTCGCGCAGGTCGGTCACGGGCTCGCCTCCTCTCGCCGGGTCGGTCCCGTGCTAGGCCCGGCGCGCGGGGACGCGCAAGCCCCGCCCGCCGCTCGCGGGAGCGTGACGCGAGTTGACTGGACGAATGGCGGCCGGGCGCGCGACCCTCGGCGGCGAAGCGATCCAAGGGAGCGCACATGCGACGCCGAACCATCCTCCTCGGCGGCCTGGCCACGGCCGCCGCGACCACCGCCGGCGCGGGCCTGTTCGGGCCGCGCGCGCTCCCGCCCGCTCGCGTGCACGCGCCGGGCGGCGTGGCGCTCGGCGGCACCGACCCAGTCGCCTACTTCACCCACGCGCGCCCGGTGGCGGGCGACGGCGCCTTCGTGCACGACTGGGCGGGGGCGGAATGGCGGTTCGTCGACGCCACGCATCGCGACGCCTTCGCCGCGGACCCGGACGCCTACGCCCCGCGCTACGGCGGGTTCTGCGCCTGGGCGGTGGCGGCGAAGGGCGCGCTCTTCACGACGCGACCCGAGAACTGGTCGATCGAGGGCGGGCGGCTCTACCTCAACTACGACGATGCGGTGCAGGCGACGTGGAGCGAGGACCCGGCCGGCTTCATCGCCGAGGCCGACCGCCGCTGGCCCGAGATCGTCGCGCGCGCCTGACCGCATCGGCCCGCGCCCCGTGACGGGGGCGGGCCGGGCGTGGCTCAGAGCATCAGCTGGTAGCTCTCGGGCACCCAGCGGAAACCGTCGCCGGCCGCCTCGACGTAGCCCACGGCCGGGAACGGCATGTGGTAGCCGATCATCGGCATCCGCTCGGCGGCGACCATGCCCAGAACGTCGCGACGGGCCTGCGCGGCGGCCTCCTTGTCCATGTCGAACCGGACCTCCCAGTCGGGATGCGCGAGCGACCAGACGTAGTGGTTGGCGAGGTCGGCGGCGAGCAGCAGCGACCGGTCGCCCGAGGACAGCACGTAGGTCATGTGGCCCGGCGTGTGCCCGAACGCGGCGTTCGCGGTGAGCCCGGGCGCCGCGTCCTGCCCGTCGGTCAGGAACGTCATGCGGTCGGCGAGCGGACGGACGTTCGCCTCGAACGCCTCGTTCTCCATCCCGGCCCAGGCGTCGTACTCGACCTGTCCCGTCGCGTAGGCCGCGTTCGCGAAGGTCGGCGCGCCGTCCTCCATCAGCCCGCCGATATGGTCGCCATGCATGTGCGTGAGCACCACGAGATCGACGTCGCCCGGCGCGTAGCCCGCCGCCTCGAGCGCCGAGACGATGTCGCCCGCGCTCTGGCCCGTGTCGAACAGCACCAGCCGCTCGCCGGTATTCACGAGCGTGGGCGTGAAGAAGAACTGGTTGACGTCGGCGGGGATGAAGGCTTCGCGGGAGGCCTCCTCGAAGGTCTCCGGGTCGACGTTCATGCCGAAGATCTCCTGCGGCGGCGTCGGGTTCGTCAGCGTGTTCGCGAGCAGCGTCGTCACCTCCAGATCGCCCAGCATGAAGCGCCGGACGCGCTGCTGCACCGGCTCCTTCATCGGCGCGGCGGCGAGCGCGGGCAGGCCCGCGGCGGCGAGCGGCAGGGCGGCGGTGGCGCCCAGGGCGGCGCGGCGTGTCAGTCGGGTCATGCGGTCTCTCCCATCGGTCATGCCGACGTCCGGCATCTAGCGCGTGCCCCGGCCCCGGCCACGTCGCGCGAGCGGTCCGTCTGGACAGACCTCCGCGCGGCTGTCATCCCGCCGCCCGAGGAGACGCCCATGCCCGCCACCGCGACCGCGACCATCGTCACCCGCTTCGCGCCCTCGCCGACCGGCTACCTGCATGTCGGCAACATGCGCGCAGCGCTGATGAACTGGATGATCGCGCGGCGCGCCGGGGGCACGTTCGTCCTTCGGCTCGACGACACCGACCCGGAGCGGTCGCGCGAGGAATACGCGGACGCGATCCGCGAGGACATGGAGTGGCTCGGCCTCGACTGGGACCGCGAGGAGCGCCAGTCGGCCCGGCTCGACCGCTACCGCGACGCCGCCGAGACGCTGCGTGACGGTGACCGGCTCTACGAGGCGTTCGAGACGCCCGGCGAGCTCGACCTCAAGCGCAAGAAGCAGCTCAACATGGGGCGGCCGCCGGTCTACGACCGCGCCGCGCTGTCGCTGACGTCGGCCGAGCGCGACCGGCTCCGGCGCGAGCGGGGCGGGCACTGGCGCTTCCGCCTCGACCGGGAGCGCATCGAATGGGAGGACGGCATCCTCGGCCCGCTCTCGATCGACGCGGCCTCGGTGAGCGACCCGGTGCTGATCCGCGGCGACGGGCAGTTCCTCTACACGCTGGCCTCGGTCGTGGACGACGTGGAGATGGGGATCACGCACGTCGTGCGCGGCTCCGACCACGTCACCAACACCGCGACGCAGATCCAGATCATGGCCGCGCTCGGCCGCGAGCATCCCGCCTTCGCGCACCATTCGCTCCTGACCGGGCCGGGCGGGGAGGCGCTGTCGAAGCGGCTCGGGACGCTCGCGCTGCGCGACCTGCGCGCGGCCGGGGTGGAGCCGATGGCGCTCGTGTCGCTGATGGCGCGGCTGGGCTCCTCGGAGCCCGTCGAGCCGCGTATGACGCCCGCTGAGGCGGCCGAGGCGTTCGACCTCGCGCAGTTCGGCGCCGCGCCGACCAAGTTCGACGCCGCCGACCTCGACCCGCTCACGGCGAGCCACCTCCAGTCGCTGCCCTACGCGGCGGTGGCCGGCGAGATCGCGGCGCTCGGCGTGCCCGACGCGGAGGCGGAGCGGTTCTGGCGCGTCGTGCGCGAGAACGTCGGCCGGCGCGCGGAGATGGCCGAGTGGTGGCGGCTCATGACCGAGGGCGCGCGCCCCGACATTCCCGAGGAGGATCGCGGCTTCGTCGCCGAGGCGCTCGCGCTCCTGCCGGACGCGCCCTGGGGCGACGGGGCGTGGGGCGAGTGGACGGCCGCGGTGAAGGATGCGACGGGGCGCAAGGGGCGCGGCCTCTACATGCCGCTCCGCCTGGCGATGACCGGGCGGACGAGCGGGCCGGAGATGGCCGACCTGATGCCGCTCCTGCGGGTCAAGCCGACGCTCTGAGGCGACGGCCGCCGTTCCCGGCGCGGACCGTCAGCCGACGAGGTCGAGCTCCGCGCGCAGCGCCGGCAGCCGGGCGAGACAGGCGCGCGCGGCGGGCGCGACGGCGGGGTCGTCGCCGTCGCGAAGCGCCCGGTCGAGCGCGCGGGCGGCCTCCTGCACAGGCAGCGCGCCGATCGCGCCGCAGAGCGAGAGGAGCACGTGCGCCTGCGTCGCGAGCCCCTCGCGGTCCTCCGCGTCTGAGGCCTCGCCGAGCATCCGCTCGGCGGTGGCGACGTCCTCGCGCAGGCGCGCGATCAGTTGCTCGTGATACTCCGGCCCGGCGGCGCCCATCAGCTCCACCAGCGTCGCGCCGGACAACGGCGGGGCCGCATCCGGCACCCAGCCCGCGGGGTCGGGGGAGCGCTCCAGCACGGCGCGCAGCGACCGCCCGACAACCTCGATCGAGCCCAGCGGCTTTGTCAGGATCGCGTCGGCGCCAGCCTCGGCGATGACCATCTGCGTGTCGCGCGAGCCGTGGCTCGTCATCGCCATCATCGCGGTCGGCGGCGCGATTCCGCGGGCCTGCCGCAGGCGCTCGGCGCGAAGCACCTCCATCCCGCCCAGCACCGGCATCTCGATGTCGAGGAGCGCGAGGTCGAACCGTTCGCGCGCGAGCCAGTTGAGCGCGTCGATCCCGTCCACGGCGGTCTCGCATTCCGCGCCGAGCCGCGTGAGCATGCCGCGCATGAGCGTGCGGATCGTCGCGCTGTCGTCGGCGACGAGCACGCGCACGCCCGACAGGTCCGTTAGGTCACGCTCGGGCTCGGACCCGGACTTCCGGCGCCAGACCGAGGCGGGAACGGTCAGCGTCAGGTGGGCGCCGCCCGTCGAGCGGTTGCGCGCGGCGAGGACGCCCCCGATCGCTTTGGCGTGCGAGGACGCGATGCGCAGGCCCATGCCGCGACCCTGCCCCGACGGAACCGCCTCGACGGCCTCGCCCCGCAGGTCGGGCAGCGCGTCCTCCGGGAAGCCCGGCCCGTCGTCGCAGACGCACAGCTCGAGGGCGTCGTCGGCGAGAAGCGAGGCGCGGAGCAGGATCCTCCCGCCCTCGGCGGCGCGCATCGCGTTGCCCATCAGGTTCGCGACGATCCGGCGCAGATGCAGCCGGTCGAGCCGGACGATCTCGGGCACGTCGGAGCCGCGCTCGAGCGTGACGCGCGTGCCGGTCCCGCTCGCCGCGCCGTGCCACCGCCGGATCTCGTCGTCGAGGAAACGACCGAGATCGAGGTTGCCGACGGCGCGGTCGCCCTCGGGCGGCGCATCCTCGAGCGCGGCGTCCACCAGCCGCGCGAGCAGCTCGGCGGCGGCGCGGGCGCGGTCGACCTGCGCCGCGGCCTCGCCGGGCAGCGTTCCGCGGTCGATCAGTCGGATGCCGCCGATCACGTCGGCCACGGCGGAGCGAATGTCGTGCGCGAAGAGCTGCGCGCGGTCCGCCGCATCGGGCGCCGCCGCCTCCGGCCCGTCGCTCATCGCGCGTCCCGGTCGAGCTGCGCGAGGGCGGCGGCGATCTCGTCGAGGATCGCCGGATCGTCGATCGTCGCGGGCGGCTCCACCGCCTCCCCGTCGGCGAGCCGGGCCATCGTCGCGCGCAACGTCTTGCCCGAGCGCGTCTTGGGCAGCCGGTCGACGACGCAGGCGAGCTTGAACGCGGCCACCGGGCCGACCCGCTCGCGCATCATCGCCACGCAATCGGCCACGACCTCCGCCTCGGTGCGCTCGACGCGCCGTTGCAGCACGAGGAAGCCCAGCGGCACCTGCCCCTTGAGCGCGTCGGCCGCGCCGACGACGGCGCATTCGGCGACGTCGGGATGCTCGGCCAGCACCTCCTCCATCGCCCCCGTCGAGAGCCGGTGCCCCGCGACGTTGATGACGTCGTCCGTGCGCGCCATGATCCAGAGGTAGCCGTCGGCGTCGAGCATGCCCGCGTCGCCGGTCTCGTAATGGCCCGGGAAGGCGCTGAGATAGGCGCGCCGGAACCGCTCGTCGGCGCCCCAGAGCGTCGGCAACGTGCCCGGCGGCATCGGCAGGCGGATCGCCACCGAGCCGAGCGCGCCCGGCGCCACCGGCGCGCCGTCCTCGCCCAGCACCACGACCTCGTGGCCCGGCATCGGGCGGCCGGGAGAGCCGATGCGGACGGGCGCGGCCTCGTCCGCCGGGTTCGCCGCGATGGCCGAGCCGGTCTCCGTCTGCCACCAGTGGTCGAGCACGGGCAAGCCGGTCACGCGCCCGATCCACGCGATGGTGTCGGGGTCGGCCCGCTCGCCCGCGAGGAAGATCGCGCGCAGCGCCGTCAGGTCGTGGCCAGCGGCGAGCGCGCCGTCGGGGTCGTCGCGGCGGATCGCGCGGAACGCCGTAGGTGCCGTGAAGAAGATGGCGACGCGGTGGTCGGCCATGACGCGCCAGAAGGTCGAGGCGTCTGGCGTGCCGACGGGCTTGCCCTCGAAGAGGACCGTCGTGCAGCCGTGGATCAGCGGCGCGTAGACGATGTAGCTGTGGCCCACGACCCAGCCCACGTCCGAGGCGGCCCAGAACACCTCCCCCGGCGCCACCCCGTAGACCGCGTCCATCGAGCGGTCGAGCGCGACGAGATGCCCGCCGGTCGAGCGCACCACGCCCTTGGGTGCCCCCGTCGTGCCGGAGGTGTAGAGGATGTAGGCCGGGTGGTCGCCGCGCACGGGCATGCAGGGCGCGGGCTCGGCCGACGCGACCGCCTCCGCCCAGTCCACGTCGCGCGGGCCCATCGCCGCCTCCGCCTGCGGGCGCTGGAACACGATCGAGACCTCGGGCGCGTGCCCGGCCATCGCGAGCGCCGCGTCGAGGAGCGGCTTGTAGGCCACCACCCGCGCCCCCTCGATCCCGCAGGACGCGGCGAGCACCGCGCGGGGCCGCGCGTCGTCGATCCGCGCCGCCAGCTCGCGCGAGGCGAAGCCGCCGAACACGACCGAGTGGATCGCGCCGATCCGCGCGCATGCCAGCATCGCGTCGATCGCCTCGGGGATGGCGGGCATGTAGATCAGCACCCGGTCGCCCGCCGTGACGCCGCGCGCCGCGAGCGCGCCCGCGAGCCGCGCGACGCGGCCTTGCAGCTCGGCATAGGTGATGCGGGCCACGGTGCCGGTCACGGGCGAATCGTGGATCACCGCGACCCGGTCGCCGTGGCCGGCCTCGACGTGGCGGTCGACGGCGTTCCAGCACCCGTTGACCATGCCGTCCGTGAACCAGTCCCCGACCGGCCCGGCACCGGGGTCGTAGGCGCGGGTCGGGAACCGGTCCCAGTCGATCCGCCGCGCCTCCGCGAGCCAGAAGCCTTCGGGATCGTCCCGCGCGCGGTCGCGCTCCTCCGCCAAGCCCATGCCGTCGACCCCCCGGTATCCGCCCCCGGCATCTACCGGCGCGCGGATGCGCGGGGCAAGGTCGGGGCGCGGACCTTGCCGTCCCGGCGCGGCACGGCCATCGTCGCGGCGCAGGCCACCGATGCAGGGACGCCCATGGACCTCCGCCCACTCGACGACGTCTCGAGCGTCGCGCCGATGCTCGAGCCCTCGGACATGGCGACGCTGGCCGCGACCGGCGTCACCACCATCGTCTGCAACCGCCCCGACGCCGAGGTGCCGCCCTCGCACCGCGCGGCCGCGATGCAGGCGGCGGCGGAGGCGGCCGGGATGGCGTTCGTCTACAACCCCGTCGCGATGCCCGCGCTGCGCCCCGAGGCGGTGGACGAGCAGGCCGACGCGATCGACGCGGCGGGCGGCGGCGTGGTCGCCTATTGCGCGTCGGGGACGCGGTCGGCGGTGCTGTGGGCGCTCGCGATGGCGGGTCGGATGCCCGCGGACGACATCCTCGCCCGGACCGCGGAGGCGGGCTATGCACTGGACGGGCTTCGGCCGCAGATCGAGGCGCTGGCCGCCGGGCGCTAGGCCGCGGCCGGCGCCTCAGCGCCCGCGGATCCGGGGGTCGAGCGCGTCGCGCAGCCCGTCGCCGACATAGTTGATCGACAGAACGACGAGCGAGATCGCCAGCCCGGGCCAGAACACGCGCTCGGGGTATTGCTGCATGTATTGCAGCCCGTCGTTGAGGAGCCGCCCCCAGGTCGGGAAGTCGGGCGGGAAACCCAGTCCCAGGAACGACAGCGCGCTCTCGGTGATGATCGCGGTCGCGATGCCCAGCGTGGCCGAGACCATGATCGGCGACAGCACGTTGGGCAGGACGTGGCGCGTGATGATGCGCCGCGGCGGCGTGCCGAGCGAGCGGGCGGCGAGGACGAACTCGCGCTCCTTGAGCGCCAGCACGTCGCCGCGCACGATCCGCGCCGTCTGCATCCACGAGGTGATCCCGATGGCCGTCACGATCAGCACGAAGATCCCCATCTCCGGCCCGAACGTCGCCGTCAGCGGCTCGCGGAACAGGAGCACCATCACGAGGAGGAGCGGCAGCAGCGGCAGCGCGAGGAACAGGTCGGTCAGCCGCATCAGCGGCCCGTCGAGCGCGCGGAAGTAGCCCGACAGCACGCCCACGAGCGTGCCCAGCACGAGGGCCAGCGCCATCGCCGTCAGCCCCACGGCGAGCGAGATCCGTCCGCCCTCGACCATGCGGGCGAACATGTCCCGCCCGAGCTGGTCGGTGCCGAAGGGCGAGGCGAGGCTCATGCCCTGGTTGCGGTTGCGAACGTCGGTGCTGGTCCCGTCGATCTCCATCACGAGCGGGCCGAGCACGACGAGCGCGACGATCCCGAGGAAGAACGCGGCCCCGATCAGCGCGCCCTTGTGGGTGCGGAACTGGTCCCAGACGTCCCACCACTGGCTGCGCGCGGTGGTCGAGAGCAGCATCGGCGCGGCGCCCGCGACCGGGGCGGAGGCCGCCACCACCGCGTCGTCGGTGCCCGAACGGGTGTCGGCGGCGCGGGCGTCAGTCATAGCGGATCCGGGGGTCGAGGATGCCGTAGAGCACGTCGGCGATCAGGTTGAAGAGCACGATCAGCACCGCGAAGATGAAGGTCAGCGTCTGCACGGTCGGCAGGTCGTTGGCGAAGATCGCGGTGATCAGGAGCTGCCCGATCCCGTTCACCTTGAACACCTGCTCGGTGATGATCGCGCCGCCGAAGATCGCCGGAACCCCGAGCGCGATCACGGTCACGACCGGGATCATCGAGTTGCGCAGGACATGGACGAGCACGACGGAGCGCTCGCGCAGGCCCTTGGCGCGGGCGGTCCGCACGTAGTCCTGGTTGAGGTTGTCGAGCATCGAGGCGCGCATGAAGCGCGAGAGCTGCGACGTGATCTGGAGCGCGAGCACCATCACCGGCAGGAACATCTGCAGCGCCTGCTGGCGCAGGGTGGCCCAGCTGTCGACCACCAGCGTCGTGTCGTAGACCGACGGGAACCAGCGCAGGTTGACCGCGAAGACGATGATCACGAGCACGCCCGAGAAGAACGGCGGGACCGAGAAGCCGATCATCGTGACGAAGGTGCCGGCCTGGTCGAAGATCGAATAGTGCTTGTAGGCCGAGTAGATGCCCACCGGGATCGCGATGGCGATGGCCACGACGTAGGCCGTGCCGACGACCCAGAGCGTCTGCGGCATCCGCTGCGCGACGATGTCCATGACCGGCGAGCGCGTCTGCCACGACAGGATGCGCTGGCGTCCGTCGGCGAGATCGGTGCCCGCGAGCGCGTCGATCGCATGCAGCGGCTCGACCCAGAAGAACTGCACCAGCCATTTCCAGTAGCGGATGTGGACCGGCTCGCCCAGGCCCAGCGCCTCGCGCATCCGCGCCTTGACCTCGTCGGGCACGGTCAGCGGCACCTGCGCCATCGGGTCGCCCGGGGCGAGCTCGAGCAGCAGGAAGATCACGAGGCTGATGAACAGGAGCGTCGGGATCGCGGTCAGCAGCCGCCGGGCGGTGAAGTTGAGCATGGGCGCCGTCCCGGTCGGAGGGGGTCGGGGGCGGCGCGGACGCCGCCCCCGTCGTCATGTCGCGCGGCTCACTCGGCCTCGCGGTACCAGTCCTTGGCGTTCCAGAGCTCGCTGTCCCAGTCGCTCATCAGCACGCCGCCGAGCGTGTTGGCATGCGCCGAGGGCGAGCCGCGGTGGATCAGCGGGATCAGCGCGTAGTCCTGCACGAGCATGTCGTTGAGCTCGGCCGCGATCCGCCCGCGCTCGGCCGGGTCGACCGTGGTGGCCATCTCGTCCACGAGCGCGTCGTACGTCCTCGTTGCAGATGCGCGGGATGTTCTGCCCCTGCCACTGCGAGGACGGCTGCGGGATCTCCGAGCACTTCCACGACGCCATGTAGGCCTCCGGGTCCACGCCCGCGAAGTTGTTGGTGTACATCTCCACGTCGGCGTAGAACTTCTGGAACGTGTCCGGGCTCGACGGGTCGCCGCCGAAGAACACCGAGGCGTCGATCGAGCGCAGCTCGGTCTCGATCCCGATCTCCTCCCAGCTCTCCTTCACCAGCGCCTGCACGTCCTGGCGCACCGCGTTCACGGACGTCTGGTAGAGCACCGAGAGCCGGACGCCGTCCTTCTCGCGGATGCCGTCGTCGTCCGGGCACCCAGCCCGCCTCGTCGAGCAGCGCCTTGGCGCCCTCGATGTCCTGCTCGAGGCAGCCCTCGTTCGCGGTCGAGGCGTAGGCCTCGGGCGCGGGCAGGATGTTGCAGGTCGGCTGGCCCGCGGGGCCGTAGCCGATGTCGACCAGCAGCTGCCGGTCGATGGCCATCGACATCGCCTGCGGCACCGCGTCGTCCACGAGGAACGGATGCGGATGCTCGGGCGTCGAGCGCGCGTCGCCCAGATCGGCGGACGGGTCGGTCTGGTTGATCTCGATGCGCTCGACGGAGGTGCCGTAGGCGGTCACGATCTGCCCCATCCCGGCGGCTTCCATCGACGACAGCACCTCGGGCGCGAGCTGCAGGTTCCAGGCGTAGTCGTACTCGCCCGTCTCCAGCACCGCGCGCGCCGCCGCCGCCGCGTCGCCGCCGCCCTTGAAGTTCACGGAGGCGAAGGCCGGCTTGCCCTCCTCGCGGAAGTTCTCGTTGGCCGACAGCGTGATGACGTCGTTGGGGCGGAAATCGTCGACGACGAACGGGCCGGTGCCGATCGGACCGAAGTTGGCCTCGGTGCATTCGGGCGCGCGCGCGCCGGTGCATTCCTCGAACTGCGCCTTCTGGATGATCGGCGATTCGGAGCCGACGAAGGCGGTGTAGGGATAGGGCTTGGGCTCGGCGAAGGTGACGCGGACGGTGGTGTCGTCCACCGCCTCCACGTCCGTGACGCCGTCGAAGTAGCTCGACTGCGCGCAGCCGCCCTCGGGGTCGGTGCAGTACTGCCAGGTGAAGACGACGTCCTCGGCGGTGAACGGCGTGCCGTCCGACCACAGGACGCCTTCCTTCAGCGTCCAGGTGATCGAGGTCAGGTCCTCGGCGATCCCGCCGTTCTCGACCGTCGGGATCTCGGCGGCGAGCATCGGGACCATCTCGCCGTTCTGGTCGAAGCGAACCAGCGGCTCGATGATGAGCGAGGCCGACTCCACCTCCTTGGTGCCGCCCGACAGGAACGGGTTCAGCGTCGAGGGGGCCTGCCAGTAGATGATGTTGAGCTGGCCGTCGCGGCCGCGCTCGCCTTCGGACTGCGCGTGCGCCATCGGCGCGAGGGCGAGCCCCGCGACGGCGCTGAGCAGGGCGGATCGGGTGGTCATTGGGTTCTCTCCAGGTTGGG
Organism: uncultured Alphaproteobacteria bacterium; assembly: GCA_963729425.1. Taxonomy (GTDB): domain Bacteria; phylum Pseudomonadota; class Alphaproteobacteria; order Rhodobacterales; family Rhodobacteraceae; genus Jannaschia. The sequence goes on along the minus strand of CAVSOF010000007.1, from coordinate 565,867 downwards.
GTCGGGCGCGCTCGTGCGGGCCACGGGGATGCGCGCGGTTGGTCCCGCGTCTTGGTTCGTATCGGCATGGAGGTGGCAGGCGACCCACCGGCCGGGCGCCACCTCGCGGAAGTCGGGGTCGACCCGGTGGCAGACGTCCATCACCTCCGGGCAGCGGGTGCAGAAGTTGCAGCCGTCGGGCGGGTTCGCCGGAGACGGCACGTCGCCCTGCAGCACGGTGCCGCGGCGCCGCGTGCCGGCCTTCGCGGGGTCCGGCTCGGGCACGGCCGACAGGAGCGCGCGGGTATAGGGGTGCAGCGGCGCGTCGTAGAGGTCGTCGCGCGGCGCGAGCTCGGCGATCTTGCCCAGGTACATCACCGCCACGCGGTCGGCGATGTGGCGCACCATGCTCAGGTCGTGGCTGATGAAGAGGTAGGTCAGCCCGAGCTCGTCCTGCAGCGCCTCGAGCAGGTTGACCACCTGCGCCTGGATCGAGACGTCGAGCGCCGCGATCGGTTCGTCGCAGACGATGAACTTGGGCTTGAGCGCCAGCGCGCGCGCGATCCCGATGCGCTGCCGCTGGCCGCCGGAGAACTCGTGAGGGTAGCGGTTCACGAAGGCGCGGTTGAGCCCGACCTGGTCGAGCAGCTCCTCGACCCGCGCGGTCCGGTCGGCCTTCGACATGCCCGAATGTTCCGAAAGCGGCTCGCCGATGATCGAGCCCACCGTCATGCGGGGGTTCAGCGAGGCCTGCGGGTCCTGGAAGACCATCTGCATCGTCGGGCGCATCCGGCGCAGGCTGCGCTGGTCCTCCGCGCCGATCGCGCGCCCGTCGATCGTGATCTCGCCCGCGGTGATGTCGTAGAGCCGCAGCACCGCGCGCCCGCAGGTGGACTTGCCGCACCCGCTCTCGCCCACGAGCCCCAGCGTCTCGCCCTCGTGGATGTCGAAGCTCACCCCGTCCACCGCGCGCACCGCGCCCACGCGGCGGCGCAGTAGGCCCGCGTAGATCGGGAAGTGCATCTTCAGGTCGCGGACCTGCACCAGCGGCCTCATGCGGCGACCGCCGCGTCGTGGGCGGAGGGGTGGAAGCAGGCGACGTCGTGGCCCGCGCCCACGCCCGCGCGGCGCGGGTTCTCGCGCGCGCAGCGGTCGAAGGCGAGCGGGCAGCGGTCGCGGAACGCGCAGGCCGAGGGCGGCGCGCCCAGGATCGGCGGCTGCCCCTCGATCACCTGCAACGTCTTGGCGCGCTCGCCCGTGACCGACGGGATCGTCTTGAGGAGCGCGCGGGTGTAGGGGTGGCGCGGATCGTTGAAGAGCGCGCGCACCGGCGCCTGCTCGACGACCTGGCCCGCGTACATCACCAGCACGCGGTCCGCGATGCCCGCGATCACGCCCAGATCGTGCGTGATCCAGACGATCGCCATGCCGAGCTTCTCGCGCAGGTCGTGGACGATCTCGAGGATCTGCGCCTGGATCGTGACGTCGAGCGCCGTGGTCGGCTCGTCGGCGATCAGCACCTTCGGGTCGCAGGCGAGCGCGATGGCGATCATCACGCGCTGGCGCATCCCGCCGGAGAACTGGTGGGGGTAGTCCGAGAGCCGCGCCCGCGCGCCCGGGATGCCGACGAGCTCGAGGAGCTCGACCGCCCGCTCCCGCGCGTCGCGCTTCGACAGGCCCATGTGCCGGCGGATCGGCTCCATGATCTGGAAGCCCACGTCGAAGACCGGGTTGAGCGAGGTCATCGGGTCCTGGAAGATGAAGCCGACCTCGCCGCCCCGCACGGCGCGGAGCCGGTCCGGCGTGACCCGCAGCAGGTCCTCGCCCGCGAGCAGCACCTCCCCCGCGCGCACGTCGGCGGGCGGCGTCGGCAGCAGGCCCACGAGCGACATCATCGTGACCGACTTGCCCGACCCGCTCTCGCCCACCACGCCCAGGAGCTCGCCGGGCCGGACGTCGAAGTCGACGTCGTTGACCGCGTGGACCTCGCCCCGGCGCGTGCCGAACACGGTCGTCAGGCCACGCACCTCGAGCACGGCCTCGGTCCGGTCCATGGTCTCGCCCCCGGGCATCGCGTCCCCCGTCCCCCGCGCCGGATCGTGCCGCCCGACGTCGCGCCGCCACGCTAGCACAGGCGCGCCCTCCCGCAAGCGCGGCGCCCGCGAAGCGTGCATCCGGCCCCCGCTGCCCGTTCCTTGGGCGCCCGGGCCGGATCGATCCCGCCGCGCGGGCGGCGGGCGAACGCCATGCCCCCGCGCCTTGACCGCGCCCGCCCGCCCGGCGCAGGCCTTGGACGGGAGGAGACCCGGATGCCCCGCCACCTGACCGCGCTCGAGATCCTCGAGCGGCTGATCGCCTTCCCGACCGTGAGCCGCGACAGCAACCTGCCGCTGATCGACTGGGTCGAGGACTATCTCGACGGCCACGGCGTCGCGGCCACGCGCGTCCCGGACGCGACCGGGACCAAGGCCTCGCTCTTCGCCTCCGTCGGCCCCGAGGTGGAGGGCGGCGTCGTGCTGTCGGGCCATACCGACGTCGTGCCGGTGGACGGGCAGGACTGGACCGTGGAGCCCTTCGCGCTGACGACCCGCGACGGCCGCCATTACGGACGCGGGACCTGCGACATGAAGGGGTTCGACGCGCTGGCGCTCGCGATGGTGCCCTACGCGCTCGAGCGCCGGGTGGCCCGGCCGCTCCAGATCGCGCTGAGCCACGACGAGGAGGTCGGCTGCATCGGCGCGCCGCCGATGATCGACGCGATGCGAGAGGCTCTGCCGCCCGCCGCCGCCGTGATCGTGGGCGAGCCGTCGATGCTGCGCCCCGTCACAGGACATAACGCGTCGGCGATCGTCGACGTCCACGTCCGCGGCTTCGAGGTCCACTCGTCGAAGCTGCCCTACGGCGTCTCCGCGATCCACGAGGCCGGACGGGTGCTGGCCTGGGTCAACGCGCACAACGCGGCGGTCATGGCCGAGGTCCCGGACCCGGTCTCGGCCGCGTTCGATCCGCCGCATGCGACCGCGCATGTCGGCGTCATCTCGGGCGGGACGGCGCACAACATCACCGCGCGCGACTGCGCCTTCAAGCTGGGGTTCCGCGTGCCCGCGGGCGACGCCATCGCGCGCCACGAGGCCGCGCTCGACGCGTTCCTGACCGGGCTCGACGCCGACCTGCGCGCGCGCCATCCGCAGGCGGGCGTGCGCTGGTCGCGAAGCAACGGCGTCCCAGCGCTGGTCCCCGAGGCGGACGGCGCCGCCGAGGCGCTCGTCCGGCGGCTGACGGGCGACAACGGCACCCACGTCGTGACCTTCGGCACCGAGGCGGGCCAGTTCCAGGAGCGCGGCTACTCCGCAATCGTCTGCGGGCCGGGCGACATCGCGCAGGCGCACCAGCCCGACGAGTGGATCGCCGCCGCGCAGTTCGAGGCGGGCGAGGCGATGCTGCGCCGGGTGGTGGACGGGCTGGTCGGACTGATCGAGCGGCGGCAGGCGGCGACGGCGACGGACGGCCTTGCCTCCGGCACGACATGACCCGGCCAGTCCCCGCCCCGTAGGGGAACCGCCCCCCTTCCCCGCCCGTTCCCCATCGTCGCACGGGAGGGACGGTATGGAGCAGGACGCGGTCGCCGCGGACGACGGCCCGGCGCAGGTCGACGCCGACCCGGGCCTGATCCTCGACAAGCTCGACGCCTGGCTCGACGGGTTCTTCCGGCTCCTGCCCAACATCGTCGTGGCGCTCGTCGTGCTCGCGCTCTTCGTCGGCATCGGCCTCGCGGTCGCCTACGCCGTCCGCCGCGGGGCGCATGCGCGCGACCGCGACAGCCTCGGCGATGTCGGGGGGAGCCTTCTGAAATGGATGATCTACATCGCGGGCGCCCTCCTCGCGGCCACGATCGTCGTTCCCTCGCTACGACCCGGCGATTTGATCGCGGGACTCGGGATCGGCTCGGTCGCCATCGGTTTCGCGTTCAAGGACATCCTCCAGAACATGCTCGCGGGCATCCTGATCCTCCTCCGGCGGCCCTTCGCCGTGGGCGACCAGATCGTCGCGTCGGGCGGGTTCGAGGGCACCGTCGAGCGGATCGAGACGCGTGCGACGCTGATCCGGACCTATGACGGCCGCCGCGTCGTGATCCCGAACTCGGAGGTCTATACCAACTCCGTCACCGTCAACACGGCGTTCGAGACGCGGCGGTCGCACTACGACCTCGGCATCGGCTACGGCGACGACTGGGAGGAAGCGATGCGGCTGGCCACCAAGGCCGCGGCCTCGGTCGAGGGCGTGCTCGCCGACCCGGCGCCCGAGGCGCTCGCATGGGAGCTGGGCGACAGCGCCAAGATCATGCGAATCCGGTGGTGGACGCATTCGCGGCGCACCGACGTCGTGCACGTCCAGTCCGGCGTGCTGATCGCGGTCGAGCGGGCGATGAACGAGGCAGGCATCGATATGCCCTTCCCGACGCAGGTGCACCTGTTCCACGACCAGACCGAGGAGACCGACGGCCGCCGCGACGGGCAGCGCGAAGGCTGGCCCCGGATGGGCCGCGACGTCCCCCGCTCGCGCGCCGACGCGGCCCGCGACGCGGACCGCCACGCCGCCGAGTAGGCTTGCGGGCGCGCCGGACCGGGCGCAGGCTCGTGTCCGAAGGAGGCCCGCCATGCCCGTCAAGAACCGCTTCGCCGAGATGCTGCCCGAGATCACGGCCTGGCGCCGCGACCTGCACGAGAACCCCGAGCTGCTGTTCGACACGCACCGCACGAGCGCGATCGTGGCGGGCAAGCTGCGCGAGTTCGGCTGCGACGAGGTGGCGGAGGGGATCGGCCGCACCGGCGTCGTGGGCGTGATCCGGGGCCGCGCCGTGGGCGGCCGCGTGATCGGCCTGCGCGCCGACATGGACGCGCTCCCGATCCACGAGCAGACCGGCGCGCCGCATGCCAGCCGGACCGACGGCGCGATGCATGCCTGCGGCCATGACGGCCACACCGCGATGCTTCTGGGCGCGGCCAAGTACCTCGCGGAGACTCGCAACTTCGCCGGGACGGTCGTGGTGATCTTCCAGCCCGCCGAGGAGGGCGGAGGCGGCGGCGCGGAGATGTGCGCCGACGGCATGATGGACCGCTGGGGGATCGAGGAGGTCTACGGGATGCACAACTGGCCGGGGCGCCCGGTGGGGAGCTTCGCGATCCGCCCCGGCGCCTTCTTCGCGGCCACCGACCAGTTCGAGCTGACGCTGGAGGGCCGCGGCGGCCACGCCGCCAAGCCGCAGGAGGTCGTGGACACGAACCTGATGGCCGCCCACCTCGTGACCACGCTGCAATCCATCGTCTCGCGCAACGCCGACCCGGTCGATCAGATCGTCGTCTCCGTCACCTCGATGGAATCGTCGTCGAAGGCCTTCAACGTCATCCCGCAGCGCGTCGTGCTGAAGGGGACCGTCCGCACCATGTCGGCCGCGATGCGCGACCTGGCGGAGCGCCGCATCCGCGCGATCGCCGACGGCGTCTGCGCCACGTTCGGCGGGCGCGCGGAGGTCTGGTACCATCGCGGCTATCCGGTGATGGTCAACCACGAGGCGCAGACCGCCTTCGCCGCCGAGGTCGCGACCGCCGTGTCCGGCGACTGCGCCGACGCGCCCCTGGTCATGGGCGGCGAGGACTTCGCCTACATGCTCGAGGAACGCCCCGGCGCCTACATCCTCGTGGGCAACGGCGACACGGCGCCCGTCCACCACCCCGAATACGACTTCGACGACAATGCGATTCCCGCGGGTTGCTCGTGGTGGGCGGAGATCGTCGAGCGGCGCTCGCCCGCAGCCTAGCCGCGCAGGCCCAGCGTCTCGAGCCGGGCCTCGATGTCGGTCAGCTCCTCGATGAGCGCCACCGCTTCCTGCAGGAGCGGCGACGGCCCGCCCTCGGGCGCGTCGGCGCAGGGCATTCGGAACTCGAGCGTCCGCACCCGCCCCTTGATCGCGCCGATCCGGTCGATCAGGCCCCAGCCCTCCTTGGGCTTGAGCGACAGGTGGTCGACCACCACCGGCCCCATCGCGGTGGCGATGGCCACGAGCGCCGCGGCCCGCGCGAGGACCGCGCCGTCCTCCGGCAGGCCCAGCGCCACGATCACGCCGCCCGACGACACGGCCGAGGCGAGCGCGAGGCCCAGCGCCAGCACGTCGCGCGTCCGCAGCCGCTCCAGGATCGTCTCCCGCGCCTCGTCGGCCTCCGCGAAGGCGATGCGCAACGCCGCGAGGATCAGCCCCGTCTCCTCGTCCGGCCGTTCGCGGTCGCCGGCGGCGCCGGCGCGCCCGCCCGCGACGACCCGCAGCCGGGGCGCGGGCGCGCGCGCAACGTAGGTCTCGAGCCGGCGTTGCGCGTCGGACGTCATGGTCGGGATCCCCGTGGGCCGCCGGCACGGCGCCGGCATGGTAGGGGACGATCACGGCGCGCGGCCGGGCGATCAAGCGTCCGGTGCCCCCGCCGCGCAACGCCGCGCCCCTCCGTCCGGCGGCGCGCGTCAGCCCCCGTCCCGCAGGTCCCGCCGCCGCACCTTCCCCGTCGCCGTCATCGGCAGCGCGTCGACGAACCGGACCGCGCGCGGCGCCATGTGCGGCGACAGCCGCGCGCGGACCCAGTCGATCAGCTCGCCCGCAAGCGCCTCGCCCGGCGCGTCGGCCACCACGAAGGCCGTGACCGCCTCGCCGCGGTCCGGGTCGGGCAGGCCCACCACCGCGCACATCGTCACCGCGGGATGCGCGCCGAGGCAGGTCTCGATCTCCGCCGGGCCGATCCGGTAGCCCGCAGAGTTGATCACGTCGTCGTCGCGCGCCACGTAGGTGATCGTGCCGTCTGTCCCGAGCCGCCCGAGGTCGCCCGTCCGCAACCAGCCGTCGCGCCACTTCGCCGCCGTCGCCTCGGGCTTGCCCCAGTAGCGCAGGAACGCGGCCGGCGAGCCGCGCGTGCAGATCTCGCCCGTCCCGCCCGCCTCGACCGGAGCGCCGCCTGCGTCCATCAGCGCGACCTCGACCCCCGGCACCGCGCGACCCAGCGTGCCGGGCGCGGCGCCCTGCGTGCCCGCGCAGGCCGCCATCACGAGGTTGCACTCGGTCTGCCCGTAGATCTCGTTGATCGGCGCCCCGAGCGCCTCGCGGCCCCAGGCGATCAGGTCCGCCCCGAGCGCCTCGCCGCCCGACATCACCGCCCGCAGCCGCAGGCCCGGCGGCGGCGCGGTCCGGCGCAGCATCCTCAGCGCCGTCGGCGGCAGAAACGCGGCCGTCACCCCCTCCTCGGCCATCAGCCGCCACGCCGCCTCCGCCTCGAACTTGGCGAAGCGGTGCGCGACGAGCGGCACGCCGAACCACAGGCACGGCACCGCCAGGTCCATCAGCCCCCCGATCCAGGCCCAGTCGGCGGGCGTCCAGCCGACGTCGCCCGCGACCGGGAAGCCCTCGAGCGCCGTCTCGACCGCGGGCAGGTGGCCCCAGAGGAACCGGTGCGCGTGCAGCACGCCCTTGGGCGCCCCGGTCGTGCCCGAGGTGTAGATCATCATCGCCGGGTCTTCGGCGGCGGTGTCCGCGCAGGCGACCGGCGGGCCCGAGAGATCCCACGCATCCGCGTCGATCCGCGCGGCGAGCGCCGGCAGGTCGAGCGGCGCGATCCGGTCCAGCCCCTCCGCATCCGTGACGATGGCGACCGCGCCCGCGTCGCGCAGCCGGTAGTCGAGCGCCTCGGGGCCGAACAGCCGGAAAAGCGGTAGCGACACCGCGCCGAGCTTCATCGCCGCGAGATGCGCCACCATCGTCTCGGCCCGTTGAGGAAGCAGGATCGCCACCCGGTCGCCGCGCGCCACGCCCGCGCGCGACAGCACCCCCGCCAGCCGGTCGGAGGCCTCGCGCAGCTCGCCGTAGCTCCAGACCCGCCGCCCGGCCGACAGGTCGATGATCGCGGGCCGGTCGGGCTCCGCCTCCGCCCAGTCGTCGCAGCAACCGCGCGCGATGTTGAATTGTTCCGGCACCTCCCAGCGGAACGCCGCGCGCATCGCGTCCCACCGGGCGAGGCGCGGAATCGTCCGGCGCGTCGGCTCAGTCGGCACGCGCGAGCGTCACCGGATGCAGCCCCGCGATCGGCAGGCCGAGCGCGCGCAGCGCCGGCAGCGAGATCTGCGCGCCCCCGGCCCCCGCGAGCGGGCGCAGCGTCACCGCGATCGCCTCGCCGCCCGCGCTGCGTACCGTGCCCGGCGTCTCGTCGGTCACGAGCCCCGTCTTGACCCAGAGCCCCGGATCGGCCGGATCGCCCAGCGAGACCGTCGCCTCGCCCAGCATGCCGCCCGCGGGCGCGGCGGCGGCGGCGGCGCGCGCGGCGTCCTTCTCCGCCTCGCTCACCGTGTCCAGCGCGGCGGGCGTGGCCGACGGCCCCGCGAGGATCGGCGCGGGCGCGCGGGCCGGTGCCGCGGGCGCGGGCGCGGGCGCCGAGACGGTCGCGGGCGCGGCGCCCGTCCCGCCGACGAGCGCCTGCAGCCGCGCGCAGCCCGGCAGGGCCAGGAGCGCGGCGGCCGCGACGAGGACGATGGGTCTGGCGGTCATGGCGTTCCTCCGGCCCCGACGATAGCCGTCCCGACCGCCGCCGCCAGCCCCACTTGCGACCCCCCCGGCCCGCGCGTAGCCTCGCCCCCGTGACCGCCCCGCTCGTCGATCCCTTCGCCCGCGCCATCGACTACCTGCGCGTGTCGGTGACGGATCGCTGCGACTTCCGCTGCACCTACTGCATGACCGAGCACATGACGTTCCTGCCGCGCCGGGAGCTGCTGACGCTGGAGGAGCTCGACCGGCTCTGCTCGGCCTTCGTGCGCATGGGCGTCCGCAAGCTCCGCATCACCGGCGGCGAGCCGCTGGTGCGCAAGGGCATCATGACGTTCTTCGACGCGATGTCGCGGCATCTCGGGTCCGGGCTCGACGAGCTCACGCTGACCACCAACGGCAGCCAGCTTGACCGCTTCGCGCGGCCCCTCGCCGATGCCGGCGTGCGCCGCGTAAACGTCTCGCTCGACACGCTCGACCCGGTGAAGTTCCACGCGATCACCCGGTGGGGCGCGCTCGACAAGGTGCTGCGCGGGATCGACGCCGCGCAGGCGGCGGGCCTGCGGGTCAAGGTCAACGCGGTGGCGCTGCGCGGCTTCAACGAGGACGAGCTGTTCGACCTCGTCGACTGGGCCGGCCGGGGCGGCATGGACCTCACCTTCATCGAGGTCATGCCCATGGGCGAGATGGGCGACGTCCAGCGGCTCGACCAGTACTGGCCGCTGAAGGACCTCCGCGCGCGCCTCCGCGAGCGCATGACGCTCACCGACCTCGCGCACCGCACCGGCGGCCCGGCCCGCTACGTGCGGGTGGAGGAGACGGGGCAGCAGATCGGTTTCATCACGCCGCTCACGCACAACTTCTGCGAGAGCTGCAACCGCGTGCGGCTGACCTGCACGGGCGAGCTCTACCTCTGCCTCGGGCAGGAGGACATGGCCGACCTGCGCGCGCCCCTGCGCGCGTCGGAGGCCGACGCGCCGGTCGAGGCCGCGATCCGCGCCGCCATCGCGCGCAAGCCCAAAGGGCACGACTTCGACTATTCGCGGCAGGTCGTGGCCGGGCAGGTCACGCGGCACATGAGCCATACGGGTGGGTGAGGTGGGGTCCGGCCCGACGGGCCGGATCGAGCCGTCCGGCGGATGGTCTGAAACATCGAATGTCCGAGCCGCGGGGACAGGGCCGGCCCGACGGGGAATGGGGTCCGGCCGGATAGGCCGGATGACCCTGGCCGGCAGACCAATCCAGCCATCCGATGCTCGAGCGACGCGGACCGGATCGATCCGCAAGGGGGGGCGGTCCGGTCCGCAGCATGGGATCGCACCATTCAGCCCGCGGCGCGGAGGCGCGAACGCCCGGTCCGCGAGGAACGGGAGGCCCTTCGAACCGATCACGCCCTTCGTCCATCACGTGAACGTCGATCCACAAACGGCTGGCATAGAATGAAACTCATCCTCCTGCGACACACCAAGTCCGACTGGACCACGCCCGATGCCGACGACCGTGACCGGCCGCTCAACGCGCGCGGCCGGGCCGCGGCGGCGAAGGTCGGCGACTGGCTGCGCTCGCGCGGCCACCTGCCCGACGTGGTCCTCTGCTCGGACGCGCTGCGGACCCGCCAGACGCTCGAGGGGCTGGGACTCGAGGGCGGCGGGACGATCCTGCGCCCCGACCTCTACCTCGCGACCGCCGACGCGGTCCTCGCCGCCGCCGACGGCCACGACGCGGCCTGCCTGATGATCGTCGGGCACAATCCCGGCATGCAGGAGGCCGCGAGCCGAGCCTGCGCCACCGCGCCGTCGCATCCCGACTTCGCCCGCTACCCCACCGGCGCCTGCACCGTGATCGAGGGCACGCTGCCTGGCCGGGTGCTCGACTTCGCCACGCCACGCTACCCGTAGGCCGTCGGGCCGGTCGCTACGGCAGACGATCGCGCCCGCCGCATGGGCGGTCCGACGAACGTGCCTTCGATCCGCCCGGTCGCGATACCGATGCGCAGCCGATCCTGGCCGCGGCCCGTGAGCACGGCCCCCGCCCCCCGCTGGACCCGCCTCGGCCCGGACATTAGGGATGCCGCGCCCGCCGCATAGCCGAGACCCGATGCCATGACCGCCTCCCCCGCCGCCGCGCCCGCCACCCCCATCCAGCCCGACATGCAGACGGTCACGTCCGTGCGGCACTGGACCGACCGGCTGTTCTCGTTCCGCACCACCCGACCCGCCTCGCTGCGGTTCCGCTCCGGCGAGTTCGTGATGATCGGCCTGCCGGGCGATCCCGACCCGGTGACGGGGCGGGCCAAGCCGCTGCTGCGGGCCTATTCGATCGCCTCGCCCGCCTGGGACGACGAGCTGGAGTTCTACTCGATCAAGGTCCCCGACGGCCCGCTGACGTCCCGGCTCCAGCACCTCGTCCCCGGCGACCCGCTGATCCTGAAGCCCAAGCCCGTCGGCACGCTCGTCCACGACGCGCTGCTGCCCGGCGACCGGCTGTGGCTGTTCGCGACCGGAACGGGGATCGCGCCCTTCGCCTCGCTCCTACGCGACCCCGAGACCTACGAGCGGTTCGGCCGCGTGATCCTCACCCACACCGTCCGCGACGTGGCCGAGCTGGCCTACGGGCGGGAGCTGGTCGACGGCATCCGATCGGACGAGATGCTGGGCGAGCTGCTTGGGCCGGAGGCGCTGGCGCGGCTCGACTACTATCCGACGACCACGCGCGAACCCTCGCCCACGATGGGCCGGGTCACCGACCGGCTGCGCGACGGCTCGGCGCTCGCGGACCTGGGCGTCGACGCGATCGCGCCCGCGACCGACCGGGCGATGGTCTGCGGCTCGATCGGGCTCAACACCGACCTCAAGGCGATCCTCGAGGGCTGGGGGCTGGTGGAGGGCGCGAACTCGGAGCCGGGCCACTACGTCGTCGAGAAGGCCTTCGTCGGCTGACGCGTCACTCGACGTCGAAGCGCGCGCGAAGCTGCTCCAGCAGCCCCGGCAGGCGCTCGGGCGCGGCCGCCGCCTGATCCACCGCCGCACGCAGGTTAGCGCGCACCGGCGCCGACAGGTCGCGCGCGTCCAGGGCGGCCTGGAGCGCGGCGGCGTCGAAGCCATCCTCAGTCAGGAGCGTGGCGAGGTCGGGCGGGGGGGCGGTATCGTTCGACGTTTCCTCCGCGGGCGGGGGCGCATCGGGTACGGCCCCTGCGGGCGCCTGGTCCGGCGCGGCCGCGTCGGCCGCCGGGGCGTTCGGCGACACGATCGGGACGACCGGGCGGACGGTGTCGTCTGAGGGCCGCAACGCGGCGCCGGCGGCCTGCTCCGCCGCGCCGGGCTCGGGGGTCTCGCCCCCGGCCGCCGTGGCGTCCCGCGCGGCCGCGCCCGCATCGGTCGCCGAGGCGGGCGCCGCGTCGGAGGCCGCGAGCGCCGCATCGTCGGATGCCTGCGCCGCCGCCTCGGGATCGGGCGGGAGGATGGGGCCTGGATCGGCCACCGTGGGGATGACGGGATCGGTCGCGAGCGCGGGCTCCGCGTCGAAGGCCACGCGGTCGATGGCGATCCAGGCGAGCGCCGCGACGATGGCCACCGACAGGCCGACGATGATGTTGCGCGACATGGGGCGGGCTCCTGCATGGCTCGGGCTGGCCCCGTCATCGCGCAAGTCGCGCGCCGGAGCCACCGGAAATCCTCGCCCCGACCCGCGCGCGGCGATCCGGCTTGAAGGGGCGGGGCGCCAAAGCTATCTTGCCGCCCTGACCAGACCCAATCCGGAAGGACCACCACCATCGCCCGCAGACCGCACAACGCGCCCCCGCAGCGCGACACAGGCCCCCGCGTCAACGACAAGATCCGCTCCATCGAGCTGCGCCTGATCGGCGCGGACGGCGAGAACGTGGGCGTCGTCAGCCCCGCCCGCGCCCGCCAGCTCGCCGAGGATGCGGGGCTCGACCTCGTGGAGATCAGCCCGAACGCGTCGCCGCCCGTCTGCAAGATCATGGATTTCGGCAAGTTCAAGTACGAGACGCAGAAGAAGGAATCCGAGGCGCGCAAGAAGCAGAAGATCATCGAGGTGAAGGAGGTGAAGTTCCGGCCCAACACCGACACGCACGACTACGACGTCAAGATGCGCAACGTGTTCAAGTTTCTCGAGAACGGCGACAAGGTGAAGGTTACGCTGCGGTTCCGCGGCCGCGAGATGGCGCACCAGAACCTCGGTCGCGAGCTGCTCGAGCGGGTCTCCGAGGATACCAAGGCCATCGGCAAGGTCGAGAGCTTCCCGCGCGTCGAGGGACGCCAGATGGTCATGATGATCGGCCCCTCGCAGCGCTGAGCGGCCACCGCCCCCTAGGCGACCCGACGCCGGCCCCGACGGGCCGGCGTCTGGCGTCGGCGTCTCAGGCTGCCGATGCCACCGCGCGCCGCGTCATCACCGTGACGAGATGCGCGCGGTACGCGCCGTCGCCGTGCAGGTCCGAGATCATCGCGCCCGCATCGGGCGCCGCGAGCCCGCGCACCGCGTCCCCGGCGAAGTCCGCCGACAGCGCCGCCTCGGCCTCTCTCCAGCGGAACACGCCGTCGGCCGCCGCGCCCGTGATCGCGACGCGCACGCCGTCCGCGTAGCGCGCGACGAAGGCCGCGACGAGCGGGAAGCGCGAGGCGGGCTGGATGAACTTCTCGTAGCGCGCGGCCTGCGGGATCGGGAACCGGACCTCGGTGACGATCTCGCCCTCCTCCATCGCGGTCGTGAACATGCCGAGGAAGAAGTCGTCGGCCGCGATCTCGCGCGTCCCGCCCGTCCCCTCGACCACGATCGTCGCGCCCGATCCGAGCGCGCCCGCCGGGTAGCAGGCCGATGGGTCGTCGTTGGCGATCGAGCCGCCGATCGTGCCCCGCGCGCGCACCGCCGGGTCGCCGATCCGCGCGGCGAGCGAGGCAAGCGCCGGATACGCGGCCGCGCCCTTCGCCACCTCGCCATGCGTGGTGCCGCCGCCGATCACGAGCGTCCCGCCCTCCTCGCGGATGCCTCGCATCGCCGCGATCCCCGACAGCGCGACGAGCGTGCCGGTCTGCGCGAGCCGCGCCTTCATCGTCGGCAGGAGCGTCTGCCCCCCGCCGATCGCCTGCGCGTCCTCGCCCGCGAGCGCGGCCACCGCATCGGCCACCGTCGAGGGCTTCACCAGTTGGAAATCGTACATGGTCCGCCCTCCTCAGGCCGTCGTGTCGCCCGCGCCGACCGAACGGTCATGCGCGGTATGCGGGATGTGGGCGGCCGGCTGCGCCGCGCCCTGGTTCGGGGCGCCCCCGTGCATCGCGTGCCAGACGCGCGCGGGCGTCAGCGGCATGTCGATATGGGCGATCCGATGCCCGCCCGAATGCAGCGCGTCGATCACCGCGTTCACGACCGAGGGCGGCGAGCCGATCGCGCCCGCCTCGCCGCAGCCCTTCACCCCGAGCGGGTTGTGGGTGCACGGCGTCTGGCACGACGAGTCGACCTGGAACATCGGGAAGTCGTGCGCGCGCGGCATCGCGTAGTCCATGTAGCTCGCCGACAGGAGCTGCCCGTCGGCGTCGTAGGCGCAGTTCTCCAGGAGTGCCTGCCCGATCCCCTGCGCGAGCCCGCCATGGACCTGCCCCTCCACGATCATCGGGTTGACGACGTTGCCGAAGTCGTCGGCCGCCGCGAAGGCCAGCACCTCGACCTTGCCGGTGTCCGGGTCGACCTCCACCTCGCAGGCATAGGCGCCCGACGGGTAGGTGAAGTTGTTGGGGTCGTAGAACGCCGTCTCCTCGAGCCCCGGCTCGATTTCCTCGAGCGGGTAGTTGTGGGGCACGTAGGCCGCGAGCGTCACCTCGCCCCAGGCGAGCGACTTGTCGGTGCCCGCGACCGTGAACCGTCCGTCCACCAGCTCGATGTCCCCGTCCCCGGCCTCGAGGATGTGGCCCGCGATCTTCTTGGCCTTGGCGATGATCTTCTCGGTCGCGCGCACGATGGCCGAGCCGCCGACCGCGAGCGAGCGCGAGCCGTAGGTGCCCATGCCCATCGGGCTGCGGTCGGTGTCGCCGTGGACGATCTCGACCTGGTCGTCGTCGATGCCGATCATGTCGGCCACGACCTGCGCGAAGGACGTCTCGTGCCCCTGCCCGTGGGAGTGGCTGCCGGTCATCACGACCAGCCCGCCGGTCGCGTTCACCCGCACCGTCGCGCTCTCGTAGAGCCCCGCGCGCGCGCCGAGCTGGCCCACGAGGTTCGACGGCGCGATCCCGCAGGCCTCGATGTAGCAGTTCATCCCGAGCCCGCGCAGCTTGCCTCGCGCCTCGCTCTCCGCGCGGCGCGCCGGGAAGCCCTCGCGGTCGATCATCTCGAGGAGCTTGTCGGTCGTCGCATCGTAGTCGCCCGTGTCGTAGCTGACCGCCACCGGCGTCTGGTAGGGGAACTCGCGGATGAAGTTCTGCCGCCGCAGCTCGACCGGATCGACGCCGAGCTCGCGCGCGGCCATGTCGATCACCCGCTCGAGCTGGAACGTCGCCTCGGGCCGCCCGGCTCCGCGATACGCGTCGACCGGCACCGTGTTCGTGAACACCGCCTTGACGTTCACGTAGACCACCGGCGTGCGGTAGTTCCCCGCCATCAGCGTCCCGTGGAGCCAGGTCGGCACCGAGGGCGCGAAGGTCGACAGATACGCGCCCATGTTCGCCATCGTGGACGTCCGAACGGCGGTGAAGTTGTTCTCGGCGTCGAGCGCCAGCTCGATCTTCGTGACGTGGTCGCGGCCATGCGCGTCCGACATGAACGCCTCGCCGCGCGTCGACGTCCACTTGACCGGCCGGTCCAGCGCCTTGGCCGCGAAGGTGCAGAACGCCTCCTCCGCGTAGTGGAAGATCTTGGTGCCGAAGCCACCGCCCACGTCGGGCGCCACGACCCGGAGCTTGTGCTCGGGGATGTTGAGGACGAACGCGCCCATCAGCAGCCGGATCACGTGCGGGTTCTGGCTGGTGGTGTAGAGCGTCGAGTGGTCGTCATGCGCGCTGTAGTCGCCCACGGCCACGCGCGGCTCCATCGGGTTCGCGATCAGCCGGTTGTTGACGAGCTCGAGCGTGGTGACGTGCGCCGCCTCCGCGATGGCCGTCTCGACCGCCTCGCGGTTCTCCCCTCCGAGCGCCCAGTCGTAGCAGAGGTTCGAGGTCAGGTCGTCGTGGACCTTGGGCGCGTCCGGGGCCAGCGCGCGGGCCATGTCGATCACCGGCGGCAAATGGCCGATGTCGAGCACGATGGCCTCGGCCGCGTCGCGCGCCTGCTCCCGCGTCTCGGCCACGACCGCGGCGACCGGGTCGCCCACGTGCCGGACCTTGCCGTCGCACAGGATCGGGTGCTTGGGCTCCTGCATCACCCCGCCGTCGATCGACGTGATCTGCCAGCCGCAGGGGATGCCGCCGACCTCGGCGAAGTCCTTGGCGGTGAAGATGCGGATCACGCCCTCCATCGCCTCGGCGGCGGCGGTGTCGATCCCGTCGATCGTCCCGTGCGCCACGTCCGAGCGCAGGAACACGACATGCGCCTGCCCGGCGACGTTGATGTCGTCGGTGTAGCGCCCCTTGCCCGTCAGGAAGCGCACGTCCTCGCGCCGCTTGGGGCTCGCGCCGATTCCGGTGTCCTTGGGCATGGTCGTCCCTCCCTCGCTCGTGCCGGGGGACCGTGGCGGCCCCGCTCCGGCGGTCTCGATCGTGCGGGGGCGCGCCTCCTCCCGACCGCGCCCCCGCGGGTCAGGCGCCGGGCGCCGACCCGTCCCGTCCGCGCTCCGTCCCGGCGGTGGATCCGTCGGTCGCCGCCGCGCGCGCGGCCATCTACTCCGCCGCCACCGGCGCGACCTGCTGACCGGACGCCGCCATCACCGCCTTGACGATGTTGTGGTACCCCGTGCAGCGGCAGATGTTGCCCTCGAGGTAGTGGCGCACCTCCGCCTCGGACGGGCGCGGGTTCTCCTTCAGCAGCGACGCCGCCGCCATCACCATGCCGGGCGTGCAGAACCCGCATTGCAGGCCGTGATAGTCCTGGAACGCCTGCTGGACCGTGCCGAGCGAGCCGTCGGCGTTGGCCATTCCCTCGATCGTCGTGACCTCCGAGCCGTCGACCTCCTGCGCGAGCACCGTGCAGGCCTTCACCGGCTCGCCGTCGAGATGCACGACGCAGGCGCCGCATTGCGACGTGTCGCAGCCGACATGCGTGCCCGTCAGACGGAGCCCCTCGCGCAGCCAGTCCACCAGCAGCGTGCGGCCCTCGGCCTCGGCGGTCCGCGCGCGGCCGTTGACGGTCATCGTCACCTTGGTCATCGCGATCGTCCTCCCAAACGTCTCCGGGCAAGCAAAGCACAGGTGCGCCCGCCGGGGAAAGGTCATTCGGTCGCACCCGCGGGGCGCCGCCGCTCGCGGGGCTGCGGCCGCGTCGGGATCTCGCCCAGGAGCCCGCCGACGCCCATCCCGGCGATGTCCGCCGCCGTCACCGGCACCCCGCAGGCGATCCGCTCGATCACCCAGTCCGCCCCGTTGAGCGCGGGCGAGCGCGCGCAGCCCGGCAGGCCGATCACCGTCGCCGCCGCCGAGCCGGCCGAGGAACAGCAGGTTGCCGGGATCGACCGGCATCCCGAACCGTTCCAGCCGCCCGCCCGCCCGCAACAGCGCGGACGGCCCCACGTCGGCCACGTCCGAGGTGGCCGAGGCCGTCAGGATCAGGCGCAGCGGCGCGTCCGTCCCGGCCAGCGCGACGGCCAGCGCCCCCGCCTCGTGCGCGACCTCGCGCACCGCGCAGGCGATGCCGAGCCGCTCGAGCCGGGCCGTCACCGCGCGGGCCCCGGTAGGCGCGCCGTCGAGCGTGGTGACGATCAGCGCCGCCTCGCGGATCGCGGGCGGCCGCAGCCGCAGCGCGCCGCCCGCCACGGCGCAGGCGCTCGCGACCGAGGCGTCGGCCACGCCGAACGCGATCACCTTGACCGTCGCGGCCATCGTGCCCGCCGCGACCCGCTGCCAGCGCGGCAGCGTCGCGACCGTGAGCATCGGGTCGATCGCGTTCGCCGCGTCCACCGCCGCCGCGTCGACCTCGAGCACGCCGGGGCCCTCGGCGTGCAGGTTCGCGCGCCCGGTGAACGGCGCGCGCGCCGCGAGACCCGGGCCCGCCATCGCCGCCGCGAGCCGCCCCGCCGCCTCGTCCTCGCCGACCTCGCCCGCGTCGAGCCGCGCGACCACGACCTCGGCCACGCCCCCCGCCCGCAGCCGCGCCACCGCGTCCGCGTCCAGCACCCGGCCCTTGCGCAGCCGCCCGTCGGCCAGCCGGACCGAATGCGCCAGCACCGCGCCCGCGGCCTCGTCCAGCGGGACCGGGCCGAACCTCACGGGCGGCGGAGCGCCGCGACCATCGCCGCGAGGATCGCGACCGCGATCTCACCGGGCCGCCGCGCGCCGATGTCGAGCCCGATCGGCGCGTCCACCCGGTCGAGCGCCGCGCCGAGATCCGCGAGCCGCTCGCGGCGCTTCGCATGCGTTCGCGTCGAGCCGAGCGCGCCGACGTAGAACGCGTCGCTCGCCAGCGCCACGCGAAGCGCGGGATCGTCGAGCTTCGGATCGTGCGTCAGGAGCGCCACCGCCGAGCGCGCGTCGGGCGCGAAGGCGGCCATCGCCGCGTCGGGCCAGTCATGGACGAGCGTGGTGTCCGGGAACCGCGCGGGCGAGGCGAAGGCGTCGCGCGGGTCGATCACCGTGACGGCGTAGCCCGCGAGCCGCGCCATCGGCACCAGCGCCTGCGCGACGTGGACCCCGCCGACCACCGCGAGGCGCAGCGGCGGGGCGTGGAGGGTCACGAACGTCTCGCCGTCGGGCCCGAACCCGCTCCGATCCGCGCGGAGATCTTCGGACAGATCGTGACGATCGACCAGATGCGTCATGCCATCCGTGACGTTCACCGCCTGCCCGACCGCCTCCGCCCGCCCGCGCCGCGCCACGAGGTCGGCCAGCAGCGCCTCGGGCAGCGAGCCGCCGACCGGCTCGACCAGCACCCGGATCGTGCCGCCGCAGGCCAGCCCGACCGCGAACGCGTCGTCGTCGCTCACCCCGTATTCGAGCACCCGGTGCCGCCCGTCGCCGATCGCCTCGAGCGCCTCCGCGACCACCGCCCCCTCGACGCAGCCGCCCGAGACCGAGCCCACGATGTCGGCCCGGCCCGACACCGCGAGCTGAGACCCCGCCGGGCGCGGCGCGGAGCCCCAGGTCTCGATCACCGTGGCGAGCGCGGCCCCGCTCCCGGCGCGGTGCCAGTCGAGTGCTGCGCGCGGCGCGTCGTCGATGCGGTCCATGCCGGTCCTCCCGCGCCCCCGATACGCCAAGAGGCCCGCCCCCGGGAAGGGACGGGCCTCTCGGTCGCGCTCGCCTCCGCTCAGTTCGCGGCGGCGGTCTGCAGCAGCCCGGTGATGTCGCGCACGGTGGCGCGGCGGTTGGCCTGCTCGGCGCCCTGCGTCGGCACCTTCAGGAACTGCTCGCCGTAGCCCTGGACGACCATGTTCTCGACGGGCACCGCGAAGTACTCGTTGAGCGCCAGCGCGAGGCTCTCCGCGCGCCGGTCCGACAGGGCGAGGTTGGTCGCGGCGTCGCCCGTCGCGTCGGTGTGGCCTTCGACGAGGAAGACCTGTCGCGGGTTCGCTCGGATCGAGGCCAGCACCTCGCGGGCGAGGCCCGACAGGTTCGGCGCCTGCTCGGGCGTGATCGCCGCCGAGCCGGACGCGAACGTCACCGTGTTCACCTCGTAGGCCGGGGCGAGCGCGCGGACCTCGGGGATCGTGCGGACCTGCGCGAGGCTGAACCGCCGGTCGAAGCCCTGCGCGGAGAGCGCGTCGCGGAGCGGGTCGGCCGTCGCCGTGGCCGCCGAGCGCGTCGACAGGATCGGGTCGGGCAGGCGCGTGACGTCGACCGGCTCCACCCGCTGCGTGTCGTCGATCAGCGTGAAGCGCTCGCCGTTCGGCTGCACGAGGTCGCGGCGCAGCACGCGGAGCGAGGCGTCGCGGATCGTGACGACCTGGCTGCCGTCGCTGCGCGTGACCGTGGTGCGGGTCGAGCCGTCGTCGAAGTTCTCGGTCCGCACGTTCGAGCCCTGCTGGCGCAGGAGCGTGTCGTCGTCCTTGAGGAGCTGCAGCCCGCCGTCGTCGCGCTGCACGACCACCCGGTCGCCCGAGTTCGAGATGACGCGGCTGCGGTTGTTGAGGATCGCGCCCACGGCGAGCGCGCCGAGCCCGATGATCCCGGCCTTCTCGAGGTTCGAGAGCCCGCCATCGTCGTCGCGGTCGTCGCCGGTCGCCTGCGTGGCGAATTCCTGCGACGAGGTGCGTGTCTCCTCGACGGTCACCTCCTGTACGCTGGTCGCGGCGGCGTCGGGCGCCGAGGCGGCCGCCACGGGCGCCGCGCCCTCGGGATCCTCGGTCAGCGCGGCGGCGGTCTGGTCGAGCGCGACCTCCTCCTCCTCGGTCAGCTCGGGCGCATCCTGGGCGGCGACCTGATCCGCGAGGTCGCTCTGGACCTCCTGCGCGACAAGCGGCGCGGTCTCGGCGACCGGGGCCGCGTCGGGTGCGACGTCGGCCTGAAGCGCCTCCGCGCCATCGGCCGAGCCTTGCGTCTCGACGGGCGTGCCGTCGCCGTCGACCGGCGCGGCGAGCTGCGCGTCGGCGGCGGGCTCGGCCTCCGTCGCGGCGACCGGCGGCTGCACGATCGCGACCTCGCCATCGGGCTGCGCGTCGGGCTGCGTCTCCTGGCTGTCGCCCGGCGCGGCGCCGGCCTCCGCGGTCGCCGCGTCCTGCGCGTCCTCGGCGTCGGCAGCGGCCTGTGCTTCCTCGGCAGCCTGCGCTTCTTCGGCGGCTTGCACGTCGGCAGCGGCCTGCGCCTCCTCGGCCGCTTGCGCGTCGGCGGCCGCTTGCGCGTCCGCGGCGGCTTGCGCTTCCTCGGCGGCCTCGGCGTCGGCGGCAGCCTGCGCGGCGGCTGCCTCTTCAGCGGCAATCGCCTCGGCTTCAGCTGCAACCGCCTCGGCAGCGGCCGCTTCTTCGGCAGCAGCGTCCTCGGCGGCGGTGGCATCAGCGGCGGCCTGCGCTTCGGCGTCGGCCGCGGCCTGCGTCTCGGCGTCGAGCGCCTGCTGCAGCGCCTGTGCCTCGCCCGTGCGGTCGCTCACGCAGTTCTGGAGCGCCTGCGCGTCCTCGTTCGACTGGGCCTCGCATTCGGCCTGGATCGCCGCCTGCGCGGCTTCCGAGAGCTCCTGCGCGGCGGCGACCTGCGCGAAGCTCGGGACGAGGAGGGTCAGCGTCGCGGCCAGCGCGGTCGCGTTGCGGAGCGGGTTGGTGGGGGCGGTGCGGGGCATGTCGGGATCCTGTGACGGGGAGCGGTCGGTCGACGTCAAACACCCCATCGGCCCGCGATGTTCCAGCGTCGCGCCGCGTTATCCGATAGCATCCCCGTCGCGCACCGCGCGGGTCTGGGAAGCAGTTGTTGCGTGCGGAGCGGACGTCGACATAGGCCACCGCCGGATCGTCCAGCCGCGAAGCCACGGCCGCCGCGACGTCGCCCGCCGCGACGATCGCCCCGGTGCCGTAGCGGATCCGATGGTCGTGGCCGTAGCCCTTCACGAGGTAGTCCGGCGAGGTGGCGAGGATCGGCGGCACGCCCGGCCCGTCCCAGGGGGCGCACGGCTCCGCGCACAGGAAGATCGGCCCGGTCTCCGCGTAGGGCTGCGGCTCCGGGAAGGGCCGGGCGGCGAGGATCAGGTAGGCATCGCCCGCCGGCACGTCGCGCAGGCGGGACCGGCAGGGCCCGCCGTCCCCGTCGCTCACGTCCCGTTCGGCGCGCAATCCGTAGGCGTCGCCGCCGCCCGCGCGGACCGCGTCGACGAAGGCCGGGTCGTAGGCGGTGAACCGCATCGTCGCGCCTCCATCCGATCCGCCATCCCTGCCCGCAGCCCCGCCGACGGGCGACCCGGAACCTGCGCTAACGGCGCATCCGGTCGAGCTCGCCGCGATCGTCCGGCGCCGACAGGAGCGCCGCCAGCCCCTCGATCGCGGCGATCGAGTGCCCGGCCCGGAGCGCGTCCACGTGCGGCAGGAGCGCCCGGATCCCCGCCGCGCGCGGCGCGAAGCCGTCCCAGCGGAGCAGCGGGTTGAGCCAGATCACGCGCCGGGCCGACAGGTGCAGCCGTCTCGCCTGCGCCGCCAGCCGGTCGGCGTCGCCGCGGTCGAGCCCGTCGGTCACGAGCAGCACCACCGCCCCCTGCCCCAGCACCCGGCGCGACCAGTCGCGGTTGAACGCGTGCAGCGCGTCGCCGATCCGCGTGCCGCCCTCCCAGTCCTGCGCCTCGGCCCCGGCGGCGGCGAGCGCGGCGTCGACGTCGCGGGTCCGCAGGTGACGGGTGACGTTGGTGAGCCGGGTGCCGAAGGTGAAGGCGTGGACGGCGGCCCAGCCCTGCCCCTCGCGGTTGGCGACGGCATGGAGGAAGTGCAGGAGGGCTCGACTGTAGGACGACATCGAGCCGGAGATGTCGCAGAGCGCGACGAGGTTGGGCCACCGCACGGTGGGCTTCGCGTGGCGCAGCGCGGTCGGCTCGCCCCGCCGCAAAGCCGCCCGCAGCGTCGCGCGGCGGTCGATGGCGCCCGCGGGCGAGGCCGCGCGGCGGCGCGACGGGAGCGGGCGCACCGGCAGGCGCAGGGTCGCGAGCATCCGCTTCGCCGCCGCCATCTCGGCCAACGACATCTGCTCGAAGTCGAGATTGCGGAGCCGTTCGGTCCCGCTCGCCGTCGCGGCGGCGTCGAGGTGGAGCGCCTCGGCCGGCTCCTCCGTGACCTCCGGCGCGGGCCGTTGATCCAGCAGGGCCTCCGCCGCGCGCTTCTCGGCGGGCTTCGCGCGGCGCTCCTCCTGCACGCCGCGCACCGCGGGCGTGAGCATCGCCATCATGTGCTCGAGGTAGCGGGGGTCGCGCCAGTAGAGGCGGAAGAGCTGCGCGAAGGTCGCCCGGTGCTCGGGGCGGCGCACGAACACGGCCTGGAGCGCGTGGAAGAAGTCCGCCCGGTCGGTGAACCCCGCCGCCGCCACCGCCCGCGTGGCGAGGATCGTCCGGTCCGGCCCGGCGGGCAGCCCCGCGCGGCGCAGCGCGGCGGCGAAATGCGCGATGTTGCCCGCGAGGCGGGGGTGGTCGGGGAGGTCGAGGGGCGGGTGCTCCATCCGCTTACGTCCGTTCGACGGCAAGGTAGAGGAGCGCGCCGCCGAGGACGAGCGACGGGGTCGAGCTCAGTCCGGCAATCGGTTCCATGAGGATGAATGCGAAGATGATCACGGGAACGGCGTTGAGAAGAAGGGGACCGCCGACCAGGCCGACCGCCCAGCGGGCGAGCCGTCCGATCCGATCGTGCCGTAGCCGCCGCGCGCAGATCCAGATCGTTCCCGCCGCGACGAGGACGGCTCCGACTCGGACGAGGTTGTACGCGAAGACCGGCATGGGGTGGTAGAACTGGCTCACCCCGAGGAGGGCGAGCCCGACGACGGCGAGACCGATCGCGCCGAGAATGGAGCAGACGGCGGCGATGCGACCATACTTGGGAGGCCAGCCATCCGATGGAGCGCTCATCCCAGCTCCGCCCGCACCTCGTCGAGGATCCGCTTCGCCTCGCTCCCCTGCAGCTTGGCGATGTCGTCCTGGTACTTCAGCAGCGCGCCGAGCGTGTCGGCGATGACCGCGGGGGACAGCTCGATCATGTCGAGCGCGAGCAGGCACTTGGCCCAGTCGATCGTCTCGGCCACGCCGGGGCGCTTGAACAGGTCCTCGGTCCGCAGCCGCTGGACGTAGGCCACGACCTCGCGGGAGAGCGCCTCGGAGGCCTCGGGCGCGCGGGCGGCGAGGATCGCCATCTCGCGGTCGTGGTCGGGGTAGTCGACCCAGTGGTAGAGGCAGCGGCGCTTGAGCGCGTCGTGGACCTCGCGGGTGCGGTTGGAGGTCAGGATCACGATGGGCGGGGCGGGCGCCTTCACGGTGCCGGTCTCGGGGATGGTGACCTGATGGTCCGACAGCGCCTCGAGCAGGAACGCCTCGAACGGGGCGTCGGCGCGGTCGATCTCGTCGATGAGCAGGACCGGCGGGCCGGCGGGGTCGGGACGCATCGCCTCGAGCAGCGGGCGGGCGATCAGGAACGCGTCGGAGAACAGGTCGGGCGGCGCCTCGCCGGTGGCCTCCGCGCGGCGGATCGCGATCATCTGCGCGGCGAAGTTCCACTCGTAGACCGCCGAGGCCGCATCGAGCCCCTCGTAGCATTGCAGCCGGATCAGGCGCCGCCCGAGCGCGGCGGCGATGGCCTTGGCGATCTCGGTCTTGCCGGTCCCGGCCTCGCCCTCGAGGAAGAGCGGGCGGTCGAGCGCGGTGGCGAGGAACGTCACGGTCGCGAGCGCCCGGCCGCAGACGTAGTCCTGCGCGGCGAGCGCCTCCTGGACGGCGTCGATGGAGGCGAAGGCGCGGGTCACGCGGCGCAATGGGCACCGCGGGCGAGGCGCGGTCAAGCCGCGTTGCCGCGAGGGCGTACGGGGACTAGGTTCCGCGCCAGACACCGGAGGGACACGCCATGAAGGACCACCCGACCGCCGACGCGCCCGACGACGCGATCGCGGACCCGGCCGCCGTCGCGCCGCCCTCGGCCGCGCGCGAGGACCACGCGCCCGGCCACGGGCCGGACCTGTCGGCCTTCGACTGGGCCGACCCGTTCCGGCTCGAGGACCAGCTCGACGAGGACGAGCGGATGCTGCGCGACGCGGCGCGCGCCTTCGCGGAGGCCGAGCTGGCGCCGGTGGTGCGCGACGCCTACCGCGACGAGCTCGCGGCTCCCGAGCTCTTCGCGAAGATGGGGGCGGCGGGGCTTGCTCGGCGTGACGATCCCCGAGGAGTACGGCGGGCTCGGCGCGGGCTACGTGACCTACGGGCTGGTGGCGCGCGAGATCGAGCGGGTCGATTCCGGCTACCGCTCGATGATGTCGGTGCAGTCCTCGCTGGTGATGTACCCGATCCACGCTTACGGCTCGGACGCGCAGAGGGAGAAGTACCTGCCGGGGCTGGCCTCGGGCGCGCTCATCGGCTGCTTCGGGCTGACCGAGCCCGATGCGGGGTCCGATCCCGGCTCGATGAAGACGGTCGCGCGCAAGGTGGAGGGCGGCTACGTCCTCGACGGCGCGAAGATGTGGATCTCCAACGCGCCCTTCGCGGACGTGTTCGTCGTCTGGGCGAAGTCCGAGGCGCACGGAGGCAAGATACGCGGCTTCGTGCTCGACAAGGGGACGAAGGGGCTTTCGGCGCCGACGATCAAGGGCAAGCAGTCGCTGCGCGCCTCCACCACGGGCGAGATCGTGATGGAGGGCGTCGAGGTCGGCGAGGACGCGCTGCTGCCCGGCGTGCAGGGGCTCAAGGGGCCGTTCGGCTGCCTCAACCGCGCGCGCTACGGGATCGCGTGGGGTGTTATGGGGGCGGCGGAGGCGTGCTGGCACGCGGCGCGGAGCTACGGGCTCGACCGGAAGCAGTTCGGGCGACCGCTCGCGCAGACGCAGCTCTTCCAGCGCAAGCTCGCGGACATGCAGACGGAGATCGCGTTCGGGCTCCAGGGGGCGCTCCGGGTGGGGCGGCTCATGGAGGCGGGACGCGCGGCGCCGGAGATGATCTCCCTGATCAAGCGTAACAATTGCGGCCACGCGCTCGACGTGGCGCGGCTCGCGCGGGACATGCACGGGGGCAACGGGATCTCGGAGGAATACGGGGTCATCCGGCACATGATGAACCTCGAGACGGTCAACACCTACGAAGGGACGCACGACGTCCACGCGCTGATCCTCGGGCGCGCGCAGACGGGGCTGCAGGCCTTCTTCTGACGACGAAGGCCGCCCGGAGGCGGCCTTCTTCACATTTCGGGGTAAGTCGGACCCGCGTTCTTCACGTTCCGTACGAAACGCGGGGCGCGCCGCCTCAGGCCTCGGTCTTGCTCGCCTCGATCGAGATCTGGACCTCGACCTCGTCGCCCACGAAGGGCGCGAACATGCCCGCGTCGAAGTCCGAGCGCAGGATCGTGGTGGTGGCCGAGAAGCCGATCCAGGGCTTCTCCTGCATCGGGTGGTCGGCCATCTGGTTGAGGGTCGCGTCGAGGACGATCTCCTTGGTCACGCCGCCGAGCGTCAGGTCGCCGGTGATCATCGCGGTCTCGTCGCCCGTGACCTCGATCGCGGTGGAGACGAAGCGCACGGTGTCGTTGGCCGCCGCGTCGAGGAAGTCGGGCGAGGAGAAGTGCTCGTCGCGGGCCTCCCAGCCGGTGAACATCTCGGTCGCGGGGATCGACACGTCGACCATCGAGGCGGCCGGGTCGTCGGCGTCGAACTCGATCGTGCCCTCCCAGCCCGAGAACATGCCCCAGGTGGTCGAGAAGCCGAGGTGGTCGTAGCTGAACAGCGTCTGGCTATGGCTCGAGTCGAGCGTGTAGGTCTCGGTGTCGGCCAGCGCGGGCGAGACCATGAGGGCGGCGAAGGCGGCGGGGATGGCGAGGCGGATCATGGGGGTCTCCCGTGGTTGCAGGCTGCGCCGCATCCTGCCCCACCCGCGGCGGTGCGGAAAGCGCCATAGGGTCAACAGGCCGTGTGCGGCGGCGCACCGCCTCGCCCGGCAGGCTCCGGCGGGTCCACGGCGGCGGCCGCGTAATCCGGGGGCGGAAGAGACGGAAGGCGCGCCGGCATGCGGGCGCCCGCCCCTCTCGGCCCGCGGACGGAACGGATCGCGACGGTCACACGATGGCACCGATCGGGCCACGATGCCGCCCGATCGTCGATGCATCCCCCGGCGCGACGCCGGGAGGATGGACGATGGACGGTCGAGGCCCCGACGATGCGTTCTGGATCGATGGGGAGTGGCTGCCCTGGGACAGCATCGTCGATCCCGAGGAGGTCGCCTGCAGCCGCCTGGCCGAACTCGAGCGCGAGGCGGCGCTGCGCCATCGTTATCCCGATGCCGATCCGACGCTGATCCCCTACTTCCGGGACCTCCTGACGCTCGCCCGGTCCTACTTCGAGGAAACGGGCCGCCATCTGGCCGTCTACGGCGACATCGGCGAGCTCTTCGGCGCGATCATGTACGGGATCGTGCTCCATCGGAACAACGCGATTGGCTCGGACGGGCGGCTGGGGAACGATTTCGTCGAGATCAAGACGATCTCCCCCGCCAGCCGTACGCAGCGGACCAACGTGCGCTTCGATCGCCACTTCAGCCATCTGCTGGTCGTGCGGATCGACGCGGCGTTCGACGTCTCCGCGAAGCTCCTCGACCGGGCCTCGGTCGCCCGGGCCTCCCGCCGGTCGGGGACGGTCGCCTGGCGCGACATCGCGTGACGCGAGGGGGCTCGCGCGGGCCCGGGCCGGCCCCCTTGCGCCCGCCCGCCCCCTTCGCCATACGCGCCCGACCCCGCCATGCACCCTTTCCGCGTGGTCTCTCGTGTCCGGGAGGCGGGGCCGATCCCGGACTTTGAAACGCGCGCCGACAAACCAGGAGTGACCATGCCGCTCTACGAGCATGTGATGATCTCGCGGCAGGACCTGTCCACCGCGCAGGCCGAGGGCCTGACCGAGCACTTCACCACCGTCCTCGCGGACAACGGCGGCAGCGTCGTCGACAGCGAGTACTGGGGCGTGAAGACGATGGCCTACAAGATCAACAAGAACCGCAAGGGGCACTACGCGTTCCTGCGCACCGACGCGCCCTCGGCCGCCGTGGTCGAGATGGAGCGGCTCGCGCGGCTCCACGACGACGTGATGCGCGTGCTCACGATCAAGGTCGACAAGCACGAGGAAGGCCCGTCCGCGCAGATGCAGAAGCGCGACGACCGACCCGACCGCGGCGACCGCCGCGACCGCCGCTGAGGAGCCGAGACCATGGGATCCAAACCCTTCTTCCGCCGCCGCAAGTCCGATCCGTTCGAGGGCGCCAACGCGCCGATGATCGACTACAAGGACACGCGCCTGCTGCAGCGCTACATCTCGGAGCGCGGCAAGATCGTGCCGTCGCGCATCACCGCCGTGTCCGCCAAGAACCAGCGCGCGCTGGCCCGCGCGATCAAGCGCGCGCGGTTCCTGGCGCTCTTGCCCTACGCCGTGAAGTGAGGAGATCGACATGCAGGTGATCCTTCTCGAACGCGTGGCCAAGCTCGGGCAGATGGGCGAGGTCGTCTCGGTCAAGCCCGGCTACGCGCGCAACTTCCTGTTGCCGCAGGGCAAGGCGCTGACCGCGTCGGAGGCCAACGTGGCGGCCTTCGAGGGGCGCAAGTCCCAGCTTCAGGCCGACAACCTCGAGACCAAGGCCGAGGCCGACCGCATGGCCGACCGGCTCGGCGGGCAGCGCTTCGTGGTCATCCGGCAGGCGTCGGACGCGGGTGCGCTCTACGGCTCCGTCACCACGCGCGACGCCGCCGAGGCCGCGACGGCCGAGGGCTTCAAGCTCGCCCGCGGCCAGGTCGCGCTGCAGCAGCCGATCAAGTATCTGGGGCTGCACAAGGTCTCGGTGATCCTCCACCCCGAGGTCGAGCTCGAGATCGAACTGAACGTCGCGCGCTCCCCCGAGGAGGCCGAGCTGCAGGCGGCGGGCAAGTCGATCCAGGAGCTCGCGGCCGAGGAGGAGGCCGCGGCCGAGTTCGAGATCAGCGAGCTCTTCGACGACATCGGCGGCGCGGCGGACGAGGGCGGCGACGACGGCCCGGTCCGCACGCCCGAGCGCGACGGCGGCGACGAGCAGCCCGACGTCTGAGCCGGACGCGCGTCGGTTCGAGGGGGCCGTCCCGGCTGGGGCGGCCCTCTCGCGTTCCGGTGGATGGGCGGGCGGCGGGCGCTAGGTCCCGACGGGAACGCGAATCGTCACGGAGACCCGTCATGCGCATCCTCGCCCTCGCCCTCGCCGGGCTGCCCGTCGCCGCCTGCGCGCAGGGGTTCGACTACGGCACCCGCAACACCGATTTCCCGCCCGCCTTCCCCGAGCAGTTCCGCGCCCCGCTCGCGCAGAGCGACGTGTCGCTCGAGGTCGAGACGCTGGCCGGCGGGCTCGTCCATCCCTGGGGCATCGCGCGGCTGCCCGGCGACGCGGGCTGGCTCGTGACCGAGCGGCCGGGGCGGCTTCGTCACGTCGCCCCGGACGGCACATTGTCCGATCCGATCGCGGGCATCCCGGAGGTGCTCGCTTCGGGCCAGGGCGGGTTGCTCGACGTGGCGCTCGCCGACGACTTCGCCGAGACCCGCACGATCTACCTCACCTACGCCAAGCCCGTCGACGGCGGCAGCGCGACGGCGGCGTCGCGGATGGCGCTCGCCGGGGACCTGCGCTCGGTGGCCGACGTCCGCGACCTCTTCGTTCAGACCCCGCCCTCGACGGTGGACAAGCATTTCGGCTCGCGCATTCTGACGATGCCCGACGGCGCGCTGATCGTGACGACGGGCGAGCATTCGTCGGACGCGACGCGCATCTTCGCGCAGGACCTCGACAAGACCTACGGCAAGGTGATCCGCGTCTCGGCCGAGGGCGAGGCGCTGCCTGACAACCCGTTCACCGACCAGGAGGGCGCGGTCGACACGATCTGGAGCTACGGCCACCGCAACATCCAGGGCGCGGCCGTGGACGGCGACGGACGGCTCTGGACGATCGAGCACGGGCCGAAGGGCGGCGACGAGCTGAACCTGACCGAGCCCGGCCTGAACTACGGCTGGCCGGTGATCTCCTACGGCGAGCGCTATTCGGGCGGTGAGATCGGCTCGGGCGAGGCGGCGCAGGCGGGGATGGAGCAGCCGGTCTACTTCTGGGACCCGGTGATCGCGCCGGGCGGCATGGACTTCGTGTCGGGCGAAGCGTTCGCGGACTGGGACGGCGACCTGCTGATCGGCTCGCTGAACCCCGGCGGCGTCGTGCGCCTGCGTCTGGAGGACGGGCTGGTGGTCGAGGAGGAGCGGCTGCTGCGCGACCGGGGCCGTATCCGCGACGTCGAGGTGCAGCCGGACGGGACGTTCATCGTCCTGACCGACTTCGACAACGGCTCGATCCTGCACGTCACCCCCGCCCCGCGGGGTTGAAGCGCGGCGCGGTTGCGCGGGGCGCGGCGGTCGCCGGCGAGGCGGGATGTCCGCGGCATGGTCCGGCGGATGGTGGCGACCACGGGCGCCGAGGCGACGCGACCCCCCCCCCTTGGGATCGCGTCCCAACCGGTTGGCGGGCGGCGCACTTCGCAGTCGCGGTCCACATACCCAGGGCGATGCGATGTCGGCGCCGCCCCTTCGCGGGCCGAGCACCCTCCTGGCCATCGAGCGGTATCGGACGTCGGGTAGACCAGTGGCCCAGGAGCGGTCGGACGGTGGGCACGGATGCTAGGGCGGACACGCGCCCGTCGGCAGGGCACGAGTCCCGGCACGTCAATGCGAGCTGGCGCGCCGATACGGACCGACCGCGCGACGGATCACTCCGACGCGTTCGAGACCAGTCGATGCTCCGCCCACCCCGGAATCCGCGGACGGCGTGCGCGACCGCGAACGTGACGGCCGGGCGCATACAGGGTCACGCTGGACCCGAGGTCCGAGCGCCGGGAGAGCGACGGGGATCCGTCGCCGTCCTTCACGCCCTTGCCGAGCGGCGCTCCGCAGGATGAGCGTGAGCGGCCTCCTGCGGAGCGATGGATGGAGGCCCGGGCGCTCGGCGATCCGCCGGCGCGGCGGTCTGCTTTGCGACGCCCGACATGCGGCACCCCGGCCCACCGATCGCGCGGTTCGGCCGGAATGCCTCGCGTGGCCCGGTCAGGCCTCCTCGAGCTTCTCGACCTCGGCCTGCAGCTCTTCCTTGGTGATCGCGCGGTCGGTGACCTTCGCGCGCTCGAGGATCAGGTCGATGACCTTGTCCTCGAAGAGCGGCGCGCGGAGCTGCTGCTGGGCCTGCTGGTTCTTCTGGATGAACTCGAAGAACTGACGCTCCTGGCCGGGATACTGACGCGCCTGCGTCATGACGGCCTGCGTCATCTCGGCGTCGGTGACCTCGACCTTCTCCTTCTGGCCGAGCTCGGCCAGGAGGAGCCCCAGCCGGACGCGGCGGGTGGCGAGCGTGCGATGCTCGTCGGTCGCCTCGATCGTCGGGTGGTCGTGGCCCTGCACGTCGGGGTTGTCCTCGTGCCAGAGTTGATGCGCGATCTGCTGCGCCTCCGCGTCGACGAGCGAGGGGGGCAGGTCGAACGCCACGAGCCCGTCGAGCTGGTCGAGGAGCTGGCGCTTGACCACCTGGCGGGCGGCGCCGGCATACTCGGTCCGCAAACGGTCGGCGATCTGCGTGCGCAGCGCGTCGAGGCTGTCGGCGCCGAACTGCTTGGCCATCGCGTCGTCGATCGCGGCCTCGGCCGGGGCCTTCACGGCCTTGATCGTGCAGTCGAAGGTTGCGGCCTTCCCGGCGAGGTGGGCGGCCTGGTAGTCGTCGGGGAACGCGACCTCGACGGCCTTCGCGTCGCCCGCGGAGACCCCGACGAGCTGCTCCTCGAAGCCCGGGATGAACGAGCCGGAGCCGAGCACGAGCGGATAGTCCTCCGCCGCGCCGCCCTCGAACGGCTCGCCGTCGACGCGGCCGAGGAAGTCGAACGTGACCTGATCGCCGTCCACGGCGGCGCCGTCCTTGTCGGCGAAGGTCTGGGCGTTCTTCGCGAGCCCCCGCAGCGCCTCGTCGATATCCGCCTCCGCGGGCTCGACGGTCAGACGCTCGATCGCGACGCCGGAGAAGTCGACCTCGGGCACGTCGGGCAGCGCCTCGTAGCTCAGCGCGACCTCGACGTCGTCGCCCTCCTTCCAGCCGGCATTGGCCATCTCGACCTTGGGCTGCATCGCGGGGCGGTCGCCGGACGCCGCGAAGTGCTCGCCCATCGCGCCGTCGATGCTCTCCTGCATGACCTCGCCCATGAGCTTCTGGCCGAACTGCTTGCGCAGCAGCGCCATCGGCACCTTGCCCTTGCGGAAGCCCTTCATCTCGACGCCCGGCTGCGCCTCGGCGAGCTTGGCCTCGACCTTGGCGTCGAGATCGGCGGCCGGTACCGTGATCGTGTAGCCGCGCTTGAGCCCGTCGTTGAGCGTCTCCGTCACCTGCATGGAATGGTCCTCGTGGGCTCGGGCGCGGGGCCGTGGCCTCACGCGTATACGTCGCCCGGCCGGCGGGCCGGGGCGAAATCGAGCGCCTACCTATGGGGGGGCCGGATGGGGCGCAAGGCCCGGGGGCCGGGCCGCACGCGCCGCGCGCAGCGGGCATGCGCGTGCCGCGCGGCGCGGGTCGCGGGCCATGCCCGCCGACCCGGATCGATCAGTAGATGTAGCGGATCTGGTCGCCCCAGTAGCGCTCCACCCGGCGCAGCGTCGAGACGATCTCGACCAGCCCGTCGTCGGAGAGGATGCCGGTGTGGCGGATGCCCTCCGCGTGGCGGTTGAACAGGCCGTCGAGCGCGTCGCGCACTTCGCGGCCGCGCGCCGTGAGCCGCACGCGGACGGCACGGCGGTCCACCTCGCAGCGCTCGTGGTGCATGTAGCCCATCTCCACCAGCTTCTTGAGGTTGTAGCTGACGTTGGAGCCCTGGTAGTAGCCTCGCGACTTCAACTCGCCCGCCGTCACTTCGTGGTCGCCGATGTTGAACAGGAGCAGCCCCTGCACCGCGTTGATCTCGAGGATGTCGAGCCGTTCGAACTCGTCCTTGATGACGTCGAGGAGGAGCCGGTGCAGCCGCTCGACCAGGGTGAGCGCGTCGAGGTAGCCCGACATGAAGTCCGGCTGCTTGCGGGGTTGGAATTTCTCTAGCCTGCTCATGCGCGACGGTCCCGCTCTCGATCTCTATGGCTCGAAGATGGACCGGGAAGTCCTGACATTTCGTTAAACGAGCGACGATTTCGCCGCATTCCGCCTGGTCAGCGGTCCTGGCCCGCGCCGGCCGTGCGCGCCGCCAGCTCGGCCATCAGCGCCGCGTAGCGCGCGGGCGGCGGGTCGCCCTGCCCCGTGACCCACGCGAAGAGATCATGGTCGTTCTCGCCCAGCACCGCTTCGAGGAGCGCGACGCCGTCCTCGTCGAGCCCCGCGAGCCGGTCGTCGGCGTAGCCGCCGAGGATCAGGTCCATTTCCTTGATGCCCCGGCGCCAGGCACGGATGCGCAGGCGCTTGCGGCGGGCGTCGAGCGTGTCGTCCGTCATGGGGTCCCTCCGGGCCGCGCCGCTTGCCCGCGGCAGGGTCGCCACCTAGGACGGGCGCGACCCCGCGCCAACCCGGAGCCTGCCCATGGCCTTCCTGTCCGACACGCTCGCGCGGGTGAAGCCGTCGCCCACGATCGCGGTGACGACGATGGCGGCGGAGCTGCGCGCGGCGGGGCGCGACGTGATCGGGCTCGGCGCGGGGGAGCCCGATTTCGACACGCCGCCGAACATCGCCGAGGCGGGGCGGCGGGCGATCGCGGAGGGCCGCACGCGCTACACCGCCGTCGACGGCATCCCGGAGCTCAAGCGCGCGATCTGCGCCAAGTTCGCGCGCGAGAACGGGCTTCATTACGCGCAGGCTCAGGTGAGCGTGGGGTCGGGCGGCAAGCAGGTGATCTACAACGCGTTCATGGCGACGCTGAACCCCGGCGACGAGGTGGTGATCCCCGCGCCCTACTGGGTCAGCTACCCCGACATGGTCCGGCTCGCGGGTGGCGAGCCGGTGATCGTGCCGGCGGGGATCGAGGTGGGCTTCAAGTCGACGCCGGAGGCGCTCGAGGCGGCGATCACGGAGCGGACCAAGTGGTTCCTCTTCAACTCGCCGTCCAACCCCACCGGCGCCGCCTACACCGCCGACGAGATCCGGGGGCTGATGGCTGTGCTGCTGCGGCACCGCCACGTCTGGGTGCTCAGCGACGACATCTACGAGCACCTGACCTTCGACGGCGCAGCCTTCGCCACGCCCGCGCAGGTGGAGCCGCGGCTGATGGACCGGACGCTGACGATGAACGGGGTGTCGAAGGCCTACGCGATGACGGGCTGGCGGATCGGCTACGCCGCCGGTCCCGAGCCGCTGATCCGCGCGATGGCCAAGGTGCAGTCGCAGACGACGTCGAACCCCTGCTCGATCTCGCAATGGGCGGCGGTCGAGGCGCTCGAGGGGCCGCAGGACTTCATCGAGCCCAACAAGCGGTTGTTCCAGCGTCGGCGCGACCTCGTGGTGGCGGGGCTGAACGCCTGCGAGGGCGTCGAGTGCCCGGTGCCGGAGGGGGCGTTCTACGTCTATCCGTCGATCGCGGGCTGCATCGGGAAGGTCAGCGCGGGCGGGACGGCGATCGCGGACGACGAGGCCTTCGCCACGGCGCTCCTCGAGGAGGAGGGGGTCGCGGTGGTGTTCGGCGCGGCGTTCGGGCTCTCGCCGCATTTCCGCGTGAGCTACGCCACGTCGGACGCGGCGCTCACGGAGGCCTGCGCGCGGATCGAGCGCTTCTGCGCGGGGTTGCGCTGAGGGTTCGGCTTCGAGCCGAACGCGGCGGCGGGGCTCGTGACAACCCCGTCCCCGGCTCCTAGACCCGCCCGGACCGGAGGGCCCATGAAGATCGCGACCTACAACGTGAACGGCATCCGCGCGCGCTTCGAGACCGTCGCGCGCTGGCTCCGCGAGGACGCGCCGGACGTCGCGGTGCTCCAGGAGATCAAGATCGTCGACGAGGCGTTCCCGCGCGAGATCGCCGAGGCGGCGGGCTACGACCTGCACGTCCACGGGCAGAAGGGGTTCAACGGCGTCGCGCTCCTGTCGAAGACCCCGCTCGAGGACGTGACGCGGGGGCTGCCCGCGCCCGATGGAGGGGTGGACGAGGCCGACGAGCAGGCGCGCTACGTCGAGGCGACGGTGGTGGGCGAGCGCGGCGCGGTCCGGGTCTGCGGGCTCTACCTGCCCAACGGCAACCCGGCGCCGGGGCCGAAATACGACTACAAGCTCGCCTGGATGGCCCGGCTGGAGGCGCGCGCGGCGGCGCTGCTGGCCGAGGAGGTCCCGTTCGTGATGACCGGCGACTTCAACGTCCTGCCGGCCGACATCGACGCGGCGCGCCCCGAGGTGATGGCGCAGGACGCGCTCGCGCTGCCCGCCACGCGCACGGCCTGGCGGCGGCTCGTCAACCTGGGGCTGACCGACGCGTTCCGGGTCCGCCATCCGGGCCCCGGCCATTACAGCTACTGGGATTATCAGGCGGGCGCGTTCGACCGGAACCACGGGCTTCGGATCGATCATTTCCTGCTCTCGCCCGCGGTCGCGGACGCCATGACGGACTGCACGATCCAGGCCGACATGCGCGCGCGCGACAAGCCGTCGGACCACGTCCCGGTCTGGCTCGACCTCGACATCGGATAGGAGACCGCCCATGAGAACCGTCCCGCTGGGCCGCGACGACACCATCTCCGAGATCATGCTCGGGACGATGACCTGGGGCACGCAGACCGGCGTGGCGGACGCGCACGCGCAGATCGAGATGGCGATCGACGCGGGCGTGACCTGGCTCGACACGGCCGAGCTCTACCCGGTCAACCCCGTGCGCGCCGAGACGGTGGGCCGGACGGAGGAGATCGTGGGCGAGTGGATCGCCGCGGGGAACGCGGACCGGATCCGCATCGCCACCAAGCATTCGGGCGCGGGCAGCCCCGCGCGCGACGGCGCGCCGATCGCGGCCGGGACCATCCGCGAAACGCTCGAGGACAGCCTGAAGCGGCTGCGCGTGGACCATGTCGACCTCTACCAGTTCCACTGGCCCAACTGCGGCACCTACGCGTTCCGCAAGAACTGGACGTTCCGGCCCGAGGGCGACCGCGACGCGATCGTGCAGGATGTCGCCGATTGCGTCGGCGCGCTCGAGCGGGAGGTGGAGCGGGGGACGATGCGGGCGTTCGGGCTCTCGAACGACAGCGCCTGGGGGACGGACCAGTGGCTGCGGCTCGCGGGCGACGGCCCGGCCCGCCCGGTATCGCTGCAGAACGAGTACTCGCTGCTCGCGCGGCTGGCGGACACGGACCTCGCGGAAGTGATGGCCTACGAGGGCGTGACGATGCTGGCCTATTCGCCGCTCGCCGCGGGCATCCTGACGGGAAAGTATCTCGACGGCGCGGTGCCCGAGGGCTCGCGGCGCTCGATCAACGGGGAGATGGGCGGTCGCTGGGCGGAAGGGATCGACGCGGCGACGCGCCTCTACCACGGCCTCGCGCGCGAGCACGGCGTCGATCCGGTCCACATGGCGCTCGCGTGGATGCAGACGCGGCCCTTCGCGTGCTCGGCGATCCTGGGCGCCACGACGGTCGAGCAGCTCGCGCACGGGCTGGCCGCGCAGGACGTCGTGTTGCCCGACGAGCTGGTGGCGGCGATCGACGAGGCGAACCGTACGCGGCCGCTGCCCTACTGAGCGCCTCTCAGAGCCCCGCGGCGGCGAGCCAGCGCTCGACGCGGGCGCGGTTCACGCCCATGTCGCTGTAGCCGTATCGCGAGCGGCTGAAGACGGTGACGATGCTGCCGTCGCCCGCGGGCGCGGCGCGGATCGACACGGCGTCCGGGAAGCCCATCGCGCGCGACCGCTGCACCCAGGTCACGAGCCCCTCCTCGGGCGATCCGGCGAGCCGCTCGACGCCCGGCTCGGCCATCGCCGCGGCGTCGAGGCGAGCGAGGACCGCCGCGGGCGGATCGGTCGAGGCCACGGGCGGGGCGTCGCCGCCGGGGGCGAGCAGCCAGGCGTTCGGGCGCCCCGTCCGCTCCGCCGCCAGCGGATCGACGTGCCAGTCCGACGGCGCCATCGGCAGGAGCCGCGGCATCGCGGCGACCGCGACGGCGCCGAGCGCGAGGGCGGCGAGGAGGATGCGGCGCTTCATGTCTTCGGACATAGCAGGCCGGGCGGCGGCGTCACCCCACCCGGAGGCCCTGCAGGTCGGCGACGTTCGTGCCGGTCGCGCCGGTGACCAGCAGATCGCCCGCCGCCGCCAGCGCGGGGTGGCTGTCGTTGCGCGCGAGCATGGCCGCCGCGTCGAGCCCCGCCGCCGCGATGCGCCCGAGCGTCCCGCCGTCGACCACCGCGCCCGCCGCGTCCGTGGGGCCGTCGCGCCCGTCGGTCCCGCCCGACAGGAACGCCCACGGTCGCCCGAAGCCCTCGAGCGCCACCGCCACGCGCAGCGCGAGCTCCTGGTTGCGCCCGCCCCGGCCCGGCCCGCGCAGGACCACGGTGGTCTCCCCGCCCCAGACCGTGACGCCCGGCCCGCGTCGCGCCGCGGCCGCGACCCGCGCGGCGGCCAGGGCCACGTCGCCCACGAGCGGGTCGTCCTCCAGCCGCGCGCCCGGGATGGCGTCGGCCATCGCCCGCGCGGAGAGGCGGTTCGAGCCGATCGCCGTCGCCCGCGAGGGAGGCACCGGGGCGGTGGGCGCCAGGATCGCGGCCCGGCAGCCATCGGGCAGGCGGGACCAGAGCCCGTGCGCCACGAGCAGGGCGCGGACGTCGCCGGAATCGTCGCCGGGCGGCAGCGTGGGGCCGGAGGCGACGGCGGCGAGGTCGTCGCCGATCACGTCCGACAGGATCAGCGCCTCGAGCGTCGCGGGCGCCGCGGCGCGGGCGAGGCCGCCGCCCTTGAGGCGCCCCAGCCGACGCCGGACGGCGTTCGTCGCGCGGATGTCGAGCCCCGAGGCGAGCAGGAGCCGCGCGACCGCCGCCTCGTCCGCGAGCGTCACGCCCGCTACCGGGGCGACGGCGAGCGCGCTGCCGCCGCCCGAGACGAGGACGAGAGCGCGCTGACCGGTCCCGAGCGCCGCGGCGGCGGCAAGGAGCGCCTCGCCCGCGGCGAGCGAGCCCGCATCAGGGATCGGGTGCCCGCCCACCATCACCCGCGCGCCGGGCAGAGGGGCGGCGTTGCCCGCGTTCGTGACCACGAGGGCGGGCGTGCCGGGAAAGCGCTCGAGGGCGGCGGCGGTCATCGCGCGGGCGGCCTTGCCGAGCGCCAGGATCGCGTCGGGGGGGTCGGCTTCGATCGGCGCCACCGCGACCGCGACGAAAGGGTCGGCGCGCGCGATGCCGGCGTGGAACCCCGTGACCAGCGCTTCGCGCATGGGCGCCCCCGACGGCGGTTGGTGCGGGTGAAGGGACTCGAACCCCCACGCCTCGCGGCGCCAGAACCTAAATCTGGTGCGTCTGCCAGTTCCGCCACACCCGCGCAGCGACTGAATAGCAGGCCCCGCGCGGGCCGCAAAGGGCCGCGAAACGCCCGCAACCGGGCCGGGATGCCGCCGCAATCGTCGGTCAGGAGGAGGGCGTGCGGAACGGAGCGTGATTGTATGTGCATCCATCTCAGGGCGGACGCGGCGACGATGATCCGGCGGGCGGCATTCTCGACCCATGGGCTCGCATCAGGCTGCCCGGCGCGCGACGTGCGTGCGATCCCCCGCCGTGCCGCATTCCGACGGCCCGCCCCCGTGGTCGCATTCACGCGCTTCCCGTCGCGGGCGGGGGCCGTCAAGTCTGCCGGCCCTTCCGAGCAGTTCGCCCGCTCGTTCTGAGGCGACCGCGGGACGGGCGGCGGACGCGTTCGCCGAGTGCCCATTCTTTGGGCGTCCTGCCCAACGTCGCATCGCCCGTGGTGTTTCAACCGCCAGGAGGCCCACCGCGCCCCGGGGGTGCGATTGTCCCGACCGCCACCGCCTGCGAGGGAGCGGCGCGACGAGCGGGAGGACGCACGGCGATGAAGAAGATCGAGGCCATCATCAAGCCCTTCAAGCTCGACGAGGTGAAGGAGGCGCTGCAGGAGATCGGCATCCAGGGCCTGTCGGTGACGGAGGTGAAGGGGTTCGGGCGCCAGAAGGGGCATACCGAGCTCTACCGCGGCGCCGAGTACGTCGTGGACTTCCTGCCCAAGGTGAAGGTCGAGGTCGTGCTGCCGGACGATCTCGTGGACGCCGCGCTCGAGGCGATCGTCGCCGTCGCGCGCACCGACAAGATCGGCGACGGCAAGATCTTCGTCACCGCCGTCGAGCAGGTCGTCCGCATCCGCACCGGAGAGACGGGCGAGGACGCGATCTGATCGCGCCGCACAGAGACGACAATCGAACGAGAGAGGGGAACGCCATGAGCCAGGACGCCGTCCTGAAACTGATCGCCGACGAGGAGATCGAGTACGTCGACATCCGCTTCACCGACCCGCGCGGCAAGCTGCAGCACGTCACCGTGCTCGCCGACCAGGTCGACGCGGACTTCATCGAGGAGGGCTTCATGTTCGACGGCTCCTCCATCGCCGGATGGAAGTCGATCGAAGCCTCCGACATGAAGCTGATGATGGACACGGCCTCGGCCTACGTCGATCCGTTCTACGCCGAGAAGACGCTTTGCGTGCACTGCAACGTGGTCGAGCCCGATACCGGCGAGGCCTACGACCGCGACCCGCGCGGCACCGCGCTCAAGGCCGAGGCCTACCTCAAGCAGACCGGGATCGGCGACACGTTCTTCTGCGGGCCGGAGGCGGAGTTCTTCGTGTTCGACGACGTGCGGTACTCGAACACGATGAACAAGGTGAGCTTCGAGGTCGACGCGGCCGACGGCGCCTGGAACACCGACGCCGAGTTCGAGATGGGCAACATGGGCCACCGCCCCGGCGTCAAGGGCGGCTACTTCCCCGTGAACCCGGTCGACCCGGCGCAGGACCTGCGTTCCGAGATGCTGTCGACGATGAAGCGGATCGGCATGAAGGTGGACAAGCACCACCACGAGGTCGCGTCCAACCAGCACGAGCTCGGGCTGATCTTCGGGCCGCTGACGCAGCAGGCCGACGCGCTGCAGATGTACAAGTACGTCATCCACAACGTCGCGCACGCCTACGGCAAGTCGGCCACGTTCATGCCCAAGCCCATCAAGGGCGACAACGGCACCGGCATGCACGTCAACATGTCGATCTGGAAGGACGGCAAGCCGCTCTTCGCGGGCGACCAGTACGCCGACCTGTCGATGGAGGCGCTCTACTTCATCGGCGGCATCCTCAAGCACGCCAAGGCGCTCAACGCGATCACCAACCCGACGACGAACAGCTACAAGCGCCTGATCCCCGGCTTCGAGGCGCCCGTGCTGCGGGCCTATTCGGCGCGCAACCGCTCGGGCTGCGTGCGGATCCCGTGGACGGAGAGCCCGAAGGCCAAGCGCGTCGAGGCCCGCTTCCCGGACCCGGCGGCGAACCCCTACCTGTGCTTCGCCGCCCTCCTCATGGCCGGGCTCGACGGGATCGCCAACAAGACCCATCCGGGCGACCCGTCCGACAAGGACCTCTACGACCTGCCGGCCGAGGAGCTGGCGATGATCCCCACCGTCTGCGGGTCGCTGCGCGAGGCGCTCGACGAGCTCGAGAAGGACCACGCGTTCCTGCTGGCGGGCGACGTGTTCACCCGCGACCAGATCGAGGGCTACATGGCGCTCAAGTGGGACGAGGTGCACGCCTACGAGCACACGCCGCACCCGATCGAGTACCAGATGTACTACAGCTGCTGATCCGCACGCGACGAGCGAGGGGGCGTCCTTCGGGGCGCCCCTTTTCCTTTGCGCGGGGCCGGTCCATCGTCGCGCCATGACCGACCGCGCCGCCACCGGAGACGCCACACGCCGCCGCGTGCTGGGCGACGCGCACGTCG
Source organism: uncultured Alphaproteobacteria bacterium (assembly GCA_963729425.1). Classification (GTDB taxonomy): domain Bacteria; phylum Pseudomonadota; class Alphaproteobacteria; order Rhodobacterales; family Rhodobacteraceae; genus Jannaschia. Next base: position 525,627 of record CAVSOF010000007.1, on the reverse strand, counting down.
ACCGGGCGGCGGCGGCGTCGGACCCGCTCGACGCGGCGTTCCAGTCGCTCGTGACCGAGGGCGCCTGGGGCCACGTCTGGGCGTCGGACGCGATCCCCGCGCGCGAGCGATCGATGCTCACGCTGGCGCTGCTGGCGGCCCTGGGCAACTTCGAGGAGATCCCGATGCACGTCCGCGCCACCGCGCGCACCGGCGCGTCGGCCTCCGACATGGCCGAGGCGATGCAGCACGTCGCGATCTACGCCGGCGTGCCGCGCGCGAACCATGCGCTCAAGCTGATCCGCGCGACGCTCGCGGAGATGGAGGGGTGAGCGACCGGGTGGCGCGCGACCGTCCCGCCGCGCTCGAGCCCGCGCGGGGCGGGCTGATCCCGCGGGCGCGGGGGCTGCATCCGCCGCCGCTCTTCCCCGACTACCGCACGACCGTGCTGCGCTCGCCCCGCCTCGCGCCGCTCTCGTTCCCGTCCACCCGGTCGGAGGAGACCGGGCCGGTCTTCGGGGAGGGCACGGTGGCGCCCGGCGACGCGGACCTTCTGGAGAACTACGGCCCCGGCGGCGCGATCGGCGAGCGGATCGTCGTGCTGGGCCACGTGCGCGACGAGACCGGCCGCCCGGTGCCCGGCGCGCTGATCGAGGTCTGGCAGGCCAATGCCGGCGGGCGCTACCGCCACGCGCGCGACGGCTACCGCGCGGCGCTCGACCCGGGCTTCGGCGGCTGCGGGCGCTGCCTGACCGGCGCGGACGGCGCCTACGCGTTCCGCACCGTGCGGCCCGGCCCGTATCCCTGGCCCAACGGGGCGAACGACTGGCGCCCGTCGCACATCCACTTCTCGCTCTTCGGGCATGCCTTCGGGCAGCGGCTGGTGACGCAGATGTACTTCGAGGGCGACCCGCACGTCCCGCTCTGCCCCATCGTCCGCTCGATCCCGGACGCGGAGGCCGTCGACCGCCTGACGGCGCGGCTCGACATGGCGGCGACGATCCCGATGGACGCGCGGGCCTGGCGCTTCGACCTCGTGCTGCGCGGACGGCGGGCGACGCCGTTCGAGGGGCGGCCGTGAGGGAGAGCGCGAGCCAGACCGCCGGGCCCTACGTCCATATCGGGCTCCTGCCGAACGCGGCGGGGCTGCCGATGTATGGCGGCGCGGATCTGGGCTCGGTGATGCGCCGCGAGGGCGCGCGGGGCGAGGCGATCGCGCTGACGGGGCGCGTGCTCGACGGGCTGGGCGAGCCGTGCCGCGACGCGCTGGTGGAGGTCTGGCAGGCCGACGCGGACGGCCAACTGCCGCCGCGCGATCCCGGCTTCGCGGGCTGGGGCCGGTCGGGCTGCGACGCGGCGACGGGGACGTTCCGGTTCGACACCGTGCGGCCCGGCCCGGTGGCGGGGCAGGCGCCGCACCTGACGCTCTGGATCGCCGCGCGCGGGATCGGGCTGGCGCTGCATACCCGCGTCTACTTCGCGGGCGATCCGGCGAACGACGCCGACCCGGTGCTGGCGCGGATCGATCCCCCGTCGCGGCGCGAGACGCTGATGGCGCGGGCGGTCGAGGGCGGCTGGCACGTCGACATCCGGCTGCAGGGCGAGGGCGAGACGGTGTTCCTCGACGTGTGAGGTCCCCTGCCCTACGAGCGTGCGCAGCGGAGGCGCGACATGAAGATCCTCGTCCTGAACGGCCCGAACCTGAACCTGCTCGGGGAGCGGCAGCCCGAACTCTACGGCCGCGAGACGCTGGCCGAGGTGGAGGCGTCGTGCCGCGCGCTCGAACTGGCCGACCTGACCTTCGCGCAGTCCAACCACGAGGGCGCGCTCATCGACGCGATCCAGGGAGCGCGGGGCGTCTGCGACGCGATCGTGATCAACCCGGGCGCGTACTCGCACACCTCGATCGCGATCCTGGACGCGCTCCACGCCTTCGACGGCCCGGTGGTCGAGGTCCACCTGAGCAACATCCACCGCCGCGAGCCGTTCCGGCACCACTCCCACGTCTCGGCCCGCGCGGACGCGGTGATCGCGGGGCTGGGGCCGGAGGGCTACCGCGCGGCGATCCGCTGGCTCGCGGAGGTCAGAAAAGCGGGCGCCGCGGGGGGGTGATGGCGGCGAGGTCGGACCCGGCCATCGCGGCGAGCGCCTCGAGGTCGGGCAGGCGCAGGAGCCCGTCCCCCATCCCCGCGAGGTCGCGCGCGCGCAGCTTGGCCATCGTCTTGTTGGTGTGCACGAGCGACAAGCCGAGCGCGTCGGCGAGGTCCTGCTGGCGGTAGGGGAACGGCATCGCGCCGCCCGCGCCGTCCGTCGTGACGAGCCCGACCGCGCGACCGCGCAGGAACATGCGCAGCAACAGCCACGCCATCGCGTGCATCGCCGGGCGTTGGCCGATCGTCACCAGCATCTCGCCCAGCACCGATTCCTCGGTCGCGGCGAGCCAGGTAAGGTCGAAGGCGCGCTCGGCCTGCTCGGCGTAGATCCGCTTGAGCTCGACCCGGTCGAAGACGCACAGCGTCATTCCCGTCGTCGAGGCGAAGGAATGGCCCATCCGCCCCAGGAGCCCGCCCTGCAGGCCGATGAAGTCGCCGGGATAGGTGAAGCCGATCACCTGCCGACGCCCGCCCGCGACGGTCTTGTAGCGCAGCCCGAGCCCCTCGAGCGCGGTGTAGAGATAGCGGCTGTCCTCGCCCTCGTTCAGCACGACGGTCCGCGGATCGACGCGGCGCTCGGCGATCTTGACGCGCCGCATGAACTCGACCTCCTCGTCGGTCATGCCGACGAAGGCCTCCTTGCGGCGCAGAGGGCACTGGTGGCAGTCCACCGTCATTCGAGATTCCGTCCGAGGCTGTCTCCGAACGGTCCGGCCGTCGTCGGCACGCGGATGGGCACGCGTCCGATGCTACGGCACCATTCGCCCGACTAACAGACGTGATCGACAGCGCGCGGGCCGACCTCGGATGGCCGACCGCCCCGTCAGGCCCGGAGCGTCTCCGTCGAGGCGAAGAACATCGCCTGGCTGACCGCCGACTGGACCTGCTCCTCCTTGTAGGGCTTGGAGATCAGGAACGCGGGCTCGGGCCGCTCCCCGGTCAGCAGGCGCTCGGGGAAGGCGGTGATGAAGATCACCGGCGTGTCGGGCATCGCCGCCAGAAGGTCGTTGACCGCGTCGATCCCCGACGAGTTGTCGGCGAGCTGGATGTCGGCGAGGATCAGGTCGGGGATCTCGCGCGTACCGAGCTCGACCGCCTGGTCGCGGGTCCGGGCCACGCCGACGACGCGATGGCCCTGCTCCTCGACGATCGCGCCGAGGTCCGCGGCGATGATCGGCTCGTCCTCGATGATCATCACGCGGCCCCGGACGGAGGCCTCCATGTCACGGCGCGCGGCGGCGATGAGATGGCGGACCTCGTCGCGCTCGACGTCCATGATCGTCGCGATCTCCTCGGTCGAGAAATCCTCGACGGTCGCGAGCAGCAGCGCCTCGCGGGTGTTCGGCCCGAGCGCGCCCAGGAGCGCGTGCGCCCGCGCGGACGGGCCGCCATCGGCGTCGGGCGCGGGCGAGCCGGTGCTGCCCCAGATCGCGTGGAAGCACTTGTAGAGCGCGACGCGGGTTCGGGCGATGCCGTCGAAGATGCTCCGGTCGCCGAGGATCGCCTCGAGCGTCGCGATGGCGTACTTGTCCCCCGAAGCCTGCGAGCCGGTCAGCGCGCGCGCATAACGACGAAGGTAGGGGAGATCGCCGGCGATCCTGTCCGAGAGGTCGATCGCCCCATGCGTGCCCGTCATCCTCGTCCCCCTGGGTGCGTCTTTTCTTGGAACCGAACGGATCGGGGCCACGTTCGGTTCCCGCGCACCCGGAAAATGTTGGACGCAGGCTCGATGCTGGCTCAGCGAGATAGATGGACCCCCATGACCGACGAGACGAAACCGGAGCCGGACCCGATCGCGTCGGTGATCGACCGCAACCTGCGCCTGGTCTATGCCGACCTCGCCCGCGAGGAGCTGCCCGACCGCTTCAAGGACCTTCTCGCCGTGCTCAAGGCTCAGGACGTCGAGGGGGGCGATCCTGAATGAGCGCCGCCGATCCCCGGGAGGCGATGCTCGAACACCTTCCCGCGCTGCGGGCCTTCGCGCTGAGCCTGACGCGCAACGGCGCCGTCGCCGACGACATGGTGCAGGACACCGTGGTCAAGGCGTGGACCAACATCGAGAAGTTCCAGGTCGGCACCAACATGCGCGCCTGGCTCTTCACGATCCTGCGCAACACCTACTATTCGAGCCGCCGGAAGCTGAACCGCGAGGTCTCCGACCCCGAGGGGACGATGACCGCGAGCCTCTCGGTCAAGCCCGACCATGACGGCCACCTGAACCTCGCCGATTTCAAGAAGGCGTTCGAGACGCTGCCCGACGAACAGCGCGAGGCGCTCATCCTCGTCGGCGCGTCGGGCTTCACCTACGAGGAGGCGGCGGGGATGTGCGGCGTCGCCATCGGCACGATCAAGAGCCGGGCGAACCGCGGGCGGGCGCGGCTGACCGAGCTGCTCGAGCTCGACGGCGACAGTCCGATGGAGATGACCGACAACGCAACGATGGCCGTCGTCGCGGGCGGCGGGGGTATCCTGCGCTGACGCCCGACGATCTGAACCCCGACCCCTGGTACAAGAGCCTCCGCTTCCGACTGGCCGCCCTGCTCTCGATCGCGCTCCTGCCGATCGGGCTGATCGCGGTGATCCAGACGCGCAGCGTCGCCGAGACCGCGCGGTCGAACGCCGAGCTGGCGCTGCTGGCGCTGACGCAGCAGGCCGCGACCGACGAGCGGCTCGCGCTGGTGCAGGCGAGCGGCGGGGCGGACGCGCTCGCGGTCGTGGTGCCCGAACTCACGCGAAGCACCCCGCGCTGCTCGACCTACATGGAACGCTTTGTCGAGCGCTCCGCGCGGTTCAGCTTCGCGGGTTTCATCCCCGTCTCCGGGAGGATGGAATGCTCCTCCGCCGGCCGGCCCTACGACTTCTCCGGCACCGCCGAATGGGACGACCTCCTCGCCGATCCGCGCCCGCGCATCGTGGTCAACCGGCGCGCACCGCTCAGCCAAGCCTCGGTGATCGTGGCGAGCACGCCGGTCTACGACGACGCCGACGCGCTTCTGGGCTTCGTCTCGATCTCGATCCCGCATGCGCGGATCACGCCCGCCGACGCGCCCGCGGGCGAGGCGCTGCGCGAACTGTTGACGTTCACGAAGGACGGCACGCTCCTGACCGCGTCGGGCGACCTGACGACCGCGCCCGACATGCTGCCCGAGGGGCTGGCGCTGGCCGATCTCGCGCGGACGCTGCGCGCGCGCGCGATCCGCGCAAACGACATGGGCGGCGAACCGCGGGTCTTCACCGTCGCGCCGATCCGGGCCGGCGAGGTCTACGTCATGGGGATCTGGGACGACGATGCCGGGCTCACCGACCCGATCGCCAACAGCGCGCTCGCGAGCCTGTTTCCTGCGATCATGTGGGGCGTGAGCCTCCTGGTGTCGCTCTTCGCGGTGCACCGTCTCGTGACCCGGCACCTGCAGCGGCTCGGACGGCAGATGGCGCTCTTCGCGGCCGCGCGGCGCCTGCCCGACGACCTCGTGGCCGAGGACCCGCCGACCGAGATCCGGCGGATGCAGAAGGCGTTCTACCGGATGACCGAGGCGCTGATCCGCGACGAGGCGAGCCTCGAGAACGCGATCCGCGAGAAGAGCGTGCTGGTCAAGGAGATCCACCACAGGGTCAAGAACAACCTTCAGCTCATCTCCTCGATCATCGCGCTCCAGATCCGCGACGCCGACAGCGCCGAGGCGAAGGCCGCCTTGCGCCAGACGCAGGACCGCGTGCTGAGCATGGCCACGATCCACCGCGACCTGTACCAGACGTCCGATACCGGCCTCGTCGACGTCGGCCACCTCATGCGCGAGGTCGTCTCCAAATCGATCACGGTGGCGCCCGAGGGCGGGGAGATAGATCTCGAGATGGCGATCGACGAGATCTGGCTCTACCCGGACCAGGCGGTGCCGATGTCGCTGCTCGCCGCCGAGGCGGTCATCAACGCGCTCAAGCACATGCCCGCCGAGTGCGGAGACGGAGACGAGCCCTCGCGCTGGATCGAGGTCGCGTTCCACCGCGAACCGGACCGGACCTGTCACTTCCGGCTGGTCAACGCCGCCCCGGCCCGGCCGCGCGAGCAGGGCAAGGGCATGGGGCGCAAGCTGATCCGGGCCTTCGCCACGCAGCTCGACGCGGCGGTGAAGTCGCGTCACGAGGACGGGCGCTACACGCTCTCGGTCGAGTTCGTGGCCTCCGAATTCGCGCCCGCGCCGGGGACGTTCTGATGGCCGCCGGCGACGGGCATCTCTCGGTCCGCCCGCTCCTGACCGCCGCCGAGGCGTTCCCCGAGTTCGAGCGGATGGTGCTCGGCACGCGCGAGCGGCTCGCGATCGGGTTCCGCATCTTCGACCCGCGCACCCGCCTGCACTCGCCCGAGGGGCTCGCGATCGGGCGCGACTGGTTCGACCTCGTCGTCCACACGCTCGCGCGCGGGGTCCGCATCGACATCGTCATCAGCGACTTCGACCCGATCGTGCGGCCCGACTACCACCAGCGCGCCTGGCGCTGCCAGCGTCTGCTGATCGCGGCGGGCGAGGTGTCGGGACGGCCGGAACTGCTGCGGGTCCGCGCGGCGGTGCATCCCGCGCGCGTCGGCTGGCTGCCGAGCCTGATCTTGTGGCCGCGCGCGCGCCAATACCTGCGCAAGACCGTGCGCGAGATCAACGAGCTCCGCCCGCATCTGCGGCGGCGGCGCCGTCGGGAGCTGCCACTGCTCGCGGAGTATTTCGACGAGGACGGCGACCGCCGGGTCCGGCTGCGCGACCTTCGGCTCCCGCGTCTGCTGCCGGTGTCGCACCACCAGAAGATCGCGGCGAGCGACGGCGAGCGGCTCTACGTCGGGCGGGCTCGACCTCAACGACCGCCGCTGGGACACGCTCGAGCACGCGCTGCCGGGCGAGGAGACGTGGCACGACCTGCAACTGATGGTCGAGGGCCCCGCCGCGGCCGAGGCCGAGCGGCACATCGAGACGTTCCTCGCCGTCGTCCGGGGCGAGCGCCAGCCGCCGAAGCTGCCGCACCTGCTCCGCACGCTGTCGCGCCGTCGGTCGATCGACCTTCCGTTCCTGTCGCCGATGCCCGTCCTGTCCGAGCTCGCCCGCGCCCATGCGGATCGGATCGGCGCGGCGCGGCGGCTGATCTACCTCGAGTCGCAGTTCTTCCGCGACACCTCCCTCGCCCGCACCCTCGCGCGGTCGGCGCGGCGCAATCCCGACCTCACGCTCGTCGTGATCCTGCCCGCCGCGCCCGAGGACGTGGCCTGGAAGGGCAACGAGGGGAGCGACGCGCGTTACGGCGAATTCCTCCAGGCGCGCTGCGTGCGGATCGTCGGACGCGCGTTCCGCGACAGGGTGTTCTTCGGGAGCCCGGCGCAGCGCAAGCCCGCCACCCCGGAGGAGACCGGGCGCGCGCGGCTCTACGGCGCGCCGCTGATCTACCTGCACGCGAAGGTCTCGATCTTCGACGACGACGCGGCGATCGTGTCGTCGGCCAACCTCAACGGTCGCAGTCTGAAATGGGACACGGAGACGGGCGTGGCGCTGTCGGGGGCCGACCATGTCGGCGAGCTGCGTCGCCGCTGCACCGCTCACTGGCTCGCGGGCGAGGCGGAGGACGCGTTCCTCGACCCCGCGACGGCGATGGAGGCGTGGCGGTCGCTTGCCCGCGAGAACGCGCGCCGTGAACCGGCGGAGCGCCGCGGCTTCATCCTGCCCTATTCGGCGGCGCCCGCGCGCCGGTTCGGCTGGAACCTCCCCGGCATCCCCGAGGAGATGGTCTGAGGACCTAGCCCGCCTCGGGCGTCCGCTTCGTCTCGACCAGCCGGTCGAGGAACGTCCGCGTCCACCACGCGATGTCCTGCTCGAACACGCCCTGGCGCAGCGCCTGGTGGCGCTCGATGCGCTCGTCGCGCGGCATCTCGATCGCCTGGTCGATGGCGCGGGCGAAGCTGCGCGTGTCGAACGGATTGACCAGCAGCGCGGCCTTCATCTGCTCGGACGCGCCCGCGAAGTGCGACAGGATCAGCACGCCGGGATCCTCGGGATCCTGCGCGGCGACGTATTCCTTCGCCACGAGGTTCATCCCGTCGGCGAGCGGCGTCACCAGCGCGGTATGCGCGAGCCGGTAGAGCCCCGCGAGCACGTCCCGGTCGACGTGGTGGCGGACGTAGCGCAGCGGCGTCCAGTCGAGGTCGGCATGCGCGCCGTTGATCGAGCCCGCGGTTCGCTCCAGTTCCTCGCGGATCTCCTGATAGGCGTGGACGTTCTCGCGGCTCACCGGTGCGATCTGCAGGAAGGCCGGGCGGGGGGCGCCGGGCGCGCGGGCCGAGAGGTAGGCGCCGAACGCCTCGAACCGGTGCACGAGCCCCTTCGAGTAGTCGAGCCGGTCGACGCCGATGAGGAGCGGCGTGCCGGGCGGAAGCTGCAGGTTCGGCGGCGCGGCCTCGGTCGCGGTCCGCGCGAAGCCCGCCGCGTCGATCCCGATCGGGAAGCTGCGCACCGAGGTCCGGCGCCCGTCGCGCATCCACGAGCCATCGTTGAGGATCTGCGCCTTGGTGTCGTGACGCATCACCTCGTTGACGGAGACGACGTCGCGCATGGTCTGGAGCCCGACGAGGTCGTGCGCGGCGAGCCAGGCCGGCAGCATCGCCACCTGCGGCAGCGCCATCGCGTCGGACGCGTTCGGGAACGGGATGTGCAGGAACAGCCCGATCCGGTTGGCGACGCCGATCGAGCGCAACTCGTGCGCGACCATCAGGAAATGGTAGTCCTGCACCCAGATCAGGTCGTCGGGCTGCGCCACGGCGGCGATCGCGCGCGCCACGCGGCGGTTCACGGCGACGTAGGCCGCGAAGTCCTCCTCCCCGAATTCGAGCAGGTCGGGGCGGTGGTGGAAGAGCGGCCAGAGCACCGAGTTCGCGTAGCCCAGGTAGTAGCCGCGCATGCTCGGCGGGCGTCAGCGCGAAGGTCGCGCGGTCGTACTCGCCCGAGCCGATCGGCGTGAGCCCGTCCTCGGCTCGGTCCGTCGGGTCCGCCGCGCCGATCCAGAGCCCGCCGGTGACGGAGAGCGCCTCGTGCATCGCGTGGACCAGCCCGCCCGAGGGCACGTCGCCCTTCGGGATGCGGTTGGAGACGACGATCAGGCGGCGCTTCGGCTCCGCGGGCCCGGGCTCCTCGCCGTCGATGCCGTCGGCTTCAGGCAAGCCAGTCCCCGATGCACGCGATCAGCGCGTCGGGATCCCCCAGCCGGTAGCGGGCCACGGTCTCGGCCTGCCCGATCTTGATGCCGACGCCGCCCGCGCCCTGCACCACCTCGAGCCCGGCCTCGTCGGTCAGGTCGTCGCCCGCGAAGACCGGCACGCGGCCGCGGAACGCGTCGGTGTCGAGCAGGCGGCGGATCGCGATGTCCTTGCCGACCGTCTCGGGCTTGAGCTCGTAGGCCATCAGCGCGGGCTGCAGGCGGAACCCGTCCGCGGCCATCGCGAGGCTCTCCATGAAACGCAGCGCGAGCGCGGCGTGATGCTCGGCCTGCCGGAAGTGCAGCACGACGCCCGACGGCTTCGGCTCGATCATGAATTCGGGGCGCAGCTTGGCGAAGTCGGTGGCGAGCCGGTTGAGATGCGCCACGATCTCGAGGTCGTAGTCCTCGTCGCCGCCGCGCTCGCCGTCGATGCGCCATTCGGAGCCGTGCGTGCCGACGAGCGCGCCGTCGAAGTCCGGCAGGAACCGCTCGAGGTCGTCGAGCGTGCGCCCCGAGACGAAGGCCACCCGCCCGTCGAGCCGCTCGACCGCGCGGGCGATCATCGCGCGCGCCCGGTCGGTCACGACGATGCCGTCGGGGCGGTCGGCGATGTCCACCACGGTGCCGTCGAAGTCGAGCAGCAGCACCGCGCGGTCGGGATCGGGCAGCTCGGGGGCGCCCAGCGTGTCCACCGCGTCGTCGTGCCCCGCCAGGAACCCGGTCATCTGGTAGAACTGCATGGCGTCGCCTCCCGCTCGTGAAACCCGGCCGCCTCGCGCAGGGTTCCCGGGCGACCGGTCGGGCGGGCGCCGCTCAGGCGCGCCCCTCCATCCAGCGCGTCACCTGGGAGAGATCCTCCCGGAACGCCGCCGTCTCCCTGGATTTCGCATCCGCATCCGGGAGTCGCAAGAGATAGCTCGGATGCACGGTGATCAGCAGCGGGCGCCCGTCGCGCGTCTCCTCCATCGTCCCGCGCCGCTTGAGGATGCCCGCGCCGTTGCCGCTGAGCGCGTGCAGCGCCGTCGCCCCGAGCGCCACGACGAGGCCCGGATCGACCGCCGACAGCTCCTGGTCGAGCCACCAGCGGCAGGCGGAGACCTCGCTCGCGCCGGGCTTCTGGTGGATGCGCCGCTTGCCGCGTTGCACGAACTTGAAGTGCTTGACCGCGTTGGTGACGTAGGTCCGGCCCCGGTCCATCCCGGCCTCGTCGGCCACCGCGTCGAAGAGCTGGCCCGCGGGTCCGACGAAGGGCCGCCCGGCGATGTCCTCGCGGTCGCCCGGCTGCTCGCCCACGAACATCACGTCGGCATCCGCCGGTCCCTCGCCGAACACCACCTGCGTGGCGGGGCCGTGGAGCGGGCAGCGGGTGCAGCCGCGGGCCTCCCGCGCCAGTGCTGCGGGATCGGAGGCGGCGAAGAGGTCGGGACCGGTGGGGGTGGCCATGGCGGACTCCGTGGTTCGCGCCGTCGCGGGGCGGCGCAGGGACTGGGGCGAGGGCGCCGTCGGCCCCGCCTCCACCATCCGGGAGACGCGCGCCCGCGCATCCGCGATCAGGGAGGGAATCGCCGCGGCCTCGGGAAGGTTCCGCCAGTACTTCTTGGGCATCTCCGCGCGCATCGCGTCGGGCTTGAGCCGCGCGGGGTTGAAGACGTTGCCGTAATAGGTCGTCCAGAGCTCCTCGAGCGCGTCCGCGGCCTGGGGACGCACGGAGGGGATCGCCTCGAGCGAAAGGGTCCCGCCCCGGAAGGTGACCGTCACCTCGGGCGTGACGATACGCCAGTCCATGTCGCCGAACCGGTCGGCGAAGAAGCCCGTCCCCTCCTCCTCGATCCGGTGGTCGGGCTCGAACCAGGCGGCGAAGGCGCGGCGGCCGGACGCGCCGTCCCGCGCCTCGATCTCTCGGAACCGGACGAAGGCGTGCATCTTGTGGATGTCGCGCCGGATCGACTTGGCGATGTCCTGAGCGGCGGCGACCTGGGGGTCGGCGCGGTTGGACAGGAGCGCGGGCGCGTCCTGCAGGCGCACCAGGAGCGAGTAGGCGAGCGCGAGCCCCTGTCCGCTCCGCTCGGGGACCAGCGACCGCGTGAGGTCGAGGAACGCCTTCGAGACCGTCAGCGCGGGTCGACCGACGGCATCCGCCGCACCGGGCAGCGGCGCGTCGAACATCGCGCCGCCCTCGCCCTCGAGGCCCCAGTCCACCGCCGCGGGCTCCACCCCCGCCGCGGCCAGCCGCCGGGCCGCATCGCGCCAGGCGGCATGCGTTCCGATCCGCGGCAGCCGCGGAGCGTACATCTCAGAACAGCTCCATCTGCTTGGGCTTGACGAAGCGCGCGCGCAGGTCGGCGGCGTCGAGATGGTGGCCGGGCTTGTGCCCGCGCGCGATCACGAACGGCATCGCCGCCTTCACCCGCCCGCCCATGCGGCGGACGTCGTCGAGCCCGAGCACGCCCGACCGGCGCGCGGCGAGGATGCGGTCCACCGTCTTGGCGCCGAAGCCCGGCACCCGCAGCAGCGCCTCGCGGGCCCCGAGATTGACGTCGACGGGGAAGCGGTCGCGGTTGGCGAGCGCCCAGGACGTCTTGGGGTCGATGTCGAGATCGAGCATGCCCGCGCCGTCGCGCCCCACGATCTCGTCGAGTCCGAAATCGTAGAACCGCAGCAGCCAGTCGGCCTGATACAGGCGATGCTCGCGCATCAGCGGCGGATCCACGAGCGGCAGGACGGCGGAGGCGTCGGGGATCGGCGAGAAGGCCGAGTAGTAGACCCGCTTCAGCCCGTAGGCCCCGTAGAGGCGGTTCGCGTTGCCGAGGATCGTGGCGTCGTCGGACGCGTCGGCGCCGACGATCATCTGCGTCGACTGCCCGGCGGGCGCGAACCGGCCGCGCGTCCGGCCGGTATGCGATCGGTCGGCGTAGTCCTCCTTGGCCATCCGCACGCGGGCCATCGCGCCGCGGATCTGCTCGGGGTCCTTCTCGGGGGCGTAGGCGCGAACGCTCGCATCGGTCGGCAGTTCGACGTTGATCGACAGCCGGTCGGCCACGATGCCCGCGCGGAGGGTCAGCTCGGGCGCGGCGTCGGGGATGGTCTTGAGGTGGATGTAGCCGCGGAAACCCTGCGCGCGCAGCGTCTCGGCGATGCGGACCATCTCCTCCATCGTGTAGTCGGACGACTTGATGATGCCCGAGGAGAGGAACAGCCCCTCGATGTAGTTGCGGCGGTAGAACTCGGTCGTCAGCCACACCACCTCGTCGACCGTGAAGCGCGCCCGCTGCACGTTCGAGGACACGCGATTCACGCAATACGCGCAGTCGTAGATGCAGTGGTTCGTCATCAGGATCTTGAGGAGCGAGATGCACCGCCCGTCGGGCGCGTAGGCATGGCAGATGCCCGAGCCGGTGGTGGAGCCGAGGCCGGACCCGTCGCGCGACGATCGGCTCGACGTGCCCGACGAGGCGCAGCTCGCGTCGTACTTGGCCGCGTCCGACAGGAGCGCGAGCTTGTCCTTGATGCTCATCTTTCCCATGCGTTCGTTATATGTTCCGGCTCCCCCGCCCGGCAAGGGCGCGCGGCCCCGCCACAGGGTGCAAACGTTTGAGCGCAGTCAGGAACAGGATCGTCGCGATGCGGCGTTGGGGCGCACGAGGTCGGGTCCGCCCGTCCACCCGAGAAACGGCCGGCCACCGCACCGGCCCGAGCTAGGAGGACACCGTGTCCAGCATCTTCTACATCATCGGTGTCGTCGTCGTCGTCCTCGTGATCATCAACCTGATCGGCTGACGGACGTCCGAACGCTTCCCATCCGCACATCTCCAGGAGGACCGACATGTCCGACGACAAATCCACCCCCGCCACGAAGGCCCCCGCCGGCGACCCGAACTCGTTCGAGACGGTGACCGAGGCGTCCACGACCTCGCCCGCCGCGCGCGCGAGCGCGCAGTCGACCGCCGTCCCGGGGACGGCCGCGACCGGGGCGTCGGCCGGCACGTCCTCGACCGCGTCGTCGGGCTCGGGCAAGTCCGCGCAGCAGATGGCCGACGAGACCAAGCGCGCGGTGGCGGACGAGGCCGCGGGCCTGACCGCCAAGGCGAAGGCCCAGGCCGCGGGCCTTGCCTCCCGGGCGCAGGGGATGGCCGACGACAAGCTCGACGAGTACAAGGATCAGGCCACGAGCCGGATCGAGGAGACCGCCGAGCACATCCGCAACGCGGGCCACGAGTTCGGCGACGACAGCTACCAGGCGCAGGCGGCCGACTACCTCGCCTCCAACCTGACGCGCGCGGCCGACATGGTCCGCAACCAGAGCCTCGGCTCGCTGACCGACGACGTGATCGCGGTTCGCGCGTTCGAACCCGACCGTGTTCCTCGGCGCCGCCGCGCTGCTCGGCTTCGCCGCCGCGCGCCTGATGAAGGCGTCCGAGCGCGGCTCCTACGCGTCCTACGGCGACTACCAGACCGGCAGCTACCAGGGCGGTCGCTTCGAGGCGCCCCCGGCGGGCGTGTCCGGCACCGCCTACGACCGTTCGGTCGCGCGTGGGGGGCTGCGCTGATGGTCGATCGAGTCGAAGTCAGGACGGCGGACGGCGAGACGAGGACCGCCATCGACGCCCGCCCCGAGGGGGCGCAGGCGAAGGGCCCCGGCTCGATCATCTCGGACGTGCTCACGCATGTCTCGAGCCTGATCCGCAAGGAGGTCGACCTCGCCCGCGCCGAGATGTCGGAGAACGCGACCAAGGCCGGCGTCGCCGTCGGCCTGCTCGCCGGCGCGCTGATCGTGGCGCTGGTCGCGCTCAACGTGCTCGCCGCCGCGCTGGTGGCCGCGCTCTCGGAGGTGATGGATGCCGGCTGGGCCGCGCTGATCGTCGGCGTCGTCTTCGCGGTGATCGCCGCGATCATGGTGTCGAAGGGCATCAACGACCTGAAGGCGTCGAGCCTCGCGCCGACACGGACCGTCAAGAACGTGCGCCGCGACGCCGAAGCCGTGAAGGAGGCTCTCTGAATGTCCGATCGTACCCCCGAACAGATCGAACGCGAGATCGAGGAGGAGCGCGGCGCGCTCGCCCGCTCGCTCGACACGCTCACCGATCAGCTCTCGCCCGACGCGCTCGTGGACCAGGCCACGACCTACCTGCGCCGCAACGGCGGGGAGTGGGCGCAGAACGCCACGCGGCAGGCCCGCGACAACCCGGTGGCGCTCGCCATCACGGGCGTCGGGCTCGCCTGGCTGATCGCGGGTCCCGCGCGCAAGCGGAGCACGGCCGGCACCTACGACCGCTGGGCCGCCACGCATGACCGCGACGGCTTCCGCGACACCTACGGCACGCCGAACGAGGACGAGGTCGAGGTCGGCCATTCGGCGGGCGCGATCGACCGGACCCCGCCCCCGCGCATGGCCCGGCCGTCCGTCGGCTACGACCGCCGCGACTACGCGCCCGCGACCGGGTTCCGCTCGACGGGCGATCCGATGTCGGGGTCGATGCGCGGCTTCGACGACCGCCTCGCCTCCGCGTCGGGCGATGCCTACGAGCCGTCGGGGCCGACGCTGACGGAGCGGCTCTCGTCGGGGGCGGAGGACGCGATGGACCGCGTGCGCGGCGCGTTCGACTCGATCCGCGAGCGGTTCGGCTCGTCCGCGCCCGAATGGGCCCGCTCGTCGGACGACTGGATGACCGGCAGCGACACCACCGACCGGGGCGCGAGCCTCAAGATGCGCCTGATGGAAGGGACCGACAAGATGACCGACGCCGCCCGTGACCGTGTGATCGCCGCCCGCGAGGCCGCCCTCGACGCGCAGCACTACCTCTCCGCCCGTGGCCGGGACTACGCGGCGACGGGGCGCGACTACTACTCGGAGCAGCCCCTGATCGGCGGCCTGCTCGCGTTCGGCATCGGCGCGATGATCGGCGCCGCGCTGCCGCGCACCCGTCAGGAGGACGAGTATCTCGGCGGCTACCGCGACCGGATGCTCGAGGAGGCCGAGCGCGTCTACGCGCAGGAGAGCGGCCGCCTCCGCGCCGTCGCCGACGCCGCGATGGACGAGGCCAAGTCGGTCGCGTCCGAGACGCTCGACTCGGTCAAGTCCGGCACGCCCTCGGGCAAGGACGCGGTGAACCGCGCCGAGGGGGCCGCGAAGTCGGCCGCCGAGCGCGTGGCCGACGCCGCCAAGTCCGAGGCCGAGAAGCAGAACCTCGGCGGCAGCGTCAAGAGCTGAGCCCCGCCGACCGCGACACCGCAGGGGGCGTCCGATCCGCGAGGATCCGGCGCCCCCTCTTCGATTCCAGACAGGGGGATGATCCGATGCGATCCACATTCGACACCGTCGCCGTCGTCGCGGGCGGCTCCGCCGGCGTCGGCCGCGCCACCGTCACCGCGCTCCTCGATCGCGGCCACCGCGTCGCGGTCCTCGCGCGCGGGCAGAAGCGGCTCGACGACATCGCGCGCCGCTACGGCGACCGCGTCTGGACGCGCGCGGTCGACGTGTCCGACGGCGCGGCGCTCGACGCGGCGGGGGACGCCATCGTGGCGGAGTTCGGCCGCCCGGCGGTCTGGGTCAACTCGGCGATGCTCACGAGCTACTCGCCCTTCGAGAAGGTCGACGAGGCCGAGTTCCGCGCGATCACCGACACCACCTACATCGGCACGGTGAACGGCTGCCGGACCGCGATGCGGACGATGCGCGGCGGCAACGTCGTCAATGTCGGATCGGGGCTCGCCTACACCTCGATCCCCAACCAGGCCGCCTATTGCGGGGCCAAGCACGCGGTCGAGGGCTTCACGCAGGCGCTGCGGATCGAGCTCGCCCGCGCGGGTCGGCCGCTCACCGTGTCGATGGTGCAGCTTCCGGCGGTGAACACGCCGCAATTCGAGTGGGCGCGCAACCGGATGGACGTCCACGCGCAGCCCGCCCCGCCGATCTTCCAGCCCGAGGTCGCCGCCCGCGCGGTGCTTCGCGCGATCGACACCGACGCGCGCGAGATCCTCGTCGGCTCCCCGGTGCTGCAGCTGATGGCGGGCAACATGCTGTTCCCCGACCTCGTCGAGTGGCAGCTCAAGCGGCAGGGCGTCGAGATGCAGCGCACCGACCGCCCCGAGGGCGACCGGCCCGACAACGTCGACGGCCCGGTCGAGGACTACCCGGCCGTCGCGCATGGCACGTTCGACGACCGCGCGCAGTCCGACGGGCTGATCCTGGATGGCGACGTGGCGCGCAAGGTGGCCGTCGCGGGCGGCGCGGCGCTGGTGATGCTCGCGGGGATGGCGCTCGGGCGGCTGACCGCGGGGCCGGGCCGACGGCGCGCGGGCATCGCCTCGCAGGACCGCCTGCTGCCGTCGCCCGAAGGGCTGCGCGGGCGGCTCCCGGGGCGGCGGATCGGATGAGGCCTGCGGGGCGGGCGCGACCGGCGCGCCCGCCCAGCGGGATCAGGCGCCGACGACCATCCCGCCGTTGGGGTGGAGCGTCTGGCCGGTGAAGTAGCTGCCATCCGACGAGGCGAGGAACAGGAACGCCGTTGCGACCTCCCAGGGCTGCCCGGCGCGGCCCATCGGGACCTGGCTGCCGAAACCCTCGACGTCCTCGGCGGGCATCGTGCCGGGGATGAACGGGGTCCAGATCGGCCCCGGCGCGACGGCGTTCACGCGGATGCCGCGATCGGCGAGGTTCGCCGCCATGGAGCGGGTGAACGCGAGCGACGCGCCGCGCGTCATCGAGTAGGTCACGAGCGAGCCCATGCCCGCGAAGGCGTTGACCGACGACGTGTTCACGATCGACGCGCCTTCCTTCAGGTGCGGCAGCGCGGCCTGCGTGACGAACATGTAGGCCTTGATGTTGGACGCGATCATCCGCTCGATCCGGTCCTCGCCCAGCGTCGCGAAGTCCTCGTCGATCCATTGCTGCGCGCCGTTGTTCACGACGACGTCGAGCTGACCGAACGCCTCCAGCGTCCTGGCCACGGCGGCCTCGCAGTTCGCCTTCTGCCCGAGGTCGCCGGGGATCAGCACGCATTCGGCCCCCTCGGCCTCCACGAGCCGCTTGGTTTCCTTGGCGTCGCGGTCCTCCTCGAGGAAGGCTACGGCCACGCGGGCGCCCTCGCGCGCGAAGAGCACGCTGACGGCGCGGCCGATCCCGCTGTCGCCGCCGGTGACGAGCGCGACCTTGCCCGCGAGCTTTCCCACGCCGGGAAAGCGCGGCGCGTAGTCGGGCGGGGGGTCCATCTTGTACTCGTCCGCGGGCATCGCGTCCTGATGCTGCGCGGGGATGTCGGGGGCGTCCATGGCGTCTCTCCTGATCCGGGGGTCCGTGGTCGAACCCGTCGGGAGAGTCGCGGTTCCGCCCGAATGACGGATCGGCGGGGATGTCGGACTGGCTGGGGCGACAGGACTCGAACCTGTAATCTCCGGTACCAAAAACCGTTGCCCTACCATTAGGCCACGCCCCAACCGTGCGGCGGGGATAGGCGAGCCCCCCGGACCCCGCAAGCGGAAAAGCCGGTCAGGGCTCCGTGCGCGCCGCCCGGATCAGCGCCAGCACGTCGCGCGCCGCGTCGGGGATATGCGTGCCCGGCCCGAAGATCGCCGCCACCCCGCGCTCGGTCAGGAAGGCGTGGTCGCGCGCGGGGATCACGCCGCCGCAGATCACCAGGATCTCGCCCGCGCCCGCCTCGCGCAATGCCGCGATCAGGCGCGGCGCGAGCGTGCGGTGGCCCGCGGCCTGCGACGAGATGCCGACGACGTGGACGTCGTTGTCGACCGCGTCCTGCGCGGCCTCCTCGGGGGTCTGGAACAGCGGGCCGACATCGACGTCGAAGCCGATGTCTGCGAAGGCGGTGGCGATGACCTTGGCGCCACGGTCGTGGCCGTCCTGCCCCATCTTGACCACCAGCATCCGCGGTCGCCGCCCTTCCTCCTGCGCGAACGCCTCCACGTCGGCCTGGATCGCCGCGAACCCGTCGTCGCCGTCCCACGCGGCGCCGTAGACCCCCGCGAGCGTCCTCACCTCCGCGCGGTGCCGGCCGAACGCGGCCTCCATCGCGTCCGAGATCTCGCCCACCGTGGCCCGCGCGCGCGCCGCCTCCACCGCGAGCGCGAGCAGGTTGCCGTCGCCGCGTGCGCCCTCGGTCAGCGCTTCGAGCGCGGCCGCGCAGGCATCGGCGTCGCGTCCGGCGCGCACCCGCTCGAGCCGGGCGACCTGGCTGGCGCGGACCGCGTCGTCGTCCACGTCCATGATCTCGATCGGGTCCTCGACCTCGCGGCGGTAGCGGTTCACGCCGACGATCACGTCCTCGCCCCGGTCGACCCGCGCCTGCCGCCGCGCCGCGCTCTCCTCGATCCTGAGCTTGGGCATCCCCGACGCGACCGCCTCGGTCATCCCGCCGAGCGCCTCGACCTCCTCCATGAGCCGCCACGCGGCGTCCGCGAGGTCGTTCGTCAGCGTCTCGACGTAGTAGGAGCCCGCGAGCGGATCGACCACGTTCGTCACCCCGGTCTCGTGCTGCAAGATGAGCTGCGTGTTGCGCGCGATCCGGCTCGACGCCTCCGACGGGAGCGCCATCGCCTCGTCGAAGCTGTTGGTGTGGAGCGACTGCGTGCCGCCGAGCACCGCCGAGAGCGCCTCGTAGGCGGTGCGCACGACGTTGTTGTAGGGGTCCTGCTCCTGCAGCGACACGCCCGAGGTCTGGCAATGGGTGCGCAGCATCGACGAGCGCGGGTCGCCGGGCGCGAACTCCTCCATCACGCGGTGCCACAGGACGCGGGCGGCGCGCAGCTTGGCCGCCTCCATGAAGAAGTTCATGCCGATGGCGAAGAAGAACGACAGCCGCGGGGCGAAGGCGTCCACGTCCATGCCCCGCGCGACGGCCGCGCGGACGTATTCGCGCCCGTCGGCCAGCGTGAAGCCGAGCTCCTGCACGAGGTCCGCGCCCGCCTCCTGCATGTGGTAGCCGGAGATCGAGATCGAGTTGAACCGCGGCATCTCGGCGGCGGTATACTCGATGATGTCGGCCACGATCCGCATCGAGGGTCCGGGCGGGTAGACGTAGGTGTTGCGGACCATGAACTCCTTGAGGATGTCGTTCTGGATCGTCCCCGACAGCGCCGCCCGGTCCACCCCCTGCTCCTCGCCGGCCACGATGAAGGATGCGAGCACCGGGATCACCGCGCCGTTCATCGTCATCGACACGCTGACCTCGCCCAGCGGGATGCCGTCGAACAGCAGCTTCATGTCCTCCACCGAGTCGATCGCCACGCCCGCCTTGCCGACGTCGCCCTGCACCCGGGGATGGTCGCTGTCGTAGCCGCGATGCGTGGCGAGGTCGAAGGCGACCGAGACGCCCTGCTGCCCGGCGGCGAGCGCGCGGCGGTAGAACGCGTTCGACTCCTCGGCGGTCGAGAAGCCCGCGTATTGCCGGATCGTCCATGGGCGGCCCGCGTACATCGTGGCCTTGGGCCCTCGCAGGTAGGGCGGCTCGCCCGGCAGGGACCCCAGATGCGCGATCCCCTCGAGGTCGGCCGCGACGTGGACGGGGGCGACGTCGATGCCCTCGGGCGTGCGCCACGTCAGGTCGTCGGGCGCGCGCCCGCGCAGCTCGGCCCGGGCGAGGCCGGCCCATCGGGCATGGTCGTCGGAGGCGGTCATGGCGGTCTCCCGGCGGGCCGGCGCGGCGCGGCGCGGTCCTCGGCCCGAAGGCTACACGAGCCCTCCGGCGGCGGCAAAGGCGTCGCAGGCGCGGACCCTCCCCCCCGGCTGCGGGACGGCCTATATGGAGGCCATGAGACGCATCCACGCCCCCCGCCCGATCCTCGCCGCCGTGGCAGCGCTCGCGCTCGCGCTGCCCGCCGCCGCGGCCGACGCGCCGACGCTGGCCGAACGCTGGGCCGCCGATCCGATGCAGGCTTTCGACGCGGCCGAGGTCGACCTCGGCGAGATGCTGTATCTGGCGCGACCGCTGGTGATCTTCGCCGACACGCCGCGCGACCCGGCCTTCGTCGAGCAGATGGAGGAGATCGCGCGCGAGATGCCGCGGCTGGTGGAGCGCGAGGTGATCGTCGTGGTCGACACCGACCCGGCGTCCCGCTCGGCGCTGCGCGACAAGCTGCGGCCGCGGGGCTTCATGGTGGTGCTGATCGGGATGGACGGGCAGGTGAAGGAGCGCAAGCCGCAGCCCCGCACCGTCCGGGAGATGTCGCGGAGCATCGACAAGATGCCGATGCGTCGCCGCGAGCTCAGCGGCCGCTAGCCGCCGCGCGGGCCGGGGACGTTGCGGATCGCCGCGCGCGGCCCCATATCGATGGGGCGCCACGCGAGGACGGACATGGAGCACGACCCCAGCATCCCGCTCACCCCCTACCCGGACGCGCCGGGACGGAACGGCCCCCGCCCCGGCTACTGAGCGTCCGGGCGCGCGCCTCGGCGGCCTCGCGCCCGCCCTCCGAATAGGCCTCGATGAGCTGCAGCGCGTGCTGCCCGTAGTCGAACGCACGGTCGCGCATGGCCGTCCAGTCGTCGTAGATCGCCACCCGCCGCGCCGCCTCGAGCCCCGCGTAGCGCTCGCCGCGCA
Organism: uncultured Alphaproteobacteria bacterium; assembly: GCA_963729425.1. GTDB lineage: Bacteria > Pseudomonadota > Alphaproteobacteria > Rhodobacterales > Rhodobacteraceae > Jannaschia. Next base: position 504,722 of record CAVSOF010000007.1, on the reverse strand, counting down.
TGTCCTCCGCCAGCGCCTCGATCGACGCAACCAAGCTGTAGAACGCCACGACGGAGTCGATCGTCTGGCGCGGAAGGACGTCGATCCCGCCCAGCATCGCGCCGTAGATGCGGCCGTGGGACTCGCGCGGGATGAACGGCACGAACCCTTCCTCCGACAGCATCCGCTCGCGCAGCACCGTGGCCTCCTGCGCCGCGCGCCCCTCGCTCCAATAGGTCGCGCAGACGTCGCGGATCTCGGCGAAGAGCGCCTTGTGCGCGTCCCGCGTGGCCTCGGCCTTGCGCGTCGCCCGCTCGACCTCGGCGAACATCGCGGTCGCGAGCCAGCCCGTCGCGATCACCACGCCCGCGATCAGCGCCTGCCAGAGCCGCTCGTCGAGCGTGACCACCTGTCCCAGCGCGATAAGCGGCGCGCCGAGGACGATCGCCATCGGCAGCGCGACGCGCAGCACGAAGGGGACGATCACGCGCCGCGACGCCGCTGCCCCCGGCCCGACCCCGAGCGACAGCCAGAGCGCCGCCGCCGCGACGACCGACAGCCCGATCAGCGCGCCGCCGACCACCCGCTCACTCGAATTCGAGGATCACGGCGTCCACCGCGAGGCTCTCGCCCGCCGCCGCGTTGACCTTGGCCACCGTGCCGCGACGCTCGGCGCGCAGCACGTTCTCCATCTTCATCGCCTCGATCACCGCGAGCGCCTGGCCCGCCTCGACGACGTCGCCCGCCGCCACCTCGACGCGCACCACCAGCCCCGGCATCGGGCAGAGCAGCAGCTTCGACGTGTCCGCCTCGGCCTTGACGGGCATCAGCGCGGCGAGCTCGGCCTGCCGCGGGGTGCGCACGCGGACGACCGCGTCGGCGCCACGCGTGCGGATGCGGAACCCCTGCACGATCTCCTCGACCTTGAGCACGAGCGAGCGGCCCCCGACCGACATCCGCGCCAGCGTGCGGCCGGGCGTCCAATCGCTCTCGACGCGGATCACCTCGCCGTCGATGGTGACGTCCGCGCCGTGGCGATCCGCGGCGATGAGCGCCTCGAACCGGGCCTCGCCGACCGTGACCACCCACTCCGAGCCCACGACCCGTTCGTGGTTGTCCATCCGCCCCGAGATGCGGCTCCGGCGGATCTCGGCCACGCGGTGCATCGCGGCGCAGGCGGCCGCCACGCGGCGGGCCTCGTCGCTCGGCAGGTCGACGCCGTGGAAGCCGTCGGGGAACTCCTCGGCGATGAAGGCGGTGGTGATGTCGCCCGACACGAACCGCGGGTGGTCCATGACCGCCGAGAGGAACGGCAGGTTGTGGCCGATCCCCTCCACCTCGAAGCCGTCGAGCGCGTCGCGCATCGCCGCGATCGCGCCCGCCCGGTCGGGCGCCCAACTGCACAGCTTGGCGATCATGGGGTCGTAGTGGATCGAGATCTCGCCGCCCTCGAAGACGCCGGTGTCGTTGCGCACCGCGAGCGTCTCGTTCGCGACCGCCTCGGGCGGACGATAGCGCGTGAGCCGCCCCGTGGAGGGCAAGAACCCGCGATACGGATCCTCCGCGTAGAGCCGGCTCTCGATCGCCCAGCCGTCGAGGCGGACGTCGTCCTGCCCAAAGCCCAAGGGCTCGCCCGCGGCGACGCGGATCATCTGCTCCACGAGGTCGATCCCGGTGATCAGCTCGGTCACGGGGTGCTCGACCTGCAGCCGCGTGTTCATCTCGAGGAAGTAGAAGTTGCGCTCCCCGTCGACGATGAACTCGACCGTCCCCGCGCTCGCGTAGCCCACGGCGCGCGCGAGCATCAGCGCCTGCTCGCCCATCGCCCGGCGGGTATCGGCGTCGAGGAACGGCGACGGCGCTTCCTCGATCACCTTCTGGTTGCGGCGCTGGATCGAGCATTCGCGCTCGTGCAGGTGGACCCCGCCGCCATGCGCGTCGCACAGGATCTGGATCTCGATGTGCCGCGGCTGGGTGACGAAGCGCTCGATGAACATCCGGTCGTCGCCGAAGGACGCGCGCGCCTCGTTCCTGGACGCCTCGAAGCCCTCGCGGACCTCGTCCTCGCGCCAGGCGATCCGCATCCCCTTGCCGCCGCCGCCCGCGCTCGCCTTGAGCATCACCGGGTAGCCGACCTCGCCCGCGATCCGCACCGCCTCGTCGGCATCCGCGATCAGGCCCATGTGGCCGGGCACGGTGCTGACCCCCGCCTCCGCGGCGATGCGCTTGGAGGTGATCTTGTCGCCCATCGCCTCGATCGCGGCGACCGGCGGGCCGACGAAGGCCACGCCCTCCGCGTCGAGCGCCGCGGCGAAGCGCGGGTTCTCCGACAGGAAGCCGTAGCCCGGATGCACGGCCTGCGCGCCGGTGGCGCGGACGGCCTCCATCACGCGGTCGATGTCGATGTAGCTCTGCGCCGCCGGGGCGGGGCCGATCCGCACCGCCTCGTCGGCCAACGCGACGTGAAGCGCGCGCGCGTCGGCGTCCGAATGCACCGCGACCGTCGCGATCCCCATGCGCCGCGCGGTCCGAATGACGCGGCAGGCGATCTCGCCCCGGTTCGCGATCAGCAGCTTGTCGAACATCGTCCCCCCGCCCCCCGGCCCCGCCGGATCGAATGTCGAGGGGCCGCCCCCGGCGGGAGCGGCCCCTCGTCCGTCCTAGCGCCGTCGCTCAGTAGCCGCGGCGGCAGACGCCCACGTCGTCGCAGAACACGCCGGCCGTGCCGCCGATGAGCGCGCCGGTCGTGGCGCTGCCGCCGGTGGCGTCCGAGATGATCGCGCCCGCCCCCGCGCCGACGAGGCCGCGCTCCGCGTCGCTGTCGATGAAGCCGGTGTTGCAGGCGCCCAGAAGCGCGACGAGCGCCAGGGCGGGGACGAGGGTGATGCGGTGCATGGGTGTGATCCTCCGGTCATGCGTGGGCGATGCGTAGCAAGGCCGGTGCGGCCGCGCCAGTTCCGCGCGGGCCGCGCCCGGTCCGTGCGGCGCAGGCGCGACGATCCACGCCGGTCATGCAATATCCCCGTCCAAGCCGCCCACCGAGAGGTCCGGGAACCCGGCGGCCGCGCGGGCGAGATCGACGCGGAGCCGCGCCTCGTAGTCCGTCGGGTCGAACGGATCGTCCACCGCGACCACCTCGCGCCCGAACAGCCACGAGAGCCGCCCCGCATCGAGATTGCCGCGCTCGAACGGCGCGTCACCGAAATGATCGACGAGGGCCTGGAGGAAGGCGAGATCCGCGGTGCGGTCGACCGATCGCCGGTCGCGGTAGCGTTCGCGAGCGATCAGCGGCGTGGCCCCCTTGGGGTTCGCGCGGCGGACGACGAATTGCAGGTCGGAGCTGGGGAGGCGGCCCGGGAAGCCGCGGTGCTTCAGCATCGGATGGCCGGCGTGCTCGGGTCCGTCCGGGGCGCGCCCGGCCCCGAAGCGGGGGGCGCTGCCGTCCGGGCCCGCGACGCGGGGCGCCACGGACCGGACGGCATCGTCGTATCAGAACTTGGTCGAAACCGGATCCGGCGTGATCGGGTTCGGGACGAACACGACGTCTTCGCCGGTGTCGGCGTTGCGGCCACCACAGGCGGCGACGAGGGCCGTGACGCCGACGATGGCGGCGAGCTTGACGAACTTCTGCATGGGTTTCTCCTGTATGTATGCGGGGGAACCTCGCAGTGTCGTTCCGTGTCCCCTCCAGCCGAACCCATGTCGGCGGAGGCGGGTTCCTGCAAGCGATTATGGGCCCGCCCGGGAAACATCAGTGATCCTGTGGCAAACAATCGCCACCTTCGATCGAATAGAGGCCGAAATATTGCGTCGCCTCGGGATCGACGCTGCCGCGCGGGACCGGCCGATCCATCAGCGTCACCACCACCGCGTCCGATCGCGCGGTCGGCAGCGCGGCGACCGGCACCCCATGCGTCGCGCAGAGCCAGTCCATGTCGCCGAGCGCCGCGTCCGCCCCGACCGCGCCGCCGTCGCGCGCGACGTCGGGCGCGATGAACCGCAGCACGGCCTGCGTGCCCGCCCCCTCCACCCGCTCCCAGACGACCTCCCAGAGCACGATCGACTGACCGGACGGCACGCCTCGGCCGCCGCGGGCCCCGCATGACCGGCGGCGGCGAGCGCGAGGCCGAGCGCGAGCGCCGCCCTCAGCGGTCGCGCAACGCCTCGATCAGCTCGCCCTTCGACATCCGCGAGCGCCCCTCGATTCCGATGCGCTTCGCCTGCCCGTAGAGCTCGGCCTTGCTGCGCTCCTCGTAGGGCGCGGCGTGCCCGCCATCGCGCGATGGGTGCATGTCCGGGTTCGCCCGCGCGTTCGCGATCCGCGCCGCCTTGCCCTTGGACGCGCCCTGCTCGCGCAACGCCTCGTAGGTCGCGTCGTCCTTGATCTGCGGTCCGTGATCCCTCGTCATGCCCGCCTCCCATCCAGCCCGTCCCGGCGAACGGCGCAGGCGTCGGCCCGGTTCCGGCGGTCACAGCGGGATCGTGTCGTGCTTGCGCCACGGCCGGTCCTGCCGCTTGGTGCGCAGCGATGCGAAGGCGCGCGCGACGCGGGCGCGGGTCATGCGCGGCTCGATCACCTCGTCGACGAACCCGCGCTCGGCGGCGGCGAACGGGTTGGCGAGGCGGTCCTCGTAGTCCTTCGTGCGCGCGGCGATCGCCTCGGCGTCGCCGCGCTCCGAGCGGTGCAGGATCTCGACCGCGCCCTTCGCGCCCATCACCGCGATCTCGGCGGTGGGCCAGGCGTAGTTGAAGTCCGCGCGCAGGTGCTTGGACGCCATCACGTCGTAGGCGCCGCCATAGGCCTTGCGCGTGATCACCGTCACCTTGGGCACCGTCGCCTCGCCGTAGGCGAACAGCAGCTTCGCCCCGTGCTTGATGACGCCGCCGTATTCCTGCGCCGTGCCCGGCAGGAAGCCCGGCACGTCCACCAGCGTCAACAGCGGGATGGAGAACGCGTCGCAGAACCGGACGTGCTTGGCCGCCTTGCGCGCGCTGTCGATGTCGAGGCAGCCGGCGAGCACCATCGGCTGGTTGGCGACGACGCCGACGGTGCGGCCCTCGATCCGGATGAACGCGGTCAGGATGTTGCGCGCGAAGTCCGGCTGCAGCTCGAACACGTCGCCCTCGTCGGCGAGCTTCGCCACCAGCTCGGCCATGTCGTAGGGCGCGTTCGGCGCGTCGGGGACCAGCGTGTCGAGGCTCGGCTCGATCCGCGCGGGGTCGTCGAAGAACGGCCGCACCACCGGCGGCTCGCGGTTCGACAGCGGCAGGAAGTCCACCAGCCGCCGGATCTCGGCCAGCGCCTCGACGTCGTCCTCGAAGGCGAGGTCGGCCACGCCCGAGCGCTTGGTGTGCGTCGCCGCGCCGCCGAGCTCCTCGGCGGTGACGACTTCGTTGGTCACGGTCTGCACCACGTCGGGGCCGGTCACGAACATGTAGGAGGTGTCGCGCACCATCGCGATGAAGTCGGTCATCGCGGGCGAGTAGACCGCGCCTCCCGCACAGGGGCCCATGATGACGCTGATCTGCGGGATCACGCCCGACGCGTCGACGTTGCGCTGGAACACCTCGGCGTAGCCCGCGAGCGAGGCGACCCCCTCCTGGATGCGCGCACCGCCCGAATCGTTGAGCCCGATCACCGGCGCACCGACCTGCAGCGCCATGTCCTGGATCTTGCAGATCTTCTTCGCGTGCGTCTCCGACAGGGAGCCGCCGAAGACGGTGAAGTCCTGGCTGAAGACGTAGACCAGCCGCCCGTTGACCGTCCCCCACCCGGTCACCACGCCGTCGCCCGCGGGCCGGTGCTCGGCCATGCCGAAATCGGTGGCGCGGTGCGCGACGAGCATGTCGAACTCCTCGAAGCTGCCCTCGTCGAGCAGGAGCTCCAACCGCTCGCGCGCCGTCAGCTTGCCCTTCGCGTGCTGCGCCTCGACGCGGGCCGCCCCGCCGCCCGCGCGGGCCTGCGCGCGCCGCGCGTCGAGCTCGACCGAGATGTCCTTCATGCGCGCGCCCCCCCGTGGCCGAGGCATACCGCCCGCCACCCGGGCCGGGAAGCCCCGGTGCGGTCGGGGCATGGTCGCCTGTGCGATCGGGACGATGGGCGCCCGCCGCGCGCCGCGCTACCTCGCGCGGATGACCGCCCGAACCCGCACCCCGCCCCACATCCTCACCCTCGTCGCGCTCATCAGCGTCTCGACGCTGGCGATGAACCTGTTCCTGCCCTCGCTCCCGGCGATGACCGCGCATTTCGGCACGACCGACAACGTGATGCAGCTCGCCGTCGGCCTCTACCTCGCCGTCAACGCGGTGCTGCAGCTCGTGGTCGGCCCGCTCTCGGACCGCTACGGGCGGCGCCCGGTCGTGCTCTGGGGGATCGCGCTCTTCATGGTCGCGACGCTCGGCTGCCTCTGGGCGCCCACCGTCGGGACGTTCCTCGCGTTCCGCATGGCGCAGGCGGCGATCGTGACGGCGATGGTGCTCTCGCGCGCGGTCGTGCGCGACCTCTACCCGCAGGACCAGGCCGCCTCGATGCTGGGCTACGTCACGATGGGCATGTCCGTCGTGCCGATGCTCGGGCCGATGCTCGGCGGCGTGCTGCAATCGTCCTTCGGGTGGCAGTCGAACTTCTGGCTCCTGCTCGGCGCGGGCGCCGCGCTCTGGGCCTGGACGTGGCGCGACATGGGGGAGACGGCGACGCGGTCGTCGGGATCGCTGCTCGAGCAGGTCCGCCAGTATCCCGAACTGCTGCGCTCGCGGCGGTTCTGGGGCTACTGCGCGTCGTCGGCCTGCGCGTCGGGCGCGTTCTTCGCCTATCTCGGCGGCGCGCCCTTCGTGGGCGATCAGGTGTTCGGCATGGACCCCGCCACGCTGGGGCTGTTCTTCGGCGCCCCGGCGCTCGGCTACCTCGTCGGCAACGGCCTGTCGGGGCGGTTCTCGTCGCGCCACGGGATCGACCGGATGATCGTCTGGGGCGCGACCGTGCAGTTCACCGGCCTCTCGACGCTGGCGTTGCTGACGCTGGCGGGGTTCACGTCGCACTGGGTGTTCTTCGGGTTCATGACCACGGTGGGGCTGGGCAACGGCCTCGTCATCCCGAACGCGACCGCGGGCATGCTGTCGGTCCGGCCGCAGCTCGCGGGCACGGCCTCGGGGCTCGGCGGCGGGATCATGCTGGGCGGCGGCGCGGCGCTCTCGGTCCTCGCGGGCTGGCTGCTGCACCACGGCGAGGGGGCGCTGCCGCTGGTGCTGCTGATGGCGGCGTCGGGCGCAGGCGGGGTCGCGGCGATCGCGCTCACGGTGCGGCGCAACCGGGCGGTGGCGGCCACCGCCTGAGCTGCGGGGCCTTGCCGCGCGCGGGCCATCTGCGACACTCCGCCGCCAGCCCCGAGGAGAGCGCCATGGAAATGACCGGCACCCGCACCATCGCCGCCCCGCGCGAGGCCGTCTGGGCGGCGCTCAACGACCCCGACGTGCTGCGCGACTGCATCCCGGGCTGCACCGCGCTGACCGGCTCGCCCGAGGAAGGCTTCGAGGCCGTCGTGACGCAGAAGGTCGGCCCGGTGAAGGCGACGTTCAAGGGCGCGGTCACGGTGTCCGACGCGCACCCGCCCGAGCGCTACCGCATCGCGGGCGAGGGCAAGGGCGGGGTCGCGGGCTTCGCCAAGGGCGGCGCGGACGTGGCGCTGGCCGAGGTCGAGGGCGGGACCGAGCTCTCCTACGCGGTCGACGCGAAGGTCGGCGGCAAGATCGCGCAGCTCGGCTCGCGGCTCGTCGACAGCTTCGCGGCGCGGATGGCGGACGATTTCTTCGACCGGTTCTCCGCGCGGGTGGAGGGACGCGACGCCGCCTAACGCTTGGCGCGCCGCCAACCCGAGGCGCGCGCCTCGTCCTCGGTGCAGAACCAGCGCTCGCCGCGATCCTCTCGGATCGTCGTGCGGTCGTAGTCGCGCATGCCCGGCAGGTGGTAGATGTAGCCGCCCGAGCTGATGTTGCCCTTGATCCCGCAGCCGCCGACCGCGGGACGCGGCGCGGGCTCGACCGTGCGAGCCTCCCGCTCCGCCGCGCGCCAGGCCGCGGGCCGCAGCATCGCGTAGGCCCAGAGCCCGTGCCCCGCCCGCCGCGCCGCCGCCTCCTCGGACGCGTAGCGCGGATCGTCGCGGTAGACCTGCGCGATCCCCGACGCGACGAGGTCGCGCCCCATGTCGCGCCCGTCCACCGAGCAGGTCGCGAGCGCGCGGCCGTAGCGGTCGAACGCGTCCACCGCGCAGGTCGCGTGCCGCCCGGCATAGATGTCGTGCGCGGCCGCCGTCGCCATCGCCCCGCAGGCGAGCACGCCGCCGCCCGTGTCGGTGCAGGTCTGCGCGTCCTCCGCCGCGTCGATGCCGAGCAGGCGGACGTTCACGGATGCGCCCACGTCGATCGTGTCGGCGTCGATCACGCGGATCGGTCCGGACAGAGTCTGCGCGCCGAGGGGAGAGACGGTCAGGAGGAGGACGAACAGGATGCGGGCCATGCGGGACGATGACCCGCGAATCGCGCCTGGACAACGGAAAGGTTAAGGAACGGTTAACGAAATCATGCCGGGAGCACCGCCGCGGGCGTCATGAGCCGTCGTCGTCGCGCCTCCCGCCAGGCGATGAAGCTCACCGAGGCGATGATGGTTCCCGCGCCGAGCACGACCAGCGCGTCCGGCGCCTCGCCGAAGGCGGCCCAGCCGAGCAGCACGGCCCAGACCATCTGCAGGAACGTCACCGGCTGCGTGACGGAGACGGGCGCGGCGGCGAAGGCGAGCGTCATCGCGGTGTGCCCGGCCGTGGCGAAGGCCGCGACGAGCGCCAGCCACGCCACCTCCGCGCCCGTCGGCGTCACCCAGACCGCGGCGGCGAAGGGCGCCAGCCCGACCGTCACCGTCACCGACAGCATGGCGACGACCACCGAGGCCGGATGCCGGTCCGACAGCCGCTTGGCCAGCAGGTACGACACCCCGAACAGCAGCCCGACGCCCAGCATCGCGACGTGGCCCGGATCGACCGCGCGGAACCCCGGCCGCAGGATCACCACCGCGCCGACGAGCGCCACCGCCACCGCCGCGACGCGCGGCCAGGACAGCCGCTCGCCCAGGAACGCCGCCGCGCCGAGCGTGACGTAGACCGGGCTGAGGTAGTTCATCGCCGTGACCTCGGCCAACGGGATCCGCGTCATCGCGTAGAACCACAGGATCACCGCGAGCGTGTGCACCGCGCCGCGGGCGGCGAAGACCGCCACCTCGCGCCGCGCCATCCGCACCGCGAGGAGCGGACGCAGGAGCGGGATCAGGAACGCGAGGCCCAGCAGGTAGCGCAGGAACGCGGCCTCCGCCGCCGGCAGGTCCTGCGCGGCGTGCTTGACCACCGCGGTGACGGCGATGAAGCACAGCCCCGCGGCGACCATCCAGGCGATGCCGGCGAGGGGGCGGGACGGGGCGGCCATCCCCTTCCCTGCGGCGATCGCCCCGCCGCCGCAAGCGCGCTCATGTCGCGACGAGCGAGACCGCGAGCGCCCACATCACCGCCGCCACGCCCGCGTCGAGCCACCGCCACGCGACGGGGCGCGCGAAGACCGGGCGCAGCGCCGCCGCGCCGTAGCCCAGCGTGGCGAAGAACATCACGGACGCCGTCATCGCGCCGGCGGCGAAGCGCGCGGGATCGCTCGACTGCGCGCCGATCGCGCCGAGCAGCACGAGCGTGTCGAGGTAGACGTGGGGGTTGAGCCAGGTCAGCGCGAGGCAGATCGCCACCGCGCGCCCGAGCCCGCCCGCCGCCGCCCCCGCCTCGAGCCCCGCCCCGCCGCGCCAGGCCGACCACGCCGCCCGCGCGCCGTAGGCCGCGAGGAACACGGCCCCGCCCCAGCGGAACGCGGGCACGATCCACGGCGCCGCCTCCACCAGCGTGCCGAACCCCGCCACCCCCGCCGCGATCAGCGCCGCGTCCGAGAGCGCGCAGGTCGCCACCACCGCGCCGACATGCTCGCCCCTGAGCCCCTGGCGCAGGACGAACGCGTTCTGCGCCCCGATGGCGAGGATCAGCGACAGGCCGAGCGCGAAGCCGGACAGGAACGGGTTCACGCCGAGCGGACCCTGCCCCCGGCGCGCGGGCGCGTCCGGCCCCGCCCCCTCACTCGAGCGCGGCCATCACCTCGTCGGACGCCTCGAAGTTGGCGGTGACGTTCTGCACGTCGTCGTCGTCCTCGAGCGCGTCGAGCAGCTTCATGAGCCCCTGCATCCCGTCGAGGTCGAGCTCGGTGGAGGTCGTGGGCCGCCAGACGAGCTTGGTCGCCTCGCTCTCGCCCAGCGCCTCCTCGAGCGCCGTCGACACCGCCGCGAGGTCGGTGTCCGCGCACCAGACGACGTGGCCCTCCCCGTCGCTCTCGACGTCCTCCGCCCCCGCCTCGATCGCGGCCATCAGCACCGTCTCGCCGTCGCCGACCGAGGCCGGGTAGACCACCTGCCCCTTGCGGTCGAACATGAACCCGACCGAGCCGGTCTCGCCCAGGTTGCCGCCGTGCTTGGAGAACAGCGACCGGACGTTCGACGCGGTGCGGTTGCGGTTGTCGGTCATCGCCTCGACGATCACCGCGACGCCGTTCGGGCCGTAGCCCTCGTAGCGGATCTCGTCGTAGCTCTCCGCGTCGCCGCCCTGCGCCTTGGCGATGGCGCGCGCGATGACGTCCTTGGGCACCGACGAGGACTTGGCCTCCTTGACCGCGAGCCGCAGGCGCGGGTTCTTGTCGGGGTCGGGGTCGCCCATCTTGGCGGCGACGGTGATCTCCTTGGCCATCTTCGAGAACAGCTTGGCGCGCAGCTTGTCCTGCCGGCCCTTGCGGTGCTGGATGTTCGCCCATTTGGAATGTCCGGCCATGCGCCCCGCCCTCCCGTGATCGGCGCCTCCATATCGCCCGGCGCGGGCGGGCCGCAATCCCGGGCGCTCCCCTTGCCCCCGGCCCCCGCCGGGCGCATCAACCGGCCGCGATGACCCTGCGCTTCACCATCCTCGGCTGCGGCTCCTCGGGCGGCGTGCCCCGGCTCGGCGGCCACTGGGGCGCCTGCGACCCGGACGAGCCGCGCAACCGCCGCCGCCGCTGCTCGATGCTGGTGGAGCGGGTGGGCGAGGCGGGCACGACGCGGGTGCTGATCGACACGTCGCCCGACATGCGCGAGCAGCTCCTGGACGCCGGGATCGGCGAGCTCGACGGCGTCGTCTGGACGCACGCGCATGCCGACCACACCCACGGGATCGACGACCTGCGGATGATCGCCTTCAACCTGCGCCGCCGCCTCGACGTCTGGGCCGACGAGCCGACCTTCGCGGCGCTGGAGGCGCATTTCGGCTACGCCTTCGCCACCCCTCCCGGCTCCAGCTACCCGCCGATCCTGACGCGCCACCGCCTCGACGGGCCGGTATCGGTCGAGGGCGCGGGCGGGCCGGTGACGCTCGCGCCGATCCCCGTGACGCATGGCGAGGTCGGCGCGCTCGGGATCCGGGTCGGGGGGCTCGCCTACATGCCCGACGTCAACGCGATCCCCGACGCCGCGCTGCCCGCGCTCGAGGGGCTCGACGTCTGGGTGCTCGACGCGCTGCGGCGGACCGCGCATCCCTCGCACCTCTCGCTGCCCGAGGCGCTCGACTGGATCGAGCGGATGGCGCCCGCCCGCGCGGTGCTCACCAACATGCATGTCGACCTCGACTGGGCCACGGTCGACGCCGAGACGCCCGACCACGTCGCCCCCGCGCATGACGGCCTGGTGATCGAGCTCGCCGCCGATGCCGCCTGACCGCGCGCGACGGGGCTGAGCGGCGGTGCTCGGCGTCCTCGCGGTCACGGCTCCGGTCTTCGCGATCATCGCGGCGGGCTGGGCGGCGGCGCGGACGGGGGCCTTCGGGGAGGCGCAGGTCGACGCGCTGATGATCTTCGCGCAGCGCTTCGCGATCCCCGCGCTCCTGTTCCTCGCGATGGCCCGGCTCGACCTCGCGCAGGGCTTCGACGCGCGGCTGCTGGCCGCCTACTATTCCGGCTCGATCCTGGCCTTCGCGGCGGGCATCGCGGGCGCGCGGCTCTGGCTGCGACGCGACGCCGCAGGACGCGGTGGCGATCGGCTTCGCGGCGATGTTCGCGAACACGGTGCTCCTCGGCCTGCCGATCGCGGAGCGGGCCTACGGCGCGGACAGCCTCGCGCCGAACTACGCCATCGTCGCGCTGCACGCGACGTTCTGCTACCTCGTGGGCATCACCGCGATGGCCGTGGTGCGCGCCGGCCGGTCGGGCCTCGGCGCGGGGCTCCTGGCGGTGCCGCGGCGGATGGCCGGCGAACGCGCTGATGATCGGCGTGGCGCTCGGGCTCGCGGTCAACCTGTCGGGCCTGCCCCTGCCCGGCCCCGCCGACGAGGCGGTGTCGCTGGTGGCGCGCGCGGCCCTGCCCGCCGCGCTCTTCGCGCTCGGCGGCGTGCTCGCGCGCTACCGGCCCGAGGGGGACGCGCGGGGCATCGCGCTCGTCTGCGGCATCGCGCTGGTGGTGCACCCGGCCTGGACCTGGGGCGCGGGGACGCTGCTCGGCCTCGCGCCGGGGCCGCTGCGCGCGGCGGTGCTGACGGCGGCGATGGCGCCGGGCGTGAACGCCTACCTCTTCGCGGCGGCCGAGGGGCGCGCGGTCCGGATCGGCGCGTCCTCGGTCCTCGTGGGCACGGCGCTCTCGGTGCTCAGCGTCTCCGCCTGGCTCCTCGTGCTGCGCTGAGCCTCAGCCCTCGCGCCCGGCGCGCGGCCAGGTGCGCCTTGTCGAGCTCCCAGGCGACGAAGAGCGGCACCTCGAGCGCCTCGCCCGGCGGCGTGCCGAGCCAGTCGGGACGCTCCACGGGCCGCATCGACGCGTGCAGCCCGTTGCAGAACGGCTGCCGCGTGATCCAGCGGCGCATGTCCTCGCGCTTGCGGTCCGAATGGAACGGGCCCCAATCGGCGGCCACGCCCTTCATCCCGCGCGCCACCACGCCGTCGCGGGGCACGGTGCTCGCCATGATGCGCACCGCGCAGGCCATGTTGAGCGCCCCGTCCTTGAGCTCCGCGCCCGTCCCCGCCTCGCAGCCGTAGCCGCGCGCCGTCGCGGGCAGGATCTGCACCAGCCCGTACCACAGCCCGCCGCCGCCGACCGCGCCGGGCCGCCACGTGCTCTCGTGCTTGGCCAGCGTCGACAGCAGCCCCGCCCAGAACGCGCGGCGATCCCAGTCGCTCGCCTCCGGGTAGGCCGGGCACCATTCGGCGATGTCGCGCGGCACGGTATCCACGAGCGCGTCGCCGTGGCCCGCGAGCGCGCGCATCGCCGCGCGCGTCCAGCGGTCCGACCCGTCCACGTGATCCCAGCGCAGGTCGGGCATCTCGGTCGCCGCGGCGGGGACGGGCCCCCGCGCGGACGGGCGGGCCGAGGTGACGGGCGCGAACGTCTCGGGCAGGCGCGCCGACATCGTGCTCGGCACCGTCGTCAGCGTCGGACGGGCCGCGGGCGCCGCGCCCTCCGCCCAGGCCGCGCATCCCGACGCCAGGAGCGCCAAAGCCGCCACCGCGCCCGAACAGCGCTTCGAAATCCCGTCGATCATGTTCATCGTCCCCCGACACACCCTGTACGAACCGGGCCGCGCATGGCCCATGCGGGACGACGTGCCCCGACCACCGATTCCCCCGACCAGGTGGCAGCCCGGCCGTCGGTGGACCGTCGGCTACCATCCGCTCCGGCGGCCTGCCCAGCCCGGCGCCCGATCCCCGCCCCGATCGGCGGGCCTTCGCCCAAGCCCCCGCCGCTTGCCCCCGCACCCGGCGGGTCCTAGACCGGCGCCGTCCTCCAGCCGCCCCGGATGCCGCCATGCTCGACGCCCTGCCGCCCGAACCCGCGCCGCGGACCATCGCGGGCGAGGTCCACGACTGGGAGCTGGTGATCGGGATGGAGGTCCACGCGCAGGTCGCGAGCCGCGCCAAGCTTTTCTCGGGCGCCTCGACGGGCTTCGGCGCCGCGCCCAACGAGCACGTCGCCTTCGTCGATGCGGGGATGCCGGGGATGCTCCCGGTGATCAACGCGTTCTGCGTCGAGCAGGCGGTGCGGACGGGGCTGGGGCTCGAGGCCGCGATCAACCTGCGCTCGCGCCTTCGACCGCAAGAACTACTTCTACCCCGACCTGCCGCAGGGCTACCAGATCAGCCAGCTCTACCACCCGATCGTGGGCGAGGGCCGCGTGCTGGTCGAGCTCGGCCCCGACACCGCGCAGCCCGGCACCGCGCGGGTCGTGCGGATCGAGCGCATCCACCTCGAGCAGGACGCGGGCAAGTCGATCCACGACATGGACCCGGCGCTGTCCTTCGTGGACCTCAACCGCACCGGCGTCGCGCTCATGGAGATCGTCAGCCGCCCCGACATCCGCGGCCCCGAGGAGGCGGCGGCCTACGTCGTCAAGCTGCGCCAGATCCTGCGCTATCTCGGCACCTGCGACGGCAACATGCAGAACGGCAACCTGCGCGCGGACGTGAACGTCTCGGTCTGCCGGCCCGGCGCCTACGAGCGGTTCCGCGAGACCGGCGACTTCGGCCATCTCGGCACGCGCTGCGAGATCAAGAACATGAACTCGATGCGCTTCATCCAGGCCGCCATCGACGTGGAGGCGCGCCGCCAGATCGCGATCCTCGAGGCCGGCGGGACCGTGACGCAGGAGACGCGCCTCTACGACCCCGAGCGCGGCGAGACCCGCTCGATGCGCTCCAAGGAGGAGGCGCACGACTACCGCTACTTCCCCGACCCCGACCTGCTGCCGCTCGAGATCGAGCAGGCCTGGGTGGACGCGATCCGCGACGCCCTGCCCGAGCTGCCCGACGCCAAGAAGGCGCGGTTCGTGGCCGACGGGCTGTCGGAGTACGACGCGAGCGTGCTGACGGCCGACACCGCCGACGCGGCCTTCTACGAGGGCGTGGTCGCGGCGTCGGGCAACGGCAAGGCGAGCGCGAACTGGGTGGTCAACGAGCTCTTCGGACGCCTCAAGCGCGACGACCGGGAGATCGGCGCGAGCCCCGTGAGCCCCGAGCAGCTCGGCGCGATCATCCGGCTGATCGACGCGGGCGACATCTCGGGGCGGATCGCCAAGGACCTGTTCGAGATCGTCTACGTCGAGGGCGGCGACCCGGCCGCGATCGTCGAGGCGCGCGGCATGCGGCAGGTCACCGACACCGGCGCCATCGACGCGGCGGTCGACGCGATCATCGCCGCCAACCCCGCGCAGGTCGAGAAGGCCCGAGCCAACCCCAAGCTCGCCGGCTGGTTCGTCGGCCAGGTGATGAAGGCCACGGGCGGCAAGGCGAACCCCAAGGCGGTCAACGAGGCGGTGGCGGCGAAGCTCGGGGCGTGAGGCGGCTGCGGGACGAGCTCACGGTCCTCAACGAGCGCGTGAAGCTGCTCGCCGTCACCGTGAACGCGCTCGCCATCGGTCTCGTCGGCTTCGCCGTCCTGCGCCCCGCGACCGAGGACGTGGGCCTCCTCGCCTGGACGTCGATCGTCTGGGGCAGCGTCGGACTGGCGCTGCACGTCCTCGCGCACTATATCCTGGGCAAGCTGAGGACGGAGGCCAACGATGACGGGCTTTGACATCGCCGTGCCGGCCATCGCGCTGAGCCTCGGCATCGCCGCCGCGCTCTACGCTCGATGGGAAGCCGGCCGCGTCGAGGAGCGGTTGCGTCGCGACGACCGTCCGCGTCGCCCGCGGGGCTGACGCCCGGCCCTCACGCCCCGTCCGACAGGTCCATCGACAGCGCGTGGATGCGCGGCACGACGTCGCCCAGCGCCGCGTGCACCATCCGGTGACGCTCGAGCCGCGACCGGCCCGCGAACGCCTCCGCGACGATCGACAGGTGCCAGTGGCTCTCCCCCGACCCGTCGTCGCCGGAATGCCCGGCATGCTTCCCGCTCTCGTTGAGCACGTCGAGCCGCGTCGGCGCGAGCGCGGCCTCGAGTCGCTCGCGCATTTCCGTCTCGATGCCCATCGGACCCGCCATTCGCCGCCCCGGAGGCCTTCCCTCCGACGACCCGATCGTTAGAGTGCGTGGCCTCGGCACGGAAGGGGTGGACGCGATGACCAGCAAGGACCCGTTCGATTTCGACATGCGGGTGTCGACGGCCAAGAAGCGCAACCCCCGCGGCAAGCGCGGCATGTCGGGCGCGTTCGAGACCTCGACGCGCGTCTGCGACCATCCGGGCTGCGAGGAGGGCGGCAAGTACCGCGCGCCCAAGACCCGCGACGCGGCCGACGACTACTACTGGTTCTGCCGCGACCACGTGCGCGAGTACAACGCGAAGTGGAGCTTCTTCGACGGCGCGACCGAGGCGGAGCTGGCGCGGCAGGCCGAATCCGACGAGCGGCCGACCCAGCCCTTCCGCCGCACCGTGGAGGAGCGCGCCTGGGCCCGGCTCGGGATCGAGGACGCGCATCAGGTGCTGGGCGGGAACGCCACGCGCAATCCCGGCCGCGGCGTCGTGGGCCGCAAGCTGCCGCCGACCGAGAAGCGCGCGCTCGAGATCCTCGAGGCGCGCGACGACTGGGACAAGGCGGCGATCCGCAAGGCCTACAAGGGGCTCATCAAGGTCCTGCACCCCGACATGAACGGCGGGGACCGGAGCCAGGAGGAGCAGCTCTCCGAGGTCGTCTGGGCCTGGGACCAGCTCAAGGACAGTCGCAACTTCCGCTGACGCCCCTCAGGCGTCCAACGCTTTCCCGCAGCCCCGCGAGCGGCGGCGGACGGTAGCGGCCGCCCTCCAGCCCCTCCGCCCGCCAGCGGTCGCGCGCGGCGTCGGACACGTCGCGGGCGCGCCGGACCGGCCCGCGGTCGCGCCCGATGCGCCGGAGGAACGCGGAGAAGCCACCGCTCCCGGACTGGATCAGCCGGTCCGGGGCGGCCAGCGGATCGCCGGCCCCGGCGATCGCGGCGGCGACGAGGGGGTCGAAGACGAGCCCCTGCGCCCGCGCGCCTTCCATCAGCCACAGAAGCGACGGCGAGGCGAAGGCCACGTCCTCGCCGCCCCCGCCCACCGCGCCATGGTCGCCGGGGAACCATTCCTGCCGGTAGGGCCGGTCCTCGCGCCCCGCGTTCAGCGCCTCGAGGTTCGACCACAGCGTCGGCGCGAACGGCCGCCGCCGCTCGTCGATCGCCACCGCGTGCCGCGCGGCGCGCACCATCGGCGTGAGCGCCGTGTCGTGGAACGCGTGGCGCCGGCGGACCAGCGGCGCCTCGGTGAAGAGCCCCGGCACGCCGAGCGCGCCGACCGTGTCCCAGACGCCGAGATAGGCGATGTCGAACGGGATCGCGGAGGTCGCGCCGAACTCGCCATAGACGTCGCGGTCGGCCGGATCGGTCATCACGTGCGGCGAGCGCACCGCGCGCCATTCCGCGTTGGCCCGCTGCCGGGCCTCCGGGCCGGCCCGCCCGCGGGTCGCGTAGCGCTCGAGCGCGCGCGGCAGGAGCGACAGGTCGGCGCGCGCGAGAAGGCCCGTGAAGCGGACGAAGCCCGCCAGCGTGCGCGCGGTGAAGGCGCCGCGCGAGAAGCCGAACACGAACACCTCGTCGCCCGGCTCGTGGAGGAAGACGAGGTGGCGATACGCCTCCGCGACGTTCTCCATCAGCCCGAGCCCCATCAGCCCGCCGAGGATCCGGTCCTGCCACCGGGCGAACGGCGTCACGCCGCGACGCCCGGTCCCGACCCCCTCGACATAGATCGGCACCTGGCAGATCCCGTCGGCCCCGGTGGGCGCGAGCGCCTGCGCCAGTCGCACGACGTTGGTCGGGTGCAGCGATTCCGCCGCGCTCCAGGTCCCGTCGCACAGGATGATGATCCGCTTCACGTCGTCCCCCGCTTTCACCTCGGAGATACGGATAGCACGGCTTTAGACAAAAGACGCCCCCGTCCCGGTCGGGAGGGGGGCGTCGGGGTCTGGGTCCGGCCGCGCATCCCGCGAGGGACGGGCCGGTCCGGTCCCGCCGCGCGAGGACGCGCGGCGGGAGGGCGTGTCGCGAAGTTACTGCGCGGGAAGGATGACGCGGTCGATGACGTGGATGACGCCGTTCGACTGCTTCACGTCCGCGATCGTGACGTTGGCTTCGCGACCGTTCTCGTCGGTCAGGGTGATCTTGTCGCCCGCATAGGTGGCCTGCAGCGTGCAGCCGCCCACGGTCTCGACGGGGTGGGTGCCGCCGTCGGCGTCGATCATGCCGACGATGTCGCCCGCGAGCGCGCTCGTGGCGACGACGTGGCAGCCGAGCACCTGCTGCAGCTGCGCGACGTTCTCGGGCAGGAGCAGCGCCTCGAGCGACTCGTCGGAGATCATCGCGAACGCGTCGTTGGTCGGCGCGAACACGGTGAACGGACCCTCGCCCGACAGCGTGTCGACCATGCCGGCGGCCTGCACGGCCGCGACGAGCGTGGTGTGGTCGGCCGAGTTCACGGCGTTCTCGACGATGTTGCGGGTCTCGAGCATCTCCGCGCCGCCGACCATGACCTGGGCGTGGGAGGCAGTGCCGAGCGCGAGGGCGGCGGTGGTGGCGAGGGCGAGCATCTTCATGGGTCTCTCCTGTCTGTGCGTTCCGCGGGCTTGTGCGCCGCGGTCCTCCTCAAACACGCGAGCCCGGCATCCGAGTTGCACGGCCGCGCGAAAATAAATCTCGATCAGACGTCGAAGAGCGGCTCGGCGCCCAGCACCGCGCCGGTCGGCGCACCGGTGGGCGAGCCGCCCAGGGGCTCGTCGGAGACGGCGATGACCGCCCCGGTGACGAGCCCCGGCGGGCGCGGCAAGTCGACCTGCCCGTCCCGGGGCAAGAGCCCGAGCGAGACCGGCGCCGCGTCGCCCGCGATCAGCCACAGCTCGTAGGAGCGCCCCTCGGGCACGGTCCCGGCCACGTTGATGATCCGCAGCGTGTCCTCGTCGGCCCCCGCCGCGACGGTCAGGCCGAGATCGGCCACCACGATGTCGACATGCAGGCTCGGGTCGAAGCCCGCATCGGGACGGAGCAGCCCCGGCTGCAGCAACAGCAGGAACGCGGCGAAGGCCACCGCCGGCCCGATCAGCCATCCGAGCCAGGCCCGCCGAGCCTTGCGCGCCTTCGCGCCGAACACCCGCGCCTCGACCCGCGCGCGCAGCCCGGCGCGGCGGCGCGACGTCCGGGCCGTCCGCGAGCGGCACGAGCGCGTCGGCCCAGCGTCCGTGCGCGGCGGCGAGCGCGGGCTCGCGGGGCAGCCGCGCCTCCACCTCTGCCGCCTCCTCGGGCGGCAACAGCCCGAGGACCAGCTCGCCCAGCGTCGCCTCGTCCGAGGGCTCCTCGGGGCGGTCGGGGATGCGCGGATCGCTCATCGCGACAGGCATTCGCGCAGCGCGATCAGGCTGCGCCGCAGCCAGGTCCGCATCGTGTTGAGCGGCACGTCGAACCGCGCCGCGAGGTCGGCGTAGCTCTCGCCCTCGAGATAGGCGCGCCGCACCGCCTCGGACCGCCGCGCCTCGAGCGTGGCGAGGCAGTCGACGATCGCGCGCGCCTCGCCCTGCGCGACCGCGTTCGCCTCCGGTCCGGGCGCCGCGTCGGCGAGCACGTCGTCGGCGGGCATCTCCGAGCGCGACCCGTCCGAGCGCCGCTTGCGGAGCAGGTCGATGCAGTGGTTGCGCGCGACCGTCGCCATCCACGTGATCGGGCTGAGCCCGTTCACGCGGTAGCGGTCGGCGTTGCGCCAGATCTTGACGTAGATGTCCTGCAACGCGTCCTCGGCCTCCGCCCGGTTACCCAACACACGCAGGCTCAGGCCGAACAGTTTCCCGGAGGTGGCGTCGTAGAGCCGCAGGAACGCGTCCCGGTCCCCCACCGCCGCGCGCGCCAGCCAGCCCTCGATGTCCTCGCGCGTCGTCGTCATCCGTCCCCCCGGGGCGGCGGCCCGCGGCGCCTCCCGCGCCCGGCCTTCCCCTTGCCCCCTGCACCCCTTATGTTGCATCGGCACGGGCGGCTGCAAGGAGGCGGGGCGGATGGCGGACGGGGCGATGGACATGAACGCGAAGCCGACCCGGGACGTCTCCGTGCGCGACGTGTTCGGCATCGACAGCGACATGACCATCAAGGGCTTCGAGGAGCCGTCCGAGCGCACGCCGCCCGTCGACCCGACCTACCGGTTCGATCCCGACACCACGCTGGCGATCCTCGCGGGCTTCGGCTGGAACCGCCGGGTGATGATCCAGGGCTACCACGGCACCGGCAAGTCGACCCATATCGAGCAGGTCGCGGCGCACCTCAACTGGCCCTGCGTGCGCGTGAACCTCGACAGCCACATCAGCCGCATCGACCTCATCGGCAAGGACGCGATCCGGCTCAAGGACGGCGTGCAGGTGACCGAGTTCCACGAGGGCATCCTGCCCTGGGCGCTCCGCAACCCGGTCGCGATCGTGTTCGACGAGTACGACGCGGGCCGCGCCGACGTCATGTTCGTGATCCAGCGCGTGCTCGAGCACGACGGCAAGCTCACGCTGATGGACCAGAACACGATCATCGCGCCGCATCCGAGCTTCCGGCTCTTCGCCACGGCCAACACCGTGGGCCTCGGCGACACGACCGGCCTCTACCACGGCACGCAGCAGATCAACCAGGCGCAGATGGACCGCTGGTCGATGGTCGCCACGCTCAACTACCTCAGCCACGACGCCGAGGCCGCGATCGTGCTGGCCAAGTCGCCGCACTACAACACCGAGAAGGGCCGCCGCACCGTGTCGCGCATGGTCACCGTCGCCGACCTGACGCGCACCGCGTTCATGGCGGGCGACCTGTCGACCGTGATGTCGCCGCGCACCGTGCTGGCCTGGGCGTCCAACACCGAGATCTTCCGCGACGTGGGCTACGCGTTCCGGCTGACGTTCCTCAACAAGTGCGACGAGCTCGAGCGGCAGACGGTGGCCGAGTTCTACCAGCGCTGCTTCGACGAGGAGCTGCCCGAGAGCGCGGCGTCGATGTCGCTGGGCTGAAGTCGTACGGACGATCCTCGCCACTTGAGGGATCGCGGTGCCGCTCGTGATCGTCGTCGCGGCCGCGACGGCCGACCCCGCACGGGTCGGCGAGGCCATCGGGCGCGGCGCCGTCGCGATCGTCGTCGCCACGGCGGGCCAGATGTGGCGCCGCCGCCCGGTCGCGGGGTTCTGGATCGCCTACGCCTTCGCGCGCATCGCCATGGAGGTCGGCGCGCGCAGCTGAGGCGGGAGCCGCACGGCCCCCGCCCCCAGGGTCAGTTCGAGCCGCGCTGCACCCGGCTGAGGAAGTCGCGCGCGGTCAGGCCCGGCGGCAGCACGATCACCGAGTTGCCGTTCGCGTCGCGCGTCACGACCACGCGCGGTCGCTGACGCTCCTGCGCCCGCCGCTGCTCGGCCGCCCGGCTCCGCGCGTCGCGCGCCGCCTGCGTCCGCAGCTCGGTCAGCGCGGCGACGTAGCCCTGCCGGAAGCCCTGGTCGAAGACCTCGCGCGCGAAGGCCTCCATGTCCATGCCGCCCATGCCGGGCTGCGCGCCCGCGCCGTCCCGGCCCGGGGCCGCGTCGTCCCGATCCGCGTCGAGGCCCTCGAAGTCGAAGCCGAGGTCGTCCACGTCGCCGGTCGCCGGATCGACCCCCTCGGTGTCGGTCACGCCCGTGGTCGGGCCGTCCGCGCGCTCGATCGCGGCGTCGATGTCGGTCGAGGTATCGGCGGCGCCCGCCGCCTCCCCGGTCGCGCCCTCCGCCTGGGGCGCGGCGAGCGTCGGCTCGGCCTGCGCCGCCTCGGCCGCGGTGACGCCGTCGGCGGTCGCGTCCGACGCGCCGTCCTGCGTCGGGGGCCGGACCGGGTCCGGCGCCGGCGCGGCGGTCGTCGCCGGGGTATCGGTCCCCGGCGTCGCGGTGGTCTGGGCCGCCGCCGGGATCGCCAGCAGCGTCGCCGCCGCCACGCCGATGAGATGGGTCGCCTTCATGGTCATCGTCTCGCTCCTCTCGCTCCGCCGGCGCGTCCTCCCGCCCGGCATCGCGCTGAAAACGCGCGAGACTCTGGATTGTTTCCGCGTGCCCCGCCCATGCGATTGCGCTGGCCCCCCGAGGGTCTAGGTTGGCCCCCCATGAGCAAGCCCGCCGACAACCCCGCCGACCCGTTCAAGAAGGCGCTCGCCGACGCCACCCGCACGATGGCCGACGACCGCGAGCTGTCGGTCAGCTACTCCGTCGATCCGCCGGGGCAGTCGAGCGACGCCGTCCGCCTGCCGCAGGTCACGCGGCGGATGACGCGCGACGAGGTGCTGCTCGCGCGCGGCACCGCCGACGGCTACGCGCTGCGCCACCGCCACCACGACGCCGGCGTCGAGGCGCGCTACCGGCCGCAGGGGAACATGGCGCGCGACCTCTACGCCGCGATGGAGGATGCCCGCTGCGAGGCCGTGGGCGCGCGCGACATGCCGGGCACGGCGGGCAACATCGAGGCGCGGATCGGCGCCGAGGCCGCGCGAAAGGGCTACGGCGAGGTCCGCGACCGCGCGCAGGCCCCGCTCGCCGTCGCCGCCGGCTACTGGATCCGCCAGATGGCCACCGGGCGCCCCCTGCCCCCGGCGGCGGCCAACGTGCTCGACCTCTGGCGCGACTTCATCGAGGACGCGACCGGCACCCGCGCCGAGGCCTTGGGCGACGTGCTGGCCGATCAGGCCGCCTTCGCCCGGCTCTCGCGCGAGCTGATCGCCGATCTGGGCTACGCCGACCAGCTCGGCGACGACCCCGACCACGAGGATGACGAGCAGGAGGAGGAGGGCGAGCCCGAGGACGAGGACGAGCCCGACCAGGGCGGCGAGGAGGACGGCGAGGACGAGCCCGAGGCCTCCCCCGAGCGCGCCCAGGACCGCCAGGACGACCCCGCGCAGGCGCAGGTCTCGATGGACGACATGGCCGATCAGGAGGCGGGCGAGGAGGCCGAGGCCCCCGAGAGCGACGAGGCCGCCGACCCGCCGCCGCCCCCGCCCGCGTCGGACGCGGACCCGAACTACGCCGTGTTCTCCGCCGCCCACGACGAGACGGTGGGCGCCGCGGAGCTGGCCGAGCCCGCCGAGCTCGAGCGGCTGCGCGCCTATCTCGACCAGCAGCTCGACCCGCTCAAGGGCGCGGTCGGGCGGCTCGCCAACAAGCTCCAGCGGCGGCTGCAGGCGCAGCAGAGCCGGTCGTGGGAGTTCGACCTCGAGGAAGGCATCCTCGACGCCGGGCGGCTCGCGCGCGTCGTCGCGAACCCGACCACCCCGCTCAGCTTCAAGATGGAGCGCGACACCGAGTTCCGCGACACCTGCGTGACGCTGCTCCTCGACAATTCCGGCTCGATGCGCGGCCGCCCGATCTCGATCGCCGCGATCTGCGCGGACGTGCTCGCGCGCACGCTCGAGCGCTGCGGCGTGAAGGTGGAGATCCTCGGCTTCACCACCCGCGCGTGGAAAGGCGGGCAGTCGCGCGAGGACTGGCTCGCCGCCGCACGCCCGCCCCTGCCCGGCCGGCTCAACGACCTGCGCCACATCGTCTACAAGTCCGCCGACGCGCCCTGGCGGCGGGTGCGCCCGAACCTCGGGCTGATGATGAAGGAGGGGCTGCTGAAGGAGAACATCGACGGCGAGGCGCTCGAATGGGCGCATCGCCGGATGCTCGCGCGGACCGAGGCGCGCAAGATCCTGATGGTGATCTCCGACGGCGCGCCGGTGGACGACAGCACGCTCTCTGTGAACCCGGCGAACTACCTCGAGAAGCACCTGCGCGACGTGATCGCGATGGTCGAGCGGCGCCGCGCCGTCGAGCTGCTGGCGATCGGGATCGGCCACGACGTCACGCGCTACTACGACCGCGCGGTCACGATCACCGACGTCGACCAGCTCGCGGGCGCCATGACCGAGCAGCTCGCCGCGCTCTTCGACGCCGATCCCCGCGCGCGGGACCGGGCGCGGGGGATGCGCCGCGCCTCGTGACGGCGCGCGCGGGGCGCGGTCCCGACGCCTCCGGCGGGAGTATTTCCGGAGCAGAGACGACGGTCCGCCCCGTCCCCCGCGGGCCGTGGGAGGCCGGGTGAGGACGGGGCGTCTCCGCTCACGGCCATCGGCTCTCCAGCCTGTACCGCGCGGCCACCCTGGCCGGCCGAGGTTGCGATCGCCTTAACGCCTGCCCGTCTCCGCTTCCGAACCGCTCCAGCGCGCGGGGGGCTGGCCCCTCGCTCCCGCGGATGCACAATGGCCCCGCCGCAGCGGAGGATCGCAGCCATGTTCCAGTCCTTCGAGGTCACCGCCCGCCCCGCCGACGGCCCGCCCCGCGTCGCCGCCCTGCGCGCGTGGATGGCCGGGCACGACCTCGCCGCCTTCCTCGTGCCCCGCGCCGACGCGCATCAGGGCGAGACGGTGGCTCCGTGCGACGAGCGGCTGGCCTGGCTCACCGGGTTCACCGGCTCCGCGGGCTTCGCCGTGATCCTGCGCGACCGCGCCGCGGTCTTCGCCGACGGCCGCTACACCGAGCAGGTCGCCGCGCAGACCGATGCGGACACGTTCGAGCGCGTCGCCTGGCCCGCGACGACGCTCGCCGCCTGGCTCGCCGGCGCGCTGCCCGAGGGCGGCCGGGTGGGCTTCGATCCGTGGCTCCACACGATGCGCGAGACGAAGGCGCTCGCGGGCTTCGACCTCGTCCCGACCGTCAACGGCGTCGACGCGATCTGGTCCGACCGCCCCGCCCGGCCGCAGGGCAAGGCGAGCGCCTGGCCCACGTCGCTCGCCGGCAAGGGCGACGAGACCAAGCGCGCGGGGATCGGCGCGGCCATCGCCGCCGCCGGGGCCACCGCCGCCGTGCTCACCCAGCTCGACTCGATCGCCTGGCTCCTCAACGTCCGCGGGACCGACCTCGCGCGCAGCCCCACCGTGCTCGCCTTCGCCATCGCCCACGCCGACGGCCGCGTCGACCTGTTCTCCGATCCGGCCAAGTTCGCCGACCTCGGCCCGGACCCCGCCGTCGCGCTGCACGAGTGGGACGCCTTCGTCCCCGCGCTCGCGGCCCTCGACGGCCCGGTCCTGCTCGACCCCGACACCGCGCCCCGCGCCGTGGCCGACGCGCTCGGGGAGACCGCCATCGTGGAGGCCCGCGACCCCGTCGCGCTGCCCCGCGCGCGCAAGACCGATGCCGAGATCGCCGCCACCACCGAGGCGCATCTGCGCGACGGCGCGGCGATGGCGCGGTTCCTGCGCTGGCTCGACGAGGACCGCCCCGAGGGCGCGACCGAGATCGACGTGGTCCGCGCGCTCGAAGGGTTCCGGCGCGACACCGGCGCGCTGCGCGACATCGCTTTCGAGACCATCGCCGGGTCCGGCCCGAACGGCGCCATCGTCCACTACCGCGTCAACGAGGAGACCGACCGGCCGCTCGACCGCGACGGGATCCTGCTCGTGGACTCCGGGGGACAGTATCTCGACGGCACGACCGACGTGACCCGCACCGTCGCGCTCGGCACGCCGCCCGCCGAAGCCGTCCGCGCCGCCACCCGCGTGCTGCAGGGGATGATCGCCGTCAGCCGCTCGCGTTTCCCCGTGGGCGTGGCGGGCGCGCATCTCGACGCGCTGGCCCGCGCGCCGCTCTGGATGGAGCACCGCGACTACGACCACGGCACGGGCCACGGCGTCGGCGTTTACCTCGGCGTGCACGAGGGGCCGGTGCGGATCAGCCGGCTGTCGACGCTGCCGCTCGAGCCGGGGATGATCCTGTCGAACGAGCCCGGCTACTACCGCGCGGGCGAATGGGGCATCCGTATCGAGAACCTGATCGTGGTGCGCGAGGCCGAGCGGCCAGAGGGCGGCGACGCGCGCGCGATGCTGCGCTTCGACACGCTGACCTGGGTGCCGATCGACCGGCGGCTGGTCGACCCGTCCCTCCTGTCGGCCGACGAGCGCGTCTGGCTCGACGCCTACCACCGAGGCGTGGCCGAGCGGATCGGGCCGCGGCTCGACGACGCGGACGCGGCCTGGCTCGCACGAGCCTGCGCGCCGCTGTGAGAAGGCTTCCCGGCCCCGGCCCGCGCGGCTAGGCTCGCGCGCGACACCAGGGGGGGACATCATGGTTCAGATCACCGTCGCGCCGGCTTCCGGCACGTGGACCGTTCGCACGACCGACGGGGTGCTCGTCGAGAGCCGCCGCGCCATGGCGCTCACCGAAGGGTCGCGGGAGGCCGTGATCTACTTCCCGCGCGACGACGTCGCGATGGCGCTGCTCGAGCGCACCGACACGACGACGACCTGCCCGCACAAGGGGTTGGCGAACTACTACGCTTATGTCGGGCAGTCGGCGCGCGCCGAGGACGTGGCCTGGACCTACGAGGACGTGACCAACGAGGACGCGAAGGCCGTCGAGGGCCACCTCGCCTTCGCGGGCGAGGCGGTGACGGTCGAGCGGGTCTGAGGCCCGTCCGGCGAGGGTCGACGGGAGGGGAACGGACCGCCGCGCCGGCGCCCTCGGGATGGCCCGCCGGTCGCCGCGCGCCCTTCCCCGCCGCCCGCGCCCGCCCTAGCGTCGGCGGCGATCCGCCCGCACCGGGTCCCCGCGCGCGAGGACGAGCCGAGCCGTGACCGCCGCCCCGCCGACCGCCCCGCCCGGCCTTGCCGGCCGCATCGCCGCCACCGCGCGGCGGAGCTGGCAGGCGGTCCGGCGCGAGGGGCCATCGAAGGCGCAGTTCTGGGTGATCGCGCTGATCGTCGGCGCCGCGTCGGGGCTCGCGGCGGTCGCGTTCACCGAGGCCATCGACCGGCTGCAGGCGCTCCTCTACCGCACCGACGACGTCCGCTCGCTCCACAGCCTCGCCGCCCGCCTGCCGTGGTGGTGGCTGGTGGCCGTGCCCACGGCGGGCGGGCTCGCGGTCGGATGGATCCTCACGCGGTTCACGCCGGACGGGCGGGTCCGCGGCCCCGCCGAGGTGATCGAGGCCTCCGCGGTGAAGGAGGGCCGGGTCGAGCGGCGCGCGGGCGCGGCCTCGGTCGCCGCCTCGCTGATCACGCTGTCCTCGGGCGGCTCGTCGGGCCGCGAGGGGCCGGTCGTGCACATGGTCGGCATGATCGCGGGCTGGGTCAGCAACCGCATCGCCGCGGACGGGCGCACGGGGCGCGACCTGCTCGGCTGCGCGGTGGCCGCGGGCGTCGCGGCCTCGTTCAACGCGCCGCTCGCGGGCGCGGTCTTCGCGCTCGAGGTGGTGATGCGGCACCTGTCGGTCGCGGCCTTCGCGCCGATCGCGATCGCGGCCGTGGGCGGCGCGGTGATCTCGCGGACGTGGTTCGGCGACGTGGCCGAGTTCGCCCTCCCGGCCGAGGGCGCGCTCGCCTTCTACGTCGAGCTTCCGGCCTTCGTGCTGCTCGGCCTCGTCTGCGGGCTGGTGGCGGTGGCGCTGATGCGGTCGGTCTTCGTGGCCGAGGACGTGGCGAGCCGGGCGATGGCGGCGACCGGCCTGCCCGCGATGCTGCGGCCCGCGGCGGCGGGGCTCCTGCTCGGGCTGATCGCGATCCGGTATCCGCACGTGATCGGCGTGGGCTACGGGACGACCTACGCCGCGCTCGCGGGCCGGATCGCGTGGCAGGCCGCCTTCGCGCTCGCGGCGGTCAAGGTGCTCGCGGTGTCGATCACGATGGGCGGGCGGATGGGCGGCGGCATCTTCTCGCCCGCGCTGATGGTGGGCGCGCTGACGGGGCTCGCCTTCGGCGGCGTGGCGACGGCGATCTTCCCCGACGTGTCGGGCGCGCGCACGCTCTACGCGCTCGCGGGCATGGGCGCGGTGGCGGGCGCGGTGCTGGGCGCGCCGCTCTCGACCACGCTGATCGTGTTCGAGCTGACGGGCGACTGGCAGACCGGGCTCGCGGTGATGGTCGCGGTGTCGGTCGCCTCGGCGGTCTCGGCGCGGCTGGTGCACCGCTCGTTCTTCCTCACGCAGCTCGAGCGGCGCGGCGTGCACCTCGCGGCGGGGCCGCAGCGCTACCTGCTGGCGACGTTCAAGGTCTCCGGCGTGATGAAGGCGCCCGAGCATCCCCGCGCGCCGCCGGCCGACCGCGTCGACCGCGCGGTGGCCGAGGCGCGGTTCGTCACGCCCGCCGACACGCTCGAGCGCGCGATGCCGCTCTTCGAGGCGACGGGCGCCGACTTCCTCGCGGTGGTGCGCCCGGGCGAGGCGACGCTGGAGGTGGTGGGCGTGCTGCTGCACGTCGACGCGCTGCGCGTGTTCAACCGCGCGCTCGCCGCGACGGCGGCCGAGGAGCATTCCTGAGCGCTCACTTCACCCCGCTCGCGAAGTCGGACGGCACGAACAGCCGCTGGAGCGCGAGGAACACGACGACCACCGGCAGGACCGACACCGCGAGCGCGGCCTGCTGGAGCGACTTCTGGTCGAGCGTCTCGAACGCGCCCGACAGCAGGTAGATGCCCACGGGCAGCGTCTGCAGCTCGGGCGCGGTGCGGGTCACGGTCATCGTCCAGATGAACTCGTTCCAGTGGTAGACGAAGGAGAACAGCGTGAGCGTGGCGATGGCGGGCTTCACCAGCGGCAGCATGATCGAGCGGAAGATGCGGAACTCGCCCGCCCCGTCGAGCCGCGCGGCCTCCATCAGGTCGTCGGGGATGCCCATAAAGAACTGCCGCATCAGGAACACGCCGTACCAGGTCACGAGGAACGGCAGGCAGAGCGCGGCGTAGGTCCCGAGCAGGCCCGAGCCGCCCTGCCCGCCGAGGTCGTTGCCGCCCGCGAGCGGGGCGAAGCGCAGGATGAAGAAGATCGGGATGATGAACAGGAAGAACGGGAACATCTGCGCCCCCATCACCAGCCGGAAGATCGAGCCCTGCCCCCGGAAGCGGTACTTGGCGAGCGCGTAGCCCGCCATCGTGGAGGTCGCGACCTGCGCGGCCGTGATGAGCGTGGTGACGATCACCGAGTTGGCGAACCACGTCCCCATCGGCAGCTCGCGGAACACGCGCGCGTAGACGCCCCATTGCGGCTCCGCCGGCAGGTAGCGCGGCGGGTTGGCATAGACATCGGCCGGCCCGCGCAGCGCGCCCACGAACATGTCGGCGAAGGGCAGCACGGTGACCACCGCGCCCAGCGCGAGGGCCGCGTACTTCGCCACGCTCCAGCCCCGGACGCTCACGTCGCGCGTCCCCGCAGGAGGCGGAACTGCACCAGCGCGACCACCCCGATCAGCGCCGCGAGGATCAGCGCGGCGGCCGAGGCGCGGCCCATCCGCAGGTCCTCGAACGCCATGCGGTAGGCGTAGAGCGCGGTCACGTCGGTCGCCCCGCGCGGCCCGCCGCCGGTCATCGCGAGGATCAGCGCGAAGAAGCCCATCCCGGTGATGAAGCTCGTGATCGTCACGAAGGTGAAGGCGGGCCGGATGATCGGCAGCGTGATCGAACGCAGCACCCGCCACGGCCCGGCCCCGTCGATGCGCGCGGCGTCGTAGACGTCCTCGTCGACCGCCTCGAGCGCCGCCGAGAACACCATCATGTTCTTGCCCGCGTCGTACCAGACCATCACCAGCACCACCGACACCATCGCCATGACCGGATCGGTCAGCCAGTCCGGTCCGCGCAGCCCGGCGAGCCCCAAAAGCCGGTTGATGAGCCCGTAGCGGTCGTCGAGCACGAACTGCCAGAGATAGGCGATCGCCACGACGTTGGTGAGCTGCGGCAGGTAGTAGACCGAACGCCAGACGGCGCGGCCGCGCGCGCGGCGGAACGCGAAGGCGAGGCCCAGCGAGAGCGGCACGACGCAGGCGACGAAGCCCAGCGCGAAGACGAAGGTGTTGGCGACCGAGCGCCAGAAGTCGTCGTCGCGCATGAGCAGGTACTCGAACTGCCGCAGCCCGACCCATTCGGGCGCGCCGAGCGGGTTCCAGCGCGTGAACGAAAGCCAGACCGAGAAGCCCAGCGGCGCGACGAGGAAGACGGCCGCGAACGCCAGCAGCGGCGCGAGGAAGAGCCACGGCGCCGGCCCGTCGGGGCCGGCGCGCAGGCGGGGTCGCCGCATGGGCTCAGTAGAACTCGAAGAGCACGTCCTCGACCTCGCCGTCGAGATCCTCGAGCGCCGCCTCGGGCGTCTCCTCGCCCGCCATCGCGCGCTCGAAGGCCTGCGCCATCATGCCCTCGATCTCGGCGGCCTGCATCACGTTGGGCTGGCTGATCGCGCGGTCCTCGTCGAGCGCGGCCTGGAACGGCGCGGTGAACGCGTCGGGCGCGGGGAGCGCCGCGTTGTCGGCCGCGCTGGCCGTCAGCGAGCCGAGCCCCGCGCAGCATCTCGCCCATGCAGGACGGCCCGCCGTCGCGCGGCGCGTTCATCGCCTCGACCAGCGCCCAGGCCTCGTCCTGGCGGGGCGAGTTCGAGTCGACGCCCATGAAGAACGCGTATTGCAGCGTGCGCCAGTCGTCGCCCATCGGGATCGGGCTCACGGCCACGTCGTCCTCGAACCGCTCGCCGAAGCCCGCGCGGATCTCGCTCTCGAGCCAGTTCGCCATGACCATCATGCCGATCCCGCCCGCCGGGAAGTCGTAGGCGTCCACCGACAGGTCGGTCACGTCGTCCGAGATCAGCGCCGACAGCCGGTCGAGCGCGGCCCGCGCCTCGGGCCCGTCGAGGTTGGCCTCCGCGAAGTCGTCGGAATAGACCGTGCCGCCCTCGGAGTAGAGCATCGCGTAGAACGGGTGCACGAGCCCCGCCCCGGTCGAGCTGTCGGCGAAGGCGAAGCCCGCCGTCTCGATCCGGCCCTGGTCGTTGCGCGTGGTGACGGCGCGCGCGGCCTCGACCATCGCGTCCCAGGTCGCGGGCGGCTCCTCGATCCCCGCCTCGCGCAGCAGCGCCATGTTCGAGACGAGCATGTAGACGCTCACCTCGGTCGGCACGCCCCAGAGCGTCCCGTCGATCGTCGCCGCGTCCACCGTGCCCGCCGCGTAGCCGTCGCGCACGAACGACGCCACGCCGTCGGGGGCGGGCGCCAGCACGTCGTTGTCGACCATCTGCGCGGCCCAGATCGAGTAGACGTTGTAGACGTCGGGCGACTGCCCACCGAGCCGGCCGGTCAGCACCGTCTGCAGGTAGTCGCGGTAGCTGATCTGCTGGTACTCGGCGCCGACCCCCTCCGCGTCGTAGTCCTCGAGGCACGCGATCAGCGGCGCGGCCTGCTCCTGCGTGTAGTGCATGGCCACGGTCAGGGGGCCGTCCTGCGCGGCGGCGGGCAGGGCCAGGCCGCAGAGCGCGGTGGCGGTCAGGAGGCGGGCAGTCGTCTGGGGCATCGGGCGGTCCTCGGCGTGGATGGTGGACGGCGCGCCCGTCGAAGGAAGCGCCGTCGCGTCAGGCCCTTGGACGTAGGTTCCGCGCGCGGCGCGTCCACCGCGGAAGCGTCGCCGGCCGGAGGACGACCCGCATCGGGAGGGGAGGAAATGGTGCCCGGGGGCAGAATCGAACTGCCGACACGAGGATCTTCAATCCACTGCTCTACCCCTGAGCTACCCAGGCACCGGGTCCGCGGAGGCGTGGCCTCCGCCGGGGTGCGCGTCGTCTAGGGCAGGGTCCGGGGGCTGTCCAGACGAAAGCTAGCGGTCGCCGTCGCCGTCGCCCCGCTCGAGCGCGTCGGCGGCCTCCTCCGCGTCGGCCGGGTCGGTGGAGGGGATCGCGTAGGAGCCGGTCAGCCAGCGCCCGAGATCGACGTCCGCGCAGCGGCGCGAGCAGAACGGGCGGTAGTCGGCCACGGTCGGGCGGTCGCAGACGGGGCAGGTCACGGCGTGAACGTCAGAGGACGGCGCTCGCGGCGGCGCGTCAGCTCGAAATGCCCGAGCGGCGTCCAGCCGACGAGCGAGGTCTCGACCGGGTCGGCCTTCAGCGCCGAGCGCAAAGCCGCCTCGAAGGCGCGCCGGTCCTTCTTGGGCATCGGCGCCGCGTCGATCACGACCTGCCCGCCCAGGCCCCGCAGCCGGAGCTGCCGCGGCAACACACGGGCCAGCGCGAGGTTGGCGCGCAGCCCGCCTGCCCCGCCCTCGGGCGTGTTCACGTCGATCGCGACGAAGGCCCGCGTCGGCTCCACGTAGGCGGTCGCGGCGCCCAGCGGCACCGCCGCCGAGCGCAGCGCCTCGACCTGATCGGCCACCGCGTCCCAGTCCTCCGCCACGTCGTCGCCCGCCCAGTCGCGCCAGGCGAGCCCGTGGGCGTCCGGCCCATCGAGCAGCCGCTCGGGCTCGCGCCCCGGATCGCCCAGCACCTGCGCCGCCGCCGCCCACGTCGCGCGCAGGTCGTCCTCGAGCGCCGCGCCGTCCACCCCCGCGCAGGCGGTCCGCAGGATCACGCCGACCCCGCCCCGCTCCGGCACCGCGTCGTCGGCCAGCGTCAGCAGCCGCTCGCGCTCGGCCTCGTCCATGATCGAGCGCGCGACGTTGAGGCCGGGCGCGCCGGGGGTCACGATCGCGAAGCGCGACTTGAAGAGCACCCGGTCGGTGACGGGCAGCGCCTTGCCCGCCTCGGCATGGCCCGTGACCTGCACCAGCAGCGCCTCGCCCGGGACGAGGCCCTTCGCGCTGCGGTGCCAGCCCGTCAGCCCGTCGCCCAGGCGCACGAACATCCCGCCCTGCCCCTTCACGGGCCGGTCGCAGACCGCGCGGAACACGGTGCCGGGCGCCACCGCGTCGTCCGGCCCGTCCACCAGCAGGTCGTCGAGCACGCCGTCGACCATCCGCGCGGCGGCGAGCCGACCGTCGTGGCGGCCGAGCACGATCCGCGCGCCCTTCACGCCGCGACCTCCGCGCCGCGCCAGACCTCGATCCCCGCCGCGCGCAGGAGGTTCGCGGTCTCGTGGAGCGGCAGGCCGACGATGCCCGAATGGCTGCCCTCGATCCACGCCACGAACGCCGCCGCGGGCCCCTGGATCGCGTAGCCGCCCGCCTTGCCGCGCCAGTCGCCGGTGGCGAGGTAGCCCGCGACCTCCTCGCGCGACAGCCGCTTGAGCTTGACCGAGGAGACGGAGGTGCGCGCCCAGCTCCGCTCGCCGCGCCGGACGGCCACCACGGTCACCACCTTGTGGCGGCGCCCCGACATCAGCTCGAGGAACCGCGCCGCCTCCGCCTCGTCCGCGGGCTTGCCGAGGATGCGCCGACCCACGCCGACGGTGGTGTCCGCGCAGAGCACGACGTCGTCCGCCCCGGCTTCCACGGCCGCGAGCTTCGCCGCGGCGATCCGCTCGCAATAGGCGCGCGGCGTCTCGCGCGGAAGCGTGGTCTCGTCGATGTCGGGGGGGAGGACGGCGTCGGGGGCGAGCCCGATCTGCGCCAGGAGCTCGAGGCGTCGCGGCGAGCCGGAGCCGAGGATCAGGCGCGGTCGGTCGGCCGAGGCCCCGGGCGTCACTTGAAGCGGTAGTTGATGCGGCCCTTGGAGAGGTCGTAGGGCGTCATCTCCACCTGCACCTTGTCGCCCGCGAGCACGCGGATGCGGTTCTTGCGCATCTTGCCGGCGGTGTGGGCGATGATCTCATGGCCGTTCTCGAGCTCGACGCGGAAGGTGGCGTTCGGCAGCAATTCCTTCACGACGCCTGGGAACTCGAGCATCTCTTCCTTGGCCATGGTCTCTCCGATGTGGCGTCGCACCTCTCGCGTTAACGGGTCGGCGGCGGGATGCGGCGATATGGGGGAGGAAGGCGCCCCGGTCAAGCCACCCGGACGCGCGGGACGCGATCACCGCCGGGACGGACCGGTTCGCCGCATCGGGCGGTCCAATCGCCTGCATCGCCGTCGACCATGCGACGGCGATCCCCCGGCACGGGGCGCGCAGCCCTCGCGACCGCCCGAGCAAGGCGGAGCGCCGCGCGCGCGTCGGCGGGGCGACGATCACGGAGCGGGCCGTCCCTCGCGCGAGAGCGTCCTCCCCGCGCCCAGCCGCCAGCCGCCGGCCATGCCGATTCGCGGCACGCTCCGCCCTCACCCGAACCGCGCCGCGAGCCTCCGGTCGATCTCGTCGCGCGCGCGACGGTAGCTCGCGAGCTTGGCCTCGCGGCCCTCGCCCTCGCCCGTCGGGTCGGCCACGGGCCAGAACTCGACCTCGATGGCCGCGTGCCGCGCGAGGTCGGCGGCCATGTCGCGCGAGGCCGGCGAGAGCGCGACGATCAGGTCGAAGCCCTCGAGGTCGTCGCCCAATGCCTTCATCTCCCCGAACGAGCGCGTCCGGTGGCGCGACAGCTCCACTCCGATCTCGGCGCAGACCGCGATGGCGAAGCCGTCGATCTCGAGATCGCTCAGGATGCCCGCCGACTGGACGTAGATCGCGTGGCCATGCGCCTTCTTCATCAGCCCCTCGGCCATCGGCGACCGGACGGCGTTGTGGTCGCAGCAGAACAGGACCGAGCCGGGGCGCGCGCCCACGCCCTCAGCCCCCGGCATGGAGGACGCAGATCAGCGTGAAGAGCCGCCGCGCGGTGTCGTGGTCGAGCGTCGCCTTGCCGTCGAGCCGTTCCTGCAGGACGCGCGCGCCCTCGTCGTGGATGCCGCGCCGGGCCATGTCGATCGCCTCGACCTGCGCGGGCTGCAGCGTCTTGAGCGCGGCGAAGTAGGCCTCGCAGATCTGCCAGTAATCCTTCACCACCTGCTTGAAGGGCCCGAGCGAGAGATGGATCTCGCCCGCCCTCGCCCCGCCCGAGGCGATGTCGAGCACCAGCCGCCGCTCGCGGATCGACAGGTGCAGGGCGTAGGGCCCGGCCGGCGCGCCTTCGGCGGCGAGCGCGAACGACGTTGCCCTCGATCAGGTCGTCGATCGCCACCGCCCGCTCCTGCGCGACCTCGGGCGAGGGCGCGCCGCGATGGCGGTCGTCGATCTCGATGGCGGCGATGCGGTCGGTGGGGGCGGTCATGGGGGCGTGATGGCCGATGCGGCCCGGGCGGGCAATGGCCCGGGGCCGCTCAGAGCAGCACCGCGGCGACCAGCGCGAGCGCGCCCGCCATCCGCAGCGCGCGCCGGGGCGGACGCGGCTCCAGCGCGGTGGCGATCGACGCGAACAGGATGAGCGGCAGGTAGACGTCCGCGACGAGGTGCTCCGGCTCGCCGCGCCCGACGCTCCAGACGGCGATCGCGATGGCGAGGACCGGCGCGGCGACGTCGAGCCATCGATGCCAGGCGGTCCGCCGGGCCCGGTCGTGGAACCCGCGCGCGAGCGCATCCGTCCGGTCGGCGGACGGCGGCTTGACGAGCCATGCCATCGTCGCGGCGAAAACCACGCCGGACGCGGCCCAGATCGCGAGGCCCTCTCCAGCGCCGAGCCCGCCGAAGATGGCGCTCATCAACACGGCCCATTGGTAGCCGGAGAGAAAACCATAGCGGAGCCGGTCGACCCGGCGCCCCCGGCGGCCGAACTCGATCGCCGCCGCGTCGACGGCGTCGTCCAGCATCAGCACCGCCGCCACGACGATCAGCGCCGCGCGGACGGGGCCGAGAGCCGAGGGATCGTCCCAGCTCTCCCTCGACCAACAGGGCGAAGAGCCCGAGCGCGCCCGCCCCGACGAGC
Source organism: uncultured Alphaproteobacteria bacterium (assembly GCA_963729425.1). Taxonomy (GTDB): domain Bacteria; phylum Pseudomonadota; class Alphaproteobacteria; order Rhodobacterales; family Rhodobacteraceae; genus Jannaschia. Next base: position 469,162 of record CAVSOF010000007.1, on the reverse strand, counting down.
TGCGCCGCCACCGGATGTCGCGCGCGCAGGGCGGTTGACGATCCCGATCACGGGGCCCGGCCCGCAGGGGACCGGGCGGCCGCCAGGCCCATCGAACCCTTCACCCCTCGTTCAACCGATCGAGCCGCGCCTGCACGCTGGCCCCGTGCGCGCCGAGCCCCTCCGCGCGCGCGAGGCGGACGGCGGCCGGACCGATCGCTGCCAGCGCGCCCGGCGTCATCCGCGCGAGCGTCGTGCGCTTGAGGAAGTTCGTCACCGAGAGCCCCGAGGAAAAGCGCGCCGAGCGCGCCGTCGGCAGGACGTGGTTGGGGCCGCCGACGTAGTCGCCCACGGCCTCGGGCGTCCACGCGCCGAGGAAGATCGCGCCCGCATGGCGCACGCGCGCCGCCAGCGCGTCCGGATCGGCCACCGCGAGCTCGAGATGCTCGGGCGCGATCCGGTCCGACAGCGCCGCGGCCTCCTCGAGGTCCCGGACCACGATCACCGCGCCATGGTCGCGCCACGACGCGCCCGCGATGTCGCGCCGCTCGAGCGTGGCGAGCCGTGCGTCGACCGCCGCCGCGACCGCGCGCCCGAACCCCGCATCCACGGTGATCAGGATCGACTGCGCGCTCGCGTCGTGCTCGGCCTGGCTCAGGAGGTCCAGCGCGATCCAGTCGGGGTCGTTGTCCGCGTCCGCGATCACGAGGATCTCCGACGGCCCCGCGATCATGTCGATGCCGACCCGGCCGAAGACCCGCCGCTTGGCCGCGGCGACCCAGGCGTTGCCCGGCCCCGTGATGAGGTCCACCGGCGCGATCGTGGCCGTGCCGTAGGCCATCGCCGCGACCGCCTGCGCGCCGCCGATGCGGTAGACCTCGTCGACGCCCGCGACCTGCGCGGCGAGCAGCACCAGCGGGCTCACCACCCCGTCCGGCGTCGGCACGCACATCACCAGCCGCCGCACCCCCGCCACCCGCGCGGGCACCGCGTTCATCAGCACCGAGGACGGGTAGCTCGCCGTCCCGCCCGGCACGTAGAGCCCGGCCGCGTCCACCGGCGTCCAGCGCCACCCCAGCGTCGCGCCCGCTGCGTCGGTCCAGGACGCGTCGGGGGGCACCTGCCGCGCGTGGTAGTCGCGGATGCGCCCGGCCGCGAGCGCGAGCGCCGCGCGGTCGGCCTCGTCCACCGAGGCCGCCGCCTCCGCGATCTCCGCGTCCGGCACCCGCATCGGCACCGCGCCGAGGTCCACCCGGTCGAACCGCGCCGTCAGCTCGCGGACGGCCTCGTCGCCGCGCGCGCGCACGTCCGCGACGATGGCCGCGACCGCCTCGTCCACGTCGGCGGCCTCCTCGCGCTTGGCGCCCAGCAGCGCGGCGAAGCGGGCCTCGAAGCCGGGCTCGGTCGTGTCGAGATGCTGCACGTCGCGCCGCCCGTCAGTCCGCGTGGCCGGGCCGCGCGCCCGAGGGCGCCGCGTAGGGACGCGTCACGTCCGCGAGCGTCACGTCGAGGCAGTCGCACGCGACCTCCACCACCCCGTCGCCCGCGAAGGTCAGCCGCAGCGTGCCGCCCGCATCCGCGCCCGGCTCCCACTCGATCGCCATGAGCGACAGCACGGTGCCGCCGTCGCCGGGCGACACCCCCTGCCCGCGCACCCCGCGCGCGTCGCCCGCGCGGAGCACCGCGCGCACCCGCTCGGGCGTGCGCGCGCCGCGCTCCCAGCGGAAGCGGTTCACCAGCAGCGCGAACTCGCGCCGCGCCGCCGACCAGCGCATCTCCGATGCCGGCAGCACGCCGTCCTGGCAGAGCGCGGAGACGACCTGCAGGTCCTCCGCATCCGTCGCCCAGAGCCGCAGCGGCTTGCCGTCGGCGTCGTGGAACCGCGCGTCGCGCCCGTCGTCAGCCATCGCCGATCCCTCCGCCATGCATGTCCGTGGCCCGTGCCTCACCCATCCCCGCGCACCCGCTCGACCCGCGCGCCCACGCCCGAGAGCTTGGCCACCACGTGCTCGTAGCCGCGGTCGAGGTGGTAGACCCGGCTCACCCGCGTCTCCCCCTCGGCGGCGAGCCCCGCGAGGATCAGGCTCACGCTCGCGCGCAGGTCCGTGGCCATCACCGGCGCGCCGCGCAGCCGGTCGACGCCCGTCACCGTCGCCCGGCCGCCCTGCACGTCGATCCGCGCGCCCATGCGGATCAGCTCGGGGGCGTGCATGAAGCGGTTCTCGAAGATCCGCTCCTCGAGCCGCGACGTCCCCTCGGCGGTGCACAGGAGCGCCATCATCTGCGCCTGCAGGTCGGTCGGGAAGCCGGGGAAGGGCTGCGTCTCCACGTCGACGGCGCGCATGCCGCCGTTCGCGCGCCGCACCGTCAGGCCCTCGGGCGCCTCGGTCACCTCCGCGCCCGCCGCCTCGATCCGGTCGCAGAACGCGGCCACCAGCTCGCGCCGCCCGCCCGCGAGCGTGACGCTCCCGCCCGCGATCAGTGGCGCGAGCATGTAGGTCCCGAGCTCGATCCGGTCGGCCACGACGCGGTGCGTGGCGCCGTGCAGCGCGTCGACGCCCTGCACCTCGATCCGGCTCGTCCCCTCGCCCGCCACCTGCGCGCCCATCGCCCGCAGGCAGCGCGCGAGGTCCACGATCTCGGGCTCGCGCGCGGCGTTGTCGATGACCGTCGTGCCGCGCGCCAGCGTCGCGGCCATCAGCACGTTCTCGGTCGCGCCCACGCTCGCCACCCGCAGCGCCACCTGCGCGCCGCGCAGCCCGCCCGAGGTGGTGGCGTGCAGGTAGCCGTCGCGCAGCTCGATCTCCGCGCCCATCGCGCTCAGCGCGTCGACGTGGACGTCCATCGGCCGCGCCCCGATCGCGCAGCCGCCCGGCAGCGAGACCACCGCCCGGCCGTGCCGCGCCAGCAGCGGCCCGAGCACGAGGTTGGAGGCGCGCATCTTGCGCACGATGTCGTAGTCGGCGCGCTCGCCGTTGAGCGCATGGCTCGACATCGCGATCACGAGCCCGTCCGACAGCGTGCTGACCTCCGCGCCGAGCGAGCGCAGCAGCTCGGCCATCGTGCGGATGTCCGACAGCCGCGGCGCGTTCGTGAGCGTCAGCGGCTCGTCGCAGAGCAGCGTCGCGGGCATCAGCGCGAGACAGGCGTTCTTGGCGCCCGCGATCGCGATCGTGCCGCCCAGCGCGGGCCCGCCGGTGACGACGATGCTATCCATCCCGGCCCTCCTCGCGCGGCGCGTCCCCGGTCGCGCGGGCCGGCTCGCGGGCGGCGCGCGCGCGCCCCTGCGCCTTGCGGCGGCGCAGGTTCTCGCGCATCGCCGCCGCCAGCCGCGCCTCCCGGTCCGTGTCCTCGCCCATCGCCCTCGCCCCGGCCCCGATCCGCGACCCCCATAGCCGCCGCCCCCACGGGGGTCCAGCGCGGGCCGGGCGCACGGCCCGCGAAGAGGCTTGCGAGGTTCCCCCATCCGGTCTAGTCCGCCCACCGGACGCTGTGGTAGCTCAGTGGTAGAGCACACCCTTGGTAAGGGTGAGGTCGAGAGTTCGATCCTCTCTCACAGCACCATCCCCGTGACGGTCGGAATGCTCGCGCGCTATCTTCGCCGCGGGAGGTGCTGGCGGTGCAGGCCGAGCCAGGACCATTCGGTCCGACCGCGCAGCGCGAGGGTGACGAGGATCGGTCCGACCAGGCCGACCGCCGTGGTGAGCACGACGATCGTCGCCGCGTCGCGGATTCCCGCCTCGACGAGCGCGATGCGCAGCCCGGCCGAGAAGATCGTGTGCATCACGTAGATCGACAGGCTCAGCGCGCCCATCCACCCCATCGCCCGGCCGACCGCTCCGCCAAGCCCGCCCGAAAGCGCCACCACCGCGAGCGCAGCCAGGAGGAGCGCCAGAACCGCGTCGGGCATCGGCCGCCAATCCGGCCCGGCCGCGGATGCGCAGACCACCGCGAAGCCCACGGCGCAGGCGAGGCGGATCGGCGGCCCGGGAGCCAGCGCGACGAGGAGGCGCCAGACGAGCCCCCCGGCGAGGAAGAACGGGAGGTAGGCCACGGCCGGACCGATCCAGCGCGCGACCGTCGCCGGCAGCGGGACGGAGGCGAGCGCCGCCGCCGCGACGGCGAGCGCCGCGAGAGCGCCCGTCGAGAGGCGAGCGCCCCGCAGCGGGGCCACCGCGAGGATCGTGGCGACGTGCATGAGCCAGAGGGCCCACAGGAACCAGAAGTGCAGCAGGCCGGGCACCGGCAGCCTCATGACGTCGTGCAGCCCTCCGCCCTGGTTCGTCAGTCCGCCGGCGACGCCGCGGATCATGAGGAACGCGTAGGTCCAGACGACGAGCGGCACGAGCAGTCCGAACGTCGAGCGGCGCAAGCGGGCGACGGACGACTTCGGAGATCCCTCGAAGTGGAAGAACCCGGACAGCATGAAGAAGAGCGGCATGTGAAACGCGTAGATCCGCGCATCGAGCGCGGCGAACGTCCGCGGGTCCAGATGCCCCGTCGGCTCGAGCCCCCGCAACGCATGTCCGAGCACGACGCAGACGATCGCGAAGCCCTTCGCGGCGTCGACCCAATCGACGCGGACGGGCTGGCTGCGGCATTGCACGGCGCGTGCCTCCGATCGGAGCGGGCGTCGTGGATGGGCCCGGACGTCCCGCCGTTGCCCGTAACGCGTGTAGGGAAGCGGCGGCCTGAAGGCAACGCGCGCGTCCCCCGCGGCCCCATGGGACCGCGCGAACGTGGCGGGGAATTGTCATCGGGGCGTGGCTCCGCCAGCGTCCTGCGCGACGTCCAGGCATCCGGAGGCCCGCCGTGAAGACCGCCAAGACCTATCTCGACGAAGCGAACGACGCCGTCCCGCGCATCCCGGCCGCCGAGGCCGTCGCGAAGCACGGCTCGGGCACGCTCTTCGTCGACGTCCGCGACAGCGCCGCGATCGCCAAGACCGGCACGATCGCGGGCGCGCGCCGAATCCCGCGCGGCATGATCGAGTTCGCCGCCGACCCCGCCACCCCCTACCACGACCCCGCGCTGACGCCCGACGCCGACATCCACCTCGTCTGCGGCGCGGGCGGGCAGGCCGCGCTCGCGGGCCGCACGCTCAGGGAGATGGGCTTCGGTCGCGTCACCAATGTCGGCGGCATCGGCGACTGGAAGGAGGCCGGGGGGCCGATGGAGGACGCCTGAGCCGCCTGGGCCGGAAGCGCTCTCGCACGCGCCCTACCCCGCCGTGACGTCCGCATCGTAGAGCCAGCGGTAGCCCCTGAGCGGGAGACCCGGCGCGACGCGGCCCACCGCGCGCAGCGCCGCGTGCGCCGCGACCCGCCGCGCGCCCGACAGGTGGTAGTTGCGCGCGTTGCCCGCCGCCGCCGCCAGCGCGCGTGCGACACGCGGGCGGCGGGCCGCCTCCCACCCGGCGGGGTCGCCCAGCGAAGCGGCGAGCGTCCAGGCATCCTCGAGCGCGAGGTTGGCGCCCTGCGCGAGGAACGGCAGCGTCGGGATGCGCCGCATCGCCGATCAGCGTGCAGCGCCCGCGCGTCCACCGCCCCGTGACGCCGTGATCCATCAGCCCCCAGAGATGCGCCGTCCCGACCCGGCCGAGCAGCGCGCGCACCGGCGCGGCGAAGCCCGCGAAGGCCGCGCGCAGGTTGGCGGGATCGTCCGTCGCCGACCAGCCCGGCGCGGCCCAGGCGGCGCGCTCCTCCACGGCCACGAGGTTCAGGAGCCGCCCGTCGCGCAGCGGATAGGCAACGAGGTGGCGGCCGGGGCCCATGTGGACCTGCGCCTCCGCGGGCCAGCCCGGCTCGACCGGGACCGTCGCGCGCCACGCGACCTGCCCGGTGAAGGCCGCGCGGTGGTCGGGCGCGACGAAGGCCCGCGTCGCCCCACGCGCGCCGTCCGCACCGACGAGGCGACGGACCGGCAGCACGCCCTCCGCCGTCTCCAGCCCCGCCTCCGTCACCGCGCGCACCCGGTCCCGAGCCGCAGCGCCACGCCCAGCGCCGCCGCGCGCGCCGCGAGCGCCGCGATCAGGTCGGCGCGGTGCACCATGCGGAAACCCGCGCCCACCGGCATCGCGATCACCGTCCGGCCCGTGGGCCCGTCGATCAGGTGCACCGCCCCGCTCGCGACCCCCGGCACGTCACGCCGAGCGCGCCGAGCACGCGGCCGCCATTGGGCGCGACCTGCAGACCCGCGCCCACCTCGGTCAGCGCGGGCGCCTGCTCCACCACCTCCACCGAGCGGCCCCGCATCGCGCAGGCGATGGCGGCGGCGAGCCCCGCGATCCCGGCGCCGAGGATCGTGACGTCGGGCGGGCTCACTCGCCGCGGGGCCGCCGCGGTTGCGTGCGGATCGGCGACGTAGCCCCGACCCGGCGATCCGGGCGGGCCACCGTCCGATCGACCGCGTCGACGCCCGCGGCGAGCCGCGCCCGCCGCCGCCGGTGACGTCACCCCGATCGCCCGATGCGCCGTGCGATGCGCGCCGAACCCGTCCGCCTCCCGAGGGCATCGCGCGACGCGTCCGGCGCGAACCGGACGCCGCCGCGCCCACATGCACGTCTGGCCTGGCCATCTCGAGCACCCGAGACGCCACAGCGCCCGCCGCCGCGTGGTCGATCCCGACGCCATCGTCAGCCAGACCTGGGCGGCGCCCGCCCCCGCCCTCAATCGTCGCGATGCACCTTCTCGCGCCGCTCGTGGCGCTCCTGCGCCTCAACCGTCATCGTGGCGATCGGCCGCGCGTCCAGCCGCCTGAGCGAGATCGGCTCGCCGGTCTTCTCGCAATAGCCGTACTCGCCCTCGTCGATCCGCCGCAGGGCCGCGTCGATCTTGGAGATCAGCTTGCGCTGCCGGTCGCGGGTGCGCAGCTCGAGCGAGCGGTCGGTCTCCTCCGAGGCGCGGTCGGCGATGTCGGGGATCGAGCGCGCCGCGCCCTGCAGCCCCTCGATCGTGCGCTCGGTCTCGTCGAGCAGGTCGGCCTTCCAGCCGAGCAGCTTGCGGCGGAAATACTCCACCTGCCGCTCGTTCATGAACGGCTCGTCCTCGGCGGGGGCGTAGTCGTTGGGCAGGAAGGTCTCGGCTCGCATCGTGACTCCTCTACTGGTCGTCCGCGTGGTGGAGGCTGCGCACGGCGCGTTCGGCGGCCCCGGAACGGGCCCGGCCCGCCCCACGAGCGCGGCCCTACAGCGTCACCGGATGGTTGTCACGCCCCGCCGCGGACGCGGTTGGCAAGGACCCGGCGGGCCGCTGGGGCGGCGCGCGGGCGGGGTCGGCAGGGGGCGCGGATGCGGTTTCCGCGCACGCACGAGTACGTGGCGACCGACGACCTGCGCCATCGCCGTCAACGCGGCGATCGCGCTCGGCCGGCCGCTCCTGGTCAAGGGCGAGCCCGGCACCGGCAAGACCGAGCTCGCGCGCCAGATCGCCGCGGGCCTCTCCCTGCCGCTGATCGAATGGGGCGTGAAGTCCACCACCCGCGCGCAGCAGGGGCTCTACGAGTACGACGCCGTCTCGCGCCTGCGCGACGGGCAGCTCGGCGACGCGCGCGTCCACGACATCGCCAACTACATCCGCCGCGGCAAGCTCTGGGAGGCGTTCGACGCCGACGGACCGACCGTCCTGCTGATCGACGAGGTCGACAAGGCCGAGATCGAGTTCCCCAACGACCTCCTCCACGAGCTCGACCGGATGGAGTTCCACGTCTACGAGACCGGCGAGACCGTGCGCGCGCGCCACCGCCCCATCGTCGTGGTCACGTCCAACGACGAGCGCGAGCTGCCCGACGCGTTCCTGCGCCGCTGCTTCTTCCACTACATCCGCTTCCCGGACGCGGACACGCTCGAGCGCATCGTCCGCGTCCACCACCCGGACATCAAGCGCCACCTGCTCGCCGCCGCGCTGGCCCGCTTCGCCGCGATCCGCGAGCAGCCGGGCCTGCGCAAGAAGCCCTCGACCTCCGAGCTCCTCGACTGGCTCAAGCTGCTGCTCGCCGAGGACCTCACCGCCGAGGACCTGCGCGCCGACGCGAAGGACGCCCTCCCCCGCCTGCACGGCGCGCTCCTGAAGAACGAGCAGGACGTGCACCTGTTCGAGCGCCTGGCGTTCATGGCGCGCGGGGGGCGGTAGGGGATGGCGCGCGGACGCGGACTTCCGGGCGCGGCCCCCGCCCGCCTCCGGGGGCGGGCGTCGCGCAGGCATGGCCGCCGCGCATCGTGCCTCCGGTCCGGCGCGGTGCTGTGATGGGTCAGCCGGGCCCGGCGCCGCCGACCTACTTCGTCTGGGTCGACGCGCTCCGCGGCCTGGCGGCGCTGTCGGTGGTCGTCTTCCACTACCACCACTTCTACCTGCGCGACGCCGCCGGACGCCCGGACATTCCGGAGACGGGGACGTTCCCCTACGCCGCCATCCTCGATGCGGCCTACCGGCACGGCGGCCTGGCGGTGGAGCATTTCTGGGTGATCTCGGGGTTCGTCTTCGCCCACGTCTATCTCGGGCGCCCGACGACCATGCGGGCGTTCTGGGTCGCGCGCTTCGCGCGGCTCTACCCGCTCCACCTCGTCACGCTCCTCGCCGTCGCGGCCCTGCAGGCCGTCAGCAGTCCGCCACGGGCGCGTGGCAGATCTACGGCAGCAACGACCTGCGCCATTTCCTCCTGCAGGTCCCGATGGCGAGCAACTGGTCCAGCCTGTCGCGCGGGTTGAGCTTCGACGGTCCGATCTGGTCGGTCTCCTTCGAACTCGTCGCGTATGCGGCGTTCTTCCTCAGCCTGCCGCTCCTCCGTGGGGGGGGGCTCGGCCGGCGATCCTCGCCGCGGCGATGGGCGCGCTCGCCGCCGCGCTCGCCGGGGCGCCCTGGTCCGACCCGCCCCTCCTGCGAACCGACGTCTTCGTCTGCGTGTCCTTCTTCTACCTCGGCACCTGCACCTACCTGATCTGCGGCGCCGCGCGCCGGAGCGGCGTGCCCACGGCCGTCACGATCACGGCGAGCGCCGTCGCGGCGGCTACCTCCATCGGCGTGGGCCTCGACGCGCCGTCGGTCGGCCTCGTCTCCGTCGCGCTGATCGTCGCCGCGTCCTCGCTCGACGTCCGCGGGGCGACGTTCGGCGCACGTCCGCTCAAGGCGCTCGGCGACATGAGCTACAGCCTCTATCTGATCCACGTTCCGCTGCAGATCGCGACGCTGACCGCGGTCGATCTCGTCGCTCCCGGCTACCGGGACTTCGCGGACGCCTGGTGGCTGCTGCCGGTCTACGTCGCGACGTGCTGCCTCGCGGCCTCGATCATCCACCGCCGCCTCGAGCTGCCGGCCGGGCGGGCCATCCGCGCGTTCGCGTCGCCCCCACCGCACGCACCCCCGCCCCCGTCCACCTCGCGTTAACCGTCCGTCCCGCATACCTCGCCGCGTCGCGACACATTCGGGCCGGCCTGACGCCCCCGTCCGCCAGCACGGCGAACCCCGGCGACGGGGTCGGGCCCGATCCATCGAGCGGCCGCGTAGCGAGCGGCCGATCCGACGCCGGGGCCGCCCGACGGGGCCGCCCTCCACGCCATCGACCGAGACGCCCGCCTCCCCCGCGCCGGACCCGTCCGGCGGCGGGCGCGGGCGCGCCGGGGCGGGCGCCGACGCGCGACGGCGCGGCCTCGCGACGGGGTGTCATGGTCGCGGGGACGGATGGACGCGGACGGTCAGGGGCTCCCGCCGGATGGCCTGCGCACGTGGCCCGTGTCCGCGCCCTCGGAGGTGCCGCATCGCGGTGCCCCGGCCGTCGCGCAGATCGCTCACGCCGCCCCGCGCCCATGGCGAGTGCGCGCGCGCATGGGCGCCGCGGGCCGTCGACCATCGCTCCTCACCCATCTCCGCGCCCGTGCGCGCGGAAGCGCCGCCCTCCACTGCCCGGGGACCGGCACCATCGGCCCACCTCGGACGTGCGTGGGAACGCGCATTCCGCACCGCTAGCCCCATGCGCGCGCGCAACGCTCCGCCACGATCCCGCCACGATCCCGCCCTAGCCCCGGGACGCGGCCAGAAGGGCCGCGGGGGGGAACGGCATGGACCGGGTCGCGATACGCGCGGTGGAGGCGGACGACCGCGCGGCGTGGGAGGGGCTATGGACCGCCTACCTCGCCTTCTACGGCGTCGAACTGCCGCCCGCGCATCGCGACGCGGCCTTCGCGCGGCTGCTCGAGCGCGACCCGCGCGGCTTCGGGGGCGCGATCGCCGTTCGCGGCCAGCAGGCGCTCGGCCTCGTCCACTGGCTCCATCACGGCCATTTCTGGCGCCCGGAGGGCAGCGTCTACCTCCAGGACCTCTACGTCGCGCCGGACGCGCGCGGCCGGGGCATCGCCCGGCACTTGATCGAGACGGTCTACGCGGCCGCCGACGCGATCGGCGCGCCGCGCGTGCACTGGCTGACGAACGCCGACAACGCGGCCGCGCGGCGGCTCTACGACCGCGTCGCCACCGACAGCGGCTTCGTCTCCTACGAACGCGGCGACGGATGATGCGCCGCGCGGCCCTCGCGCTCTGCGCGGCGCTCGCCGCCTGCGCCCCCGCGGCCGCGCCCGTGGCGGACGCGCGCGGGGCGGTGGCGGCCGAGGCTCTGCCGCCGATGCGCCGCTTCGACGGCCCGCCCGCGCGCGTCCCCGTCCCCGGCAACGCGCAGCTCGCCCGCGACTTCCTCGCGTCTCCTTCGCGCTCGAGACCGGCCGCCCGCTCGCGACCTTCACCCGCTTCGAGGGGCCGGTGACGATCGCGGTCGAGGCCGTGGGCGGCCCGGTCCCGCCCACGCTCGGCCCCGACCTGGCCGACCTCCTCGCACGTCTCGAGCGCGAGGCGGGGATCGCGACCCGGCGCGCCGCGCCGGGCGAGATGGCCTCGATCACCGTCTCGGCGCTGCCCCGCGCGACGCTCGAACGCGAGGCGCGGGGCGCGGCCTGCTTCGTGATCCCCGGCGTCGCGGGCTGGGCGGACTGGCGCGCGCGCCGCGGCTCGCCCGCCACCGACTGGACGCGCCTCGCCGCGCGGACCCGCGCGACCGTGTTCCTGCCCTCGGACGTGGCCCCGCAGGAGATCCGCGACTGCCTGCACGAGGAGGTGGCCCAGGCGCTCGGGCCGTTGAACGACCTCTACCGCCTGCCGTCCTCGGTCTTCGACGACGCCAACATGCACGTGGCCCTCACCGCGTGGGACATGCTGGTGCTGCGCGCGACCTACGACCCGGCCCTGCGCTCCGGCCTCACGCGCGCCAGGTGGCCGCCGCGCTGCCCGCGATCCTCGCACGCCTGAACCCGCGCGGGGAGGGCCGCGACGCGGGCCCGTCGGCGGAGGCCGATGCCGGCTGGACCCGCGACGTGGCGGCCGCGCTGGCCCCCGACACGGCCGGCCGCGCCCGGATCGCGCGGGCGGCGGACGCGGTGGCGCGCGCGCGGGCGGCGGGCTGGGAGGACACGCGCACGGCGCTCTCGCTGCTGGCCTACGGCCGCGCGGTGGCGCCGGTGGACCGCGAGGCGGCGCTGGCGGCGCTGCTCGAGGCCGGCGACCGCTACCGAGCGATCTCGGGCGAGGGCGTGCAGACGGCGCGCGTCGCGCTCCATGTCGCGGCGATCTCGCTGTCGCGACGGCCAGGCGTCGGCCGCGCTGGCGCAGGTCGACCGCGCGCTTCCGGCGGCGCGGGGCGCGCAGGACGCCGCGCTCGTCGCGACGCTGCTCCTGCTGCGCGCGCAGGCGCTCGTGGAGACGCGGGCGCGACGCGGAGGTGGCGCGCGCCGGCGCCGAGGGGCTCGCCTTCGGTCGCTACGGGTTCGGCGACCGCGACCTCGCATCGCGCGTGGCCGAGGTTGCGGGGCTCGCGCCCGCGGCGTAGGCACGCGCCATGCTGCCGCTCGTCACCGCCGCGCTCGGCGCCGTCCTCGGCGCGCTCGCCGCGCGCCGCCGCCAGGGGACCGGCTTCGACGTCGCGCAATGGGCGGCGGTCTGGGCGATCATCGGCGGCCTTCGGGCCTCCTCGCCACGATCGTGCTCGCGCGGCTCTGACGAGGCTGCGGTTCCTCGGCCACCTGCGCGAGGCCGGGGTGCCGGTATCGATCGGCGAGCACCTGACCTTCCTCGCCGCGCTCCGCGCCGCGTGACGCCGCCCGGCCCCGACACGTTCTACCACCTCGCGCGCGCCGCGCTGGTCAAGGACGAGCGCCACGTCGACCTCGACCGCGCCTTCGCCCGCGCCTTCGCGGGGCTCGAGGGCGTCGACGCGCGGGCCGTGCTCGACGCCGTGGACCTGCCCGCCGACTGGCTCGAGAAACTGGCCGAGGGGCGACTCACCCCCGAGGAGCGCGCCGCGGTCGAGGCGGCGGGCGGGTTCGACGCGCTGATGGCGGCGCTGCGCGAGCGGCTGTCCGAGCAGGAGGGCCGCCACCAGGGCGGGTCGAAATGGATCGGCACCGCGGGGACCTCGCCGTTCGGCGCCTACGGCTACAACCCCGAGGGCGTCCGCATCGGGCAGGACGGCTCGCGCCACCGCCGCGCGGTCAAGGTCTGGGACCGCCGCGACTTCCGCGACCTCGACGACACGCGCCAGCTCGACACCCGCGCGATGAAGGTCGCGCTCAGGCGCCTGCGGGCCTGGGCGCGCGACGGGGCGGCCGAGGAGCTCGACCTCGACGCGACGATCCGCGAGAGCGCGCGCGCGGGCCATGTCGACGTGCGCACGCGCCCCGAGCGGCGGCTGGCGGCGAAGGTGCTGCTGTTCCTCGACGTCGGCGGCTCGATGGACGGGCACGTCCGCGAGATCGAGCAGCTGTTCTCGGCGGCGCGCGCGGCGTTCGGGACGCTGCGGCACTACTATTTCCACAACTGCATCTACGAAGGCGTGTGGACAGAGAACCGCCGCCGTTGGGACGCGGTCACGCCGACGATGGACGTGCTGCGCGCGCACGGGCCGGGCCACCGCGTGGTCGTCGGGGGCGATGCGGGGATGTAACCCGACGAGATCGCGCGTCCGGACGCGACGAACGAGCACCGGAACCCGGAGGCGGGCGAGGTCTCGCCGCGCCGTGCGCGCGGGCGCTGGCCGCGCAGCCTGTGGATCAACCCGGTCCCGCGCGAGCACCGGGCGGCCACGCATTCGACGCGCATTGTCTGCGCGATCTTGGACGACCGGATGGTCCCGCTGGCGCTGCGCGGGCTGACCGAGGAGGATGCGGCTGCCCACGGGGTGAAGGGCAGCCGAGGCCTGCGAGGAGCGCGAAGGCCGGCGCGGCAGGCGACGGGATCGCGAAGCGCGGCGTCGATGGATGCCGCCGCGGTCGCGATCGCGTAGGTACCCGGACGCGGGCCGGAGGTGCGGGTCGCGTCCAATCCGTCGCTGCCGACCCGATAGGCCCTCCGCGCCGCGGCCGCTTCGACGGCCACGTCCGGTGACGATCGGAGGGCCCCCACCGGAGCGACCCGTGACCGACGCCTTCCGCCATGCCCGGACCGATGGGAGGACCGCGCCCGGTCCTCCGCCTAGGACCCATCGCGTCCTAGCCCCTCCGCGGCGTCGGCGGCGAAGCCCGGCGGCCGGTGCGCCCTACCGCGCAATCCGGCCGACGCACCGGCTCCGGCTTCGGCCGCCCCGACGGAGCAGCGGCCCGGATGCCGTCATGGCCGCGGACGGGGTGGCGGCTCGCGCACGTCCATCCGGCCCGATACCGCGGGGCGACATGACGGGCGATGACCGTGCATCCGCCGGCTCCGGAGCGCCGCGCATCGACGTCGCCCTCGTCACCGTGAAGGCGGGAGCGCGTGGCGGACGAAGGGCGTCGGGGGCCGTGCCGTTGACGTTCCCGTCTACGTCGCCGGGGCGGGACCCGACCGTCCGCCCCGAAGCGGCCGCCATCGAAAATTCTTGCGTCTCGTTCCCCGACCCATGGAAGCAGCGACCCCCTCCCCTGCGACGACGGCCCCGGGGAGGGGAGCGGGGAACCCTTCGGCCGATCGCCGACGGCATCGGGCGGGAGAGACGAGCCGTCCGACGCGGCGGACCCGACGTCCCTGCCGGGAAACCTCCCCGGTCCGCCGTCGGTCGCCGCCGCCGCGACCGGCCCGTCCTCCGTGCTCGGCCCACCCCATGGCGCGGTCCTGGCGATCCACCCTGCGGCGGCCCGCCCCGTCGCCGGTCGCGGTCGACCCGCCCGGTGCGCGGCCCGACCCGTCATGCGGTTCCGCCCGATCCGCTCCCCTGCCGGCCCCGGCGCGGCGACGGACCTCCGCCCCTCAGAGCCGCGCGCGCGCCGCATCCAGCGTCCGGCCCACGCCCGCGGCGAGGCCGCCGATGTCGTCGGCCATCGCGCCGATCTCGGTCGCGATCACGGCGAAGGCGGCTTCCTTGGCGTGCGCGGCCTCGATCCGGGCGTTGAGCGCGAGGAGGCGGGCGAGCGAGGCGCGCTCGACGAGGCCGTGGAACGCCTCGCCCGCAGCCTCGATCGCGGTTCGCGCGGCGGCGACCGATTCGCCGCGCCGGGTCTCGAGGTCGGTCCAGAGCAGCACCATCAGCAGCGTCGTCGCCGCATAGAAGTCGTCCGCCCCCGCGGTCACGACGCGCTGCGCGAGCGCGGTCGTCACGCGCCCGTCCCGCGCGGCGTCGAGCAGGTCGCCCGCGAGCGCGTCGAAGGCGCGGAACCGTTCGATCAGCCCGGCCTCGCCCGCCGCGACCTCGCGGAGCCAGCCCACGTTGACCGGCGCGTGGTCCTCCACCGGCGCGTCGCCCGCCACGAGGAGGAGCCCCTCCGCCACCGCGACGCGCGCCGCCTCGACCTCGGGCAGCGCCGCCGCCTCGCCCTCCACCGCCGCGACGAGCGCCGCGAAGGACAGCCGCGCGGACTGCGCGCGGATCATCGCGACCGCGTCGATCACGGCGCGCAGCGCGGCCTGGTCGAGCTCGAGGGCGTGCTTGCTCATGCGCGTGGCATAGCGCAAGCAGGTTAACGCAGTATGTGTCTCCGGCCGCCCGACCCTCTGCGCGGCGTCGATCCTCAGGCCCGCACGTTCCCCAGCACCGCCTCCGGCGCGCCGCTCGCGATCACGCTCACGTCGCCCGTCGTCTCGAGCACCATCGCGGCGACGGTCGACGGCTCGGTCACGCCCGCCTCGCGCAGCTTGGCCTCCACCTCGCCGCGGGTCACGCGCGCGCGGGCGAGGTTCGCCTCGATCACCCGCCCGTCGCGCATCAGCAGGAGCGGCACGTTGTCGGTGATCCGCCGCACCCCGTCCGAGCGCGACCGCGCGAACCCGATCAGCCACTGCACCCCGAACAGCGCGACCATCGCGAACATCCCCTGCCACCAGGGCGTGCCGGGGTTCAGCACCGTGCCGGCGAGCGCCGAGCCGAACGACACCGTGACCGCGAAGTCGTAGGACGACATCTTGGCGAAGGTCCGCAGCCCCGACAGCCGCACGCAGAGCACCATGAACGGCACCAGGATCGCGGCATCGAGGAAGGGCGTCATCCAGTCGGGCATCGACAGGACATCGCGCCGCGCCCGCCGAGGGTTCCCCGGCGCGCGCCGCGGCCCCATATCGGCACCATGCTCAAGCTGCCCGCCCTCGCGCTCGCCATCGGCTACGGCCTCGTGCTGTGGGTGTTCTCCGCGTGGCGGCTCAAGAAGCAGATGGACGAGACCTCGACCCCGCTCGCCGATCCCGGCCTCGAACGAGAGCTCGGGCGGCTCGCGGACGTGCTCGAGGTCGAGCGGATCCGCGTGAACGTGCACGAGGTCGACCCCGTGAACGGGCTCGCCGCGCCCGACGGCCGGATCTTCATCACGCGCGGTTTCCTGCGGAAGTACCATGCGGGCGAGGTCACGGCGGGCGAGATGGCGAGCGTGGTGGCCCACGAGCTGGGCCATGTCGCGCTCGGGCATGCGCGGCGGCGGCTGGTGGACTTCTCGGGGCAGAACGCGATCCGCGTGGTGCTCGCGGGCGTGATCGGGCGGTTCATACCGGGCGTGGGCGTCGCAATCGGCAACGCCATCGCCTCGCTGGTGGCCGCGCGGCTGTCGCGGCAGGACGAGTACGAGGCCGACGCCTATGCCAGCGCGCTGCTGGTCCGCGCGGGCATCGGGACCGGGCCGCAGAAGTCGCTGTTCGACAAGCTCGAGGGGCTGACGGGGATGGGCGGGCGCGGCGCGCCGGCGTGGCTCATGAGCCACCCGAAGTCCGCCGACAGGATCGCGGCGATCGAGGCCAACGAGGCGAAATGGGGCGTCAGCGGGCCGGGCGGTCGGGACGCCTGACCGGGCGGGGCGATCGCGCGTCGTCGCCCGCCCTCGACCACCCCGCTCCGAGGCGCGGCTCGATCGCGCGCGCCTCCGCCTCGACCGCGTCCCAGCCTGTCGCGTAGCGGCGCGCGAAGCCGTCCACGCCCCAGCGGTCGAACTGCTCGACATGGACCATCTCGTGCGCGAGCAGCCGGGCGTCGCCCGCCGCGGCGGCGTCGCGGAACACGATCACGTCGCCCAGCGTCACCGCGTCGGCGGGCCCCGCGAAGAGCCCCGCGAGCAGCGAGGGCGGCGGCGGGGCGAGCGTCCACCGCGCCCGGTCCAGGAGCCGCGCGGGCACGAGCGGGGCCACGGGCGCGCGCATCGCGGGGGTGAGCGGCCGGACGCCCGCCGCGCGCGCCTCCGCCTCGGCCGCGCGGATCGTGGCGGCGAGCGTGGCGGCGGCGAGCCCGGCCGCGAGCCGGCCCGAGCGCGCCCGGCGGCGCGAGCTGCCCGAGCGCGCCCGGCGGCGCGACCGGCACCGGCAGCCCGCCCGCCTCCGCCGGGGCGAGGCCGAGCGCCAGCACGGCCGCGCAGGCAATCCGTCCGATCATCGCCGCCCTCCCCGCCCGCGCTGGACCCGATCCTGCCCGCATGCGATCCCCTCCGCCATGACCCCCGACCTCCTCTGCATCGGATCGGTCCTCTGGGACGTGATCGGCCGGTCGAACGCGCATATGGAGCGCGGCTCGGACGTGCCGGGGCGGATCGTGCGGCTGCCCGGCGGGGTCGCGCTCAACGTGGCGATGGCCGCGCGCGCCTACGGCATGACGCCCGCGCTCCTGTCGGTGGTGGGGCGCGACGCGGCGGGCGACGAGCTGGTGGCCGCGCTCGACCGGATGGGGCTGGTGACGTCGACGCTCTACCGCTCCGACGACCTGCCGACCGACATCTACATGGCCGTGGAGGGCGGCAACGGGCTGATCGCGGCCATCGCGGACGCCCATTCGCTCGAGGCGGCGGGCGACAAGGTGCTGCGCCCGCTCGACGGGATGGACTATGCCGGGCCGATCGCGGTGGACGGCAACCTGACCGGCGACCTGCTGGGCCGGATCGCCGCCGACCCGCGCTTCGCCGATGCCGATCTGCGGATCGCGCCCGCCTCGCCGGGCAAGGCCGAGCGGCTGCTGCCGTTCCTCGGGCATCGCGCGGCGACGCTTTACGTAAATCTCGAGGAGGCGGGCCTGCTGCTGCACGCGACGCAGCCCGACGCGCAGGCCGCGGCCGAGGCGCTGGTGGCGCGCGGGCTGCACCGCGCGCTGGTGACCGACGGGCCGCGCGACGCGGCCTGCGCGGGGCCGGGCGGGACGGTGGTGGCGCGGCCGCGCGCGGTGATGGTGACGCGCGTGACCGGGGCGGGCGACACCTTCATGGCCGCCCACGTCGCCGCCGAGGCCGCGGGCGCGGCCCCCGGCCCCGCACTCGAGCGCGCGCTCGAGGCCGCGGCGACTTACGTGTCCGGCGACACCTACTAGGCCGGGTCGGCGCCGCGCGCACCGGCATCGACTTGGCGCGCCCTCCCCCCATCCTCCCCCGCCCCGCCCCGTCGCGTCCGGCCCGGCCCGCCCGCGCGCTTGTGGCCCGGCGGCGGCCCGCCTATGTCGGACGGCATCCGCAACCGCGCCCCGGGCCGATGCAGCTTCCCGACGACCAACCGACGCGGCCGCCGCGCTCCGGCATGTTCTCGCGGCTGAGGAACAGCTTCCTCACCGGGCTCATCGTGATCGCGCCGATCGGGCTGACGTTCTGGCTGATCTGGTCGGTGATCGGCTGGATCGACGGCTGGGTGCTCCCGCTGGTGCCCGCGCGGTTCAACCCCGAGATCTGGCTGCAGCGGCGCTTCGACGTCGGGCTCGACGTGCGCGGGATGGGGGTGATCTTCTTCCTCATCGTCACGGTGCTCGTGGGCTGGATCGCCAAGGGCTTCATCGGCCGGTCGCTGATCCGCTGGGCCGAGAACCTGGTGCAGACGATGCCCGTCGTCCGCTCGGTCTATGGCGGGCTCAAGCAGATCGCCGAGACGATCCTCGCGCAGGACCAGTCGAGCTTCGAGAACGCCTGCCTCGTGGAATATCCGCGCCGGGGCATCTGGGCGATCGGCTTCGTGTCGACCTCCGCGAAGGGCGAGGTCGCGCGACGCGCGGAGGTGCCGATGCTGTCGGTGTTCCTGCCGACGACGCCGAACCCGACTTCGGGGTTCCTGCTCTTCGTGCCCGCCGAGGACGTGGTGATGATGGACATGAGTGTCGAGGACGCGGCCAAGCTCGTGATCTCGGCCGGCCTCGTCTATCCGGGCTCGAAGGACGCCGACGAACGCGTGCCGGACCTCGCGCCGCCCGGCGGCTGACGCGGCGGGTCAGTCGACGCGGCGGAACGCGACCTCCGACGGCGTCTCCGGGCGCCCGGCGCAGCGATCCACGTCGCAAGCGCCGAAACGCAGGCGGACCCCGCCCTCGCCCACCATCACGATGTCGGGGTCGACGAAGCCGGCGACCTTGAGCGGCGGGCCGGACATGCAGGACGCGATGTCGACGGCCTCGCCCACCCTCAGGTTTCAGGCGCCGACCCCGATCGCCGCCCGGAGCCCGGGCGCGTCGACGTGGATCGTGATCTCGGAGCGGTCGTTCACGAGTGCGAGCGCGCCGGGGGTCGCCTCGGCCGGGCCGACCGCGCGCCACGGGCCGGTCGACGCGTAGGTGAAGAGCGGCACGGTGGCGCCCTCGTCCGTGAAGGCCTCGGTGACGAGCGTTTTCCTCTCGGCGGTGAACTCGACCGCCTGCCGGACCCAGGCGCTCGCCGATCCGTCGGGCGCGGCCTGCTCGCCGATGGCGGTCTCCCAGCGGCCGACGAGGTCCGCCCCGGTCGTCTCCGCCCCTGCCGGCCGTGGCGGCGACGGCCAGCGCCGTCGCTTGCATGATGGTTCGTACCGACCGCGATCGTCTCTCCTCTGACACTGTAAAGGTCTGACGCGAAGAGAATTCTCGACGACGTTAAGATCGACGTGCCGTGAGCACGATCGGGCGCAGGGATGCTATCGTTGTCGGATCGACGCCGATCGCTTCAGGCCGAACATCGGCATCTCGCGCGGCGATCGGCATCGGGAACCTCGGCGGGCGGGCGACGGTGGGGGCTCCGCTGGTCGACCGCGGGTCGCCTTCGGGCCACCGCGCAGGCGTCGCGCGGGCGGCGGTGACTGGGCATCGTGGACACGCACGAGCCGCGCCTTCGGGCCGACCAGTAGCGCGTCAACCTCGACAACCCCCATACCGCCACGCGCCGCGGCGATGTGATCGGAGCCGATCGCCACCTCGCCGTAGCTCTCGGAATGGACGGTGAGCGTGTCGGGACGGACCTTGCGGATAGCGCGGATGCCGATCCGGCCCTCGCCGACGGATCTCCCCCACGATGCGGATCGGCGACCGAAGGACGGGCTCGCCCCCTCCGGCCTGCTACGCAACGCGGCCCGGGGCGCCCCGGCCGCATCAGCCGAGCGCCGCGACGCGCGCGGCGAAGTCGTCGCCTCGTCGCTCGAAGCTGTCGTACTGGTCGAAGCTCGCCGCGGCGGGCGCGAGCAGCACCGTCTCGCCGGGGGCCGCATCCTCGGCGGCGCGGCGCACGGCAGTGGCCATGTCGCCGCAGACCTCGGCCGCCACCCCCGGCCCGAGCGCCAGCGCGAAGGCGCCCGCCTCGCGCCCGATCACGTAGGCGCGCGCGACGCGGTGGAGATGGGGGTGAAGGCCCTCGAGCCCGCCCTCCTTGGCGAGCCCGCCGCAGATCCAGCGGATCCGGTCGAAAGCCTGCAGCGCCTGCGCGGCGGCGTCGACGTTGGTGGCCTTGCTGTCGTTGACGAAGGCCACGCCGCCGCGCTCGGCGATGCGCTGCGAGCGGTGCGGCAGGCCCGGATACGAGCGCAGCCCCGCCTCGATCGCCCGCGGCGCGAGCCCGAGCGCGCGCGCGGCGCCCCACGCGCAGCAGGCGTTCTGGTGGTTGTGGCGGCCCGGCAGGCCCGGCACGTCGCGCAGGTCGACCGACGCCGCCTGCCGCCCCTTGCGCGTCTCCGCGAGCCAGCCGCGGCGCGCCGTGACCTGCCAGCCCGGCGTGGCGAGCCGTCCGGTGGCGACGCGGATCACCCGGTCGTCGCCGCGCGCCTCCTGCATCTGCCCCGCGAGGAACCGGCCCTCGTGCTCGTCGACGCCGATCACGCAGCGGTCCGGGCCGCCCTCGGCGAAGAGCCGCCGCTTGGCCGCGAAATAGCCGCCGTAGCCGCCGTGCCGTCCCAGATGGTCGGGCGACAGGTTGGTGAAGACGCCGATGTCGGGCGTGAGCGAGCGGGCGAGCTCGAGCTGGTAGGAGGACAGCTCGAGCACGATGACGTCGCCGTCGCCCGGCGGGTCGAGGTCAAGCACGCCGCGCCCGATATTGCCCGCCAGATGCGCGGTGCGGCCCGCCTGCGTCAGGACGTGGTGGAGGAGCGCGGCGGTGGTGGACTTGCCGTTCGAGCCGGTGATGCAAACGACCTGCGGCGCAGCGCCGTCCTGCCCGATCGAGCGGAAGAACAGCCCGACGTCGTTGTCCACCGCGACGCCCGCCTCCCAGGCCGCGACGACCGCAGGGTGCGGCGCGGGGTGGAGATGCGGGATGCCCGGCGAGACGATCAGCGCCTCCGCGCCCTCGAGCGCGCCTTCGCGGGCCGGGTCGCGCAGCGCGAACCCCTCCGCCTCGGCGGCCGCGCGTCCCGCCTCGCCGTCGTCCCAGGCCACGACGGCGGCGCCGCCGGCGGCCAGCGCGCGCGCCGCCGTCAGCCCGCTGCGGCCCAGGCCCAGCACGGCGACGGTCGCGCCCTCGTATCCGGGGACCGGGATCACCGGAAATGCAGGTCGCGGCCGAACTGGCGCAGGACCTCCCAGATCGACGGGCTCGGGACCGGGAAGCGCGGCCCCTCGCGCCAGCCCTGCAGCACGGGGACCGCGAGGACGGCCAGCCCCAAGGCGGCGAGGAGGGCGGCGAGGAGGACGACCCGCGGGCGGGAGGAACGGCGGCGGCTCATGCCCCCGTCATCCGGGGCGTCGACGCAGGTCAAGCGCGGCGCGGGCGGCGGAGGCCAGAGGCGCGTCGACGTCGTTGCGGATGTCTGGTTCGAGCCCTGAGGTCACCGATGCCGCGATCCGTGTAAACGGCCGCTTCACCCCTGACCTGGGCCAATGCTCCCAATCGCGCGAATGGCCCCTTCGGGTGTCTCGAATGCGTCCGGGCCCCATCCGGCCAGTTCGGGCCCCGGTATCGAGCCCATCGAAACAGGCGATCCGTTCCGGGCGACCGTCCTGTACTGGCGTACCCATGTACCGCGTCTGCAGAACCAACGCGTTCGTTTCCCGCGCATGCGCAACGAGAGGAGGTCGAACTCGCTTCCGGTTTCGGAGATGCTCCGGCGATCATGTCGAAGGCGTCATCGTACCCTCGACCCCCGCATGTCGACGGATCGCCGGTCGCGACCAGACGCCGTCGCCGGGGACCGCAAGGAAAATCACTCCATGTACGGTCCTTCCGATCTCGATTTAATGTACGCTGACGGCTCTCGCGGCAAGCATCTGAACGATGGAAGAGGCGGAGAAGATAGAGAATAGAAAAATCGAACACGAAAAACTTATAACTATGAGGAATATACAAACTGTATACATCAAATTTAATATAGCCCACAATTGGTCCAGCTGTCCAACCCTGAAGTCCTTCCTCACCGGGCTGGGCGTGGCTCCGGGGGCCGCGCAGGACGCGCATGCTCCACGTCGTCGCGAGAGTGACGCTGGTGCCAGCGTTGGGCCCGCTCGTGCTGGGTGCCTCAGGCGTCGTCAGTTCGACGGACGCCCAGTCAGCAGCATCGAGGCGAGGGGGCCCTGACCCGCGGCCCCCGTCTTCGAGAAGACCCGCTTGAGGTAGACGCGCACCGAGTCCGGCGACAGGCCTAGGGTCTCGGCGATCTGCGCGGGGCGTCCGCCCGCCGCGATCGCGATCGCGACCTCCGCCTCTCGAGGGGTCAGGTCGTAGGCCGCGCGCAGGTCTTCCATGGTCCAGGCATGAACAAGCGTACTTGCATGCCGATACGCTGACGGCCGATACGCGGCCCCGGCTCGACGGTCAGCCGCGCGAAGGCTCCCGATCGGCCAGCAGCATGGCGGCACCGGGCGCGCGCCCGCGGACCGCTTCGTCAACGAGCGTCTCGAGGCGCGCGTCGACGCTATTTGAACTACACTTGGCGCGAGCATCAACGTGAGAGAAACAATAGTGCCACTGCTCAACGACAAACCTACTGCCGCCAACGCTCTCTCAACGAGACTTAAAAACCCTCCTGATATGTAGCCTCGGCTATACATGCCGTAAAGCAAAAGAACCATAACGAGTGGACCGAGAACAAGGATCGAAATAGGCGAAGCCTTCCGCGATGCCGTCGCCGCTCGACGGATCGATGAGCGACGCCTGGCCGTCGCAGTTCCCCAGTAGCTCACATATCGCCCTTATGCCCGTTTCCGCAGGCGCGCCCTCTGCCGCCACTTCCCAAGCGGACTGCTGGGTCCGCAAGAGGTCGTCGACGTTCGGCAAGCGGCACCCTCGCGAAGTCCGGTGGCGGATGGTGCGGCCGCGAGGACGTGCGGCCAGCCCGATCCTGCGAGCCTGTCCCGCGAAGCGAAGGATGACAACACCTTGCCCGGGCGCGCCGTCTACGGGCCGTCCGTTCCCGTTTGGGTATATCGGCTGCATGCGCGCCTCGCCGAAGATGGCCGGACAGAATGCGCCGACGGTCCCACGGGTTCGCGGCGCCGTGATCGAACCGAAACCATGGGGGGACTGCCTCACAAAGGACGGATGCGCAGCCCGCATTCGCGCGAGGCGAATTCGTGAACGACATTCCAGCGAGTGCCGTCGTTCGCCAACCCGGTCGATCGCCCCTTCCGCCCGTTCGTGCCACGTCGGCACGGACGGAACGCGGCACGCACGAGGATTTATTCATGAGCCTGTCCCTGACCGTTCCCGCCCTGGCCACCGCCCTCGCCGTCGTCTTGGCCGCGGGGATGCCCGCCTCCGCGATGCCGACGATGCCGAGCATGCAGTTCCCGGAGAAGAGCGGGATCTGGGGATGTCACTTCCGGGGGGATTGCAAGTCGAACCCCACCGGTGGCGCGACGAAGTAGCCACGAGCGAGGCGGGGCGGGCGGGCGGAATGGTAGCGGAACAGGACCTGGGACGAGATGCCTCCTCGTGGCCGTGCCGATGACGCTCGGCCTCGGCGCGGCGGCGCTCGCGGGCATGCGGGACGACCCGATCGCCCGCGGGGCTTATCTGGTCGAGGGGCCGATGGGCTTCGGAAACTGCCACGCGGCGGCCGGCCCGCGGGATCGGGTCCGGGCGACGCGCTCGTCGGGCGCTTGCTGGCGGACGCGCCGCCCTTCACCGCCTACGCCCCGAACCTGACCCCGGCGGGCCGCATCGCGGAATGGAGCGACGACGAGCTCGCCTGCGCGATCCGCCAGGGTCTGCGCCCCGACGGCTCTCTCATGGGGCCGCCCGTGCCGTTCGCCGCCTACCGCCACATCGGTGACGCCGATCTGGCGGCGGTCGTCGCCTACCTGCGAAGCCTGGCCCCCGCCGGAGTGGACCAGCCTGCATGCGAATACCGCATCCCGCTTCCTCCGGCCCACGGCCCGCCCGTCGCGACGGTGGCCGCGCCCGCGCAGGGTTCGACGGCCGAATGGGGCGGATACGTTGCCGTCGCGCTCGCGCATTGCACGGAATGCCAGAGCGCGGAGACGCCGCAGGGCGTGGACGACACGCCGGGCGAGCGCCTGGGCGCCGGGGGCCAGAGGTTCCACGGGCCCTGGGGCGTGAGCGTTGCGTCCAATCTCACGCCACACCCCGACGGTCTGGCGGAACGTTCCGACGCGGGAGTGAAGCGCATGATCGTCGACAGCATCCATGCGGATGGCCGGCCGATGTCGCCGCCCATGCCCTATGCCTATCTCGCGCGGATGTCCCCGGGCGACCTCGACGCCATCATTTCCCATCTGCGCGAACGGCCGGCAATTCCGGCCGACTGACCCCGCACCGGGCGGCCGAGTGCCCGCGAGCTCGTCCTACCCATCGACCTGTCGGAGACGCGCATCGTGCAGACTGATCTCGATGGCCTGCACCGGTCTCGCTCCGTCAGGAAGCGGACGACGGTTCAGGTATCCCGGGACGGAGATCACGAACGACCGTTTCGCGACGTATAGGCAAGCTGTACCGGACCGTCATCCAACGCGCAGGGAATGCCCTTTCGTCCCGCACAGCCGCCCCTGCCCCGTCGCAGGACGAACGCTCGGCGCGGCGGGCTCCCGCGCCGGACCTCCCTCCCGTCACCGCACCTTCAGCGTCGCGAGGCCGATCAGCGCGAGGATCAGCGCGATGATCCAGAACCGGATGACGACCTGCGGCTCGGCCCAGCCCTTCTTCTCGAAGTGGTGGTGGATCGGCGCCATCAGGAACACGCGCTTGCCGGTGGACTTGAAGTAGGCGACCTGGATGATGACCGACAGCGCCTCGACCACGAAGAGCCCGCCGATGATCGCCCAGACGAGCTCGTGCTTGGTGGCCACCGCGATCGTGCCGAGCGCGCCGCCGAGCGCGAGCGAGCCGGTGTCGCCCATGAACACGGCGGCGGGCGGGGCGTTGTACCACAGGAAGCCGAGCCCGCCGCCGATGAGGCCCGCGCAGAAGATCAGGAGCTCGCCCGTTCCGGGGACGTAATGCACCTCGAGGTAGTCGGTGAAGTCGACGCGGCCCACCGCGTAGGCGATCACGCCGAGCGTCCCGGCGGCGATCATCACCGGCATGATCGCGAGCCCGTCGAGCCCGTCGGTGAGGTTCACCGCATTGGCGCTGCCCACGACGACGAGCATCGCGAAGGGGACGTAGACGATCCCGAGGTTCAGGAGCACGTCCTTGAAGAACGGCACGGCGAGCTGCTCCTCGAGCCCCGGCGGCTGCACCAGCACGACGACGAGCGCGGCGACGAGCGCGATGGCGAAGCCGAGCGCCAGGCGGACGCGGCCCGGCACGCCGCGGTGGTCGCCCGCGCGGACCTTGGCGTAATCGTCCACGAAGCCGAGCGTCCCGAAGCAGATCGTCACCCCGAGCACGAGCCAGACGTAGGGGTTGTCGAGCCGCCCGAAGAGCAGCGTCGCCACGGTGACCGCGCCCAGGATCAGCACCCCGCCCATCGTGGGCGTGCCGGCCTTGGCCATGTGGCTCGCCGGGCCGTCGGCGCGGATCGGCTGGCCCCGCCCCTGACGTCGGCGCAGCAGGTCGATGAGCGGGCGGCCGAAGAGGAAGCCGAAGATGAGCGCGGTGAAGAACGCGCCGCCCGCGCGCACGGTGATGTAGTTGAAGAGGTTGAAGACGCCGCCGCCATCGGAGAAGTTCGTGAGCCAGTAGAGCATCCCGTGTCCCTCAGTCGTGCCGTCCGGGCGCGTCTTCGCCCAGCGCGCGCAGCCCGTCCACCAGCATGCCCATCCGCATCGAGAGCGAGCCCTTCACCAGCACCGCGTCGCCGGGCCGGACGATCTCGCGCAGCTGCGCCGGCGAGGCGGCCCGCATCCGCGGCGTGCAGCCCGCGCTGGTCGGGCGGCAGCGCGTCGTGGAGCGCGCGCATCAGCGGTCCGACGGTGTGGACGCGGTCGATCGCGTCCATCGCCGGGTGGGCGGCCAGCGCGCGGTGGAGCGCGGGCGCGGTCGGCCCGAGCTCCATCATGTCGCCCAGGACCGCGACCCGGCGCGCGCGGCGCGGCACGGGCGCGGCGGCGAGCAGGTCGAGCGCGGCGCCGACCGAGGCCGGGTTCGCGTTGTAGGCGTCGTCGATCAGGTCGACGGGCGGGCGGTCGGGGTGGAGCGTGACGGCGTGGCGGCGCCCGCGCCCCTCGGGCGGGGTCCAGTCCGATAGCGCCATCGCCGCGCGCGCCACGTCGCCGCCCGCGGCCGCGACCGCCGCGAGCACCGCGAGCGCGTTCATCGCGAAATGCGCGCCCGGCGTGCCGACGCGGAACACGATCGCGCCCATCGGCGTGTCCGCGGCGCAGGTGGTGGCGTCCGCGCCCGCGACCACCGAGGTCAGCCGCCAGTCCGCCCCCTCGCCCGCGCCGATGGCGACCGTACCGCGCCGCGCGAGGATGCCGTCCACGTCCGCGTCGGCGTTCCAGAGCGCCGCGCCGCCCGGGACGAGGCCGTCGAAGATCGCGGCCTTCTCGCGCGCGATGCCGGGCAGGCCGTCGTCGAACGCCTCGAGATGGACGGGAGCCAGCGTGGTGACGAGCGCCACGTCGGGGCGGGCCTGGCGCGCGAGCGGCGCGATCTCGCCGGGATGGTTCATGCCGATCTCGACCACCGCCCAGTCGGCGTCGGGCGGGATCGCGGCGAGCGTCAGCGGCACGCCCCAGTGGTTGTTGTAGGATTTCGGCGCCGCCGACACCGTGCCTTGCCGCGCGAGGCAATGGCGCAGCATCTCCTTGGTCGAGGTCTTGCCGACCGAGCCGGTGACCGCGACGACCTTCGCCCGGGTCCGCGCGCGCGCCGAGCGACCCAGAGCCTCGAGCGCGGCCTGCACGTCCGGGACCACGAGGAGCGGCGCGTCCTCGCAGCCGTCCGGGACGCGCGAGACGAGCGCCGCGCCCGCGCCCGCGTCGAGCGCCGCGGCGCGCGAAGTCGTGGCCGTCGCGCGCGGCGGTGAGCGCCACGAAGAGCGCGCCGGGCCGGACCGCGCGGCTGTCGATGTCGAGCGCGCCGACGGTCCAGTCGCCGCGCGCCTCGCCGCCCGTGGCGGAGGCGGCCTCGGCGGCGGTCCAGAGCGTCACGGGCGGGCCCGCGGGTCGAGGCGGGGCGTGGCGGAGGGTCGGGCGAGCGTCGAGGTGTCCGCTCGGGCACGGGGCGTCCGCGCCCCGCCGCGGAGGGCGATCCGTCTAGGGCGACCGCCCGCCGCGGGGCCGATGCCGGCCGGGCGAAGCCCCGCGGCACGGCCGCGTCCGCACGCCATGCGGCATTCGCCCGACCGACGACCGGGACCGTCGCGACGGTCCGTTCCGCCCCCGCCCGGCGGGCGCATCGTCCTGCGAGCGCCCCCGTCGCGGAGGCGGACACGCGCGGGCAACGCATCGGCCCGAGTCCCGCCTTCCCAATGGTCCTCGCCGCCTTCACGATCCTCGCCCCTCGAGCGCCGCGACGCAGACGGAGGCCTGCTCGGCGTCGTCGAACGGGAGCACCATGTCGCCCACCACCTGCCCGCTCTCGTGGCCCTTGCCCATCACGAGGAGCGCGTCGCCGGGCTCGAGCATCTCGGCGCCCACGAGGATCGCCTCGGCGCGGTCGCCGACCTCGGTGGCGCCTAGCGCGCCCGCCATCACCGCGGCGCGGATCGCGGCGGGGTCCTCGGAGCGCGGGTTGTCGTCGGTGACGATCACCGCGTCGGCGCCGCGCGCGGCGGCCTCGCCCATCGCGGCGCGCTTGCCCGGATCGCGGTCGCCGCCCGCGCCGACGATGGCGACGATCCGGCCCATCACGTGCGGGCGGAGTGCTGCGAGCGCGGTGTCGACGGCGTCGGGCGTGTGCGCGTAGTCGACGAAGACCTGCGCGCCGTTCGCGCGCGTCGCGGCGCGCTGCATCCGCCCGCGCACGCCCGCGAGCTTCGGCAGCGCGTCGAGCGTCGCCTCGGGATCCTCGCCGGAGCCGATCACCAGCCCCGCGGCCATCAGCGCGTTGCGCGCCTGGAACCCCCCGATGAGGTCGAGGCGCGCGGCGCGGGCGCGGCCCTGCCAGCGATAGAGCACCTCCTGGCCGGTCGCGTCGAAGCGCTCGCCGGTGATGCGGAGCCGGGCCTCGGGCGCGCGGCCGACGCCGATCACCTCCTGGCCGCGCGCGCCGCAGGCCCGGGCGAGCGCGGGCCCGCGCGGATCGTCGAGATCGATCACCGCGACGCCGCCCTCGGGCAGCAACCGGTCGAAGAGCCCGGCCTTGGCGTCGAAATAGGCGTCCATCGAGCCGTGGTAGTCGAGATGGTCGCGGGTGAGGTTGGTGAAGCCCGCGGCGACGATCCGCACCGCCTCCAGCCGCCGCTGGTCGAGCCCGTGCGACGACGCCTCCATCGCGGCGTGGGTGACGCCGAACGCGGCCATCTCCGCGAGCAGGCGATGCAGCGCGATCGGCTCGGGCGTGGTGTGGAGGCTCGGGGCGTGGAACGCGCCCTCGACCCCGGTGGTGCCGATGTTGGCCGCCGGCAGCCCGAGCGCCTCCCAGAGCTGGCGCACGAAGGAGGCCACCGAGGTCTTGCCGTTCGTGCCCGTCACCGCGACCATCGTCTCGGGCTGCGCGCCCGCCATCAGCGCGGCGGCGAAGGCGAGCGCGGCGCGCGGCTCCTCGGCCACGATCACCGGCGCGCCGGGCGGCAGCATCGCGGCGCCCGCGCGGTCGGTCAGTACCGCCACGGCCCCGCGCTCGAGCGCTGTGGGCGCGAACCGCGCGCCGTGGGTCGCGGTGCCGGGCAGCGCCGCGAAGAGGTCGCCGGGCCGCACGCGGCGGTCGTCGACGGCGAGGCCGCGGACGCGCAGGTCACGCACCCCCTCGCCCGCCGTCAGGCCCAACTCGCCGATCGTCCTGTGCATCGCGCCTCCGGGTGCCGCCGCCCTACCGCGCGTCGCCGCGCCCGTCCATCACCGCACCGCCGCGCGCACGAGGAACGCCTCGGGCGCGTCGGCGGCGGGGTCGAAGTCGGGGCGAAGTCCCAGGAGCGGCGCGAGGCGGCGCACGACCTCCTGCGCGACCGGCACGGCGGTCCAGCCGGCGGTTCGCCGCGCCTCGCCGGCCGCGACGATCTCGGGCTCGTCGAGCGTGACGACGATCGCGTAGCGCGGCGCGTCGGCGGGGAAGACGCCGGCGAAGGTCGTGATCACGAGGTCGTCGTGGTAGCCGCCCGTGGGCGACGGCTTGTCGGCGGTGCCGGTCTTGCCCGCCACGCGGTAGCCCTCGACCTCCGCCATCGACGCGGTGCCCCGCGTGACCACCTGCCGGAGCATGTGGCGGGCTTGCGCCGAGACCGCCTCGGAGACGATGCGGGGGCCGGGCTCGGGCGGGCCGTCGCGCGCGAGAAGCGTGGGCGTCACCACCGTCCCGCCGCCCAGCAGCGTGGCGTAGGCGGCGGCGAGGTGCATGGGCGAGGCCGACAGGCCGTGGCCGAAGCTCACGGTCATGGTGGTGATGTCGGGCCAGCGTTCCTGCACGAGCGGGCGCGCCCCCGGCGCCTCGGCCAGCTCGACCGGCGAGGGATCCATGAAGCCCAGGGCCCGCAGGAAGGCCTGCTGGCGCGCGGCGCCGATCGCGAGCGCCATCCGCGCGGTGCCGACGTTGGAGGACTTGACGATCACGTCGGTGACCGAGAGCCGGGGGCCGTAATCGTGGAAGTCGCTGATGCGGAACCGCCCCTGCCGCAGCGGGCCGGTGGTGTCGATCATCGTCGAGGGGTTCGTCAGCCCCAGCTCGAGCGATTGCGCGGCGGCGAAGATCTTGAAGGTCGAGCCGAGCTCGTACACGCCCTGCACCGCGCGGTTGAAGAGCGGGTCGTCGCCGCGGTCGCCCTCGAGCAGCACCGGGGGCCGGTCGTTGGGGTCGAAGTCGGGCAGGCTCGCCATCGCCACGATCTCGCCGGTGGCGACGTCCATCACGATCGCCGTCGCGCCCTTCGCGCCCATCAGGCGCATCCCCGCGCCCAGCACCCGCTCGAGCGTCGCCTGCGCGGGCAGGTCGAGCGACAACCGGAGCGGCGCGCCCTCGCGCGCGGGGTCCGAGAGGTAGTCGTCGAACGCGGCCTCGACGCCCGCCACGCCCATGATCTCGGCCGCGCGCACGTCCTGCTCGCCGTAGCGCGCGCCGCCGAGCACGTGCGCGGCGAGCGGGCCGTTCGGATAGACCCGCATCTCGCGCTGGCCGAACAGCAGGCCCGGCTCGCCCAGGTCGTGCACGCGCTGCTGCTGCTCGGGCGAGATGTTGCCGCGCAGCCAGTAGAACTTGGAGCCCGACGCGAAGCGGCGCGCCCAGGTCGCCTCGTCGAGCGTCGGGAAGATCGCGGCCAGCCCGGCGGCGGCGGCGGCCGGGTCGATCATCTTGTGCGGCTGGGCGTAGAGCGCGGTGGCGGTGATGTTCGTGGCGAGGACGCGCCCGGTGCGGTCGGTGACGTCGGCGCGCGCCGAGGCGATGGCCGCGCTCGCCGCGGGGGCGGGCGCGCGGGCCTCGGTCGACGCGACCGCGCCCATCTTGGCGCCGACGACGGCGAAGGCGAGCACGAAGCAGGCGGCGGTGAAGCGCAGGCGCCGCTCGGCGCGCAGCCGGGCGCGGTCGGCGGGCTCGCGCGGCGCGGTGGGCGGAGCCGCGCGCGGCACCCGCGGCTCGACCGGGCGGAACGGGTCGGCGGCGTGGTCGCGGGCACGGCCCGCGCGGCGGAAGATCTTCACGGCAGCTGCTCCCCATCGTCCGACAAGGCGGGCGGCGCGATCAGGCGCGGCACGGCCTCCGCGCCCGGGACGTGGTTCATCACCACCACGTCGTCGATCACTTCCTCGACCACCTCGCCCACGCTGGCAGCCCAGACGGGCGCGGGCGGCGGATAGGCGACCTCGTTCGCGCTCGCGAAATGCGACGGCGTCAGCGCCATCAGGCCCAGCGTCTCGAAGTTCATCTCCGCCAGCTCGTGCAGGCGGTCGGGCCGGTTGAGATAGGCCCATTCGGCGTGCAGCATCGCCAGCTCGCGCTCGCGCGCGGCGACGTCGCGTTCGAGCCGGGCCACCTCGCGCTCGACCGCCCGGGTCGCGTAGCCCTGGTCGTAGGCCCAGAACGCCAGCGCGACGACGCCGGCCACGCCGAGCGCGTAGAGGAGCGTCCTCATCGCTCGCCCTCCAGCCGGACCGGCTCGGGCAGGCCAAGCGCCGCGCGCGCCACCTCGCCCGCGGGCGCCGCCGTCCGCCGGGCCATGCGCAGGCGCGCGGACCGGGCGCGGGGGTTGGCCGCGACCTCGGCCCCGTCCGCGGAGACGGCGCGGGCGACCTCCGCGAAGGCGGGCGTTCGGGGCGCGCGGGCGGGGGCGTGGCGCGGGCCGCCGCCGCCCTCGTCCGATCGATCGGCGAGGAAGCGCTTCACCGCGCGGTCCTCGACGGAGTGGAACGAGACGACCGCCAGCAGACCGCCGGGGGCGAGCGCGCGCTCGGCGGCGGCGAGGCCCTTCGCCAGCTCCCCGAACTCGTCGTTGACCGCGATGCGGATCGCCTGGAACGCGCGGGTCGCGGGGTGGGACTGGCCGGGCTTCGGGCGGGGCAGGCAGGCGGCGACGGTCTCGGCCAGATCGCCCGTGCGCTCGAACGGCGCCTCGGTGCGGCGGCGGACGATGGCGCGCGCGATGCGCCGCGCCGCGCGCTCCTCGCCGTAGCGGTGCAGGATGTCGGCGAGGTCGGCCTCGTCCGCGCCGTTCACGAGATCGGCGGCGCTCGCCCCCCCCTCCCCCATCCGCATGTCGAGCGGGCCGTCGCGCAGGAAGCTGAAGCCACGCTCGGCGCGGTCGAGCTGCATCGAGGAGACGCCGAGGTCGAGCACGACGCCCGCCACGCCGCCCTCGGCGCCGGGCGCCGCGTCCATCGCCGAGAACACGTCCTCGACCAGCGAGAGCCGCCCCGACGCGACGGCCTCCGCGCCCCAGCCGCGCGCCATCGCGTGGGCGAGCGGGTCGCGGTCCACGCCGATCACGAGCGAAGCCCCGGCCGAGAGCAGGCCGCGCGCGTAGCCGCCCGCGCCCATCGTGCCGTCGATCCAGATGCCTCCGACCGGGGCGGCCGCAGCGAGGATCGGGTCGAGCAGGACCGGGACGTGGGGGGCCTCAGGCACGGCATCGCCTCACTCGGAGGGCCGCCGCCGCTTGGGCAGCAGGCTGGCGATCGACGTGCCCTCGGGGAGCGAGGCCAGCAGCGTGGCGAGCGGGTCGACCGCCTCCTGCGGCGCCTCGGGCGAGTGGATGCGGAACGTCTTGCCCATCGCCGCGAACACGGCCTCCCCCTCGACCCCGATGCGCGCGCGCAGGTCGCGGGTCAGGATCAGGCGGCCCGAATCGTCGATGTGGAGCGTGTCGGCGTGGCGATAATAGTACGAGTTGAAGGCGGCCAGGAGCGGGTCGCTCTCGTCCATGTCGTCGATCAGCGCGGAGATCTCGGCGAAGCTCTCCATCGAGTGGCAGGTGAGCCAGGGCTCGCGCGGATCGCCGTAGAGGACGCGCACGCGCGGGGTCGTGCCCGGCTCGCGCATCGCATCGCCCACGTCGAGCACGCTGCGGAAGCCCGATGGGATCGATACGCGGCCCTTCGGGTCGACCTTGTGGGTGCTGGTGCCGGAGAAGCGGTTGTCCACGTCGACGTCGCCCCCCTCTGCCGGTCGCGGCGGCGCGTCGGCCGCACGGTGCGTCCCCCCTCGACGGAAGCGGGCGGCCGGGGTCTCTGCCAAGACCCCGAGCCGCCCTGATCTCCCGTCGCCCGGCCCCGTCTGCGGGGGCCTGTCGCGGGGGTCCTCGGCGCGCCCTCACCGGGGGGGATGTCTGCTCGTGGCGCGCGTCGGACCGTCTGTCGTGCGGAGTCTTCGTGGGGATGCCCGTATGGCCTGCCTCTTTGCGGGGTTGGAGGTCTGACGCCTCTTTTCCGTCCCATGCTCCGTGGAAGTCTGATGCCATGTCGGCGATGGACTGGGAAGCCCTCTCATGCCCCGCGATGCCGTTTTAATCCACTCACAGGATGTGGAACGATCTGTGGATGGTCGATTTTGCTACCGGATGTAGTGGTTGCGCTCCGGTCGAATTAGCTTCCCTAGATCCCTGGGTCACGACGTGCCCGGTTCGTTCACCTCGTGGCGATCGTGGCCCCGGCGCTACAGGCGGCACTCCGCCCCCGTCGATCGACGAGACCGTAAGCATCTCGTTCGGAGAATCAGGCCGCAAGCATCGATTCTCCGGATCGCACCCCCGGGCGGGGATGGACCGGTCACCGAACGTGGGCTTTCGATCGGAAACGACCGCCGCCCGCCCGCCGCCGGCCATGCAGATGCTGCATGGCGGCATTGAGGGAAGCGTACGTTGTGCAGTCGCGGCGTTAGCGCCATCTGTGATCCACGAGACGCGGACCGGCAATGGGGCCGGGAGGCGAGAGAGGGGCCAAAGCGGCCTCCGACACGAGGAAGCACATGACCTACACGACTTACGCCACGACCACCTCCGCCACGCTGCGCGACCGCCTCGCGGCACGCATGGCTACCACCCGCAAGGGGTTCGGCCAGTGGCGCACCTACCGCCGCACGCTCGACGAGCTGTCGGCGCTCGACAACCGTGACCTGGCCGATCTGGGCCTGAGCCGGTCGATGATCCGGGGCGTCGCGCTCGAGGCGGCCTACGGCAAGTAAGGAATACCCGTATCGCGCGCTCCTCCCAGGGCGCGGTACGGGGAAGCGGCGGCGGCGTCCTCCCACGTCCGTCCGTCGCGCAATCCCGGGCCCGACCTCCCTCGAGGCCCGGTGCCGTCCGACCCTCCTCCTCCCAGGGGAACCGGACGGGCGATGGAACCGGCGGCGATCCGATCCTCCCAGAAGGGTCGCCGCCGGGACCGTCCGACCCCCGCGCCCCGCATGGCGCGGCAGAGATACGGCGGCGGGCGATCCTCCCTGACCCCGCCGACGGCACGGCCGCCGAAGGGTCCTCCCCCCGGATGGCGGCCGACACCGAACGGCGGCGTCCCCCACGGGGCGCCGCCGTTTCGCGTACCGCGTGGCAGGCTTGCATCGCTCCGTCCCGCGCCCCATCACGGCGGGACCGGCACGCGGCTACGGGAGCGGGCACCATCGGCGACCTCGTCCAGATCATCTACGCCTCGCAACCGTTCGGCTACGACGCGGCGATGCTCAACGGCATCCTGCTCGACGCCCGGCGGCGCAACGCGGCGGACGCGATCACCGGGGCGCTGATCTGCCGCCGCGACGTCTATCTGCAGCTGCTCGAAGGACCGGAGGGGCCGGTGGGCGAGGCCTACGCCCGGATCGGGCGCGACGACCGCCACCTCGACGTCCGCACGCTGGTGTCGCGCCCCGTGCCCAGCGCGGACGTTCGGCGACTGGGCGATGCTGCACGACCCCGAGCGGTCCTGGGTCTGGTCGGAGGAGGAGATCGCGGGCGGCGCGCTCGAGCGGGCGAGCGAGGAAGAGGTCGTGGCCGTGTTCGGACGGCTCGCGGACCGGGTCGCGGCGAACGGCTAGAACGGCGCGTCGCCCGCGCGTTCGGCGGCGGTGACGAAGCGCCCGACGATCTTCTTCGCGCCCGCCTTGTCGAACGCCACGTCGAGCTTGTCGCCCTCCACGCCCACCACCGCGCCGTAGCCGAACTTCTGGTGGAACACGCGGTCGCCCGGCCCGAAGGCCGAGACGGCGGTCGCATCGATCACGAGGTTCTTGGCCTCCGAGGGCTGGCGGATCGGGCGGGTCGCGTTCGATTGCAGGCGGCGCCAGCCCGGCGAGTTGTAGACGTCCGCGGAGGCGGCCTTCGCGGGCATGTCGGACGTGACGCCGCCCGACATCGCGTCGCGCTGCGCCGCCGCCATGCCGGTCGCGCCGAAGCCGCCGCCGTAGAGGCCGGGCGGGGTGAGCACGTCGACATGGTCGGCGGGCAGCTCGTCGACGAAGCGCGAGGGCATCGCCGACTGCCACTGTCCGTAGAGGCGCCGGTTGGCGGCGAACGAGATCGTGCAGACCTCCTCGGCCCGCGTGATGCCCACATAGGCGAGCCGCCGCTCCTCCTCGAGCCCCTTCACGCCGCTCTCGTCCATGCTCCGCTGCGACGGGAACAGGCCGTCCTCCCAGCCGGGCAGGAACACGACCGGGAACTCGAGCCCCTTGGCCGCGTGCAGCGTCATCAGCGTGACCTTCGGCTCCTCGCGCTCGGCCTCGTTGTCCATGATGAGCGAGACGTGCTCGAGGAAGCCCTGCAGGTTCTCGAACCCCTCGAGCGCCTTGACGAGCTCCTTGAGGTTCTCGAGCCGGCCCGGCGCCTCG
Source organism: uncultured Alphaproteobacteria bacterium (assembly GCA_963729425.1). Lineage (GTDB taxonomy): Bacteria > Pseudomonadota > Alphaproteobacteria > Rhodobacterales > Rhodobacteraceae > Jannaschia. The sequence goes on along the minus strand of CAVSOF010000007.1, from coordinate 433,758 downwards.
GGCGTCTTCTCGTTCTGCCAGAAGCCGGTGTAGCCCGATTCGTCGAGGATCTCCTCGGCCAGCCGGATGTGGTCGCGCCCGTCCAGCATCTCCGCCCGCCAGCGCTCGAGCCCGTCGCACAGCTCCCCCAGCGCGCGCCCGCCCTTGCCGCCGATCGTGGACGTGCGCACGCAGAGCCGCGCGCCCTCGACGAGCGAGACGCCGTTCGTGCGGGCCATGACCTGGATCGTCTGCCGGGCCTTGTCGCCCAGGCCGCGCTTGGGGGTGTTCACGATCCGCTCGAAGGCGAGGTCGTCGGCGGGCGAGACCACGAGGCGGAAATAGGCCATCGCGTCGCGGATCTCGAGCCGCTCGTAGAAGCGCGGGCCGCCGATCACGCGGTAGGGCAGCCCGATCGTCAGGAACCGGTCCTCGAACGCGCGCATCTGATGGGCGGCGCGCACGAGGATGGCCATCTCGTCGAGCGAGTAGGGCTCCATCCCGCGGGTACCGCGCTGCATCGCCTCGGCCTCCTCACCGATCCAGCGCGCCTCCTCGTCGCCGTCCCAGTGGCCGATCAGGCGGACGCGGTGGCCGTCGGTCGCGTCGGTCCAGAGCGTCTTGCCCAGCCGCCCCTGGTTGCCCGCGATGACGCCCGAGGCGGCGGCGAGGATGTGCGGCGTGGAGCGGTAGTTCTGCTCGAGCCGGATCACCTCGGCGCCCTCGAAGTCCTTCTCGAAGCGCAGGATGTTGCCCACCTCGGCGCCGCGCCAGCCGTAGATCGACTGGTCGTCGTCGCCCACGCAGCAGATGTTGCGGTGACCGCCCGCGAGCAGCCGCAGCCAGAGGTACTGCGCGACGTTGGTGTCCTGGTACTCGTCCACGAGGATGTAGCGGAACCAGCGGCGATACTGCGCGAGCACGTCGTCGTGGCGCTGGAAGATGCCGATGACGTGCAGCAGGAGGTCGCCGAAATCGACCGCGTTGAGCGCGAGCAGCCGGTCCTGGTAGGCGCGGTAGAGCGCGACCCCCTTGCCGTCGAACGCATCGGCCTCGTGCGCGGGGACCTTGTCGGGGGTCCAGGCGCGGTTCTTCCAATGGTCGATGATCCCGCCCAGCATCCGCGGCGGCCAGCGCTTCTCGTCGACGTTCGCGGCCTGGATCAGCTGGCGCAGCAGGCGGTGCTGGTCGTCGGTGTCGAGGATGGTGAAGTTCGACTTGAGGTGGAGGTCGCGCGCGCCGTCGTCGATCACCGCGTCGTCGTCCATCCGACCGACGAGCTCCGCGTGGCGGCGCAGGAGCTTGACGCAGACCGAGTGGAACGTGCCGAGCCAAGGCATCCCCTCGGCGACCTCGCCCATCATCGCGCCGACGCGCTCGCGCATCTCGCGCGCGGCCTTGTTGGTGAAGGTGACGGCGAGGATCTCGTTGGGCCGGGCCTTCCGCAGCGCCAGCAGGTGCGCGATCCGCGCGGTCAGCGCGCGGGTCTTGCCGGTGCCCGCGCCCGCGAGCATCAGCACCGGCCCGTCGAGCGTCTCCACCGCGAGGAGCTGCGCGGGGTTGAGCCCGTCGAGATAGGTCGCGGGGCGCGCGGCCATCGCGCGGGAGGAGAGGCTCGCGGCCTCCATGGCGTCGGCGTCGTCGGCTCGGGTCATGGCGGCAGGGATAGAGCGCGGCGGCGCCGATGGGAACCCCGCGTTCCCGATGCGTTCCACCCGGCGGGACCGCCCGGTCGGGGGCGGCGGTCGTCGCGCGCCGTGCCTTCGCGGATCTGGATCGCAGCCGCGCGGGCCGTCACGAATGGCGGGCGGGTGGTCGGGGGCGGACGGCCGCACGAAGGCGCGGGACCTCGGGCGAGGCCCCGCGCGCGCGTTGGCCGGGCGACCCCGTCAGGGCCGCCCGCGTTCGATCGGGTGAAGGACTCAGTCTTCTTCCATCATCCGGCGGTCCTCGTCGTAGCGGGCGAACTCGTCCGTATCGAGGCTCATGTCGCGGTTCGCGTCGTAGCGGCGCATCTCGCCGGCGCGGAACTCGTCCTCGGAGACGTCGCCGCTCTCGTCGGCGTCGTAGTCCATGAACCGCATGTTGTCGCTGTCGACCTCGCCGAACTCGGCGTCGTTCAGCATCGAATTGCCGTCCATGTCGTAGTCACCCATCATGCGCTCCTGCGCGATGGCGGGGGTCACGGCGAGCAGGGTCGCGGCGAGCATCGTGGCATACTTGGTCATCGTCATTCTCCCTTGGTCGTTCCCTGCCCGACGAACGCCTTGTCCCCAAAGGTGTTCCGATCCCCCCGGGGCACGCCCGTTGCCGCGCCGCGGCATCGCGTCTAGCGTCCCGCGACCGCAGCCCCGGGGAGCGCCAGATGGCCGAGTTCCGCAAGATCCTGATCGCCAACCGGGGCGAGATCGCCATCCGCGTCATGCGCGCCGCCAACGAGATGGGGATCGCGACGGTCGCGGTCTACGCCGAGGAGGACAAGCTCGGGCTGCACCGGTTCAAGGCGGACGAGGCCTACCGGATCGGCGAGGGGCTGGGACCGGTCGCGGCCTACCTGTCGATCGAGGAGGTGATCCGCGTCGCGAAGGCCTGCGGAGCGGACGCGATCCATCCGGGCTACGGGCTCCTGAGCGAGAACCCCGACTTCGTCGATGCCTGTGCCGCCGCCGGGATCGCCTTCATCGGCCCCCGGGCGGAGACGATGCGCCAGCTCGGCGACAAGGCCAGCGCGCGGCGCGTGGCGATCGAGGCCGGCGTGCCGGTCGTGCCGGCGACCGAGGTGCTGGGCGACGACATGGCCGAGGTCCGGCGCCAGGCGGCGGAGGTCGGCTACCCGCTGATGCTCAAGGCGTCGTGGGGCGGCGGCGGGCGGGGGATGCGCGCGATCGCGTCCGAGGACGAGCTCGAGGAGCGCGTGCTCGAGGGGCGGCGCGAGGCGGAGGCCGCGTTCGGCAACGGCGAGGGCTACCTCGAGAAGCTGATCGGGCGGGCGCGGCACGTCGAGGTGCAGATCCTGGGCGACGCGCACGGCAACATCTACCACCTCTACGAGCGCGACTGCTCGGTGCAGCGCCGCAACCAGAAGGTCGTGGAGCGCGCGCCCGCCCCCTACCTCTCGGAGACGCAGCGCGAGACCATCTGCAACCTCGGCAAGAAGATCTGCGAGCACGTCGCCTACGAATGCGCGGGCACGGTCGAGTTCCTGATGGACATGGACTCGGGCGAGTTCTTCTTCATCGAGGTGAACCCCCGCGTGCAGGTCGAGCACACGGTGACCGAGGAGGTCACCGGCATCGACATCGTGCGCGCGCAGATCCTGATCGCCCAGGGCGCGACGCTGACCGAGGCCACCGGCGTCGCCTCGCAATACGACGTCACGCTCGACGGGCACGCGGTGCAGTGCCGGGTGACGACGGAGGATCCGCAGAACGCGTTCATCCCCGATTACGGCCGGATCACGACCTATCGCTCGGCCACGGGCATGGGCATCCGGCTCGACGGCGGCACGGCCTATTCGGGCGCGGTCATCACGCGCTACTACGACAGCCTGCTGACCAAGGTGACGGCCTGGGCGCGCACGCCCGAGGCCGCGATCAAGCGGATGGACCGCGCGCTGCGCGAGTTCCGCATCCGGGGCGTGAGCACCAACATCCCGTTCGTGGTGAACCTGCTCAAGCACCCGCTGTTCCTGTCCAACGAGTACTCCACGCGCTTCATCGACGAGACGCCCGCGCTGTTCGACTTCCCCGTCCAGCGCGACCGGGCCACGCGGATCCTCACCTACCTCGCCGACATCTCGGTGAACGGCCATCCGGAGACGGAGGGCCGCCCCCGCCCCGCCGCCGACATCCGCGTGCCGCGCGCGCCCGCGCCGCTGGCCGCGACCCCGCCCGACGGGTCGAAGCAGGTGCTCGAGCGCGAGGGGGCCGAGGGGCTCGCGGCCTGGATGCTCGCGCAGGATCGCCTCCTGCTGACGGACACGACGATGCGCGACGGGCACCAGTCACTGCTGGCCACGCGGATGCGGACGATCGACATGGTGCGCGCCGCGCCCGCCTACGCCGCGAACCTGCCCGGGCTGTTCTCGGTGGAGTGCTGGGGCGGGGCGACGTTCGACGTGGCCTACCGCTTCCTGCAGGAATGCCCGTGGCAGCGGCTGCGCGCGCTCCGGGCGGCGATGCCGAACCTGCTGACGCAGATGCTGCTGCGCGCGTCCAACGGGGTCGGCTACACCAACTATCCCGACAACGTGGTCGAGGGCTTCGTGCGGCAGGCGGCCGAGAGCGGCGTCGACGTGTTCCGCGTCTTCGACTCGCTCAACTGGGTCGAGAACATGCGCGTCGCGATGGACGCGGTGATCGGGACGGGCCGCGTCTGCGAGGGGACGGTCTGCTACACCGGCGACCTCATGGACCCCGACCGCTCGAAGTACGACCTGCGCTACTACGTCGGCATGGCCAAGGCGCTCGAGGCCGCGGGCGCGCACGTGCTGGGCGTCAAGGACATGGCGGGGCTGATGAAGCCCGCCGCCGCGCGCGTGCTGATCCGCGCGCTCAAGGAGGAGGTCGGGCTGCCGATCCACTTCCACACCCACGACACGGCGGGCATCGCCTGCGCCACGATCCTCGCGGCGACCGAGGCCGGGGTGGACGCGGCCGACGTGGCGATGGACGCGTTCTCGGGCAATACCAGCCAGGCGACGTTCGGCACGATCCTCGCCGCGCTCCGGGGCGATCCGCGCGATCCCGGGATCGACGATGGGCGCCGTGCGGGCGATGTCGGACTACTGGGAGGCGGTGCGCGCGCAGTACCTCGCCTTCGAGAGCGGGATGCAGGCGCCGTCCTCGGAGGTCTACCTGCACGAGATGCCGGGCGGGCAGTTCACCAACCTCAAGGCGCAGGCGCGCTCGATGGGGCTCGAGGAGCGCTGGCACGAGGTCGCGCAGATGTACGCGGACGTGAACGCGATGTTCGGCGACATCGTGAAGGTCACGCCGTCCTCCAAGGTCGTGGGCGACATGGCGCTGATGATGGTGGGCCAGGGCCTGACGATCGCGCAGGTCGAGGACCCGGCCGTCGACGTGTCCTTCCCCGACAGCGTGATCGGGATGCTGCGGGGCGACCTGGGCCAGCCGCCGGGCGGGTGGCCGCCCGCGCTGCAGGCCAAGGCACTCAAGGGCGAGGCGCCCTCGACCGAGCGCCCGGGCGCGCGTCTGCCGCCCGCGGACCACGAGGCGGTGCGCGCGGAACTCGCCGCGACGCTCGAACGCGAGGTGGACGACGAGGATCTGAACGGCGCGCTGATGTATCCGAAGGTCTTCGCCGACTACGCGCGGCGCCACGCGACCTACGGGCCGGTCCGCGCGCTGCCCACGCCCGCCTTCTTCTACGGGATCGAGCCGGGCGAGGAGATCGAGGCGGAGATCGACCCCGGCGTGACGCTGGTGATCCGCTGCGTCGCGCGCGGCGAGACCACCGAGGACGGCGAGGTCCGCGTGTTCTTCGAGCTCAACGGACAGCCGCGCACGATCCGCGTGCCCGACCGCAAGGTGGTCGGCACGGCGGCGAAGCGTCCGAAGGCGGAGGCGGGCAACCCCGACCACGTCGGCGCGCCGATGCCCGGCGTCGTCGCGTCGGTGGCCACGCAGGCGGGCGCGTCGGTGCGGCGCGGCGACCTGCTGCTGACGATCGAGGCGATGAAGATGGAGACCGGGCTCCACGCCGAGCGCGACGGGACCGTGGCCGCGCTCCATGTCGGCCCGGGGGCGCAGATCGACGCGAAGGACCTGCTCCTCGAGCTCGGTTGACGGTTTCGTAACGGTCGGGGGGCGACAAGCGCTCCCGGGCGCCATCCTCCCCGTCGCGCCCGTGGCCGTCGGATTCTCGCCACGTTCGAGCCGTCATGCCGCCCGATGGCGGCGCTATTCCCCGGGGTCATCGAGAGAGAATCGAGGCCCGTCCATGTTCCGCCGAACGCACGTCACGAGGTTCCTGCGCGACGAGTCCGCGGCGGTCACCGTCGAATACGTGGTGCTCGCCGCGGCCGTGACCGGCATGGCGCTGCTGAGCTCCGACGTCATCTACCGCGGGCTCGGCGCGCTCGCGGGGACGGTGGACGGCGAGCTGCAGGGCGAGTCGACCACGCGCACGGGCGCGCTGTCCTACGACGACGGGTTCGAGAACGGCGCGGCGGGATGGGCGGGCGCCGCGGCATCCGCGGTCCGCGGCTTCGGCAACATCCTCGGCCCGATTACCGGCTCCGGCGGCGCCGCCTCGGTGACCCGGGAGTTCGAGTTCGCCGAAGGCACGCCCGAGGCGACGTTCTCCTTCGACCTGCTGGCGATGGACAGCCTCGATGGCGAGAGCGGCATCGTCTACATCGATGGCCAGGAGGTCGGCCGGATGACCACCGACTTCACGACCGGCACGGTGTTCACCCCGGCCGATGGGATCGCCGCGCGTGGAATCTCGTTCCAGACCCGGCTGGAGGACGATCGCGTCGATCTGGGCGGCACATCGGCGGAAAGGCGGTTCGTCGACAGTCGCGCGAAGATACTGGTCACCGTTGCGAACCCGGCGAGTAAGGTCACGTTCGGCTTCGGATCGACAGCGAACCACGGCGCGCACGACGAATCGTTCGGGATCGACAACTTCCGGGCGACCGGCCTGAAGGACCCCGGGTCGTCGTGACGCTCCCGCGACCTGCCCGCGCCCGCGCCCGCCGCGAAGGGCCTTCCGACCGCGCGCGACCGTCGTCCCCGGTACCGCGGCGTCGTGCGGACCGGTATCGACAGCCCCCACCCCAGGAGAGCCGACCATGACCGCCCTGCACACCCTCGCCGCCCGCTTCGTCCGCGACGAGACGGGCGCGATCACCGTCGAGTACGTCCTGCTCGCCGCCGCCGCCACGGCGATCGGCATCGCGAGCTCCGATGTCATCTTTCGCGGCTTCGGATCGTTGTCCGGGACGATCGACGACGAGTTCAACGAGGGCGGCTACAGCGGCGCCGGAGGATCGGCGCCCGGCCCGAGCTACGACGAGAGGTTCGACAACGGCGCGCCGGGCTGGACGGGCGCGGTCGCCGGCTACGTCAGGGGCTTCGGGAACGTCCTCGGACCGATCGCCGGAACGGGCGGCAGGGAGGCGATCTCGCGCGAGTTCGCGATCGAGCCGGGCGCGGCGAGCGCGAAGTTCACCTTCGACCTCATCGGCGGCGACAGCCTCGACGACGAGAGCGGCATCGTGTTCATCGACGGGCGCGAGGTCGGCCGGATGACCACGAAGCATAACGGGGCTACCACGTTCACGCCGGCGGCCGACCTGGCCGCGCGCGGCATCACGTTCGACGCTCAATTGATCGACAGCCGGGCCGATCTCGGCGGAAGCACGAGCCGCCCGGACTGGCGAGACAGCCGATCCAAGATCACGATCACGATCGCCGAGCCGAAGTCCAAGGTGAAGTTCGGCTTCGGTTCAAACGCCGATCAGGGCGTCGACGACGAGTTCTTCGCCATCGACGACTTCAAGGCGTTCGGCGTCCAAAAGCCGGGTAACCAATCCTGAGCAGGGCGCCGGCCGACCGGCTTTTCCGCTTGCGAGCCCGGTCGGGCTTGCCTATCTGCCGGTCACCGACGCGGGCGGGCGTAGCTCAGGGGTAGAGCATAACCTTGCCAAGGTTAGGGTCGTGAGTTCGAATCTCATCGCCCGCTCCAGTCGGCCTCCGCAGGCCCTCGACCCCGCCCGGGTCGAGGGCCTTCGCGTTCCCCGGCCCCGCCCTTGCCGCGCCGAGCGCCTGCGCGGTAGTGGGGCGCTATCCCGCGACCCGAGGAGCGCGCCCGTGCGACAGGCCACCATCGCCCGCAAGACGGCGGAGACGGACGTGACCGTCACGCTCGACCTCGACGGGACCGGCGCCTGCGACAACCGCACCGGGATCGGCTTCTTCGACCACATGCTCGACCAGCTCGGGCGCCACGCGCTCATCGACCTGACGGTGGCCTGCGACGGCGACCGCCACGTCGACGACCACCACAGCGTCGAGGACACGGGGATCGCGATCGGCCAGGCGCTCGCGGAGGCCCTGGGCGACAAGCGCGGGATCCGGCGCTACGGCGACTGCCTGCTGCCGATGGACGACGCGCTGGTGCGCGCGGCGCTCGACCTGTCGGGGCGGCCCTACCTGTGCTGGGACGTGGCGATGACGGCACAGAGGATCGGCACGTTCGACACCGAGCTCGTGCGCGAGTTCTTCCAGGCGCTCGCGACCCATGGCGGGATCACGCTGCACGTCGACGCGCTGCGCGGGATCAACGCGCATCACGTCGCCGAGGCGTGCTTCAAGGCCGTCGCGCGCGCGCTGCGCGACGCGCTCGAGCCCGACCCGCGCCGCGCGGGCGCGATCCCGTCGACCAAGGGCGCGCTCTGACGTGACCTGCGTCCTCGTCGACATCGGCATGGGCAACCTCCACTCCGCGCAGAAGGCATTCGAGCGCATGGCGCAGGAGACCGGCGCTGGCCCGGTCGCGGTCTCCGCCCGCCCCGAGGACGTCGCGCGCGCCGAGCGGGTCGTGCTGCCGGGCGACGGGGCGTTCCCGGCCTGCCGCCGCGCGATCGCCGCGATCCCGGGCATGGAGGCGGCGCTCGCGGAGGCGTTCGGGCCGCGCGGGCGGCCGAGCCTCGGGATCTGCGTGGGGATGCAGATGCTGGCCACGACCGGGACGGAGTTCGAGATCGTGCCCGGCTTCGATGTCGTCCCCGGCACGGTCGGGCCGATCGAGCCGTCGGACCCGGCGCTGAAGGTGCCGCATATGGGCTGGAACGACCTGATCGTGACCGGCGCGCATCCGCTCCTCGAGGGGATCGCGACCGGCGACCACGCCTATTTCGTGCATTCCCACCACATGCGCGTCGACGCGCCAGCCGACCGCCTCGCCCATGCGGTGCACGGCGTGGAGGTCGCGGCGGTGGTGGCGCGCGGGAACGTGGCGGGCACGCAGTTCCACCCCGAGAAGAGCCAGCGCACGGGGCTGCGGCTGATCGCGAACTTCCTCCGCTGGCGGCCCTGAACCGGGCCGCTCGGACGCGCCGTTACTGGACCTTGACCCAGTCCTGCTTGGCGCAGATCAGCCCGCCCGCGATGCAGCCGCGCAACGCCATCCGGTCGCCGGTCAGCGCGACCTTGCCGAGATAGGTCTTGCCGTTCGACGGCCGCCAGACCTCCCCCTCGTAGGTGCCGTCGCCGTTGGGGACCATGCCGATGACGATCCGGCGCCCCTGGTTGGGCGACTGGAACTCGCCAGCCTCGTTGTAGGTCGAGGTGATGTTGCCGCAGAACGCGTTCGCCCCGCACGGCGCGATCGTCACGAGCGCGAACACGCCGTCGTCGGGCTGCGTCTGCCAGACGCCCTCGATCGGGTCGGCGGCGGCGGCGGTGGCGAGGCCGATGGCGGCGAGCGCGGCCAGGATGGTGCGGATCATGGGGGTCTCCTCGGATGGCGTCGCGGGGACGGTTTCGCGAGCGCGCGGACGATTGCAAGCGGAACGTGCCGTCGCGACAGGCACGCGCCGGGCCTCGCCGGGGTTTCGCGCGCGCGCGGGGCGCGGCATGGGGAGCGCGATAGCCGAGGGAGCGCCCGCGATGATCCTCTACCCCGCGATCGACCTGAAGGACGGCCGTGCCGTGCGCCTGCTGCGCGGCGAGATGGCGAGCGCGACGGTCTTCGCCGAGGACCCGGCGGCGCAGGCGGCGGCGTTCGCGGCGGCGGGCTGCGAATGGCTGCATCTCGTGGACCTGAACGGCGCCTTCGCCGGCGCGCCGGTGAACCGCGAGGCGGTCGACGCGATCCTCGCGGCCGTCGACGTGCCGGTGCAGCTCGGCGGGGGCATCCGCGACATGGCGACGATCGAGCGCTGGCTCGACCGGGGCCTCGCGCGCGTGATCCTCGGCACGGTGGCGGTGGAGGATCCCGACCTCGTCCGGGCGGCCGCGCGCGCCTTCCCGGGCCGCGTCGCCGTGGGGATCGACGCGCGGACCGGGATCGTGGCCACGCGCGGATGGGCGGAGGCGACGGAGGTGGAGGCGACGGACCTCGCGCGGCGCTTCGAGGATGCGGGCGTCGCCGCCATCGTGCACACCGACATCGACCGCGACGGCGCGATGCAGGGGCCCAACGTGGCGGCGACCGCGGCGCTTGCCCGTGCGGTCTCCGTGCCGGTGATCGCCAGTGGCGGGGTGTCGTCGATGGCCGACCTGATCGCGCTGCGCGACACCGGGGTGGTGGCGGGCGCGATCTCGGGCCGCGCGCTCTACGACGGGGCGATCGACCTCGGCCGGGCGGTGGCCGCGCTGCGCGGCTGAGGCTACTCGACCGCCTTGGCCGTCAGCGCCTCGAGCGCGTCCTCCATCGCCTCGACGTAGTCGGCGTCGTCGTCGATCGAGAGGTCGTCGAACATCTCCTCGGGCTCCTGCCAGAACACCTTCGTCTCGCCGTCGTCGTCGGCATAGACGAGCACGCGCAGCGGCAGCATCAGGCCCGCGCGGATGTCGTCGCGCATCGCGGGCGTCCCGAGCGCGGGGTTGCCGAAGACGAGGAGCTGCGCGTCGGCGAGCTCCATGTCGACCGAGCGCGCGCCCTCCGCATGGTCGATGCGCGCGAACACGGTCGCGCCCGCGCCCTCCACCGCGGCGACGAGCGCGTCCATCGTGGCGGCGACGGGGCGGGAGGAGGTGACGGACTCGAAGTCGGCCGCGAGCGCGGGCGAGGCGAGGAGCGTGGCGGCGAGGGCGGCGCGGAACATCGGCGGTCTCCTGTGGGGGCACGCGGTCAACGTCCCCGCCCCCGCCCCGTTCCGGACCTCGCGGCATTGTCAGGACGGGCGATCCGCGCCATCACGCGGGCAATGCTCAAGGTCCGCATCATCCCCTGCCTCGACGTGGCCGACGGGCGCGTGGTGAAGGGCGTGAACTTCGTCGACCTGATCGACGCGGGCGACCCGGTGGAGAGCGCGCGCGCCTACGACGCGGCCGGCGCCGACGAGCTGTGCTTCCTCGACATCCACGCCACGCACGAGAACCGCGGGACGATGTTCGACCTCGCCACCCGGACGGCGGAGGCGTGCTTCATGCCGCTGACGATCGGCGGCGGCGTGCGGAGCGCGGACGACGTGCGCGACCTGCTGCGCGCCGGCGCGGACAAGGTCAGCTTCAACTCGGCGGCGGTGGCGGACCCGGACGTGCTCGCACGCGCCGCCGACCGCTTCGGGAGCCAGTGCATCGTCTGCGCGATCGACGCGAAGGCCGTCGCACCGGGCCGGTGGGAGGTGTTCACGCATGGTGGCCGACGGGCCACCGGCATCGATGCGGTGGCGTTCGCGGCGACGGTGGCGGCGCGCGGCGCGGGGGAGATCCTGCTCACCTCGATGGACCGCGACGGGACGCGCGCGGGCTTCGACCTCGCGCTGACGCGGGCGGTGACCGACGCGGTCGGCGTGCCGGTGATCGCGTCGGGCGGGGTGGGCGCGCTCGACCACCTCGTCGCGGGCGTGGTCGATGGCGGCGCATCGGCGGTGCTGGCCGCGTCGATCTTCCACTTCGGGACGCACACGATCGAGGAGGCGAAGGCGCATATGGACGCCGCCGGCGTGCCGATGCGGATGGCCGCGTGACCCATCCGCTCGACCGCCTCTGGGCCACCGTCGAGGCGCGGCGCGGCGCGGAGCCCGACGGGAGCTGGACGGCGACGCTGCTCGCGCGAGGGCCCGAGCATTGCGCGCGTAAGTTCGGCGAGGAGGCGGTGGAGGCGGTGGTCGAGGCCGTGCGCGGCGACCGCGCGGCGCTGACCTCGGAGGCCGCCGACGTGCTCTACCACCTGTGCGTGATGCTCGCCGCGCGGGACGTGGCGCTCGCGGACGTGCTGGCGGAGCTCGACCGACGCGCGGGTCGATCGGGGCTCGAGGAGAAGGCCTCGCGCGGAGGCATCGACCGGACCTGACCGACGACGTCGGTCGACCGGGCGGCATCGGAACGGGCGACCCGCGTGCCGCCCGCCGGAACTCGCGCGCCCCGTCCGACGTTCATTCCCGAACCGTCCGAAGGCCGGTCGTCACCCGACATCACGGAGGCTCCCTTGAAAGTCCTATTCGCATCCACCGCCATCGCGCTCGGCCTCGCCGCGCCGGGCTTCGCGCAGACCGCCATGCCCATGGAGGGCGGCTTCGTCGGCGGCATCGAGAACCAGGCTCTCCGCGCGTCCGACCTGCTCGGCGCCCGTCTCTACGTGACCGAGGCCGACGTCGATCTCGTCGGCGGCCTGTCGCCCGACTGGGACGACGTGGGCGAGATCTCCGACATCATCGTCGGCGGCGGCGGCGACATCGACGCCGTGCTCGTCGATATCGGGGGCTTCCTCGGGCTCGGCGAGCGCACGACCGCGGTGGACATGGACTCTCTCCAGTTCGTCTCCGACGGGCCCGACGCGGACGACTTCTTCGTCGTCCTGACCGGCAACCGCGCGGCGCTCGAGGCGGCGCCCGAGTTCGACGCCACGTTCGAGCGCGGCCGCACGATCGGCACGCGGGCGGTCATGAACGAAGGCTCCGGCATGGACACGCAGGACGGTGCCGCGACCATCGTCGACGGCGAGCCGGTGGCCGACCTCGACGCGGGCACCGTCGTCGACAACCCGCAGACCCCCGCCACCGCCGTCGTGACCGAGGGCGGCCAGACCGTCACCACGACGACCACCGACACCGACGTGGCGGGCGCGACGGTCGACGGCGAGACCACGATGCCCGGCACGACCGATCCGGCCGTGGTCGTGGTCGACGGCGACGACGGCGCTCGAGACCGACGCGATGACCGAGACCGCGACCGACGTGGCGAACGCCACCGGCGACGCGGTCGAGACCACCGGCGACGCGGTGACGGACGCGGCGGGCGACGTGGCCGATGCGACCGGCGCGGCGGTGGCGACGACCGGCGCGGCGGTGGCCGCGGCGGGCGGCGCGATGATGAACGCGCCGACGCTCGACCGTGACGGCTACGAGACGGTGGCGCTCGACCAGCTCACGACCGAGGACGTCACGGGCGCGTCGGTCTTCGACATCAACGACAAGCGGGTCGGCGAGATCGGCGAGCTGGTGATGTCCGACGACGGCATGCTGCAGGACGCGATCATCGACGTCGGCGGCTTCCTCGGCCTGGGCGAGAAGCCGGTCGCGGTGTCGTTCCAGAGCCTGCAGGTCCTGCGCGGCGACGGCGACGTACGGGTCTACGTGGACACGACCGAGGAGGCGCTCGAGGCGCTGCCCGAGTTCGAGAACTGATCCCGGCCTGAACGAATGGAAGGCCCGTCGCATCGCGGCGGGCCTTTCGCATGTCCGCGATACGGCCGGCGGACGACCCCCGAGGACGAAAAAAGGCCCGCGACAATGAAGGCGCGGGCCCGAAGGTGTGGAACGAGGGACAGTGACGGAAGCGCGGCGGTTCCAGTTCCGCGCCTCCCAGACACCGTGACAACCTTCCGCGGCGTGAAGGGTTCCCGCCCCCATCACTTTTTTTCCGCAGGCGTCGAGAACGCGTGCAGCGCCACCGCCGCGGCGTTCGAGACGTTGAGCGAGCCGAACCCGCCCGCGGGCCCGATCCGCACCATCCGGTCGCACAGCCCCCGCGTCCGCTCGCGCAGGCCAGGCCCCTCCGCGCCGAGCACGATGCCCACGGGGCGGTCCGTCGCCATCGACGCGGCGACCGCCCCACCTCTCGTCCGCCTCCCCGTCGAGGCCGACGAGCAGGTAGCCCGCGTCGCGCAGCCGCTCCATCGCGTCCCCGAGATTGCCCACGCGCAGGTAGGGCTGCCGCTCGAGCGCGCCGGAGGCGGCCTTGGCGAGCGCGCCGGTCTCGGGCGCGGCGTGGCGGGTGGGGGCGACGACGGCGCGCGCGCCGAACACCTCGGCCGAGCGCAGGATCGCGCCCGCGTTGTGCGGGTCGGTCACGCGGTCGAGCAGCACGACGCGCGGCGCCCCGCCGCCCGGTCGCGCGACGTCCTCGAGCCGGCCCCAGTCGAGCGGGCGCACCTCGAGCGCCGCGCCCTGGTGGACGGAGCCGGGATCGAGCGGCACGTCGAAGCGCCGCGCGTCGGCGATCTCGGGCTCGATCCCGGCGGCGCCGACCGCCTCGCCAAGCCGGTCGAGCGCGTTGCGCGTGACCACGAGGCGCAGCCGCTCGCGCAGCGGGTTGGCGAGCGCGTCGCGCACGGCGTGGATCCCGAAGAGCCAGACCGTGCGCGCGGCCGAGGCGCGCCGGTCGCGCTCCTTCTCGACCACCCATTTCGGCTTCTGCGCCATGCCCGCCCCTCCGTCCCGCGACGGCCCGTCCTAGCCGCCCAGGGCGCGCGGGAACACCGCTTGACCCCGTGAGGGCCTATGCTATCCCCCGCCTCCAGTGGGCGACAGGCCGCAAGGTGTGGCAGGGGACTGTAACTCCCTCGAGGCGACTCACGCCTGGTTCGATTCCAGGGTCGCCCACCATCCGACGGCATCGCCGGCGGCTCAGTCCTTCCGGGTCTCGCCCGGCACGAAGCCCTCGGACTCGCCCAGGAACAGGCCGACCTTGCGCAGCCGCGGGACGCTGTCGCAGACGACCTTCAGCACGATCAGCATGGGCACGGCGACGACCATGCCCATGATCGACCAGATCCACGCGAAGAAGGCGACGAACAGGAACACCATCACGATGTTGAGCCGCAGCCGCTGCCCGACCAGCGCGGGGGTGACGAACTGCCCCTCGAACGAGGTCAGCAGGTAGTAGGTCGCGAGCGCGCCGAAGGCCGGCCAGACGTCGCCGTAGGTGACGAAGCCGATGACGCCGGCGATCCCCGCGCCGATCACCGCGCCGACGAAGGGCACGAAGTTCAGCACGGTCGCCATCAGCCCGATCAGATAGGGCGACGGAAGCCCCCACCACCACATCCCGAGCCCGATCGCGACGCCCAGCCCCGAATTGATGAGCGCGATGGCGCCCAGGTAGTTGCCCAGCCGCGACTCGATCGTGCGCACGGTGGTGACGGTCTTCTTCTTGTCCTCGAACCGGTCGACGACCTGCACGGCCTTCTGGATGAACAGGTCGCCCGAGGCCACGAGGAAGAACAGCAGGCACATCGCGAACACGATCTGCCCGATGAGCGTCGGCGCGATGGCGGCCACGGAGGTCGCGATCCCGGCGTTCTCGACCACCTCGACCTGCACCGGATCGCCGGCGCCCTCGTTCTCGAGCGCGCGTTCGGTCGCGTCGGCGGCATCGGCGAGCGACGCGAGCGGCGCCGCCGGGGCCGGAGAGCGTCGCGAGCGCCTCGTCGAGCAGACACGGGCAGGTCGGTCACGAACTCCGAGACCGGCTCGGCGAGCGCCGTCGAGCGCCGCCGCGAGCACGGCGCCGAGCGAGAGCGTGAACACCGCCGCGGAGACGGGCGCGGGGATGCCGACGCGGCCCAGCAGGCGGCGGGGCGCGTTCAGGATGAAGTAGCCGAGGATCGCCGTCGTGACGGGGATCAGGAACGGCGAGGCCATGATCATCGCCTGCACGAGCAGCAGCAGGAAGATGCCCGTGACCGGGACCACGAGCGGGTCGCGTGTGGCGGAGCGGGCCCGCGCGGCGGCCGCGCGCTCGGCGGCGTACGGCGTGGCCCGCACTCGCGATGGCTGCGTCTCGGTTTCCGGCCGCTCGTGGGCGACGGGGACGGGCGCGCTCACCGGCGCGTGCGGGAGGCGGGGGGCTCGACCGGCGCGGGGACGCCCATGTGCTCGCGCAGCAGCGCGACGTTGCGGCGATTGGCCTTGAACCCCGCGTCGAACAGGTCGCCCAAGACCGGGACGAGGCCGACGACCCAGTCGACGCCGATATTCGCCGCCATCCGCGCCTTCACGGCGTTCGGCACGCCCATCCGGTGCCCCTCGAGCCAGATGTAGCCCGCGGGCGCGAGCGCCGCGACGTCGCCCAGCCCCGGCACCAGGCCCAGCACCGCGTCCCATCCGAAGCGGAAGTCGGTGCCGGGCACGCGGAACCGGCTGTCCATGCCTTGCGCGAGCCGGTCGAGACGATCGAGCCGTGCCGCATGCGGATGCACGCGCGCGGTCGCCTTGGCCGGTGCGGGTCCTCGTCGTGCCATCCGCGTCTCCTCGCCGCACCTACGCGAGAGGGCACGTCACGGTTCCGGTCATGACTGCCATGGCGCGGCGGTGCCCCCACACGGACTCGAACCGCGGACCTACTGATTACAAATCAGTTGCTCTACCAGCTGAGCTATGAGGGCCCCGGCCGCGTCGGATCATCTAGTGGCGTCCGCGCGGGCCAGCAAGGCCACCGCGACGAGGCCCACGGCGGAGATCATCAGCGCCGCGGGCGCGGCCTGCGACAGCCGCTCGAGCGAGGCCTGGTCGTGGAGCCGCGTGGCCAGCGTGTCGAAGCCGAAGGGCCGCAACAGGAGCGTCGCCGGCAGCTCCTTCACCGCGTCCACGAAGACGAGCAGCAGCGCCATCGCCACCGAGCCGCGCATCAGCGGCAGGTGCACCGCGCGCAGCGTGCCGCCCGGACCGCGGCCCAGCGAGCGCGCCGCGAGCGGCAGCGCGGGCGGGATCCGCCCGAGCGCCGCGTCCGCCGCCCCCTGCCCGATCGCGAAGAACCGCACGACGTAGGCGTAGACGAGCGCCGCCGCCGAGCCGGTCACGAGAAGCCCCGGATCCCGGCCCGTCACCGCGAGCACCCCGTCGGCCACGCGGTTGTCGAGCGCGGCCATCGGGATCAGCACGCCCAGCCCCAGCACCGCGCCGGGCGCCGCGTAGCCCACCGTGGTCACCGGCAGCAGAAGGCGCGGCACGAGCCGCCCCTTCATCCGCACGCCATAGGTGACGAGGAGCGCGAGCCCCACCGTCGCCAGCGCCGCCGCCCCGGCGACGGCCACCGTGTTGGCGAGCGCGGGCAGCAGGCCCGGCGCGAGCCAGCCATCGGCCGCGACGACCGCGTGCCAAGCCATCACCGCGGCCGGGAAGGCGAAGCCGAGCGCGACCGGAACGGTGCAGCAGGCCGCCGCCGCCGCGCCGTGCCAGCCGCGCAGGGCGCGTGCGCTCGACCGGGCGCTGCGACCGCGCGGCCTGCCAGAACCGGCGGCGGCGGCGCGACCAGCGCTCGAACGCCACGAGCCCCGCGATCAGCACGAGGACGACGCAGGCGAGCTGCGCCGCGCCGCCCGCGTTGCCGCCCGACAGCCAGACCGAGAAGATGCCGGTCGTGAGCGTCTGCACCCCGAAATAGTCGACCGTCCCGAAATCGTTGACGGCCTCCATCATCGCCACCGCCATGCCCGCGGCGATGGCGGGGCGCGCGAGCGGCAGGCCGACCCGCGCGAACCGCCGCCAGGGGCCTGCGCCGAGCGCGCGCGCGACCTCGATCCCCGCGCCCGACTGCTCGCGGAACGCCGCGCGCGCCAGCAGGTAGACGTAAGGGTAGACCGACAGCCCGATCACCAGCGTGGCCGAGGGCAGCGAGCGGATCGCCGGGAACGCGTAGTCGGACGCGTCGCGCCAGCCGAACGCCGCGCGCATCGCCGTCTGCACCGGGCCCGCGTAGTCGAGGAAGTCGACGAGCGCGTAGGCGCCGACATAGGCCGGGATCGCCAGCGGCATCAGGAGCGCCGAGGCGAGCACGCGGCGGCCGGGGAAGTCGTGCATCGCCACGAGCCACGCGGTCCCGGTCCCGATCACGCCCGCGATCGCGCCGACCCCGATCATCAGCAGGACCGTCGTGGAGAGATATCGCGGCAGCACGGTCGCGGCGAGATGCGGCCAGACGTTCTCGGTCGGGAAGGCCGCGAGCCAGAACACCGCCGCGATCGGGAGGACGACGAGCGCCGCGACGGCGACGGCGGCGACGGACCAGCGGTCGGGCGCGAGCGCGCGCGGGGCGCGGGCCGATCTCCAAGCAAATCCGTCGGGCATGGCCGGGACGGCTACCGGCGACGCGGCGGGCTGTAAAGCGAGGCGGGCCCCGTCGTGCGGGGCCGCCGCGCGTCAGGTCATCCCGAGCGCCTCGCGGTACATCTCGAGGATGGCCTCCTCCTCGGCGACGTCGTCGGGCTCGCGACGGCGCAGCGAGACGATGCGGCGCATCACCTTGGTGTCGTAGCCGCGCCCCTTGGCCTCCGCGTAGACCTCGCGGCCCTGCTCGGCGATGTCCTTCTTCTCCTGCTCGAGCCGCTCGATGCGCTCGACGAACTGCCGCAGCTCGTCGGCCGAGACGCGGTAGGTGTCCGCCGCCGCATCGTCCACCACCTTCAGCTCCGCCATCGTGCCGCTCCTCGTTGCCTCGCGCAGGCGCCTTCGCTAGCGCCCGGGGCGGGGCGATGCAACGCGGAGGGACGGGCAATGGAGGCGATGGTCTGGATCGGCGCGGCGATGGCCGCGGCGGGGCTCGGCGGCCTGGTGTGGTGCATCGTCGTCGCCGCGCGGGCGCGGCGCGAGCGGCTCGAGGGCGTGGCGATGGAGGCGCGGCTGCGGCGGCTGGTGGCGATCAATCTCGGCGCGCTGGCGGTCTCCGCGCTCGGGCTGATGCTGATCGTCATGGGGGTGATCCTCGGCTGACCGACGCGCGCCGCGTCGCCGCCGGCGGGCCTCGACAGTCCCCCGACCCGGCTCCATCCTGCGCGCCGACGCGTCCGGGGAGCCACGCATGACCGACGAGACCTTCCGCCGCGACGTGCTCGACCGCCTCGAACGCCTCACGCGGGGCGACGACGGCGTGCTCGCACCGGACGCGACCGCCTGGGGCTCGCACCCGGTGGGCGAGGTGGATGCGGGCGGCCTCGCGGGGCTGCACGCCGCGCTGCGTCGCGCGATCCCGGACGTCGAGCGGCGCGACGACATCCTGCTCTGCCGGAGAGAACGCGCCGGACGCGCGCTGGAGCGATCCGCGCCCCTCGCCGATGGTGGCGGCGACGGGCACGTATCTCGGCACGTTCCGCGAGCCGTTCCTCGGCATCCCGCCGACGCAGGGCGTGGTCGCGCTGCGCTACGGCGAGGCCCACCACGTCGAGGGCGGGCGCGTGCGAGCGGTCCTGGCTGTTCTGGGACATCGCCGACCTGATGATGCAGGCGGGGTGCTGGCCGATGGGGCCGACCACCGGCGCGCCCGGCCACTGGCCCGCGCCCAAGGGCGGCGGCGGCGTGCGGCTCGCGCCGTCGGCGGACGAGGGCGCGCTCGAGAGCGTGCTGGCGATGCACGAAGGGCTCAACACGTTCCGGTCGGCCGACATCACCTCGATCGACATGCGCCATTGGGCGCCCGACTTCATGTACTGGGCGGGCGGCGCGATCGGCGCGTGCCGGGGCGTGGACGGGTTCCGGCAGCACCACCAGATCCCCTACCGACGCGCCTTCCCCGGCGCGGCCGGGGCGGGCCACTTCATCCGCATCGCCGATGGGCCGTTCGTGGCGACCGGCGGCGACGTGGACGTCGTCCATTCGGGCGCGGACTACTGGGGCATCGCCGCCACCGGTCGCGAGATGGTGTTCCGGGTCATGGACTTCTACCGCTTCGACGCGGACGGGCTGATCGCGGAGAACTGGCTGCCGAACGACACGCTCGGGCTGATGGCGCAGATGGGCGTCGACGTGATGGGCCGGATGGCGCACCTGACGGGGCATCCGCGCACCAACCTCTGAGCCGGGAACCGCCCGCCGACGGTCGCGTTTTCCGGTCGGATGACGAAAGGATGCGCGATGGCGAGCTTCAAGGAAGGCGACCACGTCAAGTGGAAGTGGGGGAACGGCTACGGCGAGGGGAAGGTCGAGAAGACCTACGACAAGAAGATCACGCGCAAGCTGCAGGGCTCCGAGGTGACGCGCAACGGCTCGAAGGACGACCCGGCGCTCTACATCGAGCAGGAGGACGGCGACGGTGTACTGAAGCTCGCGTCGGAGGTGGAGAAGGCCTAGCGCGCGGGGCGAAGGGCCAGCCCTCGTCGGGCCTGTGCGGGGCGGCAGGGCGCGATGGCACGGGCCTTCGTGGTCAGATCGCCGATCGGCCGGCCCGGTCCCGTCGACGGCGATGATGATCGTCTCCGCCTCGCCGCGCCGGGGGCCTGATGCTCGACCGCCGCCGCCGGCGTGCCTCGGCGCCCCTACCGGCCTGGTCCGGTAGACCTTCGGATCGCCCCGAGTGCCCGTCCCTGATGAGCGTCGCCACGCATCGTCGGAGGTCCGCGACCCGGTCGCAGAGCGTCGTCGCGCCGCCCGCATCCAGTTCCTGCGCCGAACCGTAGCCCCACGTCACCCCGACCGAGCGTCAGGCCGTTCCGCATGGCCGCGCGGGTGTCGTGCTCGCGGTCGCCGACGAGGCATCAGCACGCCGGGATCGCAGCCCGTCTCCGGCGACGATATGGGCTACGAGGTCGGCCTTGTCCTCGTGCCGCCCGTCGAGGTCGGACCCGTGGACGTCGTCGAAATGCGCGGCGAGGCCGAAATGCGCGACGACCTCGCGGGCGAAGGGCGTGGCCTTGGCGGTGCAGAGGAGGAGCCGGTGGTCGTCCGCGCGCGCCCGGCGAGGGCCTCGGGGATGCCGTCGTGGACCGTCGCCTCCGCAGCCCGCCGCCGGCATAGGTGTGGCGGTAGAGCGTGAGCGCCTCCTCGACCCGCTCGTCCCCACCGAGGAGATGCGCGAGGCTCTGGCGCAGCGGCGGGCCGATCGCCCAGCCGAGGTCCGCGCCCTCCGGCACCGGCCGGCCGAGCGTCGCGAGCGCCGCCGGAGCGACCCGACGATGCCGGGGGCGGGATCGACGAGCGTGCCGTCGAGGTCGACGAGGACGAACGACCCCCTCACCCGTAATGCGCCACCGGCGTCCCCGCGAGCGCGGCGATGTTCAGGAGCCCCCGCGCGGTGATCGACGGGGTGACGATGTGGGCCTTGTTGCCCATCCCCATCAGGATCGGCCCGACCTCCAGCCCCTCCGCGCGCGCCTTGAGGATATTGCGCGTCGCGCCCGCCGCGTCGGTGGAGGCGAAGACGAGCACGTTCGCCGCCCCCTCCATCCGCCCGTGCGGCAGGAACCGCGCGCGCAGCTCGGCGTCGAGCGCGGCGTCGACGTTCATCTCGCCCTCGTAGGCGAAGTCGCGGGGCACCGCGTCGAGCAGCGCGAGCGCCGCGCGCATCGTCCGCCCGCTCTCGCTGTCGAGGTTGCCGAACTGCGAGCCCGAGCACAGCGCGACCTTGGGCTCGATCCCGAAGCGCCGGACGTGGCGGGCGGCGGCGACGACGGTCTCGGCCACCTGCTCGGGGGTGGGGCAGGCATGGACGTGCGTGTCCGCGATGAAGAGCGGCCCCTGCTCGAGGATCATCAGCGACATCGCGCCCGCCGGGTGCAGGCCGTCCCGCCCCAGCACCTCGGTCACGTAGCGCAGGTGCCACAGGAACTGCCCGAACGTCCCGCAGATCAGCGAGTCGGCCTCCTCGCGGTGGACCATGACCGCGCCGATGGCGGTCGTGTTGGTCCGCATCACCGCGCGGGCGAGGTCGGGCGCCATGCCGCGCCGCGCCATCAGCGCGTGGTACGTCTCCCAGTAGTCGCGGTAGCGCGGGTCGTTCTCGGGGTTCACGATCTCGATGTCGGCGCCGGGCTTGAGCGTCAGGCCCGCGCGCGCGATGCGGCTGGCGATCACGTCCGGCCGCCCGATCACGATGGGCACGTCGGTGGTGTCCTCGATCATCGCCTGCGCGGCGCGCAGCACGCGCTCGTCCTCCCCTTCCGCGAAGACGATGCGGCGGCGGGCCTGCGCGGCGGCGGCGAAGACGGGGCGCATCACCAGCGACGAGCGGAACACGCTCGCGTCGAGCTGCGCCTTGTAGGCCTCCATGTCCTCGATCGGGCGGCGGGCGACGCCAGATCGCCATCGCCGCCTGCGCCACGGCGGGGGCCACGACGCCGATCAGCCGGGGGTCGAAGGGCTTGGGGATCAGGTAGTCCGGCCCGAAGGTGAGCTGCTCGCCGGCATAGGCGGCGGCGGCCTCCGCGCTCGTCGTCGCGCGGGCGAGCGCCGCGATGCCCTCCACGCAGCCGATCTTCATCGCCTCGTCGATCTCGGTCGCGCCGACGTCGAGCGCGCCGCGGAAGATGAACGGGAAGCACAGGACGTTGTTGACCTGGTTGGGGTAGTCCGACCGTCCCGTCGCGATGATCGCGTCCGGCGCCGCCGCGCGGGCCGCGTCGTAGGCGATCTCGGGGCTCGGGTTCGCGAGCGCGAAGATGATCGGCCGGGGCGCCATCCGCGCCACCATCTCCGGCGTCAGCACGCCCGGCCCCGACAGCCCGAGGAACAGGTCCGCGCCGTCGATCACGTCGCCCAGCGAGCGCGGCCCGCCGGGCTGCGCGAAGGCCGCCTTCTGCTCGGTCATCTCCGCCTCGCGCCCCTCGTGGACGAGCCCGGCGAGGTCGCAGAGCCACACGTTCTCGCGCCGCACCCCGAGCGCCAGCAGCATGTTGAGGCAGGCGATCCCCGCCGCGCCGCCGCCGGTGGAGACGACCCGGACGTCCTCCCACCGCCGCTCGGTCAGGATCAGCGCGTTGAGCGCGGCGGCGCCGACGACGATCGCGGTGCCGTGCTGGTCGTCGTGGAAGACGGGAATGTTCATGCGCTCGCGGCACAGTTTCTCGACCACGAAGCAGTCGGGCGCGCGGATGTCCTCGAGGTTGATCGCCCCGAAGGTCGGCTCGAGCGCGCAGACGATGTCGGCGAGCCGCTCGGGGTCGTCGCAGTCGAGCTCGACGTCGAAGGCGTCGATGCCGGCGAATTTCTTGAAGAGCACCGCCTTGCCTTCCATCACCGGCTTGGACGCCAGCGCGCCGATGTTCCCGAGCCCCAGCACCGCCGTCCCGTTCGTCACCACGGCGACGAGGTTGCCCCGCGCGGTGTAGTCGCGCGCGCAGTCGGGGTCGGCGCGGATCGCCAGCGACGCGTCGGCCACGCCGGGCGAGTAGGCGCGCGCGAGGTCGCGGCCGTTCGCCAGCGGCTTGGTCGCGCGGATCTCGAGCTTCCCGGGCTTCGGCCAGCGGTGGTAGTCGAGCGCGGCCTGCCGCTGCGTCGCCAGATGCTCGTCGCCCTGATCGCCCATTCCCGGCCTCCCCGCCGCCCATGCCGCGCGCAGATGACACGATCGCGGGCGTGCTGGCCATCCTGAGCGCCCGGCCCGGGGCTTGCCCCGGCGCGGCGGGCGGGCGACGGGGCGGGCCATGTCGCTCTGGCTCGCCGCCACCCTCTTCGCCGCCACGGTGCAGGCGCTGCGCTTCTGGCTGCAGAAACGGCTCGCGGTCGCGGGCCTGTCGCCCGCCGCCACGACCTTCGCGCGCTTCCTCCACGCGCCCCTCGCCATCGCGCTCGGGCTCCTCGTCTGGCGGGCGGGCTCGGGCGCCCCCCTGCCCGGCCTCGGGCCCGGCTTCTGGCCCTTCGTCGTCGCCGGCGCGCTGGCGCAGATCCTGGCCACGGTCTGCGTCGTGGCGCTGTTCGCGCGGCGCAACTTCGCCGTGGGCATCGCGTTCTCGAAGGTCACGGTGCTGATGACGGTCGCGACCGGGTGGCTGCTGCTGGGCGAGACGGTGGGCCGCGCCGACCTCGCGGCAATGGCGGTGGGCCTCGCGGGCGTGCTCCTGCTCTCGGTGCCCGCGGGCGCGGTCGGGCGGGGTCGGCTGCGGGTGTTCAACGCCGCGACGGCGCTTGGGCTCGCCTCGGGCGCGTTCTTCGCGGTCTCCGCCGTGGGCTACCGGGGCGCGTCTCTGCTCGTCGCCTCCGACGCGCCGATCCTGCGCGCGGCGGTCACGCTGGGCGTGGCGACGACGGTGCAGGTCGTGGCACTCGGGGCGTGGCTCGCGTGGCGCGACCGCGCGGGGCTCGTGGCGGTGATCCGCCGCTGGCGGGCGACGGCGCTGGTGGGGGCGGCCTCGCTCGCGGGATCGATGGGCTGGTTCACGGCCTACACGCTGCAGAACGCGGCCCTCGTGAACGCCGTGGGCCAGGTCGAGCTGATCGCCTCGATGGCGATCTCGCGGCTGGTCTTGGGCGAGCGCCAGACGGGCCGCGAGCTCGCGGGCATCGCGCTCGTGGGCGCGGGCGTGGTGGGGCTGATCGCGCTGCGGGGCTAGAGCCGGCGGAAGACCGAGGCGGCGCCGGAATTGTCGAAGAACGGCACGCCGGGCGCGTCGGTGCCGGCGGCGATCGCGGCCACCTCCTCGAGCACGACCTCGGTGATGAACGGCATGTCGAGCGCGCGCGCCTCCTCGAGCGGAACCCAGTGCAGGTGGCTCAGCTCGTCCTCCGCCGCGCCGAAATCGTCCGGATCGGTCGCGAGCGCGTCGGCGGGCACGAGGAAGAAGCGCGCGTCGAAGCGGCGGGGGCGGCCCGGCGGCGTGATCGCGCGGAACACCAGGCGCAGGGGGGCGGCGTCGGGCAGGAGCGCCTCGAAGCCCGGCCAGCGGCATCCGCGGCCCGGGCGCCCGACGACCTGCCCCGTCTCCTCGGCCAGTTCCCGGATCGCGGCGGCGGCCAGCGCCTCGGGGTGCGCGTCCGACATGGCGCCGAGCGCGCGGCGGGTCTCGGCGCCGAGCGGACGCGACAGCGGGACGTCGCCGTCGCCCGGATCGACCGCGCCGCCCGGGAAGACGTATTTCGACGGCATGAAGGCGGCCCCCGCGCCGCGCATCCCCATCAGCACCGAGGGCACCGGGTCGCCGCGCAGCACGATCGTCGTCGCCGCGTCGCGGATCGGGATGCCGCTCACACGCGCGGCCTCAGTCGCGGAGGTCGTCGGGCGCGTCGCCATGGCCGAAGCCGTGCATCCGCGCGGCCCACTGGACGGCGACGATCATCCCCTTGAGCCGGGGCAGGAACCACAGCGACAGGGCGACCGAGGCGACCATGAAGATCGCCATGAACGTGAACGGGTCGGGCTCCCAGGCGATGAACGCCCAGAGCATCGCCGGGCCGACGATGTGGCCCACGATCAGCAGCGTCAGATAGGGCGGGCCGTCGTCGGCGCGGTGGTGGTGCAGCGCCTCGCCGCAGACCGGGCAGGCGTCGCGGACCTTCAGGAAGCCGCGCAGCATCGGCCCCGAGCCGCAGCTCGGGCAGCGGCGACGGAACCCGCGGGCCATCGCGGGCAGCATCGGCCGCGAACCGTCCGGCTCGGTCCCGACGGCGGCGTCGGGCCCGCGCGTCTCGTATCGCTGTTCGGCGTCGCGCGGCATCGGCGGTCCCTTCGCAAGCCCCGAGGGCTATCGAAGTCGGAGGCCGAGGTGAAGGCGGCACCGTGTCGCTGCGTCATTCGACGTGGGCCCGCGCCGGCCTCGGCGCGGCGTCAGGCCGGCAGCGCGAGACGGACCCGGTTCCGGCCGTCGTCCTTGGCCGAGTAGAGCGCGCGGTCGACGCGCGTCAGCGCGTGCGGCCCGGCATCGTCGCGATCCTCGAGCATGGCGACGCCCAGCGACAGCGTCACCCGGAGCGTGCCACCGCCCGAGAGCGGGATCTCCAGCGCCTCGACGGCCGCGCGCAGGCGCTCGGCGACGATCCGGATGGTGCTGAGATCCGCGTCGGGCAGGACCGCGAGGAACTCCTCGCCGCCGATCCGCGCGACGAGGTCCTCCGAGCGGGTGCACTGGACCAGCGCCTGCGCCACGCGGGCGAGGACGCGGTCGCCGACGGGATGGCCGTGGGTGTCGTTGACGGACTTGAAGTGGTCGATGTCCATCGAGATCACGCCCGCGCGCAGCCCCTGCGCCCGGCATCGCGCGGCGACCCGGTCGAGGTGGTTGAGGCCGTAGCGCCGGTTGTGCAGCCCGGTCAGCGGGTCGATCACCGCCATGCGCAGGCCGGTGTCGAGCGTGTCGCGCATCCGGTCGGCGCGCTTCTTGCGGGCGAGCTGCGTGCGCACCCTCATCGCCACCTCGTCGGCGGCGAACGGGTGGTAGCTGACATCGGCCGCGCCGAGGTCGAGCGCGGTCGCCGCGCGCTCGCTGTCGCCCTGCGGCAGGAGCATGACGAAGGCGGAATGGCGCGTCGCCTGCCGGGACCGGAGCTCCGACATCAGCCGCAGCCCGTCGTTCGGGCCGCCGAGATCGGCGTCGATCAGGAAGAGGTCGGGCGCGCCCGGACCCTCGAGGGCGAGCGCCTCGTCGCGGCCCATCGTGGCCACCGCCTCGCGGAAGATCGGACGCAACCGGTCGCGCAGCGCCGTCAGCCAGTGCGCCTCCGACGCGGCCACGAGCGCGATCCGACCCTCCGCCGGGGCGGGCGCGCCCACCGGCCCCGCGCGCGTGGCGAAGCCGGCCTGGCCGCCGCCTTCGGCGAAGCCGCCCGCCGGGGACGAGGTGGCGACCTCGAGGAACGCCCCGCCCCGGGCCTCGTAGTCGCGCTCCTCGTCGCGCGAGCGCAGGAGCGAGCGCACGCGGGCGAGCAGCGCGACCTCGTCCACCGGCTTCGACAGGAAGTCGTCCGCCCCGGCGGAAAGGCCCTTCATCCGAGCGGTGACGTCGTCGGACGCGGTCACCAGGATGATCGGCAGCGAGGCGGTCGCGGGATCGGCGCGCATCCGCCGGCATGTCTCCGCGCCGTCCATGCCGGGCATCATCATGTCCATGATGACGATGTCGATCTGCCCGCGCCGCGCGATCTCGATCGCCTCCGGCCCGTCCGACGCCGGCACGACCTCGTAGCGCGCCGCGGCGAGCTTCACCTTCATGACGATGCGATTGGTCGCTACGTCGTCGACGATGAGGATTCGGCCGGGCATGGCGGGTGTCTCGCAAGGATTGACGTTTCGGTCACTCAAATTATCCGGATCTTAAGTTAACAAAAGGTTTCCCAACGGGGGGCGGCGATGGCGATGCAGCGGGAAACGGCCGAGATGGTGGCGATCGGCGCGCTCGGCTGGCTGGCGGAGGCGGAACTGCTGGACGCCTTCGCGGGCGCGACCGGCGCCGACCTCGCGCAGATCCGAACGGCCGCCGCCGAGCCGGAGTTCCTCGGCGCGGTGCTCGACTTCGTGATGAACGACGACGACTGGGTCCGCGGCGTGTGCGAGGCCCAGTCGCTGCCCTACGAGAGCCTGCTCGAGGCCCGCGCGGCGCTCCCCGGCGGGGACCTGCCGCACTGGACCTGAGCTGCGCCCTCAGCGCTCGAACCACCAGACGTCGGGCTGAAACCCGATCCAGTCGCCGTAGATCGCGACGTCGTCCACCGGGAAGGTCAGGTCCGCGTCGTGCGCGATCCAGCTCACCGGGTTGTACCAGGCGGGGATCACGTAGCGCCCGGCCGTCAGCACCCGGTCGAGCGCCTTCACGGCGGCGACGTAGTCGTCCTGCGTCGGCGCGGCCAGCATCGCCTCGATCGTCGCCGCGATCGCCGGATCGTCGGCGCCCATCAGGTTGCGGCTGCCCGGCTCGTCCACGCCGCCCGGGCCCCAGTAGGCGAGTTGCTCGTTGCCGGGGCTGAGCGACAGGCCCCATGAGTACCAGGTCATGTCGAAGTCATAGGCGTTGGTCCGCTCGGTGTACTGCGCCGAGTCGACCGCCGTGGCGCGCGCGTCGATCCCGAGCCGGGTCAGCGCCTCGAGGTAGATGTCCACGATCGACTGGACCTCCGACGAGCCGGTCTGGACCAGGATCTCCAGCGTCAGGGGCCCGTCGGGGCCGGTCATCGCGCCGTCCACGACCTCGTAGCCGGCCTCCTCCATCAAGGCGGTCGCCTCGCGGATGCCCGCGCGGTTGGCCGCGCCGCCGTCGGAGACCGGGAGCGCGTAGCCCTCGATCGTGCCGGGCAGCAGGTCGTCCGCCATCGGCCCGAGCAGCGCCGCCACGCGGCCCTCGGCGGGCCCCTCGTCCATGCCGAGCGGCGAGTTGTCGTAGTAGCTCGCGATCCGCGGCTGGGTGCCGCCGTTGATGACGCCGTCGACGTACTCGTAGTTGAAGGCGCGGATCATCGCCTCGCGCACGCGCCAGTCGTCGAACGGCGCGCGTCGCGTGTTCATCACCAGCCCGGTCATGCCCGTCGGCCGCTGGTGGGCGACCTCGGAGAGCACCACCCGCCCGTCGCGCACCGCCGGGAAGTCGTAGTCGCGCGCCCAGGCGGCGGCGTTGGTCTCGCGCATCGTCGACAGCTCGCCCGCCTTGAACGCCTCGAAATGCGCGGTCGCGTCGCCGAAGAACTCCATCCGGATCGTATCGATCACGTTCGTGCCGCGCCGGAACGGGAGGTCGCGGCCCCAATAGTCCTCGTCGCGCGAGAGCTCGACGTAGCGGCCGGGGTCGAAGTCGGTGATGACGTAGGGCGCGGTCGTGATCGGGACCGTCTCGGTGCCCGACCGGAAGAAAGCCGCCTCGTCGTCCGCGAACTGCGCGGCCTTGAAGATCGGGCGGTACCCCGTCGTCATCAGCAGCTCGCGGTCGGGCGCGTCGATGGTGAAGCGCACGCCGCGCTCGCCCACGGCCTGCACCGAGGAGACCTTGGCGTAGGCGGTGCGGTAGCGCCCGTTCGCGCCCTCCTGCCCGAGGATGTTCCACGACCAGATCACGTCGTCCACGGTCACGGGCGTGCCGTCGGAGAACCGCGCGTCGGGGTTCAGCCGGAACGTGATCGCGGTATCGTCCTCGTTCGTCTCGACGCTCTCCGCGAGGAGGCCGTAGAGCGTGAACGGCTCGTCCCAGGACCGCCCGAGGAGCGACTCGTAGGCGAGGAAGCGGAGCTGCCAGGGCGTGTTGCCCTGCAGGATGTGGGGATTGAGGCTGTCGAAGGAGCCGACCTGCCCGTCCGAGAACGTGCCGCCCGTCGGGGCATCCGGGTTGGCATAGGGAAGATGCGCGTAGTCGGCGGGCAGCGCCGGCTCGCCGTAGAGCGCGATCCCATGCCCCTCGGCCAGCGCGGGAGCGATTCCCCAGCCGCTCGCCAGCGCACCGACAGCGGCCGCAAGGGCCGGAATGCGTACAATTTTGTTAACACTCATCGGTTATCTCCCCGTAAATCCCTGACCGGCATCGTCTTTGTCGGGTCCCCGGGGCCGTCTGCAACGGAAGATTCCCTTGGACTCGGTGACGTGAACGTCTATACCGAGGTTACTGCTCGATAGGTTTCTTGCCTGTATGAAACCTGCCTCATGACTGGACGTCGGCCTTGTGCCGGCGTCTTTTTTTTCATCGATGCGCCATAGGACGTTGACGATCGGACGAGCCGCCGGGCTCGGCCTCGTCCGGTCTAGAGCGGGGATCCGCCAGCGTCGAGACGGCGACGGCGCGCGGACGGCGCCTGCCCGCCGAGGCGGGCGATAGTGACGTGTGCGTCGCTCTGCCGCACGGCTTGCCGCCGGGTCGCGGCGCTTTCCCTCGGGCGCCCGGCGGCTATGATGCGCGTGCAGCATCGGGAGGGAGCGCGACGATGACCCAGGCCGACACTTTCCGGGGCCGCACCGCGGTCGTGACCGGCTCGACCTCCGGGATCGGTCTCGGGATCGCGGAGGCGTTCGCGGCGGCCGGGCTCGACGTCGTGCTGAACTCCTACACCGACGACGAGGCCGACCACGCGCTCGCCGGGCGGCTTGCCGAGGCGCATGGGGTCTCCGTGCGTTACGTCGGCGCCGACATGTCCGATGGCGACGCCGCGCGGCGGCTCATCGCGGAGGCCGGGCGCTGCGACGTGCTGGTCAACAACGCGGGCATCCAGCACGTCTCGCCGATCGAGGCCTTCGCGCCCGCCAAGTGGGACGCGATCCTCGCGATCAACCTGTCGTCGGCGTTCCACACCACCGCCGCCGCCCTGCCGGGGATGCGCGAGGCGGGCTGGGGCCGGGTGATCAACCTCGCCTCCGCGCACGGGCTGACCGCCTCGCCCTACAAGTCCGCCTACGTCGCGGCGAAGCACGGGATCGTCGGGCTCACCAAGGTCGTCGCGCTCGAGACCGCGGAGGCGCCGATCACCTGCAACGCGATCTGCCCCGGCTATGTGATGACGCCGCTCGTGGAGGAGCAGATCCCCGACACGATGAAGGAATACGGCCTCGACCGGGAGGCGGCGGTGCGCGACGTCCTTCTGGCGCGCCAGCCGTCCAAGGCCTTCGCCACGGTCGGGCAGCTCGGCGGGACCGCGCTGTTCCTGTGCTCGGAGCATGCCGAGCAGATCACCGGCACGACGATCAGCGTCGACGGCGGCTGGACCGCGCTGTGAGCGCCGACCTCTTCGACGGGACCGACGCCGCACCGGGCGAGGACGGCCCGACCGCGACGGTCGAGATCGAGGACCGGCTGCTCGACGGCTCGCGCTTCACCCGCGTCAGCCTGCGCGGCGCGGTGCTCGCCGACAGCGTGATGACCGGCATGCGCTTCGAGGACGTGGACGCGGAGGGCGTCGCCTTCGTCGACGTCAACCTGTGCCGCGCGCGGATGACCGACGTGAACCTCCACGCAGCGACGCTCGACAAGGTGAACCTCAGCGACGTCGCGGTGGTCGACGCGAAGCTCGACGGCATGACGATCGACGGCATCCGCGTGACCGACCTGCTCGCGAAGTGGCACGCGGCCTGACGCCCCGGCGGATCAACCTCGCGCTGCAGGGCGGCGGTGCGCACGGCGCCTTCACCTGGGGCGCGCTCGACCGGCTGCTCGAGGACGAGCGCATCGAGATCGCCGCGATCTCGGGCACGTCCGCGGGCGCGCTCAACGGCGCGGCGGTCAAGTGCGGGCTGGCGCGGGGCGGCCGGGCGCGCGCGCGCGAGCTGCTGGAGGCGGTCTGGGTCCGGGTCGGCGCGATCGTGGACGAGGCCTGGGCGCCGTGGCTGAACGCGTTCTCGCCCATGGCCACGAGCTACGCGATCGAGATGTCGCCCGGCTACCAGCTCGCGGACACCTGGTCGCGCTCGGTCTCGCCCTATGCCGGGCCGAGCCTGACGCAGGACGCGCTGCGCGCCATCGTCTCCGACCTCGACTTCGGCGCGATCTGCGGCCCCGAGGGGCCGGAGTTCCACATCTGCGCGACCAACGTGCGCACCGGCAAGATCAAGCTCTTCACCCGCGGCGCCATCGGCGTCGACGCGATCCTGGCCTCCGCCTGCCTGCCCACGCTGTTCCCGGCCGTGACCATCGACGGCGAGGCCTACTGGGACGGCGGCTACACCGGCAATCCGGCGCTGTTCCCGCTGTTCCACGCCGACCTGCCGCGCGACATCCTGATCGTGAACATCAACCCGCTCGAGCGGCCCGAGGTGCCGGTCACCGCGCGCGACATTCAGAACCGGATCAACGAGATCAGCTTCAACACCTCGCTCCTGCGCGAGATGCGCGCGATCGATTTCGTCCAGCGGCTGATGCGCGACGGCAAGGTCCCGACGGGCGCGATGAAGGACGTGCTCGTCCACATGGTCTCCGACGACCGGCTGATGCGGCAGCTCTCGGTCGCCACCAAGTCGGTCGCCAACCCCGTCGTGATCCATCAGCTCCGCGCCGCGGGCCACGCCGCCGCCGACGCCTTCCTCTCCCGGTCCTTCGACGCGCTGGGCGAACGCTCGACGGTGGACCTGGCCGAGATGTTCGCCTGAGAGGAACCGCGCGGGCGGGGGGACGTTGACCGGCGACCGCGCACGAGGAAGGACGATCCATGAGCCGCCACGATTTCGCCGAGGACTGGGTGCCGTACCGCGACGCGCTGCTGGACCGCTACCCGGACCTCGACGACGGCGACCTCGAGGACGCGGACGGCTCGACGGCGGCGCTGGCCAAGATCATCGCGGCCAAGGACGGTTCGGTCACGCCAGGCGAGGCGCAGGAGGCGCTGCACGCCTTCCTCGCGGGGCCGATGCCCGCGGACGCCTACGCCGACCCGACGCATGACGACGCCGCGGTGCGCGAGAGCGACGCCTACGTCCCCGCGGGCGAGGACCCGTCCGACGACGACCGCCGCTTCGGCGACGACGCGACCGCCGAGAACCCCGTCGGGCGCGACCGGTGAGGCTCGCCCTCGCCGCGGCGCTGATCCTCGCGGGTCCGGCCCTCGCGCAGGACCGGGTGGCGACCGAGACGCGCTACGCGCCCGACCCGCTCTGGTTCCGCGACGGCGGGCTGCTTGCCGGACCCGGACGGCGCCGTGCGGATCGTGACCGCGCCGCAGGGCACCGCCGCGCTGACGCTCGACCAGTACTACGCCTACGAGCGAGCCTACCGTTCGGCGCTCGCGCGGCTGGCGCTGCGGATGCCGGTCATGCAAGCCGACCGGCACGCGCGCCGAGGGGCGCTCGCGGCGGTGCTCGCGCGCTACCCGACCCTCGTCGCCGCCGCCCTTCCCGTGCGACGAGATCGCCGCCCCCGACGTGCCGGTCGCGCCGCTGCGCTAGGCGCTTCACACGCCCTCGAGGATCATGATCTCCGCCTCGCCCGCGCCGGCGCGGTGCGCCTTGGCCGCCTGGTATTCCGGCGAGGCGTAGCAGGCGCGCGCGGCGTCGAGGCTGTCGAACTCGATCACCACGTTGCGCGGACGGACCTCGCCCTCGAGCGCGATCGCCTCGCCGCCCCGCGCGAGCACCCGGCCGCCGTGCCGCGCGAACGCCTCGGTGGCGCCCTCGGCATAGAGCGCGTAGGGCGCGGGCTTCGTCACGGTGACGTGGGCGATCCAGTAGGCCTTGGGCATTGTTCCCCTCCGAACGGTCCTCTAGCGTCCGCAGGGAACCCTGCGCGGGCCGCCCTGTCCAGCGAGGACGCACGAGGAGACGAACGATGACCGAGGCGATGCGACTGGACGGCATCCGCGCGGGGCGGCTGGGCCCCGAGGACCTCGCGCGCAACTTCGACGACCTCCACCCCGCCTTCGACCGCCACGAGGCGCGGGTCGCCGCCGACCGCTGCTACTTCTGCCACGACGCGCCCTGCGTGACCGCCTGCCCGACCGCGATCGACATCCCGCTCTTCATCCGCCAGATCCAGTCCGGCCAGCCCGAGGGCGCGGCCAAGACCATCTTCGACCAGAACATCCTCGGCGGCATGTGCGCCCGCGTCTGCCCGACGGAGACGCTCTGCGAGGAGGTCTGCGTGCGGCAGGTG
Source organism: uncultured Alphaproteobacteria bacterium (assembly GCA_963729425.1). Lineage (GTDB taxonomy): Bacteria > Pseudomonadota > Alphaproteobacteria > Rhodobacterales > Rhodobacteraceae > Jannaschia. Next base: position 400,680 of record CAVSOF010000007.1, on the reverse strand, counting down.
GCCGAGGGCGAGCCGGTGCAGATCGGGCGTCTCCAGCGCTACGCCACCGACGCGATGATGGAGCGCGGGCGAGCATCCCTACGCCCGTGCGCCCGAGACCGGCCGCCGGGTCGCCGTCGTGGGCGCCGGGCCTGCGGGGCTTGCCTGCGCGCACCGGCTCGCGATGCACGGACACTCCGTCGTGCTCCACGACGCGCGCGCCAAGGCGGGCGGGCTGAACGAGTACGGGATCGCCGCCTACAAGACGCCCCACGGCTACGCGCAGGCGGAGCTCGACTGGCTCCTGAAGATCGGCGGGATCGAGGTCGTGACCGACCGCGCCATCGGCGAGGGGCTGACGCTCGAGGCGCTGCGGAGCGAGTTCGACGCCGTGTTCCTCGCGGTGGGGCTCGGCGGGGTGAACGCGCTCGGGCTCGAGGGCGAGGACCTCGCGGGGACGGAGAACGCCGTCGACTTCATCGCCGCGCTTCGCCAGGCGCCCGACCTCACGAAGCTCCCCGTCGGCCGGCACGTCGTCGTGATCGGCGGCGGCATGACCGCCGTGGACGCGGCCGTGCAGTCCAAGCTCCTTGGCGCCGAGACCGTCACCATCGCCTATCGCCGCGCCCGCGAGCGGATGCCCGCCTCGCGCTGGGAGCAGGACCTCGCCGCGTCGAAGGGCGTGCGGCTGATGTTCGGCGTGATCCCGGTCGCGCTGCATGGCGGCGACCGGCTCCGCGAGGTCGAGCTGGGCTATGTCGGCCCCGACATGGCGCCCACCGGCGAGACGGTCCGGCTCCCCGCCGACCAGCTGTTCCGCGCCATCGGGCAGACGCTCGCCGCCGTCGAGGGCCTCGCGCTCGAGCGCGGCAAGGTCGCCGTCACCGGCGCCGGGCGGACCTCGCTCGAGCGCGTCTGGGCCGGCGGCGACTGCGCGTCGGGCGGCGAGGACCTCACCGTGACCGCCGTGGCCGAGGGTCGCGACGCGGCCGAGGACATCCATGCCACCCTGATCGGAGCACCATCGTGAAACGCGCCAAGCCCGACCCCGCCGCCCCCACCCCCGCCCAGATCGCCGCGCGCGACGCCGCCGCGCTCGACCGCGTGGCGGGCATGGACGACCCCGACCGCCTCCGCGCGCTGATGGCCAACGCCGAGCGGCTGGGCGTGACCGCGGTGCGCGACGCCGCGTTCCGCCGGCTGGCCTACGTGCAGCCCGAGGCCGAGCCGGGCACCGTCGCGCACGACTTCTGGCAGACGATCCACGCCTTCGAGCAGCTTCTGAAGGAGGAGCGGGGCAAGACCGTCCGGCTGTCGCGCACCCGCATGAAGATCGGGCGCGTGGGCGAGGTGAAGACGCTCGCCGACTTCGCGGACGCCACGAAGGAGACGCGCGGCTTCGAGATGCTGATGGAGCGCAACCTGCCCGAGATGACGGGCGAGGCGGTGATCCTGCGCCATCCGACCGACTTCGACGACGAGACGCGGGACGCCGCGACCGCCCGGCTGACGGCGGCGGGCGTGGACGTGCCGGCGATGCTGGCGGCGTGAGCGATGCGGGCGGCGTTCCCGTGCCTCCCGCTGGCGGCCCCGGCATGGGGCCAGACGCCGCCCGTCCGGTCGCTCGAGGCCGCCGACAATGCGTGCGGCTTCGCCCGAGGCGTCGCGACGAGTTGCGCCGGGCGCTGCGCCGGATCCGGTGGGGCCGACGCCTGAGCGATGCGGTCCGTCTGCTTTCTCTCGGACCTGATCCCGCGCCCCGACCCGCGCATGCTCGAGGCCGGGGGCAAACCCGCCCCGGCCTCGGCGGACATCGTGTTGTTCACCGAGGCGAACCGACACGCCTTCGAGGCCGCGACAGAGACCCGCGGCAGCCCGATCTGATGCCCCTCCGACCGAGGAGACCGACATGGCCGACCTGACTTCCGACTTCGTGGGCATCCGCTCGCCCAATCCGTTCTGGCTCGCCTCCGCGCCGCCCACGGACAAGGAATACAACGTCCGCCGCGCCTTCGAGGCGGGCTGGGGCGGTGTCGTGTGGAAGACGCTCGGCGCGGAGGGGCCGCCCGTCGTCAACGTCAACGGCCCCCGCTACGGCGTGCTCCACGGGCCCGACCGGCGCGTGATGGGCCTCAACAACATCGAGCTGATCACCGACCGCCCGCTCGAGACGAACCTGCGCGAGATCAAGGCGGTCAAGCGCGACTGGCCCGACCGCGCGATGGTCGTCTCGATCATGGTGCCCTGCGAGGAGGAGGCGTGGCGCGCGATCCTGCCACGCGTGGAGGAGACCGGCGCGGACGGGATCGAGCTCAACTTCGGCTGCCCGCACGGAATGTCCGAGCGCGGCATGGGCGCCGCGGTGGGTCAGGTGCCCGAGTACATCGAGATGGTCACGCGCTGGTGCAAGCAGTTCAGCCGGATGCCGGTGATCGTGAAGCTGACGCCCAACATCACCGACGTCCGCAAGCCCGCGGCCGCGGCCCGGCGCGGCGGCGCGGACGCGGTCTCGCTCATCAACACGATCAACTCGATCACGAGCGTCGACCTCGACGACTACGCGCCCGAGCCCACCATCGACGGCAAGGGCAGCCACGGCGGCTATTGCGGCCCCGCGGTCAAGCCGATCGCGCTGTCGATGGTGTCCGAGATCGCGCGCGACCCGGAGACCCACGGCCTGCCGATCTCGGGCATCGGCGGGATCACCACCTGGCGCGACGCGGCCGAGTTCATGACCCTCGGCGCAGGCAACGTGCAGGTCTGCACCGCGGCGATGACCTACGGGTTCGGCATCATCAAGGAGATGACCGCCGGGCTCTCGCGCTACCTCGACGACAAAGGGATGGCGCTGCCGGACCTCGTCGGCCGCGCGGTCCCGAACGTCACCGACTGGAAGCACCTGAACCTCAACTACGTCGCGAAGGCGCGGATCGACCAGGATCTCTGCATCAAGTGCGGCCGCTGCTACGCGGCCTGCGAGGACACGTCGCACCAGGCCATCGGCATCGGCCCCGGCCGCACGTTCGAGGTGATCGACGCCGAATGCGTGGCCTGCAACCTATGCGTCGACGTCTGCCCGGTGGAGGACTGCATCGACATGATCGCGATGGCGCCCGGCAGCGTCGATCCGCGCACCGGGCTCGAGGTGCAGGCCCGTCCCGCCGACTGGACGACGCATCCCAACAACCCGAGCGCGGTGGCGGCGGAGTGAGGGGCGCGTCCACATCCGCTCGACGACGGGAGGACCGGCGATGACGCAGGCCGCGTCCAACCTGCGCACCGACCCCGACCGCCTCTGGGACAGCCTGATGGCGATGGCCGAGATCGGCCCCGGCGTCGCGGGCGGCTCGAACCGCCAGACGCTCACCGACGAGGACGCGGAGGGCCGGGCGCTGTTCCGGTCGTGGTGCGAGGCGGCGGGCATGACGATGGGCGTGGACGCCATCGGCAACATGTTCGCCACCCGCGCGGGCACCGACCCGGACGCGCTGCCGGTCTACGTCGGCTCCCACCTCGACACGCAGCCGACCGGCGGCAAGTACGACGGCGTGCTGGGCGTGCTGGGCGGGCTGGAGCTGGTCCGCACGCTCGACGACCTTGGCATCCGGACGCGCCGGCCGATCGTGGTCGCGAACTGGACCAACGAGGAGGGGACGCGGTTCGCGCCGGCCATGCTCGCCTCGGGCGTCTTCGCGGGCATCCATTCGCAGGAGTGGTGCGAGGACCGCACCGACGCGAAGGGGCTGCGCTTCGGCGACGAGCTTGACCGGATCGGCTGGCGCGGCGAGGAGGCGGTCGGCGCCCGCAAGATGCACGCGATGTTCGAGCTGCACATCGAGCAGGGCCCGATCCTCGAGGCCGAGGGCGCCGAGATCGGCGTCGTCACGCACGGGCAGGGCCTGAGCTGGACGCAGGTGACCGTGACGGGGCGCGACGCGCATACCGGATCGACGCCGATGCCGATGCGCCGCGACGCGGGGCTCGCAATGGCGCGCATCCTCGTCGCCGTCGAGGAGATCGCGCTCGCGCACGCGCCCCACGCCGTCGGCGCCGCGGGCCACATCGAGGTCCATCCGAACTCGCGCAACGTGATCCCCGGCCGCGCCGTGTTCACCGTCGACCTGCGATCGCCGGACCGCGCGGTGATCGAGGACATGGAGGCGCGTCTGGCCGAGGCCGCGCATCGCATCGCGGGCGAGGCCGGTTGCGAGGCGGCGCTCGAGAAGGTCGGCGGCTTCGACCCGGTGGCGTTCGACGAGGGCTGCGTGCGCGCTGTGCGCTCGGCCGCGGAGCGGCTGGGCTACGCGCATCGCGACATCGTCTCGGGCGCGGGCCACGACGCCTGCTGGATCGCGCGGGTCGCGCCCACGGCGATGATCATGTGCCCCTGCGTGGACGGGCTCAGCCACAACGAGGCGGAGGAGATCACGAAGGACTGGGCGCGCGCGGGCGCGGACGTGCTGCTGCACGCGGTGCTCGAGAGCGCGGAGGTCGTGACGTGAGGCCCGCGCTCGTCCGGCGGGCGGCGATCTTCGCCGTGATCTTCCTCGCGGTGAACCTCGCCTTCGACGCCTACCGCCACGGCGGGCTGACGACGGCGATCGTCGGGACCAGCCTCATCGTCACCGCGGTGGCCACGGCGGCGTATCTGGCGTTCCTCCACCTCCTCGCCCGGCGCGACCCGCGATGACCCGCCTCGCCCTCATCGCCGCCCTCCTCCTCGCCGCCTGCGCGACGCAGGCGCCGCCCGCCCCCGTCCCCGACCCGCAGGCCTACGTCGCGAGCGCCGCCCCGGTCCCGAACGCCGTCCGCCTGCTCCTGCCGCGCGGCGTGGGCGCGGCCGACGTGCGGCTCGCCGACAACTGCTACGGCTACGCCTTCCGCGGCGCGATCTACCCCGTCCTGATCCCGCGCGGGACGCAGTACTGCCTGTGATCGCGCCCCCGCCGGGGGCGTGCGACCACATCCGCCGGCCGCCCGACCCTTGCGGCATCGCGGAACTGCCGCGAAGGTCGCGGGCGGGATGCAGCGGACGGGGGACGGCATGAGCAAGGTCATCAAGGGCGGCACCGTGGTCACCGCCGACCGCCAGTGGCGCGCGGACGTGCTGATCGAGGGCGAGACGATCGCGGCCATCGGCGAGGGGCTGACCGGCGACGAGACGATCGACGCCAGCGACGCCTACGTCATCCCCGGCGGCATCGACCCGCACACGCATCTCGAGATGCCGTTCATGGGCACGACCGCCGCCGAGACCTTCGAGTCCGGCACCTTCGCCGCGGCGGCGGGCGGGACGACGATGCTCGTGGACTTCGTTCTGCCGGGCGAGGACGGGCTGCTCGCCGCCGTCGACGATTGGGACCGCAAGTCGCGCGACCGGATCTGCACCGACATCTCCTACCACATGGCGATCACCGGCTGGTCCGAGCGCATCTGGGCGGAGATGGAGGCCGTGGTGAAGGACCGCGGCATCAACACGTTCAAGCACTTCATGGCCTACAAGGGCGCGCTGATGGTGGAGGACGACGAGATGTTCGCCTCCTTCACCCGCTGCGCCGAGCTCGGCGCGCTGCCGCTCGTCCATGCCGAGAACGGCGACGTGGTGGCGGCGCTGCAGGAGAAGTACCTCGGCCTCGGCGTCACCGGCCCCGAGGGCCACGCCTATTCGCGCCCGCCCGAGGTCGAGGGCGAGGCCGCCAACCGCGCCATCATGATCGCCGACGCCGCCGGCATGCCCGCTCTACATCGTCCACGTCTCCTGCGAGCAGGCGCACGAGGCGATCCGGCGGGCGCGCCAGAAGGGGATGCGCGTCTACGGCGAGCCGCTGATCCAGCACCTCACGCTCGACGAGTCCGAGTACTTCGACCGCGACTGGCAATACGCAGCGCGGCGCGTGATGAGCCCGCCGTTCCGGGACAAGAAGCACCAGGACAGCCTCTGGGCCGGCCTCGCCTCCGGCTCGCTCCACGTCGTCGCCACCGACCACGCCGCCTTCTCCGACGAGCAGAAGCGCATGGGCGTGGGCGACTTCACCCGCATCCCGAACGGCACCGGCGGGCTCGAGGAGCGGATGGCGATGCTCTGGACCCGCGGCGTCGACACCGGCCGGCTGACGCCCGAGGAGTTCGTCGCGGTGACATCCACCAACATCGCGAAGATCCTCAACATCTACCCGATGAAGGGCGGGATCACCGTCGGCGGCGACGCGGACGTCGTGGTCTGGGATCCGTCGATCAAGCGCACAGTCTCCGTCGCCAACCAGAAGTCGATCATCGACTACAACGTGTTCGAGGGCATGGAGCTGTCGGCCGCGCCCGCGGTTCACCCTGTCGCGCGGCGAGGTGATCTGGGCGCATGGGCAGAACTCGCAGCCCCGGCCGGGGCGGGGGCGGTTCGTGCGGCGGCCGGCGTTCGCGTCGGCGTCGAAGGCGCTGGCGACGTGGAAGTCGCTGAACTCGCCGCGCAAGGTCGAGCGGGATGCGCGGAACATTCCGGCGGGGGTTTAGCGACTTGCGTAACGTAATTGCAGTATGTCTGTACATCGGATCGCTGCATAGTGCCGAACTAGGATCATGAGGTCTGCCTCGTCGGGGGCTTTATCTGTCGATCTGCGATCCTTATGAAGGAGTTTCCTCCGGAAAGTCGAGGACAGTCTATCCAGGCTTATCCGCTTATTTCCTCAAGTCGACGAAAGATCAGAAAATTGGTGCAGGCGAATCTTCAGCATCTTGATGTTCGGGAAAAGCTGATGCTGCTGCGCATGGACGTCCTATTACGATGCAGTCGCCATATCCGAGCGGCCGATAGCCAGTTTGCAAATGCGCTTCGATTAGCGAGTCGAGATCAGGCAAGATGTGCTATGTCTCATGTTCGAACGTCTGACGGCGTCGGGGAGCTTGCCGTCCAGGCCAGGATAAGTCGAATGAGCGTTTGCCGATACCTCTTGGAGCAGTTCCAGACGGATCGTCCAGAGAACGCCTACAGTCTCCGGACGTTGACGGATGATCACCTATAAGCAGCCTCTGCAGTTAGGCAGCAAATAGCTCTGGCGCGGATTTCATCTGTAACGCAAAGATGCTGAAACTATCGCTCTTATCAGAGGCGGTGCGAGTTGTCATGAAGCTTAGTCGAGCCTCCGAGATGGAATAGGTCACATCAATTTCTTGCATGCAATCTACGCGACATTGTCGATTTAATAGACGTGCTCGGTACCGAATTGAGCCTGGTAGCTAACATGACCACCATCTCCGCCCACTCCCTAGACCTCACCTTCCCCACCCCGGACGGCCCCATCCACGCGCTCTCCGACATCACCCTCGACATCCACCAGGGCGAGTTCGTCTCCTTCATCGGCCCCTCGGGCTGCGGCAAGACCACGTTCCTGCGCTGCGTCGCGGCCCTCGAGACCCCCACCGGCGGCACGCTGACCGTCAACGGCATGACCCCCGACGAGGCCCGCCGCGCCCGCGCCTACGGCTACGTGTTCCAGGCGGCGGGGCTCTATCCGTGGCGCACGATCGGGCGCAACGTCACGCTGCCGCTCGAGATCATGGGCTACGCGAAGGCCGAGCGCGAGCGGCGGATGCGCGACGTGCTGGCGCTGGTGGAGCTGGAGAAGTTCGCCGACCGCTACCCGTGGCAGCTCTCCGGCGGCATGCAGCAGCGCGCCTCCATCGCCCGCGCGCTGGCCTTCGACGCCGACATCCTGCTGATGGACGAGCCGTTCGGCGCGCTCGACGAGATCGTCCGCGACCGGCTCAACGAGGAGCTGCTGTCGCTCTGGCAGCGCACGGCCAAGACCGTCCTCTTCGTCACCCACTCGATCCCGGAGGCCGTGTACCTCTCGACCCGCATCGTCGTCATGTCCCCGCGTCCGGGTCGCATCGCCGACGTGATCGACAGCCCCCTGCCCCGCGACCGCCCGCTCGACATCCGCGACACGCCCGAGTTCCTCGCGGTGGCCCACCGGGTCCGCGAGGGCCTGCGGACGGGGATGGAGGACGCCGCGTGAGCGGGGGGCTCCCTCCGCCGCCGGTCCCGGCCGCGCGCCTGCAGGCGTCGCGCTGCCCGCGCGAACGCAGGGCGATCCGCCGTGCCGAACCCCGCGACGTCCCCGCGATGACGGCCATCGTCGAGGGCTGGCTCGCCACCGTCCCGTGGAACCGCGGCGCCCCGCCGCCGGGCGGCTTCGCGGCGGCGTTCGCCGAGGCGTTGCCGATCCGCGAGATCTGGGTCGCGGGCGACCCGGCGGAGGGCTACCTGTCGCTCGACCCGGTGGCGGGCCACATCCACGGCTTCTACGTCGCCCGCCCCGGCCACGGCATCGGCCGCGCCCTTCTCGACCACGTCAAGGCCGGCCGCGACCGGCTGACGCTGAACACCCACGCGCCCAACCAAGCCGCGCACCGCTTCTACGAGCGCGAGGGATTCCACGTCGTCGAACGCGACCTGCCGGGCACGGACGGCGTGCCGGAGCTGCGGATGGAGTGGCGTCGATGAGCGGGGCCGCCGGTCGGGCACACAGGGCGGCGTCATCCGCGCCGCGATCCGGCGAAAAGCTCGCGCTCGGCAGGACGACGCGCCCACTCCGTCGCCTCGCAAGGACACCAGCCTGCCGGCCATCCCGCGCGGACTGGGCGCGCCGTGAGCCGTTCCGCTTCCGCCGCGATCGACCTCGCCGCGATCGCCGTCGCGCTCTGGGCGCTGCTGTCGGACGACTTCGCGGGCATGCTGCCGGGCAACCTGCTGCCGATCCTCGCGAGCCTCGTGATCCTGTCGTCGCTCTGGCGGCTCTGGCACCGGTGGCGGCGGTGACCGATGCGCCGCTCTCCGCGCCCGGCGGCGGGATCGGCCGATCGGGCCGCGTGGCGCTGCGACGGCTGGGCGCGGGGGCGGGGCCGGTGCTCGCGGTCGTCGCCGCGATCCTCGCGCTTTGGTACCTCGCCTGCATCCCGATGAACGCGCAGCAATCGACGCTCCTGGCCGAGCGCGCAGGCGTGGCCGTCACCCCCGCCACCGCCGCGGAGCGCCGCGACGCGGGCGGGCTGCGCCTCGCGCTGGCCAATCCGGGCGAGGCCACCGCGCGCGCGTTCGGCCATGACCGCGCCCGCCTGCCCGCGCCCCACCAGATCGCCGTCGAGCTCTGGGACACCGTCGCGGGCCAGGCCGTCACCTCGCGCCGGAGCCTCGTGTACCACGCCGCCATCACGCTCGCGCCGACGCTGCTCGGCTTCGCGATCGGCTCGCTCGCGGGCATCGCGCTCGCCATCGGCATCGTCCATTCGCGCACCGCGGACCTCAGCGTCATGCCCTGGGCCATCGCGTCGCAGACCATCCCGATCCTCGCCATCGCGCCGATGATCATCGTCGTTCTGAACTCGGTCGGGGTGCAGGGGCTGCTGCCGAAGGCCATCATCTCGGCCTACCTGTCGTTCTTCCCCGTGACGGTCGGCATGGTGAAGGGGCTGCGGGCGCCCGCCCCCGCCGATCTCGACCTGATGCGCACGTGGAACGCGTCCGGCGCGCGCACCCTCGTGTCGCTGCGTCTGCCTGCCTCGCTTCCCTACCTCTTCGCCTCGCTCAAGATCGCCGTCGCCGCCGCGCTCGTCGGCGCCATCGTGGGCGAGCTGCCGACCGGCGCGCGGGGCGGGCCTCGGCTCGCGCCTCCTCGCGGGCAGCTACTACGGGCAGACGGAGCAGATCTGGGCCGCGCTCTTCGCCGCCGCCATCGTCGCGGCAGGGCTGGTGGCGGCGATCGCGGTGCTCGAGCGCACGACGCTCGCCCGCATGGGCCTCGCGCGGTGACGCGGCTGGCCCCCTCGCGGCGCCATCCGGCGCTCTCCTCGGCGCGCTCGCGGTGCTGGCGCTCGCGGCCGGCCCGGGCGTCGTGGCGCCGGGCGTGGCCCTCCTCGCGCTCTGGATCACCGCGTGGTGGCTGAACGCGCGCCTCGTCGCGACCCTCGGTCGGGCCGCCGCGACCGTCGCGCCGATCCTCTTCGGCGTCACGCTGCTCGCGCTGTGGGAGGCCGCGGTCCGGCTTTTCGACGTGCCGACCGTCATCCTGCCCGCCCCGTCCCAGATTTCCGTTGCCTGTCGCCGCCAACCTCCCGATCCTCTGGGCCGACTTCGTGCAGACCGTGCTGAAGGGCGCGCTCGTCGGCTGGCTCGTCGGCTGCGGTGCGGGCATCGGCGCGGCCTTCCTCGTCGCGCGCTCGGACTTCCTGCGCCGCGGCCTGCTGCCCGTCGGCAACTTCGTGGCGGCCCTGCCCATCGTCGGCACCGCGCCGATCCTGGTGATGTGGTTCGGCTTCGGCTGGGAGTCGAAGGCCGCCGTGGTCGTGGTGATGATGTTCTTCCCGCTGCTCGTGAACACCGTCGCGGGCCTCGCCGACACGACTGCGATGCAGCGCGACCTGATGCGCACCTACGGCGCCACCCCCGGCCAGACGCTCGCGCGGCCTCGCTGCCCCGCGCCGCCCTCCCCTTCGTCTTCAACGGCCTGAAGATCGCCACCACCCTCGCCCTCGTCGGCGCCATCGTCGCCGAGTTCTTCGGCTCGCCCACGCTCGGCATGGGGTTCCGCATCTCCACCGAGGTCGGCCGTCTGAACCTGCCGATGGTCTGGGCCACCATCGCCGTCGCGGCGCTCGCGGGCTCCGCCGCCTACGGCCTCGTGGCGCTGGTCGAGCGGCGCCTCACCTTCTGGCACCCGTCGCAGCGCCGGTGACGCTTTTTCGGGCAGGTGCCGCCCGATCGCCCGCCCCGGTCGCCTGCGGACTGGCGCGACGGCGCGACCGGTGCGAACGTCGCGCGCAGCGGCCCCGACCAGCGGGCCGGACCCACAGGGAGACCAACATGAGAGACCCTCGCCACCGCCACCATGCTCACCGCCAGCCGCGCCCGCCGCCCCGGCCCTCGCGCCGGACGCCGTCGCGCTCCAGCTCCAGTGGGTCACGCAGGCCCAGTTCGCCGGCTACTACGTCGCCAAGGATCTCGGCTATTACGACGAGGAGGACCTCGACGTGACGATCCTGCCCGGCGGCCCCGACATCGCGCCGCCGCAGGTCCTCGCGGGCGGCGGTGCCGACGCGATGCTCAACTGGATGCCGTCGGCGCTCGCCGCGCGCGAGAAGGGCCTGCCCGTCGTCAACATCGCCCAGCCGTTCAAGTCGTCCGGCCTGATGCTCACCTGCTGGAAGGATACCGGGATCGAGGGGCCCGAGGACTTCCGCGGCAAGACCATCGGCGTCTGGTTCTTCGGCAACGAGTATCCCTTCCTGTCGTGGATGTCGCAGGAGGGCATCCCCACCGACGGCGGCGACGACGGCGTGACGATCCTCAAGCAGGGCTTCAACGTCGACCCGCTCCTGCAGCGGCAGGCCGACTGCATCTCGACCATGACCTACAACGAGTACGGCCAGGTCCTCGACGCGGGCGTCACCGAGGACGAGCTGGTGACGTTCAAGTACGAGGACGAGGGCGTGGCGACGCTCGAGGACGGCATCTGGGTGCTCGAGGAGAACCTCGACGACCCGGCCTTCGTCGACAAGATGACCCGCTTCGTGCGCGCCTCGATGCGGGGCTGGAAATACGCCGAGGAGAACCCCGAGGAGGCCGCCGGCATCGTGCTCGACAACGACGAGACCGGGCGCGCAGACCGAGGCCGCGCAGGTGCGGATGATGGGCGAGGTGGCGCTGCTGACCGCCGGCTCCGACGGGGCGCTCGACGAGGCCGACTACCAGCGGACCGTCGACACGCTTCTCGCCGGCGGCTCGGACCCGGTGATCACCGCGGCGCCCGAGGGGGCCTGGACGAGCGTGATCACGGACGCCGCGCTGGAGTAGGCGTTCCCGGGGCGTTGCGGAACGGGGCGTGCGGGAGACCGCGCGCCCTTCCGTTGGTCGCTCGTCGGGCTGCCGTGCGGCGCCGGGCGGCGCTCGCAGGCCCCGACCTACGAGCCGCCCTCGAGCAGGCCGTCTCCGGGCGCGGGGGCGACCTTGGAGATACCGAGCACGTCGCGCGATACGTCGAGGAACGCGCCCGTCGCGATCGACGCGAGCACGATCCCCACGACGCGGCGTGATGGCCGACGCCCCAGAGTGCCGAGCCTGCAGTGCGTCGCGCTCGCGTCCGGAGGCGGCGCCAACGACCCCGCCAGGAGGGCCACGGGGAGACCTGCCGTCACCGAGCTTCTCGACCGACCCGACGCCCTCGTCGCGGGTCACGATGACCGTCCGGCGAATCCGCGCCGGCCGCGGCGATGGGTTGCAGTCCAAATGCGATGACGACGCGCCCGTCAGGTGGGCTGCCTCGGCCTCGGCTCGATCTCGCGCGCGGCCTCGTCATCCCCGCGATCGTCGTCCGCGCGACGAGGTACGAGATCGAGCCGTCCGTGACGCTAGACATGGCGAGTGCGGAGGCACCGTCCTTCCACAGCACTCCCTGTCCGTCCGATCGGCGTGCCAACGGCAGCGACGGGTCCCGATGACGACGGCGCGCTGGGCGAAAGGCCGATGCAGCCCGGTCGGCACGTCGCGGACGACGTCGGGATGGACGGGCATCGTCCGATCGGGTCGTTGAGGACGAATCGGGTGACGAACTCGCAGGTCGCCGACGACGGATCAATCCGAGCCTCACGATGCGGTCGGGCGGGGCGAGCCGACGATCAGGCCGCGCGGTCGGCCTGCCTCCGACGCCGCACGCCCGCGAGGCGTCGCCGGAAGTCCGGCTGCTCCAGGTCGCGGTAATGGCCGCCCGAGAAGAGCGGCCAATCGAGCGCGAGGCCGCGCCGGACGAGCTCGGCGCAGATGTCCGTCCCGTCGGCGAGAAAGCAGCGCGCGACGTAACGGTCGTGCGTGGTCTCGCCTGTCAGCGTCGCCGTCACGACCGAGCCGCGGCAGATATCGATCACCGCGCCCTTCGCCTTGCGCCCCCATGGCTCGTCGAGCTCGGGCGCATCGATGCCCCAGAGGCGGACCTTGATGTGACGGATGACGATCGTGTCGCCGTCGATCACCCAGGCCCGGCCGACGAGGGCATGCCGGCAATCCGGCGGGAGCGGCGGCGGCGCGGTGGCCCAGCCTTCGCGGCCGGGCGGAGCCGCTCGGTCACGCCTCTCGGCATCGGCCTCCGTCCTTCGAGCCGCCCGCTCGAGGCGAGCGCGACCCGGCCCCGGCCGGACGACGGCGGGCGAGGTTCGCGACGGTCGGCGCGGCGGAGCGGTCGGACGTGAGCCGTCCTTCCGGCCCCGCGTCCCCATCCATGCCAGGAGGACCAAGCCGGCGACCAGCAGACCTACGACGAGCGGCTCCCCAACGGTCATTCATCGCCTCCGGCACCGGACCCCGCCGATGCAGGGATGCACGGCGTGGACGGCCACGTACGCCCAATCGCACCCCAATCGTTACCATCCGGTATCAGGGTAGCCTACCCCTCGCGCGGCCCGAGCCGCGCCAGCAGGCTCGACGTGTCCCAGCGGCCGCCGCCCATCGCCTGCACCTCGACGTAGAACTGGTCCACCAGCGCCGTCACCGGGAGCGACGCGCCGATCCGGCGCGCGGCCCCGAGGCAGATCGCGAGGTCCTTGCGCATCCAGTCGACCGCGAAGCCGTGGTCGAACTCGCCCGCGAGCATCGTCTCGTGGCGATTGACCATCTGCCACGACCCGGCCGCGCCGCCCTGGATCACGTCGACGACCGCCGCCCCGTCGAGGCCGGCCGCCTGCGCGAAGGCCAGGCCCTCCGACAGCCCCTGCACCAGCCCCGCGATGCAGATCTGGTTGACCATCTTCGTGAGCTGCCCCGCGCCCACGTCGCCCATGCGGCGGACGACCTTGGCGTAGGCGCCCGCGACCGCCTCGGCGCGCGCGAAGTCCGGCTCCGAGCCGCCGCACATCACCACGAGCTGGCCGTTCTCGGCGCCCGCCTGCCCGCCCGAGACCGGCGCGTCGACATAGCCGATCCCGCGCTCGGCGGCGGTGGCGGCCAGCGCGCGCGTGACCTCGGCCGATACCGTCGTGTGGTCGACGAAGACCGCGCCCCCGGCCATGCCCGCGAACGCCCCGTCCGGGCCCTCGCAGACCGCGCGCAGGTCGTCGTCGTTCCCCACGCAGGCGAGCACGACCTCGCATCCCTCCGCCGCCTCCCGCGGCGTCGCGCCCGCCGCCCCGCCATGCTCGGCGACCCAGGCCTCCGCCTTGGCGGCGGTCCGGTTGTAGACCCGGACGTCGTGGCCCGCCCGCGCGAGGTGCCCGGCCATCGGCCCGCCCATCGTGCCCAGCCCGAGAAATGCGACCTTGCCCATGTCCGGCTCCCTTTGCGTCCGCCAACCCGCACAGCTAGACCGGCCCCGCTCGGGGCGGTCAACGGGGGGCACATGGAGCGCGCGTTCCGCTGGACGTTCCGCACGGTCGTCGCGGTGCTTGTGCTGGCCGGCGCGGCGCTCCTCGTCCGCGTTCTGGCTCGCCGGGCGCAGCCTGCCCGACTACGACCGCACGGAGGTCGTCGCGGGCCTCTCCGCGCCGGTCGAGATCGTGCGCAACACCCACGACATCCCGCACATCTTCGGCGAGACCGACGCGGACGTGCTCTTCGGCCTCGGCTACGCCCACGCGCAGGACCGGCTGTGGCAGATGACGATGCTGCGCCGCACCGCGCAGGGACGCCTGTCGGAGCTGTTCGGCCGCGAGACCGTGCAGACCGACGAGCTGATGCGCCGCCTCGGGCTCTACCGCGCCGCGACCGCCTCGGTCGCCGCGCAGGACGCCGAGACGCTGGCCAAGCTGGAGGCCTATGCCGCGTGGCGTGAACGCGCGGATCACGGTGGTCAACCGCGAGGCGTCGGGGCGGGGCGCGCCGGAGTTCTTCCTGTTCGGCGCCGACATCGCGCCGTGGCGGCCAGCCGACTCGATCGCGATCGTCAAGCTGCTTGCGCTGCAGCTGTCGGGGCAGGTCGGCGAGGAGGTCCGCCGCGCGCGCGCCTCGCTCGTCCTGCCGCCCGAGCGCCTGCGCGACCTGCACCCGGACGCGCCGAGCCCCGGGACGGTGGAGATCGCGGCGCTGTTCCCGACGCTCGCCCCCTCCGAGCGCGTGGCGGCCGGCCGATCCGTTCCTCTGGCCCGTGGCCGAGCCCGCGCTGGCGGGCGCGTCGAACGCCTTCGCGGTCGCGCCCGCGCGCGCCGCCTCGGGCGCGTCGCTCCTGGCCAACGATCCGCATATGGGCCTCACCGCGCCGACGCCGTGGTACCTCGCCCGGCTCGAGCTCTCGGCCGGCGGCGCGATCGGCGGGACGATCCCCGGCCTGCCGCTCGTGCTCGTCGGGCGCACGCGCGCGGCTCGGCTGGGGCCTGACCTCCGCCTATCTCGACGACCAGGACGTGCTGATCGAGGAGCTGGCCGAGGGAGACCCGACGCTCTACCGCACGCCCGACGGCTGGGAGAGCTTCGAGACGCGCGCGCTCGATCCTGCGGGTGAAGGGCGAGGCGCCGATCACGCTGACGCTGCGGTCGACGGTGAACGGCCCGGTCCTGACCGGCGGCCAGTTCGACCTCGGCACCGTCACCCCCGCGGGCCACGTCGCGGCGCTGTCGTGGACCGCGCTGTCGACGCAGGACACCTCGATCCGCGCGGGGTTCGAGCTGATGGCCGCCGCCGACGTCGAGGCCGGGCTCGCCGCGGCCGAGCACTTCCTCGCGCCCGCGCAGAACCTCACGCTGACCGACGGCGACCGCATCGCCATGACCGTCATGGGCCGGCAGCCCGACCGCCACCCCGACCACCAGTCGCAGGGCCGCATCCCCGCCCCCGGCTGGATCGAGGCGAACCGCTGGCGCGGGCTGCGTCCCGCCGCCGCCAACCCGTCCTGGACCGACCCCGAGGGCGGGATGCTGGGCAACACCAACAACCGGACGGTCGACGCGCCCTTCCCCGACCACCTGAGCCACTACTGGGGCGACAGCCAGCGCGTGCAGCGGATGGCGGCGCTTATTGGAGGCGCGCGACGTGCACACCCGCGAGAGCCTGATCGAGATGCAGCTCGACACCGTCTCGATCACCGCGCGCGCGCTCCTGCCGCTGGTGGGCCGCGACCTGTGGTTCACCGGCGACGCCGCGCCCGAGGGCAGCCCCGAGCGACGGCGGCGGCAGGCGCTCGACCTGCTGGCGGCGTGGAACGGGGAGATGTCGGAGCACCTGCCGGAGCCGCTGATCTACGCCGCCTGGATGCGCGCGCTGCAGGCGCGGCTGATCGAGGACGAGCTCGGGCCGCTCGCGGCGGAATACGCGCGGATGGAGCCGCTCTTCGTCGAGCGCGTGTTCCGCGACGTCGGCGGCGCCTCGATCTGGTGCGACGTGATCCGATCCAGCGTCACCGAGACCTGCGCCGAGATCGCGCGGCAATCGCTCGACGACGCGCTCCAGTCGCTGCAGGACGCCTACGGCGGGGGGGTCGAGACCTGGCGCTGGGGCGACGCGCACGAGGCCCGCCACGACCATACCGCGCTGGGCGCGGTGCCGGGGCTGGGCCTGGTCGTCAACATGCGGCAATCCTCCTCGGGCGGCGACCACACGCTCCAGCGCGGGCGGACGGCGGGCGACGGCCCCGCGCCCTACGCCAACGTCCACGCGGCGACCTATCGCGGCGTCTACGACTTCGCGGATCCCGAGAGCAGCGTGTTCGTCACCTCGACCGGGCAGTCGGGCCACCCGCTGTCGCGGCACTACGACGACCTGGGCGAGCTGTGGCGGCGTGGCGAGTACGTCCCGATGACGCTCGACCCCGCCCTCGCCCGGGCGGGCGCGGTGGGCGTGACGACGCTCGTGCCCGAGGAGGGCGAGGAGACGCGCTGACCGCCCGCGCGGGCGTGGGCCGGTTCGGGATCGCGTGCCCGGCGGAGGCGTCACTCCGCGCGCGAGCGCCTTGCCCAGCCGCGGCATCCCGGCCCGCTTCAGCAGCGCCCGCACCGGCTGCGGCTCGCCCGACATCGCCTCCGCCGTCGCGCGCACGCGTTCCACCGCGCCCGCCACCGCGTCGCCGTCCGCCAGCCACCGTTCCATCGCGAACGCGTCGGGCGACAGGACACGCAGCCCCTCGGCCGCCGCGTCGCCGCGCGGGAAGTCGCGCAGGTTCGACGTGACCAGCACGTCCGCCCCGGCATCCGACGCGGCCGCGAGCACGTGGACGTCGTCGGCGTCGCGCAGCCACATCCGCGCCATCGTCGCCTCGCCCGGCCGCACCTCCGCCCCCGGCCAGGCGGCGCGCAGGAGCGCGATCTCGCCCCGCGCCACCGCCTCGCCGCCCGCCACCTTGCGCGCCGCCCGCGCCCATTCCTCGAGCACGCGCGGCGACCAGAGCGGGCAATACGTCCCGGCGCCGGCGATCCCCAGCAGCACCTCGCGCATCACGGTCGGATAGAGCACGCAGGCGTCGAGGAACGCCTTCAAGGCAGGAGCCGGAACGTCAGCGCCTTGAGGTAGCCCGCCTCCGACAGCTGCGGGTGCATCGGATGGTCGGCGGAGGCGAAGCCGGTGCGGATCAGCTGCGCCGACCGCCCCGCGCGCCCGATCCCCCGGATGCAGGCGGCGCGGAACTTGGCGAGGTCGGCCGCGTGGCTGCACGAGCACAGCGTCAGGTAGCCGCCCGGCGCGACCAGGTCGGCGGCGAGCCGCGCCACCCGCTCGTAGGCGCGCAGCCCGGCGGTCAGCGCGGCCTTGGCCGGCGCGAAGGCGGGCGGGTCGGCCACGACGACGTCGAACGTCGCGCCCTCCGCGGCGAGCGCCGCCATCACCTCGAACGCGTCGCCGCGCCGGGTGGCGAACCGCTCCGCCACCCCGGTCCGCGACGCGCCCTCCTCGGCCAGCGCGAGCGCCGGGGCCGAGCCGTCCACCGCGAGCGCCGATGCGGCCCCCGCCGCCAGAGCGGCGAGCCCGAACCCGCCGACATGCGCGAACACGTCGAGCACGCGGGCGCCGCGCGGCGAGCGTGGCGACGAAGGCGTGGTTGTCGCGCTGATCGAGGAACAGGCCGGTCTTCTGCCCGCCCGCGAGGTCGGCCAGGTAGGTCGCGCCGTTCATCGGCACCGGCACCGGCGCGTCGAGCCCGCCGCGCAGCCAGCGCCCCGCATCGTCGAGCCCCTCGGCCGCGCGCGACCGCCCGGACGCGCCGAGCGCGACATGCGCGATGCCCAGGTCCGCGAGCGCATCGGCGAAGGCCTCCACCCGCGCATCGGCCCAGGCCGCGTTCGGCTGGATCACGGCGGCGTCGCCGAACCGGTCGATCACCACCCCCGGCAGGCCGTCCGCCTCCGCATGGACGAGGCGGTGGAACGGCTCGGGCCAGAGCCGCGCCCGATGCGCGGCGGCCGTGGCGATCCGTGCCGCGATCCAGTCGCCGTCGATCCGCGCCTGCGGGTCGCGGTCGAGCATCCGCGCCGCGACCTTCGCCTCGACGCTCGCCGCCACCAGCCCCAGCGGCCGCCGCTCCGCATCCTCGAGCACCGCGAGCGTGCCGGGGGCAGCGCGCGCGCGCGGCGGTCGAGGACGAGGTCGTCGCGCCAGACCCACGGATGGCCATGCCGGATGCGGCGCGCATCGGCGCGGGGCAGCAGGCGCAGGACGGGAAGCGGCGCGTCGGTCATCGGCCTCCCCTAGCCGCGCCGATCGGGATTGGCAAAACGCGGCCGGTCGGCGGGTTCGATCGGTCAGCCGGATCGATACGCCTGGCGCCTCCGGCCCGCCTTTCCGTCGCCGACCCGAGGCGACAAGCCCAAGCTGCCTGCGCCCTCAGCGCGGGACGCGTCACGATCGGGAGCGCACGGAGATCATCCCGGCCAAGGCGCCGAACGCACCCGGCCGGTCGGACGATGGCAGCCCCGGGAACCGTGCCGCCGGCGCCCGGCCATCCGCCGGGCATCCGGTCGCCGTCTCGGCGTCACCGCTCCGCCATCGCCTCGATCCCGCGCGCGACCGCCCGCGCGCCCTCGAGCATCCACGAATGCTCCGACCCGACCACGAAGACCCGGAACCCGTGCACCTGCCACGCCCGCGCCGTCGCCACGTCGGGCACCCAGGTCGCGTAGGCCTTCCCCGCCGACGCGCAGGCCTTCCCCACCCGCGCCATCGCGCGCGGCAGGTCGGGGTTGTCCAAACTCTCGTGCCCGTAGGCGACGCTGAGGTCGGCGGGCCCGATGAACAAGCCCGTCGATGCCGTCCACCGCGGCGATGGCGTCGGCCGCCTCGACCCCTTCGGGCTCCTCGATCTGCGCGAGCACGATGGTCTCCGCGCGCGACCGCGCCAGCAGCGCGGGCATCGTCCCGGCGGTGTAGCCCGCCCATCGCGTCGAGCCTGCATAGCCCCGCCCGCCATGGCCGAACCGCGCGGCCGCCGCGATCGCGCGCGCCTTCTCGACGCCGTCGACATGCGGCACGACGATCCCGGTCGCGCCCATGTCCATCACGTCGAGGATGCGCGCCGGGGCACCGTCCGCGATCCGCACGAGGACGGGGAAATCGCGGGCGCGCGCGACCGCGAGGCAGGCGTCGAGCGCCGCGCGGTCGAACGGCGCGTGCTCGGCGTCGAGGCAGACGAAGTCGAGGCCGGCGAGCATCAGGATCTCGAGCGCGACGTGGCTGGGCGTCTTCATGAACGTCCCCGCCAGCCGCTCGCCCCTGCGCATCCGCCCCAGCAGGTCCGGCCCCGTGCCGACATGATCCATCGCGCCCTCCATCCGTCGCGGCGACGGTCGCAGAGGCGTCGCGGCCAGGCAATGGGGCGGCGCGCCGAGCTTCCATGCGGTCGTTCCGGCAGCGAACGGAGACTTCGACTGCGCCGCGGTCGTCCCCGGTACGCCGCGACGGTCGGGGGCCGGTCCGACGGCGGGGCTAAGCGCGCAGGGCGAACGCGATCCGCCGCGATCCGGTCGGGTCGTCCGGGGGCGGATCGCGGCGCCCACGGTCGCGAGCCGGTTCGCCCATCTCGGACGTCCCCCGCCGACGCGTCTGTCCGGCGTTCGATATCCGCTCCTCGCTGGCGACGGTTCGACGGCCGGCTCAGACGGACCGAAGGATGCCCTCGCTCGATCGCGCCGGACGAAGCGCGGGGAGGTCCGGCCTGCGGTTAGCACCGCCGTCCGTCGTTCGACCGCGACGGTGGCAGGGCGAGCGACGATGTGGCCCCTCCCGCGAGGGATTGCCTCCGAACGGCCGGCGCCTGGCCGCTTGCCCCTTCGCGCCGGAAGCGGCGCGCCCACGTTCGAGGACAGGCGTCAGACGATGCAGCCGTCGCCGCCTGCCCGGTACGTACTGGATTCGGCGAGACGGGATCCGCGACTCGGTTCCGCTTCTCGGCTCGCACGCCCAGCCCGTCGGAACCGGTCGCGCCCCCGGACGCGACCCGCCCGACGCCGTTCCGCGTCGCGCCCGGTTCGCGCTCGCTGCCGTGTTGTCGATGCCCGGCTCGCTCGGATTGCGAGCAGACCCGGGCGGCGTCCGATGCAGGCCGGGCGTCTAGGGCGTTCGAACGACGACGCCGCGCGTGAGGGATCGGGCTCGCCAGGAGGGGCGGCCGGGCGGAGCCGGACCGGCCGCCGACGATGGCGGGCACGTCGCCGACGAGGACGCGTGGGACGCAGCATCGCCGGCGACCGCATCGACGCGCCCCTGGCCGCCGGAACCGCAGGCCCGCGCCGGCATCCGGACGGCTTCCCCTCGTCCATCGCCGTCCGGCTCGCCGGGGACGGTCCTCGCATGGCTTCTGCCGACCTGGTCGGACCGGTGGAGACGACACGCGCCGTGCCACGCCGCATCGAACGCATCGCGACGAGCCGTCCGACACGCGGGCGTGCGCGCACCGAGACGGCGAGCCGACGCATCCCGAGCAGAAGCCGCACGTTCGGGCGCCGTCGACGTTCGGCCTTGCCGTTCACGTACGAAAAGCGACGGCCGCCCTCCGCCAGGCGCCACCGACCGGATGGCGTATGCCGCGACCATGACCGGCCGATCGGTCCGACGCATCGCGTCACGATCGATCGGCGATCGCCTCGAGACCGGACCGGACGGGGCAGGGTCGCTCGTGCCGGACCGTCCGCTGGAATCGTGATCTCGCCGGCATCGGGCGGGTCGGAGGCGCGACGGCGCGCCTGCGGGGGGCCGGACTCGCGTTCCCCGTCCGGGCCTTCGCCCTCCGCGGCATCGGATCGGCCGGATCGGCCGGGGGCGAAGCCTTCGTCCAGTCCAGCGGGCGCCGTGGGCGGATGGGCCTGCCCGGGCAGGGCGCAGATCCGAACGGCGCGCTCGCCGTTGAGCTGCCCCAGCCGGGCGCGGAACGTCGCGTGCTTCGGCAGGCGCTTGCGGCCCGCGCGGGTGACGCCGGACGCGCCGCCGTGCAGCGTGATCTCGCTCAGGGCGGCGGGATCGAGCAGGACGAGGTCGCCGACCTCGAGCGTCATCAGGCGCGAAAGCGGCAGGCGCATCGGCGGCAGCACCGCCTCGAGCCGGACGGGCGCCTCCAGGGCGACGTCACGCATCGCGTCCGCCCAGACCGCCGCGGGACTGGCGGACCCTGCGACGGGCGAGGGTGCGGCGACCGCGGTCGCGGGGAGGATCAGCGTGAGGATCCCCGTGCGCGCGCCCGAGCCGAGCGCGACCGAGAGGTCGAGGCGCAGGAAGCCCGGCGCCGTCAGGACAAGCGCCAGCGAAGATGGCCCGGCGACGAAGCTGCCGGAGCGGAGCGCGCCGGGACGCGGCTCGTGGCATTCGGGCGCGCGCTGACGGGCGAGCTGCTCGAGGAGCGCGCGCGCGAAGGGCTGCGCGAGGGCGGCATCGACGCGGGTCGGCCGACGCGGCGGACGGGCCGGCCCGTCCACGCGGCCGATCGTCTGCACCTCCACCAGCGCGTCGGTCAGGCCGGGATCGAACACGAGGAGCCCGGAGCCCCGCGCGACCGCCTCGAGATCCGGCGCGGGCGCCATCCGGTCGTGGCCATAGGGGTCGAGCAGCAGGCACAGCGCGCGCTCGTCGATGTCCGCGAAGGCGGCGGTCCGTTCGACGAGGCGGGTCGCCTTCGCCTGCGTCGCGAGCCCGAGGCCCGCGAGCGTGTCGCCGACCCGCAGGGCCGCCGTGGCGAGCGCCCGCTCGAGCGCGGGCGCCTCGCCGGCCGGGGACGCGGCGCGCGGCGTGGCGGCGGCGCCCGCCATTCGGCGCAACGCGGAGGGGAGGGGTTCGGGTGGCATGGCTTCCGTGCGCAGATCTCTCGGGACCCGTCTGGACGATTCAAGTTAACGAAGGGTTCGCTGGAGGGCATTCCCCATCAGACGTGGCGGGATGCGAGACGCGAAACGCCGCCCCGCCACGTCCCGGCAGATAGTCGATCGAACCGCCCAGCCGTGTCCATCACCTCGCGGCAGATCGCGAGCCCGAGACCCGCCCCGCCCGCCGCGCCGTCGGCGCGCCCGCCCGCGCGAACCGCTCGAAGATCACCGCGCGGTCGCCCGGCGCGACTTCCGATCCGTTGTCGACGAAATCGACGACGACCGCGCCGGGCCGCGGCGCCACCTCGATGGTCAGAGTCGGAATTGGCGCGTCGCAGTACTTCGCGGCGTTGGCGATCACGTTGATGAAGACCTGCGCGAGACGGTCGGGATCGGTCCGCAGCACCACCGCCTCCGCCGCCCTGTCACGGCGCAGGAAGAGCTTCCCGGGTCCGCAGGCCGCCGCGGCCGCGTCGATCACCTCGACCAACGGGACGTCGCGCAGGGCGAGCGGGACCGGGCCCCCTTCGAGCGTCGCGGGGTCGATAAGGTCGTCGAGCAGGCGCGTCAGCCGACGGCTCTCGTCGCGGATGATCGCCGCATAGCGGGCGCGGTCGGCGGCGTCGGGCCCGATCTCGGCGTCGCCGAGGATCTCCGCGAAGGCGCGGATCGAGGTCATCGGCGTCCGGAGCTCGTGGCTGACCTGGCTCAGGAACGCGTCCTTCTGCTCGGCCGCCGCGGTGAGGCGGGCGTTGGCCGCCCGGAGCTCGGCGGAGCGCGCCTCGAGGCGGGCGGAAATCTCGCGGAGTTGCGCGGTCTCGTCGGCCACCGCCATCAGATCCGCCACCGAGACCGCCGCTCCGCCCGCGATCCCGGTCATCATCGCGTGCGCGGTGGCCGCCCCCACGGAGCCCGCGAGTTCGCCCTCGAGCCGCTCGAGCAGCGCGGGGGTGACGACGGGTGCCGTGCCGGGGCGACCTTGCAGGCCCGCCTGAGAGGCGAAAAGCGCGCGGGCCTGCGCGGCCCCGAGGATCCGCTGCGCCATCACCAGCAGATCGCCCGCGCCGACCGCGCGCGAGGGCCGCGCGCGGGGCCGCTCGGCGCGGTCGAACACGCGCACGAAGCGCGAGGCCTGCAGCCGCTCCATCGGGCTCGGCACCGTCGCGAGCGATGCGGCGCAGAACGCGAGGACGTTGAGCCCGAGCGACAGGATCACCGCCGACAGGAGCGGGTCGCCCGCGAGCGCGGCAAGCGCGCCCGGGCGGAGCCAGGCAAGCGTCGGACCCGCGCCAGCGAGCACGTCCGGCCCGGCCAGCACCGGCACCAGCATCGTCCACCCCCAGACCGCGAAGCCGGTCGTGATCCCGGCCGCGGCGCCCGTTCGCGTCGCGCCCGTCCAGAACAGCCCGAAGGCCAGCGCCGGCAGCACCTGCGCCATGCCGACGAACGAGACGAGCCCGATCGCGGCCAGCGTATCGGTGCCGCCGGTGGCGCGCAGGTAGAGCCAGCCCATCGCCATCACCGCGACGATGGCGAACCGCCGCGCCCGCAGGACCACGTCGCGCACGTCGCCCGAGATCACCGCCCCGCCCCGCCCGCGAAGGGCGAGCCACGCGGGCATGACGACGTGGTTCGACAGCATCGTCGCCAGCGCCACGGCGGCGACGATGACCATGCTGGTCGCGGAGGAGAACCCGCCGAGGAAGGCGAGCAGCGCGAGCCCGTCGCGGCCCTCGGCGAGCGGCAGCGTCAGGACGAACAGGTCCGGGTTCGCGCCCTCGGGCATCCGTGCGAGCCCGGTCGCGGCGATCGGGACGACAAAGGCGCACATCGCCGCGAGGTAGGCGGGAAAGGCCCAGGAGGCGGTCGCGAGATGGCGCTCGTCGGTGTTCTCGACCACCAGGACGTGGAACATCCGCGGCAGGCAGATCACGGCGGCGGCCGAGACGAGGATGAGTCCCGCCCAGCGGCCGGGCCGCGCGGTCCAGTCGGCGAGCGGCGAGGCGGCGACGGCCTCCCCCGCGCCCGCCATGCCGCCGTTGAGCCCCCAGACGACGAAGGCGCCGACCGCGACGAGCGCCACGAGCTTGACCACCGCCTCCACCGCGACGGCCGCGACGATGCCGTCGTGCCGCTCGCCCATGTCGAGCTTGCGGGTGCCGAAGAGGATGGTGAACCCGGCCAGCCCCGCGGCCACCCAGAACGCCGAGCCCGCGGTGTCGGGGGGTCCGTCCGACGGGTCGGCGAAGACGCCGAAGGAAAGCGTGACGGATTGCAGTTGCAGCGCGATGTAGGGGGTGGTGCCGACCACCGCGAGCAGCGTGACGAGGACGGCGAGGCGGTTCGACTTGCCGTAGCGCGAGGAGACGATGTCGGCGATCGAGGTGATCCGCTCCGCCCGCCCGATCGCCACCAGCTTTCGAAGGAGCCACCACCACCCCACGAAGACGAGCGTGGGGCCGAGGTAGATCGTCATGAACTCGAGCCCGGACCGCGCCGCGTAGCCGACCGCGCCGTAGAACGTCCACGCGGTGCAGTAGACCGAGAGCGAGAGCGTGTAGGTCAGCGGACCGCGCAGGACGCGCGCCCCGATCCGCTCGCCGATGAACGCGACGCCGAAGAGGAAGGCCGCGTAGCCCAGGCACGCCGCGACGACGAGGCCGAGGTCGAGCGTCACGCGGGAGGGCGACGCGCGACGGTCACGGCGCGCCGGCCTTCGTGGGGCGCGGCGGCGGCGGGTCGCGCAGATGCGACCGCGCGAGGAGCCAGGCGAGCCCGATCAGCCCGAGCCACGCGGCGAAGAGGTAGAACAGCCAGGGCCGCGTCGCGCCGACGGCGCCGGGACCGCTCGACAGGATCAGGTCGGGCGCGAGGAACAGCGCCGCGCCCAGTATCGGCAGCAAGCGGGCGGCATCGGCGCGGCGCGCTCGGCGCCGGTCGATGGCCGCGCGGGCGTCGGACCCCGTCATGCGCGACGCGGCGCGACGGGGCCGAGCGCGTTGACCGCGCCCAGCAGCGCGGCGTTGGAGAACGGCTTGCGCATGAACGCGTCCACCCGCAGCGCGAGCGCCCGCTCCCGGTCCTGCGGCTGCCCCTTGGCGGTGAGCATCAGGACCGCCAGGTCGGGTCGGGGCCCGGCGCGGATCGCGGCGAGGACGTCGAAGCCCGACAGGTTCGGCAGCATCGCATCGAGCACCACGACGTCGGGTTCGTGGCGCTCGATCGCCGCCATCGCCGTCGCGCCGTCGCCGTGGCTCGCGACGCGCCAGCCGTCCCGGCCGAGCAGGAAGGCGATGGCGGCGACGATGTTGGGCTCGTCCTCGATCGAGCAGGGCGCGGCGCGGCGCGCATCCCGCCGGAGCGTGTTCGGTCATCCCCGGCCCCCTCCCCGGTCGCGCGACGGTGGCCGAGTGTCCCCGGTCGCGGGCTCATAGTCCAGCATCAGGGGACGGGCAGGATCGACGGCACGCGGCGCGCGACGCAGCCCCGTCGCGGGCAGAGCCTGCAGGTCGCCCCGACCGGGACCGCGGGGTCAGGGCCGTCGGCGCGGGTCACGAGCATCGTCGCGCGCAGGACCGGCGGCGCGTCGAAGCCCGCGGGCGCGACCGGCGCCGCGATCGCCTGCGCGAGCCAGCGCGCGCCGTCGGGGGTCTCGATCCGCGCCGCGAGGGGCTGGCCGGGCCGCGCGAAGGCGGCGTAGAGCGGCCAGAGCGCGCAGCCGGGCTCGCGTGCGGGGATCGCGAAGCCCGGGACGGGGCGGCGGCGCAGGAAGCCGCCCGATGCGTCGCAGACCGCGAGCGCGCGGTCGGGATCGCGGGCGGCCATCGCCCGCAGCGCGACGGCCAGGTCGCCATTCGTGGCTTCGAGCAGATCGTCCGGCCCCCGCGCGGCATCGAGGTCACGTGGCGAGATCGCTTCGACCGCCGGGTCGCCGCCGTCGTCGTCCCCCGGCCCCGGCTCCGGATCCGGCGCGGGTGACAGGAGCGCCGCGAGCCGATCCATTCCGTCCGCGAGCCGGCGCCCCTCGTCGTCGAGGTTGGCGTGGAACCGCTCGCGCCAGTTCGGATCGATTTCGGGCGTGGCCGCGAGGATCGAGGCGGTGGAGCGCAGGGTGGCGGCGGCCGAGATCGCGTCGTGGAGGGCGGCCGCGAGCGCGGGGTCGTGGGCGATGCGGTCGGCGGCGCGCGCGACCCGCTCGTCGGCCGTCGCCGCCTCCTCGGCCAACGCGACGAGGAGGCCGGCCCAGTCCGGGTGGCGGCGGGCCAACTCGGCCGCCTGCGCCGTCGGCGCGCGTCCCAGCCGCGCCGCGCCCAGCGTCGCGAGTGCCCCGACCAGCGCGGCGTCGCCGTCCTTCGACAGCGTCGCGCGATCGACGCCGAGGGCATCGGCGAGACGACCCAGGAGCGCGCCGCCGATCGCGCGACGGCCGTGCTCGATGAGGTTCAGATAGCTGGGCGAGATGCCTGCCGCGGCGGCCACGGCCATCTGGCGACGGCCGAGCGCGAGGCGGCGTTCGCGGATCCGCGCTCCGGTGGGGATCGGTCGGGTCACGCAACCTCCTGGCGCTGCGGGGATGCTGCACGCGCATCCGGCGGGATGATGCGGGCGCGGGATAAATCGTTCACCGGAGCGCCGGACCGTCTGTCAATTATTTGACAGGATAAGCCGGGCGGGACCAGCGAATGTTGCCGAACGAGGCATCGTGACGCGATAGTGCGACGCATCCGCCGGCAAGGCGGGCGATCCCGCATCGGCTCTGGGAGGGGCCGCGGGACGGCAAATCAGGGAGGTCTCATGACCAAGAGCAACTTCACGCGCCGCGGCGTGCTCCGGACCGGTGCCGCCACCGGCCTCGGCCTCGCCGCGCCGACGATCTTCACCGGCGCCGCCTGGGCGCAGGAGCAGGGCTTCACCAACGCGCCGACCGGCGACACCGTCGTGCTCGGCTTCAACGTGCCGCAATCGGGTCCCTACGCGGACGAGGGCGCCGACGAGCTGCGCGCCTTCGAGCTCGCCGTCGAGCACCTCAACGGCGAGGGCGACGGCGGGATGCTGCAGACGTTCTCGTCCAAGGCGCTCGACGGCACCGGCATCATGGGCAAGCGCGTCGAGTTCGTGACCGGTGACACGCAGACCAAGTCCGACGCCGCGCGCGCCTCGGCGCAGTCGATGATCCAGCGCGAGGGCGCGATCATGATCTCCGGCGGCTCGTCCTCGGGCGTGGCCGTGGCCGTGCAGGCGCTTTGCCAGGAGGTCGGGATCATCTTCATGGCGGGCCTGACGCACGCCAACGACACGACCGGCAAGGACAAGCGCGCCAACGGCTTCCGGCACTTCTTCAACAGCTACATGTCCGGCGCGGCGCTGGCCCCGATCCTGATCGACCAGTACGGCGCGGACCGGAAGGCCTACCACATCACGGCCGACTACAACTGGGGCTACACGACCGAGCAGGCGATGCGGGAGTCGACCGAGGCGCTCGGCTGGGAGACGGTGGGCGAGGTGCTGACCCCGCTGACGCAGACCGACTTCTCGTCGTACATCGCCCCCGTCCTGCAGTCGGACGCCGACGTGCTGGTGCTCAACCACTACGGCGGGAACATGGTCAACTCGCTGACCAACGCGGTGCAGTTCGGCCTGCGCGAGCGGATGGTCAACGACCGCCAGTTCGAGATCGTCGTCCCGCTCTACTCGGAGCTGATGGCGCGCGGCGCGGGGGCCAACATCAAGGGCATCCTGGGCAGCCAGAACTGGGACTGGAAGCTCGAGAACGAGCTGGGCGACCGCTATGCGGGCACCAACGCCTTCGTGCAGTCCTTCGGCGAGAAGTACGGCTTCCCGCCCAGCCAGGCCGCGCATACCTGCTACGTGCAGACGCTGCTCTACGCGGACGCGGTCGCGCGCGGCCAGTCGTTCAACCCCTGCGCGGTGGACGAGGCGCTCTCGGGCTTCGAATTCGACGGGCTGGGCAACGGGCCGACGCTCTACCGCGCCGAGGACCACCAGTGCTTCAAGGACGTGGTCGTGGTGCGCGGCAAGGAGAACCCGGAGAACGAGTACGACCTCGTCGAGATCGTCGAGGTCACGCCGGTCGAGCAGGTCACCTACGCGGCCGACCATCCGCAATTCGCCGGCGGTAGCCTGGGCGAGTGCAACCCGGGCGCCTGACGCGCGCCCCACGGGCCGGGGGCGCGCCCCCGGCCCGATCGACGCGACCGGCGGCGCCGCCTCGGCGGCCCGCCGCACGCCGCGCTCTCGACGACATCCGCAGGGAGGCTCCGTCATGGACGCCATCATCCTCCAGGTCCTCAACGGCCTCGACAAGGGCAGCGCCTACGCGCTGATCGCGCTCGGGCTGACGCTGATCTTCGGCACGCTCGGCGTGGTCAACTTCGCCCACGGCGCGCTGTTCATGCTGGGCGCGTTCTGCGCGGTGACGCTCAACCGGCTCCTGCTGGTCAGCCATACCGTGATCGACGAGACCCGGACGGACTTCCTCGGAAACCCGATGCAGGTGGACATCCCCTACCTCGTCGAATGGTTCGGGGAGTCGACGGGCGCCGCGATCATCGACTGGTCGGTGCCGATCGCGATCCTGTTCGCGCTGCCGGTGATGATCCTGATCGGGATCGTGATGGAGCGTGGCCTGATCAAGCACTTCTACAAGCGCCCCCATGCCGACCAGATCCTCGTGACCTTCGGACTGGCGATCGTGCTGCAGGAGGTCATCAAGTACTTCTACGGCGCCAACCCGATCCCCACGCCGGCCCCCGAGGCGTTCCGCGGCAGCTTCGACTTCGGCGTGCTGCTGGGCTTCGACGCGGGCGGCATCGTCTACCCCTACTGGCGCCTGATCTACTTCGCCTTCGCGGGCGTGGTGATCGCGGCCGTCTTCGCCTTCCTGCAGTTCACCACCTTCGGCATGGTCGTGCGCGCCGGCATGGCCGACCGCGAGACGGTGACGCTGCTCGGGATCGACATCGACAAGCGGTTCACCTTCATGTTCGGGCTCGCCGCCGCCGTGGCCGGGCTCGCGGGGGTGATGTACGCGCCGATCAACTCGCCCAACTACCACATGGGGATGGACTTCCTCGTGCTGTCCTTCGTCGTGGTCGTCGTGGGCGGGATGGGATCGCTGCCGGGCGCGGTGCTCGCCGGGTTCCTGCTCGGGATCATCGAGGCGTTCGCCTCCATGCCCGAGGTGCTCGATCTCGCGCCGGGCCTCAACCAGATCGTCATCTACCTCGTCGCGATCATCGTGCTCCTGACCCGCCCGCGCGGGCTGATGGGCCGACGCGGCGTGATGGAGGAGTGAGCCGATGACCGACCAGACCTCCACCGCGCCCGCCACGGCGCCCCGGGAGCGCCCCGCGCGCAGCTCGTTCCTGGGCCTGAACCGCCGCGACGCCGGGCTGCTCGCGCTCGTGGTGATCCTCACGACGCTCGCGCCGCTCCTGTTGAACCCGTTCCCGGAGGGCTCGGCGCTCGCGCAGTTCAACGCGGGCTACCCCGACCTGATGCAACGCTTCGTGATCTTCGGCATCTTCGCGGTCGGCTTCAACATCCTCTTCGGGCTGACGGGCTACCTCAGCTTCGGGCACGCCGCCTTCCTGGGCGTCGGCTCCTACGCGGCGATCTGGTCGATGAAGCTGCTGACGCTCAACGTGATCCCGGCGGTGCTCGTGTCGATCGTCGTCGCCGGACTGTTCTCGGCGCTGGTCGGGTTCATCTCGCTACGGCGCTCGGGGATCTACTTCTCGATCCTCACGCTCGCCTTCGCGATGATGTCCTTCGCGCTGGCCTACTCGGTCCTCACGCCGATCACCGGCGGCGAGACCGGCATGCAGCTCAAGTACTTCGACCCCCGCATCCTCGACGCGGCGCTCGCACCCGGGGAGACGCCCCGCGCCTCGCTCTTCGGCCTCGACATGAGCACGAGCCATGTCGTGCGGGCGGGCGGATGGCAGTTCACCTTCAACGTGGGCTACTACCTCGCCGCGGTGCTGATGGTGATCGCGTTCTACGTCTCGATCCGGATCTTCCGCTCGCCGTTCGGGCTGATGCTGCGCGCGGTCAAGACCAACCAGACGCGGCTGAACTACACCGGCATCAGCCCCAAGCCCTACACGCTCGCGGCCTTCGTGATCTCGGGCATGTATGCGGGCCTGGCTGGCGGGCTCCTGGTGGCGATGGACACGCAGGTCGGCGCCGAGCGGATGTTCTGGACGGCGTCGGGCGAGGTCGTGCTGATGACGATCCTCGGCGGCGCGGGCACGCTGATCGGACCGGTGCTCGGCGCGGGCTTCATCAAGTACTTCGAGAACATCGTCTCCACGATCAACGAGTCGACCCTCCGGAGCTGGTTCGCGTTCCTGCCCGACGGGCTCGACGACCTGATGGTCACGCTGGTCTATCCGTTCGTCGGCAAGGGCTGGCACCTGACGCTGGGCCTGCTGTTCATGCTCGTCGTGATCTTCCTGCCCGGCGGGCTGGTGCAGGGCACGGGCAAGCTGGCCACCGTGTTCCGCCGCGACCGCAAGGGCGGCGGCGTCGAGGACGACGCGGCCCGGCAGCGGGGGGCGGGCGAATGACCGGCATCCTCGAGGTCAAGGGCGTCGGCAAGCGGTTCGGCGGGTTGCAGGCGCTGTCGGACGTGAACCTGAGCGTCGCGGAGAACTCGCTGCACGCGATCATCGGACCGAACGGCGCCGGCAAGTCGACGCTCCTGAACTGCCTCGTCGGCAAGCTGGTCCCCGACGAGGGGTCGGTCTCGTTCGACGGGCAGTCGGTGCTCGGGCGCAAGCCGCACGAGATCAACCAGATGGGCATCTCCCGCGTGTTCCAGACGCCCGAGATCTTCGGCGACCTGACGGTGATGGAGAACATGATGATCCCCTGCCTCGCCAAGCGGGACGGGGCCTTCGCGCTGCACGGCTGGCGAACCGTCACCGGCGACGCGGAGATCGTCGATCAGGCCGAGGCGATGCTCGAGGACATGAACATGACCGCCAAGCGCGACGAGCGCGCGGGCGCGCTCTCGCGGGGCGACAAGCGGCGGCTCGAGATCGGGATGTGCCTCGCGCAGCAGCCGCGGCTCCTGCTGCTCGACGAGCCGACCGCGGGGATGGCGCGGGCCGACACCAACAACACGATCGACCTGCTCCGTCAGATCAAGGAGACGCGGCCGATCACCATCGCCATCATCGAGCACGACATGCACGTCGTGTTCAGCCTCGCCGAGCGGATCACCGTGCTCGCGCAGGGCACGCCGCTGGTCGAGGACACGCCCGACCGCATCAAGGGCCACCCGAAGGTCCGCGAGGCCTATCTCGGCGAGAGCGCGGTGCATTGAGGAGAGATCGATGACGATCAAGCCCGACTTCACGCGCGACGCGAACCGCGCCGTCACCGCGCCCGCCTACTTCTCGGTGCACGACATCCACGCCTATTACGGCGAGAGCTACATCGTGCAGGGCGTCAGCTTCAACGTCCACGAGGGCGAGATCCTGGCGCTGCTCGGCCGCAACGGCGCGGGCAAGACCTCGACGCTTCGGGCCTGCGCGCGGGTGGGCGACCCGGAGCTGCGGCGCGGCGAGGTCTGGCTCGACCACCAGCCGCTCCACACGATGAAGGCGCACGAGGCGGCGCAGGCGGGGCTCGGGCTGGTGCCCGAGGACCGGCGCATCATCGCTGGGCTGACGGTGGAGGAGAACCTCCGCCTCGCGCAGATCGCGCCGCCGATCGGCTGGTCGCTCGAGCGGCTCTACGAGCTGTTCCCGCGGCTGGGCGAGCGGCGCAAGCAGGAGGGGACCACGCTGTCGGGCGGCGAGCAGCAGATGCTCGCCATCGCGCGCGCGCTGGCCCGCGACGTGAAGCTGCTGCTGCTCGACGAGCCCTACGAGGGGCTCGCGCCCGTCATCGTGGACGAGATCGAGCGCACGCTGCACGAGATCCGCAAGCTCGGCATGACGACGATCCTGGTGGAGCAGAACGCGGTGCGCGCGCTCGAGCTGTCGGACCGGGCGGTGATCCTCGACACCGGCGGCGTCGTGTTCGACGGAACCGCCGCCGAGGTGCTCGCCGACGAGGGCATCCGCGCGGAATATCTGGCGATCTGACGCGATTCGGGACACGATGAGACCCGGCCCGGCGCGTGGAACGCCGGCGCCGGACGGCCCCCGCGCGGGGCGCGAGGGAGGACGACCATGACCGAGACGACGTACCCGCCGAGCGCCGAGATGGCGGCCGGCGCCCATGCCGACCGCGCCACCTACGACGCGATGTACGCCGCCAGCGTGGCCGACCCGGCCGCGTTCTGGGGCGAGCAGGGCCTCCGTCTCGACTGGATCACGCCCTACACCCGGGTCAAGGACACCTCCTTCGCGCAGGGCGCGGTCGACATCCGCTGGTTCGAGGACGGCACGCTCAACGTCTGCGCCAACTGCGTCGACCGGCACCTCGCCGAGCGCGGGACGCAGACCGCGATCATCTGGGAGCCCGACGACGCCGACGCGCCGGGCGGCGCGGCGCAGCACATAACCTACCAGCAGCTCCACGAGCACGTCTGCAAGTTCGCCAACGTGCTCAAGGGCATGGGCGTGGGCCGCGGCGACCGCGTGGTGCTCTACCTGCCGATGATCCCGCAGGCGGCCTACGCGATGCTCGCCTGCGCGCGGATCGGCGCGATCCACTCGATCGTCTTCGCGGGCTTCTCGGCGGACGCGCTCGCCGCGCGGATCGACGGCTGCGAGGCGAAGGTCGTCGTGACCGCCGACGAGGCGCCCCGCGGGGGCAAGGCGACGCCGCTCAAGGTCAACGCCGACCGCGCGCTCGAGCGCGCCTCGACGCCCGCCAAGATGCTGGTGGTGAAGCGCACCGGCGGCGAGATCGCGATGGTCGAGGGGCGCGACCACTGGCTCCACGAGCTCGAGGACGGCGTCTCGAACGTCTGCGAGCCCGAGCCGATGGGGGCCGAGGACCCGCTCTTCATCCTCTACACCTCCGGCTCCACCGGGCAGCCGAAGGGCGTGGTCCACACGACCGGCGGCTACCTCGTCTACGCGGCGATGACGCACGAATACGTCTTCGACTACCGGCCCGGCGACGTGTTCTGGTGCACCGCGGACGTGGGCTGGGTCACGGGGCACAGCTACATCGTCTACGGCCCGCTCGCGAACGGGGCGACGACGCTGATGTTCGAGGGGGTCCCGACCTGGCCCGACGCGGGCCGCTTCTGGCAGGTCTGCGAGAAGCACCGGGTCACGCAGTTCTACACCGCGCCGACCGCGATCCGCGCGCTGATGGGCAAGGGCACGTCCTTCGTCGAGCCCTACGACCTGTCCTCGATCCGGGTGCTGGGCACGGTGGGCGAGCCGATCAACCCCGAGGCCTGGACCTGGTACCACGAGCGGATCGGCGGCGGCCGCGTGCCCATCGTCGACACCTGGTGGCAGACCGAGACCGGCGGCCACCTCCTGACCCCCCTGCCCGGCGCGACGCCGACCAAGCCCGGCTCGGCCACGCTGCCGTTCTTCGGCGTACGGCCCGTCGTGCTCGACCCGCAGACGGGCCGCGAGATCGAGGCGACGGAGGCCGAGGGGGTGCTGTGCATCGCCGACAGCTGGCCGGGCCAGATGCGCACGATCTGGGGCGACCACGAGCGGTTCGAGAAGACCTACTTCGCCGACTATCCCGGCACCTACTTCACCGGCGACGGCTGCCGCCGCGACGCGGACGGCTACTACTGGATCACCGGGCGGGTGGACGACGTGATCAACGTGTCGGGTCACCGCATGGGCACCGCGGAGGTCGAGAGCGCGCTCGTCGCGCACCCGGCCG
Organism: uncultured Alphaproteobacteria bacterium; assembly: GCA_963729425.1. GTDB lineage: Bacteria > Pseudomonadota > Alphaproteobacteria > Rhodobacterales > Rhodobacteraceae > Jannaschia. The sequence continues at coordinate 366,620 of CAVSOF010000007.1, read as the reverse complement.
TCGCCGAGGCGGCGGTGGTCGGCTACCCGCACCCCGTCAAGGGCCAGGGGATCTACGCCTACGTCACGCTGATGGGCGGGTCGGAGCCGTCCGACGACCTGCGCGGCGAGCTCGAACGCTTCGTGCGCGGCGAGATCGGACCGATCGCCAAGCCCGACCTGATCCAGTGGGCGCCGGGCCTGCCCAAGACGCGGTCGGGCAAGATCATGCGGCGGATCCTGCGCAAGATCGCCGAGGACGACTACGGCGCGCTCGGGGACACGTCCACGCTCGCGGATCCGGGCGTGGTGGACGACCTGATCGCGAACCGGATGAACCGGTGAGGCGCCTCGGCCCCGCCCGTTAACGCCGTCGCGGCGCCGCCCCGATCCCGCCCCGCTCCCGCCCTTTCCATGTGGACGAATCCCGCCGTGGGGCCGTTCGACGAGAGAGGGATCACGCGATGAGCATGGTAGGCATGGTGGGGTCGGCGCAGCAGCAGGCGGCCAAGCCGTCCGGCCCGGCCCGGGCGGACACGGCCGCGCGGGTGCAGGAGGAACGGTTCGGCGAGGCCTCGCGCATCGCGGTCCCGTCGGGCGGCGCGGCGCCCGCCGAGCGGACCGCCGCACCGGCCGAGGTGCGCCAGCTCCCGCCCCCCGCCGAGGCGCGCGCCGTGAACCGGAGCGCCGACGCGCGCCCGGGCGGCGACGGATCCGACGCCGCGGTCTCCGCGCGCGAGGCGATGGAGGCCGCCGACCGGGCCGCCGACGTCGCCGGCGCGCGGGTCGTGCGCGAGGAGCGGGCCGCGCAGGATCGCCTGCTCGCGCAGGAGATCGTCGCGCGCATCCCCGTCCCCGTCGAAGCGCTGCCCCGCCTCGACGCGGACGCGCGCATCGACCTGCGACAGCGGGAGGCCATCGGCGCGCCGATCGACCGCTCGGCCTGATCCGCCTGCCTCGCCGCCGCCGAGGCCGCGTGGCTTCCGGGCGATGGCCCGCGCGGCGGCGGGTCGCTCTCCCCGAGCCCGGCCGGGCCGCCTGCGGCCCGCTTCCCCTCCGCCCGCCGACGGGGTAGGCCTGCGCAAACGGCGCAGCGGGGATGCGATGACGAAGGATCACCAGGGCGACGTGGAGTTCATCCGCGCGCTGGCCGAGCTCCTGCGCGAGAACGACCTGACCGAGATCGAGGTGGTCCGCGAATACGGCGAGGACGACGCCCTGAACGTCCGGGTCGCCCGGCAGATGGCCGCGGCGCCCGCCGCCCCCACGGCGATCCCGGTCGCGGCGCCCGTCGCCGCCGCGCCCGCCGCGCCGCCCGCCGCCGAGGATCCCGCGCTCGACCCCGGCGCGGTGACCAGCCCGATGGTCGGGACCGCCTACCTCGCCTCCGAGCCCGGAACGCCGAACTTCGTGGCCGTGGGCGACGCGGTCACCGAGGGCCAGACGCTGCTCATCGTCGAGGCCATGAAGACGATGAACCAGATCCCCTCGCCCCGCGCGGGACGGGTCAAGCGCATCCTGGTCGAGGACGGCGCGCCCGTCGAGTACGGCGCCCCGCTCGTCATCCTGGGCTGACGGCCATGTTCAAGAAGATCCTGATCGCGAACCGCGGCGAGATCGCGCTCCGCGTGGTGCGCGCGGCGCGCGAGATGGGGGTGGCCAGCGTCGCGGTCCATTCCACCGCCGACGCCGACGCGATGCACGTGCGCATGGCCGACGAGTCGATCTGCATCGGCCCCGCGCCGTCGTCGCAGAGCTACCTGTCGATTCCCGCGATCATCTCCGCCTGTGAGATCACCGGCGCCGACGCGATCCATCCGGGCTACGGCTTCCTGAGCGAGAACGCCGCCTTCGTTCAGGTGCTGGAGGATCACGGGATCACCTTCATCGGCCCCACGGCCGAGCACATCCGCATCATGGGCGACAAGATCACCGCCAAGGAGACGATGCGCGCGCTCGGCGTGCCCTGCGTGCCGGGCTCCGACGGCGGCGTGCCCACGCTCGAGGACGCGCGCCGCGTCGCCGGAGAGATCGGCTACCCGGTCATCGTGAAGGCCACGGCGGGCGGCGGCGGGCGGGGCATGAAGCTCGCCGCGACCGCCGCCGACATCGAGAACGCGTTCCGCACCGCGCGCACCGAGGCCAACGCCGCGTTCGGGAACGACGAGGTCTATCTCGAGAAGTACCTGTCGACGCCGCGCCACATCGAGGTGCAGGTCTTCGGCGACGGGCGCGGCGGCGCGGTCCATCTGGGCGAGCGCGACTGCTCGCTCCAGCGACGCCACCAGAAGGTGCTCGAGGAGGCGCCCGGCCCCGCGATCACCGAGGCGCAGCGCGCCCAGATCGGCGCGACCTGCGCCGACGCGGTGGCGCGGATCGGCTATTCCGGCGCGGGCACGATCGAGTTCCTCTACGAGGACGGCGGCTTCTACTTCATCGAGATGAACACGCGCCTGCAGGTCGAGCATCCCGTGACCGAGGCGATCTTCGGCGTCGATCTCGTGCGCGAGCAGATCCGCGTCGCCGCGGGCGAGCCGATGTCGTTCGGCCAGGACGACCTGACGATCCGGGGCCACGCGATCGAGGTGCGGATCAACGCGGAATCGCTCCCGACCTTCGCGCCGTCGCCCGGCCGGATCACGCAGTACCACGCGCCCGGGGGCCTCGGCGTGCGGATGGATTCCGCGCTCTACGACGGCTACCGCATCCCGCCCTACTACGACTCGCTCGTCGGCAAGCTGATCGTCCACGGGCGCGACCGGCCCGAGGCGCTGGCGCGGCTGCGCCGTTCGCTGGGCGAGCTGATCGTGGACGGGGTCGCGACGACGATCCCGCTCTTCGTCGCGCTGGCCGACGACCCGGACGTGATCGCGGGCGACTACGACATCCACTGGCTCGAGCGCTGGCTGGAACGGAGCCTCGGCTGACGGGCGGCGCGCGGCTCGGGCGCGGGACCGCGTTCGAACGGGCCGGTGGCCGGGACGGCGCTCGGTCGGCGTCGGCCGGTCCACCCGACGCATCGCGGCTCGATCGATCCCGGCGCGGCCCGGGAGGGGAGGCGGGCGGCCTTCCGCCATGAGGGGCTTCTCGCGCGCGGCGCGGCCCCCTACCTTCCCGCCATGCCCCGCGACACCGCGCCGATCACCGCCGAGACCCTGCTGATGGCCTACGCCGCGGGCGTATTCCCGATGGCCGAGGCGCGCGACGACCCCGAGCTCTACTGGGTCGACCCGAAGGCGCGCGGCGTGATGCCGCTCGACGGGTTCGTCCTGACGCGCAGCCTCGCGCGGACGATCCGGCGCGAGCGGTTCCGCGTCACGCTCGACGCGGACTTCGCGGGCGTCCTCGCGGGCTGCGCCGACCGGGAGGAGACGTGGATCAACGCGCCGCTCGCCGCGCTCTACGCCGAGCTGCACCGCGCCGGGCACGCCCATTCGTTCGAGGTCTGGGACGGCGACGTGCTGGCCGGCGGGCTCTACGGCGTGACGCTGGGCGGCGCCTTCTTCGGCGAGTCGATGTTCTCGCGCCGCCGCGACGCCTCCAAGGTCGCGCTGGCCTACACCGTCGCGACCCTGCGGCGGCGGGGCTTCGTGTTGTTCGACACGCAGTTCCCCACCGACCACCTCGCCTCGCTGGGCGGCACGACGATCCCGCGCGCACGCTATCGAGCGGCCCTGGCGCGGGCGCTGGCGGTCCGGACGTGGCTCGAGGGGCCGCTGCCTCAGCCCGGCGAGGTCACGCATCTGAGGAGCCAGACGTCGTAGCGCCGGTGCTCGAGCGCGTTCAGCGCGGGCGACGAGGCGACCATCCAGCCCGCGAACAGCTCCGTCACCGAGCGCACGTCGACGATCCGCAACCGCCCGAACGCGTCGCCCGAAGGGTTGCCCTCCGGGTAGCGGCATTCCGCGAGCGTGACCTGCAACGGGCCGTAGGCCATCGTCTGACCGGTCGCCATCTCGACGTCGATCACCTCGCCCGAGGTCCGGTCGAGCGTGCGCAGCACCGCGCCCGCCCCGTCGGCGGTCCGCGCGCCCTGCGCCCCCGCCGCCCCGGCCGCGAGGCAGAGCGCAGCGCAGCGCGAGCCGGATCACTCCGGGCTCCACGCCTCGTAGTCGGAGGCGGGCTTGACGTCCGCGCGACGGATCGAGCCCCGGCGCAGGAACGCGCCGTCCGAGCCCGTCAGGTTCGGCTGGTGCGGCTTCTCCCAGACCTTACGGAGCATCGGCTCCACGGTCGGCGGCTCGCGGTAGGTGTGGTGCAGCCAGCCGTACCATTCCGGCTCGACCCGGCTCGCGTCGTTGTCGCCCACGTAGGCGACCCAGCGGCGGGTGTCGTCGTGGTTGCGGTAGTAGACGTTGCCGACCGCGTCGCGCCCGACCTCGGCGCCCTTGCGCCAGGTCCACAGCGCGGTCCCGAGGCTCTGCCCGTTCCACCAGCCGAAGATGCGGGAGAAGAAGCCGGCCATGTCGATCCTCCGCGGTGCCGGATCGTCATACGCCCGCAGGTCGCGCGGTCAAGGCGGGCACGCGCCGCGCGCCGCCGTCCCCACTGGCCGCGGCCGACCGCGCGCGGTAGGTCAGCGCCGACACAGCGAGGGAGCATCCCATGACCGAGACCCGCCGACACGGCTTCGACACGCTGCAGGTCCACGCCGGCGCGAAGCCCGACCCCGCGACCGGCGCGCGGCAGACGCCGATCTACCAGACCACGGCCTACGTGTTCCGCGACGCCGAGCACGCGGCCGCGCTCTTCAACCTGCAGGAGGTGGGCTACATCTACTCCCGCCTCACCAACCCCACGGTCGCCGTGCTCGCCGAGCGCATCGCGACGCTCGAGGGCGGCGTGGGCGCGGTATGCTGCTCCTCGGGGCACGCGGCGCAGATCATGGCGCTGTTCCCGCTGATGGCGCCGGGGCGCAACATCGTCGTCTCGACCCGCCTCTACGGCGGCACCGTCACGCAGTTCGCGCTGACGATCCGCCGCTTCGGCTGGTCCGCCAAGTTCGTCGACTTCGACGACCCGCAGGCCGTGGCCGACGCCATCGACGACGACACCCGCGCGGTCTTCGGCGAGGCGATCGCGAATCCCGGCGGCTGGATCATGGACGTGCGCGCCATCGCCGACGTGGCCGACGCGGCGGGCGTGCCGCTCATCATCGACAACACGACGGCCACCCCCTACCTCGTGCGGCCGATCGAGATGGGCGCCACGCTCGTCGTGCACTCGACCACCAAGTACCTGACCGGCAACGGCACCGTGACCGGCGGCTGCGTCGTGGACGCGGGCACGTTCGACTGGTCGGCCTCCGGCAAGTTCCCGTCGCTCTCGCAGCCCGAGCCCGCCTATCACGGGATGACGTTCCACGAGACCTTCGGCGCGATGGCCTACACGTTCCACGGCATCGCGGTCGGCCTGCGCGACCTCGGCATGACCATGAACCCGCAGGCCGCGCACTACACGCTGATGGGGATCGAGACGCTGTCGCTGCGGATGGACCGCCACGTCGCCAACGCGGTCAAGGTCGCGACCTGGCTCGAGGAACACCCGGCGGTCTCGAAGGTCACCTATGCGGGGCTCAAGTCCTCGCCCTATTTCGACCTCGCGCAGCGGGTCTGCCCGCGCGGGGCGGGCGGGCTCTTCACCATCACGCTGCACGGCGGCTACGACGCCTGCATCGCGCTGGTGGACGGGCTCGAGATCTTCAGCCACGTCGCCAATCTCGGCGACACGCGCAGCCTGGTGATCCATTCCGCGTCGACCACCCACCGGCAGCTCACGCCCGAGCAGCAGGCGGCCGCCGGCGCCTCGCCCGACGTGGTGCGGATCTCCATCGGGATCGAGGATGCCGACGACCTGATCGCCGATCTCGACCAGGCGCTCGCGAAGGCCGCTCCGCGGGTCGCCGCCGAGTGAGGCACTGAGCGGCGGGGCGGCACCGCCCGCCCCGCTTCCCCTCCCGCGGGGGCTGCGCTAGCCTCGCGCCGATCCCGGCCCGCCCGACCCGGCGGGCCGCTCCACCCGCCGGGCAGGACGCATGACGCCGCAGATCGCGCTCGACCTCTCACTCGACGGCATCGCCGTGCTGTCGCGCGCGCCTGCGGACGGGCCGGATCGCGGGCGCTGGTACCGCGAGGGCGTGGTCCGGCTCGACGCGCCGGACATGGCGCAGCGGTTGCGCGTGCTGCGCGATCGCTGCGCGGAGCGGCACGGGGACGACCTCGTCTCGATCCTCGTGATCCCGCAGACGCAGATCCTGTTCACCTCGGTCGAGCGCGACGACCGCGACGCCCGCACGACGATCCGCTCGCAGCTCGACGGCCGCACGCCCTACGCGGTGGCCGACCTCGCGTTCGACCACGTGGTGCGGGGCGACCGGTTGCAGGTCGCCGTGGTCGCGCTCGACACGCTGATGGAGGCGGAAACGTTCGCCGCCGATTTCGGCTTCGCGCCGGTGGCGCTGGTCGCGGAGGCCAAGCCCGGCACGTTCGATGGGCTGGCCGATTTCGGGCAGACCGGAATCGCGCGCGACCTGCTCGCGGGCGAACGGCTGTCGCTCGACCTCGAGCGCGGCTTCGAGGTGATCGACCGTCCGCCCGAAGGCGCCGAGCCCGCCCGCGACGCGGTCGAGCCGTCCGCGCCGACCTTCGCCGAGCTCGTCGCGACGCCACCGCCCCCGACCCCGGTCCCCCCGAAGCCCGCCGTGCCCGCGGACGCGCCGCCGCGGGCGGGGTCGGGCGCCGCGTGCCCCTCGCCACCGCCGGGCCCGGCCTTGCCGCCGCCCTCCCCCCCTCCGGCGGCCGAGCCGCCACCGCAACGCACCGAGCCGTCCTTCTCGAGCCGTCGCAAGGTCGTGCCCCCGGCGGAGCCCGCGTCCGACGAGCCGCCCGCCCCGCGCCTGCCGCCCGCGCGTATCGCTTACGTCGCGAAGGCCGATCCGCCGCCACCGAAGGACGAGGCGGAGGCGATCGACGACGCGGAGGACGGGGCCGGCGCGACGCCCCCGCCGGGCGCGGCGCCGCCCCCGTCCGATCCGCCGCGCCGTCCCGCGGCGCTCGCCGGCGTCGACGCCGCCCTGCGCGCGCCGGTGACGCCGCCACGGTCGGCCGCGACGCGGCGGCTTGCCGAGCTCGCCGCCCGCATCCGCCCAACCGGCGATGCGCCCGGCGACGGCCCGCCGCCGCCCCGCGCCTCCCCGATGGCCGCCGACGGCGCGTTGAGCGAGGCCCAGGCGCTGGCGCTGCCCGGCGAGGGGCGCGCGACGCCCAAGCGGCGGGGCGCCGCGCGCACGGGCCTCGTCCTCACGCTGTCGCTGCTCGCGGCGCTGCTCGCGGTCGCGATCTGGGCGGCGCTCTCCGCACCCGGCGAACGGACGCTGGACGACGCGCCGCCCGTCGTCGAGCCGGTGGTCCGCTCGAGCGTCGAGCCCCCCGCGGCCGCGCCCGGACGGACGGCCGAGCTGCCCGCGCCCGAGGAGGCGGCGGCGCTCGACGGCGAGCGTGCAGCGGCCGCCGCGGCGACCGCCCCCGTCGCGGACGCGCCGCCCGACACGACCGTCCGCACCACGGTCACGATCGTGGAGATCACGCCCGCCGAGGGCGGGGCCTCCGGCGAGGCGACGCCGGAGGATGGCGCCCCGGCGGCGGCGGACATCGCCGCGGCCGAGCCGGGCCCTGCCGTCGAAGCCCCCGCCCTCGACCCGGACCCGGTGCTGGCGACCTTCTCCTCCCGAGGCGCGATCGACGCGCCCCCGGCCCTCGCCGCGCCCCCCTCGGCCGCCGAGGCCTCGGAGATCTACACCGCCTCGATCGATCCCGTGGTCGCCGATGGCGACGCGGTCGCGCTGCCGCCGGGCGCGGTGCCGGTCGACGCGTTCTCGCCGCAGACCTCGCCCGCGCCGGCCGGGACCGCGTTCGACACCGGCGGCGACGGGCTCGTGGTCGCGACCGCCGAGGGCGCGCTGGCGCCCGGCGGCTACCGCGTCGTCGCGGGCCGTCCCGACCCGATGCCCTCCGCCCGGCCGCCGGCGGAGGCCGCCGAGGCGCAGGAGGCCGCCGATCCCGGAGCGGTGGAGACGTTGCGCCGGATCCGCCCCATCGCGCGGCCCGTCGACGCCGACGAGCGGGTCGAGCGGATCGGCTTCGCGGGCCTCACGCGCGACGAGATCACCCGCGTCCGGCCGACGGCCCGCCCCGCTTCCGTCGAGGCCGCGGCCGCGTCGAGTGCGGCGCAGGCCGCCGTGGCCGAGGTCGTGGAGGAGGAGCAGATCGCCGCGATCCAGGCCGCCGCCGCCGCGGCCGCCGCGTCGCTCGCGCGGCCCGGCCTCTCCGCCGTCGACCCGACCGGCGAGGTCTCGCGCTACGCCCTCGCCCGCTCGGAGCGGCCCGGCACCCGGCCCCGCTCGGTCGAGCGCGACGCGGCCCGCATCGTCACCGCCCGCCGCGAGGCCGCCGCCTCCGCGCCCGCCGCGCAGGCCGCGCCGCAGCCGAGCCGCGCCGCGGGCGGCCAGCAGACGATCCGGTCGGCGGGCGGCAGCGTGTCGCGCGCGGCCACCGAGGCGAACGCGATCCGCCTGCGCGAGATCAACCTGATCGGCGTCTACGGCCGCCCGTCCGATCGACGCGCGCTGGTCCGGCTGTCGAACGGCCGCTACGTCAAGGTCAAGGTCGGCGATCAGCTCGACCGCGGCCGGGTCGTGGCGATCGGCGACGCCGAGGTCGTCTACCAGCGGCGCGGACAGAACGTCGCGCTTCGCATGCCCAGCACCTGACGGCTACCCCAAGAGCTTGATCGCGCACGGTCCCGGCTTAGCTCGCGGCGCGTGAGGCGAAGGTGGAGGCCAGCATGGCGACCGGCACGGTGCGGTGGTTCGACGCCACCAAGGGCTACGGGTTCGTGGCGCCCGACGACGGCGGCAAGGACGTTTTCGTCCATGTCTCCACGGTCGAACGGGCGGGCCTGAGCGGGCTGCGCGACGACCAGAAGGTGCAGTACGAGCTGCGCGACGGGCGTGACGGGCGGGCTTCGGCCTCCGACCTCGTCGTGCTCGACTAGGCGGGCCGGCGCGCGGCGGCGGCCGCGATCCGGGCCGCGAGCCGCGCGTTCGACAGCACCAGCGCCACGTTCGCCGCGAGCGCCCGTCCGTCCGTCGCCGCGTTCAGACGGCCGAGCAGGAACGGGGTGACCGCCTTGCCGCGCACGCCGCCGGCCGCCGCCTCGGCCAGCGCGGCGTCGATCGTGGCGTCGATCGCCGCCGCGTCGAGCGCGTCGGCCTCCGCGATCGGGTTGGCGACGAGCATCCCCGTCCCGAGCCCGAGCGCCGCGTTCGCCGCCCGCGCCGCCGCGATGTCGCCCACGTCGTCGAACCGCTCGCCCGCCGCGATCCCCGAGCGCGCGACGTAGAAGGCGGGGAACGCGTCGGCGCGCCACACCGCGACCGGCACGCGCAGCGTCTCGAGCAGCTCGAGCGTGCGCGGGATGTCGAGGATCGACTTCACCCCCGCGCAGACGACGAGCACGTCCGTCGCCGCGAGCTCGGTCAGGTCCGCGCTCACGTCCATCGCATCGCCCCGGTGGACCCCGCCGATGCCGCCGGTCGCGAAGTGGCCGATGCCAGCGAGCGCCGCGATCCGCATCGTCGCGCTTACCGTCGTGCCCGCCGTCCGGCCCAGCGCCACGCAGGCGCCAAGGTCGCGCGAAGCGGCCTTGACCACGCCCGCCCCTCGCCCGAGCCGCTCGAGCTGTGCCGCCGTCAGCCCGGCGCGGACCGCGCCGTCGATCACGGCCACCGTCGCGGGGACCGCCCCCTCCGCGCGAACCGCCGCCTCCACCTCGAGCGCGACCTCCGCGTTGCGCGGCCACGGCATCCCGTGGCTCACGATGGTCGATTCGAGCGCCACCACCGGCCGCCCCTCGGCCAGCGCGCAGGCCACCTCCTCGGTCGTCTCGGGTCGGATCATGGCGCCACCTCCGGCGCCTCCCTTGCACCCGTCCGGCCCCTCCCGCAAACCCCGCGCGAAGGAGAGGCCGATGCACCTGCTCGCCGCGCAGCCCGGCGCGATCGACGACGGCGAGGCGGTGGATCTGGGCCAGACGCCGGCCGAACTCGTCGTGATCTCCGCCGCCGACACCGAGCTCGCCGCGCTGTCGGAGGCGCGCGCGGCGATGGACGACCCGCCCGGGACGCGGCTCGCGAGCCTGATGCACCTGCGCCACCCGATGTCGGTGGACCTCCATCTCGACGCCTGCGCGACGCGGTCGAAGCTCGTCGTGGCGCGCGTACTCGGCGGTCGCGGCTACTGGTCCTACGGGCTCGAGCAATACGCCGCGCGGCTCCACGAGGCGGGCGTGCCCTTCGCCGCGCTGCCCGGCGACGACAAGCCCGACGCCGAGCTGCGCGCGCTCTCCACCGTCGCGGGCGAGGACTACGACGCGCTCTGGTCCTGCCTCGTGGAGGGCGGATCGGCGAACGCGACGACCTTCCTCGCCCATGCGCGGGCGATGGTCCGGGGCGGCGAGCGGCCGGGCCCCGCCCGCCCGCTCCTGCGCGCGGGGCTCTACTGGCCGGGCGAGGCGGAGGCGTCGATGGCGACGCTGCGCGCGGCGTGGACGGTCGGCGCGCCGGTCGTCCCGCTCGTCTTCTACCGCGCGCTCCTGCAGGGCGCGGGGCTCGCGCCTGTGAACCGGATGGTGAAGGCGCTGCTGCGCGCGGGGCTCAACCCGATGCCGGTCTTCGTCGCCTCGCTCAAGGACCCCGTGAGCCGGTCGACGCTCGAGGCGCTGCTGCAGGGCGCCCCGCCCGACGCGATCCTCAACCTCACCAGCTTCGCGGTCGGGGACGCGGCCGCGAACCCGCTCGCCGCGCCCCGGGCGAACGGCGCCCCGGTGTTCCAGGCCGTCCTGTCGAGCGGCACCGAGGCCGCCTGGGCCGAGGGCACGACGGGCTTGCCGGCGCGCGACGTCGCGATGAACGTCGCCCTGCCCGAGCTCGACGGCCGGGTCCTGACGCGCGCGATCGGGTTCAAGGGCGAGGCGTTCCACGACGAGGCGACGCAATGCCGGGTCGCGACCTGGCGCGCCCATGGCGACCGGATCGCCTTCGTGGCGCGGCTCGTGGCGAACTGGTGCCGTCTGCGCCGGATGCCGCCCGCCGAGCGCCGCGTGGCGCTTGTGCTCGCGAACTATCCCGACCGCGACGGGCGGCTGGCGAACGGCGTCGGCCTCGACACGCCCGCGGCGACCGTCCACGTCCTGCGCCTCCTGCGCGACGCGGGCTACGCAGCCGAGCCGCCCGCCGACGGCGCGGCGCTGATGGCGCGGCTGATGGCGGGGCCGACGAACCGCCTGACCGACCGGGCCGAGCGGACGGGCGGCGAGCGCCTGTCGCTGGCCGATTACCGCGCCTTCCACGACGCGCTCCCACTCGCCGCGCGCGAGGCGCTGGCCGATCGCTGGGGCGCGCCCGAGGACGACCCGTTCTACGACGCGGCCGACGGCGCCTTCGCGCTTTCGATCCATCGCCTCGGGCGTGCGTTCGTGGCGATCCAGCCCGCGCGCGGCTACGCGGTCGACCCGACCGAGACGTACCACTCGCCCGACCTCGTGCCGCCGCACGCCTACCTCGCCTTCCACGCCTGGCTGCGCCGGGAGGCCGACGCGGTGGTGCATATGGGCAAGCACGGCAACCTCGAATGGCTGCCGGGCCGCGCGCTGGCGCTCGGCGCCGACGACTGGCCGGAAATCGCGCTCGGGCCGATGCCCAACGTCTATCCGTTCATCGTGAACGATCCCGGCGAGGGCACGCAGGCCAAGCGCCGCGCGCAGGCGGTGATCGTGGACCACCTGACGCCGCCCCTGACCCGCGCCGAGAGCTACGGGCCGATGCGCGACCTCGAGGCGCTGGTGGACGAGTACTACGAGGCCGCCGGCGTCGATCCGCGGCGCATCGGCCTCCTGCGCGACGAGATCCTCGACCTCGCGCGGACGACCGGGCTCGACGTCGATGCGGGGATGGACGGCTCGGACGACCTCTCCAGGCTCGACGCCTACCTCTGCGAGCTCAAGGAGGCGCAGATCCGCGACGGGCTCCACGTCTTCGGCCAATCCCCGGAGGGCGGCTGCGCGACGACCTCCTGCAGGCCCTGCTCCGCCTGCCGCGGGGCGACGGCGAGGGCGCGTCCGCCGCCCTGCCCCGGGCCATCGCCGCCGACCTCGCGCTCGGCTTCGACCCGCTCGACTGCGACATGGCCGCCGCGTGGGACGGCCCGCGCCCGGACGCGCTTGGCGGCGACGATCCCTGGCGCAGCCGGGGCGACACGGTGGAGCGGATCGAGGTTCTGTCCGCCCGCCTCCTGCGCGGCGAGGCTCCCGCGCCCGGCCCGGCGACCGCGGCCGTCCTGCGCGACGCCGACCGCCTGCGCGCGACGCTCGACGCCTGCGGCCCGGCGGAGGGCGCGGCGCTTCTCGCGGCGCTCGACGGGCGCGCGATCCCGCCCGGCCCGTCCGGCGCGCCGACGCGCGGCCGCCCCGACGTGCTGCCGACCGGGCGCAACTTCTACTCCGTCGACAGCCGCGCCGTCCCCACGCCGACCGCGTGGAAGCTCGGCTGGCGTTCCGCCTCGCTCCTCGTGGAGCGGCACCTGCAGGATCACGGCGACTGGCCGCGCGCGATGCTGGTGACCGCCTGGGGGACCGCCAACATGCGCACCGGCGGCGACGACGTCGCGCAGGCGCTCGCGCTGATGGGGGTGCGCCCGGTCTGGGACGCCGCCAACCGCCGCGTCACCGGGTTCGAGGTGATCCCCGCCACCGCGCTCGGCCGCCCCCGCGTCGACGTGACCCTGCGTGTCTCGGGCTTCTTCCGCGACGCCTTCCCGACGCAGATGGCGCTCGTGGACGCCGCCGCGCGCGCGGTGCAGGCGATGGACGAGCCGGAGGACGCGAACCCCGCCGCCGCCCGGTTCCGCGCCGGCCAGTCCGCGTCGCGCGTCTACGGCTCCAAGCCCGGTGCCTACGGGGCGGGCCTGCAGGCGATGATCGACGCGCGGCTCTGGTCCGATCCCGCCGAGCTCGGGCGGGCCTATGTCGAGTGGGGCGGCTACGCCTACGGCGCGGGCGCGAACGGTGGCGAGGGCGCGGCCGACCACGACGGGCTGCGCGAGCGGCTGGGGCAGGTCGAGGCCATCGTCCAGAACCAGGACAACCGCGAGCACGACCTGCTCGACAGCGACGACTACTACCAGTTCGAGGGCGGCGCCTCGGCCGCCGTCGAGATGGTGCAGGGCGCGCGCCGCCCGGTCTACCACAACGACCACTCTCGTCCCGAGCGCCCGGTGATCCGCACGCTCGAGGACGAGATCGGCCGCGTCGTCCGCTCGCGCGTGGCCAACCCCAAATGGCTCGCGGGCGTCATGCGCCACGGCTACAAGGGCGCGTTCGAGATCGCGGCCACGGTCGACTACCTCTTCGCCTTCGCCGCCACCACGGGCGCGGTCCGCGACCATCATTTCGACCTCGTCGCGGCGGCGGTGCTCGAGGACGACGCCGTCCGCGACTTCGTGGCCGAGGCGAACGCCCCCGCGCTGGCCGACATCGCCGACCGCCTGGCGGAGGCGATCGAGCGCGGGCTTTGGCATCCCCGGTCGAACGCGGCTCGCGGACTGATCGAGCGCTGCGGGCGGGGCTAACGCCGCGTCGTGCAGTCGAGCGCGACCTCGATCAGCGCGACGTCCCCGGTGGCCGTCTCGGGCTTCACCCGGCAGCCGGTGACCTGCTCCGTCGCGGCCAGCGCGGCGGGCAGCACGCTCGCCATCGCCGGCCGCCAGGTGGCGTTGGTGCGCGTCGCCTGCGCGGTCTCGAGGTTCGAGTTCACCCGGAACGTGTGCCCGCCCGCCGAGGCGGTGCCGGAACGGTTCAACCCGTCGCGCGGATCGGCGGCGTTGCACGCGCCGAGCACGAGGACCGGCAGGAGGAGGCGGAACGCGACCATCCGCCGATCCAACGCCGAGCGTGGTTAACGAAACGCTAACGGCACCGCCTTGACCTCCCTCGTCCCCGCCCGGACAGTCCGGCCGACCCGCGCGCCCCCGGAGGCCCCATGACCGACGACGACGCCGCCCGGCACAACGCCAAGATGGCCAAGAAGAAGGCCGCCCGCGACAAGATCATGGCCACCAAGACCGACGCGCGCGGGCTGGTGATCGTCCATACGGGCAAGGGCAAGGGCAAGTCCTCCTCGGCATTCGGCATGATCTTCCGCTGCATCGCGCACGAGATGCCCTGCGCGGTGGTGCAGTTCATCAAGGGCGGCATGGGCACCGGCGAGCGCGACCTGATCGCCGCGCACTTCGCCGACCTCTGCGCGTTCCACACGATGGGCGAGGGCTTCACCTGGGAGACGCAGGACAAGTCCCGCGACGTCGAGATGGCGCAGGCCGGTTGGGCGAAGGCACGCGAGCTGATCGCCGACGAGCGCATCCGCATGGTCCTGCTCGACGAGGTCAACATCGCGATCCGCTACGGCTACCTCGACGCAAGCGAGGTGGTGGCCTGGCTGCGGGCGCACCGCCCGCCGATGACGCACGTGGTGCTGACCGGGCGCAACGCCGACCCGGCGGTCGTCGAGCTCGCCGACCTCGTGACCGAGATGGAGCTCGTGAAGCATCCGTTCCGGTCAGGCGTGAAGGCGCAGGCCGGGGTGGAGTTCTAGCCGCCCCGCTCGGCCCCGTCCGTCCGAAGCGCCAGCCGGATCGGCCCCCGCGCCGCGTCCGCCACGACCTCCGTCCCGCCCTGCGTGGCGCGGATGTCGGGCATCGACGCGGCCACCGTACGCACCCGCTGCATCAGCGGACGCCAATCCTCGCCGAGCGCCCGCGCCGCCTCCGACGGGCAGATCGAGCGCGGCGCGCGGGCGGTCGCGAGGTCGCGGATCGTCGCCGCGACCGCCTCGTCGGTCACGCCAGCGCGGCGTCGCACCGGCCGCACACGCCGTCGTGCCCGTGGCTCCCGACATCCGGCAGCACCTTCCAGCAGCGCTCGCAGCGCCCGCCCTCCGCCACGGCGAACGCCACCGCGACGCCCGGCACCTCGGCCAGACGGAAGGCCCCGTCGGGCGCGGGCT
Organism: uncultured Alphaproteobacteria bacterium; assembly: GCA_963729425.1. Lineage (GTDB taxonomy): Bacteria > Pseudomonadota > Alphaproteobacteria > Rhodobacterales > Rhodobacteraceae > Jannaschia. Next base: position 351,527 of record CAVSOF010000007.1, on the reverse strand, counting down.
CGGTCGTCACCGTCACGCCGGAGACGATGCAGACGTCCTCGAACGGCACGTCCGCGAGCAGCGCGGCGGTCGCGGCGTCGACGTAGGCGACCGGCGCCGCCTCGAGCGAGGAGCCGATCACCTTGTCGCGCCGCGCCCCCTCGAGCGCGCCGTTCACCACCCGCCGCACCGCGCGGACGCGCCGCCAGCGCTCGGCCAGCGCCTCGTCGCGCCAGCCGGGTCGCGGCCCCGGGAAGTCGCGCAGGTGGACGGAGGAATCCTCGCCCGGATGCACCTCGAGCCAGACCTCCTCCATCGTGAACGGCAGGATCGGCGCGAGCCACGTCGTCAGCCGCTCGTGCAGCAGCCCCAGCACCGTGCGCGCCGCCCGCCGCCGTGGGGTGTCGCCGTCGCAGTAGAGCGCGTCCTTGCGGATGTCGAAGTAGAACGCCGAGAGGTCCACCGTGGCGAACTGGAAGATCGCCTGATGCGCGCCCGCGAAGTCGTAGGCGGCGTAGCGGTCGCGGACCTGCTCGTCGAGCTCCGACAGCCGGTGCAGCACCCAGCGCTCCAGCTCCGGCAGCTCGAGCGTGTCGACGGGCGCGTCGTCCGTCAGCGAGCCCAGCAGGAACCGCAGCGTGTTGCGCAGCCGCCGGTAGCCGTCGGCCACGCCGCGCAGGATCTCGGGCCCGATCCGGTGGTCGGCGGTGTAGTCCACCGTGGCGACCCAGAGCCGCAGGATGTCGGCGCCGTATTGCTGGACCACGTCCTGCGGCGCGACCGTGTTGCCGATCGACTTCGACATCTTCACGCCCTTCTCGTCGAGCGTGAATCCGTGCGTGACGACGGCGCGGTAGGGCGCGCGCCCGATCGTGCCGCAGCCCTGCAGCATCGAGGAATGGAACCAGCCGCGATGCTGGTCGGTGCCCTCGAGATAGACGTCGGCGATGCCGTCGGGCGTGCCGTCCTCGCGGTCGCGCAGCACGAAGGCGTGGGTGGACCCGCTGTCGAACCAGACGTCGAGGATGTCGGTCACCTGCTCCCACTCGGCCGGGTCGTGGTCGGGGCCGAGGAAGCGCGCCTTGGCGCCCGGCGCGTACCAGGCATCCGCGCCCTCCGCCTCGAACGCGGCCACGATGCGCGCGTCGACCGCCGGGTCGCGGAGCAGGAAGCCGTCGTCCCCGGCCCGCGCGCCGATCCGCGTGAAGCAGGTCAGCGGCACGCCCCAGGCCCGCTGCCGCGACAGCACCCAGTCGGGCCGCTGCGCGATCATCGAATGCAGCCGGTTGCGCCCGGACTTGGGCGTCCACTCGACCAGCGCGTCGATCGAGGTCAGCGCGCGCTCGCGCACCGTCGTGCCGTGCGCGTCCTGCCCGTCGCCCACGGGCGCGTCGATGGCCGCGAACCATTGCGGGCGGTTGAGCCGGATCACGGGCGCCTTCGACCGCCAGGAATGCGCGTCGGAGATGGTGATGCGCGCGCGGGCCAGCAGCGCGCCCGCGGCGACCAGCGCGTCGATCACCGCCTTGTTCGCGCCTCCGGGCTTGCCGTCGGACCGGATGATCGCCTGCCCGCCGAAGAGCGGCAGGTCGGCGCGGAAGGTTCCGTCCGCCTCGACGTGATGCGTCATCGCCAGCCCGTGCTCGACGCCCACCTTGTAGTCGTCGTCGCCGTGGGAGGGGGCCGTGTGCACGAACCCGGTGCCCGCGTCGTCGGTGACGTGCTCGCCGGGCAGGAGCGGGACGTCGTAGTCCCACTCGCCGGCCCCGCCCTCGACGCCGCGCAGCGGGTGGGCGCAACGCAGCGCCGCCAGCTCCTCGGTCTGCACGGCCCGCACGCGCCGCCACATCCCCGGCTCGAGCCGCGCGGCCGCGAGCGTCGCCTCGGCCAGCGCGTCGGCGATCAGGTAGGCGTCCCCGACCGAGGCCCAGCTCTCGGCGGGCGTGCCCGTCACCTCGTAGAGCCCGTATTCGATCCCCGGCCCGAAGCAGATCGCGCGGTTGGCCGGGATCGTCCACGGCGTCGTGGTCCAGATCACCACGCGGGCCGCCAGCAGCTGCGCCTCGCGACCGACCGATGCCTCGACGATGGAGGCGCGGCCCCCCTGCGTCTCCTCCTCCTCGGCATAGGCCGTCTCGTGGTCGTTGAGCTCCGAATGCGCGTGCACGATGGGGAACGGCACCCACACCGCGTCCGTCTGCCGGTCGTGGTACTCCACCTCCGCCTCGGCCAGCGCGGTCTTCTCGACCGGCGACCACATCACCGGCTTCGAGCCGCGATAGACCAGACCGTTCGCCAGGAACGTCTGGAACTCCGCGGCGATCACCGCCTCGGCGTGGTGGTCCATCGTGAGGTAGGGACGCGCCCAGTCGCCCTGGATGCCGAGCCGCTCGAACTCTCCGCGCTGCACGTCCACCCAGCCCGCGGCGAAATCCCGGCATTCTTGGCGGAACTCGACCACGTCGACGGCGTCCTTGTCGCGGCCCTTCGCCCGGTAGGCCTCCTCCACCTTCCACTCGATCGGCAGGCCGTGGCAGTCCCAGCCGGGCACGTAGCGCGCGTCGTGGCCCATCATCTGGCGCGAGCGCACGACCATGTCCTTGAGCGTCTTGTTGAGCGCGTGGCCGATATGCAGGTGCCCGTTCGCGTAGGGCGGGCCGTCGTGCAGAACGAAGGGCTCGCGCCCCGCGGACGATGCGCGGAGCCGGTCGTAGATGCCGATCCGGGCCCAGCGGGCGAGCCATTCGGGCTCCCGCTTGGGCAGGCCCGCGCGCATCGGGAAGTCCGTCACGGGCAGGTTCAGCGTGAGCTTGTAGTCGGTGGGGGCGGCGGTGTCGGCGCTCATGCGGCGTCCTTCGGGCGAGGCGAGGCGGAGGTGGTGACGCGGAGGTGGTGCGGCGCCCGCGGCGCGGCGCGCGTGGCCCGGCCGCCCCGGTCTCTCAGGGCGCCGGGCGCCGAATTCGCCGGGGGGATCGAGCGCTGGCCGTCATCGCGCGCCTTATAGTCGCGCGGCCCCGCGCGGGGCAAGCGGGCGGCGCCGGGGCGCGGGCTTAACGGATCGTTCACCCGGCTGCGCCACGATGGCGGCGAAGGAGACCGCCGATGACCCTGCTCGCCTCCGCCGTCCTCGCCACCGCGCTCGTGGTCGCGGTCCCGGCCTGCCTGCCCCTGCCCCGCCGCCCGCGCATGGGGGACGAGACGGCCGCCCGACCCGCCTACGCCTTCGCGTGGATGCGCCGCTAGGAGGCCGCCCGCTCCGGCACCGCGTCGCGCGACGCGGCCACGTGCTCCCAGACCTTCGAGATCACCACCGAGCCCTCGCCCACCGACGACGCCACCCGCTTGACCGACCCCGCCCGCACGTCGCCGACCGCGAAGATGCCGGGCATCGACGTCTCGTAGGGGCTGTCGCGTCCCGCCGCGTCGCCGGTGAGCAGGAACCCCTTGCCGTCGCATTCCACCAGCCCGCCGATCCAGCCGGTGTTGGGCGCGGCCCCCACCATGACGAAGAGCGCGCGGGTGTCGACGTGCTCGTCGCCTGCCGCGACCCCCTCCCCCTCGAGCGTCACGCCGTCGAGCCGGTCCTCCCCGTGCAGCGCCGCCACCCGCGTCCCGTAGCGGATGCGGATCGACGGGTCCGCCTCGAGCCGTCCCGAGAGGTAGCTCGACATGCTCGAGGCGAGGCTGTCGCCGCGCACCAGGAGGTGGACGCAGTCGGCATGGCGCGACAGGAACATCGCCGCCTGCCCCGCCGAGTTGCCGCCGCCTATGATGACGACGGAGGTGCCGCGGCAGAACCGCGCCTCGGTCTCGGTCGCCGCGTAGTACACGCCCGCCCCCTCGAAATCCTCGAGCCGGGGCAGCGGGAGGCGGCGGTACTGCACGCCCGTCGCGATCACCACCGCGCGCGCGCAGGTCCGGGTCACGTCATCGAGCGTGACCTCGAACGTGCCGTCCGCGCGCGCGGCGATCGCGGTCGCGCGACGCGGGACGGCGAACCGGGTGCCGAACTTCATCGCCTGCACCTCGCCGCGCCAGCACAGGTCCGCCCCCGAGATGCCGGTCGGGAAGCCCATGTAGTTCTCGATCCGGCTCGACGTCCCCGCCTGCCCGCCGATCGTCGCGTCCTCCACCACGAGCGCCGACAGCCCCTCCGCCCCCGCATAGACCGCCGCGGCGATACCCGACGGACCGCCGCCGACGATCAGCACGTCGTGGAGCACGTCCTCCTCGTCGAGGTCGAGGTCGAGCCCGAACAGCCGGGCAACCTTGCGCGGCGTGGGCTCGCGGATCACCCGGTCGCGCCCGAACACCACCGCCGGCTCGCGCGGCAGCGAGCAGGCCTCCGCGATCTCGCCCGCCTCCGCCTCGCCCAGGTCGAGCGTGCGGAACGGGATACGGTTTCGGGCGGCGAACGCGCCGATCGCGCGGATGTCGCGGTCGCGGTCCATCCCGATCAGCACGAGGCTCGCCTCGTTCGATTCGAGCAGCCGCCGGCGGCGCGCGGCCATGACGCTGACGACGATGTCCGACATCTCGGGCACCTGCGCCATCAGCGCGAGCATCTCGCGCCGCGGAGCCACGAGGAACGTGCTGTCCGCCACCGCGCGCATCGCGAGCATCGCATGCCCGCCGGTCAGGAACGCGATCTCGCCCGCGAACTGCCCCGGGCCGAGCGTCGCGCCGCCGCCGTAGCGTCCGCCGGTGATCGGATCGACCGCTTCCGCCTCGCCCTCGAGCAGGTACCAGAACGTCCCGATCGGCTCGCCCAGGGCCTGGAACGTCTCGCCCGCCGCCACGCGGACCTCGCGGGCGATGGCGCGGATGCTGTCGACGTGGCCCCGCGTGAGCGGGGTGCGCGCCATGGTCAGGAGGTCGCCGGCGAGGCTTTCCATCGATCAGGTCTCCTTGGGGCCGAAGAGCCCGGTCAGCGCGCGCCCGGCGACGTCGCCGATCCGCGGCGCGCGCGCGTGCACGAAGGGCAGCGGGCGGCAGACCTCCATCGCGGCGATGCCGACGCGCGCGGTGAGCGCGCCGTTGACGACGCCCTCGCCGAAGCGGCGCGACAGCTTGGCCAGCACGCCGCCGCCCGCGACCGAGTGGATCAGGTCGTCGCCCACCGCCACCGCGCCCGTCGCGGCGAGATGGGTCAGCACGGTCCGCGCCAGCCGCCACGAGCCCAGCGTGCCGCCGCGCCCGCCGTAGATCAGCGCGATCCGCCGGATCATCGACAGGTTCGAGGTCAGCGCGGCGGCGACGTCCGCGAGCGCCAGCGGCACCACCGCCGTCACCAGCGCCACGCGCCGCGCCGCCGCCTCCACCTCGCGCAAAGCCGCGGCGTCGAGCGGCGCGAGCAGGCTGCGCTCCGACAGCGCCACGACGCCGTCGACGTCGAACACGTCCCCCAGCCGCGCGGCCAGCTCGTCGCGGCCCCAGCGCGTGTCGGGGCGGCCCGCGTAGAACGCGATCAGCCGGCCCGCGAACCGCTTGGCGTCCGCGAGGTCGGTCACGGCGGCGACCTCGCGGTGGAGCGCGTCGATCCGGTCGAGCCGCCAGAGCGCGATCAGCTCGCGCGCCGCGATCGCGAGGCAGACGGCGACGAAGGCCGCCAGCAGCGCCGCCGCGATCCAGCCGAGCAGCGGGGTGGCCGCGAGCAGGCCGGTCACGAACGACCACGCCGCGACCCCGGCCGCGAAGGTCAGGAGCGCGCCGAGCGAGGCCCAGAACCACCGCGCGAGGCCCGACCCGCGGCGCGCGGCCAGGGCCGCGACCGTCTGCATCGCGCGGCCCGACGGCCCCGGCGCGGACGCCTCGTCGGGGACCGGCGGGGCGGAGGCCGGGTCGACGGGCCCGGCGGCGTCGAAGCGGTGCCCGTCGCGCGCCTCGACGGGCGGGACCGGGACGTCGGCCGCGTCGAGCTCGAACAGCGCGCCGCGGCGCGGGCGGGGATCGTCGGTCATGCGCGGCGCCTCCCCCGTCCCGCGTCGCAGGTAGGCGCTCGCGAGCCGTCGCGCAATGACCTGCACGCCCGTCACAGCCGGTCGCCGAGGACGAACTCCGCCACCCGGTCGAGGCGGATATGCGGCGGCCCCTCGCCCGGGCGCAGCGTCAGTGGCGCGGGCGCGAAGTCCATCAGGTCGTAGTCGCCGCCGAGCCATTCGGCCTCGCCGCGCGTCGCGGGCGTCAGGAGATGCGCGGGGTCGTCGGGCAGGTCGCCGGGATGGAGCGCCGCGTCGCGCCCGGTCTCGAGCAGGCGCCCGCGCACGACGTCGAGCGTCCGGCCGTCGCGCTCGCGCGTCTCCTCGACCGTGGCGCGCAGCGCGGCGATGGCGAGGACGCGCGTGCCAGCGCCCGCGAAGTCGGCGCGGGCCTTCGCGTCGCGCACCATCGCCTCGAGGATCGCCGTCAGGCGCGCGTGCTGCGAGTGGTGCAGGTGGTCGGCCTTGGTCGCGGCGAAGAGGATCCGGTCGACCCGGCGCGCGCCAATGAGCGACAGCAGCCAGCCGGTGCGGCCTGGGCGGAAGGCGGCGAGGATGTCGGCCATCGCCGTCCGCATCTCCTCGACCGCGCGCGGGCCGCGCCGGATCGCGCCCAGCACGTCGAGCAGCACCACCTGCCGGTCGAGCCGCGCGAAGTGGTCGCGGAAGAACGGGCGGACGACCTGCGCCTTGTAGGCCTCGAACCGCCGGGCCATCTCGCGGCGCAGGCTGCCGCGCGGCGCCTCGCCGGGCGGCAGCGGCGCGAATGTGAGCGCGGGCGAGCCCTCCATCTCGCCGGGCAGCAGGAACCGGCCCGGCGTCAGGTCGTAGGCGCCCGCCTCCCGCGCGGCGTGCAGCGCGGCCGTGAAGGCGCGCGCCAGCGTCTGCGCGACGGTCTCGTCGAACGCCGCGCCGGGATCGGCGGCCCGCAACGCCGCCTCGTGATCCGCCGCGCCCCACGACGCGAGCCGCGCCAGCGCGCGCGCGGACCAGTCGTCGTAGGACCGCTCCATCAGGCCGAGGTCGAGGAGCCACTCGCCGGGATAGTCGACCACGTCGAGATGGACCGTGCGCGCGCCGCGCAGCCCGGCGAGCATCCCCTGGGGCGCACCCGCAGCGACAGGCGCAGCTCCGAGACCGCGCGCGTGCCCTCGGGCCAATGCGGCTCGCGCGCGGTCAGCGCGGCGAGGTGGCGCTCGTAGTCGAAGCGCGGGACGGTGTCGTCGGGCTGCGGCTGCAGGTAGGCCGCCTCGATCCGCCCGCCCGCGCTCAGGCCCGGCATCCGCCCGCGGTCGATCAGGTTGGCCACCAGCGAGGTCACGAACACCGTCTTGCCCGCCCGGCTCAGCCCGGTCACGCCGAGCCGGACGGTCGGGTCGAACACGTCCGTCACGCTGGCCGCGACGTCGCCCACCCCGCGCGTCACCGCGTCCGCCAGCCGTCCGATCACCGCGCCGCTCCCGCCCCAGGCCCGGGCGGGACGATAGGCGGCGGGCGGCGGGAGGGGAAGGCGGCGGCCGCGCGGCGCGTTCGGCGGAGGCGGGGCGCGGCGCGGCCGGCGGCGACCTGCGGGGGGGGTTCGAACGGCACTTCGTGCCCGACGTCCCGATGGATGGCGTCGACATCCGGTCGGTCGGATGCCCGGCGGTCGGCGACGGCCGCGGGGACGATCGGGACGCAGGCCTTCCGTCCCCGGCATCGGAGTGAAGCCGACCGCCCCGAGGCGTGACGGTCGCCGCGCGAGGGACGCGTGGTCCCGGTCGTCGGAACGGGTGATCCGTTGCGGCGACGAGGTCGCGGTCGTGGGTACCCTCGGCGTGACGTCGCAAGACGGGGCGGCCTCCGCGATCGCGGAGATCGGGGTCGCCCGTGGCCCCGTGCCGAACGATCGGCGTGCCGAGGAGCCTCGTCGACGTCTGCCTGACCTGCCCGAGATCACGCCGTCGCAGCGGCGCGGCCGGAAGCGAGCCCCGACGCGCGCGTCGCGACCTGCGGCGGGTATCGGCAGGGTCGCGGGAGGGGGTGCCGTCACGGAGCGACCGTCCATCCGCGAGGCATCCGCGGCGTGCGACACGTTACGACCCGACGCGCCGTGGGACCGGACCCGCGCCCGCCCCGCTTGCCCCCCGCCCGCCGCCACGCCTATCCCCCCGCCCATGCCCCGCTACGCCCTCCGCATCGAGTACGACGGCGCGCCCTTCGCGGGCTGGCAGCGGCAGGACGGGCCGGCGAGCGTCCAGCAGGCGGTGGAGGAGGCGTTGCGCGCGCTCGATCCCGCCTCCCCGTCCATCGCCGCCGCGGGGCGCACCGACGCGGGCGTCCACGCGACCGGGCAGGTCGCCCATGCCGACATGGCCCGCGACTGGGAGCCGTTCCGTCTTTCGGAGGCGGTCAACTGGCACCTGAAGCCCCTGCCCGTCGCCGTCACCGCCTGCGCGCGCGTGGCCCCCGACTGGCACGCGCGGTTCTCGGCCACCTCTCGCCGCTACACGTTCCGCATCCGCGCCCGCCGCGCGCCGCTGACGCTGGAGGCCGGCCGGGCGTGGCGCGTGCACGGCCCGCTCGACGCGGACGCCATGCGCGAGGCCGCCGCCCACCTCCTCGGCCGGCACGACTTCACGACCTTCCGCGCCTCGCTCTGCCAGGCCCGCTCGCCCGTCCGCACGCTCGACGCGCTCGACGTGGAGGAAGCGCCTTGCGCCAGCGGCCAGGACATCCGACTGCATCTGCGCGCGCGCGCGTTCCTGCACGCGCAGGTCCGCTCCATCGCCGGCACGCTCGAGCGCGTCGGCGCGGGCGCCTGGCCCCCCGCCCGCGTCCGCGACGCGCTCGAGGCCCGCGACCGCGCAGCCTGCGGGCCGGTGGCACCCCCCGAGGGGCTCGTTCTCATCGGCGTCGGCTACCCGTCGGACCCGTTCGCCGGAGGTTGACCCTCCCCGTCGCGGCGGGCGTCGAGGAACGCGCGGAGCGCGGCGAGGTCGGGCAGCAGCGACGCCATCCGCCCGGCGCCCACGCCGCCGACGATGTCCGCGAGGTCCGGCGCGAGCGCCGCGATCGCGTCGTCGCGGAACCGCCGCCCCGCCTCCGTCGCCCAGACCTGCTTGGAGCGCCCATCGCGCGGGTGGGGTCTCAGCGCGACGAGCCCGCGCCGCTCGGCGCCCGCGAGCGTGTGCGTCATCGTCGTCTTAGGCACCTGGAACGCGCGGGCGAGCGCCAGCGGTGTCTGCCCGTCGCGCACCCGCATCAGGTGGTTCACCAGCGAGAAATGCGCCACCTGCAGCCCCGCGGGCAGCCGCGCCTCGAACAGCGCGCGGCTGAGCTGCGCGACGATGGCCACCTCGTTGAAGACGGCGAAGGCGTCGCGCAGGTCGATCTCGTCAGGCATCCCTCAGGCGCGTCTCCAGTAGCCAGCGCGGCGTGCGCGGCGTCCGCTCTCCATGGCCGAGCAGGGCCAGCATCTGCACCGTCCCGCCGCCGGGCGCCAGCCGGTCGTGGACCGCCGCGCGGTACGCCGCGACCGCCTCGTATTCCTGCAGCGCCTGGCTCACGGGTCGGGTGCAGAGCCCCGCCCCGGTCGCCGCGAGGTTGAAGCGCAGCCAGCGCCGCCCCGCCTCGATCCGGTCGGGCCCCGTGTCGCCGGGCGTGGTCACGCTCGCCAGCGCCGGCGCGCCGCGGATCGCGTCCGCGGTGCCCTCGACGTTGGCGCGGGTCCCGGCATTGTCGGGGTCCATCGCGGCCTCCCGCGTCAGCAGGCCGACCGCCGCGAGGCTCTCCATCATCGGGCCGCCGAGGTCGATGCCGTCGGGGTTCGCCTCGATCTCCGCTCGCCCGATCCTGAGCAGGTCGACGCTTTCCTTCAGCGCCTCGGGCGTCGCCATCTCCGCGTACCACGCTTCGAGCGCCAGATCGCGCAACGCGTCCCGCTCCTCGCCGCCAAGATGCAGGTCGGCATGGGCACCGAGCGGCGCGGCCTCGTCGCCGACCGCCCGCGCCTCGAACCCCTCCTTGTGCGAGCGCCGCTCGAGCGCGTGCGCGAAGAGCGGGTCCGGCGTCCCGCCCGGCGCCAGCGTCAGGATCGCCGTCGGCCCGTCCGCGCCTTCGGGGAACAGCGCGGCGCGCGTGTCGAGCCCCTCCTCGGCCGCGGCCATCCGCGCGAGTTCGAGGAAGCAGCCCATGCCGATGGTGAGCTGTCGGCCGTCCGGGTCGGTGACGGGCAGGTCGCGGGCCGGGTCGCGCCAGACCTCGATCCGGTCCTCCCCGATCAGCGCCACCTCCCATGGCTGGCGGTTGTGCGGGTTGGGCGCGAGCAGCCCCCAGCTCAACGCGCGCATCCGGGGATCGGCGTAGTTCCCGGCGGCGTCCCAGGGCGCCAGCGCGGCATGGGGCGTGCGGGTGCCGAGGAACGTCCCCGTGGCGGCGGTGGCGGCGAAGATCGTGCCGCCGCCGATGAGGGCGAGGGTCCTGCGTCGGGACAGATTGGCCATGGGGCGCTCCTTTCGGTGATCAGTATCGTACCACTTCGGACTATCTATTGCGATTTCGTACGGCTTGCAAGCCCGGATGCCGCATTGCGCCGATTCCCCCGAGGCCCTAGCCATGATCACCCGCCCGCGAGCCCGGAGGCGCAGGCCATGCCCGTCATCACCAGCATCGACGACCTGCACGCGATCTACCGCCGCCGCGTCCCCAGGATGTTCTACGACTATTGCCAGTCCGGCTCCTGGACCGAGCAGACGTTCCGCGAGAACGAGACCGACTTCGACCGGATCCGCCTGCGCCAGCGGGTCGCCGTCGACATGACCGGCCGCTCGCTCGCCACCACCATGGTCGGCCGCGAGGTCTCGATGCCGGTGGCGCTCGCGCCCGTCGGGCTGACGGGGATGCAGCACGCCGACGGCGAGATCCTCGCCGCCCGCGCGGCCGAGGCGGCGGGCGTGCCGTTCACGCTCTCCACCATGTCGATCTGCTCGATCGAGGACGTGGCCGAGCACACCACCGCGCCGTTCTGGTTCCAGCTCTACGTGATGCGCGACGAGGACTTCGTGGACCGGCTGATCGAGCGGGCGCGGGCGGCGGGCTGCGACGCGCTCGTCCTCACGCTCGACCTGCAGATCCTCGGGCAGCGCCACAAGGACCTCAAGAACGGCCTCTCCGCCCCGCCCAAGCTCACCCCCGCGACCGTCGCGAACCTCGCCACCAAGGTCCGCTGGGGCCTCGGCATGTCACGCACGAAGCGGCGCTTCTTCGGCAACATCGTCGGCCACGCCAAGGGGGTGGAGGACGCCTCCTCGCTGTCGTCGTGGACCGCCGAGCAGTTCGACCCCCGGCTCGACTGGGACAAGGTGCGGCGCATCAAGGAGAAGTGGGGCGGCAAGCTGATCCTGAAGGGCATCCTCGACCCGGAGGACGCGCGGATGGCGCTGTCGGTGGGCGCGGACGCCATCGTCGTGTCGAACCACGGCGGGCGGCAGCTCGACGGCGCGCTCTCCTCGATCCGGATGCTGCCCGAGATCGTCGACGCCGTCGGCTCGGAGGTCGAGGTCCACATGGACGGCGGCATCCGCTCGGGGCAGGACGTGCTCAAGGCCGTGGCGCTCGGCGCGCGCGGCACCTATATCGGCCGCGCCTTCGTCTACGGCCTCGGCGCCATGGGGCAGGCCGGCGTGACCCATGCGCTCGAGGTGATCCGGAAGGAACTCGACACCACGATGGCGCTCTGCGGCGAGCGCGACATCCATGACGTCGGCCCGCACGTCACGCTGGTCCCGCGCGACTTTCGCGGCGAGTGGGAGCCTCACGGGCGTAATAGCTGAGCGGCAGCAGCGCGAGCAGCAGCACCGCCACGCCCGCGAAGGCCCAGCGCAGACCCATCGCCTGCGCGCCGACCCCCATCAGCGCGGGCGCGAGGAAGAAGCCCGCGAAGCCGATCACCGCGACCCGCGCGATCACCGCCGTCCGCAGCGCGGGCGCGGCCCGGCGCCCGGCGAGCGCGAGCCCCATCGGGCCGATCACCGAGATGCCGAGCCCGGTCAGCCCGAAGCCCACATACGCGACCGCCGGCGTGGGCGCCGCCGCGGCGACCAGCACGCCTGCCACCGCGAGCAGCCCCGCGATGCGGATCACGCCGACCTCCGACAGCCGCGCGGCCACGGCCTGACCCGAGAAGCGCCCGACGGCCATCGTCAGGCCCAGCATCGCGGGCCCGAACGCGCCCTCCGCCGCGCCGCCGCCCAGCGTCCGCTCGACATGGAGCGCCGACCAGCCCTCGACCGTCGCCTCCGCCATGAACGCGATCAGCACGATGCCCCCGCACAGGCCCACGAGGAGACGCGGCAGGCGCCGCGCGCGCACCTCCGCCTCGCTCGCGGGCGCCTCGACACTCATGCGCTGGAACGGCGCGGTCGCGGCCACGAAAACGGCGATCGCGGGGAAGATCGCCTCGGGCGGCCATCCGGCCTCGCGCATCGCCCCGGTGACGACCGCGGAGACGCCGTAGGCCACCGAGAACATCGCGTGGTTGACGTTCATCAGGCTGCGCCCGGTCCGGGCCTCGATCTCCGAGACGCGCGCGTTCATCACCACGTCCGTCAGCCCCGACGTCGCCCCCATCAGCACCAGCACCACGAAGAACGCGGCCGCCGACGTGGCGAACGCCGGCAGCATCGTCGCCGCCGCCAGGATCAGCGTCCCGACCGGCAGCGCGAGCGTGCCCATCCGCCGGTCCCAGCGCGGGGCGAGCCAGAGTGTGGATGCGAGGCCGATGGAGGTCGCGAGCAGCAGGAGCCCGAACGTCGCGTCGTCGAGGCCGACGCGGGCCTTTATGACCGGAACCGTCGCGGCGAACGCGCCCCAGGTCAGCCCGACGCCGACGAACGCCGCGCAGGGCGCGCGGCTCGTCGCGATGGCGGAGAGGATCGAGATGGGCGGACCCCCGGCAAAAGTCGTACGTTTCGTGAAGAAGGGGGATTCGACTTACCCCGGATCGTGAAGAACGGGCCGGATCGCTACCCGTGATCCTTCATCAGCCGCGCCTTCTGGCGCTGCCAGTCGCGCTTCGCGGCGGTCTCGCGCTTGTCGTGGTTCTTCTTGCCCTTCCCCACGCCGATCTTCAGCTTCACCATCCCGCGGTGATTGAAGTACATCACGAGCGGCACGATCGTGTAGCCCTCGCGCGCCGTGGCGTTCCAGAGCTTGGACAGTTCCTTGCGCGACACCAGCAGCTTGCGCCGCCGCCGTTCCTCGTGCCCGAAGGTCTTGGCCTGCGCGTAGGGGGCGACGTAGCCGTTCACGAGCCAGAGCTCGCCCTCCTTCACCTCCGCGTAGGACTCGGCCACGTTCGCCCCGCCCTGGCGCAGCGACTTGACCTCCGACCCCTCGAGCATGATCCCGCACTCGATGTCGTCCTCGATCGCGTAATCGTACCGAGCCCGCCGGTTCTCGGCGATCACCTTGTAGTTCTTGTCGCGCTCGTCCTTGGCCATCCGCCGGACCTAGGCACGCATCGCCGCGGTGTCCACGGGCGGCAGGATGCGCGACGCGAGGATCCAGGCGACCGCGAGCGACGCCGCGATCCCGCCCGCCACGCCCAGCGCCCCGAGCCCCGCGCCCGCCACGACCCATCCGCCGACCGCCGCCCCGAAGGCCGCGCCGACGTAGATGCACGCCGCGTTGAGCGCGATGGCCACCGGCGCCTGCGGCCCGGCGAGCGTCATCAGCCGCACCTGCTGCCCGGCCGTGGAGCCGTAGCCGCAGGCGTTCCAAACGAAGAACAGCGCGACCGCGAGAGGCAGCGGGACCGGCAGCAGCGACAGGAGCGGCATGATCGCGACCTGCGACGCGGCGAGGATCAGGAGCGTGCGGAACGGCCCGAGCCGGTCGGCGACCCAGCCGCCCGCGAGGTTGCCCGCCACCGCGCCGAGCCCGCAGACCACGAGCGCCGCCGTCACCCCGTCGCGCCCGAGGCCCATCGTCGTCTCGAGGAGAGGGGCGAGATAGGTGAACGGCACGTAGATCGCGCCGAGGAAGACGGCGGTGAAGGTGATGGCGAGCATCAGCCGCCCGTTGCGCAGCACCGAGGCGAGATCCGACAGGCGCACCGCGGTGAACGTCAGCCCCGCGGGCACCCGCAGCCAGATCACCGCCGCCCAGATCACGGCGAGGGCCGCCACCACCGCGAACGCCGCCCGCCAGCCGTAGGTGTAGGCGATCCAGCTGCCCGCCGGGACGCCCATGACCTGCGCCACCGTCAGCCCGAGGAACACCATCGCGAGCACCCGCCCCCGCGTCTCGGGCGCCGCGAGCCCGGCCGCGACCGCCGCCGCGACAGGCGTGACGAGCCCAGCGCCCGCGGCGGCGAGGACGCGCGCCGCGAAGAGCCAGCCCAGCGTCGGCGCCAGCGCGGAGGCGAGCGCGGCGGCGGCGAAGACCGCCATCCCGAGCGCCATCACCCGCCGCCGCCCCATGCCTCCCGTGACCGAGACGAGGAGCGGGGACAGGACCGCGTAGGCCAGCGCGTAGACGGTCAGGATCCACCCCGCCTGCGACGGGGTCAGCGCGAGGCCGTCGGCCATCGGCGACAGCGCCCCGATGACGAGGAACGCCCCCATGCCGATCACGAAGTTCGCGCCCGAGAGGACCGGCACCAGCCCGCGCGGCAGGCCGGAGGCGGCGGTCACTCCAGCAGGCCGGCGAGGCGCATGGCCTCCGCGATCCGCGCCTTGGTCCCGTCGGTGAGACCGACGAGTGGAAGCCGCACCTCCTCCGAGCAACGCCCGAGGAGCGAGAGCGCGTATTTCGCCCCCACCAGTCCCGGCTCGAGGAAGAGCGCGACATGGAGCGGCATCAGACGGTGCTGGATGTCGCGCGCGCGGGCGAAGTCGTTGGCCGCGCAGGCGTCCTGCATCTCGGCCAGCAGGCGCGGCGCGACGTTGCAGGTGACGGAGATGCAGCCGACGCCGCCCTGCGCGTTGAAGGCGACGGCCATCGCGTCCTCCCCCGAGATCTGCACGAAGTCCGGCCCGCAAGCCTCGCGCTGCGCGCTCACGCGGGTGACGTCGCCCGTGGAGTCCTTCACGCCGACGATCGCGGGGAGCTTCGCCAGCGCACCCATCGTGGCGGGGCTCATGTCCACGGCGGAGCGGCCGGGGATGTTGTAGATCAGGAGCGGCAGCCCGACCTCGGCCAGCGCGGTGAAATGCGCGACCATCCCCGCCTGCGTCGGCCGGTTGTAGTACGGCGTGACCACGAGGGCCGCGTCCGCGCCGACGGCCCGCGCGTGCTCGACGAAGCGGATCGCCTCGGCGGTGTTGTTGGAGCCCGCCCCCGCGATCACCGGCACCCGGCCCGCGGCGCGCTCGACCACGGCGGCCACGACCGCCTCGTGCTCGGCATGGCTCAGCGTGGGGCTCTCGCCGGTCGTCCCGACGGGGACGAGCCCATGCGAGCCTTCCGCGATCTGCCAGTCGACGAGGGCGCCGAGCGCGTCGAAATCGACCTCGCCCCCCTTGAGCGGCGTCACCAGCGCAGGCATGGATCCCCTGACCATCGGTGCGCCCTCCGCTCGTCCCCTCGACCGCGCGGACCCTACCCACGCGTCCGGGGCGCGACAAGGCGACGGGAGGGACGATGCCGGCACGCGCGATCCCGTGGCTCCTCGCCCTGCTGCTCGCGCTCGGGCCTGCGCCCGGGACGGCGCAGACGGCCGTCGAGGCGACGCTGCGCGCCGGGATGGCGGCGGTGCGGTCGGGCGACGAAGCGAGGCTGGCCGCCGCGATCGAGGTGGCGGCGGACCCGGTCGTGCGCGACGTGCTGCTCTGGCACCGCCTGCGCGCGCGGCAGGGGACGTTCGACGAGGGCGAGGCGTTCCTGGAGCGGAACCCGGGCTGGCCCGGCCTGCCGCTCCTGCGCCAGCGGCTCGAGCCGCGCCTGCCCGACGCGCCCGACCGGGTGATCGCGTTCTTCGACGACGCCCCGCCCGCCACGTCGAGCGGCGCCCTGGCGCTGGCGCGTGCGCTCGCCGCGACGGGGCGCGCGACGGAGGCCGAGATCGTGGCAATCGACGCCTGGCTCACGATGCCCACCGCGGAGACGACCGAAGCCGGCTTCCTCGCGGCGTTCGGCGACCTCCTCCGCCCGTTCGACGCCGCCCGGCTCGACGCGATGGCCTGGGCGGGCGAGACCGCGTCAGCGGAGCGGGCGCTCGCGCGGCTGGGCGGGCCGGAGGCGGCGCTCGGACGGGCGCGCGTCGTGCTGCGCGAGGGACGCGACGGCGCGGACGGGGTCGTCGCGGCGGTGCCGGAGGCGCTGCGCGACGCCCCTGGTCTGGCCTACGAACGCTTCCGCTGGCGGCTCGAGCGGGGCCTGACGGACGGGGCGCTCGAGCTTCTCTTCGCGAATGACGCCGACGCCGACGCGCTCGGCCGCCCCGAGGCGTGGGCCGGACATCGGGAGCGGCTCGCGCGCGGGCTGATGCAGGACGGGCGCCACGCGGAGGCCTACCGCGTCGCCGCCCGCCACCACATGCCGCCCGCGGGCGAGGACCTGGCCTCGCTCGAATGGATCGCGGGCTACCTGGCGCTGCGGTTCCTCGACCGGCCCGGCGACGCGGCGACGCATTTCGCGGCATTCGACGAGGAGGTCGTCTCGCCGATCTCGCGCGGCCGGGCGGGCTACTGGCTCGGCCGCGCGCTCGAGGCGTCGGGCGACATCGAAGGCGCGGGGGCCGCCTACGCGCGGGGCGCGCTGTGGCAGACGAGCTTCTACGGCCAGCTCGCGGCCGAGCGGGCGGGGCTGCCATCCGATCCGCTGCTGGCCGGGCGGGAGACGTTCCCGCCCGCGGCGACCGCGGCCTTCGCGGACGGCTCCGTTCTCGCGGCGGCGCGCGCTCTGCACGCGGCGGGCGAGCGCGACCTGGCGGAGCGGTTCCTCACCCACCTCGCGGAGACGCTGCCGCGGGTCGACGTCGGCAGCCTGATCGACCTCGCGCTCGACGAGCTCGACGATCCGCACATCGCGCTCCTGATCGCCAAGCGCGCCGCGCAGTCGGGCCACGAGCTGCATCGCGGCTACTTCCCCGTCACCCCGCTGGCACGGCAGGCGGGCGGCGTCGCGCCCGAGCTCGCGCTGTCGATCGCGCGGCGCGAGAGCGAGTTCGACCCGGTCGTCGTCAGCCGGGCGGGCGCGGCGGGGCTGATGCAGGTCATGCCGGGCACCGCGCGCGAGATGGCGCAGGCGATCGGCGAGCCCTACCGGCAAAGCGCGCTGACCTCGGATCCGGACTACAACGCCCGGCTCGGGACCGCGTACCTGCGCCTGCTTGAAAGGGAGTTCGACCGCTCCCCGATCCTCGTGCCCGCGGCCTACAACGCGGGCCCGTCGCGCGCGCGCCGGTGGCGGCGGGAGCTGGGCGATCCATCGGACCCCCTCGGTCGACCTCGTGGACTGGATCGAGGACGTGCCCTTCGCGGAGACGCGCAACTACATCATGCGCGTCTCCGAGAGCCTGCTGCCCTATCACGCCCGCCTGACCGGGGAGGCCGGGCCGCCGCGGCTCGGCCGGTGGCTGCGCGAGGGCTACGGCGAGCTCGCGCCCTAGCGCGCGGGGCCCGCCGCCTCGGTCCGCCCCCGCCACAGGGTGAACAGCCCCGCGGCGATCACGATGGCCGCGCCGATCACGACGTTCGCCCCCACCCGCTCGCCGAACACGGCGAGGCCGATCGTCGCCGCGAAGACGAGCTGGAGGTAGGCGAAGGGCTGCACGACGCTCGCCTCGGCCACCTCGTAGCAGCGTATCAGGAGCCAGTGGCCCGCCGCACCGGTGACGCAGAGCGCCGTCATCCAGCCCCAGTCGACCGCGCGCATCGGCTCCCACGACCAGATCCCGACGATCGTGATCGCCACCGCCCCGACCGTGCCGGTCCAGAAGAAGCTCGTCGCGGTGGCGTCCGTCCGCCCGACGTAGCGGGTGAGCAGGCCGTAGAGGGCGAACATGAACGCGGCCGTCAGCGGGACCAGCGCGGCCGGGGAGAACACCGTCACGCCCGGCCGCAGGATCACCAGGATGCCGACGAAGCCCGCGCCGATGGCGGCCCAGCGGCGCCAGCCGACCCGCTCGCCCAGCACCGGCCCCGACAGCGCCGCGACGAGGAGCGGATAGGCGGCGAAGATCGCATGCGCCTCCACGAGGCCTAGGAGGACGAAGCCCGCGACGTTCACGCAGATCTCCGCAACCAGAAGCACGCCCCGGAGGATCTGGATCGCGGGGCGGGAGGTGGCCGCCGCGGCGCGGAGCCCCCCGGCCTTCCGGCGCGCGACGACGATCACGAAGGCGGCGAAGAACCAGTACCGGATCATCACCGTCATCAGCACGTTGTACTCGGCCGCGAGGTGGCGCGAGATCCCGTCCTGCACGGCGAACACCGCCGTCGTGGCGACCATCAGCGCGATGCCGAGCCGGTCGCCCTCGAGCCTCACCGGAGCCGGCCCCGCGACATGTGCCGCTTGCGCCCGTAGCCCGCGACCCGCTCGACCGCGAAGCCCGCCGCGTCGAGCGCGCGACGGACGTGGCCCGCGGCGGTGTAGGTCGCGAAGGTGCCGCCGGGCGCGGTCCGGCGGGCGACGGCGTCCAGCAGCGCTCCGCCCCACATCTCGGGGTTCCGGGCGGGTGAGAACCCGTCCAGGAACCAGGCGTCGGCGCGACCGTCCCAGCCCGGAACGGTCTCCCGCGCGTCGCCCGCGACGATCTCGACGTCGAACGGACCGAGCGCGAACCGAGCGGCGGGCCATGCCGACAGGAGCGCGGTCGCGTCGAGCTCCGGGAACGCGCCGAGCGCGCAGGCCATGTCCACCGGCGCCATCGGATACGCCTCGAACGCCGTGTATCGGACGCGTCCGGGCCCGGACCATGACGAGGCCGCGACGAGCGCGTTCAGCCCCGTGCCGAAGCCCAGCTCGGCGAGGTGGAACCCGTCCCGGAACCGTGCGGGCAGGTCGTTGCCGTCGAGGAACACGTGCCGCGCCTCCGCCGCGCCATGGCCGAGGGCGTAGTAAGGATCGCCGAAGCGGGTCGAGACGGGGGTGCCGTCGCGCCACTCGACCTCCGCCATGCCGTTTGCGTCCTGCATCCGACGGGCTATGCCCCGGCTCCCGGGGGACGGAAAGGGCGCGCATGGCGGCGGAGGTGACGGTGATCGGCGCGGGCGTGTTCGGGCTCGCCTGCGGCTGGGCGATGGCACGGCGCGGCGCGCGGGTGCGAGTGGTCGACCCGGCGGGCGTCGGCGCGGGCGCGTCGGGCGGGATCGTCGGCGCGCTCGCTCCACACGTCCCCGAGAACTGGAACGAGAAGAAGGCGTTTCAGCTCGAGAGCCTGCTGATGGCGCAGGACTGGTGGGCCGCGGTCGCGGCGGCCGGGGGCGGCGACCCGGGCTACGCGCGGACCGGGCGGCTGCAGCCGGTCGCCGACGCGGCCGCACGGGCGACCGCCGTCGCGCGGGGCGCAGGCGCGGCCCGGCTCTGGCGCGGCAAGGCCTGCTGGACGGTGGAGGCGGCGCCGGGCGGATGGTCCACCGGCACGCCGGAAGTGATCCGCGACACGCTGTCCGCGCGCATCCACCCCCGCCGGGCCTGCGAGGCGCTGGCCGCGGCGATCCAGGCGGCGGGCGGGACGATCCGCGCGGAGGGCGGGATGCGGGGCCCCGTGCTGCACGCGACCGGCTGGGAGGGGCTCGAGACGATGCGCGAGGCGGGCGGGCGTGCCGCGGGGGGCGGCGTGAAGGGGCAGGCCGTGCTCGTGGCCCTCGACCGACGCGACGCGCCGCAGCTCTACCTCGACGGGCTGCACGTCGTCCCCCATGCCGACGGCACGGTGGCGATCGGCTCCACCTCGGAGCGCGACTTCGACCACGGCCGGGTGGACGCGCGCGCCGACGCGCTGCTCGCGCGGGCCATCGACGCCCTGCCCGCCCTTGCCGGCGCTTCGGTGCTGGAGCGGTGGGCCGGCATCCGGCCGCGCGCGCGGTCGCGGGCCCCGCTGCTGGGCGCGTGGCCCGGGCGGGACGGGCACTACGTCGCGAACGGAGGCTTCAAGATCGGCTTCGGGATGGCGCCGCTGGTCGCCGAGACGATGGCGGACCTCGTGCTCGAGGGCCGCGACGCGATCCCCGACGGGTTCCGGACCGACGGCCTTGCGCGGTGGACGGGCGGGGCGTAGGGGCGCCCTGCCCTCGCGGGCCATGTCTCCGACCACCATGTCAAAACGGGTTCACCGATGGATACCAAACTCGCCGTGGCGCTCATGGCCGCGATCGTCGTCGCGTCGAACGTGGGCGTGCAGATCCCCGTCGCGGGCGGGTGGCTGACCTGGGGAGCGTTCACCTATCCACTCGCCTTCCTCGTGACCGACGTGACGATCCGGCTGCACGGCGCGGCGGCGGCGCGGCGGGTGATGCTCGCGGGGTTCGCCGTGGGGCTCGCCTGCTCGGCGGTCGGCACGCAGGTCGACGGGCCGTTCGGGCCGCTGGTGTCGGGGCGGGTCGCGCTCGCCTCGGGGGTCGCGTTCCTCGTGGCGCAGAGCCTCGACCTTGCGGCGTTCGCGGCGCTCGCGAGGCGGGCGTGGTGGGTCGCGCCGCTCGTCTCGACGGTGCTGGGCTCGGCGGTGGACACGGCGCTGTTCTTCACGATCGCCTTCGCGGGTTTCCTCGCGTTCCCCGCGGGTTGGGGCGACGTGGGATGGGCGCAGGAGGCGACGGCGATAGGGCCCTACTGGGTGGGGCTCGCGCTGGCCGACTGGGCGGTGAAGCTCGCGGTGGCGCTCGTCGCGCTGGCGCCGTTCCGGTGGCTCACGCGGGAAAATCGCCGCGGGCCGCGTGAAATCGCTTGACGGATGCGGGGGGTGTGGCAACGTCCACGCATCTGAAACGCAACGAAAGGAGGTGATCCAGTGTCTAGAAAGATGGTGGAGCAGGGCGTCGGGACAACCATGGGGGCGCGCGGCTGAGGCAGCCCTCGGACGTGGACCCCGATGGCGGGTCGTTGACCTAACCGACCCCGCCTCCTGAACTTTCGGAAGGCCGCCCCGTGTCACGGAGGCGGCCTTCTTCTTGCGCGCCGCACGCGGCCGGGCCGGACCCCCGGAAGCCGCCCGAGGCGCCGACGGACCGGGCCCGGGTGCCGAAATTCACAATTCGGGGTAAGTCGAAACGGCGTTCTTCACATTTCGTACGAAACTCCCGAGGCCCCGATGCCCCTCTCCGTGACCCCGCAGATCGAGATCCAGGACTGGGAGATCACCGAGACGTTCGTGCGCGCGGGCGGGCCCGGGGGGCAGAACGTCAACAAGGTGTCGAGCGCCGTCGAGCTGCGCTTCGAGGCGGAGCGCTCGCCCTCGCTCCCCGGCCCGGTCAAGGCGCGGCTGCGGCGGCTGGCGGGGCGGCGCTGGACCCGCGAGGGGGCGCTGGTGCTGCAGGTCTCCGAGGAACGCTCGCAGGCGCGCAACCGGGAGGTCGCGCGGGAGCGGCTGATGGAGTTGGTGCGAGCGGCGGCGGTGCGGCCGAAGCCGCGGGTGAAGACGGGGGTGTCGAAGAGCGCAGAAGCGTAAGCGGGTGGAGGCGAAGCGGCGGCGGGGGGAGGTGAAGGCGCTTCGGGGGGATGTGGGGGAGACGTAGAGTGCGTGTTTGTCACGCATCTGTTTGGAGGGAGCGGTGTGTGGCGAGCACGCACCCTGCACTTGCTATAACAAACTGCCTACATTAGCCACGGCGCCTCTTCCTGATGTATAGTCCGACATCTTCTCCAAGCGTTTCCGAGACGGTGGAATCCATAGTAGTCTCGTCTGCGATGTTCGGCCCTTCTCCCACACTATCCAAGCATAACCGGTAGCTGTTGATGCCTTTGGGTCGAGACGCCCCTTAACCATTGGCACCCGTTCAACGAATTGTGCGACGTAAGTAGGTGGGTGCGGCATGAAGACTCTCTCATATCTCCCTACGCTTTCGATAAAGACGGTCCGTACGAGCATTGCAACGCCCCGCCGAGCAACAGGCAAGCTTTTTAATATAAATGCTTCCGCCAGCCTAAAAGGAGGATTAGTTATAACCCAATCATAAGATCCGATGTCGTATGCCCCAGTCAAATAGTCTTGAACGGCACCAAATCCGTAGTCGAGAACATCAGCCGATTGCACTTCTCCAAAGTACTCGCCTAAAGCTCTAGCCATATGGCCCTCACCGCAGGAAGGCTCTAGGCATGAAAATCGATTAGTATAGCCCCCTTGCTCAATAACATGCTCAAGAAGCGCTCGACTTGCCCACGGAGGCGTCGGAAAGTCGTCAACGCTATCTAAAGCCTCGCTTCTCTGCGCCATTACCGCGTGTGTTCTATTTTGGGTCTTTTTCAATAGGTGCAGCTTTCAGTTACCTATAGGACTGACTGTATAAATGCTAGAAGATTTGCGAATGCAGGGTTCACCATTGTGGCGTCAACAAAAGCTTGCAATGCAGTCCAGTTCGCAAGAACCCAGAGCGGTACACCATACAACGTCGCCTTCACAAGTGTACCACGCACCTTTTTGCCAAGATCTTCCATATTTTCGTCAACGGCTAAGTCTACCTGCCTGCGCAGATAGCGATATGTACCGGCGATAGCGGTACTCACAAAGTTTTTGATTGTTTGGAAAGCGGCTGCGTTTGCGACTTCTGCTCCGTCGATGTCTACTGCAATTTCATACTGCTGCTCGACAATCCTAGCAGTTTCCGGCTGCGATATATCATTTGCCGCCAACATCGCGTCTTCAAGTAGATTGACTTGGTCTCTGACTTCTGCACTATTCAGAGGTCCGCGGCGAGCATCATCTAGTGCCGTCAGCCGGCCAGTAATTGCACAAAGCGTGTTCCAAGTCTGCACTAAGTCTCTAAGTTGCTCTGCGCAGCCCTTATCAAGCACAAACATCTTTGGCCCGTCGATCTCCAAATCAACGTCATGAGAGGCCAGCCGGGAACGGAGGCGGTTCCCGGTTGACCATAACCGGATCAGAGAAAAATTGTCGGAAGTTATGTCTAGTTGAAGGAGAAATCTTTCGAGGTCACCTCCGAGATCGCCGATCAGGTTGTGCCCGAGCAGAAGCATCCCTTCTGTCTTAAATACCACCTCCTCAAGCAGTGCCTTCTCGTCGGGACCGACAATTTCTTGCGTATTGTCAGCCATCAAGCTAAGAAGATTATCATCCCCGAGCGCAAACAACGCACCCGTTGCCTTTTGCAGAGGTATGATAGGCTCGTCAATCGGAACGACTGAGTTCCGCAGCGGATGACTTTCTAAGAATTCGTCGAGTGCGTATTGTGTGGCAGCGACAATATCATTCCATTTTTCACCATTCTTGATCTCGCTTATTCTTCCCGAATTCACAGCGCGGTAAGGAGTATTGAAAAAGAACTGGATCCTATTGTTCTTATATCCTCGTGCGAGCATTGCTTTTATTAGGGAGACTTCCTCGTTGCTCAGAAGCGTTGCCAAAAACGGTATCCTTACATGAAGCTATAGGGTTAGAACCTTCTAATACTTACATCAAACCACCACCTCCACCCTCTCCTGCGCCCCCACCCCGAACACCCGCTTGTACCGCTCCACCTCCCCCGCCGGCCCCATCGCCTTCGAGGGGTTGTCGCTCAACTTCACCGTCGCGCGCCCGTCCGCCGCCACGGCCTTGCACACGAGCGAGAACGGGGCCAGCGCGTCGTCCTCGACCAGGCTGCGGAAGTCGTTGGTCAGGAGCGTGCCCCAACCGAAGGACACCTTGACCCTCCCGTGGAAGCGGGCGTGGAGGGTCTCGATCTTCGCCACGTCCAGCCCGTCGGAGAAAATGACGAGCTTGGTCGACGGGTCCTCGCCGCGGGACCGCCACCACTCGATGGCGGCCTCGGCGGCCTGCTCGGGGTCGCCCGAATCGATGCGGATGCCGGTCCAGCGGGCGAGCCAGTCGGGGGCGCGGGCGAGGAAGCCCTCGGTGCCGTAGGTGTCGGGGAGGATGATGCGCAGGTTGCCCTCGTGCTCGTCGTGCCACTGCGCCAGCACGTCGTAGGGGGCGGCGGCCAGCGCGTCGTCGCCGGTGGCGAGGGCGGCGTAGACCATGGGGAGCTCGTGGGCGTTGGTGCCGATCGCCTCGAGGTCGCGGTTCTTGGCGACGAGGCAGTTGGAGGTGCCGGTGAAGGCGGGGCCGAGGCCTTCGGACATGGCCTGCACGCACCAGTCCTGCCACAGGAACGAATGGCGGCGGCGGGTGCCGAAATCCGCGAGGCGCAGGCCGTCGAGGGCGCGCAGGCGCTCGACCTTCTCCCAGACGCGGGTCATGGCGCGGGCGTAGAGGACCTGCAGCTCGAAACGGCCCATCGTGGCGAGCACGGCGCGGGAGCGCAGCTCCATGAGGATCGCGAGCGCGGGGACCTCCCAGAGCATGACCTCGGGCCAGGCGCCCTCGAAGGCCAGCACGTACTGGTCGCCCTCGCGGGTGAGGCGGTAGGGCGGCAGGCGCAGCGCCTCGAACCACTCCATGAAGTCGGGCGTGAACATCTGGCGCTTGCCGTAGAAGGTGTTGCCGCGCAGCCAGGTGCTCTCGCCGCGGGTGAGGGCGAGCGAGCGGACGTGATCGAGCTGGAGGCGCAGCTCCTCCTCGTCGACGAGGCGCGCGAGCGGGATGCGCAGGGTGCGGTTGATGAGCGAGAACGTGACGCGGGTGTCGGGGTGGGTCCGGTGGACGGACTGGCACATCAGCAGCTTGTAGAAGTCCGTGTCGAGGAGCGAGCGGACGATCGGGTCGATCTTCCAGCGGTCGTTCCAGACGCGGGTGGCGATGTCTTGCATGCGGGGCTCCCCGGCGGGTTTGGATCACGCGG
Organism: uncultured Alphaproteobacteria bacterium; assembly: GCA_963729425.1. GTDB lineage: Bacteria > Pseudomonadota > Alphaproteobacteria > Rhodobacterales > Rhodobacteraceae > Jannaschia. The sequence continues at coordinate 326,689 of CAVSOF010000007.1, read as the reverse complement.
GGGGGCGGGCGTCCAGTGCGGGCGGGCGTCGGGCGGGTGACGGGTGGGGGCGAGGGTGCGGGGGCGAGTGCGTGCGATGCCCTTCGTCCTGCCCGACGTGCCGCAGCGAAGCCTTCCGTTCTTTCCAGCGGCCCCGGGTCGGGCCCTTCGTTCTCCCAAGCGGCTCCCGGCCGGGCCCTTGATTCGCTGTAGCCTCTCCGCGCCGGGTCGTTCGATCTCCCTAGCGGCTCCGGGCCAGGCCCTTCGCCAGGCGCCGCCGCTCCGCGTCGAGCGAGCCGGGCGGGTGGCGGGCGGCGTGGAGGGCCGCGTCCGCGTCGAGGCCGTCGAGCGCCGCGGCGGCGGTCCGCGCGAGCGAGCGCGTGGGGACGCGGGCGGTGCCGGCGAGGGCCGCGCGGGCGAGCGCGTGCACGGTGACGTGGGCGAGCTGGGGCGCGAGCGTGCCGGTGCCGGGGCGCGCCTCGCCGTGCGCGATGGCCTCGCACGCGGCGACGTCGCGGGAGACGTAGGTGCGGCAGATGACGGGGCGGGCCTCGTAGGCGCGGCACAGGCGGGTCTTGGGGTCGAGCGCGGGGCAGGCCTGGGGCGTCCAGGCGCGGCCGTCCGGCTCGCCGCGCAGGGGCACGAGGGCTTCGTGGAGCGCGGCGGCCTCGGCGTCGGTGACGGTTCCGCCGTCCTCGCCCGGCAGGATGCAGCAGAACGCGCAACCGGGGGCGCAAGCGAGGCCCTCGGGCTCCGGCAGGCGCTCGAGCAGCGCGAGGGCGATGGCGCGGGCGGCGGCGCCGCTGGCCATGTCGCGCACGAGTGCGGCGAAGGGGCGGGCCGGGTCGAGCCAACCTGACAGCAGATCGCGCCCTTGCGCCACGACCTCGGGCGGGTGGCCGGGCAGGCGCGCGGCGGCGATGGCGGCCCGCAGGGTCGCCACGTCGCGGGGCGGGGCGGTGCGGGCCGCGCGACGGGCGGCTCGCGAAGCGGATCGAGCGGCAGGCATCGGGGGCTCCTCGCGGGACGGGTCGGGGGCTCTTTCAGGCGGAGCGATCGGCGACGATCCGGCACGGGCAAGCCCCCCGGCCGCGGATCGCTCCGGCCACGGGCGAGATCGATCGCCGGAACGCGGCGGCGCGGTCTCGCGCCGGGTGAAATCTAGTACGAGGAGCCCCTGAACCGCCAGAGGCACTCGCGCCGAGGAAACCGAGCATCGTGAACTATCGGCCCGAAATCGACGGATTGCGAACGATCGCGGTCGTCCCCGTCATCCTGTTCCATGCCGGCATCTCGGCGGCCTCGGGTGGGTTCGTCGGCGTGGACGTGTTCTTCGTGATTTCGGGTTTCCTCATCGCGGGGCTGATCCTCGACGCTATCGATGCGGGACGGTTCTCGTTCGCCGACTTCTACGCGCGACGGGCGCGGCGCATCCTGCCCGCCCTCGCCCTCGTCGTCGTCGTCGTCGTCACGACGCCGTTCGCCTGGGCCTGGATGCTGCCGCTGGCTTTCAAGGACTACGCTCAGAGCGTGGCGGCGGCGAGCGTATCGCTCTCGAATGTCCTGTTCTGGCTCGAGAGCGGCTACTTCGCGCCAGCCGCGGAACTCAAGCCGCTCCTGCACACCTGGAGCCTCGGCGTCGAGGAGCAGTATTACGTCGTCATCCCGCTCCTCCTCGTGATCCTGTGGTCCCGGAGCAGGCCGTCCCTGACCATCGCGCTGGCGGCGATATTCGTCGCCAGCCTTGCGGCGAGCGAAGCGCTCTGGCGCCTGGCGCCCGATGCGAACTTCTACCTCCTGCCGAGCCGTGCCTGGGAACTTGTCGCCGGTTCGCTCGGGGCGGTGCTCGTGCGTCGACGGGAACTCGCCGCCTCGCCATGGCTCTCCTCCATCGGCCTCGCGATGATCGTCGGCAGCGTGGTGATCTTCGACGACGGATATCCGTTCCCATCCCTCTGGGCGCTGATCCCCGTCCTCGGGACGCTCCTCGTCCTCGTCTACGGGACCGGCTCCACGCCGGTGGCGCGGCTCCTGTCGCACAAAGCGCCAGTGGCCATCGGCCTCATCAGCTACAGCGCCTATCTCTGGCACCAGCCGATCCTCGCGCTCGCGCAGATCCGGTTCCCGGTCCTGGAGGAGCAGACGCTCGCCCTGACGGCGCTCGCAGCGCTGTCCTTCCCGCTCGCCTATCTGAGCTGGCGGTTCGTCGAGCAGCCGTCCCGACGGGGGCCCGGCCGGAACTGGATCGTCCTGACCGGAGCGGCGACGGTCTCGATCGCGTTCTTCGCGGCTGCGGCCATCCTCAGCAGCGGCCCCTGGCACGAGAGTTACTTCCGAGCAAGCATCAGCGCCCAGAACCAATTCCTCCTGGCCAAGTCGCGCATCGCATCCGACATCGGAAACGATCCGCGCACGAGCGAAGACGCCTGCCGGTTCGCGACCTTGCGCTACGACGACCGGCTGCGGGCGCGTTTCGAACGGTGCGCCTCGGAGCATGGACCGGCGCTCGTCGTGGCGGGGGACTCGCATTCCGTCGACGTCTATCACGCGCTCCTGTCGGCGACGGATCGGGCGTTTGTGATCCATTTCGGACAGGGGGACTGTCGTCCCCACGTGCCGGACTCCCCGTGCGAGGGCGGAGAGCTCGACCGTTTCCTCGCGGCGGAAGGCGCGCGCATCGGCCTCGCGGTCTACGTGCAGGCGGGTTTCTGGCTCGCCGCCGATCCCGATGGCGACCGGATCGGCCGCGCGCTCTTCCAGCCGATGCGGACATCCGCGCCCGTCTTGGATACCGTCGCGATCGATCGCGTCATCGCACAACTCGAACGGTTCGCGCGGCATGGACCGCTGGTGTGGCTCGGACCCCGGGTGGAACCCTTCGTTCCGATCGACACCATCCTCGATACGGGGTGCGACCGGGTCGCGAGCGCGTTGTCCATGCGACCGTGGCATGCCGAATTCTCCGCTCGGCTCGACTCGACGCTGGCGGCGCGAAGCCGCGGCGGATCGTTCGATTACCTCTCGGAGCAGGCGCTGGTCGGGTTCGACATCCGGCGGGATCTCTACGACTGCGATCATCTCTATTGGGCGGATTCCGACCATTGGGCCCCGGATGGCGAGATCGCGTTCGGCCCCCGGATCGCCCCGGAACTGCTCGCCCTGTTCAACCGGGAGGTCGGCGAGGGACGGTGAGGCCCGCCGGGCTCGGCTAGGCCAGGACCACCCCCGCCTCGCGCATCGCGGCGCGAGCGGCGGCGAGCGAGCCGTCGAGGTCGATGGGGCGGGTCAGGTCCTCGCGCAGCGTGACGGCGTAGCCGAGCCGGGCGGCGTCGAGCGCGGACCACGCGACACAGAAGTCGGTCGCGAGCCCCACGAGGGTCAGCGCGTCCACCCCGAGACCGCGCAGGAGGCCGTCGAGCCCGGTCGGGGTCGCGCGGTCGTTCTCCTGGAACGCCGAGTAGCTGTCGATGGCAGGGTCCGTCCCTTTGCGGATCACCGCGCGCGCGCGGCCGTGCTCGAGCGCAGGGTGGAAGGCGGCGTCGGAGGTGCCCTGCACGCAATGGTCGGGCCAGAGCACCTGCGTGCCGTAGGGCATCTCGATCGTCTCGTAGGGCGCGCGGCCAGGATGGGAGGAGGCGAAGGAGGAATGGCCGGCCGGGTGCCAGTCCTGCGTCAGGATCACATGCCCGAACCGCCCCATCAGCGCGTTGATGCCGGGCACGATCGCATCGCCGTCGGCGACGGCGAGCCGCCCGCCGGGGCAGAACCCGACCTGCACGTCGATCACGAGGAGGGCGTCGGCCATGGCGGGCTCCTGGTCGGTGGCAGCTGCGAGCCTAGCCGTCCCGGACATACGCGCAACCGGATGCGCGGGGCGTCAGCGCTCCGGGTCGGGCTCGTCGGCATCCTCGATCGGCCGCCAGTCGCGGGTGAGCATCCGCACGAGCACGATCGCGGCGAGCACCGCGACGGCGAGCAGGAAGAAGTCGGTCATGTGGCCCTCCCGAACCCGATGGCGACGTGAGGTGGGGTAGCATGGCTTGCCGGTCCGGCACAGCCCGTGTTCCATCCATGCGGGTCGACGAGCGGGTGCAGGCGATGGTGGAGGGGATCGGATTGCGGGCGTTCGGGTCCAGGGCGGCGCCGCGCGACGTGGACCGGCGGCGATGACGCCGCTGGTGCTGCTGCCGGGGATGATGTGCGATGCCAGGCTGTTCGCCCCGCAGGTGGCGGCGATCCACGACCGCGCGGTGACGGTGGCACCGATAACGGGTGCCGACGACACGGGCGCGCTGGCCGACGCGGTGCTGGCCCACGCGCCGCCGCGCTTCGCGCTGGCCGGGCTCAGCATGGGCGGGATCGTGGCGATGGAGATGCTCGCGCGCGCGCCGGACCGGATCGCGGGGCTGTGCCTGATGGACACCAACCCGAAGGCCGAGCACCCGGCGGTGGCATCGGCCCGCGAGCCGCAGATCGCGCGGGTCGAGGCGGGCGGGCTGCGCGCGGTGATGCGCGACGAGATGAAGCCGAACTACCTCGCGGACGGCCCGCGGCGCGGCGCGGTGCTCGACCTGTGCATGGCGATGGCGGAGGCGCTCGGGCCGGCGGTCTTCGTGCGCCAGTCGCGGGCGTTGCAGACGCGGCCCGACCGGCAGGACGCGCTGCGCGGCGCGCGCGTGCCGACGCTCGTGCTCTGCGGGGCGCAGGACGCGCTCTGCCCGCCCCACCGGCACGAGGCGATGCACGCGCTGGTGGAGGGATCTCGGCTCGTGGTGATCGAGGGGGCCGGACACCTGCCGACGCTCGAGACGCCCGAGGCGGTGGTGACGCACATGCGGGCGTGGCTGACGGAGGTGGACGGGATCAGGCGACGGGGCTGACGCACGGGTGGTCGCGCGTCGCGCCCGAGCCGCGGGAGCCTTTTCGGCGGTGAGGGGGACCATTGGAACGGTGGGGTTCGGCTGCGGTGACGACCGGGTTCCCGCCTATCGGCCAGCGACCGCCGCCGGGCCATTTCACTGCATCCCGGCCGCGGGGAATGGCCAGTGGCGCGATCCGGTCGCACCCGTCGTCGCCCCGACGCCCGTTCGACGCTCCCGATGCGCGCGTCCGATGCCGGATCCGGCGCGCAAGGCCCGCGCCCCGTGCGGGCGGCTCCCGGACCCGCGCCTCCTCGAGCGCGTCCCGGACGGACGCAGGGTCAGGGTCGCGCCCAGACGCCCCGGCCCGGCGGCCTTGACGGCCCCCCGCGCCGACCGTATCCCGCGCGCCAGCGGCGGTGTAGCTCAGTTGGTTAGAGCAGCGGAATCATAATCCGCGTGTCCGGGGTTCAAGTCCCTGCACCGCCACCACCCTCCTTGTCCCCGCCCGTCTGCCGGGCCGGATTTCACCTTGTCCCCCCCGGCCGGCATCCATAGACCGGAGCGCGGAGACGTGGCCGAGTGGTCGAAGGCGCTCCCCTGCTAAGGGAGTAACGGGAAACCGTTCGAGGGTTCGAATCCCTTCGTCTCCGCCACCCCACCCCAACGCGCGCATCGGATCGACCCCGGAGGCCGCCATGCCGGATGCACCGCCCTCGCCCGTGGCGTTCGCGCTCGGGCTCGCGCCGGGCGACCTGCCGGGGCCGGTCCGGGCGGCGGCGACGCGCTGCCTGCTCGACACGCTCGGCGTCGGGGTCGCGGGGTCGCGGACGGCGCTGTCGCGGATCGCGCGCGACCATGCGGCGACGCTTTTCGGCGGCGACGGGGCGCGGCTCTGGCAGGACGGGCGGCGGGTGAGCGCGGCGGGGGCGGCGCTCGCCCACGGCATGACCATCGACGCGCTCGACGCCCATGACGGGTTCAAGCTCGCCAAGGGCCATGTCGGTTGCGGCGTGGTGGCGACCGCGCTGGCCTTCGCGGATTGCGCCGGGCCGGAGCTCGTGGCGCGGATCGTGGCGGGCTACGAGGTCGGGACGCGCGCGGGGCTGGCGCTGCACGCGAGCGTGGCCGACTACCACACGTCGGGCGCGTGGATCGCGCTGGCCTGCGCCGCGATCGGCGCGCGCGCGCTCGGGCTCGACGAGGCCCGCGAGCGCGAGGCGGTGGGGATCGCGGAGTATCACGGGCCGCGCAGCCAGATGATGCGCTGCATCGACCACCCCACGATGGTCAAGGACGGGTCGGGCTGGGGCGCGATGGCGGGCGTGTCCGCCGCGTTCCTCGCGCGGGACGGGTTCACGGGGGCGCCGGCGGTGACGATGGAGGACGTGGGCCAGCGCGGCGTCTGGTCCGACCTGGGCACGCGGTGGCGGATCCTCGAGCAATACGTGGAGCCCTACCCCGTCTGTCGCTGGGCGAAACCCGCGGTGAGGCCGCGCTGGCGCTCGCCCGCGCGCACCATGTCGAGGGCGCGCTAGTGGCGCGCATCTGGGTGGAGACCTTCCACGAGGCGCGTCGGCTGGCCGCGATCCCCGCGACAACGGAGGAGGCGCAGTACTCGCTGCCCGGGCCGGTGGCGGCGGCGCTGGCGACGGGCAGCGTGGACGTCGAAGCGATCTCCGCGCCGGGGCTGCGCGACCCCGAGATCCGGCGCAGCTGGCCCGGATCCGGTCCGGTCGACGGGTCGTACCAGGAAACCTCGACGGTGATCATCCGACGCCCCATCGTCGTCCCCGCGCGGAGCCCCGCGATCACGGGACATCGCGCTGGCGGCGGCGAAGCCTCCGACCCCAGGCCGACGGCCGGCGGGGGCGACGCCAGCCGTCGCCGCTCGCCACCGATGCGAACATACACCGACAGATAGTAAACACGCTGTGCGCTGGAAATGGTGACGGGCGCATCGGCCGCCCGAGCGATCGGCACCGTCGGGGATCGCGAGACCTCGACGCCCTCGGCGCGCCGATGGCCCGGCCCTAGCGCCGCAGAGTCGAGGGCGGGTGGCCGAAACGCTCGCGGAACTTGCGCGCGAGCCCGCCCGAGGACTGGAACCCGGTGGCGAGCGCGACGTCGGTGAGCGACAGGTCGGTCTGCAGCAGCAGGCGCAGCGCCCGGTCGAGGCGCAGGCGCATGTAGTAGCGCGTCGGCGTGTCGTGGAGGTACGTGCGGAACAGCCGCTCGAGCTGACGCGCGGACACGTCGGCGAGCTTGCAGAAGTGCCCCATCGGGCGGACGTCCTCCACCGTCTCCTCCATTTCGGTCACGACGCGCACGAGCTTGGGGTTGCGGACGGTCATGCGCGCGGGCCGCGAGATGTCGGCGCGGGTCTGCATGTCGTGGATGTTGACGTACATGAGCTGCGCCGCGACCTCCTCGGCCAGACGGCGATGGCCGGCGAGCCGCATCACCTCGAGCACGAGGTCGATGCCCGCCGTGCCGCCCGCCGTCGTCAGGATCGTGCCGTCGATGCGGTAGGGCGCGGTCGTCAGGTCGATGTCGGGGAAGTCCTCGGCGAAGCTCTCGCCCTGCTCCCAGTGGATCGTGACCTGGCGCCCGCGCAGCACGCCCGCGCGCGCGAGCACGTAGGTGCCGGTGCAGAGCCCGCCGAGCGAGACGCCGTGCGAGGCCGAGCGGCGCAGCGCGCCCAGCGTCTGCGGCGAGGCGGTGGCGCGCACGTCGGTGCCGCCGCACACGAGCAGGATGGCGCCCCGGCGCGGCGTCTCGAGCGGGCCGTCGACGGCCATGTCGGTCCCGAGCGAGGAGCGCACCGGCGCGCCGGTCTCCGAGCGCTGCGTCCAGGCGAAGACCGGCGCGCGGCCCAGCCGATTGGCGATCCGCATCGTCTCGAGCACCGTGACGGCCGACAGCATCGAGAAGCCGGGCACCAGCAGGAGCACGACCTCGATGGTCTGGCCCGGCTCGGCGGGTCGGGCTTCGGCGGATGCGTTCAGGGCTCGTCCGTCCCGATCGCCTCGCGGCGACGCGCGACGTAGGCCTCCAGCGCCTCGGCCACGGCCTCGTCCATCGGCGGGCGCTCGTACTCGGCCAGCGCGCGCTGCCAGATCGCGGTCGCGCGGTGCAGCGCGTCGTGCGCGCCCGCCGCCTCCCACGCCTCGTAGTTGGTCCAGTCGGACAGGAGCGGCTTGTAGAACGCGGTCTCGTAACGCTCCATCGTGTGCGGGCTGCCGAAGAAGTGCCCGCCGGTCGGCACGGCCTTGATCGCCTCCAGCCCGAGCTCGTCCTCGGAGAAGGCGATCGGACGGAGGAACTCCGTCATGTTCTGGATGATCTCCACGTCGAGCACGAACTTCTCGTAGCTCGCCGTGAGCCCGCCTTCCAGCCATCCCGCCGCGTGGTAGATCAGGTTCGCCCCGCCGAGCACCGCGCCCCACGACGACATCATCGTCTCGTAGGCGGCCTGCAGGTCCACCGCGTTGGACGCGTTCGCGTTCGACGTCCGGTAGGGGAGCCGGTAGCGGCGCGCCAGCTGCCCCGCGATCACGTTGGCCTTGGCGTTCTCGGGCGTGCCGAAGGCGGGCGCGCCCGAGCGCATGTCCACGTTGGAGGTGAACGCGCCGTACATCACCGGCGCGCCGGGGCGCACGAGCTGCGTCAGCACGATTCCGAACAGCGCCTCCGCGTTCTGCTGCGCCATCGCCGCCGGGAGCGTCACCGGCGTCATCGCGCCCATCAGCGTGAACGGCGTGATCGTCACCGGCTGCATGTGCTCGGCCATCGCGATCAACCCGTCGGTCATCGCCTCGTCGAGCAGGCGGGGCGAGTTGACCGAGATGATCGTGATGACGCCCGGCGTCTCGGCCATCTGCTCGACCGTGATGCCCCGGCTGATCGCCATCATCTCGATCCCGTCCATCGCGCGGCCGCGGCCGATGGCGGTGCAGTGGAAGGTGAGGTCGCTGTAGGTCAGGTTGGCGAGGTAGGTGTCGAGATGGCGCTGGTTGGCCGGCAAGCTCCATCGGCGCGCAGACCTGGTTGCCGATCATCGTGACCGCGTTGAAGTGGTGCGCGAGCTTGATGAAGTTGGCGTAGTCCTCCTGGTTGCCCTGCCGCCGGCCGCCGATCATGTCGTGCACGTTGGGCGGCCCGGCGACGAGGCCGAAGTTCATCGCGTTGCCGCCCATCTCGATGCGCTTGGCGGGATTGCGCGCGACCATGTCGAAGCGCTCGGGCGCGGTGGCGAGCGCGGCGTCGACGATCGAGCCGTCGATGCGGACCGTCATCGTGTCGCGGTCCACGATCGCGCCGGCCTCGGCGAACAGGTCCATGACGCGGTCGCTCATCACCCGGATCCCGGCCTCCGAGAGGATGCGCAGCGAGGTGTCGTGGATCATCTCGAGCTGCTCGGGCGTGACGACCTCGAACGGGGCGTAGTGGTTGCGCGCCTGCGCCCACGGAAGCTGGGCGATCCCGCCGCCGCCGCGCGCGCTGCTGCCCCTGCGCCCGCCCTTGCGTCCCTCGCGTGCCATGGCCCGTGCCCCCCGTCCGTGCGCGGCCGAGCCTAGGGGCCGGGGCGGCCGGGGGCACGTGATTGAATCCTCCCCTATGGGGCGGATGCGGCTGGGTCATCGCGCGCGGATGGTCCATGGTCGGCCGGGTCATGCGCACCCTGCCCCACCTCAACCACCTGCGTTCGTTCGAGGCCGCCGCGCGCACGCTCAGCTTCACCGCGGCGGCCGAGGAGCTGAACTACACGCAGTCGGCGGTCTCCAACCACGTCCGCTCGCTCGAGGAGTTCATCGGCCGGCCGCTCTTCGTGCGCTACCCGCGCAGCCTCGCGCTGACCTCGCTCGGGCAGGCCTACCTGCCCACGGTGCGGCACGCGCTGACGCAGCTGGACGCGGCGACCGAGGCCATCCTGTCGCCGCGCCACGGGCGGCGGGTCACCGTGTCCTGCCCGATCAGCCTCGCGTCGAACTGGCTGCCGGGGCGGCTCGCGGCCTTCGCGCTCGCGCATCCGGGCATCGAGGTCACGGTCCACGGCCGGATCTGGAAGGACGAGGAGCCGGAGGTGGCCGACATCCGCATCTCCTCGGTGCTGCGCGAGGAGATGCCGAAGGCGGCGACGCCGCTGTGGTCGGACCGGCTTCTGGTCGTGGCCTCGCCTGAGCTCCGGATCGACGGCGCGCCGCTCGAGACGCCGGCGCAGATCGCGGGCGCTCGGCTGATCCACAACCTCGGGCGGCCCGAATACTGGGCCATCGTGGCGGCGGGGCTTGGCGTCGAACGCCTCGACCTGACGGGCGGGACGCGCACGAACTCGCTCAACGTGGCGATGGAGATGGCGATCGAGGGCGCCGGGCTCGCGGTCGTGCCCGGCGCCATCGCGGCGCGCTACGTCGGCCGCGGCCTGCTCGCCGCACCGTTCGCGCCGGTGCCGAGCCCCTGGGTCGCGACGCTCAGCGACGAGAGCCTGCTGGCCACGCGCGAGGCGCGGCTGCTGCACGCGTTCCTGGCAGGGGGCTAGGCGCGCAGGCGCAGCCCCTCGGGGTCGAAGGCCGGGCGCTCCAGCACGCGGCCCGAATGGGGCTTGCCCAGCACGTAGACGTGCACATCGTCGCCGGGCTCGGCGGTGCCGTCCCGCAGGAAGCCCAGCGCGAGCGACTTGCCGACCGAGGCCCCGTATGCGCCCGACGTGACGCGGCCCGCGGGGCGGCCGTCGGTGGTGAAGACCGGCTCGCCGCCGGTGGCGTCGGCATCGTCGGTCACGTCGATCTCGAAGGAGACCATGCGCTCGCGCGGCGTCTCGTCCTTGATCCTCAGCCACGCCGCCTTGTTGAGAAACTCCTTCTCGGGCTTGACGAGGCTCTCGAGCCCGACCTCCTGCGGCCAGTATTCGGGCGAGTATTCGCGGCCCCAGGAGCCGTAGCCCTTCTCGATCCGAAGCACGCCCAGCGCGCGGCTGCCGACCGGCCCGCCGCCCAGATCGGCGGCCGCGTCCAGGAGGAGCGTCGCCAGCGCGGGTTGGTCGGCGGCCTCGCAATGCAGCTCCCAGCCGAGGTCGCCGGTGAAGCTGACGCGCAGCGCGAGGCAGCGCACCCCGCCCACCTCGATCGTGCGCGAGCGCATGAACCGGAACGCCTCGTTCGACAGGTCGTCGTTCGTGAGCCGCCGCAGCAGGTCGCGCGCGCGCGGCCCCGCGACGTTGTAGCCGCAGACCGCGTCGGTGCGGTTCTCGAACGTCGTGCCCTCGGGCAGCGGCACGGCGCGGAAGAACCGCTGGTGGTAGCGCTCGGCCATGCCGGACCCGATCACCATGTACTCGTCCGGGGCGGTCATCGTCACGGTGAAGTCGCCCGCGATCCCGCCGCGCACGCCGATCAGCGGCGTCAGGCAGGAGCGTCCGACCTCGCGCGGCATCCGGTTGGCGAAGAGCCCGTCGAGCCAGTCGCGCGCGCCCGGGCCGCGGACGACGTAGTTGGCGAAGTTCGAGATGTCGATCACGCCGACGCTCTCGCGCAGCATCCGCACCTCGGCGCAGACCGGCCCGAACCAGTTCTGCCGGGTGAAGCCCGCCGTCTCCTCGACGCCCGCGCGGTCGGCGTACCAGAGCGGATGCTCCCAGCCGCAGTTCAGGCCGAACACCGCGCCACGGTCGCGCATAGCCTCGTAGGTCGGGCGGATGCGGGCGGGGCGGCCCGCGCTGCGCTCCTCGCCGGGGAAGTGGATCTTGAAGCGGTGCGCGTACTGGTCCTCGACCCGCGCCTTGGTGAACCGCTTGTCCGCCCAGTCGCCGAACCGCGCGAGGTCCCAGGCGAACATGTCGTATTGCGGCTCGCCGTCGACCATCCACTGCGCGCTCATCAGGCCGAGCCCGCCGGATTGCGAGAAGCCGGGGATGATCCCGGTGCAGCAGAAATAGTTCCGCAGCTCCGGGACCGGCCCGTAGAGCGCGTTCGCGTCGGGCGACCAGATCATCGGCCCGTTGATGATCCGCTTGACGCCCGCCTCGGCGGCGGCGGGCACCCGGTCCATCGCGCGCATCACGTTCTCCATGATCCGCTCGAGGTCGTCGGCGAAGAGCTCGTGGCCGAAGCCCGGCGGCGTGCCCTCCTCGGCCCAGAACCGCACGTCCTTCTCGTAGGCGCCGATCAGCAGCCCCTTGCCTTCCTGGCGCAGGTAGTACTCCCCGTCGCGGTCCGCGATCGACGGCAGGCGCCGGTCCATCGCGGCGATCTCGGGCATGGTCTCGGTCACGAAGTACTGGTGCTCGGTCGGCTGGAGCGGCAGCGTCACGCCCGCCATCGCCGCCACCTCGCGACCCCAGAGCCCGGCCGCGTTGACGACCCACTGCGCGTGCACGTCGCCCTTGGGCGTGCGCACGATCCACGAGCCGTCCGCCTGCTGCTCGGTGGCCGTCACCGGGCAGAACCGCTCGACCGTCGCCCCGAGCTTGCGCGCGCCCGCGGCGTAGGCCTGCGTGACGCCCGACGGGTCCACGTTGCCGCCGTCGGGCTCGTACATGATGCAGCGGATGCCGTCGAAGTTCGCCAGCGGGTGCAGCGCCTCGGCCTCGTCGCGCGACGCCTCGCGGAAGTTCAGCCCGTAGAGCCGCGCCTTGGCCTCCTGCAGGCGGAGCTGGTGCTCGCGCGCCTCGGTCTGCGCGAGGTAGAGCGAGCCTGGCTGGAACACGCCGCAGCCCTGCCCGGTCTCGACCTCGAGCTCCTTGTAGAGGTTCATCGTGTAGTGCTGGATGCGGCTGATGTTGGTGCTGTCGTGCAGGCCGTGGATGTTGGCCGCCGCGTGCCAGGTCGACCCGGAGGTGAGCTCGTCGCGCTCGAGCAGGATGGAGTCGGTCCAGCCCAGCTTCGCCAGATGGTAGAGGATCGAGCAGCCGACGAGGCCGCCCCCGATGACGACGGCCTGGGCGTGGGTCTTCATGGGGCGCATCTCCGCGTGTTCCCGGCGAACATAGGCGGCGCGCTAGGCCCAGACCCGCGATAGGAACGGGGCCGATGGGGCGCGCCGAACGGGGTCATGCGGCGCCGATGGGCCTAGCGGAGCGGGTTCACCCCGCGCGGGATCAGCCAGTACTGCGCCTGAGACAGCAGGAAGTCGACGAAGATCGCGAGCAGCGCGGTCGGGATCGCGCCCGCCAGCATCATGCCGAAGTCGTTGAGCGCGATGCCCTGGAAGATCAGCTCGCCCAGCCCCCCGCCGCCGATCAGGAACGCGAGCGGCACGGTGCCCACGTTGATCGCGAGCGCGGTGCGCACGCCCGCGAACATCACGAAGAGCGCGTTCGGGACCTCGACGCGCAGCAGGATCTGCATCGGCGTCATGCCCATCCCCGTCGCGCTCTCGATCAGGTGCGGCGGCACCGACTGGCAGCCCGCATAGGCGTTGCGCACGATCGGCAGCAGCGTCGCGACGAACAGGCCGAAGATCGCGGGCGTCGTCCCGATGCCGAGCACGCTCATCGACAGCGCGAGGATCGCCAGCGTCGGGATCGTGGTGCCGACGTTGAGCACCTGGATCAGCGTCTCGGCGTAGCGCCGCATCGACGGGCGCGACAGCCAGACGCCGAACGGGATCCCCGCGAGGATCGCGAGGCCGCCCGAGATCAGCACCATCTCGACGTGCTCGCCCAGGAGGTAGGTGATGTCCTCGCGCAGGTCGATCATGTCGGGCAGGATGCCCGACGCCCAGGCCCAGGCCCCGGCGACGAAGACGAACGCGATCAGGATCCAGCGCCAGACGCGGGCGAGGTGGTCGCCCTCCATCGCGGCGGCGAGCAGCGTCGAGCCCGCCATGCGGTCGATCCCCGAGCGCAGCGTGGCGCGAACCCCGGTGCGGCCGGGCGTCTCGGTGTCGAGCAGGTCGAGCGTGGCGGGGCGGTCGGCGCGGGCCATCGCTCAGTCGTCCCTGTAGGTGGCGCCGAGCAGGTGCGTGATGCCCCGCTGCGTGACGTAGCCCTTGTAGAACCCCTCGTCGTCGACGACCGCGAGCGAGGTCTCGTCGTGGGTGAACATCATCGACACCGCGGTGCGCAGGTCCTCGCGCTCGTTGACCGTGGCGGGCAGCTTGTGGTGATGCTCGCCGACGCGCCCCTTCGCGCCCCGCGCGTCGGAAAGGTAGACGATGCCGCGCGCGCGCCCCTTCGGGCCGACCATCGTGATCGAGATGTGGCCGTGCTCCTCCATCAGCCCGGCGGCGCGCTCGAGACTGTCCTCGGCGGTGACCTTGGGCGGGTCCTTCATCATCGCCTCGCCCACCGTGATGAGGCGCAGTCGCTTGAGCGTGCGGTCGCCGCCCACGAAGTCGGCGATGAAGGCGTTCTTGGGATGCGCCAGCAGGTCGTCGGGCGCGGAGTACTGGATCAGCTTGCCCTTGTCGAAGATCGCGATCCGGTCGGCCATCTTGACCGCCTCGTCGATGTCGTGGCTCACGAACATGATCGTCTTGCGGAAGTCCTTCTGCATCCGCAGGAACTCGTCCTGGATCACCTCGCGGTTGATCGGGTCGATGGCGCCGAACGGCTCGTCCATCAGCATCACCGGCGGATCGGCGGCGAGCGCGCGGATCACGCCGACGCGCTGCTGCTGCCCGCCCGAGAGCTCCTTGGGGTAGCGCTTGAGGAACGTGCCCGGATCGAGCGCGACCATCTCGAGGAGCTCGGTCGCGCGGTGGCGGCTCTTCTTGCGGTCCCAGCCGAGCAGGTCGGGGACCGCGCAGATGTTGTCCTCGATCGTCTTGTTGGGGAACAGGCCGATCTGCTGGATCACGTAGCCGATCGTGCGGCGCAGCCTGATCGGGTCGATGGCGTCGGTGTCCTTGCCGTCGATGTAGATCTTGCCCGAGGTCGGCGCGACCAGCCGGTTGACCATCTTCATCGTCGTCGTCTTGCCGCAGCCCGATGGCCCCAGCAGTACGCAGATCTCGCCCTCCGGCACCTCCATGTTCACGCGGTCGGACGCGACGATCTCGCCCGCGGGCGTCTCGAAGATCTTGGTGAGCTCTTCCAGTCGGATCATGGGCGGGTGTCCTTCAGCGCGGGATGGCGATGCCGCGGGGGGTGAGCTTGCGCTGCAGCCACAGCAGCCCGAAATCGGCCGCGACGGCGAGCACGGAGACGGCGAGCGCGCCGGTGATGAGCTGGCGCGGGTCGGTCTGGCTGATCCCGCGGGAGATGAACGTGCCGAGCCCGCCCGCGCCGATATAGGCGGCGATGGCCGCGACGCCGATGTTCATGACGACGGCGGTGCGCACGCCCGCCATGATGACCGGCACGGCGAGCGGGATCTCCACCTGCCGCAGGCGCTGGAACGAGGTCATTCCGAGCCCCTTGGCCGCCTCGCGCAGCGCCGGGTCGACGTTGGAGATCGCGGTGTAGGTGTTCCGGATGATCGGGAGCTGCGAGTAGAGCAGCACCGCGATCACCGCCGGGAGGTAGCCGATCCCCTGCCCGATCACCGACAGGATCGGGATCATCACCCCGAAGAGCGCGATCGAGGGGATCGTGATGATGATCGCGGCGACGTAGAGCACGATGTCGGCGGCGCGCTGGTTCTGCGTGATGGCGACCCCGAGCGGCACGCCGGTCAGGATCGCGAGGCCCACGGCGACCGCGACGATGGCGATGTGCTCGAGCGTGCGCTCGCCGATCAGCCCGAGATTGTCGAGGATGTAGCTCAGGATCTCCATGCGGCGCCCCCGGTCACGGGGCGGGGTCGCACGGAATGCGTGGTCTTCGTCATCGCGTCCCCCTCGGGCGGGCCGGGTGCATCGCCCGCCTCCTCGCCGTTGCTGTCATGGTTTAGGGTTCGCCAGGCGGTCGCGCGACGGATGCCGACCGGCGAGGGTCGATTTCCGACGCATCGCCGCGGCCGGCGGTGCGATCATGCCGCGTGGCCGGTCGTGCGGCCATCCGGCAAAGGCCGCCGCGAAGGAGCCCCGCCATGCGCCATTCCGCGATGTCCCTCTTCGCCCACGCGGTGCGGGGCAACGCGCGCTGGCCGCGACAGTGGCGACGCGCGGAGCCCAAGGCCGCCTACGACGCGCTCGTGGTCGGCGGCGGCGGCCACGGGCTGGCCACCGCCTACTACCTCGCGAAGGAGCACGGGCTCGCGAACGTGGCCGTGGTCGAGCGCGGCTGGATCGGCGGCGGCAACGTCGGCCGCAACACGACCATCATCCGCTCGAACTACATGATCCCGGAGAACTCGCGCTTCTACGAGCTCGGCATGAAGCTCTGGGAGGGCATGTCGCGCGAGCTGAACTACAACGTCATGTTCTCGCAGCGCGGCGTGATCAACCTCGCGCACACGCCCGGCCAGATGGACGCCTTCGCGCGGCGCGGCAACGCGATGCGTCTCGAGGGGATCGACGCGGAGCTCCTGTCGCGCGACGAGGTCGCCGCGCGCCTGCCGGGGATCGACGCCTCGCCGGATGCCCGCTTCCCGATCGTCGGCGCGATGGTGCAGCCGCGCGCGGGGACCGCGCGGCACGACGCGGTCGCCTGGGGCTATGCCCGCGCCGCCGACCGGCTCGGGGTCGACATCCTCGAGGACTGCGCCGTCACCGGCTTCCTGCGCGAGGGCGCGCGCATCGTCGGCGTCGAGACGACGCGGGGCGCGATCCGCGCGCCCAAGGTCGGCGTCGCGGTGGCGGGCAACACCTCGGAGGTGATGCGCATGGCGGGCGTCGACCGCCTGCCGATCGAGAGCCACGTGCTGCAGGCCTTCGTCTCCGAGCCGCTCAAGCCGCTGATCGACACCGTGGTCACCTTCGGCGCGGGCCACCTCTACATCAGCCAGTCCGACAAGGGCGGGCTCGTCTTCGGCGGCGACATCGACGGGTACAACTCGTATGCGAGCCGCGGGAACATGCCGGTGATCCGCCACGTCGCCGCCGAGGCGGTCTCGATGTTCCCCAACCTCGGCCGCCTGCGGCTGCTGCGGCATTGGGGCGGGGTGATGGACATGTCGATGGACGGCTCGCCGATCATCGACCGCGGCCCGGTGGACGGGCTCTACCTGAACGCGGGCTGGTGCTACGGCGGGTTCAAGGCGACGCCCGCCTCGGGGTTCTGCTTCGCGCACACCATGGCGCGCGACGAGCCGCATCCGCTCAATGCCGCGTTCCGCCTCGACCGGTTCTGCGCCGGGCGCACCATCGACGAGAAGGGGCAGGGCCCCTATCCGCAGCTGCACTGAGAGGCCCGCCCGATGCTGATCCCCTGCCCCCATTGCGGCTCGCGCGACCTCGCCGAGTTCACCTACGTGGGCGACGCCACGATCCGCCGCCCCGAGGACGGCGCGCCGGAGGCCGCGTGGTGCGACTACCTCTACGCGCGCCGCAACCCCGCGGGCCGGCATCTCGAGCATTGGCACCACGAGGGCGGATGCCGCCGGGTGCTCGTCGTCGACCGCGACACGCGCACCCACGAGGTCTTCGACGCGCGTCTCGCGGGCGAGCCCGCGCCCGCCGCCGCCCGGCCCGCCCGCGCCGAGCCCGCGCCCGTGCCGGAACCCGCGGAGTGAGCGGCCACCGCCTCGCCGCGGGCGGCAGCGGGATCGACCGCGACCGACCGCTCGGCTTCACCTTCGCGGGCCGGGCGCATCGCGGCTTCGAGGGCGACACGCTGGCCTCCGCGCTGATGGCGTCGGGCGTGGACGTCGTGGCGCGGTCGTTCAAGTACCACCGCCCGCGCGGCATCGTCTCGGCGGGGACCGAGGAGCCGTCGGCGCTCGTCACGCTGCGCGCCGGCGCGCGGGCCGAGCCGAACGCGAAGGCGCCCGCGATCCCGCTCCACGACGGCCTGGTGGCGCAGGCGCAGAACGCCTGGCCCTCGCTCGGCTTCGACGCGATGGCGGTGAACGGCCTCGCCGGGCCGCTCTTCGCCGCGGGCTTCTACTACAAGACCTTCATGGCCGGCCCGCGTGGGACCTGGACCAGGGTCTTCGAGCCGGTCATCCGCCGCGCCGCCGGGATGGGGCGCGCCTCGCTCGAGCCCGACCCCGACCGCTACGAGGCGGCCAACGCGTTCTGCGACGTGCTGGTGGTCGGCGGCGGCCCCGCGGGGCTGATGGCGGCACGGGCGGCCGCGTCGTCGGGCGCGCGGGTGATCGTGGCCGACGAGGGCGAGCGGCTGGGCGGCGCGCTGAACCACGAGACGGCGACGCTCGACGGCGATGCCGCCCCCGCCGCCGCCGCGCGGATGGAGGCCGAGCTGGCCGCGATGGCGAACGTCACCGTGCTGCCGCGCACCACCGTCTATGGCCATTACGACGGGCTGATGGCGGCGGTGGAGCGCGTGGCCGACCACCTCGCCACCCCCGGCGACGCGCCGCGGCAACGCCACTGGCTGATCCGTCCGCGCCGCGTGATCCTGGCCTCCGGCGCGATCGAGCGGCCGATCGTCTTCGCGGGCAACGACCGCCCCGGCGTGATGCTCGCCGACGCCGCGCGCGCCTACGTCAATCGCTGGGGCACCGCGCCGGGCCGGGCCGTCACCGTCTTCGCCACGCATGACGGCGCCTACCGGACCGCGCGGGACCTGCACGCGGCGGGCGTCGCGGTCGCGGCCATCGTCGACCCCCGCGCCGACGCCTCCCCCGAGGCCATCGCCATCGCCCGCGCGACCGGGGCGGCGCACCGCCTCGGCGTCAGCGTCGCCCGCACGCATGGGCGCGGCGCGCGTCACCGGCGTCACGCTCACCGACGGCGCGCGGATCGCGTGCGACACGGTCGCCGTGTCGGGCGGCTGGGTTCCGACGCTGCACCTCACCAGCCAGGGCGGCGGCGCGCCGGTCTGGGACGCGGGGCTGGCGACGTTCGTGCCCGGCGCCCTGCCCCCGGGCTGGAGCGCGGTCGGCGGCGTGACCGGCGCGCTCGACCTGCCCGCGATCCTGGCCGACGGGGCCGCCTGCGGCGCCGTCGCCGCCCGCGCGCTCGGCCTGACGCCGGAACCCGTCCCCGTCCCGCACGCCGCGTCCGACCTCCTCGCGGACGCGCCGCTGCCGCTTTGGCGGGTGCCCGGCCCCGGCCGCGCCTTCGTCGACCTGCAGCACGACGTGACCGCGGCCGACGTCGAGCTCGCGCGGCGCGAGGGGTTCGAGGCGGTCGAGCATCTCAAGCGCTACACCACGCTCGGCATGGCCGCCGATCAGGGAAAGACGTCGAACCTGAACGGCCTCGCGATCATGGCCGAGGCCCGCGGCATCCCCGTGGCCCGGGCCGGGACGACGCGGTTCCGCCCGCCCTACACCCCCGTCGCCATCGGCGCGCTCGCGGGCGCCGAGACCGGCGCGCATCTGGCCCCCGTCCGCCGCAGCCCGATGCACGACTGGCACCTTGCGCACGGCGCCGAGATGGTCGCCGCCGGCGCGTGGATGCGGCCCCGCGCCTACCTCCGGGCGGGCGAGACGATCCGCGACGCCTACATCCGCGAGGCCACCGCGGTGCGGGGCGGCGTGGGCATCGTGGACGTCTCGCCTCTGGGCAAGATCGAGGTGACGGGACCGGACGCGGCGGCGTTCCTCGACCGCGTCTACGTCAACGGCTGGTCGAAGCTGCCGGTGGGCCGCGCGCGCTACGGGATCATGCTTCGCGAGGACGGCGTGGTGCTCGACGACGGCACGACCTGGCGGCTGAGCGAGCACCGGTTCCTAATGACCACCACGACGGCCAACGCGGCCAAGGTGCTGGGCCATCTGGAGGTCCTGCTGGCGACGGCGTGGCCCGACCTCCGGGTGCGGGTCACCTCGGTGACCGAGCAATGGGCGGGGATGGCGGTGGCCGGTCCGCGCTCCCGCGACCTGCTGTCGGGGCTGGTCGCGGGGATCGACTTCGCGACCGAGGCCTTTCCGTTCATGGGCGTCCGCGGCGGCACGCTCGGCGGCGTGCCCGTCACCGTCGCGCGGCTCTCGTTCTCGGGCGAGATGGCCTACGAGGTGTTCTGCGGCGCGAACCACGGGGCGGGCGCCTGGGAGGCCATCGTCGCGGGCGGCGCGGCGTTCGGGATCGTGCCCTACGGGCTCGAGGCGCTCGGCACGCTCAGGATCGAGAAGGGCCATGTCGGCGGCGCCGAGCTCGACGGCCGCACCACGATGCACGACCTGGGGATGGACGGGATGGCGTCCTCCAGGAAGGCCCATGTCGGCTCGGCCATGATGCACCGGCCCGCGCTGACGGAGGCCGCGCGTCCCCGGCTGGTCGGGCTGCGCTCGACCTCGGGCGAGCGGATCCTGCCCGGCGCGCATCTCGTGGGCCCGGACGGGCGCTCGCAGGGGCACGTCACCTCGACCACCTGGAGCCCGACGCTCGGCGCGGAGATCGCGCTCGCCATGCTGTCGGACGGGCCGTCGCGGATGGGCGAGGCGTTGAGCGCGGCCTACCCGTTGCGCGGCCTCGCCACGCCGGTGGAGGTCGTCCCGACCGCCTTCGTCGATCCCGACGGGGGCCGGATGCGTGTCTGATCCCGCCGCCCGCTCCGCGCTCGACGGCCATGCGTTCGGCGAGCACCCCGGCGCGACGCTCGCGGAGGCGCCGATCCGCTCGCTCGTGCAGGTCGCGGCCTGGCCCGGCACGGGCGACGCGCTCGACGCGGCGCTGCGCGACCTCGGCCTGCCGACGCTGCCCGCGCCGTGCCGCGCCGCGCGGGCGGGCGACGCCGTCGCGTTCGACGCGGGCCCCGGCACCGCGCTCCTGCTCGACGGGCCGGCGGACATCGCCGACGCGCTGGCGGAGGCCGTCGCGCCGGAGGTCGGGACGGTCACCGACCTGTCGCATGCCCGCGTCCGGCTGCGGCTGTCGGGGCCGCGCGCGTCGTGGTGCCTGGCCAAGCTGGTCGCGCTCGACCTGCACCCCTCCGCGTTCCCCGTGGACGGCTGCGCGCAGACGCGGCTCGACCGCATCGGGCTGACGCTGCACCGCGCGGGACCGGAGGACTGGACGCTGCTCGTGCCCCGCGCCTTCGCACGCTCGGCGGTGGAGGCGCTCGAGACCGCCTGCCGCGCGGACGTGCCCGCCTAGTCCCGCCGTACCGTCGTGGGCACCCCGAGGATGCGCTGCAGCCGCGTCGTCTCGCGCACCAGCAGGTCGAGGTTCGAGTCGCGCACCATCGGGAGCAGCGTGCGCGCGCGGCGGACCTGCGCGTAGTCCAGTACCGTGACCGTCAGCCCCTCGGCCACCGCGGCCTGCTCGACCGTCGCGCCGAACGCGTCGACGATCCGCGAGCCGCCCCAGAACGACAGCTCGCCCTCGCGCCCGACCCGGTTCGCGAACAGCATCGGCATCCCGTAGACCATCGCCGAGTAGCGGCACGCCGTCTCCCAGCCGCCCGGGTTGTCGAACTCCGCGCCGACCGCCTCGCGCGCCGACGAGACCGGCGCCAGCAGCAGCGTCGCCCCGTGCAGCGCGGCGAGGCTCACGAGCGCGGGGTTCCAGAGGTCGTTGCAGATCAGCGTCGCGGCCCGCCATCGCCCGCCGAGCGCGAAGGTCTCGACGTAGCGGCCCGGCGCGAAGTGCTTGCCGTCGTCGAGCTGCCCGTAGGTGGCGAGGTTGATCTTGCGGTGGACGTGCACGACCGCGCCGTTCGCCACCGTGAAGGCCGTGTTGTAGAACTGCGCGGCCGGCCCCTCCTCGATCAGCCCGAACGTCGTGCGCATCGGCCCCGAAGCGCGCGCGAGCGCGATCACCCTCGGGTCGTCCACCGCGAGCGCCAGCTCGAGCGCGCGGTGCCCGGCGCTGTGGCCGGTGAGGCTCATCTCGGGGAACAGCAGGCAGTCGACCCCCGCCTGCCGCGCCTCTCCGATCAGGGCAAGATGCGCCTCGACGTTCGCGTCGACGTCGCCCAGATGCGAATCGACCTGCGCCACGGCGACCGTCAGCTGCGCGTCGTCCATGCCCGCCTCCCGGATGGAGGAAGGGCCGCCGCTCCCGCGACGGCCCTTCCGGCGTTCGTCCGACCCGACCGGGACCTCAGAGCAGGCCCTGCTCGGTCAGGAAGTCGGTCGCGACCTGCTCGATCGCCACCTTGTCCACGTCCACGCGCGAATTCAGCATCTGCATCGTCTCGTCGTCGAGCGCGGCCGACATCGCCTCGAGCGGCTCCCGGACGGACGCGTTGGCCTCCAGCGTCTCGGTACGGATCACCGGGCAGATCGAGTAGGCGGGAAAGAAGCCCATGTCGTCCTCGAGCACGCGGAAGTCGAATGCCGCGATCCGGCCGTCGGTCGCGAAGACCACGGCCGCGTCGACCTGGTCCTCGTTGAGCGCCTGGTAGGTCAGGCCCGAATCCATCGACTTGACGTTCGCACGACCCATCTCGAAGCCGTACATCTCCTCGACGCCCGGCAGGCCGTCCGGGCGGCGCGTGAACTCGGCGTTGCTCGCGAGGTCGACCGGGTTGCCGTCGTTGAACACCGCCGCGAAATCCGACAGCGTCGTCATCCCGTCGGTCGTCTCGTCCTCGCCGCGCACGGCGATCGCGTAGGTGTTGTTGGCCTCCGAGCAGGCGAGCCAGGTCAGGCCCTTCTCGGCGTCGAGTTCGGTCACGCGGGCGATGGTCTCGTCGCGGTCGAGCTTGTCGGTCACCTCGTTGTAGGTGACGAGCGAGGTGCCGGTATACTCCCAGTACACGTCGACCTGGCCGTTCTCCTGCGCCTGACGGAGCACGGTCGAGCCGAGGCCGTCGCTCTTGTCCGCCTCGAAGCCGTTGGCATTCAGAAGCTGCGTGGTCATCTCCGCGAGCAGCAGCTGCTCAGTGAAGTTCTTGCCGCCGACGACGATCTCCTGCGCCATCGCGGCAGGCGCGGCGAGCGCGATGGCGGTGGCCGCGGCGAAGGCGGCGGGCGTGAAGGTCTGGGTCATGTCGGTCTCTCCCCGGGCCGTTCCGGCCCCGATCGTTGCGTTTCCCTGTCGGCGCACGGCCCCGGCGGTGGAGGCGGGACCGACCCGCGCGACCCTAGCCGGGGGGCGGAGGCGGCGCCGACGCGATGCGACGCCGGACGGTCGCGGAGCGTCATGGCGGGAGGACGGGGACGGGGACGGATCGTGGTGCCGCTGAAGGGACTCGAACCCCCGACCCCATCATTACGAATGACGTGCTCTACCAGCTGAGCTACAGCGGCCCCGGCGCGCCGTCTAGCAGCGGCATCCGAACGGTTCCAGCCCCAATCGCCCTCAATCGCGCGACGCTTCCACCGGGGGCTCGCCCCCTTCGTCGCGCGTCGAGGGCCGCTCCGGCGGGCTCGCGAGCACGGTGCGCTGGAACGTCGGCCGCGCGGCCGGGTCGACCGCGCGGACGGGCCGCGCCGCGTCGCCCGCGCCGGTCGGCATCGGCTCGACGGGGCCCCGGGACGGACGGGGCGTCGCGGGCTCCTCGTCGATCACGGCGATCGCGCGGACCTCGTCGTCGCGGCTCGGCTCGTCGGGCGCGGTCGCGGGCGGCGGCGCGGCGGCGGCGGGCCCGGTCAGGAGCGGCAGCATGTCCGACGGGAGCGCGCTGACGGACCCGCCGCTCTGCGACTCCTTCCAGCTCAGCCGGTCGAACGCCTCGCAATGCGAGCAGACCGGCGTCCACTCCCCGTGGATCGTCCCGCAAACGTCGCAGACCCATTGCGGGCCCCGCGACGCCGAAAGCGCCTTGGCGAGCCAGCCGCGCACGACCGGCTCCGACCCGCCCTCGCCCCGCTCGATCGCGGCCATCAGCGCGAGCGACCGCGTCGTCGGATGCGTCTCGTAGAGCGTGCCGAGCGCGCGGCGGGCGCCGGGGAAGTCCTCGTCGGCGAGGTGCAGCTCGGTCTCGAGCATCTTCGATTCCGGCTCGTCCGGCGCGACCTTGAGGAACGGCTGGAACCGCTTGATCCGGGCCTCGGGCGTCTCGTCGGGCTCGATCTCAGCGAAGGCCGCGGCGAGGTCGGGATGCGCCGTCTTCGCGCGGGCGGCGCGCAGGACCTTGGCGGCGCGCCGCTTGTCGCCCGCCTCGACGTGCATCCGCGCGGCGAGGACGGCGGCGGGCACAAGCTCGGGCGACAGACGGTTCGCCTCGAGGATCTCCGCGCGGGCCTTCTCGACCTCGCCGCGCGCCAGCTGGTCGCGGGCATCCGCGAGGCTCAGCACCGCCTCGCGCCGCTTGTAGACGTCCTTCGGGAGCGCGCCCGACTTCAGCTTCGCCGACAGCACCCGCCGCGCGCCGTCCCAATCCTCGTCGCGCGCCTGCAGCCGCAGGAGCGTGTCCTGCGTCTCGACATGCCGCGGCTTGAGCGCGAAGGCCTTCTCGGCGAGCTTCATCGCCGTCGCGGTGTCGCCCTCCTCGAGCTTCTGGCGCATCAGCCCGCGCACGCCCACGAAGCGGGTCCGGTCGTGCTTGACGAGGTCGACCCACGCCGCACGCGCGCGATCGGTCTCGCCCGCGGCCTCGGCGGCCTGGGCCACCACGAGGTTCGTGACCTCGGGCTTCTGCAGGTAGCGCTGCGCCTTCTGCGCCTTGGCGTCCGCCTCGCGCGCCTCGCCGGAGGCCAGCGCGATCAGGCTGTCGGACAGCGCCTCGTAGCCCTTGCGCTCGCGGTTGCGGTCGAAATACGCGCCCAGCGCGGTCTCGTCCCCGTTGATGAAGCGCAGCGTGGCCATCAGGAACCCCGCGAGCTTGATCAGCACCCAGAACGCCAGCAGCAGGACCACCAGCACGACGAGCGCCATCAGTGGCGTCAGGACGACCTCGGTGCCCGCGAAGGAGACTTGTACCTCGCCCGACTGCGACACCAGCCACTGGACCCCGAAGGCCAGAGCGACCACCACGGCGATGAACAGGAGGATCTTGAAGAGAGACCAGAGCATCGTCGAACCTCACCCGTCCTTCAGGAAGTCTTCGGCCGCGGCGAGCGCGTCCAGCCGCGCGCGGGCGCGCGCCTCCCAGTCGGCGAGGACCTCGCGCGCGGCGGCGGGCAACGCCTCGATCTCCTCGAGCGCGCCGGCGAGATCGCCCGACCGGGCGTCGGCCTCCGCCCGGCTCAGCACGGCGTCCGCGTCGTCACCTTCGCGGGGCGCGAGCGAACGCGCGCCGAACGCGCTGCGGAACAGGCCGCCGACCCCGCCGGTGGCCTCGGCGCCGCGCGCGCCGCGAAGCGCCTCGCGGGCGAGCGGCGGGAACGCGTCGACCAGCGCGGCCTCCGTCGAGACGCCCTGCGCGGAGGGCGCCACGAGCGGCTGTGGCGCGGGCCCGAGCACCTCGAGCGGCTCGACGTAGGGGGCGCCGGAGCGCAAGGCGAGGCGGATCTGGCTGCGGGCGGATTCGCGGGCCGTGGCTTCGGCCTCCTCCTCGACGCTGCTCGCGCGGGTCATGACCTCGTCGAGCCGGCCTTCGATCCCGTCGAGACGGCCGCCGAGCTCCACCGATAGCGCCTCGATCCGTTCCGCGGTTGCGGCGGCGTCGTCCTCGAGACCGGCCACGCGCTCCGTCAGGGCGCCCGCGTCGCCCGCGGCCGTCCCGACCTGATCCGACACCGCGTCGAGCCGCTCCGTCAGCGCGCCGATCCGCGCCGCCTCCTCGGTAAGCCGCGCGCGCAGCCCCTCGAGGTCCGAGGGCTCGACCGCCACCGCGTCGGCGGCCACGTCCGCCGTCCGCCCCTCGAGCGCGTCGAGACGCGCGGCCAAATCCACGAGATCTGTGCCGAGCCCCGCACCGGCCTCTCCGAGGGTCGCGATCTCGGCCGCGGCGCCGTCGGACCCCTCCCGCAGCGCCACGAGCTCGGCCTCCACCGCCTCGATCCTCGTCGTGTCCTCCACGGGGACCTCGGGCGGGGCGACGAAGGTGGGGATCGCGTAGCCGATCGCGCCCGCGACGAGCCCGCCCAGCACCAGCGGCAGGAAGCCCGGCCCGCGGCGCGGCGCCTCGGCGGGTGACGGGGCCGTCGAGGACGCGGCCGGGGCGGGCCTGGACGGCTCGACCCGCGGCACGGCGCTCCCCGCCTCGGCGGGGCCGTCGCGGCGAATCCGCGGATCGGGGCCCGGCGCATCGGCGCCCGTGCCGATCGTCGTGCGTCCCGCTGGGTCACCCGCCTTCGCCTCGCGCGTCTCCAGGGCCAGGGAACCCGCACGCGCGCCGGTCGGCGGAACGGACGGCTTCACGCCAGCTGACGCCCCGGACGGCTTCGAGCGGTCTTCGTCAATGGCCGGATCGGCCTTCAACGTCGCGTCGTCACCCGCCTTCCCGGCATCCGTCGTCGCGGGCGAGGACGCGGCGCGCGCACCTTCCGGCGGGGTCGCCGGCTTCGCGTCGGACGGTTTCACAGCTTCGCGCTCGGAGCCCGGAACGGGCTTCACTGCCGCACCGGGCTTACCGGCCGGGCCGGCCTTCGACGGGCCCGCATCGGCCTTCGCGGCGACCGAAGCGTCCTTCGCGGACGCGCCCTCGGCGGTTCGGGCACCGCCCTTCGCGTCCTCGGCGCCCGTCGCGTCGCCCGGACGATCGACCTTCCCGGCCTCGGGGGCAGCCGCGTCGTCGGTGGGGGTCTTCCTCGTGTCGCGCGCCAACCCATGCCCTCCAAACCGAATGTCCGCGATCCGGCATCGCCCGGCCGATCGGCGACACCTAGACCGACCGCCCCCCTGCCTCAACCGCCGATGATGCGCACGCCGCAAGCACCGCGTCGAGCATCGCCGCGCCGTCGGGGCGCGCCGCGACCGCGGCGACGGGGACGTCGCAGGCCGCCGCCACCGCGCGCGAAAGGCAAACCGCCCGCAGGTTGGCCCGCGACGGGTCCCGGCAGGCCGCCATCAGCAGCGACGCCCCGCGCGGCGAGTAGACCGGCGCGAGGACCGGGCCGAGGGCGATCAGCGCGACGGCCTCCGCATCGAGGGGCAGCGCCTCCTGCGCGTAGAGGATTGCCTCGGACGCCGAGATCCCCCGCGCCCGGAGCGCCCCGGCGAGGTCGCCCCGCGCGATCGCGCCGCGCAGGTGCAGGAGCGGCGGCGCGTTTGCCGGGACGAGCCGCGCCAGCGCCTCGGCGTCATCGGCCACGCCGCGCACCTCCAGGCCCGCCGCCGCCGCCGCCGCCGCCGTGCGCGGCCCGACCGTCCAAGCGGGCCGGCCGCCGGTCCCGCCCGCCGCCACGTAGGCCGCGACCGCGTTCGCCGATGTCAGCAGGAGCCCGCCGTCGTGGTCCGGCAGCCGCCCGCGCGGCGCGATCCGCACCAGCGGCGCGACGAGCACGCGCTCCACCCCCGCCGCGCGCAGCGCCGCCGCGACGCGGTCGCCGTCCGCGCGGGGACGGGTCAGGAGGACGGGAAGCGCGCGCATTGTCCCCCTCTCGCATGGGCGCTAGACCCGGCGCGACCCCCGCCGAACCGGACGACGCGCCGAGATGCCCACGCCGCGCACGATCCTCGGGCTCGAGAGCTCCTGCGACGACACCGCCGCCGCGGTGGTCCGACGCGAGGCGGACGGGCGGGCGGCGATCCTGTCGAACGTGGTGATGGGGCAGGACCGCCTGCACGACGCCTTCGGGGGCATCGTCCCCGAGATCGCCGCCCGCGCCCATGCCGAGCTGATCGACCATGCGGTCGAGGCCGCTCTGGCCGATGCCGGGACGGGGCTCGACGCGATCGACGCCGTCGCCGTCACGGCGGGTCCGGGCCTGATCGGCGGGGTGCTCGCCGGGGTGATGTGTGCGAAGGGCATCGCCGCGGCCACTGGGCTTCCGCTGGTGGGCGTGAACCACCTCGCGGGCCATGCGCTGACCCCCCGGCTGACGGACGGGATCGCGTTCCCCTACCTGATGCTCCTGGTGTCGGGCGGCCATTGCCAGTTCCTGCGCGTCGATGGCCCGGACGCCTTTGCCCGCCTCGGCGGAACGATCGACGACGCGCCGGGCGAGGCGTTCGACAAGGTCGCGCGCCTCCTTGGCCTGCCGCAGCCGGGTGGCCCGGCGGTCGAGGCCTGCGCCCGCGACGCCGCCGCCCCTTCGCCGATGCCGCGCCCGCTCCTCGACCGACCCGGCTTCGACCTGTCCTTCTCGGGCCTCAAGACGGCCGTCCTTCGCGCGCGCGACGCGGAGGTGGCCGCCCATGGCGGGCTTCGGGCGGGCGCACGCGCCGACCTCTGCGCGGGGTTCCAGGACTCCGTCCGCGACGTGCTGGCCGAGAAGGCGCGCCGCGCGCTCGCCGCCTGCGACGTGCGCGCCTTCGCCGTCGCCGGCGGCGTCGCGGCGAACGGCCCGCTTCGCGCGGCGCTCGAGGCGGTCGCGGCGCGGGCGGGCGTCGCGTTCCACGCCCCGCCGCTCGCGCTATGCACCGACAACGCCGCGATGATCGCCTGGGCCGCCATCGAACGGCTCGATGTCGCCCCGCCCGACGACCTGACGCTCGCCGCCCGCCCGCGGTGGCCGCTGGACGCGGGGGCGGCGCCGATGCTGGGCTCGGGCAAGCGTGGGGCCAAGGCGTGATCGGCGTCGTCGGCGCGGGCGCGTTCGGGGCCGCGCTGGCGGTGGCGCTCGCGCGCGACGGACGCCGCGTCGTGCTCTGGGGGCGCGACCGCGACGCGATGGCGGCGGCGCAGCGGGACCGTGCGGTGATCCGGCTGCCGGGCGCGCGCCTGCCCGACGGCGTCGCCCCGACCGCGGACCCGGCCGACCTGCGCGACTGCGAGGCGGTGATCGTCGCGCTTCCGATGCAGTCGCTCGCCGCCGCGCTGCCCCCGCTCGGCATGTCGCCGCGCTACGCCATCGCAGCGTGCAAGGGGGTGGACGGCGGGAGCCTGCGCGGGCCGACGGCGATCCTCGCGGAGGTCATGCCGGATGCGATCGTGGCGATCCTCTCCGGGCCGTCCTTCGCCGCCGACATCGCGCGCGGCCTGCCGACCGCGCTGTCGCTGGGCTGCGCCGACGCGGCGGCGGGCGAGGCGCTCCAGGCGCTCCTGTGGACCCCCGCGCTCCGCCTCTACCGGACCACCGACGTCACCGGGGTCGAGCTCGGCGGCGCGCTCAAGAACGTCGTCGCCATCGCCTGCGGGGCCGCCATCGGCGCGGGGCTGGGCGAGAGTGCGCGCGCGGCGCTGATGACGCGGGGCATGGCGGAGATCGCGCGCCTCGCCGCCGCGCTCGGCGCGCGGCCCGAGACGCTGATGGGCCTGTCGGGGATGGGCGACCTCGCGCTGACCTGCGCGTCGCCCGCCTCGCGCAACTTCGCGCTCGGCCATGCGCTCGGGGCGGGGGAGCCGCCCCCCGTGGCGACGGTCGAGGGGGTCGCGACCGCCGCGGCGGCGCTGGCGCTCGCGGGGCGGCACGGGGTCGACCTGCCCGTCACCCGCGCGGTGGTTGCGCTCGTCGCGGGCTGCGTCACGGTGGAGGATGCGATGCGGCGCCTGCTCGACCGCGACCCGACCGAGGAGGCGTGATGCACGTCCTGATCCGCGCCGACAGCCTTGCGACGCGGACGGAGATCCGCGTGCCCCATCCCATTCACCCTCGCCATGACCCTCGTGTGGTCCGCTCCTTGCCGATCACTCGAGAGACAGGGCGGATGTCGGCCTCGCCGGTCGAGGCCGATACCGGCGTCCGCGCCAACGTGGCGGCCTTCGTCGCCGCCGACACCTGCGCGCGGGCGGGCCGGTTCGAGGCGGTTCGGATCGCCGCGTGGACGCGGGTGATCGGCGGGTGAGGTACTGGCTGTTCAAGACCGAGCCGGAGGTGTTCTCCTGGGACGACCTCGCCCGGCGGGGCGCGGACGGCGAGCCGTGGGACGGCGTGCGCAACCACCAGGCCCGCGCGGCGATGGAGGCCATGGCGGCGGGCGACCGCGGCCTCCTCTACCACAGCGGGCGCGAGCGCGCCTGCATCGGCGTGGTGGAGGTCGTGGCATCGGCGCATCCCGACCCGACCGACGGGACGGGCCGCTGGTCCTGCGTCGACATCCGCGCGGTCGAGCCCCTCGCCCGGCCGGTGACGCTCGCGGCGATCCGCGGGCGGCCGGAGCTCGCCGATATGGCGCTCGTCCGGCAATCGCGCCTGTCGGTGCAGCCGGTCGAGGCGGAGGCATGGCGGGCCGTGCTGGCGATGGGCGCGGGCGAGGGGTGAGGGAAATACTGCCGTCGACGGACGATCGTCGCGGCATCCCTGCCGAAGTCCGGCGACCGCGATAGGCTTCGTACGGATTGTCCGGACCGAAAACGGACGCGCAGCCATATTACGTAGAAGTTCAGCGAGGGGGGACAGGTCCGCGTCTGGCCGAACGATCAGCGCCGTCGCTCTGCCTCGCCTCAATCCCGACCAGCATCGAGGCCGATGCCGCGCCGCAGGCCCGCGGGCGAGGCCGGCGGCCCCGCGCACTGGACGCCGCGCCCGCGCCGCCCTAGCCCCGGGGCCGACCCGCGACGGAGGCCACGCCATGTCCCCTCTCCCCGCCGACGACCGGCTGATCGTCGCGCTCGACCTCCCCGACGCGGTCGCGGGGCTCGACCTCGTTGACCGGATCGGCGACGCGGCCTCGTTCTACAAGATCGGGCTCGGGATGCTGACGGGCGGCGGGCTCGCGCTCGCCCGCGAGCTGAAGGACGAGCGCGGGGCGCGCGTGTTCCTCGACATGAAGCTCTTCGACATCGGCGCGACGGTCGAGGCCGCGGTGCGCGGGCTCGCGCGGTTCGAACTCGACTTCCTCACCGTCCACGGCGATCCGCAGGTCGTCGCCGCCGCCGCGCAGGCGAAGGGGCGGATGCGCATCCTCGCCGTCACGGTGCTGACCTCGATGGACCGCGCCGATCTCGACGCGGCGGCCGTAGCGCCCGGCACCGTGGCCGAGATCGTCGCCCTGCGCGCCGCTCGC
Organism: uncultured Alphaproteobacteria bacterium; assembly: GCA_963729425.1. Classification (GTDB taxonomy): domain Bacteria; phylum Pseudomonadota; class Alphaproteobacteria; order Rhodobacterales; family Rhodobacteraceae; genus Jannaschia. The sequence goes on along the minus strand of CAVSOF010000007.1, from coordinate 296,015 downwards.
GCCTTCGATGCGGGGGCGGACGGCGTTATCGCCTCCCCGGCCGAGGCGTCGAGCGTCCGCGCGCTGCCCGAGGCGGCGGGCAAGCTCATCGTGACGCCGGGGGTGCGGCCGCAGGGGGCGGCGGCGGGCGACCAGAAGCGGATCGCAACGCCGCGCGATGCCATCGCCGCGGGCGCCGACCACGTCGTCATCGGCCGCCCGATCCATGGCTCCCCCGACCCGCGCGCGGCCGCGCAGGCGATCCTGCGCGACCTGGCGGGCGCGTGAGCGTTCAGTCCGTGACGACGGGGGCCGTGCCGTCCACGGTGGTCCCCTCGGGCACGACCACCACGTCGGGATCGGTCGTCGTCACCGTGCCGCCGGTCCCGTCCGCCGGGGCGACCTGCACGCCGGTGTCGAGGACGTCGTCCCCGGTCGCGAAGGCGCCCGAGAAAAGGTAGAAGGCGAGGATCAGAGCGGCGACCACCGCGAGCACGATCCAGAGCGTCGAGCCGCCCTTGTGCTTCTTCACCTCGGTCCGCGTGGGCTCCGCGCTGCGCGCGTTCGGGCGCAGCGTCGCGTCGTCGACGCGCGTGCGGTCCTCCACGCGGGTGCCGTGCTCGGCGGTGGTGGTCGTCGTCGTGGTCGTCCGGTCTTCGGGTGCTCGGGCCATGGTCCGTCCTCTCGCTCCACCGCCATGCGGCGGCATCGCGGTACCAACCGCCCCGCTCGCGGCCGGTTCCCGCCGCTCCGCTTCGCGCCTATGTCGTGTCGATGCCCTCGCTCTGCCGCGCCTGCCTTACGACGTTCGACGCGGGCGCCCGGTGCCCGTCCTGCGCAAGCCCGCGGATCGTCGCGCATTCCGAGCTGTTCGACCTCACCGTCGCGCACATGGACTGCGACGCGTTCTACGCCTCGGTCGAGAAGCGCGACCGGCCGGAACTCGCGGACAAGCCGGTGATCATCGGCGGCGGGCGCCGTGGCGTCGTCTCGACCTGCTGCTACGTGGCGCGCATCCGCGGCGTGCGTTCGGCGATGCCGATGTTCCGAGCGCTCGAGCTCTGCCCCGACGCGGTGGTCATCAAGGGGCGGATGGACCTCTACGTCGAGGTCAGCCGCGCGGTGCGCGCGATGATGGAGGAACTGACGCCGGCGATCGAGCCGCTCTCGCTCGACGAGGCGTTCCTCGACCTGGGAGGAACCGCTCGGTTGCATGGCGCGCCGCCCGCGGTGATGCTGTCGCGGCTGGTGGCGCGGATGCACGCGGAGCTGGGCATCACCGGCTCGGTGGGGCTGAGCCACAACAAGGTGCTCGCCAAGATCGCGTCGGACCTCGACAAGCCGCGCGGCTTCTCGGTGGTGGGGCGCGCGGAGACGCTGGCCTTCCTCGCGCCGCGGCCGGTGGGCATCCTGCCGGGGATCGGCCTCGCCGCGCAGGAGGCGCTCAAGCGCGCCGGGATCGTCACCATAGGCGACCTGCGCCGCTGGGAGCGCGCCGATCTGGGGCGCCGCTTCGGCTCGACCGGCGACCGTCTGTGGCACCTCGCGCGCGGCGAGGACCGCCGGCCGGTGCGCCGGGACCGCGCGGTCAAGTCGATCTCCAAGGAGACGACGTTCCGCGAGGACACCGCCGACCCCGACATCCTCGACGGCCATCTCTGGCGGCTGAGCGAGCAGGTCTCGGACCGGGCGAAGGCGCGCGACCTCGCCGGGCGGGTGGTGACGCTCAAGCTCAAGCGCGCCGACTTCACCGCGATCACCCGCCGCCATGCGCTGACGGAGCCCACGCAGATGGCCGACCGCATCTGGCGCGAGGGCCGCGCGCTCCTCGACGCGCTCGGGGCGCCGGGCTCGGCGCGGCTGATCGGGATCGGCCTGTCCGACCTCGTGCCGGCGCGGCTCGCGGACCGGGCGGGCGACCTGCTCGATCCGGGCGCGGCCCGGCGCGCGGGGGCCGAGCGCGCGACGGATGCGATCCGCGCGCGGTTCGGCGACGACGCGATCCGCAAGGGCCGCGCGCTGCGATGAGGCTACTCGGCGGCCATTCCCATCGTCCCCGGCACCACGTCGCGCAACCGCGCCACCGCCTCGGTCATGAGGTCGCGCATCGCGTCGAAGCGCGGCCCGGGGCGCACGCGCACCTCGTCGAGATAGAGCGCGCGGTCGATCTCGACCTGGATCGCGTGACGGTGGTTTGCGGGTCGTCCGTAGGTCTGCGTGATGTACCCGCCGGCGAAGGGGGCGTTTCGCGCGACGCGGAAGCCCAGGCCCGCGAACACCGCCTCGGCCGCGGCCATCAGCTCGGCCGACGCGGTCGTGCCGAACCGGTCGCCCAGCACGATCTCGGGGCAGCGCCCCTTCGGCCCGGCGCCCTCGATCGCCTCGTGCGGCATCGAGTGGACGTCGAGCAGGACCGCCTGCCCGAACCGCGCCTGCGCGTGGTCGAGAAGCTGGCCGAGCTTGGCGTGGTAGGGCCGCCAATGCGCCTCGATCCGGCGCGCCGCCTCCGCGCGGCTGATCTTGGCGCCGTAGATCGCGCGGCCCTGCGCCACGACGCGGGGAATCACCCCGAGCCCCGAGCTGATCCGCGCGTTGGCGGCCGCGCGCGGGACGTCGCGCACGACGGCCGGGTCGAGCTCGTCGCTCGAGCGGTTGAGGTCGATCATCGCGCGCGGCACCTCGGCGGCCAGGAGCGGCACGCCGAGCGCGGGGACGTGCGCCAGCAGCAGGTCGACATAGGCGTCCTCGGACGACCGGATCCGCTGCGCATCGAGGAGCGTCTCGGCGAGGAAGGCGCCGGGATAGGCGCGGCCCGAATGCGGGCTCGACACGACCAGCGGCGAGGTGACGGGGTCGGGCAGCGTCAGGCGGAAGGGCAGTCCAGACATCGGGCGCAGCCCTCCAACGGCGGGACGTTAGGGCCGATCCGAATGCCCCGGAAGCCCCCTTGCACGCCCATGGCAAAGGCCCTATCCACCGCCCACCAATGCGCCGGGGTCGCCGGGGGTTCCCCCTTGCCGCGCCGGTTCGGAGGGGTGATTAGCTCAGCGGTAGAGCACTTCGTTGACATCGAAGGGGTCACTGGTTCGATCCCAGTATCGCCCACCACCGTATCGCGCCCCGACCCGTCCGGGGCAGGACATCAACGCGGACGCCACGCGCCTCCGCAGGCATCAGGAGCGCGTCCCATGAAGGTCCGCAATTCCCTCCGGTCGCTCAAGAACCGCCACCGCGACTGCCGCGTCGTGCGCCGCAAGGGCCGGGTCTACGTGATCAACAAGACGCAGCGCCGGTTCAAGGCCCGCCAGGGCTGAACCGCCGCGCCGCGCGCCGAACGGGGCCGTCCTGCGGGGCGGCCCTTTCGCGTGTCAGCGGCGCGGCGTGGCGACGAACAGCCGCTGACCGCGCGGCAGGACCGTGTCGCGAAGCGCGATGTCGAAGCCGGCATCGTCCGCGAGCATCCGCAGCGCCGCCTCGGTGAGGTGATAGGGCGGACGGTCGGGATGCGTGACGACCCCGTCGGCCTGCCGGTGCGGTCCCGACGCGGCGGGCGCGAGGAACACCGTCAGGAGGAACGCGCGCAGACGCGGAAAACGGATGCGGGCGTTCTCGAGCGCCGTCCGAAGCGCGTCCGACGGCAGATGCGTGAACACCGCGAAGGCCAGCGCCACGTCGATGCCGTCGGGGACGCCCGGAAAGGCGAACGCCGCGTCCTCGATCAGACGGTTCTCGGGCAGGCGCGCCGGGATCGTCGAGTTCCTCCGCCCTGCCCCGCAGCATCAGCGCGCGCGAAGCGTCCGTCGCCCAGTAGTTCCCCGCCTCGAGCCACGGCACCGCGAGGCGCCCCAGCCGCAGCGCCCCCGCCCCGACGTCGAGCAGGCGGTCGCCGGGCCGCAGCCCCTCCGCGCGCAGCAGCGCCATCTGCGCGCGTCCCGTCTCCTCCCAGCGGCCGCCGACGATCGCCCGGTGCCGCCCCGCCGCAAGCGCGTCGTCGTAGAAGCCGGGTGCAAGATAGGGCGAGGCGAGGCGCGGATCGCTCACCGCGGGACCGTCCGGCGGTTGACGGTCAGGCGCGCGTCGGTCATCGCATAAGGATGGCCAAATCGCATTCTCCCCGTCACCTCGCCCTCCTCGTGGACCGCCTCGCACCCGCTCTCCGCCGCGCGCAGGGCAGCGGGGCGGATCGCGGCGCGCGGGTCGGCATCCTCGCGCATCTGTCGGAGGCGGGCGCGGCACCGATGCGCGATCTCGCCGCGCACCTGTCGGTCTCGCCGCAGGCGGTCACGGGCCTCGTGGACGAGATGGAGGCGGAAGGCCTCGTCGCCCGCGAGCGCCATCCGACCGACCGTCGCCGCACGATGGTCCGGCTCAACGAGCACGCACGCGCCTCGGCCGACGCGAAGGTGGCCGAACGCGAGGCGGTGCTCGCCGCGCTCTTCGACGACATCCCGAAGACCGACCGCGCGGCCTTCGCCCGCGTGGCCGAGGCGCTGCTCGAACGGCTGGACTAGCCCGCCGCCGCGGACGGGTCCTTGGTCGTCCGAAGGTAGGGGAAGTGGGTGTCGAACGCGCCGAACTTCGCGCGCGCGTCCTCGTCCGAGACCGTCGCGGGGATCACCACGTCGCGCCCCCGCTCCCAGTTCGCGGGCATCGCCACGCCGTGCTTGGCCGCCGCCTGCAGCGCGTCCACCGCGCGCAGGACCTCGGCGAAGTTGCGCCCGACATTCATCGGATAGGTCATGGAGAGCTTGAGCTGCTTGTCCGGCCCGATCACGTAGACCGAGCGCACCGTCGCCGTGTCGTTGGGCGTCCGACCGTCGGGCAGGTAGGCGTCCGCCGGCAGCATGTCGTAGGCCTTCGAGATCTCGAGCCCCGCATCGGCGATCAGCGGGAACCCGACGCGGGCGCCGCCGTACGTCTCGATGTCGCCTTTCCACCTCGCATGGGTCTCGGCGTCGTCCACCGAGATGCCGATCACCTTCACGCCCCGGCGGCGCCACTCCTCGTCGAGCTGCGCGACGGCGCCGAACTCGGTCGTGCAGACGGGGGTGAAGTCCTTCGGATGGCTGAACAGGATCGCCCACGAATCGCCGATCCAGTCGTGGAAGCGGATCGGGCCCTCGGTCGTCTCGGCCTCGAAGTCGGGGACGATCTGGTTGATGCGCAGGCTCATGGCGGCCTCCCGTGCGTTGCGTTCGCCGGCTACCTAGTCGCGCGGTCCGCGCGGGGGAACCACCGCGTTAAGGGAATCTCCACCGCCCGGTGGTGATGTGGCCGGGAATGAAGCGAACCGTCAGGAGGACGACCCGATGCCCAAGGCCCTGCGCGACCCCGTCACCCTTGCCGCCGCGGCGATCTCCGTCGGCATGCTGGTGCTCGCTTCGATCCTTTGAGCGACGAGCGACGTCGCTTCGCCCCCGTCCGGGGCTTCGCTCAGAACGGCGCGGGCACCGTAAGCCGCAGGACCGTCCCGCCGACGGGATGCGCGAACTTCAGCCCCTCGGCATGCAGCATCATCCGCGGCCAGGCGTCCGCATCGTCGGAATAGAACGGATCGCCCAGGATCGGATGCCCGATCTCGCGCATGTGGACGCGGAGCTGATGGCTGCGCCCGGTACGCGGCACGAGCCGCATCCGGGTCGTCCCGCCCTCGACCTCGAGCCGCGTCCAGGCCGTCACCGCGGGCTTGCCGCGCTCGTGGTCGACGTGCTGCAGCGGGCGGTTCGGCCAGTCCACGATCAGCGGCAGGTCGACCGTGCCGGACGGCTCCGCGACCGCCCCCGCGACACGCGCGACGTAGCGCTTGGACACCCGCCGCGTCTCGAACGCCCGGCCCATCGCGCGCTGCGCGGCCTTCGTCAGCGCGAAGACCATGATGCCCGACGTGTCGCGGTCGAGCCGGTGGCAGAGCAGCACCTCCGGCCAGTCCGCCGCAAGCCGCGCGATCAGGCAGTCCGCGTACGCCTCGCCGCGACCGGGCACCGAGAGGAGCCCGGCCGGCTTGTCCACCACGAGCACGTCGTCGTCGACATGGACGATCGGGATCGGCCCATGCGGCGGATCGTAGGGTGTGGAAGGGCCGGATCCCGCGGTGGCGTCCATCGCCGCCGCCTAGCCCGCGGCGGCGGCGAGGACCAGCGCGTCAGGCGAGATAGACCCGGAACCAGGCGATCGTGGCGTCCCATGCGGCCTCGGCGGCCTCCGCGTCGTAGCGGGGCGTCGTGTCGTTGTGGAAGCCGTGGTTCACGCCGGGCCAGATCATCGCCTCGTAGATCTTGTCGTTCTCCTCGAGCGCGCGCTGCATCGCGGGCCAGCCCTCGTTGATCCGCCCGTCGAGCGCCGCGTAGTGGAACAGGAGCGGCGCCTCGATCTTCGGCACGTCCGACGCCGAGGCCTGCCGCCCGTAGAAAGGCACGCCCGCGGACAGCTCCGGGTAGGCCACCGCCAGCGCGTTCACCACGCCGCCGCCGTAGCAGAAGCCGGTCGCGCCGACCTTGCCGTTCGTCCCCTCGAGCGCCGCGAGGTGCTCGTAGCCCGCGAAGAAGTCGTTCATCAGAAGCTCGCCGTCGACTTGCCGCTGCAGCTCGCGGCCGGCGTCGTCGTCGCCGGGGTAGCCGCCGACGGAGGTCAGCCCGTCGGGGGCCAGCGCGATGAAGCCCGCCTTGGCGACCCGGCGCGCGACGTCACGGATGTAGGGGTTCAGCCCGCGGTTCTCGTGGATCACCAGCACCGCGGCGGGCGGGTCCTCGGTCGCGGCGGGGCGCACGAGGTAGCCGTTCACGTCGCCGGTGCCGTTCGGAGAGGGGTAGGTGATCTCCTCGCCCGCGATGTCGTCGTCGTCCTCGGCGACCTGCTGCGCGAAGGCGTAGTTCGGGCTGAGCGTCTGCAGGAGCGCCATCGCGGTGACGCCGCCGACCGCCCACTTGCCCGCCCGGTCGAGGAACTCGCGCTTGGAGATCTTCCCGTGCGCGTAGAAGTCGTAGAGGTCGAGAAGATCCTGGTCGAAGTCTTTGGCGGTCATGCGGGTCATGCTGGCGTCTCCTGATGGGGTCGCCGGTCAGGGTAGCACGTCCGGGACGCATACCAACGGCCGCTCACCCGCCCGCGGCACACGGCACGCCGCCGGCCATCATCCTGTCCGGCATCGCTGCCGCGCACGGGTCGCCGCGCTCCCTCCCGCCCGTGGGCCTCGGGTTTCGGCCCCGTCGGCAAGACGGCCGCTCCCGAGGGCGACCGCGGCATGGCAAGCGATCCGCGGGGGCCCGGAACGCGCGGCGATCCAGCGCGTTGTCGGAGCATGAGATACCCCACGCTCGCCCTTGCGGCACTCCTCGCCCTGCCCGTCGCCGCCGAACAGGTCGGCGAGGTCTCGGTCGACTGGGTCGGCAACGACATCGTCATCGACGCGATCGCCGACCCCAAGGTCTCCGGCGTGACCTGCCACGTCGCCTATTTCGACCGTTCGCTGATCGACCGGCTGAGCCAGGGCAACTGGTTCGAGGACCCGTCGAACGCCTCGATCGCCTGCCGCCAGACCGGCCCGATCACGGTGGGCGACATCGACCTGTCGGAGGACGGCGAGGAGGTGTTCCGCGAGCGCCGGTCGATCGTGCTGAAGTCGCTCAGGATCAAGCGCATCTACGACGAGACGAACCGCACGCTCATCTATCTAGCCCATGCCCGCGAGCTCACCGAGGGTTCGGCGAAGATGTCGATCTCCACGGTCCCCCTGTACGACGCGACGATGGGCGACGACCCGCAGTAACCCGGCTCGGCGGAGTGGAGCTCGCCGATCACCGGCGCCCGTGGACGCTCCTCGTCGATCCGCCTGTTCGAGTGCGGCGCATTTCGAAGGCTTCGCGACGTCGCTCCCGTCGCCCGCGCCGTCGCGGGCGGGCTTTCCGCGCGCCGCCTGTCCTCCTAGACCGTGCGCGACGAGGGGACCCGCCATGACCGACACGATCCGCTTCACGCTCGACGGCCAGCCCGCGGAAGCGGAGCCGGGGCAGTCGATCTGGGAAGTCGCGAACGGCCGGGGGCTCGTCATCCCGCATCTCTGCCACCGGCCCGCGCCCGGCTACCGCCCCGACGGCAATTGCCGCGCCTGCATGGTGGAGATCGAGGGCGAGCGGGTGCTCGCCGCGTCGTGCATCCGCGAGCCGATGGAGGGGATGGTCGTCACGACCGACGGCGCGCGCGCCGTGGCCGCGCGGGCGATGGTCGTGGAGATGCTGCTCGCCGACCAGCCGGAGCGGGCCGAGGCGCATGATCGCTCCTCGCGGCTGTGGGCGACCGCGGAGGCGTCGGGCGCGGCGGCGGGGCGGCTGCCGGCGCGCGACCACGTGCCCCTGCTCGACGACAGCCACGTGGCGATGCGCGTGAACCTAGACGCCTGCATCCAGTGCGGCCTCTGCGTTCGGGCCTGCCGCGAGGTGCAGGTCAACGACGTGATCGGCATGGCCGGGCGCGGGCAGGACGCGTTCCCGGTCTTCGATTTCGACGACCCGATGGGGGCGAGCACCTGCGTCGCGTGCGGGGAATGCGTGCAGGCCTGCCCGACCGGCGCGCTGATGGAGGCCTCCGCGCTCGACGGGGACCAGCGCGGCGACCGGGCGGACTGGGACCGGGAAGCGCGCTCGGTCTGCCCGTTCTGCGGCGTCGGCTGCCAGGTTTCGGTCAAGTCGAAGGGGGACCGGATCGTGCGCGTGGACGGGATCGACGGGCCGGCGAACGAGGGCCGGCTCTGCGTGAAGGGTCGGTTCGGGTTCGACTACGTGCACCACCCCCATCGTCTGACCGTGCCGCTGATCCGCCGCGACGACGCTCCGCCCAAGGGGCTCGACGTCGATCCCGGCGACTGGACCACGCATTTCCGGGAGGCGACGTGGGACGAGGCGCTCGACGCCGCGGCGGCGGGGCTGCGGGGGCGCGGGCGCGCGGTGGCGGGGTTCGGCTCGGCCAAGTGCACCAACGAGGAGGCCTACCTGTTCCAGCGCCTCATCCGCGAGGGGTTCGGGCACAACAACGTCGACCACTGCACCCGGCTCTGCCACGCCTCGAGCGTGGCGGCGCTGATGGAGAACGTCGGCTCCGCGGCGGTGACGGCGACCTTCAACGAGATCGAGCACGCCGACGTGGCCATCGTGATCGGCGCCAACCCGGTCGAGAACCACCCCGTCGCCGCGACCTTCTTCAAGCAGTTCGCGCGCCGGGGCGGCAAGCTGATCGTGATGGACCCGCGGGGTCAGGCGCTCCGGCGGCACGCGTCGCACATGCTGCAGTTCCGGCCCGGCGCGGACGTCGCGCTCCTGAACGCGATCATGCACGTGATCGCCGAGGAAGGGCTGGTCGACCGGCAATACGTCGAGGCGATGACCGAAGGGTGGGAGGCGCAGCGCGAGCACCTGCGCGGCTTCGCGCCCGAGAGGCTGGAGGCGCTGACCGGGATCGACGCGGCCACCGTCCGCGACGTGGCGCGGACCTTCGCGGGCGCGCGGTCGGCGATGATCTTCTGGGGCATGGGCATCAGCCAGCACGTCCACGGCACCGACAACTCGCGCTGCCTGATCTCGCTCGCGCTGATGTGCGGGCAGGTCGGGCGGCCGGGTGCGGGGCTGCACCCGCTGCGCGGGCAGAACAACGTGCAGGGGGCGTCGGATGCGGGCCTGATCCCGATGTTCCTGCCGGACTACGCGAGCGTGCTGTCGGACGACGTGCGCGCGCGCTACGCCGCGCTCTGGGGGGTGGAGCCGCTCGCCGAGAAGGGACTGACGGTCACGGAGATCCTGGGCGCGGCGCATGACGGGACGATCAGGGCGATGGTCGTGATGGGCGAGAACCCGGCCATGTCGGACCCCGACGTGGACCATGCGCGCGCGGCGCTGGCCAAGCTCGACCACCTCGTGGTGCAGGACATCTTCCTGACGGAGACGGCGAACTACGCGGACGTGATCCTGCCGGCGGCGGCGTTCGCCGAGAAGACCGGCACCGTCACGAACACCAACCGGCAGGTGCAGATGGGCCGTCCGGCGATCCCGCCGCCGGGGCAGGCGCGCGAGGATTGGCGGATCACGGTCGATCTCGCGCGGCGCTGCGGGCTCGACTGGCGCTACGAGCATCCGCGCGAGGTCTTCGAGGAGATGAAGGGGGTGATGGCGTCGCTCGACAACATCACCTGGGAGCGGCTCGAGGCGGAGGGGGCGGTGACCTATCCGTCGCTGTCGGCGGACGATCCGGGGCAGGCCATCGTCTTCGCCGACGGCTTCCCGCGGCCCGAGGGGCGGGCGAAGTTCACGCCCGCGGCGGTCGTCCCGCCCGACGAGGTGCCCGACGCCGACTACCCGATGGTGCTGACGACCGGGCGGCAGCTCGAGCACTGGCATACCGGGTCGATGACGCGGCGCTCGGCGGTGCTCGATGCGGTGGAGCCGGAGGCGAACTGCTCGCTCCACCCCAAGACGTTGAGATCGCTTGGGGTTCCGGCGGGAGGCTGGGTCCGGCTGACGACGCGGCGGGGCTCGGTCGCTCTGATGGCGCGGGCGGACCGGGCGGTGGCGGAAGACATGGTGTTCCTGCCCTTCGCCTATGTCGAGGCGGCGGCGAACCTGCTGACGAACCCGGCGCTCGATCCGTTCGGCAAGATCCCCGAGTTCAAGTACGCCGCCGTGCGCGTCGAGGCGCTGGAGACCGTCGCGGCGGAATGATTCACGCTTCGTGAAGACCGCGGAGGGCGGTCTTCACGTCCTTCACAAGACTCTTGCCGTCATTCCGCGGCGAGCCGGGTGATCAGCACCGTCACCTCGGGCCGCTTGCCGACCTCGTCCTGCGCGACCTTGCGGACACCGCGCACGATCAGCTCCTCGAGCTTCTCGTCGTCGCCCGCCGTCCTCGTGTCGACGCGGGCGAGGGCCTTGGCGAGGAACTGCTCCATCAGGTCGGCGAGCGATGCGCCGTTGCCGGCCAACGTCGGGGATGCCCTTCAGATCGACCCACGTATCCTCGAGCACTTCGTCGTCGTCGTCCACCATCACCGCGACGACGGCGTGGCCGTTCAGCGCCATGCGGATGCGGTCGCGGACGACGCCGTCGAACTGGCCCACGAGCGCCGCGCCGTCGAGATAGGTCCGACCCGTCTCGACCTGCTCGACCACCTTCGGCTCGTTGCCCGCCAGATCGAGCATCGTGCCGTTGGGCGCGACGATGCCGAGGCGTCCGGCGGCCTTCGCCACCTTCGCGTGCGCGCGCAGATGACGGTGCTCGCCGTGCATCGGGATCACCATCTGCGGATCGACGATGCGGTGGACCTCCTCGAGGTCGGGGCGGTTGGCGTGGCCCGAGACATGGTAGAGCCCCTCGTCCCCGGTCACGACGTCGACGCCGAGCTCGGAGAGGTTGTTCATGATGATCGCCACCTCCTTCTCGTTGCCGGGGATGGTCTTGGAGGAGAACAGGAACGTGTCGCCCTCGGCGAGCTCCATGCCGAAGTACTTGCCGCGCGAGAGCTGCGCGGAGGCGGCGCGGCGCTCGCCCTGGCTGCCGGTGACGATGAGCATGAGGTTCTCGCGCGGCACGTTGGCGGCGTCCTCGGGCGAGATCGTGGGCGGGAAGTCGTTCAGCATCCCCTCCTCGGTCGCGGCCTCGGTCATGCGGCGCATGGCGCGGCCCATCAGGCAGATCGAACGGCCCGCCGCCTGCCCAGCCTTGGCGAGCGACTGCAGGCGGGCGACGTTCGACGCGAAGGTGGTGGCGACGAACATGCCCTTGGCCGCCTTGACGAGCGGGATCAGGTTCGGCGCGACCTCGGCCTCGGAGCGGCCGGGATGGAGCGAGAACACGTTGGTCGAGTCGCAGACCAGCGCGCGAACGCCAGGGCGCGCGGCCTCGGTCCACAGCGCCTCGTCGAAGGGCTCGCCCACGACCGGCGAGCGGTCGATCTTGAAGTCGCCGGAATGGATGATGCGGCCCGCGGGGCTGTCGATGACGAGCGCGGAGGATTCCGGGATCGAGTGCGAGACCGGGAGGAAGCCGACGGAGAACGGCCCCGCCTCGACCATCGCGGGGAACGGCTCGGCGGTGACGACGCGCTTGGGGTCGAGCCCCTTCTCGGACATCTTGCGGCGGGCGAGGTTCGCGGTGAAGCGCCGCGCGTGGACGGTCTTCTGGAGCTGCGGGAAGAGGTGCGCGACGCCGCCGAGGTGGTCCTCGTGGCCGTGCGTGACGAAGATCGCCTCGATCCGGTCCGTCTTGTCGGCGAGCCAGGCGATGTCGGGCAGGATCACGTCGACGCCCGGGCGTCGAGTCCATGTCCGGGAAGGCGATGCCAAGGTCCACGACGATCAGCCGCTCCTTGCCCGCCGGGCCGTAGCCGTAGACGTAGGCGTTCATGCCGATTTCGCCCGCCCCGCCGAGGGGGAGGTAGATCAGTCGTTCGCGTGCCATGTCAGTCCTTGTTCAATGCGTGGATGACGGTGAGACCGTGCATCGTGAGATCGTCCTCGAAGGCGTCGAAGAGCGCCTCCGCCTGGCTGAAGAGCGGCGCCAGCCCGCCGGTGGAGATGACCTTCATCGGCCGGTCGCGTTCCGCGCGGATGCGCGCGGCGATCTCCTTGATCAGGCCGACATAGCCCCAGAAGATCCCCGACTGCATGCACGCGACGGTGTTGGTGCCCACTACCCGCTGCGGCTGCGTGATGTCCACGTGCGGCAGCGCGGCGGCGGCCATGTGCAGCGCCTCGAGCGAGAGGTTCACGCCGGGTGCGATCACGCCGCCGACGTAGGCGCCGTCGTGGTCGACGACGTCGAAGGTGGTGGCGGTGCCGAAGTCGACGACGATGAGGTCGCCGCCGTGCCGGTCGTGCGCGGCGGCGGTGTTCACGAGCCGGTCGGGCCCGACGGTGGTGCCCGCGTCGACGCGGGGCGGGACGGGGAGCGCGCAGTCCGGGCGGCCGACGACGAGCGGCCGGGTACCGAAGTAGCGGTCGCAGAGCACGCGCAGGTTGAACACGACGCGCGGGACGGTGGACGAGACGATGCAATCGGTGATCGCGACGTCGAGCCGATCGAGGCCCATCAGCGTGCGCAGCCAGACGTAGTATTCGTCCGCGGTCCGGGTCGCCTGCGTCGCGCAGCGCCACGACGCGAGGAAGCGCTCGCCGTCCCAGATCGCGAAGACGGTGTTGGTGTTGCCGCAATCGATCGTCAGGAGCATCGGGCGGGCTCGGGGGCGGGCTCGAAGAACACGTCGGCCGCGGCGATGCGGCGGGGTCCTTCCGGCGTGCCGAGGACGAGGTGGCCGGTCTGCGTCCACGTCGTCGAACGTGCCCGTCATGGCCCCGGTCACGGTGCGCGCGGTGACGCGCTCGCCCAGCCGGGCGGCACGGGCGAGCCAGTCCGCGCGGATCGGCGCGAAGCCGTCGGCCGCCAAACGTGCCTCGCGCGCGGCGAAAGCCGGGGCCAGCGCGTCGAGGAGCGCGTCGGGCGTCACGCGGAGCCCGGTCTGGGCCAGCGCGATCGCGGCGAGGGCGCCGGGCTCGAGCGCCTCCGCGGGCGGCACGGCGGCGAGGTTCACGCCGACGCCGAGCACGAGGAGGCCCGGCTGCGGACATTCGAGCAGGATGCCCGCGAGCTTCGCGCCGCCCAGCAGGACGTCGTTGGGCCATTTGAGCGCGAGGTCGCCCGCCCCGAGCGCGGTCAGCGCATCGTGGAGCGCGAGCGCGGCGGCGAAGGAGCGCAGCGCCATCGCGGCGGGCGGCGCGTCCGGGCGCCACGCGAGCGAGGCCGCGAAGTTGCCGGGCGGCATGGCCCAGGCGCGGCCGCGCCGGCCCCGCGCGGCGGTCTGCGCGCGGGCCATGACCCAGAGCGGCGCGTCGTCGGCGCGGCGGGCGGCCTCGAGCGAGGTGGAGTCGACATGCCGAGGAGAACGGTTCGGCCGACGCCCTCGGGCCAGGGCGGCACCTAGTTGACCAGCGTGGCGGCGGCGGCGGCGGCGAGGCCCTCGAGCCCGAACATGTTGACCACGCCCAGAACGAGGAACAGCGCGGCGGCGGCCATCGCGATCCCCTGCACGCGGGGCATCGCGGCGTCGAGCGGCGCCGCGTCCTCGCCGAAATACATGAAGTAGACGATCCGCAGGTAGTAGAACGCGCCGACCACCGAGGCGATCACGCCGAGCACCGCGAGCCAGACCAGCCCCGCGTCGACGGCGGCCTGCAGCACGTAGAGCTTGGCGAAGAAGCCCACCATCGGCGGGATGCCGGTCAGCGAGAACATCAGCACCAGCAGGCAGAGCGCCGCGCCGGGCCGGACCTTCGAGAGGTTGTTGAGCGAGCCGATGTCGGTGACCTCGATCCCGTCGCGCGCCATGGCGAGGACGAAGGCGAAGGTGCCGATGTTCATGACGACGTAGATCGCCATGTAGAGAAGCATCGCCTGCACGCCGCCCACGGTGCCCGCGGCGAGGCCCATCAGCGCGTAGCCCATGTGCGCGATGGACGAGTAGGCCATCAGCCGCTTGATGTCGCGCTGCCCGATCGCGGCGACGGCGCCCCAGAACATCGACAGCACCGACAGGAGCGCGACGATCTGCTGCCAGTCGCGCACCACGCCGCCGAACGCGTCGTGGGTGACGCGGGCGAACATGCAGATCGCGGCGACCTTGGGGGCGGTGGCGAGGAAGGCGGTGACCGGCGTGGGCGAGCCCTCGTAGACGTCGGGCGTCCACATGTGGAACGGCACGGCGGAGACCTTGAACGCGAGCCCGCAGAGGATGAACACGAGGCCGAACAGCAGGCCCAGCGGCGCGGAGCCCTGCGCGGCCAGCACGATGCCCGGGAACTCGAGCGTGCCCGCGTAGCCGTAGGTGAGCGAGATGCCGTAGAGCAGGAGCCCCGAGGAGAGCGCGCCGAGGACGAAGTACTTCAGCCCGGCCTCCGTCGAGCGCAGGTTGTCGCGGCGCATCGAGGCCACGACGTAGAGCGACAGCGACTGCAGCTCGAGTCCCATGTAGAGCGTGAGCAGGTTGCCCGACGAGACCATCACCATCATGCCGATGCAGGCCAGCGTGACGAGGAGCGGGTACTCGAACTTCTCGAGCCCCGTGCGCGCCATGTAGTCCTGCCCCATCACGAGCACGACCGCCGCGGACAGCAGGATCGTGACCTGCGCGAACTGGCTGAACCGGTCCTTGACGATCATGCCCGAGAAGCCGGTGCCGAGCCCCGGCGAGACCGCGATGGCGAGCGCCACGACCGTCAGCACGCCCGCGGTGATCCAGACGAGCGGACGGGCGAGCGCGTCCTTGCCCGTGTAGACCGCGAACAGAAGCGCGCCCATCGCGTAGAGCGCCAGCACGATCTCGGGCAGGATGATCTCGAGGTCGGGGGTCATGTCAGGTCCTCACTGCCCGGCGACGGCCAGGGCGCGGTCGGCGCGGAACGCGGCGGTGGCGGTCTCGTGCTCGGCCACGAGGGCGGAGACGGACGGGCCGATCACGTCGGTGATCAGCGCAGGATAGACGCCGAGCAGGATCGTGGCGGCGGCGAGCGGTCCGAAGATCCACTTCTCCCGCGTGGTCATGTCGGTGATCGAGCGCAGCGACTCCTTGATCAGGTCGCCGAACACGACGCGGCGGTAAAGCCAGAGCGCGTAGCAGGCCGACAGGATCACGCCCGACGTGGCGACCAGCGCGACCCAGGTGTTCACCTGGAACGCGCCCATCAGCGTCAGGAACTCGCCGACGAACCCGCTCGTGCCCGGCAGGCCCACATTCGCCATCGTGAACAGCATGAACACCGCCGCGTAGGCCGGCATCCGGTTCACCAGCCCGCCATAGGCCGCGATCTCGCGCGTGTGCATCCGGTCGTAGATCACGCCCACGCACAGGAACAGCGCGCCGGAGACGAAGCCGTGGGAGATCATCTGGAAGATCGCGCCGTCCACGCCCTGCTGGTTGGCCGCGAAGATGCCCATGGTGACGAAGCCCATATGGGCCACCGACGAATAGGCGATGAGCTTCTTCATGTCGTCCTGCATCATCGCCACGAGCGAGGTGTAGACGATCGCGATCGCCGACAGCCACAGCACCAGCGGCGCCATCACCTCCGAGCCCACCGGGAACATCGGCAGCGAGAAGCGCAGGAACCCGTAGCCGCCCATCTTGAGCAGGATCGCGGCGAGGACGACGGAGCCCGCGGTCGGCGCCTGCACGTGCGCGTCGGGGAGCCAGGTGTGCACGGGCCACATCGGCATCTTGACCGCGAAGGAGGCGAAGAACGCGAGCCAGAGCAGCGTCTGCAGCCCGCCGGTCAGGCCCAGCCCGAGCACCGTCATGGGCGCGGAGGCGAAGTCGTGCTCGAGCAGCGCCACGATGTCGGTGGTGCCCGCGTCGAGATACATCGCGATCATCGCGACGAGCATCAGCACCGAGCCGAGCAGCGTGTAGAGGAAGAACTTGAACGAGGCGTAGATCCGGCGCGCCCCGCCCCAGATGCCGATGATGAGGAACATCGGGATCAGCCCGGCCTCGAAGAACACGTAGAACAGGATCAGGTCGAGCGCGCAGAACACGCCGATCATCAGCGATTCCAGCACGAGGAGCGCGATCATGTAGTCCTTCACGCGCGTCTGCACGTCCCAGCACGACGCGACCACGAGCGGCATCAGGAACGTCGTGAGCATCACGAACAGGACCGAGATGCCGTCGACGCCCATCTTGTACTGCAGGCCCAGCAGCCAGTCGCGCTCCTCGACGAACTGGAAGCCGGGGTCCGAGGGGTCGAAGCCCGCGAGCACGAAGATCGACACGAGGAAGGTGAAGGTCGTGGCGCCGAGCGCGAGCCACTTGGCGTTGCGGCGCGCGGCCTCGTCGTCGCCGCGCAGGAACACCGCGAGGATCAGCGCGGCGATCATCGGCGTGAAGGTGACGATCGAAAGCAGGTTCTCCATGCCTCAGCCCCCCGCCGCGAGCGTCGTCCAGGTGACGAGCACGACGATGCCGACGACCATCGCGGCGGCGTAGGTGAAGATGTACCCCGACTGCGCGCGGTTGGCGAAGCGCGTCATCAGCGGCACGAACCCCATGGCGAGCCCGTCGAGCGTGCCGTCGATCGCGGAGCCGTCGCCGCGCCGCCAGAGGAAGCGGCCGAGCGCGCGGGCGGGCGCACGAAGATCAGCTCGTAGAGCTCGTCGAAGAACCACTTGCGCATCAGGAACGTGTGCAGCGGCGCGACGTTGGCGGCCCAGGCGCCGGGCAGTGATGGGCGGCGGATGTAGAACAGCCAGGCCACGAGCAGCCCCGCGAGCATCGCCACGAAGGGCGACAGGCGGACCCAGGTCGGTCCCTCATGCGCGCCGTGGATGATGTGGTTGTCGTCGCCGATGTAGATCGCGCCCTCGCCCGGCACCTGCGGCGCGCGCCCGGCATGGCCGCCACGATCGTCCCCGGCCCCGTGCGAGTCCTCGGCCACGACGGCCACGGCATCGGCAGCGATCGTCCCGTCGGTCGGCAGGACGGCGACGACCTCGCCGTGGGCCTCCGTCGCGGGGATGCCGAAGTGGCGGTCGACGCTCTCCTGGCTGCCGAAGAACGGCTGGTAGAACGCCATGCCCGCCACGATCGAACCGACGGCGAGCACGCCGAGCGGGATGGTCATGACGGCCGGGCTCTCGTGGGCGTGCTCGTGCGTGTGCTTGTCGCCGCGCGGCGTGCCGTAGAACGTCAGGAACATGAGCCGCCACGAGTAGAAGCTCGTCAGCGCCGCCGAGACCACGAGGAACCAGAACGCGACGGGGTTCCCGGCCCAGGCGACCTCGACGATCGCGTCCTTGGAGACGAAGCCCGCGAAGCCCACCGGGAAGCCGACGTAGAGGAGCGGGATGCCGACGCCGGTGATCGCGAGCGTCCCGATCATCATCGCCCAGAACGTGTAGGGGATCTTCTTCCGCAGCCCGCCGTAGCGGCGCATGTCCTGCTCGTGGTGCATCGCGTGGATCACCGAGCCCGCGCCGAGGAACAGCATCGCCTTGAAGAAGGCGTGCGTCAGCAGGTGGAACATCGCCACCGAGTAGGCGCCGAGCCCCGCGGCCACGAACATGTAGCCCAGCTGCGACATGGTCGAGTAGGCGATCACGCGCTTGATGTCGGTCTGCACCAGCCCGATCGTCGCGGCGACGAAGGCCGTGGCCGCGCCGACGATCACGACGAAATGCATCGCCGCGGGCGCGTATTCCATCAGCGGCGACATCCGGCAGACGAGGAACACGCCCGCCGTCACCATCGTCGCCGCGTGGATCAGCGCGGAGACCGGCGTCGGCCCCTCCATCGCGTCGGGCAGCCAGGTGTGCAGGCCGAGCTGCGCCGACTTGCCCATCGCGCCGACGAAGAGGAGGAAGGCCAGCAGGTTCGCGGCGTTCCAGTCGGTCCACAGGAACCGGATCGAGGCCTCCGCGAGCTCCGGGACGGCGGCGAACACGTCGTCGAAGGCGATCGAGTCGGTCAGGTAGAACAGCCCGAAGATGCCCAGCAGGAAGGCGAAGTCGCCGACGCGGTTGACGATGAACGCCTTCATCGCCGCCGCGCCCGCCGACGGCTTGCGCCAGTAGAACCCGATCAGGAGGTACGACGCCACGCCGACCCCCTCCCAGCCGAAGAACAGCTGCAGCAGGTTGTCGGCCGTCACCAGCATCAGCATCGCGAAGGTGAAGAACGACAGGTAGGCGAAGAAGCGGGGCCGGTAGACCTCGCCCTCGCGCCATTGCGGGTCGTGGTCCATGTAGCCGAACGAGTAGAGGTGCACGAGCGCCGAGACGGTCGTCACCACGATCAGCATCGTCGCCGTAAGCCGGTCGAGGCGGATCGCCCAGTCGGTCGCGAGGCTCCCGCTCTCGATCCAGCGGAACAGCACGATCCGCACCGTCTCCGCGTCGAGCGTGAGGAACACGATCCACGACAGGAACGCCGCGAGGAACAGCAGGCCCGTGGAGACGACCATCGCCCCGCGCTCGCCGATCACCCGCCAGCCGAAGCCCGCGATCAGCGCGCCCAGGAGCGGCGCGAAGAGGATGATCGTCGTCATGCCGTCAGCCCTTCATCACGTTGACGTCTTCGACGTCGATCGAGCCGCGGTTGCGGAAGAAGCACACGAGGATCGCGAGCCCGATCGCGGCCTCCGCGGCGGCGACCGTCAGCACGAACAGCGTGAAGACCTGCCCGTCGAGGTTGCCCTGGAAGCCCGAGAACGCGACGAAGTTGATGTTCACCGCCAGCAGCATCAGCTCGATCGACATCAGGATGACGATGACGTTCTTGCGGTTCAGGAAGATGCCGAAGATGCCGATCACCAGCAGCGCCGCGGCGACGGTCAGGTAGTGCTCGAGTCCGATCATGGCGTGCCTCCGGGCCGCGCGGGCGCGCGGGCGCGTGTCGTTGCCGGCCCCGTGGGGGTCAGAGGAAGCCGAAGCCGCCGACGAGGACGATCAGCACGACGATGATGATGATGATGGTCGTCCGGGACATGATGCCCTCCTTTGGATCGCCTCAGAGCCCCTGCCCCGGCTTGACGTCGGTGGTGCGCATCGCCGTCGCGGGGTCGCGCCACATCTGATGCATCACGTTCTGCCGCTTCACGTCGCGGCGATGGCGCAGCGTCAGCGCGATCGCCCCGATCATCGCCACCAGCAGGATCAGCCCCGAGAGCTGGAACGGCAGGAAGTAGCGATCGTAGAGCACGAGCCCGAGCGCCTGCGTGTTCAGCACCGGCGGCACGGCGATGGCGTCGAGCGAGCCCGCGACCACCACCCCGTCGGCCGCGTCCCACACGCCGAAGGCGATCGCGAGCTGCATCAGGAGCACGATCCCGATCAGCGCGGCGATCGGCACGTAGCGCGCCATCTCGGCGCGCAGCGACGCGAAGTCGACGTCGAGCATCATCACGACGAAGAGGAACAGCACCGCGACCGCGCCGACGTAGACGATCACCAGCAGCATCGCCACGAACTCCGCGCCCAGAAGCACGAACAGGCCCGCGGTCGAGAGGAAGGTCAGGATCAGCCACAGGACCGAATGGACGGGGTTGCGCGCGATCACCACGAACAGGCCGGCGGTGACGGTCGTGATGGCGAACAGCCAGAAGGCGAAGTCGAGCACGGTCACGTCTTCCCCTCCAGCACCTCGTCGGCGAGCGCCATCGCCTTGTTCATCGCGGGCAGGCCGCCGAAGAGGCCCATGAGCCCGATCGTCTCCGCGATCTCCTGCCGCGTCGCGCCCAGCTCGCGGGCCTGCCGCACGGTGACGCGTACCTGCGCCTCGGCCTGCGCGCCCAGCACCGTGAGCCCCGCCAGCGTCAACAGCATCCGCGTCTTGGCGTCCAGCCCCTCCGGCGAGATGCCCTTGCCCATGAAACGCTCGGCCAGATCCCTGGGGATCGTGGGCCACAGCTTCTCGAAGCCCTGCGGAGTGAAGGATTCCAGCGCGGGGTTCATCGCGCGCGCCGCGTCCTGCATCTGGGTCATCCAGGCGGCGAAGGGGTTGGGGCCGGTCACTCCGGCGCGCCCTCGATCGCTTCGACCCGCGTCTCGAGTTCGTGGACGTGACCGGCTGCGCCCGTCGACACGACGCCCTGCGCGCCGACGGCGGACCGGAGCGCCTTCACCTCGCCGCCGAGCTTTTCGAACCGACGTGCCATGTCGTCCCGGATCGATCGCTTCTCCTCGCGGATGAGGCGGAACTGCTCGCAGATGATGTTCTCCACGCCGCCCGTCATCGGTACGGCGCGTCGATCTCGAGGTTCTTGGCGATCACCGCCTCCCAGCGCTCGCCGTTCTCGAGAAGCTTCGCCTTGTCGTAGAACATCTCCTCGCGCGTCTCCGTGGCGAACTCGAAGTTCGGCCCCTCGACGATGGCGTCCACCGGGCAGGCTTCCTGGCAGAAGCCGCAGTAGATGCACTTGGTCATGTCGATGTCGTAGCGCGTCGTGCGGCGCGAGCCGTCCTCTCGCGGCTCGGCGTCGATGGTGATGGCCTGCGCCGGGCAGACCGCCTCGCAGAGCTTGCACGCGATGCACCGCTCCTCGCCGTTCGGATAGCGCCGGAGCGCGTGCTCGCCACGGAAGCGCGGCGATTGCGGGCCCTTCTCGTGCGGGTAGTTCAGCGTCGCCTTGGGCTTGAAGAAGTACTTCAGCCCGAGCCCCAGACCCTTCCAGGCATCAGCGAGGAAGAAGTACTTGACCGAGCGGGTCCAGTCGATCTGCGTCATCGGATCGCCTCCATCACTGCACCACCGGGATCACCGCCACGACCTCGGGCCAGCGCGCCCAGAAGCGGCCCAGCACCTCGTAGCGCGCGAGGAACGCCACCAGCACGACCCAGCCGAGCGAGAGCGGCAGGAACACCTTCCAGCCGATCCGCATCAGCTGATCGTAGCGGAAGCGCGGCACGACCGCCTTCACCATCGAGATCATGAAGAAGACGAAGCCCATCTTGAGAACCATCCAGAACGCGCCGTCGGGCAGGCCCGGCACGGGCGACAGCCAGCCGCCGAGGAAGATCAGCGTCATAAGCGCACACATCAGCACGATGGCCGCATACTCGCCGATCATGAACAGCAGGAACGGCGTCGACGAATACTCGACCTGATAGCCCGCCACGAGCTCGGACTCGGCCTCGGGGAGGTCGAAGGGCGGACGGTTGGTCTCGGCCAGCGCGGAGATGAAGAACAGGAACACCATCGGCAAGTGCGGCAGCCAGTACCAGTTCAAGAGGCCCAGGTCGCCGTCCTGCGCGCGCACGATGGCCGTCAGGTTGAGCGAGCCGGTCGATAGGATCACGCCGATCAGGATCAGGCCGATCGAGACCTCGTAGGAGATCATCTGCGCCGCGGAGCGCAGCGAGCCGAGGAAGGGGTACTTCGAGTTCGACGCCCAGCCGCCCATGATGATCCCGTAGACCTCGAGCGAGCCGATCGCGAAGATGTAGAGGATCGCGACGTTCAGGTCCGCGATGGCCCAGCCGTCGTCGAACGGGATCACCGCCCAGGCGACCATCGACAGCGTGAACGCGATCAGCGGCGCGAGGAAGAACACGGTCCGGTCGGCGCCCGCGGGGACGACGATCTCCTTGAGTGCGTACTTGAAGAAGTCCGCGAAGGACTGGAGCAGGCCGAACGGCCCGACCACGTTCGGACCCTTGCGGAGCTGCACCGCCGCCCAGATCTTGCGGTCGGCGTAGAGCAGTATCGCGAGGCTCATCAGCAGGAGCACGACGAGAAGCAGGATCTGCGCGAGGATCACCACGCCGATGCCGAGCGGGGTCGCCAGGAAGTCGTTCATGCCGGGCCCCCGTTCGCGCGCGCGTCCCGGGCGCCGTAGACCGCATCGGCCGCCCGGATGCCAGCCCGGGCGCTCATTCGGCGGCGATCGGCTGCGGCTCGCGGCCCTGCGCCAGCATCGACAGCTCCGCCATCAGCTGGCTCGCCCGCGCGATCGGGTTCGTAAGGTAGAAATCGCGGACCGGGAGCGCGAAGTCGCCCGAGCCCAGCGCGGGCGGCGGGCCGGCGGGCGCGAACGCGTTGGCCGGCACCGCGTCGATCTCCGCCAGGTGCGGCGCGGCCTCGACGAGCGCGCGGCGCAGCGCGGCCAGCGAGTCGAACGGCAGCTGATGGCCGAGCTCGGCGGAGAGCGCGCGCAGGATCGCCCAGTTCTCCTTCGCCTCGCCCGGCGCGAAGCCCGAGCGGAGCGCGAGCTGGGGACGACCTTCGGTGTTGACGAAGAGCCCCTGCTCCTCGGTCCAGGCCGCGCCCGGCAGGATCACGTCGGCGCGGTGCGCGCCGCGGTCGCCGTGGCTTCCCTGGTAGACGACGAACGGACCCGGGGGCACGTCGATCTCGTCGGCGCCGAGGTTGTAGATCACGTCGGCCGACAGCGCGGCCTCGATCCCGCCTTCCGCGTGGCAGCCGGCGTCCATCGCGCCGACCCGCGACGCGGCGGCGTGCAGGATCAGGAGCCCGGCGCCCATCGCCTCGGCCAGAGCGGCGACGGTCGCGAGCACCGCCTCGCCATCCTCGCCGGTCAGCGCGGCGGTGCCGAGGATCACGAGCGCATCGCCCTCCTCGGCCTCTCGCGGCTCGGCGGCGAATTTGGCCAGCGCCTCGCGGCCGGTGCCGTGGTGCTCGTGGTCGTAGGTCAGATCGACCGCCTCGCCGATCACCCCGACATCCGCGCCGCGCAGCCACGCCTTGCGGATGCGCGCGTTCAGGACGGGCGCCTCCACGGCGGGGTTCGTGCCGATCAGCAGGATCCTGCGCGCCGTGTCGATGTCCTCGACGGCGGCGGTGCCGGCATAGCCCGCGCGCTCGGCCGGCAGCCGCGCGCCGTCGGTCCGGCACTCGGTCACGCCGCCCATCGAGTCCATCAGCGTGCGGAGCGCGAAGGCGGCCTCGGTCGGGACGAGGTCGCCGACGATGCCCGCCACGCGGCGGCCCCTCGCGGCGGCGGCCACGGCGGCCAGCGCCTCGGGCCAGGTCGCGGGCCGCAGCTTCCCGCCCTCGCGGATGTAGGGCCGGTCGAGCCGCTGCCGGCGCAGGCCGTCCCAGACGAAGCGGGTCTTGTCGGAGATCCACTCCTCGTTGGTGCCGTCGTGGTTGCGCGGGATGATCCGCATGACCTCTCGGCCCTTGGTGTCCACGCGGATGCTCGAACCGAGCGCATCCATCACGTCGACCGTCTCGGTATGCGTGAGCTCCCAGGGGCGCGCGGTGAAGGCGTAGGGCTTGGAGACCAGCGCGCCGACGGGGCAGAGGTCGATGATGTTGCCCTGCAGGTTCGACTTGAGCGTCTCGCCCAGGTAGCTCGTGATCTCGCTGTCCTCGCCGCGCCCGGTCTGGCCCATCTGCGTGACGCCCGCGACCTCGGTCGTGAAGCGCACGCAGCGGGTGCACGAGATGCACCGCGTCATGTGCGTCTCGACCAGCGGGCCCAGGTCGAGGTCGACGGCGGCGCGCTTGGGCTCGCGGTAGCGCGAGAAGTCCACGCCGTAGGCCATGGCCTGGTCCTGGAGGTCGCACTCGCCGCCCTGGTCGCAGATCGGGCAGTCGAGCGGGTGGTTGATGAGCAGGAACTCCATCACCCCCTCGCGGGCCTTCTTGACCATCGGCGAGTTCGTCTTGACCTGCGGCGCGGCCCCGTCCTTGCCGGGGCGCAGGTCGCGGACCTGCATCGCGCAGGACGCGGCGGGCTTCGGCGGGCCGCCCACGACCTCCACGAGGCACATCCGGCAATTGCCGGCGATCGACAGCCGCTCGTGGTAGCAGAAGCGCGGGATCTCGACGCCCGCCAGTTCGCAGGCCTGGATCAGCGTCATCTCGGCCGGGGCCTCGACCTCGGTCCCGTCGATCACGATCGTCTTCATGTCGCCCATGACGATGCCTCCGGTCGCGGCCGGAGCCGCCAGATACCGCCTCGTCTACCCCTCCGTCCGAGGGCCGCGCAAGGCGAGGGCGGGGGTGGCGCGGGTGCGTCACGATGACGGGCTGGGTGGCCGCGGTCGAGGCATCAAGAACGCCCCGTTAATTTCCGTTACGGAAGTGTGAAACTTTGGTTGCCGGCGATCCGTACATGAAACGTGGAACCTTAGATCGGCTAGGAAGACCTAGACATGACCATCACCAGCCCTGCTGACCGGCCTCGGCCGCTCGGCCGCGATCGCCGCCGCGATCGTCCTCGGCGGCGCGACCCTCGCGTCGGCCGCGACGCTGAAGCTCTCGACCTCGTTCGACGTCGTCGCCCTTTCCAAGACGGTGCATTTCCCGCAGTTCCAGCAGGATGCGGGCGGCCTCGACGGCTCGCGCGTGACGATCGACGTCGATCTTCGCGACGGAACGAAGATCCGTCGATGGCCGAGCGTCGCGGCCCAAAGCGTCACGGCTACCGATCTCGGAGCGTCCGTCGGTACGAGCAACGGCACGTTCGTCGTCACCGATCGGCGTCGCACTCTTCGAGCGCGGAGGCCTCGGTCGTCCGGTCAGGGCTCTCTCGTTCGTGCCGTCAGTCCGACGAATCCGATCGGTTCGAACCCGTTCGACATCCCCGGGCTCTTCGCGGCTATCACGTTTTGATACGCGGCATGAGCTTCGGAGCCCGGGCAACGGCAACGATCTCACCCTGGCGTCGCTGCAGGACGTCATGTTCACGTTCGCGCGGCCGACGTCGAATTCGCAGCTGACGAACTCCGCCGACTCGCAATTCGACGCGCGTAACATCGTGACGACCGCCATCGACCTCGACGCCCCCGACGTCGCCCCCGTCCCGCTGCCGGCCGCGCTGCCGCTGATGCTGGTCGGTCTCGGCGGGTTCGCCGCGCTGCGCCGCCGCCGCGCCGCCTCCGCCGCCTGAGCCACGATCCCGGGCGCGGAGCGATCCGCGCCCGGACGCCCCTAGCGGGCGACGCAGGTTCCCGACATCACCAGCGCGCCGCGATCGTCCAGCGACACCTGCGAGGGGTCGCGGTCGGGGCCGACGGCCCAGACGATGTCGGACGCCCCGAAGCGGTCGATGCAATGGTCCACCGCGCGCACGCGCCCCGCCTCGAGCGCGCCGGTCACGCTGCGCCCCGCGGCGGCGGTGGTCGTCACGAACCCGCGCGACCGCCGGTCCTCGGACGCGATGCGGGTGCGGAACCGCAGGCCGCCGATCTCCGCGGCCGCGCCCCGGAAGCCGCCGCCCGCGAAGGGCTGCGAGACGGCCGAGGCCACGCCGCGCACGGCGCCGCAGCCCGACAGCACGACCGCCGCCCCGAGGGCCAGCGCGGCGAGGCGGGCCGCGCGGGTCACAGCGCGAAGGCCGAGACGAAGGCCATTCCGCCGAGGATCAGCACGCAGAGCATCCCCACCGACCAGAACGCCGAGCGCAGCGGCTCGATCGTCGTCCCGATATGGACCGCCGCGACGGCGATCCGCGCGACGAGGAACACCGAGGCGAGGAGGTTCACCCAGAACGGCGACGCGCCCACCAGGATCGCCGCGACGGTGACGGCGAGGAACGGGCCCGTCGTCTCCACCGCGTTCCGGAACGCGCGATCCCGGCGATAGAACGGGTCGGAATAGTCCCGCACCGGCAGCCCGCCGGGCGTGCGCCCGCGCGGCGAGCCGATCACCGAGAGCACCGTCAGCACGACCATCAGGAGCCCCCATCCGGCCATCGAGGCGATCGCGTGGGCGTAGGGTGCGAAGGGCGTCATGGAGGGCTCCGGGGCTGGCGCGGGTCGCCCGAGGGCTAGCGGGGACGCCATCCGTCCGCAAGCGCGCCG
This sequence comes from uncultured Alphaproteobacteria bacterium, assembly GCA_963729425.1. Lineage (GTDB taxonomy): Bacteria > Pseudomonadota > Alphaproteobacteria > Rhodobacterales > Rhodobacteraceae > Jannaschia. The sequence goes on along the minus strand of CAVSOF010000007.1, from coordinate 269,744 downwards.
CGGGCGGCGGCGGCCCTTGGAGCCCGCGCCGCTACTCGGCCGCCACCGCCGGGCGCGGAGCGCGCTTGTGTCGGATGCGGTCCTCGATCTCGTCCCGGAAGTGCCGGATCAGCCCCTGGATCGGCCAGGCGGCGGCGTCGCCCAGCGCGCAGATCGTGTGCCCCTCGACCTGCTTGGTGACGTCGAGCAGCATGTCGATCTCCTCGACCTCCGCCTCCCCCTTCACCAGCCGGTCCATGACCCGCATCATCCAGCCGGTCCCCTCGCGGCACGGCGTGCACTGGCCGCAGGACTCGTGCTTGTAGAACGCCGCGAGCCGCCAGATCGCCTTGATGACGTCGGTGGAGTTGTCCATCACGATGACCGCCGCCGTGCCCAGGCCCGACCGCTGCTCCTTGAGGTAGTCGAAATCCATGATCGCGTCGCGCATCGCGGCGCCCGGGATCATCGGCACGGACGAGCCGCCGGGGATCACCGCCTTGAGGTTGTCCCAGCCGCCGCGGATGCCGCCGCAATGCCGCTCGATCAGCTCCTCGAACGGGATCGACATCGCCTCCTCGACCACGCAGGGGCGGTTCACGTGGCCCGAGATCGCGAAGAGCTTGGTGCCCGCGTTGTTGGGCCGCCCGAAGCCCGCGAACCACTCCGCCCCGCGTCGCAGGATCGTCGGCACGACGGCGATCGACTCGACGTTGTTGACGGTGGTGGGGCAGCCGTAGAGCCCCGCGCCCGCCGGGAAGGGCGGCTTCATCCGCGGCATGCCCTTCTTGCCCTCGAGGCTCTCCAGCAGCGCCGTCTCCTCGCCGCAGATGTAGGCGCCCGCGCCGTGCGTGAGGTAGAGGTCGAAGTCGTAGCCGGACTTGCACGCGTCCGGCCCGATCAGCCCCGCGTCGTAGGCCTCGTCGATCGCCGCCTGCAGCGCCTCCTTCTCGCGGACGTACTCGCCGCGGATGTAGATGTAGCAGGCGTTCGCGCCCATCGCGAAGGACGCGATCAGCGCGCCCTCGATCAGCGTGTGGGGATCGTGGCGCATGATCTCCCGGTCCTTGCAGGTCCCGGGCTCGGATTCGTCGGCGTTGATGACGAGGTAGGCGGGGCGGCCGTCGGTCTCCTTGGGCATGAACGACCACTTGAGCCCGGTGGGGAAGCCCGCGCCGCCGCGCCCGCGCAGCCCGGACGCCTTCATCACGTCGACGATCCTGTCGCGGCCCATCGCCAGCAGGTCGTGCGTGCCGTCCCAATGCCCGCGCGAGCGCGCGCCCGCGAGCGAGCGGTCGGCCATGCCGTAGATGTTGGTGAAGATCCGGTCGCGGTCGTCCAGCATGTCCGTCACTCCCTGTCGCGGCGCGCACGCCACATCCCCGCCGCCATGAAGATCGCCCAAGCGAGCACGCCGAGCACGATCAGGTCCGCCAGCCCCATCAGCCGGGTCGAGAGCCCGAGCCGCGCGCCGACGAACTGCAGCGCGAGCCAGCCGAGCACCGTCCCCGCGATCGTCGCGCCGACGAGACGGGAGCGCGCGGCGCGGGCGCGGTCGGGTTCGGTGGGTCCGGCCATCCGTCGCTCCTACACCAGATGGGGCCGAGGGCCGTCAAGCGGCCGCGACCGAACGCCGCCCGTCAGTCCGGGCCGCCGTCGCGGTCGCGCTCGAAGGGTCCTGTCGCGCTCCCCGAGGCGAGCGTCGTGGCCTGCGCGACCCAGTCGTCGCGGCGGACCCGGCCGCGGAACCCCTCGAGATGGGCGTCGACCCAGTCGATCTCCGCGTCGGTCCAGGCGGCGATCTGGTCGAAGTGCCAGATGCCGAGGCGGTGGCAGAGCGACTCGAGCTTGGGGCCCACGCCGCGGATCAGCCGCAGGTCGTCGCCCTCGCCGCCGCGCGGGGCGTCGTAGGTCGGGGGCTTGGTGCCGACCTCGTCGCTCTCGGCGTCGCCCGTGGCCGGGACGACCGGGGATCGGGCGCGCGGGGTCGGGCTCGACCGGCTGCGCCACCGGGGCGACCGGTTCGGGCTCCGGCACGCGCCGTTCGTCCGCCGCGACGGGCACGGCCTTCGGCGCGGGGTCGGTGCGCGGGCCCTCGCCGACCGGCGTGCCGGTCACGACCGGCGCGGTCGCCCCCGCCGCGCCGCCGCCCGACGCGGCGCCCCCGCCGGCGACGGGCGGGCGGGTGTCGAGCGGCTTCGGCGCGGGCGTCCCCGCGCGGGCCGCCTGCGTGCCGCCGATCATCGTGATCACCACGAGCACGAGCGCGTAGACGACCACGCCGACGATCAGCGATCCGATGAACCCCCAGCCAGAGACGAGCCAGAACAGAAGGAACGTCACCGCGCCCACCGCGCCGGCGACGGCGTGGCGGTTGCGGTGGATGGTCTCGGCGGTGTCGTCCATTCTCGGTCTCCCACGGTGGCTGGGCGCGGCCGAGCCGGCGCCCCCTGATAGGCCGGGCATGCCGGATGCGACCGGGTCCCGTCGCGGCCATCTTAGCCATTTCCGACGGCGCGTCACCTGCCGTCGGGGCAGGACATCGAAGGGCCGGTCGCGGGTGGACGGGAGAGCCCGTTCAGCGTCCGGCGTCGGGGTCCGGCTCTTCCTTCGCTCGCCCCTCGGGGGCTGCGTTCTTGGAGGCGCCCGCGACCTCGCGCGCGCCGGGCGCCGTGGAACCGCGCCGGTCGGCCCGGTCCGCGGCGGGCGCCGGCTCGACGGAGACGTCCGCGCCCTCCGCGTCGTCCGCACCGGCACCCGGCGTGGCGGTCGCCTCGGCGGCGGTCTGGCTCCCCGCGGGCTCGCCGTCGGTGTCGGTCGTCCCGGTGACGGCGGGCGCGCCGCCCTCCCCCAGCCCCTCGCCCGGATGCCCCTCGGGCCCGGCGGGCGCCACGTCGCCCTCGTCGGGCTTGGCCGCCGTGTCCGCGTCGCTGCCCCGGACGTTGGCCATGCCGTCGCTCGCATCCCCGCGCATCCGGTCCGGCTCGGCGGCGCCGCGCGCCCGCCCCCCCTGCGCGCCGTCGGGGCCGGACGGCCCGAGCATGGGATCGCGCTCGGCCGCCTGCGGGTCGGGGTCGGCCGTCTCCGCGCGGTGCCAGGGCGTCCGCAGCGGGACCTCGGTGCCGTCGATGCGCTTGACGGTGTCGCCGATCTCGTGGGCGAGCGTGCCCGACGCGCTGCGCTCGTGGAACGGGTCCGCGGCATGCGCGACGAGCGCGGTCGCCCCGCCCAGCGGCTCGGAGGCGAAGCGGCCGGTCTGCGAGCCGGGCGCGGGAACGCCGCCCGCGCGGAACTCGGCGATCATCTCGACCAGCCGGTCGGGCGACAGGTCCTCGTAGTAGTCCTTGCCGATCTGCGCCATCGGCGCGTTCGCGCAGGCACCGAGGCATTCGACCTCCTCCCACGAGAGCTGCCCATCGGCGCTGATCTCGTGCGGGCGCGGCGCGATGTGCTCGCGGCAAACCGCCACGAGGTCCTCCGCGCCGCAGATCATGCACGAGGTCGTCCCGCAGATCTGCAGGTGCGCCGCGGTGCCGACGGGCTGGAGGTGGAACATGAAGTAGAAGGTCGCGACCTCGAGCGCGCGGATGTAGGCGAGCCCCAGCATGTCGGCGACGTGCTCGATCGCCGGGCGCGAGAGCCAGCCCTCCTGCTCCTGCGCGCGCCACAGGAGCGGGATGATCGCGCTCGCCTGCCGCCCCTCGGGATACTTCGTCATCTGCCCCTCCGCCCAGGCCTGGTTGGCGGGCGTGAAGGCGAAGGTCATCGGCTGCGTGGCGGCGAGGCGGCGGAGCATGGGCGGGCGGTCCTTCGTCGGGTCGGGCGGTGTCTAGCCGCCGGTCGCCGCGCCCCGCAAGCGCGCGCGGCTCAGGGGCGGCAATCCGTCAGCGCGATCCGCGCACCCTCGACCGAGAGCACGCCGCGCTCGCCCAACGCCGCCACCGCGTCGCGCAGGGCGGCGTGATGCGGGCCCCGCCGGTCCATGATTTCCGCGGCGGGGACGCCCAGCGTCGAGGCGAGCTGGCGTGCGAACCGCCGCTCGCCGCCCTCGGCCGCGCCGTCGAAGGCGCAGCCCTGCTGAACCAGGGCCGCCCGCAGCGCGTCCTCGTAGTCGAGCGCCGTCCGCGCGGCGGCCGGACAGGCCAGCGACAGCATCGCCGCGATCGTTCGGATCATCATCGGCACACCCCCCAGCCCACGAGCCGCATGCCACCGCCCGCCGCGGCGACGAGATGGCCGGCGCGGCGGAGCGCGGATGCCTGCACCCGGTAGTCGTCGGCGCCGAAGCCCTGCGCCGACAGCGCGGCGGCCGCCGCCTCCTCGGTCATGACGCAGTCGTTCGCCATGAGCACGTCGGCCAGCGGCCCGCCGCCGTCGTTCGCCGACTGCGCCCAGGCCGGAACGGCGAGCGCCAGGAGCGCCGCCAGCGCGACCCCCGCCCATCTCACCGGTCGATCTCCCCGAACACGACGTCGATCGATCCGATGATCGCGGCGACGTCCGCGAGCTGGTGCCCGCGCGCCAGGTGGTCCATCGCCTGCAGGTGCAGGAAGCCCGGCGCCCGCAGCTTGGCGCGGTAGGGCTTGTTGGAGCCGTCGGACACCATGTAGACGCCGAACTCGCCCTTGGGCGCCTCGACGCAGGCATAGACCTCGCCCTCGGGCACGTGGAACCCTTCGGTGTAGAGCTTGAAGTGGTGGATCAGGCTCTCCATCGACGTCTTCATGTCGCCGCGCGAGGGCGGGGTCATCTTGCCGCGCGCGAGCACGTCGCCCTGCCCCTCGGGAGCGCGCAGCTTCGCGATGGCCTGCAGCATGATCGAGATCGACTGCCGCATCTCCTCCATCCGCACGAGGTAGCGGTCGTAGCAGTCGCCGTTCATGCCGGTCGGGATCAGGAACTCGAACTCGTCGTAGCACTCGTAGGGCTGCGCGCGGCGCAGGTCCCAGGCCAGCCCCGACCCGCGCGCCATCACGCCCGAGAAGCCCCAGTCCATCACCTCCTGCTCGGAGACGATGGCGATGTCGACGTTGCGCTGCTTGAAGATGCGGCTCTCGGTCAGGAGCCCGTCGATGTCGGCCAGCACGGCGGGGAACGTCCCGCACCACGCCTCGATGTCGTCGATCAGGTCGGGCGGCAGGTCCTGATGCACCCCGCCGGGGCGGCAATAGGCCATGTGCATCCGCCCGCCCGACGCGCGCTCGCAGAACGTCATCAGCTTCTCGCGCTCCTCGAAGCCCCAGAGCGGGGGCGTCAGCGCGCCGACGTCCATCGCCTGCGTGGTGACGTTGAGGAGGTGCGACAGGATGCGCCCGATCTCGCAGTAGAGCACCCGGATCAGCGAGGCGCGGCGCGGTACCGGCGTATCGGTCAGCCGCTCGATGGCGAGGCACCAGGCGTGCTCCTGGTTGAACGGCGCGACGTAGTCGAGCCGGTCGAGATAGGGCAGGTTCTGGAGGTAGGTCCGGCTCTCCATCAGCTTCTCGGTGCCGCGATGCAGCAGGCCGATATGCGGGTCGCAGCGCTCCACGATCTCCCCGTCGAGCTCGAGCACGAGCCGCAGAACGCCGTGCGCCGCCGGGTGCTGCGGCCCGAAGTTGATGTTGAAGTTGCGGATCCGCTGCTCGCCGGTCAGTGCGTCCGCGGGCCCGTCGTCGTATTCGTGCCGCGCCCGGATGTCGCCGTCCATCATCGCATCACCTCAGCAGAGCGGCGCGGCCAGAACGCCTGGAAGTAGAGAAAGAGCAGGAGGCCCCAGGGATGCACGGCCGACAGGGCCGTCCAGGCGGGACGACCCATCCGGGTCGCGATCACGGTGCAGGGCAGGACCAGCACGATCGCCTGCGCCGCCAGGAGCGCCCCGAAGGCCACCATCAAGGCCGGCGACGTCGGATCGTCCCCCGGCCCGAAGACGCGACCTGCGAAAGGGTCGACCAGCATCTACTTCGCCTCGCCCTTCTCGTCCCCCGGGAGCACGTATTCCGCGCCCTCCCACGGCGACATGAAGTCGAACTGCCGGTACTCCTGCGTGAGCGAGACCGGCTCGTAGACGACGCGCTTGGTGACCTCGTCGTAGCGGACCTCGGTATAGCCCGTCGTCGGGAAGTCCTTGCGCAGCGGATGCCCGCGGAAGCCGTAATCGGTGAGGATGCGGCGCAGGTCGGGATGGCCGGAGAAGAGGATGCCGAACATGTCGAACACCTCGCGCTCGAACCAGTCGGCCGACGGGAACAGCCCGGTGAGCGACGGCGCGATCTCGGTCTCGCGCACGTGCGCCTTCAGCCGGATGCGCTGGTTCCGGTACATCGACAGGAAGTGGTAGACGAGCGTGAAGCGCCGCTCGTCGCCCGGATGGTCGATCGCGGTGATGTCGACCAGCGTGGCGAAGCGGCACTGCTCGTCGGCGCGCAGGAACTCGACCAGCGCGGGGATGTCGGAGGCCATCGTCTCGACCGTCAGCTCGCCGCGCACGATCGCGTGCGACACGATCCGGTCTGGGTGGCGCGCCTCGAGATGCGCGGCGAGCTCGTCCAGCTGGTCGAGCGAGGCGGCGTCGCGGATCGCGCTCATCGCACCAGCGTCCCGGTCCGGCGGATCTTGCGCTGGAGCTGCAGCAATCCGTAGAGCAGCGCCTCCGCCGTGGGCGGGCAGCCCGGCACGTAGAGGTCGACCGGCACGATCCGGTCGCAGCCGCGCACGACCGAGTAGCTGTAGTGGTAGTAGCCGCCGCCGTTCGCGCAGGACCCCATCGAGATCACGTAGCGCGGCTCGGGCATCTGGTCGTAGACCTTGCGCAGCGCGGGCGCCATCTTGTTGGTCAGCGTGCCGGCGACGATCATCAGGTCGGACTGGCGCGGGGAGGCGCGCGGCGCGGAGCCGAACCGCTCGAGGTCGTAGCGCGGCATCGAGGTGTGCATCATCTCGACCGCGCAGCAGGCGAGCCCGAACGTCATCCAGTGCAGCGAGCCGGTGCGCGCCCAGTTGATGACGTCCTCGGTCGAGGTCAGCAGGAAACCCCTTGTCCTGCAGCTCGCGGTTGAGGAGCTGCGTCGCGTGCTCCTTGTCGGCCTCCGGCCGTGATCGGTCCGGTCTGCACGCCCATGGCTCGCGGCTCCCTCGCTCGGCAGGCCGGGACGGCCCGCCGCGGTCGTCCCGCGATCTATCCCGCGCCCCCGTGGCGGTCAACGCGGGCCTCGCTTCCTTCATATGATGCGAAGCCGTCTCCGCTGCACGATGGCGGTCCGCGACATGGCGTCACGAGGGGGTCCGAGGCGGCGGTCACGGGGCGGACCGGATCGTGTACCGGTCCCGGAACGGCGGCGGCGAGATCGAGATGGCATCGACGTCCGGCACGCCGCTCCCGCTCCTGCGCTACGTCGCCGTAGCCCCGCCGGCGCTCGTCGGCACCCTCCTCGCCGGGGCCGCCGGGGGCGTCACGCCCGGCGGCCTCGCCGCAATCCTCCTGATGCTCGCGCTGCCGCCCGCCATCCTCCTCGCCTGGCACCGGACCGTCCGCGTCGAGCACGCGCTGGCGATGCTCACCCCCGGCAGCGTGGCGCGCTGGTTCGGGGCCTTCCCGGCGATCCGCCTGGGGATGGCGCTCCTCGCGGGCCTCGCCGCCGCGATCCCCGCCCGCATGGCACTCGCGACGCTCGACCTCCGCGCCGGGCTCGTCCTCGCGCTCGCCCTACCCGCGACGCCGACCCTGTTCCTCGCCATCGAGCGGTCGGTCGGCCGAAGCCGGCGGCCCCGCTACCGCGCCGCCTACTGCGCCGGCTGGACGGTCGCTCTCGTGACGCTCGGGCTGGCCGCGCTGGCGGCCGTGCTTGCGTCGGAGTTCGCCGTGATCCGACCTGCCGGCAACGCGATCGACGCCGTGCTGATGGAGGTGTCCCGCGCCGCGGACGCGGCGGGCGCGGTCCTGCGCGACGGGGTCGCGACCCGGTCCGAACTGGCCGCGCGGATCGTGATCCTGCTCGGCCATCTGACGCTGTCCGGCCTCGTCGCGTCGCTCTGCATGGTGCTGCTCCTGCCGCGCGCCGAGCTGTCGCGGATCGCCGGCTCGCGCGCGCCCGACGATCGCCGCGATGGCCTTCGTCGTGACGATCGTGACGACCGTCCACCTCACCCTCGTGGCCCATGCGCAGGCCGCGCTCGCCGCCTCCTCCCCGGCGCCGCCGGTCGCCGCCGCCCCCGCGCCCACCGTGGCCGACGACGTCGTCCAGCGCATCCGCCGCGTGACGCGGGAGATCGAGCGGATCGGGGGCGCGGACTACCTCCCGGGAACGATCGCCGCGGCCGACGCGATCCGCGCGCGCGCGGCGGCGATCGACGCGGAGCGGCGCGACGAGGCTCGGGCGATCGTCGCCGGCGGCTTCGACGGCGTTCGTGCGAAGGTGCCGGACTTCCTCGACTGGTACTACAGCCTGGGCGGCGAATACGGACGCATCCTCCAGACGCTCGCGGGCGACGGCGAGGCGTATTTCGAGGAACGGCTCGCGGCGTCGCTCGGGACGGCCGGCGCGGAGCGGTCCACCGAGCGCGACCTCGCCGCGGTCTCCGCCGGGGCGGCTTCGGCCCGCGCGCGCGCCGAGGCGGACCTCGCCGAACTCCTCCAGGGCAACCGCGTCGTCCTCACCACGCGGGACGTCGGCATCGTCGTGGCCCGGCGCGTGATCGATCCGCTCGCCGAGCTGCGGGGGACCGCGACGTCCGTCGAGTGGCGCCTGGGCGGCGCGGGGGCCACCGGCGCGACGGCGGGCCTCGTCGGCGCGCTCGCCGTCAAGAAGATCGCGGCCAAGGGGATCTTCAAGACCGCCGGTACGATGGCCGCGAAGGCCGCGCTCTCGAAAGGGGCGGCCGGGACGGGCGCCGCGGCCATGGGCGCGCTGGCGGGCGGCGCGGCGGGCAGCGTGGTCCCCGGCGTCGGCACCGCCGTCGGCGCGGTGCTCGGCGGCGTGCTCGGAGCGGTCGGCATCGGCGTGGCCGCCGACGCGCTCATGCTCGAGATCGAGGAGCATTTCGCGCGCGACGATTTCAAGGCGCAGTTGATCACCGCCATCGACGAGGCGGAACGCGACGCGCTCCTCGGCCTGGGCCTCGCCGACTGACCGCGCCCGTCACAGCCGCCCCGGACGATCGGGCCCGTCGCGCAACCCCGTCCCCGCCGCCGCCCGGCGCGCCGCATCGTCGGCGGCCGACGCCGTCTCCGTCGCGGGGGTCGAGCGCGCGTCGCCGATCCGGGCCTCCCGGTGGGTGCCGCAGACCGCGGCCACGCCCAGCGCGTCAGGCGCCGGAAGCCTCGCGAGCGGCGTCCCGAACGCCCCGCCCGGCATCGTCGGACGAGACCGCAACTGCCCGGACGTCGACCGCGCGGGGTCGGCGCCGATCGGGCCGCCATGCGAGCCGGTCACCCGGGCGGCCCTCGTCCTCCGGGGACCCCGAGGAAGGCGGAGCCGGGCACGAGCACCTGGGCCCCGCCGGCCAGCGTCCCGACCACCCCCGCCTCGGCGAGCGCGTGCCACGCGGCCCCGGACGACGGCGCTCGCGCAAGGCGCGCTGGCGCCCCGGCGGCCGACAAGCCGGCCTCCACCCCGGAGCGCGCGCGGCGGCGTTCGCGACGGTGATCGGTCCCGGCGTCGACATATCGGGCGCGTCGCCGGTCCGGCACGACATCGCGTCGACCGCCGCCGCAGCCATGCCCACCCGGTCGAGCGCCGCCACCCCGCCACACCGACGCGGGCGGAACCGGTGCCGGCTTCGACCAGGATCGCGGCGCGGGCGCCTCCCCGCTCGCGAGCGCCACCGGGCAGAGGGCGCCATGGCCGCCCGAGACGACGACCCGCCCGGCATGGCCGGGGAAGAGGCCGGGGAGGGCCGGACCCATGCCGCCGCGATCGAGGCACGAACTCGATCCGCGCGAACCGCGCCCGACCTTCGGAACGAGACATCCCGAGGAATGGAGACGGGAGATCACGACGGACGGTGCCATGGGGTCCATCACCCGCGCGGCCGCGGCGCTCGACGCCATCGCGGCGCGGTCGGCATAGGCCCGAGGGGGGGGCGCGACCCTCTCCGCCCCGGCGTCGAGAACGTCGTATTCGCGGACCACCGCCCACCGCGCGCCCGGCGCGCCGATCCGCCTCGACGACGTCCACCGGTAGGCTGGGACGCGGGTATGGCGGCTGAGCAACCACCTCGCGGCGCCGTCGCGGCAGGCGCGGCGCGATGACCTCGCCGGGATCGCCGGGCGGGCCATGCGTCTACAGGTGGAGGCGCCCGAGGATATGGCGGCAACGGCAAGCCGAAGGCCCCGCTGCGGCCTGCTTCGCGCAGGATCGGCGCCTACCCGATCCGGACGCTGACGCCGGAGCCGCGGAGCCGTCGGCCGCTCGTGGTCGGCACGGGCGCGCGGGCGCGAGGCGGGGCCGCCGCCGACCGGATCGACGTGGGTCGGCTCGCCCATCGCGGGATCTTCGCGGACGCGCTGCAAGCCGCGCGCGAGCGCTCGCTGGCCGACGGCCATGCGCTCGACGACGCGTGTTATGCCCGAGACGGCGCGGTCGCCCAGCCGGTCCTCAGCGCCGACCACCGCCTCGTCGCCGCGCTTGCGAGCGGGATGGGCCCTGGCAGGCGGCGCGACCTCGTCCAGCCCGCCCTGCGCGAAGCGGTGGACCGTCTGGCCTCGCGGCTGTTGGCGACGCGCGCCGAGGCGGCCGCGTGCGCCGCCCGAACGACGATCGCGCCGGCCGAGACGCCGCTGCGGACGATGCATCGCATCCGAGCCCTCGAGCGCATCGCCGCGGTCGCGGCCATGCACGACTGGTCGAAGCCCCGCGCCATCCATCCGGGCATCGAGCAGGACGCCCGCGCGGCCGGGATCCTGCATGCCTTGCGCCGTGACGACTGGCTGCCCTCGACCCATCCCGGCCGGGGCCACGCCCTCGCCGGGTCACCGGCCCCGAGGCGACGATGCGCGAGCTGATCTGGCCGTGGGGGCTGGTGCTGCGGCGGCAAGGGGGGTCCATGCACATCGCCGATTTCGGCACGGGCATGCTCTGCTCGAACGACAGGGTCTCGGCCGACACCGCCATTTGCGCGTCGGCGGCGCACGGGGCCGAGCCCTCGGCGGCGACCGCGACGCCCGGGGCATGTCCGGTGACGGCGCCATCGACCTCGGCCCCTCCCTCGAGGCTCTCGCCCGGGCGGTGGAGCGCGCGCTGTCGGTCCCGTTCATGAGCGTGGGCGACAAGTGGCCGGCGACGACGCGTGCCACGGCCACGACCGCAGGCCCCGGCGCGGCCGAGCGCTCGCACGCCCTCGAAGCTCAAGCGGACACGGTAGACGGCAACGACGCGGAGGCCGTCGGGGACGTGGCCGGCGGGGCTGGCGGCGCGGGTCCGCGATACGCGGGCATCGGCCAGCCTGCGCGCACGGACGTTCCGTCAGGGCGGCGGAACCGACGTCGACCCGGCGGCCTGCCGCCCCGCGGAGGCAGCGCCCGCGCATCGACGCCGACGATCCGATCGCCCGCCATCGCGGAAAGTCCGCTCGCGGCCGGCATGCCGGAGGGCGATCCCGGCGCGATCGCCGTGCAGGCCGCCGACGAGATGCAGGCGGCGCTGGCCGCCGCGGCCGTCAGGCCGTTCTCGCACGAGGATACCGCCTCCACCGACGGACTCGCCGCGGCGGAGGGCGTTCCGATGGCCACGATGAGCTGTGGCGGGGCCGCGCTCGCCGCGCTCTTGGACGCGATGGACGTCGACCCAACGATCCGGTGCGTCGGCGAGGACCTCGGGCGCGGCGGCGTCTTCGGTCGGCCGGAGGGCCCGCGCGAGCGCTTCGGCCGTGCGCGCGTCCCGGGCGCGCCGACCTCGGACGGAGGCGATCGTGGGCGAGGCGTTCGGCGCCTCGATGGTCGGCACCCGCCGCGTGGTCGAGATGCGCATCGCCGACGCCCTTTCCTCGCGACCGGCGAGCCGGTCGACCAGATCGCCAAGGCGCGCTTCATGTTCGGCGGGCAGAGGCGCGCGCCGAAGGTGATCCGCAAGCCGAGGGGGATGTAGCGCTCCCCGGCCGCGCGGCATTGGCAGAGCCTCGAGGCGCGGAACGCGCACGTCCCCGGCCTCGTGGTCGCGGTGCCTTCCACGCCGCGCCCGGCGCTGGCTCCCGCGCGAGCGCGACATCCGGCAGAGACCAACGCCGACATCCGCGCGATCACCGGTCGGATGAACGACACGGCGCGCGCGTGCCTCGGATGGATGACCCCCGCCGAGGTCTTCGCCGACGAGATGGAGGAGGTGACTGGCCGGCGGAGCGACCTGCGCGGACAGCACGGGTCGCACTTCGAGTAGCGCTTACCCGTGCCCCGTCGACGCGACGGGAACCGCGCCGCGTTCGACGACGTCCGGGACGTGTTGGTCGCCGGGAAGACCGCCGAGAGCGTAGGGCGCGCGCGTCCGGGCGCAGATCGGCGCCATCCGCGAGGACGACGCGCGGCGGAAGTCCCCCGGGCTATATCGACTGAGCCATGCGTGGCGGCCTCGGGGCCGCCTCCCACCCCGATGGACGCCCCTCGTCTCCCGCTCCCGCAGCCTCGTCTGGCCGTGCCGCGCGGCCGAAGCGCCTTGCGGGGCGATGCTGTCGGGGCTGACGCCGGTGATCCTCTGCGACGTCGCCGGACGCCGCTTCTGCGACACCGGCCCGCCCGTGGTGCAGGCGCGCGGATAGCGGCTGCGCAGGGCCATCGCGCTCCTGGCCTTGGGCCATGTCTGCGCCGTGGACGCTCTCGTCCGCATCGATACGCTGACCGAGGCGATCGGGCTCCGCCCGACGCGCGCTCGGCCCGGCTGCAATCCTCTTTTGGCCCGTCCCCTACATGGCGACCCTGGCATGGTTCGGCCCCGAGCCCATGTTCCGCGCCGACGCGCGTGGCGGGGACGCGCTGGACTGGATGGGGTTGTCGAACCACTGGATCGTCAAGGACGGGATCCCGGCTCCCAGGGTCCTCACGATCCTCGGCGCGCTCTCGGTCGCCCCGCGCCTGTCGGTCAACCTGCGCGCGCCTGACCGCCATGCCGACCCGTTCGAGCGGCGCTGGTGGAGGGCTGGCTCCTCCCCGCCGCGACGTTCGCCACGTTGATCGCAGGGCAGTTCCGGTGGGCCTCGTGACGATGGGCGTGGCGCGCGTGCTCGGCGGGCTCGCGGCCGGTGCGGCTCACGACGATGCCCGACCTCATCCTCGGCGGCATCATCGGCAACGTCGTCCGCATCGCCGCGCCCGTGGTCGTTCCGATGGGCCTCGTGATGGAGCGCACGCGCATCGCCGAGGGCATGCCGCGCTCTCCAGAAGGCGCTGTGCGTGTACCGGGGGGGTGGCGCTCGCGGTCATGCCAATGGAGACGATTCCCGCGGTGGCAACAGGAATCATCGGCGCGTCCGTCGTCATGCGCACCGTCCTCGCCCCGCCGACGATGGCCGAGCGCGGCAACCCGCCGTCGCTCGCCACCGGCACCTTGGGGTCGGCCGGCACGGTCCGCATCCTGACCCCGCCATCGATCAAGCTGATGTCCATGCGCGAGCTGCCGACGCTGAACCTCGCCGAGCGCCTCGTCGCGGCCTTCGCTCCGGTTCTCGGGCCGGCGGCGGCCCACGTCGTGATCCGAGCGACCCCCGACCCCGCGCCCCGCCCGAGCCCGGGTTCCTGCGCGAGCTCCTCGTCGCGCTCGCCCCGCCCTCCCTCATCGACGCCGCCGTCCTCCGCCCGAGCGCGGGCGGCGTCGCCACGCGGACCGAGGCGTCGGGCGTCCGCCCCTTCGCCGCGCCGATGCCCGGGCTGCCGCGCGGGCGCCTCTCGCCCCCGACACTCACGGTCGCGCTCGACGGGTCGGTTCGGGCCATCGCGATGCTCCACCTCATGCTCGCGGGCGCGACGGCCTCCTCCTGCGTCTTCCACGACGTCGGCGGCGAGACCTCCATCGTGCACGCGGTCGACAGCCTCGGCCCGGGCGAGCGGGGGCCGCTCGCGATGATGATCCTCGTGGCGGGCTTCTTCGACTGGACCGAGATCACGCTGCGCCTGCTGCCGCTCTTCGCGCCCGGCCTCGCGGGGATCGATCCGGGCGGGCACGTCGCCCGACGCGGCCCCATCCACCGGTTCGCGGTCCTGCTGGCGGTGGACAGGCAGCCTTCGTTCCTCGCCCCGCCCTCCGGCGCCGCGCCGTTCCACCGCAAGAATGCGGCGGCAATCCGGGTGCGGATGGGCGGGGCCTCTCGCGGGATCGTCCCGTTCACGCCGCTGCAGATCCTCGTCCTCGCGCTTCTCGGGGCATTTTCCGCCGTCCGGTCGTTGCAAGCGCGGCGGCTGCAGGGTTCGCGGGCCGCCGCGTGCTCGTCGCCGGCGGCGACGGCGTCGGGGAGCGGCCGGGCAATGGGCAGACCGCCGCGATCCCCTGCGCCCGCGACGTGGCGCGGCTCGTCGTGTCGGACCGCGACCGCGCGACGACGGCACGGACGGGGGCGATGATCGTCACGAAGGGCGCTTGGGGGAGGCGATCCGCGGCGGCGCCTGTCCGTATGCGGCCCATGAGGTGTCCAAGGCCGCGCTCGGGCGCATGGCCCGCTCGATCGCGCGCCCCCGACGGCGTGCGCGCGGGGCTACGCCGACACGCCCAGGCCGCCGTGGCGCCGGGCGTCGATCCCGCGACGTTCGGGGCGCGCGGCGATCCGCGCTCGTGCCGATGGGGCGGCAGGGCACGCCGCAGGAGGTCGCGCGCGTCCTCGGCTTCGACGACGTCTCTTGGATTACGGGGACGGAGCGGGTCGTGGACGGAGGTTCCGGCCTCGAGGAGCGTTCGCCCGGCCGTTCGGCGGGCCGGGATCGACGGACGCGGCGCGCCCGGCTCACTCCCAGTCGAGCGCGCCCTTCTTCCACTCGTAGGCGAAGCCCACGGTGAGGACGGCGAGGAACGCCATCATCGACCAGAACGCCGCGTCCGACAGCCCGGCGAACGACACCGCCCAGGGAAACAGGAACGCGATCTCCAGATCGAAGATGATGAACAGGATCGACACGAGGTAGAACCGCACGTCGAACTTCATCCGCGCGTCGTCGAAGGCGTTGAACCCGCATTCGTAGGCCGAGACCTTCTCGGGGTCGGGGTTGCGCACGGCGAGAACGACGGCGGCGAGGATCAGCACGAGCCCCAGCCCCAGGGCGACGGCGAGGAAGAGCAGCACCGGGAGATACTCCCGCAGCATCACGTCCATGGCCGTCCCTCCGCATCCGCTGCGACCGCTCTAGGCACCGGGGCGGGACGCGTCAACGCGGGGGAGGTCCCGCCGCTCCCATCCGCCGCAGCCCGATCAGCCGGGTGGAGACCCACCCCGACGGCAGCCCCGTGGGCGCGATCCGGCACCAGCTTTCCGTCGCGGTGCACAGGTCGATCCGGCCCCCCTCGCCCGGTCGCAGCGTGCCGATCACCGGCGCGTCGGTGCCGGGACGCGCGCGCAGGTTCAGCAGGCCGTCGGTGACGTTGCGCATCGGCACGGTCGTCGACAGCAAGCGCGGCGGGCGGGCGCCCGGCACGGCGTCGGCGGCGGGCGGCGGGGCCGTGATCCGCGGCATCGCCACGACCGGCGGAGGCGGCGCAAGCGGGGTCGCGGGGACCTCGAAGGGCCGCCCGGGCCTCCCCCGATCCGGGTCGCGTCCGAGCGCCCGGCCGCGGCCCGGGCCGCGGCGCAGGTAGGCTTCCAGGCCCTCCCCGCGCCGCAGGTCGCCCGCGCGCGCCCAGCCCACGACGGCGTCGGTCGACAGAAGGCACCAGCCCCCGGCCCCGTCGCAGGCTCCGAGCTCGGCGATCTGCCCGGGGCGAAGCGCGCCGACCTCGGGGAAGAAGCCGCCCGGCCCGGCATGGAGCGCCGTCGGTCCCGGCCCGCCGATCCGCAGCGTCTCGGCCGCGGCCGGCGCGACGAGGAGGGCCAGCGCGGCGAGGATGGCGGTCGGTCTCATGGTCGGCCTCCGGAACGGTCGCCGGCATCCTCGCGCGCCCGCCCGACCGCGGGCGATGACGCGCCGACCGTATCGCCTAGCGGAGCGATGCGAGCAGCGCCGTCGACGGCTCGCCGGTGACCGCAAGGCCCCGCGACCGCTGGTAGCCGGCGATCGCCGCGCGGGTCCGCGGCCCGATCACGCCGTCGTCGCCCTCGGTGTCGAACCCCGCCGCCGTCAGCCGCCGCTGCAGCTCCTGCCGGTCGGCGATCGTCAGGCCGCTGGCGTCGGGCCCGAACCCCTGCCGGAGCGGCCCGCCGCCCGCGATCCGGTCGGCGAGGTAGCCGACGCCGAGCGCGTAGCTGTCGGAGGCGTTGTAGCGCTTGAGGACGCGAAAGTTCGGCCCGGTGCGGAACGACGGCCCGCCCGCGTCGGGCGTGAGGTCGCCGCCCGCATCCTCGGCCGCCCAGGATCCGCCGCGCACCCACCCCGCGCCCGCGAGGTAGGACGCGGTGGAGGCCAGCGCGTCGGCCGGGTCGTCGCCCCAGACGTCGCGGCGCCCGTCGCCGTCGAAGTCGACCGCCGACTGGAGGTAGGAGGTCGGGATGAACTGCGTGTGCCCCATCGCGCCGGCCCAGGAGCCGACCATCGCCGCCGGGGCCACGTCGCCCGCCTGCAGGATGCGCAAAGCCGCCAGCGCCTGCCCCTCGAAGAACGCGCCGCGGCGGCCGTCGAAGGCGAGCGTCGTCGTCGCCGAGATGACGGGTATGTCGCCGCGCCGCGCGCCGTAGTCGCTCTCCACGCCCCAGATCGCCGCGACGATCCGCGCGGGCACGCCCCAGCGGGCCTCGATCGCGCGCAGCGTGGCGGCGCGGCGCGCGAAGGCCGCCCGTCCCGCCGTGACCTTGGCCTCGGAGGCGACGATGGCGAGGTAGTCCTCGAAGCTGCGGCGGAACTCGGTCTGGTTGCGGTCGCGCTCGACCACTCCCGGCAGGTAACCCGCGCCCCGGAAGGCGGCGTCGAGCGTCGCGGCCGTGATGCCGCGCGCGGCGGCCCGGCCGCGGAACCCGGCGACCCATGCGTCCCAGCCGGGATTCGCCCGCGGCAGCAGCGACGGGTCGGCGGGCCGGACGGGGCCGGACGACGTGGGCCCCGCGCAGGCCGCGAGCGTCGCGGCGGCGGCGGAGAGGACGAAGGCGCGGCGGGTGGTCATGCTCAAGTCATCCTCCGGGGCGGGGCTCGGCGGACACGTAGCCCCCGCCGGGGTCCGCACCAAGGGGCGCGCGGACCGCCCAGCGGGGGGGGCGCCGCTCGAGGAACGCGCCGACGCCCTCGGCCGCCTCGTCCCCCTCCCACCGCGCGGCGAGCGCCGCGACGGAGGCATCGATGACCGCCGCGTCGATGACCGGCCCGAGCGCGCGCGCCAGCCGCTTCGCATCCGCCACCGCGCCCGGCGCGCAGGCGAGGTAGGGCGCGACCTCCGCCTCGACCGCCGCGTCGAGCGCATCCTCCGACACGGCGCGCGCGAGGATGCCGAGCGACACCGCCTCCGCCGCGTCGAACCGTCGACCGGACATGAACACGCGCCGCGCGCGCCCCTCCCCCATCCGCGCGATCACGTAGGGCCCGATCGTCGCCGGGATCAGCCCGAGCCGCGTCTCGGTGAGCGCGAACCGCGCCCCCTCCGCCCCGATCGCCACGTCGCAGATGCAGGCGAGCCCCACGCCGCCGCCGAACGCGTTCCCCTGCACCCGTCCGATCAGCGGCTTGGGGAGCGTGTTGAGCGCCTGCAGCATGTGGGCGAGCCGCCGGGCCTCGATCGCGCGCGCCTCCGGGTCGGCGTCGAACTGCGCGCGCATCCAGCGCAAGTCCCCGCCCGCACAGAACGACGCGCCGCGCCCGGTCAGGATCACGACGCGGCTGTCGTTGGCGGCGAGCTCAGCGGCGAGCGCCGTCAGCTCGTCCATCATCGTGGCGGAAAGGGCGTTGTGGGCGTCGGGCCGGTCGAGGGCGACGGTGACGACGCCGCGGTCGTCTCGGGCGACGTCGAGCGTCTCGGGCATCGGATCCTCCGTCGCGGGCCGCGCGCTTCGGGATCGTATGGCCGGGCCGGCGGGGTGCCAAGCCCGCGAGGGCGGCGGTCAGGCCGCGATCAGCTCCGCGGGCATCGTACGGGCGCGGGGGGCGCGCGAGCCGTCGTCGGCGATCTCGACCGCGCGGCGGGCCTCGGGGGACATCATCGCGAACTGCGCGCCGAGGATGCCGCCGGGGACGATCACGAGCGCCGCCATGATCGCGAGGCCGACCGGCCCCGCCCCGAGGAGCCAGGCGATGCCCATCCACCCGGCGAGGCCGGCGAGGAGGACGCCGCCGGTCACGGCATGGGCGGCGAGGGGGGCGGCGGGGCGGGGGAAGGACATCGTGGGAACCTCGTTACGTCGATCACTGCTACGAGGACATGGATGGCGGTGGAGGGCGTCCGATTGCGGGCGGGATCGTGACGCGGGCGGGAAGAGATCGTTCGAATTGTCCGGAACGGGATCGGGCCGCAGGACGGGGGAATCACCGGGACGGAGGCGGCAGCGAGCCGTCCCGCATGGCCCGCGCGAGAGCGGCGGCCCGCGCGAGGATGCCCGCGTCGAGCCCGGTCTCCCAGCCACCCGACGCGAGATGCGCCGCCAGCGCCTCGGTCGCCACGTTGCCCGCCGCCCCGGGCGCGTACGGGCAGCCGCCTAGCCCGCCCGCCGCCGAATCGAATACCCGCAATCCGCGCGCAAGGGCCACGTCCACGTTGCCGAGCGCGCCCCCGGCCGTGTCGTGGAAGTGCCCCGCGAGCCGGCCGGGGGGAGCGCGTCCAGCACGGCGCCCAACATCGCGTCCACCGCCTCGGGCGTGCCGCGGCCGATCGTGTCGCCGAGGCTCACCTCGTAGGCGCCCAGATCGCGCAGGGCGGCGACGACGCGGGCCACGGCGGCGGGCGCGACCGGCCCGTCGAACGGGCAGTCGGTCACGCAGGACACGTAGCCGCGCATCGGGACCCCGGCCTCCCGCGCCGCCTGCGCCACCGGCGCGAACCGCGCCAGGCTCTCGTCGATGCTCGCGTTCAGGTTCGCCCGGCTGAAGCCTTCGGACGCGGAGGCGAAGATCGCGACCTCGTCGGCGCGCGCCGCGAGCGCCGACTCGAACCCTTGAAGGTTCGGCACCAGCGCGGCGTAGGAGACGCCGTCCGCGCGCGCGATCCCCGCGAACACGTCCGCGGAATCGGCCATCCGGGGCACCCGGCGCGGCGAGACGAACGCGGCCACCTCGATCCGCCGGAAGCCCGCGCGCGAGAGCAGGTCGACCAGCGCGACCTTCTCGGCGGTCGGGATCGCGCGGGCCTCGTTCTGCAACCCGTCGCGCGGCCCGACCTCGAACAGCTCGACGTACTCAGGCATCCGGCGCCTCGTAGAAGTCGCGGTCGTAGAGCGCGGCCCCGTCCCGCGCCGCGATCCAGGCGGGCCGCGCCTCGCACCGCGCCATCCAGGCCGCCATCCGCGGCCGGTCGCCCACGCGGTGGAAGCGCCGCGCCATCGACGCGGCCTGCGCCACCGCGATGTCGGCCGCCGAGAAGTCGCGCAGCAGCCAGTCGCCCGCGAGCCGCGCCTCGACCGCGTCGAAGCACTTGCCCGCCCGCGCCGCCTCGAGCTTCATCACGACCGGCGAGCGCGTGGCCGGATCGCGCAGCATCAGGTGCTGCTGGGTGAGCGCGGCGGCGTGCTGGCTGATGGTCTCCGCGAAGTGGACCCAGATCAGCCAATCGGCGCGCTCGGGATCGTCCGCCACGCGCCCGAGCCGCCCGGTCCGCTCGCAGAGCAGCTCGACGATCGCGCCCGACTCCCAGACCGACCGCCCGTCGATCTCGAGCGCGGGCACGCGGCCCGCGGGATTCAGGGCGAGGTACTCGGCGCCGCGGAGCGACCTGTCGAAGGGCCAGGTCCGGAGGTCGACGTCGAGGCCGAGCTCGTGGAGCAGCCACAGCACGCGCTCGGAGCGCGACTGGGGGACGTGGTGGAGGACGAGCCTCGTCACAGCGCGTAATCCTCGAGCATCTCCAGCGCCCATGACGGTGGTCGCGAGGCCAGGACCAGCTTCCCCGCTCGTCCCATGACGCCGTTCCGATTGCCTGCCGGATGCCTCGACCCGTTCCACCATCGCGTCGTGCGGATAGAGGAAGACCTCGTCGCCGAGCCGGAAGGCGATGTGGATGCTCTTACCGACGTATTTCCGATCCAGCGTCATTCGCCCCTTCAGCTGCACCCGCAGCATCGTCTCCCCGTCGACGTGCAGCGCGATGAAGTCCGCCCCTTCGAAATCGTCGGTCAGGCGCAGCGACGTGTAGCCGTAATCTGCGAGGCGCGCCGCGATCTTGTGGAAGTTGTGGTTCTCCTTCTGACGCGCATTGAGCGATGCGTAGGGTACGGGCGCGAAGGCGGCGCTCACGTCTGCTCCTCGAGCCGGACGAGCGGCGCGCCGGCCTCGACCTGGTCGCCCGCCGCGGCGAGCACCTCCGCCACCACCCCGTCGCGGGGGGCCACGAGCGTGTGCTCCATCTTCATCGCCTCGAGCACCGCCAGCCGCGCGCCCTTCGCGACCGCGTCCCCGGCCGTGGCGAACACCGCCTTCACCAGCCCCGGCATCGGCGCGGGCACCACGTCGGAGGTCGCGCCCGCCGCCGCGTCGACGGCGAGCGGGTCGGGGACGGCGAAGGTGTAGGCGTCGCCCCAGAAGACGTGGACGGCGCCGGGATCGCGCGCGACCTCCGCGCCGACGCGCGCGCCGTCCACCCGCCAGCCGTCGCCGCGCTCGACCTCGTGCACCGCGTCGCCCGAGGTCACGCGGTAGCGGCCGCCGCCGAGCCCCTCGACCCGCGCCTCGATGGCCTCGCCGCGCCAGTCGAGCCGCGCGGTCCAGGCGAGCGGCGCCCAGAGGTGGAACCCCTCGTGGCGTCTGCGGCCGGTCGAGCCCGAGCGCGGCGAGCGCGGCGATGGCGCGGGTCCGCGAGCAGGGCACGGGGCGCGCGGCGAGCGTCTCGAGATGCCGTTCGATCAGGCCGGTATCGACCCGCCCCGCGACGAAGTCCTCCTGCGCGGCCAGTCGGCGGAGGAAGGCGAGGTTGGTCACCGTCCCCGCCACCCGCGTGCCCGCGAGCGCGCGCCCGAGCGACAGGAGCGCCGTCGCCCGCGTCGGCCCGTGGACGACGACCTTCGCGATCATCGGATCGTACCAGGGCGAGATGACGTCGCCCGCGCGCACCCCCGTCTCGGCGCGCGCGCCCTCGGGGAAGGACAGGTGCGTGAGGCGGCCGGTGGCGGGCAGGAAGCCCTCCTCCGCGTCCTCGGCGTAGAGGCGCGCCTCGAAGGCATGGCCCTCGATCCGCAGGTCCTCCTGCGCCATCGGCAGCCCCTCGCCCGCGGCGACCCGGAGCTGCCATTCGACGAGGTCGACGCCGGTGATGGCCTCCGTCACCGGATGCTCGACCTGCAGGCGGGTGTTCATCTCCATGAAGTAGAACCGGTCGGCGCGCAGGCCGTCGGACGCGTCGACGATGAACTCGACGGTGCCCGCGCCCGCGTAGCCGATGGCCTCCGCCGCGCGCACCGCCGCGCCGCCCATCGCCTCGCGCATCGCGGGCGTCATGCCGGGCGCGGGGGCCTCCTCGATCACCTTCTGGTGGCGGCGCTGGAGCGAGCAGTCCCGCTCGAAGAGGTGCACCGCGCGCGTGCCGTCGCCGAAGACCTGCACCTCGACGTGGCGCGGGGTCGTGACCCACTTCTCGATGAGGACCCGATCGTTTCCGAACGCCTTGCGCGCCTCCGACGTCGCCGCGTCCAGCGCGTCGGCGAACCCGGACGCGTCCTCGACGCGCCGCATCCCCTTGCCGCCGCCCCCCGCGACCGCCTTGATCAGCACCGGGTAGCCGATCGCCCCGGCCTCGCGCGCGAGCCCTTCGGGCGACTGGTCCTCGCCCTGGTAGCCCGGCACGACGGGCACGCCCGCCTCCGCCATCAGCGCCTTGGCCGCGTCCTTGAGCCCCATCGCGCGGATCGCCGCCGCCGACGGCCCGACGAAGACCAGCCCCGCCGCCTCCACCGCCTCCACGAAGTCGGGGTTCTCGCTCAGGAACCCGTAGCCCGGATGGATCGCGCCCGCCCCCGTCGCGAGCGCCGCCGCGACGATCGCGTCGCCGCGCAGGTAGCTGTCGGCGGGCGCCACGCCGCCGAGCGTCACCGCCTCGTCGGCCATCGCGACGTGGCGCGCGTCGCGGTCGACGTCGGAATGGACGGCGACCGTGCGGATGCCCAGCCGTCGGCAGGTGTCGATCACCCGGCAGGCGATCTCGCCCCGGTTGGCGATCAGGAGCGTGCGAAACATGCGCCCTCCGCGCGGCCGCAGGTCGCCTCGGCCGCCGGGTCGTAGGCCACGAGCGTCACCGCCCCGGGCGCCTCCTCCGCCGACAGCGTCGCGACCGCGATGCGCGCCGCGAGCGCCGCGGGGAAGCCGTAGACGCCGGTCGAGATCGCCGGGAACGCGATGCTGCCGCAACCGGCCTCGCGCGCCAGCCGCATCGACGTCCGGTAGCACGAAGCCAGCGCCGCCTCCTCCCCGCCGTTGCCCCCGCGCCAGACCGGCCCGACGGCGTGGATGACGTGCCGCGCCCGAAGCCCGTGCCCGCCGGTGATCCGCGCGTCCCCCGTGTCGCAGCCTCCGAGGCCCCGGCACTCCGCCAGCAGCCCCGGCCCCGCCGCCCGGTGGATCGCCCCGTCCACCCCGCCGCCGCCGAGGAGCGTCCCGTTCGCCGCGTTGACGATGGCGTCGACGTCGAGCGTCGTGATGTCCCGCGCCACACGCCGATCATCCAGCACCTCCACCACCCGGAACCGCTCGCACAGCAGCCACATGTCGTCGGACCAGCCGCCGTTGCGCTCGAAGAAGCGGATGTGGCCCGCGCGCCAGTCCGCGATCGTGCCCTCCCCCTCGGCCCGCGCGAAGTCCTCGGCAACGTCGCGGAAGCGGACCTCCTCCACCGACGTCGTCTCGATCACCACGCGGGGCGTGCCGTCCCAGGCGGTCGCGATGTCGCGGCGGCCGACGACCGGGCGGCCGGGCTCCCCCTCGGGGTAGTCGCGCAGCGCGCCGCAGGTCGCGGTCTTGGTCCCGGCGATCACCAGGTCGGTCAGGTGCTCGCAGAGCCGCGGCCCGTCGCCGAAACGGAACGTGCCCGCGCCGGGATAGTCGTCGTTGAGGTCGCGCATGTCGTCGCTCACATGCGGAACACGCCGAAGCGCGTCTCCGGGATCGGCGCGTTCAGCGCGGCGCGCAGGCTACAGGGCGAGGACGTCGCGGGAGCGGCGGGGGTCGATCACCCCGTCGTCCCAGAGCCGCGCGCTGGCGTAGAGCGGGTGCGACTGGCGCGCGAACATCTCCTCGGTCGGGCGCTTGAACTCGGCCTCCGCCTCCGCGGACCACGTCTCGCCCGCCCGCTCCATCGCCTCGCGCTTCACCGTCGCGAGCACCCCGGCCGCCTGCTTCCCGCCCATGACGGAGATGCGGCGAGTTGGGCCAGGTCCACAGGAAGCGCGGCTGGTAGGCGCGACCGGCCATGCCGTAGTTGCCCGCTCCGAACGAGCCGCCGACGAGCATCGTGACCTTCGGGACGGCGGTGGAGGCGACGGCGGTGACCATCTTGGCGCCGTGCCGCGCGATGCCCTCGTTCTCGTAGCGGCGGCCGACCATGAAGCCGGTGATGTTCTGCAGGAACACCAGGGGGATGCGGCGCTGCGAGCAGAGCTCGACGAAATGCGCGCCCTTCTGCGCGGCCTCCGAGAACAGCACGCCGTTGTTGGCGACGATGCCGACCGACATGCCGTGGACATGGGCGAACCCGGTCACCAGCGTCTCGCCGAACCGGGCCTTGAACTCGTCGAACCGGCTGCCGTCGACGAGCCGCGCGATCACCTCGCGGATGTCGTAGGGGGTGCTGAGGCTCGCCGGGACGACGGACAGGATCTCCTCGGGATCGTAGGCCGGAGGGTCGAAATCGTACAATTCGGGGTAATTCCCGGAGGCGTTCTTCACGTTTCGTACGATATTCCGGGCGAGCGCGAGCGCGTGCGCGTCGTCCTCGGCGAGATAGTCGGCCACCCCCGAGAGCCTGGTGTGGACGTCGCCGCCGCCGAGATCCTCGGCGGTGACGACCTCGCCCGTGGCGGCGCGCACCAGGGGCGGGCCGGCGAGGAAGATCGTTCCCTGCTCGCGCACGATCACCGAGACGTCGGACATGGCCGGCACGTAGGCGCCGCCCGCGGTGCACGAGCCCATCACGACGGCGATCTGCGCGATGCCCGACGCGCTCATCCGGGCCTGGTTGTAGAAGATGCGGCCGAAATGGTCGCGGTCGGGGAAGACCTCGTCCTGGTTCGGCAGGTTCGCCCCGCCGGAATCGACGAGGTAGATGCAGGGGAGACGGCACTCCTCGGCGATCTCCTGCGCGCGCAGGTGCAGCTTGACGGTGATGGGATAGTAGGTGCCGCCCTTCACGGTGGCGTCGTTGCACACGACCATGACCTGACGCCCGTGGACGAGGCCCACCCCCGCGATGGCCCCGCCGCCCGGCGCCGCGCCGTCGTACATCCCGTGCCCCGCGAGCGCGCCGACCTCGAGGAAGGGCGAGCCGGGGTCGAGCAGGTTCGCGACGCGGTCGCGCGGCAGCATCTTGCCGCGCGCGACGTGGCGGTCGCGGGCGCGCTCGCCGCCCCCGGCCTGCGCGGCCATCGCCGCCTCGCGCACCTCCGCCAGCGCCGCGAGATGCGCCTCTCGGTTCGCGCGGGCCTGCTCGGAGCCCGCGACGAGGGTGGAGGTGAGCTTCATCGGGGCCGCGCGGTCACGATCGCGCCGGGCCGGAGGGGCCGATCCCGCGGTCCGCGCGAAGGCATCATGACCCGAACGGACGGTATCGAGGCGTCCGCGACGGCGACATTCGAACCGAAGACCGTCATCGCCCGCTCCCCCGCCCCCGCACCGGCCATCACCTCGCAGGCCCCCCGCGGGCCGTCAATCAGGCCATGGCCGCCATCATCTCGCGCCCGATCAGCATCCGGCGGACCTCGGACGTGCCCGCGCCGATCTCCATGAGCTTGGCGTCGCGGAACAGGCGGCTGACGGGGGTGTCGTTCATGAAGCCCGCGCCGCCCATCGCCTGCACCGCCTGGTGGGCCTGCACCATCGCCTGCTCGGAGGCGTAGAGCACGCAGGCGGCGGCGTCCTGGCGGGTGACGCGGCCCGCGTCGCAGGCGCGCGCGACCTCGTAGACGTAGGCGCGCGCGGAGTTCATCGCGGTGTACATGTCCGCGATCTTGCCCTGCATCAGCTGGAACGAGCCGATGGGGGCGCCGAACTGGCGGCGCTCGGCCAGGTAGGGCATGACGTGGTCGAGGCAGGCGGCCATGATGCCGGTGCCGATCCCCGAGAGCACGACGCGCTCGTAGTCGAGGCCGGACATCAGCACGCGCACGCCCCCGCCCTCGCGGCCGAGGACGTTCTCGAACGGGACCTCGACGTCCTCGAAGACGAGCTCGGCGGTGTTGGAGCCGCGCATCCCGAGCTTGTCGAAATGCGGCGAGGTCGAGAACCCGGCCATGGCGCGCTCGATCAGGAAAGCGGTGATCCCCTTGGAGCCCGCCTCGGGATCGGTCTTGGCGTAGACCACGAGCGTGCTCGCGTCGGGGCCGTTGGTGATCCAGTACTTTGTGCCGTTGAGGATGTAGCGGTCGTTGCGCTTCTCCGCGCGCAGCTTCATCGACACGACGTCCGAGCCGGATCCCGCTTCGGACATGGCGAGCGCGCCGACAGCTTCGCCCGAGATCAGCCCGGGCAGGTAGCGCGCCTTCTGCTCGGGCGTGCCGTTGAGCGCGATCTGGTTGACGCAGAGGTTGGAATGCGCGCCGTAGCTCAGCGAGACGGAGGCGCTGGCGCGCGCGATCTCCTCGACCGCGACGACGTGGGCGAGGTAGCCCATGCCCGCGCCGCCGTCGGCCTCGGGAACGGTGATGCCCAGCAGGCCGAGCTCGCCCATTTCGGTCCACAGCGCGGGGGGGAAGGCGTTGTCGGCGTCGATCGCGGCGGCCATCGGGGCGACGCGGTCCTGCGCCCAGCGGTGGACCATCTCGCGCAGCGCGCCGACATCCTCACCCAGATCGAACTGCATGGTGGCGTCGAACATCGCGGGACTCCCTCCGACCGTGTGCGACGAAGATAAGGCCCGCGCCGGGGCCGGTCCACCGGCGCGGTCGGGAATCCCTTACTTGACCCAAGGGCACTCCCGGTCGAGGCTCCGACCGTCGCAGGAAGGAGCCCGCCATGCCCGAACTCTACGTCGCCTTCTATCGCGGGTCCGGCCGGTTCGCCGACTGGCTGGTGCGCGCCGTCACGCGGTCGGCGTTCAGCCATGTCGAGCTGATCCGCGCGGAGCGGCGGCCGCGGCTGGGCGACACGGTGACGTGCCTCGGCTCGTCGGGGCGCGACGGCGGCGTGCGGCTCAAGGAGATCCGGCTCCACCCCGAGCGGTGGCGGATCTACGACGTGTGCTGGGCGCCGGAGGGGACGTGGGAGCGCGCGATGGCGGAGGTCGGGCGGCCCTACGAGCTCTGGTCGTTGGTCACGACGCAGTTCCTCAACCTCAGGCGCAGCCGGAGGGGGGCCTGGTTCTGCTCGGAGCTGGTGGCGCATGCGCTGCGGCTCGACATGCCGCACGCCTATTCGCCCGGAGACCTGCTGCGCGCGATCCGCGACCACACCGACACGTGGGACGATGCGCGGGACGCGATGCGGCCGGGGGCGGCGGAGCGGCTCGCGGACGAGCCGGACGGGCTGCCTTCCTGACGTGCGAAGGGGGCGGATCGCTCCGCCCCCCGGTGGTCGTTGATCGTGGTCGTGGCGATCAGAAGCCGACGACGAGCGAGACGCCGATCGTGTTGTCGGTGTTCTCGAACCCGGGCAGCGGGTCGGACTCGTAGTCCGTCCGGTAGCTCAGGCGCGTCGACAGCGTGTTCGAGACCTTGAAGTTCACCCCGAAGTCGTTCGTCAGCGTGTAGTCCTCGTCCGAGAACAGCACGTCGGTGTCGTTCGTCAGCGAGACCACGTCGGTCAGGCCGTAGAAGAACCGCGACGTCGCGAGCCCGGCGAGGTCGGTCGTGCTGTCGCCGGCCTGGTCCTCGATGTAGCGCACGCCCGGGCCCGCCTGCACGCGCCAGGCGATCTGGTCGGTGTTGTAGATGCGGTAGCCGAGGCCCACGCCGATGAAGGCGTCGTGCTCGTTGGAGGCGAAGCCGTCGTACTGGTAGCGGCCGGTGCCGTAGGCGTAGAGCGTCGGCGTGAAGGCGCGGCTGCCCTCGTAGGTGCCGAAGAAGCGCTGCGTGTCCTTGGTGCCGTTCGACTCGCCGTACTCGCCCGCGAAGCCGATCAGGTTGTTGAAGGCGCCGACGCCGTAGGTCATGCGGCCCGCGAAGGACGAGCTTGCCGGTGTCGGTGTTGCCCGACGAGCCCGAGGCGGTCAGCGCGGCCGAGCCGCGGAAGCCCTGGACGACGCCGTTCTCGCCGAAGCGCGCGGTGTCGTCCTGGCGGCGCAGGCCGCGGTTCGCGTCGCGCTCGATGTCGTCGATGCGGTCGTCGAGGTCGCGGATGCCGGTGACGGTCGTCTGCGCGACGGCGGGCATGGCGACCGTCAGCGCAAGAAGGCTCGTGGCGGCAATGGTGGCGTATCTTGTCATGGTCTGGATCCTCATCCCGGTGATGACGGAGATCGGCGGTGATGTCCGTCGGTCAAGCCGTTGCGGGGACATACGCCCGTCGCGGCGGGATGGAAGCGGCCGACATTCGATTATTCCGCCCGCAAGATGCTCGCGCGGCGAAGGGCCGGCCCGGTGATCTCGCATCGGCTTGGCGATCGTCGCCCTCGCGACCACCGCGCGGGACCCGCGACGGGCGGGACGCTGGGACAGCATCGCCGGGCGGCGCGATCTCGACGTGGCTGACGCCACGGAAGCGGACCTCGCATCATGTTGCGAATGCAAGGATTTGACGTGGAAAACCGGCACCCGCGCCGATGGCGTTCAGCCGGTCGCCCGGGCTCGAGACGCGTAGCGAGCGCTCCGGGACCTCGCAGCGTATCGCTCCGCTTGCCTCGAATCGCGCTTCCGGCTTCCGTGCGACCGGACGGCGTCACGATTTCGTGACACCCGAGGCATTCTCAATGATGCGTTGCGACGGGGCGACATGAACCTACGTCTTCTCTCGCTCAACCTTGTTCTCCGAGCGTATCGCCCCACCGACGGGCCCCCGCGCCAGGCGTGATCGACCGCCGACTCCAGGTCATCGTAGCCGTCGAGCAGAGCCGCGGGTTCGAGCTCCCCGAGCGCGGCGCGATCCTGCGCGAAGGCCATGAGGATGCATGGTACGCCGGCGGCTCGCGCGGCATCGCGATCGGTGACGGTGTCGCCTACGAGGCATGCGCGCGCGGGGTCGCCGCCGGCGCGCGCGACCGCCTCGAGCAGCGGGGCGGGATCGGGCTTGCGGACGGCGAGCGTATCGGCGCCGATCAGCGCGTCGAAGAGGTCCGACGCCCCCATCGCGGCCATCAGCTTGACCGCCAGAGCCTCGGGCTTGTTGGTGCAGATGCCCGTGGCGTCGCCCCGCGCGCGCAGGCGGCGCACCGCGTCGAGCGCGCCCGGATAGAACGTCGTGCGCGAAGCGATGTCGGTGTCGTAGGCGTCGAGCAGCGGCTGGTAGCCGCGATCCACCTCCGCCTCGTCCACCGGGCCGAGCCGCGCGAGCCCGAGGCGCAGCATCGAGCGGCCCCCGCGCACCGCCTGCGCGCGGTCGGCCGCGCGCGAAGCGTCGAGCCGGACGTCCCGGCCCAGATGCGCGAAGGCCGCGTTGGCGGCGGCGATGAGGTCGCCCGACGTGTCGGCGAGCGTGCCGTCGAGGTCGAAGATCACGCAGCGTTTCATGCGGCTCGTCCTCGGCGCGGGGCGGGGTTGCGGCGCACGGGCCCTGCGCTAGACGTCGCGCACCACGGAGGACGCCATGCCCGAACGCCCACCCGTCGCGCTTATCGTGCTGGCCGCCGGGGAGGGCAAGCGGATGCGCTCCGACCGGCCCAAGACCCTCCACGAGATCGGGTCCGCGCCGATGCTCGCGCATTGCCTGCGCGCGGGCGCGGCACTCGGGCCCGCGCGGACGGTCGTGGTGGTGGGCCACGGCGGCGACGCGGTGGAGGCCGCGCTCCGCGCCATCGACCCCGGGGCCGTCGTTGCGCGGCAGGCGGAGCGGCGCGGGACCGGCCACGCCGTCCTGCAGGCCGCGGGGGCGCTCGAGGGGTTCGAGGGCGACGCGCTCGTGCTCTACGGCGACACGCCGCTGGTGACGCCCGCCACGCTCGAGGCGATGCGCGCCGCGCGCGCGGACGGGGCCGACATCGTCGTGCTCGGCTTCCACGCGTCGGAGCCGGGCGGCTACGGCCGGCTGGTGGCCGAGGGCGACCGGCTCGAGCGGATCGTCGAGGCGGGTGACGCGACCGAGGCGGAGCGCGCGATCGAGCCTGTGCAACTCGGGCGTCGTCTGCGCGGATGCGGGCACGCTGATGGACCTGCTGGGTCAGGTCGGGACGGCGAACGCCTCGGGCGAGGTCTACCTGACCGACGTGGTCGCCATCGGCCGGGCGGCGCGGCTGTCGGCGCGGGTCGTGGTCTGCGACGAGGCCGAGACGCTCGGGGTGAACGCGCGCGCCGACCTCGCGCGCGCCGAGGCCGCGTTCCAGGCCCGCGCGCGAGCGGCGGCGATGGAGGCGGGCGTCACGCTGGTCTCGCCGGGCACCGTGACCTTCGCGCTCGACACGACGCTCGCGCGCGACGTGCTGGTGGAGCCGCACGTCGTCTTCGCGCAGGGCGTCGCGGTCGAGGCGGGCGCCACGATCCGCGCCTTCTCGCATCTCGAGGGCTGCCGCGTCGGACCCGACTGCACGGTCGGCCCCTACGCGCGGCTCCGGCCCGGCACGGTGCTCGAGCGGGGCGCGAAGGTCGGCAACTTCGTCGAGGCGAAGGCCGCGCGCGTCGGCGAGGGCGCGAAGCTCAACCACCTGAGCTACGTGGGCGACGCGGAGGTCGGCGCGCGCGCGAATGTCGGCGCGGGGACGATCACCTGCAACTACGACGGCGTGTCCAAGCATCGCACGATCATCGGCGAGGGCGCGTTCGTGGGCTCGAACACCGCGCTCGTCGCCCCGGTCCGACTGGGCGCGGGCGCGATGACGGCGTCGGGGAGCGTGGTCACGATGGACGTGCCCGACGGGGCGCTCGCGCTCGGGCGGGCGCGGCAGGTCAACAAGCCGGGCATGGCGGTGCGCCTGATGGCGCGGCTGCGCGCGGGCCGGACGGGGAGCGCGGGCTGATGTGCGGGATCGTGGGCATCCTCGGCGGGCACCAGGTCGCGCCGATCCTCGTCGAGGCGCTGCGCCGGCTCGAGTATCGCGGCTACGACAGCGCCGGGATCGCCACGCTCGCGGACGGACGGCTCGACCGGCGGCGCGCCGTGGGCAAGCTCGTCAACCTGTCGGACCTGCTCGTCACCGACCCGCTCGAGGGGTTCTCGGGGATCGGGCATACCCGCTGGGCCACGCATGGCGCGCCCACGGTCGCCAACGCGCACCCGCACCGCGCGGGCCGGGTCGCGGTCGTCCATAACGGCATCGTCGAGAACTACCGCGCCCTGCGCGACGAGATCGGCGGGCCATGGGAGAGCGAGACCGACACCGAGACCGTCGCCCGGCTCTGCGAGGGCTTCCTCGATTGCGGGATGGAGCCGCGCGAGGCCGCGTTCGCGGCGATCGAGAAGCTGGAGGGCGCCTACGCGCTCTGCCTGCTGTTCGAGGACGAGCCGGACCTGCTGATCGCGGCGCGCGCGGGGTCGCCGCTGGCGATCGGGCACGGCGACGGCGAGATGTACGTGGGCTCCGACGCGATCGCGCTCGGGCCGCTGACGGATAAGATCACCTATCTCGAGGAGGGCGACCGGGCCGTCGTCACGCGTGCAGGCGTGCAAGTCTTCGATGCGGCGGGGCATCCCGTCGAGCGCGAGATGCGGCGCGTGGCGGCGGCGGAGCAGCGCATCGAGAAGGCCGGCCACCGGCACTTCATGGCCAAGGAGATCCACGAGCAGCCCGCCACGCTGGCCGACGCGCTCGGCTCGTATCTCGAGGGCGACCGGGTGGCGCCGCCCGGGGACTACGACTTCGCCGGGATCGACCGGCTCCAGATGGTCGCCTGCGGCAGCGGCCACCTCGCCTGCATGGTCGGCAAGTACTGGTTCGAGGCGCTGGCCCGCCTGCCCGTCGACGTCGACATCGCGTCCGAGTACCGCTACCGCGAGGCCCCGGTCGGGCCGCGCGACGCGGCGCTGTTCCTCAGCCAGTCGGGCGAGACGGCGGATACGCTGGCCGCCCTGCGCTACGCGCGCGGGCGGGCGGGCGCGATCCTGTCGCTGGTGAACGTGGCCGAGTCGTCCATCGCGCGCGAATCCGACATCGCTTGGCCGATCCGCGCGGGCGTGGAGGTCGGGGTGGCGTCCACCAAGGCCTTCGCCAACCAGCTCGCGGTCCTGCTCGCGCTCGCGATCCGCGCGGGCGTGCAGCGCGGCGCGATCGAGCCCGCGCGCGAGGCGGCGCTGGTCGCGATGCTGCGCCGCCTGCCGGGGCTCGCATCGCAGGCGCTCGCGGTCGAGCCGCGCTGCGAGGCGCTGGCCTCGCGGCTGGCGGAAGCGTCGGACGTGCTCTTCCTGGGACGCGGGCCGATGTACCCGATGGCGATGGAGGGCGCGCTGAAGCTCAAGGAGATCAGCTACATCCACGCCGAGGCCCATGCCAGCGGCGAGCTCAAGCACGGGCCGATCGCGCTGGTGGACCGCTCGCTGCCGGTGGTCGTGCTGGCGCCCACGGACGCGCTCTTCGACAAGACGGTCAGCAACATGCAGGAGGTGATGGCCCGCGAGGGCCGGATTTTGCTGATGACCGACGCCGCCGGAGCCGCCAAGGCGTCCGACGGCGTGTGGGAGGTGCTGACGATGCCCGCGGTGGACCCGCTGCTAGCGCCGATCGTCTATGCGGTGCCGCTTCAGCTGCTGGCCTACCACACGGCGGTGCAGAAGGGCACGGACGTGGACCAGCCGAGGAACCTCGCCAAGTCCGTCACGGTGGAGTGAGGCGGGCGCACAAGCCCGCCCCACGCGCCGTCAGCCGAGCGCGCTCAGCACGACGATCATGATGATCGAGTAGAGCGCGATGCCGCCGCCGATCAGGAACAGCGGCCAGTTCTTCGTCACCGTGGCCGTGGCGATGGTGCGCATCTGGTACATCAGGTCCGGCCAGGTGTAGGACACGAAGTCGCCTTGCGTGAACACGACCTTGATCCGCCCCTCGCCGTCCACGACCGGCAGCCGTCGGAACCGCTCGTTCGACATGATCCGCAGCCATTCGACCATGTCGTCGGTCTCGCGCGCGAGCCGGGGCTGGTCGGTCATGATGGCCGAGAGCGGCGTCGCCTTGGCATCCATGCCGCCCGCCACCAGCTTGTTCATCACGTCGCGTTCGGTGACGACGCCGATCACCTTGTCGGCCGGGTCGGTGACGATCACGCAGCCGTAGTTCTTGTCCGACATCGCGCTGACGGCGTCGAACACCGTCGTCTCGGGCGAGGCGGTCAGCGGCTTGGGCATCTGCTTGTATTCGGGGCGGTCCATCAGGCGGTAGCCCGAGCGGGTGGCGGCTTCTGGCACGATGGCCCTCCTGCGATGCGTTCGGCGCGAGCGTAGGGCAGCGTGGCGGGACAGCCAAGCGGCCCGCGCGCTTGCCCCGACGCCCCCCCTCCCCTATGGCGCCCGCGACCGCCGCCGCCGGACCCGCCATGCCCCTCGATGCCGCCCCGACCCGACTGGTGATGAAGTTCGGCGGCACCTCGGTCGCCAACCTCGACCGCATCCGCCGCGTGGCCAAGCGCGTGGGCGTGGAGGTCGGGCGCGGCCGCCAGGTGATCGTCGTCGTCTCGGCCATGTCGGGCAAGACCAACGAGCTCGTCGGCTGGGTCGGCGAGACCGGGCCGCTCCACGACGCGCGCGAATACGACGCGGTGGTCTCCTCGGGCGAGAACGTGACGGCGGGGCTCCTGGCGCTGGTGCTGCAGGAGAACGGGATCGAGGCGCGGTCGTGGCAGGGCTGGCAGGTGCCGGTGCGCACGACGTCCGCGCATTCGAGCGCGCGGATCGAGGCGATCCCGACCGACAACCTCGACGCGCGCTTCGCGGCCGGGATGCAGGTCGCGGTCGTGGCGGGCTTCCAGGGGGTCTCGCCCGAGGGCCGGATCACGACGCTGGGCCGCGGCGGCAGCGACACGACGGCGGTGGCCTTCGCCGCGGCCTTCGGGGCGGAGCGCTGCGACATCTACACCGACGTGGACGGGGTCTACACGACCGACCCGCGCGTCAGCTCGAAGGCGCGGCGGCTCGACCGGATCGCCTACGAGGAGATGCTGGAGCTGGCGTCGCTCGGCGCGAAGGTGCTGCAGACGCGCTCGGTCGAGCTCGCGATGCGCTACGGCGTGCGGCTGCGGGTGCTGTCGAGCTTCGAGGACATGGGCGACGGGGCGGGCACGCTGGTCTGCGCGGAGGAGGACATCGTGGAATCGAACGTGGTCGCGGGGGTCGCCTTCGTGCGCGACGAGGCGAAGATGACGCTGATCTCGGTCGCGGACCGGCCGGGCGTGTCGGCGGCGATCTTCGGCCCGTTGGCCGAGGCCGGGATCAACGTCGACATGATCGTGCAGAACATCGCCGAGGACGGGCGCACCGACATGACGTTCTCGCTGCCCGTCGACCAGATCGCGCGCGCCGAGCGGGCGGTCCGCGACGCGATGGCGCGCGAGGAGATCGAGTTCCACGACCTCGTGGCGGACCCCGACGTGAGCAAGGTCTCGGTCGTGGGCATCGGGATGCGCAGCCATGCGGGCGTCGCGGCCAAGATGTTCGCCGCGCTGTCGGCCGAGGGCATCAACATCAAGGTCATCACCACGTCCGAGATCAAGATCTCGGTGCTGATCGACCGGAAATACATGGAACTGGCGGTGCAGGCGCTGCACGACGCGTTCGGGCTGGAGACGGCCTGAGGTTTCACGGCGAGGCATGGATGCAGTTTGAAGTTCCTGATCGTCTGCATGGCGTCCGCGTGCCGCCTCTCCCGTCACGGCTTGCGAGGTAAGCCGAGCGTGCTTCGACACCGCATCGGACGACGGCGATCGTCGATTGCGTGCGCCGAGACCTTCCTCGACGCGCGTGCCGACGACCAGTCGACCGCCTTCCATGCTCGCCGTCGAACGGCATGGGGGTGGAAGGCGTGGATGCCTTCTCGAACGAATACGGATCGTTCGAGACGAGTCGGAGACTGGGATTGGCTGGGGTCTCTATCGAGCTTGCTGGTCGACGACGAGCAGCGTGACGCGCTTCACGTCGCGGCGCAGGTGGCTGGACGACCCCGGACGTGATCCGCTGGCTGCTGGGCCGAGGGATTCGAGCCGCAGTCGTCGCTCGCCCGCGTCGAACGACGCGGGCCGATGCTCGCGGTCCCTCGCGACAACCACGGCCTTGCACCTCGCCGCGAGCGGCCGGACGGCGGCAGGATTGTCACGGCCCTCCTTGCGGCAGCTGGATCACGGTCACCCCGTTGATGCGAACGGATACGACGGCCATCCACCCGCCGCCCGGTCCGAGACCGCGTAGCCGTGCTGGCGGCTTTCCTCGCTGGCGACGAGGCGATGCTTCGCCGGGGCTTCGGCCGCGAAGGACGCCGCAGGAAACACGGCGTTGACGTCTGCTGCGGCGGCAGATCGATCCGTTCGAAATCGTCGACTACATGCTGTCCGATGGCGCCGACGCGACCGGAGAACGACGAGGGTTGAGCGCCCTGCACTGACGCCGCGCGGCTGTCGACCGATCGCTGACATCGTAGGCGCCTGTCTCGAACCACGACCGAGCCCCTGCGACGCGTCCGAGACGATGGCTGCGCCGCGGATCGGCTCGCCGCGAACCCGGCGCTCGGTGACGACCCCGACCTCCGCCGCATGTTCCACGAACGCTGCGTCGAGGGACGGTAGCGGCCCGCGATGGCGGCGGCACGGTTCCTCCTGCGGCAGGCCCGGCGGATCGTCCTCCTCGGCGTCTTCGCCGCCCTCCTCCTCGGCTCGAACGTGGCGCTTCTCGCCTTCGACGGGATCTACGACGCCGCGCGGCACGCGCTGGTCTCGCTGCTGCCGGACGGGCGCCTGCGTCCGCGCCCGAGTCGGCAGGCGATGCAGGCGGAGATGGACGGGCTGCGCGCGGAGCGGGCGAAGCTCGGCGACGACGTCGCGTCGCTCGAACGGCGCAACGCCGGGCTGGCCTCGGAGAGAGGCCGTCTCGCGGGCGAGTTGGACGAGCTCGGGAGCCGGAACGCGGGGTTGCGGGGCGAGGTGGACGCGCTGCGGGGGCGGAACGCGCGCCTCGCGGGCGAGGCCGACGGCCTGCGCACCCGGAACGCCGACCTGACGGTGGAGACCGACGGCCTGCGCGGGCGGAACGCGGTCCTGTCGGGACGGATCGACGCGGATGCCGCGACGCGGCGCGAGGCGGCGACGGTCGCCCGTCGCGTCGTGCGGCGGACGCAGACCGCCACCCTGCGCAACTTCGGGGGCATGGCGGCGGAATCGATCCCCTATGTCGGCGCCGCGGCGGTGGTCGGGCTCACCTTCGTCGAGGTCCGCGACGCCTGCGACTCGATGCGCGACATGCGCACGCTCGAGGCGATGTTCGACGGCACGACGTCCGATGAATTGCCGACATGCGGCTACACGCTCGCGGAGTTCTGGCAGGCGGTCCGGCGCGGCGAGGATCAGCTCGACTGCCGCGAGGTGGCGGCGCTGACCCCCGAGGCCGCCCTCGAATGCACCGGGACGCGGATGCCCTGGGAGGCCGAGGGCGTGCCCGCTCCCGCGCCGGCACCGGAACGGATCACCATGCCGTGGGAATGACGCCCCGGTCGCCGCCCGGTCCCGATCGCCCTCGCGCCGCCCGGCTCCGACGCCCCCTCCCCTCCGCCGCGCGGCTCCGGTAGGCTCGGCCGCGACGCGAGGAGCCGGATCCGCCATGCCGACGACCAAGGACAGCGACAGCCGCCGGCTCCTGCGGCGCCTGCAGGCCGTGATGGCCGAGGCGGCGGAGGGGCAGGAGCGGCTCGACCGGATCGTGGCGCTGGTGGCGTCCTCGATGGTCACCGAGGTCTGCTCCGTCTACCTCCACCGCGACGCGGACACGCTCGAGCTCTGCGCGACCGAGGGGCTGAACCCGGCCTCGGTCCACGTCACGCGGATGCGGCTGGGCGAGGGGCTGGTCGGGCGCGTGGCCAAGCAGCGAGCGCCGATCAACGCCGCCGACGCGCCCGCCACGCGCGGGTTCCGCTACATGCCCGAGACCGGCGAGGAGGTGTTCTCGAGCTTCCTCGGGGTGCCGATCCAGCGGCTGGGCGAGCGGCTGGGCGTGCTCGTGGTGCAGTCCAAGGAGGCGCGGCGCTACAGCGAGGACGAGGTCTACGCGCTCGAGGTCGTGGCGATGGTGCTGGCCGAGATGACCGAGCTCGGCGCGTTCACCGGCGAGGGCGAGGCGCTGCGCCCGCGCCACCGCCAGCAGGTCCTCTTCCGCGGCGTGACCGGGCAGGAGGGCGCGGCCGAGGGCGTGGTCCACCTCCATGACCCCCGCGTCGTGGTCGCGAGCCCGGTGGGCGAGGATCCCGAGCGCGAGCTCGTTCGCCTGCGCGAGGCGGTCGACGCGCTGCGGGTGTCGGTCGACGAGATGCTGACCCGCGCGACCGGCGACCGCGCGCAGGTGGAGGTGATCGAGGCGTTCCGGATGTTCGCCTACTCCCGCTCGTGGCTCAAGCGCATGGAGGACGACATCGACGCGGGCCTCTCGGCCGAGGCGGCGGTGGAGAAGGAGCAGACCGCGGCGCGCACGCGGATGGGCAAGGCCGATCCCTACCTGCGCGACCGCCTCGCGGACCTCGACGACCTGTCGAACCGGCTCCTGCGGATGCTCACCGGCCAGGGGCGCGACCGCGGCGCGGTACCCGACGGCGCCGTGCTGGTCGCGCGCAGCATCGGGCCGGGCGAGCTTCTGGACTACGGCCGCCGGCTGCGCGCCGTGGTGCTCGAGGAAGGATCGGTCGGCAGCCACGCGGCGATCGTCGCCCGCGCCTGGGCGATCCCGCTGGTGATCCAGGCGCAGGGCGTCGTGGTCGAGGCGCTGTCGGGCGACACGATCCTCGTGGACGGCGACCAGGGCGTCGTGCACCTGCGGCCCGACGAGGTGGTGCGCACGGCTTTCCGCGAGAAGCTCGCGATGGCCGCGCAGGCGCAGACCCGCTACGCCTCGATCCGCGAGCAGGCCTGCGTGACCCAGGACGGCGAGCGCGTCGAGCTGATGATGAACGCGGGGCTGATGGCGGACCTGCCGTCGCTCGCCGGGTCGGGGGCGGAGGGCGTGGGCCTCTTCCGCACCGAGCTGCAGTTCCTCACCCGCAACAAGGTGCCGCGGCGGGGCGAGCTCGCGGATCTCTACGGCCGGGTGCTCGGGGCGGCGGGCGGCAAGCCGGTGACGTTCCGCACGCTCGACATCGGGTCCGACAAGGTCCTGCCCTACATGAAGCAGAGCGACGAGCCGAACCCCGCGCTCGGCTGGCGCGCGATCCGGGTGGGGCTCGACAAGACCGGCGTGATGCGGATGCAGCTGCAGGCGCTGCTGCGCGCGGCCAACGGTCGGCCGCTGCGGGTGATGTTCCCGTTCATCGCGCAGACCGAGGAGTTCATCGAGGCGCGCGCGCACCTGCTGCGCGAGGTCCACCGCGAGCGGTCGCTCGACCACGTCCTGCCCGCCGAGCTGACGATCGGCGCGATGCTCGAGACGCCGTCGATGGCCTTCGCGCCGCGACGGTTCTTCGAGGAGGCCGATTTCGTGTCGATCGGCGGAAACGACCTCAAGCAGTTCTTCTTCGCCGCCGACCGCGAGAACGAGCGGGTCCGGCGGCGCTACGACACGCTCAACGTCAGCTACCTGTCGCTCATCGAGCAGATCGTGGGGCGATGCGCCGAGACGGGCACGCACCTGTCGTTCTGCGGCGAGGATGCGGGGCGGCCGGTGGAGGCGCTGTGCCTCGCCGCCATGGGCCTGCGCTGCCTGTCGATGCGGCCCGCGAGCATCGGGCCAGTCAAGCACATCCTGCTGCGCTGCGATCTGGGCGAGGTGCGCTCGACGATCGAGGCGTCGCGCGAGGCGGGCGAGCAGTCGGTGCGCGAGGCGGTGATGGGCTACCTTCGCGGGCGCTAGGCGCGACCGCCGCCGTGGAGCGCCTCGAGGCGGTCGGCCGGGAGGTTCGCATCGGTCGCCCGCGAGATCGCCTCGGCGATGGACGTCCAGTCGCGGCCGGCCTCGCGGTGCGCGTCGATCTCGTCGCCGAGCATCCGCACGAGGTCGGCGTCGTCGAACCGCGCGGGGCCCATGTCGAGCGCGTCCCGCAGGGCGCGCTGCGCGGCGAAGCCCTGCTCGGCGGAATAGGTGTCGGTCATGCCGGGCCTCCGGGTCGGATGGCGCCCGCCGGAGGATCCCGGCGGGCGGTCGGCATGGCCTAGCGGGTCGGCGTGATGACCACTTCGACGCGGCGGTTCTGCTGCTTGCCCGCCGCCGTCTGATTGGTGGCGATCGGGCTCGATTCGCCGCGGCCGACGGGGACGATCCGGCCCGGCGAGACGCCCGCCGACTGGATCACCGAGGAGACGGCGCGCGCGCGTCGCTCGGACAGGTCCTGGTTGTAGGCGGCGGACCCGTCGCTGTCGGTGTGGCCGATGACCTGCACCGTCGTGTCCGGGTACTGGTTCAGGTTCCGCCCGAGCGCGATCAGGTCGCTCTGCAGGTCGGGGCGCAGCGACGCGCTGTCGCTCGCGAACAGGATGTCTTGCGGCAGCGTCACGATGAGCTGCTGGCCGGTGTTCTGGATCGAGATGCGGTCGTCGCCGAGCTGGCGGCGGAGGTCCGCGGCCTGGCGGTCGAGCACCTGGCCCACGCCCGCGCCGACGCCCGCGCCGATCAGGCCGCCGACGACGATCTCGTCGGCCCGGCTGCCGTCGCCGGTCGCCGCGCCGATGGCCGCGCCGCCGAGGCCGCCGAGGATCGCGCCGGTGCGCGTGCGGTTGGGCTCGCCCGGGGGGGCCTGCACGCAACCGGCGAGCATTAGGGCGGCGCCGACGGTGACGATGACGGGGGTTCTCGAGAGGCTCATGACGGTCTTTCCAGTCAGGTTAGGTTGTGCGCGATCTGAGGAACGCGTGGCTCGGGCGGCAGGTTCCGCCACGGCCCGCGCGGGCCGGGCCGTCGTGGCGGATCGGTGCCGCGTCGATGCGTGCTGGCGCGCGGATAGGCAATGACCGCGCCCGGTCAGGCGCTGCCGCCCGCCGCCGCGTCCGCGCGCGCGCCCTCCCAGGCCAGCATCGCGCGCTTGACCGGCAGGCCCCAGTGGTAGCCGCCGAGCCCGCCCGACTTGCGCAGCGCGCGGTGGCACGGGATGAGCCAGCTCACCGGGTTGCGCCCGACGGCGGTGCCCACGGCGCGGACGGCGCGCGGCGCGCCGATGGCCGCGGCGATGGCGCCGTAGGTCGTGACGTGGCCCGACGGCACGCGCATCAGCGCCTCCCAGACCTTGATCTGGAACGGCGCGCCCGCGAGGTGCAGCCGCGCCTCGCCCTCGAGCCGTGCGAGCGATGCCGCGAACGGCGCCACCGCGTCCCGGTCGTCCATGAGCGACGCGGCGGGCCAGCGGGCGGCCATGTCGGCCATCGCCGCCTCCCGTCCGGTCTCGGCGGCGAGCGCGAGCCCGCAGACGCCGCGGTCGGTGGCCATGACCAGCATCTCCCCGAACGGGCCGTCGAACCAGCCGTGGCGGATCGCGAGCCCCAAGCCGCCGCGCGCGTACTCGCCCGGCGACATCGCCTCCCAGCGGATGAACAGGTCGTGCAGGCGGCCCGTCCCCGACATCCCGCCCGCCATCGACGCCTCGAACACCGTCGCCCGGTCGCGCAGCAGCGCCTTCGCATGGCCGAGTGCCAGGTATTGCTGGAACCGCTTGGGGCTCACGCCGGCCCAGGCCGAGAACACGCGCTGGAAATGCGCGGGCGACAACCGCATCTCGCGCGCCAGCTCCTCGAGCGAGGGGGGCGCGTCGGCCCGCGCGTCGATCGCGTCGATGGCCCGGCGGACGAGGCCGTAGTGGTAGCCGGGGCTGTCATGCGCCGCGTCGGGCGTGGCGTCGTCCATGGCGTGTCTCCCTCGGCACGGAACCTACGCCCGCGCCCCCGCCCCCGCGACCCGGTTCGTGCGGGATCGCCGCCTTGCCCTCGCCCGCGGGCCCGCGCCATAGGAACGCCCATGGCCCGCCAGCTTCCCTACGCCGCGCTCCAGGCGATCTTCGCGCGCTTCGAGGCCCTCGCCCCGGAACCCGAGGGCGAGCTCGAGCACCACAGCGCGTACACCCTGCTCGTCGCGGTCGCGCTCTCGGCGCAGGCCACCGATGCGGGGGTGAACCGCGCCACCCGCGGGCTCTTCGCGGCGGCCGACACGCCGCAGGCGATGCTCGACCTCGGGCTCGACGCGCTGACGGAGCATGTCAGGACCATCGGCCTCTACCGCAACAAGGCGAAGAACGTGATCGCGCTCAGCCGGATCCTCGTCGACGAGCATGGCGGCGAGGTCCCCTCGAGCCGGGCGGCGCTGCAGGCGCTGCCGGGGGTGGGGCGCAAGACGGCGAACGTCGTGCTCAACCTGTGGTGGGGCCACCCCGCGCAGGCGGTGGACACGCACATCTTCCGCGTCGGCAACCGCACCGGCATCGCGCCCGGCCGCGACGTCGAGGCCGTCGAGCGCGCGCTCGAGGACCACGTCCCCGCCCCCTACCAGCGACGCGCGCATCACTGGCTGATCCTGCACGGCCGCTACGTCTGCGTCGCGCGGCGGCCGCGCTGCCCCGACTGCGCGATCGCGGACCTCTGCGCCTACGAGGACAAGACGCCCCCGGAGGCGCCGAAGCGCCGCCGCCCGACCGCGAAGGACATCGCATGACCGCCCGCTACGACGTCATCGGCATCGGAAACGCCATCGTCGACGTGATCTCGCCCGGCACCGACCTGTTCCTCGACCAGATGGGGATCGAGCGCGGGGTGATGCAGCTCGTGGAGCGCGAGCGCGCCGAGCTGCTCTACGCGGCGATGCGCGAGCGCACCGAGGCGCCGGGCGGATCGGTGGCGAACACGCTCGCGGGGATCGGCGCGCTCGGGCTGTCGACGGCGTTCATCGGCAAGGTCCGCGACGACGCGCTCGGCCGTTTCTACGCCGACGCGATGGCGGCGGCGGGCACGGCGTTCCCGAACCCGCCGCGCGCGGCCAACCTGCCCACGTCGCGCTCGATGATCTTCGTCTCGCCCGACGGCGAACGCTCGATGAACACCTATCTCGGCGCGGGCGCGGACCTCGGATCGGGCGACGTGCCCGATGTGTTCGGCGGCGGCGGGATGCTCTTCCTCGAGGGCTACCTGTTCGACAAGCCCGACGGGAAGGCGGCCTTCGCGGAGGCCGCACGGCGGATGCGGGCCGCGGGCGGGCGCTCGGCGATCACGATCTCCGACCCGTTCTGCGCCGACCGGCATCGCGCGGACTTCCAGCGGCTGATCGCGCGGGACATGGACGTGGCGATCGGCAACGCGACCGAATGGACCACGCTCTACGAGACCGACGACCTCGACCGCGCGCTCGGCATGGCCGCCGAGGCCTGCGAGGTGGTGGCCTGCACGCGGTCGGGGGAGTCGGTGCTCGTGCGCTCGGGCGACGAGCGGGCGGAGGCGCCGGTCGAAAGGGTCCCGGTGGT
This sequence comes from uncultured Alphaproteobacteria bacterium, assembly GCA_963729425.1. Lineage (GTDB taxonomy): Bacteria > Pseudomonadota > Alphaproteobacteria > Rhodobacterales > Rhodobacteraceae > Jannaschia. The sequence goes on along the minus strand of CAVSOF010000007.1, from coordinate 227,706 downwards.
CGACGCGACCGGCGCGGGGGACCAGTTCGCGGCCGGGTTCCTCTACGGGCTCGCGCGGGGCCGCGACCTCGGGACGGCGGCGCGGATGGGCGTGATCTGCGCGCGCGAGGTGATCGGGCATGTCGGCCCGCGTCCCGCGCAGGACGTGATGGCGCTGATCCGGGAGGCGGGGCTGGCGGCGGGATGAGGAAAGCTCGCCCGACCGGGGCGCGTTAACGATTCGTTCACGATCATGCGGCGCATAGCGGTCGCGGCGGAATGGGCGACGACGTCGACCGCCGTTCGGGGACGGCCCCGCCGCCCCCCTGCGTCCCCGGGGCGCGGCGGCGGGGCCGGAACCCGGTTTCATGAATGGCCGGCCCTACCAGTGCGGCGGCGGCCGGTCGTCGGGCGGCGCGGATGACGGCCCGCTCTCCGCCTCGGCGGCCTTCTCCATCAGCATCCGGACGCGCCGCTCGAGGACCGCGATCTCGCCCGCCTGGCGCGCGACCACGTCCGACAGGTCCTCGACCGAGCGGGTCAGGTGGGCGATGCGTTCCTCGACCTCGCGCATGGCGCCTCCCTGCCCCGTCCGCCCGGTTGTGCGCGCCCCGGCCCGCGTCTAGGACGCCCGGGCCGCGACGGGGAGCTGACGGATGGCGAAGACGAGCAAGCCCCGACGCCCCAGGGCCGAGCCGCCCCGCGGGTTCCGCGACTATCTCGGCCACGACGTCGACCGGCGCAAGGCCATGCTCGACGCCATCGCCGGGGTCTACCGCCGCTACGGCTTCGACCCGCTCGAGACCTCGGCCGTCGAGACCGTCGAGGCGCTCGGCTCGTTCCTTCCCGACGTCGACCGCCCGAACGCGGGCGTCTTCGCGTGGGACGAGGGCACGCCCGAGAAGCCCGACTGGCTCGCGCTGCGCTACGACCTGACCGCGCCGCTCGCGCGCGTCTACGCCCAGCACCGCGCCGACCTGCCGACGCCCTACCGCCGCTACGCCATGGGCCCGGTCTGGCGCAACGAGAAGCCGGGGCCGGGGCGGTTCCGACAGTTCTACCAGTGCGATGCGGATACGGTGGGCGCGGCGAGCGTCGCGGCGGACGCGGAGATGTGCGCGATGCTCTGCGACGCGCTCGAGGCGGTCGGGATCGCGCGCGGCGACTACGTGGTGCGGGTGAACAATCGCAAGGTGCTCAACGGGGTGCTGGAGGTGGCGGGGCTGCTCGACCCGGCCGATCCGTCGAAGTTCGAGGCGGAGCGGGGGATCGTGCTGCGGGCGATCGACAAGATGGACCGGCTGGGGGTGGAGGGCGTGCGGGCGCTGCTCGGGCCGGGGCGGAAGGACGAGAGCGGGGACTTCACGGAGGGGGCGGGGCTGGACGTGGCGATGCCGGACCTCATGATCGACTTTCGCGGATGCGCGCGACCGTCTGCGATCAACGGTTAGATGAGAAAGCCCGAGCCAGACTGAGGGGGCCGACGATGCCGCCGGTGCACTACCGCGCTCTCACTGGCAGACCCCTGACCGGACCAAGCGGACAGTCCTACGGCAATCCGATCCTTAGTTGATGCATAAGCGTCTCAACGGGACGTGGATCGACCACCGCAACTCGGCATTCTAGGAGCTGACGGCTCATCCAGGACCGTTGAAGATCTTTGAATTCGCGCACGGCTGTTCTTTCGAAGTGCGGTTACGGCCCCGACCGCATCGTCATCGACCCCTCCACCGTGCGCGGGCTCGGCTACTACACCGGCCCCGTCTTCGAGGCGGAGCTCACCTTCCCCATCACCGACGAGGACGGCACCGCGCGCAGCTTCGGCTCCGTCGCCGGAGGCGGCCGCTACGACGACCTCGTGACGCGGTTCACCGGGCAGGCCGTGCCCGCCACCGGCGTCTCGATCGGCGTGGACCGCCTGCTGGCCGCGCTCGCCGCGCGCGAGGCGGAGGCCGCGCCCGCCCCCGGCCCCGTGGTCGTCACGGTGATGGATCGCGACCGGATGGCCGACTATCAGGCGATCTGCGGTGCGCTTCGTGCGGCGGGGCTGCGCGCGGAGGTCTATCTCGGCAACCCGAAGAACTTCGGCAACCAGCTCAAGTACGCGGACCGCCGGAACGCCCCCGCGGCGATCATCCAGGGCTCCGACGAGGCCGCGCGCGGCGTGGTGCAGGTCAAGGACCTGATCGCGGGCGCGCGGGCGGCCGAGGGCGCCAGCGTCGACGAGTGGCGCGCGAACCCGACCCAGGCGGAGGTTCCGATCCGGGACGCCGACGGCGAGGCCGACTTCGCGCCCCTCGTCGCGCATCTGAGCGGCCTCGGCATCGGCCGCGCGGACGCGGGATGATCCGGGCCGAGGACCGGGCACTCGCCGCCGACCTGCTCGCCGGTTTTATGGCCTCGGGCGCGGAGCCGGTCGAGGTGCCGATCCTGCAACCGGCGGGCGCGCTCCTCGACCTCTACGGAGAGGACATCCGCGCGCGCGCCTTCGTGACCCGCGACACGCTTGGCGAGGAGGCGATGCTGCGCCCCGATTTCACCGTCCCGGTGGTCGAAACCCATGTCCGCGCCGGGGGCGGGACCGCGCGCTACTGCTATTCGGGCGAGGTGTTCCGGCGGCAGGAGGGCGACCCGCACCGGCCGCGCGAATACCTCCAGGTCGGGCACGAGGCGTTCGGCGGCGACGACCCGGCGGAGGCCGACGCGGAGGCGTTCGACCTCGTCGCCCGCGCCCTGGCGCCGTGGGGCGCCATGCCCGCGACGGGCGATCTGGGGCTGCTCATCGCGGCGGTGGAGGGGCTCGGCGCGTCCGAGGCGCGCCGCGGGGCGCTGCGGCGGCACATCTGGCGGCCCGCGCGGTTCCGCAGGCTGCTGGCGCGCTTCGCCGCCCCGTCCCGGCCCGCTCCCGCCCGATCCGCGCTGCTCGAGGCGGTCGCCGCGCGAGGCGCGCGGGCGGTCGCCGCCGAGGCGGGGCCCGCGATCGGGCTGCGCACGGCGGACGAGATCGAGGCGCGTCTCGACGCGCTCGCCGTCGACGCGCGCGAGCCGCCGATCCCCGCGGGCGAGGTCGCGGTGATCGACCGCCTGCTCGCGCTGGACGGATCGATGGCCGCGGCCGCGGCGCCGCTGCGCGAGATGGCCCGCGCGGTCCCGGCGCTCCTGCCCGCGATCGAGCGGGTTGAGGCGCGCGCGGACGCGCTGGCGCGGCTGGGCCACGACCCGGCCGCCTTGCCCTTCGCGCCTGCCCACCACCGCACGGCGATGGAGTATTACGACGGCTTCGTCTTCACCCTCGCCGCGCCAGGCACCGGGGGCGCGACGCTCGCGACCGGCGGGCGCTACGACGCGCTCACCCGCGTGCTGGGCGGCGGGCGCGCGATCCCGGCCGTCGGGGCGGTGATCCGACCGGGGCTGCTGCGCGGCTTGGAGCGGCGGTCGTGATCCGGCTCGGCGTGCCCTCAAAGGGCCGGCTCATGGAGCAGACGTTCGACTGGTTCGGCGAGCGCGGATTGACGCTCTCGCGGACCGGGTCCGACCGGGAATACGCGGGCCGGGTGGAGGGGGCCGAGGTGGCGCTCGTGCTGATGGCGGCGGGCGAGGTGCCGACCGCGCTGGCCGCGGGCACGATCCATCTCGGGGTGACCGGGACCGACCTCGTGCGCGAGCGGCTCGCGGCCTGGGAGGAGCGCGTGGAGGATCTCGCGGGGATGGGGTTCGGGCGGGCAGACCTGATCCTCGCCGTGCCCCGCGCCTGGATCGACGTGGACGACCTCGACGACCTCGACGCCGCCTGCGCGCGGTTCCGCGCCGCGCACGGCCAGCGGCTGCGGATCGCGACGAAGTACCACCGGCTCGTCGCGGCCTACCTGCGCGCGCACGGGGTGGCCGACTACACGCTCGTGGACAGCCAGGGCGCGACCGAGGGGACGGTGGCGAACGGCACGGCGGAGGCCATCGCCGACATCACGTCGACCGGGGAGACGCTGCGCGCGAACCACCTCAAGGTCCTCGGCGACGGTCCGATCCTCGCGAGCGAGGCGACGCTCTACCGCGCGCGCGCCGCGCCGTGGGACGCGGGCGCGATCCGGGTGATGGCGGAGCTCGAGCCCCGGCTGCGGTGACCGATCCTCACAGCCCCGGCACCTTGGGCGCGCGGGCGAGCAGCATCAGGTTGTTGGCCGGCATCGCCACCGTCTCGACGTCGAGCCCGAGCACCCTCAGCACGGTCTCGACCGCGGCGACGTCCTTGAACCCGACCGCCTCGTCCTGCGCGCGAAGGTCGGCGTCGAAGGCGGCATCGCCCGCGCTCGTCGCCCGGCCGTCGCGCAGGAAGGGGCCATAGATCGCCATCAGCCCGCCGGGCGCCAGCGCGCGGTGCGACTCGTCGAGCAGCACGGCCATCTCCCCGTCCGAGATCAGGTGCAGCAGGTTGACGACCACGACCGCGCCGACCGACTGCTCGACGGCCCATCCGGGCGCGCACGCATCGAGGTCGGCCGCGTCCGAGACGTTGCGGAGCCCGCGGCAATGCGCGTCGATCGACACCCGCCGGAGCGGGTCGGGGTCGGAGGGGTGGAACGTGAGGTCGGGCCGGTGCGCGGCCAGCGCCGCGACGTGCTGCCCGGTGCCCGAGGCGACTTCGAGCACGTCGCCGGATCTCGGCAGCCGGGGCAGGAGCACGTCGAGGATCGCGGCGAGGTTGCGCTCGGCCGCCGCGGCGCGGAGCCGGCCGTCCTCGTCGGGAGCCGTCGCCGGCTCGGGGGTGGCGAGGCGTCGCATCAGGAATGGGCTGCCGGGAGGCGGGGGGGCGACGCCCGGGGGAGGGCGAAACCCCTCGGCGGCGCGTCGGTCGCGCCCCGCCCGGTGCGGCCGCCTTCTGTGAGTTGGTCCCGCTCCACGGGGCCACATTGTCGCCGGAGGGTCGGGCCTTCAAGCGCGGCCGATCGCTTGGTCGTGATTTCGCCCATCGGCCGTCCGGGCGAGGGCGGCGCGGAACGACGTCCGCGACCGCGCGGGAGGCGGGACCGCCCGGCATCCCCGCCGGACGGACCCGACCCCGGACGGCGCTCAGTTCGGGATGTCGCCCGAGATGCCCTCGACGTAGAAGTCCATCGTCGCCAGCGCGCCGTCGTCGGCGACCTCGCCCTCGGCGAGCCATTCCGTGCCGTCCTGCTTCGTGATGGGGCCGGTGAAGGGATGGTAGCTGCCGTCGGTGATGGCCTCGATCATCGCCTCGGCCTCGGCCTTCACCTCGGCGGGCACGACGTCGGTGATCTCGCCGATCACGACCTCACCCTCGGGCATCCCGCCCCACGACGCGGTCTGCTCGTAGGTGCCGTCCATCAGCGCCCGCACCCGCTCGATATAGTACGGCGACCAGTCGTCGATGATCGAGGCGACCCGCGGCGCGGGCTTGAACGCCGCCATGTCGGAGGCCTGCCCGAAGGTGTAGATCGTTGCGCCGTTCTCGTTGGCCTCCTGCGCGGCGGCCTGCGGCGCGGTCGAGTCGGTGTGCTGCAGGATGACGTCGACGCCCTGGTCGATCATCGCGCGCGCGGCGTCGGCCTCCTTGGCGGGGTCGAACCAGGTGTAGGCCCAGGTCACGACCATCTCGACGTCGGGGTTCACCTTCCGCGCGTGCAGGAACGACGAGTTGATGCCCTGGATCACTTCGGGGATCGGGAACGAGGCGATGTAGCCGATCTTGTTCGTCTCGGTCAGGTGCCCGGCGATGGTGCCGATCACCGCGCGGCCCTCGTAGAAGCGCGCGTCGTAGGTCGAGACGTTGGGATGCTCGCGCTTGTAGCCAGTCGCGTGCTCGAACTTCACGTCCGGGAACTGCGCGGCGACGTTGTTGGTCGCGTCCATGTAGCCGAAGGACGTGGTGAAGATGATGTCCGCGCCCTGCAGCGCCATCTGCGTGATCGCGCGCTCGGCGTCGGCGCCCTCGGGGACGCTCTCCTGGAACACGGTCTCGACGGCGTCGCCGAACTCGGCCTCGAGCGCCTGGCGGCCCTGGTCGTGCTGGTAGGTCCAGCCGCCGTCGCCCACGGGGCCGACGTAGATGAAGCCAGCCTTCACGTCGTCCATCTGCGCGTGCGCGGCGGTGGCGGCCAGACCGAGCGCAAGCGCGCCCGCGGTCAGGATCGTCGATCTCATGGTGGTCTCCCCGGTTGTGGATCGCCCCTCAGGCGGAGGCGTGGAACGGCTTGCCGAGGTCCGCCGGGGCGTCCCCCCCGCGCCCGGCGCGCCGCGATATGACCACGAGCACGACGATCGTGACAAGGTACGGGGCCGCCGACAGCAGCTCCACCGGCACCCGTGCGCCCGCCGTCTGAAGGTTGAGCTGCAGCACGGTGATGCCGCCGAAGAGATAGGCGCCGAGCAGAACGCGCCCCGGCCGCCACGACGCGAACACGACGATGGCGAGCGCGATCCAGCCCGCCCCCGCCGTCATCCCGTCGGTCCATTGCGGCACCCGCACGAGGCTCAGATACGCCCCGCCCAGCCCTGCGCAGGCCCCGCCGAAGGCGATCGCCGCGAGCCGGACGCGGCGGACGTGGTAGCCCAGCGCGTGCGCCGCGTCGTGGCTCTCGCCCACCGCGCGCAGCACGAGCCCGGCGCGGGTCCGGTTCAGGAACCACCACGTCGCGGCCACGAGGGCGAGGCTGAGATAGACCATCGGGTCGTGCCCGAACGCCACCCGGCCGAGGAACGGCAGGTCCGAGAGCGGGCCGAAGTCGAGCCGCGAGAGCGTGTCCGCCTTGATGCCGACGTAGCCCTGGCCCACGAGCGAGGACAGGCCGAGGCCGAACAGCGTCAGCGCGAGCCCGGTGGCGACCTGGTTGCTGAGCAGCACCTGCGTCAGCGCGCCGAACACGAGCGCCATCGCCGCGCCCGCGACCGCGGCCCCGAGGAACCCCAGCCAGGGCGATGCGCTCTCCACCCCCGCCACGAAGCCGCAGACCGCGCCGACGATCATCATCCCCTCGACCCCGAGGTTCAGCACGCCCGCGCGCTCGACCACGGTCTCCCCGATGGCGGCCAGCAGGATCGGGGTCGCGGCGACCATCAGCGACGCGATCAGGAGCGTGGGCGAGATCGCGGTCAGGTCCACCGGGCGGCGCCCCTCTCCCGCGTCGGCGAGCCGCGCTCAACCACCGATGCCGCCCCCGACCTCGATCCACGCGACGATGGCCCCCACGGCGAGACCCGCCAGCAGCGAGGTCATCCAGAGCCGCGGGCGCGGGCCGCCGAGCTGGCGGCGACGCGACGCCGGCCGCCAGCGACGCCGTCAGCGCGAGCGTCGCGACCGCCGGGAACCAGGGCCATCCGAAGCGGAACGTGACCGCGGCGACGGCGGCGAGCCCCGCGAAGGTCGCCGCCAGGCCCAGCGCCAGGCACAGGGCCGCGTGGAGCCAGCGGGGGCCGGGGAAGCGCGGCGACGCGGAGCGCCCGCGACGGGGTTCGTTCGAATCCGTCAAGCCGTGATCCTCCGCGCGACCTTCAGCCGGAAGTTCGTCGCCACGTCTACCGCGAGCAGGAAGAACAGGAGCATCCCCTGGAACGCCGAGATCGCCGCGGCGGGCAGGCCGAGGGCCGACGCCGCGCCCTCCCCGCCCACATAGGTCAACGCCATCAGGAGCCCGGCCGCGACGATGCCGACGGGCGAGAGGCGGCCGAGGAACGCCACGATGATCGCGGTGAATCCGTAGCCCGACGCGAAGTCGATGCTGACCTGCCCGGCCGGTCCCGTCACTTCGAAGAGGCCCGCGAGCCCCGCCAAGAAGGCCCGACAGGCCGAGGCAGAGCACGACGAGGCGCGCCGTGCGCACGCCCGCGAAGCGCGCGGCGCGGGGCGCGGAGCCGGTCAGGCGGATCTGGAACCCGGTCAGGTGGCGCGTCAGCAGGACCTGCGCCGCGACGACCGCGGCGATCGCGGCGACCACGCCCCAATGCGCGCCGGTGCCCGCGATCAGCTCGGGGTTCGCGGAGGCCTCCCAGCGCGCGAGGTTGCGCGAGCCCGGGAAGCCCGACGCGTCGGGGTTGCGCAGCCAGGAGACCGCGGCGGAGGCGAGGAGGTTGTCGGCGACGTAGACGAGCATCAGGGAGACGAGGATCTCGTTGGTGCCGAACCGGACCTTGAGGAGCGCGGGGATCATCGCCCAGGCGAAGCCGCCGGCGGCGCCCGCGAGGACCATCGAGCGGGAAGATCAGCCACGATCCTGACGGGTAGAAGGCCAGCCCCGCGGCGGCGCCGACGATGGCGCCGACGATGTACTGCCCCTCGGCGCCGATGTTCCAGATGCCCGCCCGGAAGCCCATCGCCAGCCCGACCGCGATCAGCACGAGCGGCGCGGCCTTCACGAGGATCTGGCCGCGGAAGTAGAACGCGAACTCGCCGAAGATCGGGTCCCAGAAGATCGTGCGCAGGACCACGACGGGATCCTGGCCCAGAGCCGCGAACATCGCGCCGCCCGCCACCAGCGTCGCCGCGACGGCCACGAGCGGGGCGGCGGCGGCCCAGGCGCGCGAGGGGGTCGGGCGGCGCTCGAGCGTCAGCACGTCGGAGGCCCGGGGCGATCGTGACCCGCATCGCGCGGAGGGCCGTGACGCCGGGCGGGTCGCGGCTCAGGCATGGGCCGGCTCCGCGCCGCCGAGCATCAGGCCGATCCGCTCCATCGTCAGCTCGGCCGTCGCGACCGGCGCGCCGAGCCGCCCGCCGACGAGGGCGGCGAAGCGGTCGGACATCTCGAGGAGCTCGTCGAGATCCTGGCTGATCACGATCACGCCCGCGCCGCCCGCGGCGAGGTCGGCGAGCGCGCGGCGGATCGCGGCGGCGGCGGCGGCGTCGACGCCCCAGGTCGGCTGGTTCACCACGAGGACGCGGGGGGCCTGCAGCACCTCGCGGCCGATCACGAACTTCTGCAGGTTGCCGCCCGAGAGCGCGCGGGCGGCGACGTGCGGCCCGGGCGTGCGGACGTCGAAGGCCGCGACGATCTCCTCGGCGAAGCCGCGCGCGCGGCCCCAGTCGAGGAAGCCGCGCCGCAGCATCCCCCGCCGCGCCGCGCCGGTCAGCGCCGCGTTCTCGGTCAGCGTCATGTCGGGGGCGGCGGCGTGGCCGAGCCGCTCCTCGGGCGCGGTCGAGAGCCCCGCGGCGCGGCGCGCGGTCGGCCCGGCGAGCGACAGGTCCGCGCCGCCCAGCGTCACCGTGCCGGGCGGCGACGGCCGCTCGCCCGAGAGCGCGGCGAGCACCTCGTCCTGCCCGTTGCCCGCGACGCCGCCGATGCCGAGCACCTCGCCCGCGCGGAGCTCGAACGCGACGTCGCGCAGCGGCGTGCCGAAGGCGTGGGCGGGCGGCAGCGACAGCCCCGCGACGCGCAGCAGCATCTCGCCCGCGCGGGCGGCGCGGGTCTTGGGCGCGGCGATGGCGCTGCCGACCATGCGCTCGGCCAGCTCCGCCGCGCTGGCCTCGCGCGGGTCGCATTCGGCCACGACGCGCCCGCCGCGCAGGATCGTGGCCGCGTCGCAGAGGCTGCGGATCTCGTCGAGCTTGTGCGAGATATAGAGGATCGACGTGCCCTCGGCGGCCAGCGTGCGCAGCGTGGCGAAGAGCTGCCCGACCTCCTGCGGCGTGAGCACGCTGGTCGGCTCGTCCATCACGAGGAGGCGCGGCGATTGCAGCAGGCAGCGCACGACCTCGACCCGCTGGCGCTCGCCCGCCGAAAGGTCGCCCACGCGGCGGCCGGGATCGAGCGGGAGCCCGTAGGCCTCCGACACCGCGCGGATGCGGCGCGCGAGGTCGGCGCGGCGCGGCGGGTCCTCCATCCCGAGCGCGACGTTCTCGGCCACGGTGAGCGCGTCGAACAGGCTGAAATGCTGGAACACCATCGCCACGCCGGCGGCGCGGGCGGCGCGCGGATCGGCGGGCGCGAAGGGCGCGCCGTCGAGCGTCATCGCGCCCGCGTCGGCCTTCACGAGCCCGTAGATCGTCTTGACCAGCGTGGACTTGCCCGCGCCGTTCTCGCCCAGAAGCGCGTGGATCGCGCCGCGCCGGACGCGCATCGACACGCCGTCGTTGGCGACCACGCCCGGATAGGCCTTCGTCATCCCGGCGAGGTCGAGCAGTGGCGTCAAGCGGGCGTCTCCCCCGCCCGAGCGGGCGGCGGGGCCGAGAGTAGGCGCGCCGCGACGCCGACGGCAATGGCCTGGGGATGCTTGCCCAGCCCCGTGTCCCCGATCGGACACGCGATGCGGTCGACGGCGTCGGGCGCGTGGCCGAGGGCCGCGAGCCGCGAGCGGAACCGCGCCCGCTTCGTCGCCGACCCGATCAGGCCGCAGGACGCGAAGCCGCGGGTCAGGGCGGCGTGGCACAGCGCGAGGTCGATGGCGTGGTCGTGGGTGAGGATCAGGTGCTCGGCATGGGCCGGCGCGTGGGCCATCGCGCGCGGGAGGTCGGCGGCGACGAGGCGGTCGGGGGCGGTCGGGGCGTCGGGGAAGCGGTCGGCGGCGACGTCGGCCCAGGTCAGCGCGAGGCCCGGCAGCGGCGCGAGGACGGCCACCAGCGCGCGCCCGACATGCCCCGCGCCCCAGATCCAGACGGCGCGCGAGGCGGTGGCCGCGTCCTCGCGCAGCCAGCCGTCGCGGAACGCCGCGCGGCCCTCGGGCGGCGGCGCGTCGCCCTCCACGCGGCGCAGCCACGGCAGCGGCGGCACCGCGTCGAGGCGTTCGACCACCAGCGTCACCGCCCCGCCGCAGCACTGGCCCAGCGCGGGGCCGAGCGGCATCCGCTCGACGCGCGGCGCGCCGGAGACCAGCACCTCGCGCGCCACCGCCAGCGCGCGCCATTCCAGCGCGCCGCCGCCAATCGTGCCGTCGAACCCGTCCGCCCAGACCAGCATCTCGGTGCCCTCGCCGCGGGGGACGGAGCCGCGCGCCTCGGCCACCACGACGCGGGCGAGCGGCCCGTGCGCGTCGAGCGCCGCGCGCAGGCGGCCCGCGTCGAGGCTCACCGAAGCCGGGCCACCGCGCCCAGCACGCGCTCGGCCGTCGCGGGGGCGTCGAGCGCGGGGTAGGCCGAGCCGGTGGAGGCCACCGCGTCCGACAGCGCGAGGAAGGCGGCGATGCCGTGCATCAGCGGCGGCTCGCCCACCGCCTTGGAGCGGTAGATCGTGTCCATCCGGTTCTCGCCGTCCCAGAGGTCGACGCGGAAGTCCGGCGGGACGTCGGAGGCGCAGGGGATCTTGTAGGTCGAGGGAGCGTGGGTCCGCAGGCGGCCGCGGTCGTCCCAGACCAGCTCCTCGGTCGTGAGCCAGCCCGCGCCCTGCACGAACCCGCCCTCCACCTGGCCCATGTCGAGCGCGGGGTTCAGCGAGGCGCCCGCGTCGTGGAGGATGTCGGCGCGCAGGATGCGGTTCTCGCCGGTCAGCGTGTCGATGACGACCTCGCAGCAGGCCGCGCCGTAGGCGAAGTAGTAGAACGGCCGCCCCCGGCCCGCGGCGCGGTCCCACTCGATCTCCGGCGTGGCGTAGAAGCCGGTCGACGACAGCGGCACGCGGGCGGCGTAGGCGAGCGCGGCGACCGCCTCGAAGCCGTATTCCGCGCCCGCGACGCGCACCCGGTCGTCCGCGAAGACCACGCTGGCCGGATCGGCCTGGTGCTGGGCGGCGAGCGCCTCGGCCATGCGCGCGCGGATCGCGTCGCAGGCCTCGCGCACCGCCATGCCGTTGAGGTCGGCGCCCGAGGAGGCGGCGGTGGCCGAGGTGTTGGGGACCTTGGACGTGTCGGTGGCGGTGACCTTCACGCGGGCGAGGTCGCAGCCGAAGCGGTCGGCGGCGACCTGCGCGACCTTCGAATGGAGCCCCTGCCCCATCTCGGTGCCGCCGTGGTTGAGATGGATCGAGCCGTCCGCATAGACGTGGACGAGCGCGCCGGCCTGGTTGAGATGGGTCAGCGTGAAGGAGATGCCGAACTTGACGGGGGTCAGCGCGATGCCGCGCCTGAGGACCGGGTTCGCGGCGTTCCACTCGGCCACGCGGGCGCGGCGGGCGGCGTAGTCCGACGTCTGCGCGAGCCGGGCGGTCAGGGCGTGGAGGGGGGAGTCCGTGACGGGCTGCCCGTAATGCGTGCGGCCCGTCCCGCCCTGCGGGCGAGCGTCGGGAGTCGGCGTCGGCGTAGAAGTTGACGTCGCGCACCTCGAGCGGGTCGCGCCCGGTGGCATGGGCGACGTGGTCCATCACCCGCTCGATCCCGAGCATCCCCTGCGGCCCGCCGAAGCCGCGGAAGGCGGTGGCCGACTGGGTGTTGGTGCGCAGGCGCCAGCTCTCGATCGACATGGCGGGGATGTCGTAGGCGTTGTCGGCATGCAGCATCGCGCGGTCGGCCACCGGCAGCGACAGGTCCTGCGCCCAGCCGCAGCGCGTCCAGTGCCGGAACCGGACGGCGAGCACGCGGCCCGCCGTCGTCGTGGCCGACCTCGTAGGCGATGCGGAAGTCGTGGCGCTTGCCGGTGACCACGAAGTCGTCGTCGCGGTCGTAGCGCATCCGGGCCGCGCGCCCGGTGCGCCGCGCGGCGACGGCGCAGGCGATGGCGAGCGCGTTGCCCTGGCTCTCCTTGCCGCCGAAGCCGCCGCCCATGCGCCGGACCTCGGAGCGCACGGCGTGCATCGGGACGCCGAGCGCATCGGCGACCTTGTGCTGGATCTCGGTGGGGTGCTGGGTGGAGGTGAGGACGTGCATCTCGCCCGCCTCGCCGGGCAACGCGAGCGCGGCGTGGCCCTCGAGGTAGAAGTGCTCCTGCCCGCCGATCTCGATGACCCCCTCGAGACGGTGCGGGGCGGCGGCGAGCCCCGCCTCCACGTCGCCGTCGGTCCATGTGCGGGGGCCGCCGTCGAACCAGCTCCGGGCGGCGAGCGCATCCTCGATGGTGAGGATGGGGGTCGTTTCCTCTACCTCCGCCTCGTGCAGCCGCGCGGCGCGGCGGGCGGCGAGGTGGCTGGTGGCGATCACGAGGTAGAGGGGCTGGCCGGCGTAGTGGATCGTGCCGGTGCAGAGCAGCGGCTCGTCGCCGTTCGACGGGGAGCAGTCGGGCATCACGTCGAAGTCGTCTGCGGTCAGCACGTCGACGACGCCAGGAGCGGCGCGCACGGCGTCGAGGTCGAGCGAGCGAAGCGTGCCGGCGGCGTGCTCGGCCAGGCCGAAGGCGAGGTGGAGGCAGCCCTCGGGCGCGGGCACGTCGTCGGCGTAGCGCGCGGTGCCGGTGACGTGGAGGCGCGCGCTCTCGTGCGGGATGGGCCTGGCGACGGTCATGCGCGGACCTCGAGGAGCGACGGGGCGCGCTGCCCGATCCGCAGGAGCATCCCGCGCGCGGCGTCCATTCGGTAGCCCGCGGAGGCGCGCATGTCCGAGAGCGGCGTGAAGTCGCGGGCCAGCGCGGCGGCGGCGGCCTCGAACGCGGCGGGCTCGAAGGGCTGGCCGTCGAGCGCGGCCTCGGCCGCCGCCGCGCGCTTCGGCATGCCGGCCATGCCGCCGAACGCGATGCGGGGGCGGCGAGGCGACCGTCCGCGACGGGCAGGTGGAACGCGCCGCAGACGGCGGAGATGTCCTGGTCGAAGCGCTTGGAGAGCTTGTGGCAGTGGAGCGCGTCGCGCTGGCGGGGGATCGTCACGCGCTCGACGAACTCGCCGGGGCGGCGGTCCTGGCGCCCGTACTCGAGGAAGTAGTCCTCGAGCGGCATCGAGCGCCGGTCGTCGCCCCGGCGCAGGTGGAGCGTGGCGCCAAGCGCGATGAGCGGCGGCGGGCTGTCCCCGATGGGCGAGCCGTTGGCGACGTTGCCGCCGATGGTCGCCGCGTTGCGGACCTGCACCGAGCCGTAGCGGCGCAGCAGCTCCGCGAAGGCCGGATGGTGGGGGGCGATGGCGTGCCGGAGCGTCTCCATGTCGGTCATGGCGCCGATGGCGATGGCGTCGTTCGCCCACCGTCCACCCCGCGCAGGTCGTCGCAGCCCGCGAGGAACGCGACCGACCCGAGCGGGCGGAACTGCTTGGTGACCCAGAGGCCCACGTCGGTCGCCCCCGCGATCAGGGTCGCGTCCGGGTGCTCGACGTACCACGCGGCGAGGGCGTCGGCGGAGCCCGGGTGGTAGGCGGGCGAGCCCACGATGGCGGGCGCGGCCAGCGGGGCCTCGCGCATCGTGTCGGGCACGGGCGCGGCTTCGCAATCGCGGGCGGCGCGCAGGATCGGGGCGTAACCGGTGCAGCGGCACAGGTTGCCGGCGATCTGGTCGAGGTGGTCGGTCTCGCCGCGGGCATGCGCGGCGGCCATCGTGGTCACGAAGCCGGGCGTGCAGAAGCCGCATTGCGAGCCATGCCGGTCGATCATCGCCTGCTGCACGGGGTGAAGCGCGCCGTCATCGCCCACCAGCCCCTCGACCGTCCGCACCGCCTTCCCCGCCACCTGCGGCAGGAACAGGATGCAGGCGTTGAGCGCGCGCGGCACGCCGTCGACGCCGGTGACGATCACCGAGCAGGCGCCGCAATCGCCCTCGTTGCAGCCCTCCTTGGTGCCGTGGAGGCCGTGGTCGACGCGCAGCCAGTCGAGCAGCGTCGCGGTCGGGTCGTCGGTCGTGGCGGTGACGTCGTCGCCGTTGAGGCGGAACGGAATGTCCATGGAGCCGGGCCCGCCGCGTTACCGATAGGACCCGGAACGACCCCTCCCGATGCGGCGTAGGGAGGGCGGATCGAGATGCCATTGGACCGCGCGGGCCCCGGCTTGGCAAGGGGGGCCGGGCGGGACGCGGCGTCGCGCTCAGGGCGAGGCGATCAGCGCGTCGGGATAGCCCGGCAGCCACGCCTCCGTCACCGTGTCGTAGGCGGTGAAGCCCGCCTCGAGCCCCTGGCTGAACGACCAGAAGCACCACGGGATGCCCCCGGCCTCCGCCGCCTCGCGCACGGCGCGGGTCCAGGCGAGGCGGTCGTCGTCCGGCCCGGCCTGGTAGGTGCCGAACTCGCCCAGGAAGAGCGGCCCCGGCAGGGCGGCGAAGGCCGCGAAGTCGGCCGCCACGCGGGCGCGGTCGAAGGCGCTGCCCCACGCTTCCGGCGGCGGCGGGTCGTCGAGATAGGGGGCCTGCTGGTGGGTGAAGGTCCAGGGCGCGTAGTAGTGGAACGTGCGGACCTCGAAGGGACCGGCGGGCGGCAGGTGGTCGAGCTCGGCGGCCGCGTTCCAGTCGCCCCCGCCGGTGACGATCCAGCGGGTCGGGTGGCCGGGGCGCAGCCGCGCGATCAGATCGGCGTTCGCGCTTGCCATCACCGCGGTCGTCGCCGCGCCGTTGGGCTCGTTGAGGAGCTCGAAGATCAGGTCGTCGGGCGCGCCCGCGAAATGCGCCCCGAGCGCGTCCCACATGCCCGCGAGGTCGTCCATCGCGGCGAGGGGATCCTCGGAGAACGCGTCGAAGTGGTGGAGGTCGAGGATCGTGCGCAGCCCCGCCGCCCGCGCCTGCGCGATCACCGCGTCGAGCCTGTCGAGCAGCGCAGGCGCGATCCGCGCCCCGTCCCAATGCGCGGAGACGCGGACCGGCAGCCGCACGGTGTCGAACCCGGCGGCCGCGATCCGCGCGAGGTGACGCGCCTCGATCGTGTAGCCCCAGTCGCCCTCGACCGGCGCCTCGAGCGCCGCGCCGAGGTTCATGCAGCGCTCGACCGGGAACGCCCCGGCGGGGGCCGCGAGGAAGGCGAGGAGGAGGGCGGCGCGCATGGTGCGAGCCTGCTCCGGGCCCGCGGCGGGGTCCAGCGCGGCGTCGTCGCATCTGGCCCGGGGGGCGGGGAACGGCTAGCCCGAAGCGCATGGCCGATCCCCGATTCATCCACCTTCGGGTGCACACCGAATACTCGCTGCTCGAGGGGGCGGTGCGGCTGAAGACGCTGCCCGAGCTGGTCGCGCGTCACGCCATGCCGGCGGTGGCGGTGACCGACACCAACGCGATGTTCGCGGCGCTCGAGGCCGCGACGGTGCTCGCGGCGCGCGGCATCCAGCCGATCATGGGCTGCCAGGTCGACGTGATGCACGACCCGGCCGGGCCCGGCGAGAAGCCGCGCCGCCCCGCCCCGGTGGTGCTGCTGGCGCAGGACGAGACCGGCTACGGCAACCTGCTCGCGCTGAACTCCGCGCTCTACCTCGCGCGGCCCGACATGGCGCCGCAGGTGACGCTGGACGAGCTGGCCGCGCATGGCGACGGGCTGATCTGCCTCACCGGGGGGCCGGACGGCGCGGTCGGGCGGCTCGCGGCGGACGGGCAGGAGGCGCGCGCGGAGGCCGTGCTGGGGCGGCTCCACGCGATCTACGGCGACCGGCTCTACGTCGAGCTGCAGCGGCATCGCAGGCCCGAGCCGACCGAGCGCTTCCACGTCGAGCAGGCCTATGCGCGCGGCCTGCCGCTGGTGGCGACCAACGACGTCTACTTCGCGGAGCCCGCGATGCACGACGCGCACGACGCGTTCCTGTGCATCGCCGAGGGCGCCTATGTCGATCAGGAGGCGCCGCGGCGGCGGGTGACGGCGCGCCACCACCTCGCCTCCCCTTCGGAGATGGCGGCGCTCTTCGCCGACCTCCCCGAGGCGCTCACGAGCACGGTGGAGATCGCGCGTCGCTGCGCCTTCGCCGCGCACGGCCGCGAGCCGATCCTGCCGAAGTTCGCCGAGGACGAGGTGGCGGCGCTGCGGCGGCAGTCGGAGGCAGGGCTGCGCGCGCGGCTCGCGGTCGTGCCGCACGCGGTGCCGGTGGCCGAGTACGAGGCGCGGCTCGCCTACGAGCTTGGCGTGATCGAGGGGATGGGCTTCCCGGGCTACTTCCTCATCGTCGCCGACTTCATCCAGTGGGCCAAGGCGCAGGGCATCCCGGTCGGGCCGGGGCGCGGCTCGGGCGCGGGCAGCCTGGTGGCGTGGTCGCTCACGATCACCGACCTCGACCCGCTGCGCTACGGGCTCCTGTTCGAGCGGTTCCTGAACCCCGACCGGGTGTCGATGCCCGACTTCGACATCGACTTCTGCATGGACCGCCGCGAGGAGGTCATCGCCTACGTCCAGCAGCGCTACGGCCGCGACCGGGTGGGGCAGATCATCACCTTCGGCGCGATGCTGTCCAAGGCGGCGGTGCGCGACGTGGGCCGGGTGCTGGGCATGCCCTACGGGCAGTGCGACATGCTCTCGAAGCTGATCCCGGTGGAGGGGGTCAAGCCGGTCTCGATCACGAAGGCGATGGCCGACGAGCCGCGCCTGCGCGAGGCCGCGCGCGAGTCCGAGCAGGACCGCCGCGACGGGCGCGCGAACCCGGTGCGCCGCCTGATGGACTACGCCGAGAAGCTCGAGGGGCTGCTGCGCAACGCGTCCACCCACGCGGCAGGGGTGGTGATCGCGGACCGGCCGCTGGACCGGCTCGTGCCGCTCTACAAGGACGCGCGGTCGGACATGCCGGCCACGCAGTTCAACATGAAGTGGGTCGAGAAGGCAGGGCTGGTGAAGTTCGACTTCCTCGGGCTCAAGACGCTCACGCAGATCGCCGACGCCGTGCGCCTGATCCGCACGCAGGGTCGCGACCTGCACGTCTCGGCCGACGGGCGCCGCCTCTACGAGCCCAAGCCCGGCACCGAGAACGTCATCGACCACATCCCGCTCGACGACGCGGCGACCTACGCGCTCTATGCGGCCGCGCGCGGCGTGGCGGTGTTCCAGGTCGAGTCGACGGGGATGATGGACGCGCTGCGGCGCATGAAGCCCACCTGCATCGAGGACATCGTGGCGCTCGTCGCGCTCTACCGGCCCGGCCCGATGGAGAACATCCCGAAATACTGCGAGGTCAAGAACGGGCTGTCGAAGCGCGAGCTCCTGCACCCCTCCATCGACCACATCCTCGACGAGACGCAGGGCATCATCGTCTACCAGGAGCAGGTGATGGAGATCGCCCGCGCGATGGCGGGCTACTCGCTGGGCGGCGCGGACCTGCTGCGCCGCGCGATGGGCAAGAAGCTCCAGTCGGAGATGGACAAGGAGCGACCGAAGTTCCTCGCCGGCGCGAAGGCCAACGGCGTGCCCGAGGGCAAGGCGGTCGACGTCTGGAACCTGCTCGACAAGTTCGCCAACTACGGCTTCAACAAGTCCCACGCCGCCGCCTACGCCGTCGTCAGCTACCAGACGGCCTGGCTCAAGGCGAACCACCCGGTCGAGTTCATGGCCGGGATCATGAACGCCGACATCCACCTGACCGACAAGCTCGGGGTCTACGCCGAGGAGGTCCGCAAGGCCGCCGACCGCGGCGGGCTCGGGCTCGAGATCGTGCCGCCCTGCGTGAACCGTTCGCAGGCGGTGTTCGACGTGTCGGATGGCGCGCTCGTCTATGCGCTCGGCGCGCTCAAGAACGTCGGCGTCGAGGCGATGCGCCTGATCGTGGCGGGCCGGGGCGAGGCGCCCTTCGCCACGCTCTTCGATCTCGCGCGGCGCGTCGACCTCAAGCGCGTGGGCAAGCGACCGCTCGAGATGCTGGCCCGCGCGGGCGCCTTCGACGAGCTGGACCCCAACCGCGCGCGGGTGTTCGAGGCGCTCGACGGGCTCGTGGGCTACTCGGCGGCGATCCACGCGCAGCGCGGCTCCGCGCAGGTCTCGCTCTTCGGGGAGGCGGGCGAGGACCTGCCCGAGCCGCGCCTGCCCTGGCGCGACGACTGGCTCCCGGCCGAGCGGCTGGCCGAGGAGTTCGCCGCCATCGGCTTCTACCTCTCGGGCCATCCGCTCGACGACTACATGCCCGCGCTTCGACGCCAGGACGTGAGTACGCTGGCCGAGGTGCAGGCGCTGACGGCGCGCGCGCCCGCGCTCCTCAAGCTCGCGGGGATCGTCGCGGCGCGTCAGGAGCGCAAGTCGGCGCGCGGCAACCGCTTCGCCTTCGTGCAGGCCTCCGACCCGACCGGCGCCTACGAGGCGATGGTGTTCTCCGAGACGCTCGAGGCGCACCGCGCGAACCTCGAGCCGGGCTGCCGCGTCATCCTGCAGGTCGAGGCGTCGCAGGAGGCCGACCAGCTCAAGCTGCTGGCGCGCAACGTCACGCCGATGGACGAGGCGGTGGAGGCCGGGCCGCAGGCGGGGCTGCGCGTCTTCCTCGAGGGGCCCGAGGCGGTGCCGCCGCTGCGCGGGCTGCTCGAGCGGCTCGCGGCCGAGGGGCGGCGCGGCGGGCGCGGGCCGGTGCGGCTGTGCCTCCTGGGCGACGATCTGCCCGGCGAAGTCGAGCTGAAGCTGCCGGACCTCTATCCGGTCGATCCGCGGGTGAAGGGCGCGCTGCGATCGCTGCCCGGCATCGCGATGGTCGAGGACGTCTAGGGCTGCCGACGCGCGAATGCCGTTGCAATCGGCTCCCCCCGGGGCGACGGTCGGGGGACGGGCCCGGGGAGGGGCCGGTCGGACCGGGGGGGCCATGACCGAGACCGCGCTGCGCACGCTGCCCGAGTTCCTCGACCGGAACGCGGCCCGCCGCCCCGAGGCGGCCGCCTACCGCGAGAAGGAGTTCGGCATCTGGCAGCGCTGGAGCTGGGCGCGGGCCAAGGTCGAGATCGACGAGATCGCCCGCGGGCTGATCGCGCGGGGGCTGGACGTCGGCGAGCACGTCGCCGTCATCGGCCGCAACCGGCCGCAGCTCTACATGGCGATGATCGCGGTCCAGTGCGCGGGCGGCATCCCCGTCCCGCTCTATCAGGACGCGGTCGGCGAGGAGCTGGCCTACGTGCTCGGCCATTGCGGCGCGAAGTTCGTGATCGCGGGCGACCAGGAGCAGGTCGACAAGGTGGCCGAGGTCCGCGAGCGGATCGAGGGGCTGCGCCACGTCGTCTACCTCGACGGGCGCGGCCTGCGGAAATACGACCACGCGGCGATGTCCTCGATGGCCGACCTGCGCGAGCGGGGCCGCGCCGAGGCGTCGGACGAGCTGGACCGGCGGCGCGGCGCGCAGACCGGCGCCACGACCTGCGTGATGCTCTACACCTCCGGCACGACGGGCAAGCCCAAGGGCGTGGTGTCTGAGCCACGACAACATCGTGGCGACCGCGAAGGCGTCGAGCGCGTTCGACCGGCTGCGCGCGGACGACGAGGTGCTGGCCTACCTGCCGATCGCCTGGGTCGGCGACTTCATCTTCTCGATCGGGCAGGCGCTCGTCACCGGCTTCTGCGTCAACTGCCCCGAGAGCGCGGACACGGTGATGCACGACCTGCGCGAGATCGGGCCGACCTACTACTTCGCCCCGCCCCGCGTGTTCGAGACGCAGCTGACCAACGTGATGATCCGCATGGAGGACGCCTCGCGCCTCAAGCGCGCGCTGTTCCGCACGGCGATGGCGCATGCCAAGGGCGTCGGCCCCCGCCTGCTCGACGGGCACCCGGTCGGGCTCTGGGACCGGCTGCGCTACCGGTTCGGGGAGGCGACCGTGTTCGGCCCGCTCAAGAACACGCTGGGCCTGAGCCGCGTGCGCGTGGGCTACACCGCCGGCGAGGCGATCGGGCCGGAGCTGTTCGACTTCTACCGCTCGATCGGGATCAACCTGAAGCAGCTCTACGGCCAGACCGAGGCGAGCGTCTTCATCACCCAGCAGAAGGACGACGAGGTCCGCTCGGACACGGTCGGCACGCCGACGCCGGGGGTGGAGCTGCGGATCGCGGAGACGGGCGAGGTGTTCTACCGCTCGCCCGGCAGCTTCGTGGAGTACTACCAGAACCCCGAGAGCACGGCGTCGACCAAGGACGCCGACGGCTGGGTGGCGACGGGCGACGCGGGCTTCATCGAGGAGGGCACCGGCCACCTGCGGATCATCGACCGCGCCAAGGACGTGGGCAAGACGGCGAGCGGAGCGCTGTTCGCGCCGAAGTTCGTGGAAAACAAGCTCAAGTTCTATCCCGACATCTACGAGGCGGTGGTTTTCGGCAACGGCCGCGAGGCCTGCGTGGCGTTCGTCAACATCGACCTGACGGCGGTGGGCAACTGGGCGGAGCGCAACAACATCGCCTATGCGAGCTACCAGGAGCTCGCGCAGCATCCCCGCGTGCTGGCGACCATCCAGAACCACGTCGAGGCGGTGAACCGCTCGGTCGCCGAGGACCCGATGCTCGCGGGCTGCCAGGTCCACCGCTTCCTCGTCCTCCACAAGCAGCTCGACGCCGACGACGACGAGCTGACGCGGACGCAGAAGGTCCGGCGGCGGATCATCGAGGAGAAGTACGCGGACCTGATCGAGGGGCTCTACTCGGGCGTGGACGAGGTCGCGACGGAGACGGCGGTGACCTACGAGGACGGGCGCCGCGGGGTGATCCGCGCGACGGTGAAGATGTGCGACGCGGCAGTGGTGGCGGTCGAGGCGAAGCGGCTGGAGGCGGCGGAGTGAGCGAGCCAATGCTCACGCATCTCTTTGGGTCAATCTATCTGCGAGGCGTTATCCGAATACCTGCTAGCGTTAGCCGGTGTGTCGGTTATCTGCAGCTGGAACGTTACTGGCTATATCGAGAGCGTTAGGATGAACTTTTCGATCGCAGCGTTATGAGCTATGAGAAGCCATCGAACTGTCACGATATAGCGTGCTGGACAAGCGCAGTAGCGAATACGGATTCTTAATCGACGAAGTTGGTCAAAGCTCGCAATGCGAATGCGAAATCCTCTATTGGACCGTAGACTTCGCGTGAGAGGCTTGTAGACCTATTGTCATTCGCACGCTTGAGCGGCAGATACTTCGATCCACGACAGTTTAAGACAGAGAAGGTGTCACCGATGCGTAACAAATCCGCGAGCATATGTAGTGAACGCCCCCTCCCCCACCATCACCCCCGACGGCCGCACCATCGGCGGCACCGTCCTCGACCTGCGCAACATCACCCTGCGGTTCGGGGGCGTCGAAGCCATCAAGGACATCTCGTTCGACATCCGCGAGGGGGAGATCCGGGCGATCATCGGGCCGAACGGGGCCGGCAAGTCCTCGATGCTCAACGTGATCTCGGGCTTCTACGTGCCGCAGGAGGGCGAGGTCTGGTTCCGGGGCGAGCGGCGGCCGCCGATGAAGCCCTACCAGGTCGCGCGGCAGGGCGTGGCGCGGACGTTCCAGAACATCGCGCTCTTCGAGGGCATGTCGGTGCTCGACAACGTGATGACCGGGCGGCTCGGGCGGATGAGGACGGGGATGCTCGCGCAGGCCGTCTGGTGGGGCGCGGCCGCGCGCGAGGAGGAGGAGAACCGCGCCGCCGTCGAGCGGGTGATCGACTTCCTCGAGATCCAGGCGATCCGCAAGACGCCGGTGGGCCGCCTGCCCTACGGGCTCAAGAAGCGGGTCGAGCTCGCCCGCGCGCTCGCCGCGGAGCCGTCGCTCCTGCTGCTCGACGAGCCGATGGCGGGGATGAACGTCGAGGAGAAGGAGGACATGAGCCGCTTCATCCTCGACGTGAACGACGAGTTCGGGACCACCATCGCGCTCATCGAGCACGACATGGGCGTGGTCATGGACATCTCCGACCGCGTCGTCGTGATGGATTACGGGCGCCTGATCGGCGACGGCACGCCCGCCGAGGTGCGGGGCGACCAGGCGGTGATCGACGCGTATCTGGGGGTGGCGCATGACTGATCCGGCGAGGCGCCCCGCCCCGGCCCTGCCCGTCACGCCCGCGTCGGCACGCGCGGGGGTGCCGCCGGGCGCATCGCCCCATGCCGGGAACATCGGCGCGGCCCGCCCGTTGCCCCTCCGCACCAAGCGCGGAGGACGACATGGCGGATCACGAGACCTGGCTGAAGACGACGCTGGCCGACATCCTGGGCGAGGATCGGGGGATCCCGGACTACATGATCGACCGGATGCGCAAGTTCGAGCCCGAGGACATCTCGGAGCTGCGGGTGAACGAGCGCGACCTCGTGACCGCAGCGTTCCGGCAGGTCGCGCATCAGTCGCGGGACGCGCGGGGCGGCTCGCTGGGCGAGGGCGCGGACCGGCCGGCCTACGTCGACGGCGACATGGACTGGGCGCTGCGGGCGGCGAAGTCGGCGCTGGAATCGGTGCCGGCCGGGGAGCGTTCCGAGCGGGCGAACCGGCTGCTGTCGGAATGCACCTGCCCTTCGGCCACCGGGCCGAACCCGGGGATCGACGGCGGCTCGTCGGCGCGCAGGCCGGTGGAGAGCGCGCTCGACCGCAGCGATCCCTACGTGCCGGAGAAGCCCCTGCCCTACTGACCCGCGCCCGCCGCGCGCCACGCGGAGGAACCCATGCCTGACCAGCTGCTCTTCGGGATGGAGGTCGCGCTCAACGGCCTGATGGCGGGGGTGATGTACTCGCTCGTGGCGCTGGGCTTCGTGCTGATCTTCAAGGCGTCCGGCATCTTCAACTACGCGCAGGGGGTGATGGCGCTCTTCGCGGCGATGACGCTGGTGGGCATCCAGAACGGGCAGGTCCCGTTCAGCCACCTCATCAACGCGATCTTCGGGACCGACATCCACTATTTCGGCTGGCAGGCGCCCGCGCTGCTCGCGATCCTGCTGACCGTGGTGGTGATGGCGGGCTTCGCCTGGGCGGTGAACCGCTACGTGTTCCGCCACCTCGTCAACCAGGAGCCGATCATCCTGTTCATGGCCACGATCGGGCTGGCCTACTTCCTCGAGGGGATCGCCGACCTGATGTGGGGCTCGGAGATCAAGACGCTCGACGTGGGCATCCCGCAGGGGATCAACGACTGGCTCGAGGCCACGACCTTCGAGGCGCTGGGCTACGGCTTCTTCATCGACAACCTCGACATCGTGGCGACGATCATCGCGGCCCTGCTGGTCGCGGGGCTGGTCGCGTTCTCGCAATACACCAAGCAGGGCCGGGCGTTGCGCGCGGTGGCCGACGACCACCAGGCGGCGCTGTCGGTGGGCATCTCGCTCAACTTCATCTGGGTGCTCGTGTGGTCGATCGCGGGCTTCGTGGCGCTGGTCGCGGGGATCATGTGGGGGTCCAAGTCGGGCGTGCAGTTCTCGCTGTCGCTGATCGCGCTCAAGGCGCTGCCGGTGCTGATGCTGGGCGGCTTCACCTCGATCCCGGGCGCCATCGTCGGCGGGCTGATCATCGGGGTGGGCGAGAAGCTGTTCGAGTTCACCATCGGGCAGCCGTATCTCGGCGGCGCGACCGAGATCTGGTTCGCCTACGTGCTCGCGCTCGTGTTCCTGGTGTTCCGCCCGCAGGGGCTGTTCGGGGAGAAGATCATTGAGCGGGTATACAGTCTCGATCGGCTGCATCGCATTGTTGTCGGACGACGCCTACGGCGACGGTTCTGGTCGGGCACCCTCGGCAACGGCGCGTCGATGACCGCGGCAAGTATACTGTCGAAGATGACGATGGCCATCCGAGTTCTGCTTCAGGCCGTTGACCACGAACCCGCGTCCATCTGACTTGAGACGATGATCGGAGGCTGAGGCGGCCGGCTAGGCTCGGGACGGGAACGTCTGACCACGGCTCGATCGTCATCGACCATCATGCCTGTCCGGAACCGGGCGATGGAGGCGTCCGGTGGAGGATGCTCTACCGTGAGGCCGGCGACTTCAAGACGTCCTACGCGCAGGACAGCCAGACCTTCCCGATCCGGCTCGACCGGTGGGGGTACTGGGCGATCCTCGGGGTGGCGCTCTTCGTCGTGCCGTTCCTCATCAACGACTACTGGGCGAACGCGTTCTTCGTGCCGTTCCTGATCTACGCGATCGCGGCGATCGGCCTGAACATCCTCGTGGGCTATTGCGGGCAGGTCTCGCTCGGGACGGGCGGGTTCATGGCGGTGGGGGCCTACACGTCCTACAAGCTGATGACCGCGTTCCCGTGGCTCGACATGATCACCATCACGATCCTCTCGGGCCTCATGACGGCCGCCGTGGGCGCGGTGTTCGGGCTGCCGAGCCTGCGGATCAAGGGCTTCTACCTCGCGGTGGCGACGCTCGCGGCGCAGTTCTTCCTCGTCTGGCTCTTCAACCGGGTCGGCTGGTTCTACAACTACTCCGCGTCGGGCCAGATCAACGCGCCCGAGCGCTCGATCCTCGGGATCGTCGTCACCGGGCCCGCGACGGCGGCCTGGGCGAAATACCTGTTCTGCCTCCTCTTCGTGATCGCGCTGGCCTGGGTGGCGCGGAACCTCACGCGCGGCACGGTCGGGCGGAAGTGGATGGCGATCCGCGACATGGACATCGCCGCCGAGATCATCGGGGTGAACCCGCTCGCGGCCAAGCTGTCGGCCTTCGCCGTCTCCTCGTTCTTCATCGGGATCGCGGGCGCGCTGTTCTTCACCGTCTATCTCGGCGCGGTCGAGGTGAACGAGGCGTTCGGCATCCAGAAGTCGTTCCTCGTCCTCTTCATGGTCATCATCGGCGGGCTCGGCTCGATCTTCGGGGCCTTCGCGGGGGCGGCGTTCCTCGTGATGCTGCCGGTGGCGCTCAAGCTCGTGGGCGTGGACATGCTGGGCTGGCCCACCGACGTGGTGGCGCATCTCAACCTGGTCGCCGTGGGCGGCCTCATCATCCTCTTCCTCGTCGCCGAACCGCACGGGCTGGCGCAGCTCTGGCGGCTGACGAAGGAGAAGCTGCGATTGTGGCCGTTCCCGCACTGACGGGCGGGCCATGCGAGACGCCGGGGAGGACCGGCGCGACACCCAAGGGAGGACACGACCCATGACACGACTAGGAACCGCGGCGCTGGCCGCGACGATGGCGGCGGGGCCCGCGATGGCCGATCTGGTCATCCCGGACCTGAGCTACCGCACCGGGGCCTACGCGGCCGGCGGCATCCCGTTCTCGGACGGCTACCAGGACTACTTCACGCTCCTCAACGAGCGCGACGGCGGCATCGGAGGCGAGCCGATCCGGCTCATCGAGTGCGAGACCGGCTACAACACCGAGAAGGGCGTCGAGTGCTACGAGAGCACCAAGGCCGAGGGCGCCCTCGTCTACCAGCCGCTCTCGACGGGCATCACCTACCAGCTGATCCCGAAGGTCGCCGTGGACGGCATCCCGATGCACACGATGGGCTACGGGCGGACGAGCGCGGTCAACGGCGAGGTGTTCAACAACGTCTTCAACTACCCGGCGAACTACTGGGACGCGGCGTCGGTGGCGGTGAACCACCTGCTCGACATCAACGACGGCTCGCTCGAGGGCAAGACGATCGCGCTCGTCTACCACAACTCGGCCTACGGCAAGGAGCCGATCCGCACCCTGCAGGAGCTGGGCGAGAAGCACGGGTTCTCGCTGACCGAGCTGCCGGTCGAGCCGCCGGGGCAGGAGCAGAAGTCGCAATGGCTGCAGATCCGGCGAGACCCGGCCGGACTACGTCATCATGTGGACCTGGGGCGTGATGACGCCGACCGCGATCCAGGAGGCGATCAACGTCCGCTATCCGATGGACCAGGTGATCGGGAACTGGTGGGCCGGCGCCGAGCACGACGTCGCCGCCGCGGGCGAGGCCGCCGACGGCTACCTGTCGCTCAACATGAACACGCTCGACCCCGACCTGCCGATCTTCGAGGAGATCCGGACCACCGTGGTCGACGCGGGGCTCGGCGCCGGCGACGGCTCGAACGTCGGCTCGGTGCTCTACACGCGGGGCATGTACGCCGCGATGCTGGCGGCCGAGGCGATCGCGAAGGCGCAGGAGATCCACGGCGTCTCCGACATCACGCCGATGCAGATGCGCGACGGCATGGAGGCGCTCGAGATGACGGCCGAGCGCATGGAGGAGCTCGGCGCGCCGGCGATCGGGCCGGTCTTCTCGGTGTCGTGCCAGAACCACGGCGGCTCGGGCGAGGGCCTCGTGCAGCAGTGGAACGCGGCCGAGGGGCGGTTCGTGCCGCTCACCGGGTTCATCGCGCCCGACAAGGCGGTCATCGACCCGCTCGTGGCCGAGGATTCGGCGGCCTACGCGGCCGAGGCCGGCGTGACGCCCGGCTGCGCGCCGCAGGCCGGCTGACCGACCGACGATCCCGGGCCGCCGCACCGCGCGGCGGCCCGGGCACGCCCTTCCCGCCGGACGATCCATGCGCCCGACGCTCCGCCTCGTCCTGACGTTCCTCGCCCTGCCCGCGCTCGCGGGCTGCGCGCTGACGAGGACGGCCGACCTCGCCTGCCCCGCCTTTCCCGGCGCGCTGGCGACGACGATGTCGTCGCAAGGCGTCGCGGCCACGCCGCCGCCCGACCCCGCCGCCGACGCGGAAACCGACATCGAGGCCGCGATCCGCGCGCAGGTCGCCCGGGCGCCCGGCCGCCGCGTGACGTTCCAGGTCGTCACCCTGTCGGCGGGCGGGCAGTACGGGGCGTTCGGGGCGGGCTTCCTCACCGGCTGGACCGAGAACACCGTCACCCCGCGCCCCGTCTTCGACCTCGTCACCGGCGTGAGCGCGGGCGCGACGCTCGCCCCCGTCGCCTTCGCCGGGCCGGCCTTCGACCCGCTGCTGCGCTACTGGCGCGGACTCGGGCAGGACGGCGTGGTCGACATCCGGCCCCTGCCGCTCTGGCTCGTCTCGCCGTCGCTCGGCTCCCCCGGGCCCCTCTCGTCCTATCTCGACCGCGCGCTCGACGCGTCGCTCGTCGACGCCATCGGCGACGGCCACGACGCGGGGCGACGGCTGCTGGTAGCCACGACCGACCTCGACAGCGGGCGCGGCGAGGTGCTCGACCTCGGGCAGGCGGCGCTCTCGGCGAACGCGAAGCCGTGCCTGCGCGAGGCGATCCTCGCCTCGTCGGCGATCCCCGCCCTGTTCCCGCCCCGCCGCATCAACGGCTCGCTCCACGCCGACGGGGGGCTGCGGACGCAGGTGTTCCTGCGGGCCGTCGACGAGGCCCGCCGCCGGGTGGAGCGCGAGACCCGCGCCGACATCCGCGTCGAGGCCTACCTGATCGTGAACGGCGCCGTCCGGCCGCCGCCCGGCCCGGTGCGCGACCGGCTGACCGACTACGTTCTGCGCTCGGTGGACATCCTGTCGGACCAGATCCTGCGCGACTCGATCGAGACGGCGGTGCGGTTCGCGCAGACGCGTTCCGACTGGCGGCTGCGCGGGATCCGGGCCACCCTGCCCGAGACGACCTGCGGCGACGGCGCGGGACAGGAGCTCGGCGGGTTCGACCCCTGCCTGACGCGCGCGCTCTTCGACCACGGCGTGGCGCAGGGGCGCCGCGCGCCGATCGAATGGCTCGACGCCGACGAGCTCCGCGCGATCGCCGCGGCCTATTGAGGGAGACCGGACATGCCCGACACGCTCGCCGCCATCGAGCCCGCCACGACGACGAAGACCGGGACCGGCGAGCCGCCGCTGCTCGAGGTCAACAACATCGAGGTGATCTACAACCACGTCATCCTCGTGCTGAAGGGGGTCTCGCTGTCGGTTCCGAAGGGCGGCATCACGGCGCTCCTGGGCGGCAACGGGGCGGGCAAGACGACCACGCTCAAGGCGATCTCGAACCTGCTGCGCTCCGAGCGCGGGCACGTGACGAAGGGCTCGATCACCTACCGCGGCGACCGCATCCAGGACCTGTCGCCCGCCGACCTCGTGGCGCGCGGCGTGATCCAGGTCATGGAGGGGCGGCACTGCTTCGAGCACCTCACGATCGAGGAGAACCTGCTGACCGGCGCCTATACCCGCCGCGACGGCGGGCGCGCGACGGCCGACGACCTCGAGATGGTCTACGACTACTTCCCCCGCCTGCGCGAGCGCCGCCGCAGCCAGGCCGGCTACACGTCCGGGGGCGAGCAGCAGATGTGCGCGATCGGTCGCGCGATGATGGCGCGCCCCGAGACGATCCTGCTCGACGAGCCGTCGATGGGGCTCGCGCCGCAGCTCGTGGAGCAGATCTTCGACATCGTGAAGCGGCTCAACGAGGAGCAGGGCGTCACGTTCCTCCTGGCCGAGCAGAACACCAACGTCGCGCTGCGCTTCGCGCATTACGGCTACATCCTCGAGAGCGGGCGGATCGTGATGGACGGCCCGGCCGCCGAGCTGCGCGAGAACCCGGACGTGAAGGAGTTCTACCTCGGGATGTCAGACGAGGGGCGCAAGTCGTTCCGCGACGTGCGGTCCTACCGGCGGCGCAAGCGGTGGCTGTCGTGAGGGCGTTCGTCGCGCTGCCCGTCCCCGAGGCCTGGGTCGGCCCGCTGATGCGGGCGCAGGCGCACGTGCCCGGCGGGCGCAAGGTCGACGCGGACGACCTGCACCTGACGCTCGCGTTCCTGGACGAGCAGCCCGAGGAGCGGCTCGCGGCGCTGCACGAGGGGCTCGAGGCGCGGGCGCTGCCGGGGGCGGCGCTGCGCGGCGAGGCCTTCGCGGTGATGGGCTCGGGGCGGCCCCGGGCGGTGGTGCTCGACGTGGCCGCCGAGCCGGGGCTCGTGGCGCTGCGCGACGCGGTGCGCGGCGCGTGCCGGGCGGCGGGGATCGACCTGCCCCGCGAGCGGTTCCGGCCGCACGTCACGCTCGCGCGGTTCTCGTCCACCGCCCCCGCGGACCCGTCGCGGCTGACCGGGGCGATGGCGCGGCTCGGGACGCCCGAGGTGGCGCCCGCGGCGTCTGGGGCGGCGGCGCTCTGGTCGTCGGTCCTGACGCCGGACGGGCCGATCTACGACACGCTGGCCAGCTACCCGCTGCGCGCCGCATGACCGACCGGACCCCCTGCCGCACGCCCGCGGGCACCTCCGCGACGAACCTCCCGACGTGGAAGGTCGAGGCCTGCCGGACGGCGATCCTGTCGGTGCTGTCGGACGGCGAGGTGCCGGCCAAGGAGATCTCCGATCTCGCGGGGGCCCGGCTCTCGGGTGCGGACCGCGAGGAGCTGGGCAAGCTCGGCTGGCACATGACCGCGGTGCGCCTCGAACTCGAGGTGCGCGGCGAGGTCGAGCGGGTGCCGGGGGCGAAGCCGGTGACGCTGCGGCTCGCGGGCACGGATCGTTGAATGTCGCCGCGTCGGAGCCGTCCGTGCTGAGATCGCTCGCCCTGTGGATCGCGCGCGCGCTGGAGCCGCTGCTCGAGCGGATCGGCGCGCGGAGGGGTGCGCCCCCGGTGCTGGAGCCCTACATCGGCCTCGCCACGCCCGAGGGGCTGGTGTTGCGGGGCCGGGTGCTGACGCATCTGCGGCGCGCGGAGCCGGACGCGCGGGCCTCGAAGTGGACCAACCTGCGGCAGATGGCGTCGCTGTTCCTGACCGACGAGGTGGCGGGGGTGGAGGTGCGCGCGGGCGAGGCGCGCGCCACGAGCGATGACGAGGGCTACGTGGCGCTCGTCGTGCCGGCGGCACCCGGGCCCTGGGCGGAGGTGCCGGTCGAGATCGCCGGGCGGCCCGAGACCCGCACGCCGTTCCCCGCCCGCGTGCCGGGGGCGGAGGCGCGGTGGCTCGTGATCTCGGACGTCGACGACACCGTGATCGAGACCGGCGCGCACAGCCTGCGCCGCAACCTCTGGACGACGTTCACCGGCTCGGCCGCGACACGGCGGATCCACGGCGACGCGCGCGACCTGCTCGCGCGGCTGGCCGAGGGCGATCGCAACCCGGTCTTCTACGTCTCCTCGAGCCCGTGGAACCTCCACGACTTCCTGACCGGGCTGTTCGCGCGCCACGACGTGCCCCTTGGCCCCATGTTCCTGCGCGACCTGGGCATCACCGCGCACGGCGTCGGCGAGACGCACCAGGGCCACAAGGGCGCGGCGATCGACGCGATCCTGGGCGCCAATCCCGATCTCGGGTGCTGGCTGCTGGGCGACAGCGGGCAGCGCGACGCGGAGGTCTACCGCGACGCCGCGCTTCGCCATCCGGGGCGTCGCGCTGCGCGAGCCCGCGCCGGGCGTCGGCGCGAACGACGCCGCCGCGATCGCCGCGACCGAGGCGGCGGGCGTGCCGTGCCATCACGGGCCGTCCCTCGCGGGCGCGCCGAGACATTGGGGACTGGAATGAGCCATTACGACGACCTCGAGACGCGCTCGGCCGACGAGCGTCACGCGGCGCAGGACGCGGCCCTGCGCGACCTGCACGGCTTCGGCCTCGACGCGCTGGCCGGGCGCCCGGTCCTCCGCAAGTCCGAGCTGGCGTCCCGCCAGGCCGGGGCGCCGCCCTTCGGCGACCTGCGCGTGGGCGAGGTCGGACAGGTGTTCCAGTCGCCCGGTCCGATCTACGAGCCCGGCGGGTTCGGGCCCGACTGGTGGCGGATGGGCCGGTTCCTCCATGCCTGCGGGATCGGGCCCGGCGACGTGGTGCAGAACTGCTTCGGCTACCACCTCACCCCCGCCGGGCACATGTTCGAGAGCGGCGCGCGTGCCGTCGGCGCCCGCGTGCTCCCCGCCGGGACCGGGCAGACCGACCTGCAGGTGCGCGCGGCGGCCGATGTGCGCACGACGGCCTATGCCGGCACGCCGGACTACCTCAAGGTGATCCTCGACCGCGCCGACGAGATGGGCGCCGCGCTGCACTTCACCCGCGCGGCCGTAGGCGGCGGGGCGCTGTTCCCGAGCCTGCGGGCGGAATACGCCGATCGCGGCATCGCCTGCCTGCAATGCTACGCCACCGCCGACCTGGGCAACGTCGCCTACGAGAGTCCGGCGCAGGAGGGAATGATCGTCGACGAGGGCGCGATCGTCGAGATCGTGCGTCCCGGCACCGGCGACGCGCTGCCCCCCGGCGAGGTGGGCGAGGTCGTCGTGACGATGCTGAACCCCGACTACCCGCTCGTGCGCTTCGCGACCGGCGACCTGTCGGCGATCCTGGCGGGCGCGTCGCCCTGCGGGCGGACCAACGCGCGGATCCAGGGCTGGATGGGGCGCGCCGATCAGACGACGAAGGTGAAGGGCATGTTCGTGCGCCCCGAGCAGGTGGCCGAACTGGTCGCCCGCCACGCGGAGATCCGCGCCGCCCGCGTGACCGTCACGCGCGAGGGCGAGATGGACGCGCTGACGCTCGCCGTCGTGGCCGAGGGCGGGGACGAGGACGCCTGGGCCGCGTCGGCGGCGGAAGTGCTCAAGCTCCGGGCGCGAGTTCGAGCGGGTCGGGACCCTGCCCAACGACGGCCAGGTGATCGAGGACCGCCGCGACTACGGCTGAGCCGCGCTTGCCACCCCCGCCCCCGCCCGGCATGGTCGCGCGCGATCGGCGCGCCGTGCCGCCACGGGGGACCCGGATGCCGCAGAGGACCCTGATCGTCGTTGGCTGGACCGAGATCGTCGGCCTGCCCGCGCTCGGGCTCGACACGCTCAAGGCCAAGATCGACACCGGCGCGCGGACCTCCGCGCTCCACGCCGACGCGATCGAGCTCTACGAGGACGAGGCCGGCGCGCGCCGCGTGCGCTTCCGAGTCCATCACGGCGCCGCGCGGTCGCGGGCGCAGCAGGACCAGCCCGTCCACGACGTCCGCGAGATCAAGAACACCAGCGGCGTGCCCGAGGAGCGCGTGGTGATCCGCACGCCGCTCTCGATCGCGGGGCACCTCTGGCGCATCGACGTGTCGCTCACCGACCGCTCGAACATGCGGCTGCCGATGATCGTTGGGCGCACCGCGCTCGCCGCCCACAACGTTGCCGTCCACACCCGCCGCACCGGCGTGGCCGGAACTACCTACAGCCGGCCCGCCCGGGCCCGAAAGGACACGACATGAAGATCGCGATGATGGCCCGCAACCCGAACCTCTACTCCCACCAGCGGCTCAAGGAGGCCGCCGAGAGCCGCGGCCACGAGATGCACGTCATCAACACGCTGCGCTGCTACATGAACATCGCGTCCCGCCGGCCGGAGATCTTCTACAACGGCGAGAAGCTCGAGGGCTTCGACGCGGTGATCCCGCGGATCGGCGCGAGCGTCACGTTCTACGGCCTCGCCGTGCTGCGCCAGTTCGAGATGATGGGCGTGTTCCCGGTCAACGAGAGCGTCGCCATCGGGCGGTCGCGCGACAAGCTGCGCTCGATGCAGCTTCTGGCGCGCGACGGGATCGGCCTGCCGGTCACGACCTTCGCGCACGATCCCAAGGTCGCCGAGGAGGTGATCGAGCTCGCGGGCGGCGCGCCCCTCGTCATCAAGCTGCTGGAGGGCACGCAGGGGCTCGGCGTCGTGCTCGCGGACACCGAGCGGTCGGCCAAGTCGGTGATCGAGGCGTTCCGCGCGACCAACACCAACATCCTCGTGCAGGAGTTCATCAAGGAGGCCGGCGGCACCGACATCCGCGCCATCGTCGTCGGCGGCAAGGTGATCGCGGCGATGAAGCGGTCGGGCGCGGAGGGCGAGTTCCGCTCCAACCTGCACCGCGGCGGCTCGGCGGCGGTCGTCAAGCTCTCGCCCGAGGAGCGCTCGACCGCGATCCGCGCGGCCAAGGCCATGGGGCTCGCGGTCTGCGGCGTGGACATGCTGCGCGCCAACCACGGGCCGGTGGTGATGGAGGTCAACTCGTCGCCGGGGCTCGAGGGCGTCGAGAAGGCCACCGGGCTCGACATCGCGGGCACCATCGTCGAGTTCATCGAGAAGCACGCCAAGCCGAACGCGACCAAGACCCGCGGCAAGGGCTGATGCCCGACCGGCCCGCCCGGCACGTCTTCGAGATCGGCGATGCGACGATCTCGGCGGGGGGGCGGCTGATCGTCGACCTGCCGGTGAGCGTGCTGTCGGACCACACGCCGGTCTCGATGTCGGTGGAGGTGATCCACGGGCGGCCGGACGGGCCGACGGTGTTCGTGAGCGCGGGCATCCACGGCGACGAGGTGATCGGCGTGGAGATCGTGCGCCGGCTCCTGCGGACCGCCGCGCTGAAGTCCCTGCGCGGGACGCTGATCGTGATCCCGATCGTCAACGCCTTCGGGTTCATGACCCATTCGCGCTACCTGCCCGACCGCCGCGACCTCAACCGCTGCTTCCCGGGCTCGGCCAGCGGCTCGCTCGCGGCGCGGCTCGCGCACCTCTTCCTGACGGAGATCGTGTCGCGCTGCGAGCTCGGGATCGACCTGCACTCGGCGGCGATCCACCGCACCAACCTGCCGCAGATCCGCATCTCGCCAGACGATCCCGCGACGGCGGAGCTCGCGCAGGTCTTCGGCGCGCCGGTGATCCTGCAATCGCCGCTGCGCGAGGGCTCGCTGCGGGGGGCGGCCAAGGCGCTCGGGCGCGACGTGCTGCTCTACGAGGCGGGCGAGGGGCTGCGCTTCGACGAGATGTCGGTGCGCGCGGGCGTCGCCGGGATCCTGCGGGTGCTGCGGTTCAAGGGGATGATCGGCGCGCGCGGGATCGTGCATGCCAAGGCCGCCTCGCAGGTCTGCCGCTCGTCGCGCTGGCTGCGCGCCCCGGCGGGCGGCCTGCTGCGCACCTACCGCGCCGACGGCGACGTGGTGGCCGAAGGCGACGTGATGGCCGCCGTGGCGGACCCGTTCGGACGCGAGGAGCAGGAGATCGTGGCGCCCTTCGACGGCATCGTGGTCGGCCGCGCGGTGATGCCGGTGGTCAACGAGGGCGACGCGGTGTTCCACCTCGCCCGCGTCGATTCCGTCACCCATGCGGGCGCGGCCATGGACGACCTGAGCGCGCAGCTGACCGACGATCCGCTCTTCGACGAGGACGAGATCATCTGAGCGCGGGTCAGTCGCGCAGGACGCCGCCCGTCGCCTTCGACACCTTCTCCACCACCCTGGCGCAGACCGCGGCGATCCGCTCCTCGGTCAGCGTCGCGTCCGTCGGCTGCATCCGCACGGTGAGCGCGAGCGACTTGCGCCCCTCACCCAGCGATCCGCCCGCGAAGGCGTCGAACACGCGCACGTCGGCGATCAGCGCCTTGTCCGCGCCGCGCGCCGCCTGCACCAGCGATTGCGCCTCGACCTCGGCGTCGACCACGAACGCGAAGTCGCGCTCGACCGCCTGGAGATCCGACAGGACGAGCCCACTCCGCGCGGGGCCCGACGC
Source organism: uncultured Alphaproteobacteria bacterium (assembly GCA_963729425.1). GTDB lineage: Bacteria > Pseudomonadota > Alphaproteobacteria > Rhodobacterales > Rhodobacteraceae > Jannaschia. The sequence continues at coordinate 192,810 of CAVSOF010000007.1, read as the reverse complement.
GCGCGGCATCGGCACGGCGTCGGGCCAGAGCGCGAAGGCCACCGCGGGGCCCTTCACGTCGAGCGCGCGGAGCACCTTCGGGTGAAGCGCGCCGAACTCCCCGAGCACCGTCTTCGGCCCGAGGCGGATCGTGCCGGACCGGCCCGGATGGAACCAGTCGGAGGCGCCGCGCATCACCTGCGCGGCGGCCGGCGCGCCGATCGCCGCGAGCACGGCCTCCGCATCGGCGCGGGCGTCGAACGCGTCGACCTCGCGGCGGTCGCCATGGACCGAGCGGGGCGCGGTGGACCCGGTCAGGAGGCCCCCGACCTCGACGCGCTGCTCGCCCGGCTCGCCCCCCGAAAAGGCCGCGCCGAGCTCGAACAGCGCGAGGTCGGCCATCCCCCGCGCCTGGTTGCGGGCGGCGGCGCGCAGGAGCGCGGGCAGGAGCGACGGGCGCAGGTGGCTCAACTCGCTCGAGATCGGGTTCTCCACCCGCGTCGCGTCGGCGCCGCCGCCGAAGAGCGCCGCCGCCTCCCGGTCCAAGAACGAATAGGTCACGCACTCGTCGTAGCCCTGCGCCGCCATCGCCCGCCGAGCCGCCCGCTCGCGGCGCTGCGCGGCGGTCAGCACGGGGCGCAGCACGCCGGCCGGGCGCGCCATCGCGCAGCCCTCGAGCTTCGTCAGCGAGGCCACGCGCGCGACCTCCTCCACGAGATCGACCGTGCCGGTCACATCGGGCCGCCAGGAAGGGACGTGCGCGGCCGCCCCCTCCATGCGGAAGCCGAGCGCCTCGAGCGTTGCACGCTGCTCGTCCTCGGGGATCGCCATGCCCACCAGCGCCTCCACCCGGGCGGGGTCGAACGGGTAGGACCGGGCCGTGTCGGGAACCGCGCCCGCGACGACCATCCGCGACGCCTCGCCGCCCGCGACCCCGAGGATCATCGCCGTCGCCCGGTCCAGCCCCTCGGGCGCGAAGGCCGGGTCGACGCCGCGCTCGAAGCGGTAGCGCGCGTCGGTGTGCAGCCTGAGCACGCGCCCGGCCGCCGCGATCGTCACCGGGTCCCAGTACGCGCTCTCCACGAGCACGTTCACCGTCGCCTCCGACACGCCCGTCGCCGCGCCGCCCATGATTCCCGCGATGCTCTCGATGCCGCCCGCATCCGCGATGACCAGCGCGCCCTCCGGCAGCGCGTGGGTCCTGTCGTCGAGCCCCTCGATCGTCTCGCCGCCTGCCGCGCGGCGCACCCGCAGGCCGCCCTGCACCGCGTCGGCGTCGAAGACGTGGAGCGGGCGGTTCTGGTCGTGCGTGAACCAGTTGGTGACGTCCACGAGGAACGAGATCGGCCGCAGCCCGATCGCCCGCAGCGCGTCCTGCAGCCACGCCGGCGAGGGCCCGTTGCGCACGCCCCGGATCAGCCGGAGGCAGAAGAGAGGGCATCCGTCCGCCGCGTCGGCTTCGATGCGCACGTCGACCGGGCAGTCGAACGTCCCCTCCACCGCCACCGGCTCGAGCGGGCGCAGCGTGCCGAGGCCGCGGGCGGCGAGGTCGCGCGCGATCCCGCGCACGCCGAGCGCGTCGGGCCGGTTCGGCGTCACCGCGATCTCGATCACCGGGTCGACCTTGGCCGGGTCGTTCGCGGCGAGCCAGTCCACGAAGGACTGCCCGACCTCGCCCGAGGGCAGCTCGATGATCCCGTCATGCGCCTCGCCGAGGCCGAGCTCGCGCTCCGACGCCATCATCCCCGCGCTCTCGACGCCGCGGATCGTGCCGAGCCCGATCGTGGTGTCGATGCCGGGAACGTAGATCCCGGGCTTGGCGACCACCACCACGATCCCCGCGCGCGCGTTCGGCGCGCCGCAGACGATCTGCTTCTCGCCCTCGTCGGTCTCGACCCGGCAGACGCGGAGCCGGTCGGCGTCGGGATGCGGCTCGGCACCCACGACGCGGCCGATCACGAAGGGCCGGAGCGCTTCCGTACGGTCCTCGACCCCCTCGACCTCGAGCCCGAGATCGGTGAGCGCCTCGGCGATCGTCTCCACCGACGCGTCGGTGTCGAGATGGCGGCGGAGCCAGGAGAGCGTGAACTTCATGTCGGTCGGGCCCCGTCGTCGATGCCGGGCCGGGCTAGCCGATCCCCGGTGGGGTTTGAAGGGCGCCCGGGCGGACGGGGTCCAGCCGCCCGAACGTGTCGCGCAGGATCGCCCCGAGGCCCCGCGCGTCGGCCCCGTCGAACGCCGCCGGCCGGTCGCTGTCGATGTCGAGCACGCCGATCAGCCGCCCGCCGCCGTCGCGGACGGGCAGCACGATCTCCGAGCGCGTCGTCGCCGCGCAGGCGATATGGCCGGGGAAGGCCGCGACGTCGTCGACCACCTGCGCCTCGCCGCTCTCCGCGCAGGTCCCGCAGACGCCGCGGCCGAACGGGATGACGAGGCAGCCATGACCGCCCTGATACGGCCCGACCTTCAGCATCCGCGGTCCGGCGACGCGGTAGAACCCGGTCCAGTCGAAGCGGTCGTCCGACCAGTGCAGCTCGCAGGCCAGAGTGGCCATCAGCGACACCGCATCGTCCTCGCCCTCCGCGAGGCTCGCGATGCGCGCGCGCAGGTCGGCGTAGTCCGCGGACGGCATCAGTCGCGCTCGATCGCCATCGCGGTGGCCTCGCCCCCGCCGATGCAGATCGCCGCCACGCCGCGCCTGAGCCCACGCGCCTCGAGCGAGTGGATCAGCGTGACGAGGATGCGGGCGCCCGACGCGCCGATCGGATGACCGAGCGCGCAGGCCCCGCCCGCGACGTTCACCACCTCCGGGTCGAGCCGCATCTCGCGCATGAAGGCCATCGGCACGACGGCGAAGGCCTCGTTGACCTCCCAGAGGTCGACCTCGCCCGCCTCCCAGCCGATCCGTTCGAGGAGCTTGCGCGCCGCGGGGACGGGCGCGGTCGTGAAGAGCCCGGGCGCCTGCGCGTGGCTCGAATGGCCGACGATGCGGGCGCGCACGGGCATGCCCGCGGCCCGCGCCGCGTCGCGCGAGGCCAGCACGAGCGCCGCCGCCCCGTCGGAGATCGAGGACGCGTTCGCCGCCGTCACCGTCCCGCCCTCGCGGAACGCCGGCTTGAGCGTCGGGATCTTGTCGGGGCGCGCCGTGCCGGGCTGCTCGTCGGTCGCGACCCGCACCTCGCCGCCCCGCCCCCGCACGACGATCGCCGCGACCTCCGCGTCGAAGGCGCCCGTCTCTATCGCCGAACGGGCGCGCGACAGCGACCGCAGCGCGTATTCGTCCTGCGCCTCGCGGGTGAAGCCGTAGGCCTCCGCGCAATCCTCCGCGAACGTGCCCATCAGGCGGCCCTTGTCGTAGGCGTCCTCGAGCCCGTCGAGGAACATGTGGTCGACCGCCGCGCCGTGCCCGAGCCGCGCGCCCCCGCGCATCCCCGGCAGCAGGTAGGGCGCGTTCGTCATCGACTCCATGCCGCCCGCGACCATCACGCCCGCGTCCCCGAGCGCGATCCGGTCGTGCGCGAGCATCGCGGCCTTCATCCCCGACCCGCACATCTTGTTGACGGTCGTCGCGGGCACGCTCTCCGGCAGCCCCGCGTGGAACGCCGCCTGGCGCGCCGGGGCCTGCCCCTGCCCGGCCGGCAGGACGCAGCCCATCAGCACCTCGCCGGGCGCGCCGGGAACGATCCCGGCATCGGCCACCGCGGCCGCGATGGCGGCACCGCCGAGCGCCGGCGCGGGCAGGCTCGCGAAGACGCCCTGGAACGCTCCGATCGCGCTGCGCCGCGCGCCCACGATCACCACCTCGGCCATGCCGCCCCCCTTTCACCGTCTGGTAAGACATGGCGCGTAACTTGCCCGTGGGCGACCGGGTTTGCCAGCGGCGTGGACGGCGAGGGAGACGGCGATGATCATCGACAGCGAGCAGCGCGGCGACGTCCTCGTCCTGACCGTGCGGGACACCCGGATCGATTCGTCGGGATCGGTCGCCTTCAAGGAACGGATGCGCGTGCTGCTGCAGGGATCGACCGGGCGGGTGATGCTCGACCTGTCGACGATCGAGTTCCTCGACAGCAGCGGGCTCGGCGCACTCGTCGCGATCATGAAGATGCTCGGCGGCCGGCGGCTCGAGCTCGCGAACTGCGGCCCGGTCGTGTGCAAGGTGCTCGCCCTGACCCGCATGGACAAGGTCTTCGTCCTCCACGAATCCGTCCCTCTTGCCGAGAGGGGCGGCAGGGACGCCGCATGAGCGCCACCTGTACCGACGATGGCGCTGCCGACACCATCATGCGTGGGTGGTTCCCGGCGACGGACGCCGCGGTGAGCGTCGTGCTGAAGCGCCTGGACGCGGGCCTCGCGGCGGCGGGGATGGACGACGGGCCCCGTGGCGACGTGCTCCTCGCCATGGGCGAGATCCTCAACAACATCGTCGAGCACTCGGTCTGCGGACTGGCCGATGCGGAGATCCTTCTGGACGTGGCGCGCGAGCCCGGGCGCATCCTCGTCGAGACCGCCGACAAGGGCCGGCCCCTCCCGCCCTCGCTCCTGTCCTCGGCCGAGCTGCCGGCCATGCCTGACGACCCGGAGGACATCGCGGCGCTCCCGGAGGGCGGCTTCGGCTGGTTCATCGTCCACGCGCTCGCGCAGGACATGGTCTACGAGCGCGAAGGCGGCGTGAACCGTCTGAGCTTCCACTTCCCGGCCTGACGACCCCGCACCGCGATAGCGTCCGCCCGGACGCCCGGCGTAGACCTTCCCGGCGGAGCAGTCCCGATCGCCCAGAGCCGGGGCGCGGCCCCATCTTCCTTCCCGAGCGACCGACCGGAACGACGGCCGCCGACGGTCGAATCGCCCGATCCCGCAGCCTCTCGGCGTGCCGCGACCGCCGTCGGATCTGGGCGGTCCCGAGGATGCGGAGGGGCTGTCCCCGGCCGGATCCCGCCGGGTTCAGGCCGACGGAGCGGGGGCCACCGCCTCCAGCGGGCACCCGCAATCGCTCGACTGACCGTTCCACGGACGACGCTCCCCCTCCGGGCGTCGGGATCCGCACTGACGCGCGAATGGCCTCGCCCGATCCCTGAGCCCTTTCCACGATTACGACCCCCAGGATCCCCTGGGCCGAGCGCAGTCCGCCAGCAGGCGCCACGGATCGCGACGGCGCGACAGCCGCTGGCACGGTTTCGGTCGCGTTCACCGATTTGGGCGGCCGTCCGACGATCCCTCGAGGCGGGCAGACCCGTGCCCGCGGCATCTTCGGCAGGGCGGATCCGAGGAGGCGCATCGCCACCAGCACCGACCCGCTACCGCGACCACGATCCAGACGTCCGCTCGACGCGCATGGCCGCGCGCCCGGGGGCCTGCTACGGTCCGACCGGAACGGCTGGAATGGGATGTAGCCTTGCGTGACTTTCAGATCGCGGGCCGCTCCCCGGTCCTCGCCGCCGACGCGATGTGCGCGACGTCCCATCCCCTCGCCGCGGCCGCCGCGCTCGACACGCTGCGGCGCGGCGGCAACGCGGTCGACGCGGCGATCGCCGGGGCGGTGTTGCTGGGGCTCTGCGAGCCGCAAATGACGGGCCTCGGCGGAGATTGCTTCGCGCTCGTCAAGCCCGCCGGCACGCAGGAGGTGATCGCGATGAACGGCTCCGGTCGTTCGCCCGCCTCCGCTGACCCGGAAGTCCTGCGCGCCCGTGGTCTGGATGCCGTCCCGCTCGGCGCGGCGGAGGCGGTCACGATCCCCGGTGCCGTCGATGCGTTCTGCGCCCTGTCGGGCGCGCATGGCCGGCTCGGGCTCGCGGACACGCTCGGACCGGTCATCGACTACTTCGAGGCGGGCGTACCGATCGCGCCGCGGGTCGCCTTTGATTGGGCGCGTGCGGCCGAAACGCTGCGCGGCACGGCGCGGGACGTATACCTCCCCGGCGGACGGCCGCCCGGCATAGGCGACCGGTTCGCGCTGCCCGGGCAGGCGGAGGTGCTGCGACGGATCGCGCGCGACGGCCGCGCCGCGTTCTACGAGGGGGAGGTGGCGGGGGACATGATCGGCGCCCTTCGCCGCGAGGGCGGCGGCCACGCCGAAGCGGATTTCGCCGCGACGGCCTGCGAATGGGGTGCCCCGATCGCCGGCGGCTATCGCGGAACCGACCTCCTCGAGCACCCGCCGAACGGCGCGGGCGCGACCGCCATCCTGCTCGCGGCGATCCTCGAGCGTTACGACATGGCGTCGCTCGATCCGTTCGGCGCCCCTCGCGCCCACCTCGAGGCGGAGGCGGCGCGCCTCGCCTACGACGCTCGGGACCGCATCCTCGCCGATTCCGACCATGCCGCTCGACTGGCGCACATGCTGGATCCCGCGACCGCCGAGGCGCTGACGGCGCGCATCGACCCGCGCATGGCGTCCGCACCGAACGCCCCGCGGCGGGAAGCGGAGCACCGCGACACCGTCACGATCTCGGTCGTCGACCGCGACCGGATGGCGGTCTCGTTGATCTACTCGATCTACCACGCCTTCGGGTCGGGTATCGCGTCCGACCGCTTCGGCATCCTGCTGCACAACCGCGGGGCGGGCTTCACGCTCGAACGCGAGCACCCGAACGAATACGGGCCCGGCAAACGCCCCCTGCACACGATCCTCCCGGCGATGCTTCGCGTCGACGGAATGGTGACGATGCCGTTCGGCGTGATGGGCGGCGGCTACCAGCCCGCGGGCCACGTCCGTCTGCTGTCGAACCTGCTCGATCACGGGATGGACCTCCAGGCGGCGATCGACGCGCCCCGCAGCTTCCTCGACCGGGGCACGTTGCTGATGGAGCGCGGCTATTCCGACGCGGTCCGTGCGGAGCTTGAAGGGATGGGGCACGTCGTCCGGGCACCCGAGCTGCCGATCGGGGGGGCGCAGGCGATCCGGATCGACCCGGCCGGTCATCTCGAGGGGGCGAGCGATCCCCGCAAGGACGGCTGCGCGATCGGCTACTGAATCCGCTCGAGACCGAGCGCAATGCCCTGCCCGCCGCCGATGCACATGGTGACGAGGGCGCGGCGACCGCCGATCCGGTCGAGCTCGTGCATCGCCTTTACCACCAGGATCGCGCCCGTCGCGCCGACCGGGTGGCCGAGCGCGATGGCGCCGCCGTTGGGATTGACGCGGTCGGGATCGAAGCCGAGCGCCCGCGACGCAGCGAGCGCCTGCGCGGCGAAGGCTTCGTTCGATTCGATCACGTCGAAGTCGTCCACCGCGAGGCCGGTCCGCTCCATCAGCGCGCGGACCGCCGGGACCGGGCCGAGCCCCATCACCTCGGGCCGGACCCCGGCATGGGCGTAGCCGAGGATGCGCGCGCGAGGCCGCAGCCCCTCCCGCGCCGCCGCGTCGGACGTCGCCAGGACGAGCGCCGCGGCGCCGTCGTTGATCCCCGACGCGTTGCCCGCCGTCACCGTCCCGTCGCGACGGAACGCCGGGCGCAGGCCCGCGAGCGTCGCCGCGTCCGTCGCCCGTGGATGCTCGTCGACCTCGAAGGCGACCGTCTCGCGGCCCCGGCGCACCTCGACCGGAACGATCTGCGGCGCCAAGCGCCCGTCCGCGATGGCCGCCGCGGCGCGGGTCTGCGAGACAACGGCGAACGCGTCCTGATCGTCGCGCGAAACCCCCTCCCCGGCCGCGACGTTCTCGGCCGTCACGCCCATGTGCCCGCTGCCGAACGGGCAGGTCAGCGCGCCGAGCATCAGGTCGAGCGCCGCCGCGTCGCCCATCCGCGCGCCCCAGCGCGCGCCGGGAAGCAGGAACGGGGCGCGGGACATGCATTCCGCGCCGCCCACCAGCGCGATGCCGGCATCGCCCAGCGTCAGGGCCTGCGCGCCGGAGACGACGGCCTGCACCCCCGAACCGCACAGCCGGTTCACGTTCATCGCGGGCGAGGTCTCCGGCACGCCCGCCTCGATCGCGGCGACGCGCGCGAGATAGAGGTCGCGCGGCTCGATCGGGATCACGTGACCGAAGAACGTCGTTTCGACGCGCGCCGGTTCGATCCCGGCTCGCGCGATCGCCTCGCGGGCGACGATCGTCGCGAGCTCGGCGGGCGGCGTTCCCGCGAGGCTGCCGCCGAAGGTGCCGATGGCGGTCCGCACGCCGCTCAGGATGACGATGTCGCTCACGATGTCCTCCAGCATGATCCGCCCATGCCATGCCGATCGGCCGGGAGGGTCAACCGTCGGACCCTTGCCGCGGCGGGATCGGCACCCGCGCGCGGGGCGTGAGCGCCCAGGCGTCGCGCCCCTCGATCGCGACCGCCACGAGCGGGTTGCCATAGCCCGCGCCGACGTCGAGCGAGAGGCGGTTGCCGTGATGCTCGGGTGACGGCGCGCGCGTGTGTCCGTGGACGACGAGGCGCCCGTGATCGCGGCGATCCTCGAGGAACGGCGTCCGGATCCACAGCAGATCCTCCTCGTCCTGCGCTTCGAGCGGAATGCCGGGGCGGATGCCGGCATGGACGAAGAGCTGCTCGCCCGTGAGACGGGTCAGCGGCAGCCCGGCGAGGAACGCGCGATGCGGCTCGGGGACGGCGTCGCGCGCGTCGGCCCGCACCCCAGAGAGCGCGGCCGGATCAAGCACGCATCCATCGGGCACCGCGACGCCATAGGAGGCGAGCGTCGCCGGGCCGCCGAGGGCGGGATGCAGCCAGGTAGCGCCCGAATCGATCGCCGCGTCCCCGGTCGTGCCGTCCTCGAGGAACCGCAGGAACATCCGGTCGTGGTTGCCGCGGATCGTGGTCCATCGGCGGCCCTCGCGCCGGCCCGCGACAAGCCGATCGAGGACCCCTCGGCTGTCGGGTCCGCGATCGGTGTAGTCCCCGAGGAACACGACGTCGGCGTCCGGGCCGCCATCGGCCTCGACCAGCGCGAGGACCCGGTCCAACTCGGCCGCCTGTCCGTGGACGTCCCCGATCGCGTAGATCACGTCACGTTGAACCGCAGCGGCGCGACGGACTGGAACATCCCCGTCGCGCGAAGCTTGTCGAGCACCGGGGCGGGCGGCTGGTCGTCGAGGTAGAGCAGCGCGATGGCGTCGCGGCCGCGATCCGAGCGGCCGAGGGTGAAGTTCGCGATGTTCACGCCGTTCTCCCCCATCGTGTGCCCGAGCGTGCCGATGATCCCCGGCACGTCCTCGTTGGTGGTGTAGAGCATGTGCGCGCCGACCTCGGCGTCGATGTTGATGCCCTTGATTTGGATGAAGCGCGGCTTGCCGTCGCTGAACGCGGTCCCCGCGACGGAGCGCTCGCGCGTCGCGGTGCGGACCATCAGCTTGACGTAGCCGTCGAAGGCGCCGGTCTTGTCCTGCCGGGTGGTGGAGATCTCGACGCCGCGCTCGCGCGCCATGAGCGGCGCGGAGACCATGTTCACGTCCGGGTTCGTCGCGGCCATCACGCCCGCGATTGCCGCGCAGTTGAGCGCCTCGAGGTTCATCGCGGCGACCGAGCCGTTGTAGACGATCTCGATCGCCTCGATGGGTTCGTCGGTCATCTGCCCGACGAAGGCGCCCAGATGCTCGGCGACCTTCAGCCACGGGCCCATCACCTTGGCCTCCTCGGCGGTGACGGACGGCATGTTGAGCGCGTTCGTCACGGCGCCCGTCAGCAGGTAGTCCGACATCTGCTCGGCCACCTGCAGGGCGACGTTCTCCTGCGCCTCGGTCGTCGCGGCGCCCAGATGCGGGGTGACGACGACGTTCGGGAGCCCGAAGAGCGGCGAGGCGGTCGCGGGCTCCTCGGCGAAGACGTCGAAGGCGGCGCCCGCGACGTGGCCGGATCGCAGCGCGTCGGCCAGCGCGGCCTCGTCGACGAGCCCGCCGCGGGCGCAGTTCACGATGCGCACGCCGGGCTTCATGCGAGCGATGGCGTCGGCGGAGAGGATGTTCGCGGTCTGCTCGGTCAGGGGGACATGGAGGGTGATCACGTCGCTGCGCGCGAGGAGCGCGTCGAGCTCGACCTTCTCGACGCGCAGCCTGGTCGCGCGTTCCTCGGACAGGAACGGGTCGTAGGCGATCACCTTCATGTGCAGGCCGCGCGCGCGGTCGCAGACGATGGAGCCGATGTTGCCCGCGCCGATCACGCCGAGGGTCTTGCCCGAAAGCTCGACGCCCATGAAGCGCGACTTCTCCCAAAGCCCCTGATGAGTCGACGCATTCGCCTCGGGGATCTGACGGGCGACGGCGAACATCATCGCGATGGCGTGCTCGGCGGTGGTGATCATGTTGCCGAACGGCGTGTTCATCACGATCACGCCGCGGCGCGAGGCGGCGTCGCGGTCGACGTTGTCGACGCCGATGCCGGCGCGGCCGATCACCTTGAGGTTGCTGGCTTTCTCGAGGAGCTTCTCGGTGACCTTGGTGGCCGAGCGGATGGCGAGGCCGTCGTAGTCGGCGATGACGGAGGCGAGCTTCTCCCTGTCCTTGCCCAGGGCGGGCTCGAAGGTGACGTCGATGCCGCGGTCGCGGAAGATCTGGACGGCGGCGTCCGACAGGCTGTCGGAAATGAGGACGCGGGGGGCCATGACGGCTCCTTCTTCACTTGTCGGGGGAAATTGGATCGACGGAATCAACGAGACTTGCGGAACTCAGCCGCCGGACTCCTCGCGATAGGCCCACTCGATCCAGGGCATGAGCGTCGCCACGTCGTCCGGCTCGACGGTCGAGCCGCACCAGATCCGCAGCCCCTCGGGCGCGTCCCGGTAGGAGGCCACGTCGAGCGCGACGCCCTCCGCCTCCAGCCGCTTCGCGATCCGCTTGGCGAGGCCCGCGGGCGCGTCGACGAGGCGCAGGCAGACCGAGGTGGTGGAGCGGGTGGCGGGGTCGGCGGCGAGGTTGGCGATCCAGTCGCGGGTCGCGCAGAAGGTCCAGACGTGCCCGGCGGAGGCGTCGGCGCGCGCGATCAGCCCTGCGAGGCCGAGGCCCTCGCCCCAGCCGAGCGCCGACAGGTAGTCCTCGACGCAGAGCATCGACGGCGTGTTGATCGTCTCGCCCGCGAAGATGCCCTCGATGAGCTTCCCGCCCTTGGTGAGGCGGAACACCTTCGGGAGCGGCCAAGCGGGGACGTGGCTCTCGAGCCGCTCCACCGCGCGGGGCGACAGGACGAGCATCCCGTGCGCGGCCTCCCCGCCCAGCACCTTCTGCCAGGAGAAGGTCGTCGCATCGAGCTTGGCCCAGGGCAGCGCCATCGCGAAGGCCGCGGAGGTCGCGTCGCAGAGCGTGAGACCCCCGCGGTCGTCGGCGATCCAGTCGGCATGCGGCACGCGCACGCCCGACGTCGTGCCGTTCCAGGTGAAGCCCACGTCGCGCGACGGGTCGACGTCGAGCGACGGCAGGTGGCCGTACCCGGCGGTCCGCACCTCGGCGTCGAGGCGCAGCTGCTTGATCGCGTCCGTGACCCAGCCGGCTCCGAAGCTCTCCCAGGCGAGCATGGTCACGGGGCGCGCGCCGAGCAGCGTCCACATCGCCATCTCGTAGGCGCCGGTATCGGAGGCGGGCACGATGCCGACGCGGTAGTGGGCGGGGATGCCGAGCAGCGCGCGGGTGCGCTCGATCGCCTCCGCCAGCTTGGCCTTGCCGGGGGCCGCGCGGTGCGAGCGGCCGAGCGGCGCGCCGGCGAGGGCGTCGAGGCTCCAGCCGGGATGCTTGGCGCAGGGCCCGGAGGAGAAGCGCGGGTTCACGGGTTTCGTGGCGGGGCGCGCGCCCGCTCGGCTGAGGTCGTCCATGCTATCCTTCCAGATAAGCGCCCTTCGTTGGGGAAGGGTGTCCCGGCGCCGTCGGTAGTCGCGCCGCGGGGGTCGCGCAAGCCCGGCGATGGCGCTAGGGGCGAGCCGCTGCCCGAGGGATCCCGCCATGTATGTCTGCGTCCTGACATCCGCGCCGACCGCGCCCGCCGTCGACCCCGCGACGCTCGAGGCGCTGCGCGGGGCCTGGGGCGGGGATCGCGGACGATGGCTGTGGCCGGGGGTCGCCGCCGAGTTCGGGATCGAGGCGGTGCCGGGCAATATCGAGGCGGTGCGCGACGACCTGGGCGCGCGGGGGGTGGACGTGAACGTGCTGCGCGCGGCGGGCCGCGAGAAGCGGTTGCTGCTCGCGGACATGGATTCGACGATGATCGGTCAGGAATGCATCGACGAGCTCGCCGCCGAGGCGGGCGTGGGCGACCTCGTCGCGGCGATCACGGCACGCGCGATGGACGGCACGGTCGGATTCGAGGGCGCGTTGCGCGAGCGCGTGGCGCTGCTCGAAGGCCTCGACGTGGCGACGATCGACCGGGTGCTCGCGGAGCGGATCACCATGGCGCCGGGCGGGGCGGCGCTGGTGGCGACGATGCGCGCGGGCGGCGCGCGGGCCGCGCTCGTCTCGGGAGGGTTCACGGCGTTCACCGGGGCGGTCGCCGCGCGGCTGGGCTTCGACGAGCACCGCGCCAACGTGCTCGAGGTCGCGGACGGGCGGCTGACGGGGCGCGCGGCCGAGCCGATCCTCGGGCGCGCGGCGAAGGTGGAGGCGCTCGAGGCGCTGTGCGCGGCGCAGAAAATCGCGGCCGAGGACGTGCTCGCGGTGGGCGACGGCGCGAACGACCTCGGGATGATCGGCGCGGCGGGGATGGGCGTGGCGATGCACGCGAAGCCCTCGGTCCGCGCGCAGGCGGCGCTGCGCATCGATCATGGCGACCTGACGGCGCTCCTGCATCTGCAGGGGCTGGCCCGCGAGGACTTCGTCGCAGGGTGACGTTCACCGGACCGTCGCCGGACCGTCGGCGGCCTGTCATGCAGAGGGCGCATAGGGGCGGCGAATCAGCCCGGAGGCGCCCGCCATGGCCGAGATCGACCCGATCCGCTTCGTCCTCTCCGTCCTGCTGCCGCGACCGCGCCGGACCCGCTAGAGCCCGGCGGCGGCGGCGACCTCCGCGCGGCTCCGGCGGCCCCGCTCGGTCGCGGACTTGAGCTGCCCGCAGGCGGCCATGATGTCCTCGCCGCGCGGGGTGCGGATCGGGGAGGCGTAGCCCGCCTCCATCAGGATCGTCGCGAAGGCGCGGATGCGGTTGTTGGACGAGCGGCGATAGGGCGCGCCGGGCCATTCGTTGAAGGGGATCAGGTTCACCTTGGCCGGGATGCCCTCGAGTAGCCCCACCAGCCGGTGCGCGTCGTCGTCGCCGTCGTTCACGCCGTCGAGCATGACGTATTCGAAGGTGATGCGCTCGGAGTTCGAGGCGCGGGGATAGTCGCGCAGCGCGCCGAGCAGCGCCTCGATGTTCCAGCGCTTGTTGATCGGCACCAGCACGTCGCGCACGGCGTCGGTGGTGGCGTGGAAGCTGACGGCGAGGAGGCAGCCGATCTCCTCCGCCGTGCGCGCGATCTCGGGGACGACGCCGGAGGTCGAGAGCGTGATGCGGCGGCGGCCGAGCGCGATGCCGTGCCCGTCCATCACGATGCGCATGGCGTCGCGGACGTTGTCGAAGTTGTAGAGCGGCTCTCCCATGCCCATCAGCACGACGTTCGACAGGAGCCGCCCCTCGGGGTCGTTGGGCGCGCCCGGTTGGGGCCATTCGCCGAGGTCGTCGCGCGCGAGCATGACCTGGCCCACGATCTCCCCGGCGGTCAGGTTGCGCACGAGCTTCTGCGTGCCGGTATGGCAGAACGAGCAGGTGAGCGTGCAGCCGACCTGGCTCGAGACGCACAACGTCCCGCGGCCCTCCTCGGGGATGTAGACCGTCTCGACCTCGTGGCCGCCGGCAATGCGGATGAGGTACTTGCGCGTGCCGTCGCCCGAGACCTGGCGGGTGACGACCTCCGGCAGCGCGATCTCGAACCGCTCGGCGAGGAGCACGCGGAACGGTTTGGCGAGGTTGGTCATCGCCGCGAAGTCGCGCACGCCCCAGTGATAGAGCCACTGCCAGAGCTGCTCGGTGCGCATCCGCGCCTGGCGCGGGGGGGTGCCGGCCTCGGTCAGGGCGTCGCGCAACGCGTCGTGGGTCAGGCCGACGAGGTTCGTGCGGCCGCCCTCGGGGAGGCGGCGCGGGATCGTGCGGACGTCCGGCTCGAGCGGGGCGGTCATGGCGGGCTCCGGGGTGGCGAGCCCGCGATATAGGCGCAGGCCGCCCGTCGCGCAAACCGGCGCGCGCTCAGCTGCAGCGCTGCTCCGCGTCGGCCACCGCGGCGGTGAAGCCCAGCAGGCTGAACGTGTCCGCGGTGCGGGTGCCGCGACCCGACTGGCCCGAGACCGTGGCCTCGGCCCCGCGCTTCATCGCCGCGACGATGCGCTCGTCGTCGGTGGGAGAGGCGGCCCAGGCGAGCTCGCCGTCGGTGAACATCTCGAACGCCTCCGAGCCGACCTCGATCGTGACGGTGGAGCCCTCGGCGTACGGGTAGCCGCCGGTCGCGGAGACCTCGGCCGCCTTGCCCTCGCCGGGCCAGTAGCTGACGAAGAGACGGATGTCGCCGCGCTGCGCCGCGACCTCGCGGCCGTCGCGCGTGTTGCGGATCGACTTGGGCGCGGAGACGATCCAGCACTGGGTCGGGTTGTCCTCGACGAAGACGGACCAGTCGGTCTCGGTGTTGACGCGATTGGAGCTGTCCTGCGCCACGGCTGGCGCGGCGGCGAGGGCCGCGGCGAGGGCCGCGGCGGCGAGGTTGGTATGGGTCATGTCTGCCTCCGTCGCGGACGCGCGGTGCGGCGCGGTTTCGCCTGATGACCACGGATGCTAGCCCGAGGCCATCCCGGACGGAAAGGCCGTGCGGCGGTTTTTCGCGCCCGGGGAGGGCTCTCGCGATGACGGATGCGGACGGAGCGGTCGACCGTGGCGCGGTGCCGATGGTCGAGATGGTGCGCGGCGGGCGCGTCGAATCGGTCCATAGCGGGCACGCGGTGATCTGCGACGGCGCGGGCGCCGTGGTCGAGGCCTGGGGCGCGCCGGAGGTGGTGATCTACCCGCGATCGGCCTGCAAGATGATCCAGGCCCTGCCGCTCTTCGAATCGGGCGCGGCGAGGGACCTGTCGGACGGCCAGGCGGCGCTCGCCTGCGCGTCGCATCAGGGCGAGGCCCTGCACGCGACGATGGTGGCCGATTGGCTCGGGTCGATGGGGCTGGGCGACGCGGACCTGCGCTGCGGCGCGCACTGGCCCTACTCCAAGGCGGCGGCGGCCGATCTGATCCGCGCGGGCGAGAGGCCGTGCCAGCTCCACAACAACTGCTCGGGCAAGCATGCGGGCTTCCTCGCGCTGTCGCGTCACCTGCGCGGCGGACCGGACTACGTCGAGCCGGACCATCCGGTGCAGATCGCGATCCGCGCGGCCTTCGAGGAGGTCACCGGGATGGCGAGCCCGGGCCACGGGATCGACGGATGCTCGGCGCCGAACTACGCCACCCGCCTCGACGCGCTGGGCGGCGCGATGGGTCGGTTCGCGCGGGCCCGCGAGGGCGTCGGCGCGCGCACGGACGCGATGGCGCGCCTCGTCCGCTCGATGGGCGCGGCGCCCGAGCTGGTGGCGGGCGAGGGGCGGGCCTGCACCGATCTGATGCGCGCGATGGGCGGGCGCGTGGCGGTCAAGACCGGGGCGGAAGCGGTGTACGTCGCCGTCGCCCCCGGGATCGACCGCGGCGTCGCGGTCAAGATCGTCGATGGCGGCACGCGCGCGGCCGAGGCGGTGATCGCCGCGCTGCTGGTCCGGCTCGGCCTGCTGGATGCCGACTCGCCGGTGGCGCGCCGACTGACGCGCGGGCCGGTGCGGAACGCGCGCGGGATCGAGACCGGGCACGTTCAGGTTCGGCTGGCCTGATCCACCGCCATCGCGTCGCCGAGCGCTTCGAGCAGGAGGTCCTTCTTCAGCGGCTTGGTGAGATGCGCGACGAAGCCCGCGTCGCGCAGCCTCGAGGCCATCTCCTCGCCGGCATGGGCGGTGAGCGCGAGGAGCGGCGCGGGTGAGCCGCCGCGCTCCCGCTCGAGCGCGGCGATCGCTCCGGCGGCGTCGAACCCGTCCATGACCGGCATCGAGATGTCGAGGACGACCGCGTCGGGGCGGCGGTCCCGGTAGGCGTCGACCGCCTGCGCGCCGTCGGCGACCAGCTCGACGTCGAACGGCTGGTCCCGCAGCATCCGGTCGAGAAGCAACCGATTGGTCGCGTTGTCGTCCGCGAAGAGCACGCGCGGGCGCGCCGGCTCGTCCGCGCTCGCCGGATCGGCGGCGTCCGGGCCCTCGTCGTCGCCCGCTAGCGCCGCCAGCAGGTCCGCTCCCGTCGCGGGGGCCGGCAGGATCGCCGATGCGCGCTCGAGCACGGTCGCCCCCGCCTCGTCCCGGCGGCCATGCGCGACGAGCCGGACGGTGGGCGGCAGCGCGGCGACGATGGCGTCCTGCGTCTCGCCGTCGAGGGTCAGTGGCAGGACGACGACAGCCGTGTCGGCGGCGACGTCCCGGATCACCTCCACGCCGGCCGCCGTCAGCCGATCGACGAGATAGTCGCCGCGAAGCCCCCCGCCGGGCGGGATCGCGACGCGGGCGGGCGGAGCTGGAACCACCTCGGTCTCGCCATGCGTGGGCAACGGCAAGATCAGCGTCAGCGCGGACCCCTGCCCCGCCTCGCTCGCAAGGGTCAGGGCGCCGCCCATGCGCTCGACGAGGCCGCGCGAGATCGTCAGACCGAGGCCGGTGCCTTCCCTGGCCGGGCGGGCCGGGTCCTCGACCTGGCCGAACGCCTCGAACACCGTCTCGTGACGGTCGGCGGGGATGCCCGGGCCGGTATCCTCCACCACGATCGTGACGCCGGACCGCTCCCCGTCCTCGATGCCCACCCGGATGCCGACATGCCCGGCCTCGGTGAACTTGAAGCCGTTGCCGAGCAGGTTCATCACGACCTGCCGGATCCGCCCCGCATCGCCGACGAACGCCGTCCGGGCGCCGATCGGGTAGCACAGGCCCGTCCCCACGCCCGGCGCGCGCCCGGCATAGGCGAGGCGCACGCAGTCCCCCAGGAGCGCCTCGAGGTCGAACGGCTCGGCGCGCAGCTCGACGCGTCCCGCCTCCAGTCGCGAAACGTCGAGCGTGTCGTTCACGATCACGAGCAGCGCCTCCGCCGAGTCGCGGATCGTGCGCGCGAAGAGCGCCGCCTCGGGATCCCGGGCGTTCTCGGCGAGCATCTGCGATATGCCCAGGACGCCGTTCATCGGCGTGCGGATCTCGTGGCTCATCCGGGCGAGGAAGTCGGACTTGGCCTGCGCGGTCTGCTCGGCGGCGTCGCGGGCGGCGGCGAGCGACGTCTCGCGCTCGCGATCCTCGGTGATGTCGATGGCGAGCGAGACGACGTCGCCGTCCGGCGCGCGCCGGTCGAGGATGCGCAGCACCCGGCCGTCGTAGTGGTGCAGCACGAGCGGATCGATCGTCTCCGCGTCCCAGCGCGCGACCTGCCCCTCGGCCCATTCGGCGGGCGTGCGGTCGCCGATGTCGAACGCGCCCTCCTCCGCCGCGAGCTCGAACAGCTCGGTGGCGTGCGCGCCGGGGGCGATGGCGGAGCCGGCGTCGAACAGGTCGAGGTAGACATGGTTCGCCGCGACGAGCCGTCCGTGCGGATCGAACAGGGCGAAGCCGTCGCGCATCGCCTCGAGCGCGTGCCAGAGGCGGCGGCGGGCCCGGTCGGCCCGCTCCGCGGCCTCCTTGCGCTGCGCGAGGAGCGCCTCCTGCCGCTCGGTGAGCGACAGCTTCTGTGCCCGCTCCGCGAGGTAGCTCCGCGAGAGGCGATCTGCGTTCGAGACGAGCGCGGAATGGGCGCGCGCGAGCTCGCGACGGGTATGATCGAGCGTCCGTTCCGCCGCGAGCCTGCGGCGCCGCTCCTCGAGGTAGAGCGTATCGGAAATCGATCCGTCCATGCCTCGCGCGCCTCTCGTCCCCGACGGAGAGACCATCGCGCGTCCGCATGAAGATCGGCTTAACCGAGCCGTCTGAGGCGGCCCGGGCCGCTCAGTTCAGGTCGAAATGCAGCGGATACTGCCGCCCGTCGAAGGCGCCGAAGAGGTCGTCGACGTCCGGATGGGTCACCGGCTCGCCGGACCGGTCGCGGACGAGGTTCTGCTCGGAGACGTAGGCGACGTAATAGCTGTCGTCGTTCTCGGCGAGCAGGTGGTAGAACGGCTGGTCGCGGCGCGGGCGCTGGCCCTTGGGGATCGAGTCGTACCAGTCCTCGGAGTTCGAGAACTCGGCGTCGACGTCGAAGATGACGCCGCGGAACGGGTGGCGCTTGTGGCGGACCACCTCGCCCAGACCGTACTTCGCCTCGCTCTCGCGCATGTTCGTTGCCCTTCCGCCCGGCCGTACCTAATCCGGGCCCGGAGACCTTGGCAATCGGCCGGGCCGCGCGGGCGGGGAAACACATCGTGACGCTCGCATGGTCGGTCCTGCAGATCGTCGCGCCGGTCTTCGCGCTCGCCGCGATCGGCTTCGCGTGGGTACGCCTCGGCTTCGATTTCGACACGGCGTTCGTGACGCGGCTCGCGATGACGCTCGCGGTGCCGTGCCTGATCTTCGCGGCGCTTGCCCGCTCTGAGATCGACGCGCAGGCGGCGGGCCGGATCGCGGTGGCGGCGCTCGCGGCCTACCTCGCGGTCGCGGCGGCGGCCTGGGCGCTCTGCCGCGCGATCGGATTGTCGATGCGGACCTATCTGGCGCCGCTCACCTTCGGGAACACGGGCAACCTCGGCCTGCCGCTCGCGCTCCTCGCCTTCGGACCGACGGGCCTCGCCTACGCGGTCGTGGTCTTCGCCGTGGGGGCGATGCTGCAGTTCACGTTCGGGCTCTGGGTGGTCGCGGGCGGCGGCGCGGTCGGCCGGGCGCTGCGCGAGCCGCTGGTCGGCGCGACGCTCGCGGGCGGACTGTTCCTGTGGCGCGGCTGGCCGGTGCCGGACATGGCGTTCGACGTGGCGTCGCTTCTTGGCCAGATGGCGATCCCGCTCATGCTCATAACGCTCGGCGTGGCGATGGCGCGCATCCGCGCGGACGGGCTGGCGCCGTTGGCGGGCCTCGCCGCGGTCAAGGCGGTCGGCTGCGCCGGGCTCGCCTGGCTCATCGGCCGGGCCTTCGCGCTCGACGGCGCGGCGCTGGGCGTGCTGGTGGTGCAGCTCGCCACCCCGGTCGCGGTCACCTCCTACCTGCTCGCGGCGAAGTACGGCGCGGACGCGGCCCCGGTGGCGGGGCTCGTCGTCGCCTCCACCGCGCTCTCGGTGGCGGTCCTGCCTGCGATCCTCGCGGTCCTGCTCTAGGCCGTTGGCAGCGGCCCCCGACCGGGCTAGGCTCGGGGAAAATCGGTAACAAGCCGGGCAGTATCCATGACCAGATTGATGCAGATCGCCTGTCTGCTGCTCCTGACCGCATGCAGCGGCGGGGGCGACGGGACGGCGCCGCGCAACCTCGACGACGCCTGCTCGATCCTCGGGCAGCGCCCCGGTTACCTGCGGGCCTTCCGGGCGGCGGAGCGCAAGTGGGGCGTGCCGGTCCACGTGCAGATGGCGACGATCTACCAAGAGTCGAAGTTCATCTCGGACGCGCGCACGCCGCTGCGGTTCTCGCTCGGCGTGATCCCGATCGGACGCCAGAGCAGCGCCTTCGGCTATTCGCAGGCGCTCGACGGCACATGGAAGGAGTATCAGGCGGCCGAGGGCGGACGGCGCACGCGACGCGACGACATCCGCGACGCGGCCGACTTCATGGGCTGGTACATGGCGGAGACGCAACGGCGGCTCGGGATCTCGCTCCTGGACGCGCGCAACCAGTACCTCGCCTATCACGACGGCCGCGCGGGCTATGCGCGGGGATCCTACCGCGCGAAGCCCTGGCTGATGCGGGTCGCGGGCGAGATCGAGGGCCGCGCGCTCATGTACCAGCAGCAGCTGCCGCGCTGCTCGTAGCGTCGTCCGCCGCCAGCGTCCGAGCCATCGAACGATAGATCGCCTCCGCGAGCCCGGTCTGCCCGGACGCGGCCACCGCCTCGGCCTGCTGCTGGCGCAGGAAGCTGTCGAACTGGGTCTCCCCGCCCCCGCCGGGCGACGGCATTCCGGTTCCTGCGACCCGTAGCAGCTCGGCGAAGAGGAACGCCTCGAGCTCCACGGCCTGCGCGCGCAAGGCGGCGTCGGGGCCGGCGCGGGTCGGCTCGGCGGACGGAAGGAAGGGCATGTCGGACAGGATCATCGGCATCTCCTCGCGGCTCGTCCGGCATCGTTGCCACGACCGGGTAAAGGATTTCGTAACGCCCGCCCCCTAGTGATCGGCCCGACGAGTACCGCGGAGCAGCGATGATTCCCGACCTCCCCACCATGTCGCCGCAGGGCGGTTCGAATGCCGCGACCGGCGCCAAGGCGATGTCTCCCGCGCCGACCGCGGCGGGCCAGCGATCGGCACGGGACGGTTTCCTCGACGTGATGGCGTTCGACGCTCGGGGGTCGGCGGACCCCGACCGATCGACCGTCGCGGGAGGTTCGCCCACCCCGGAAGGTCTCGGCGACGACGAAGCGCCGAAGGTCGACCCGATCGTCGGAGACGGCGCGGAAGGGATCGACGATTGGCTCGTCGACTTCATGGCGTCGCTCGCGAACGACGGATCGAATCCTTCCGGGCGGATGGAGAACGCCGGCGGGGTGGCACCTCCGACGACGACGTCCGATGCGGAGTCGATCCCGGTCGCCGTTCCGCCGGCCGCCCTCACGACGACAAAAGTGCCTGCCGCGGCGGTGGGCGCAGGCGGCGGGGTCGTCCCGTCGGGGATCGTTCCGGCCGCCGCCCCGGCCGACGCCGTCGTCACACCGACCGGCGCGGCGGTCGCGGCAACCTCCGCCACGCTGGCGGACGGCGATGCGAAAACGGCTCTGGACATGTCGTCGCGAACGAGGCTGGGCGAGCGAACGGATACCCTGCCATCCGGCGCGGAATCGAGATCCCCTTCCGCGTCCGCACCTTCGGGCATCGCGGCGGGATCGGCCGCCGCGCAACCCATCGCGCAGGCCCCCGCCGCGCTGCGCGGCGGCGAGGCCGACGATATTCTTCCCGGCCGGACCGCTGCGACGCTCGCCGCCGAGCCGGCAGTCCCCGCGCCTCCCTCCCTTGCCCCCGCTCCTGTTGCGGAGCCGGCGCGACAGGCCGCGCCGGTGCCGATGCAGCATCTTGGCGAGGCGATGCAGCGGGAAGCGAAGGCGCTCGTCGAGAAGGCTCGAGCCGAGGTCGCGACACGCCGGCAAGGCGATGGATCGCTCACAACGGAGATCGAGCTGGCGCCGGCCGAACTCGGCAAGCTTCGGCTCGTCCTGATGACGGGCGAGAGGGGGCTGCACCTTACCGTCCACGTCGACCGGCCGGAATCGCTCGAGGCCGTCCGAAGGCAGCTCGAGGGATTCCACCGGTCCCTCCTCTCCGATGGTGTCTCGCTCGAAGGTGTCGATATCGGCAGCGGCGACCGGGGGCGGCGTGCCCTGCCTGATCGCCATCCTGCGCACGACATCGCCGCCCGGGACGCCGACCCGGCCGAGAAAATTGCACCGCCGCACCGCACACCCACGCCGTCGGCCCCGCCGGGCCGGCTCGACATCCGCATCTAGGAGCCTCCCGTGGACATCCAGCAAACCCTCGCCCCGCGCCCGCAGCCTGCCAGCCAGGCCGAGGAGAAGGCGCCGTCGAAGACGTCGTCGGATTTCGACACATTCCTCAAGCTGTTGACCGCGCAGATCCGCAACCAGGATCCGCTCGAACCCGCCGACGCGACCGCCTACACCGCGCAGCTTGCTACCTTCTCGAACGTCGAGCAGGCCGTCCAGACGAACACGTTGCTCAGCAAGATGATCGGCAAGCTCGACAGCCAGCAGGCCACGAGCGCGGCCGGCTATATCGGCATGGAGGTGCGGCATTCCGGAGCGGTGGGCCATACCGGCGGGCAGACGGCGCTCTACACGGGGGTGAACGCCGTCGCCGACCGGGCGGAGCTCGTCGTCACCGACATGCGCGGCCGCGAGGTCGCCCGCCATCCCGTCGATCCGAAGGCCGAAGTCCTCGGCTGGCCAGCGGACGGACGCGGTGGCTCCGTCCCCGACGGCAGCTACGATATCCGCATCGAAAGCTGGGCCGGGGACCGCGCGCTCGATCCCACGCCCGTCGCGCATTACGCGCGCGTGGACGAAGCGGTCATGGGCAAGGCGGGAACCGAGCTTCTGCTCCGCGGCGGCGTCCGCCTTCCGATAGGCGCGCTCGAATCGATCCGCGGGCCTTCGGCCTGATCGGATCGGCTAGACGGAGGAACCGTTCTTCGCGCGTGCGCCCATCGAAGCGCCTCGATCCGACCGGGCCGGGGGCCGAGACGCCGTCGGGCGACCGTCGCGTCCGAATGGACCTGGCGGGCATGGAGGTGTCGCGCTTACATGACCGATCCCAGCGGCGCGGCTGGCATCGTGGGTGGTGATGCTGCGGTGCCGACAATTTCTGACCGATGCCTGCCGGGGGCGAACCGGCTCCCCCGTGGCGGGCAATCCGTCGCTATGTCCGAGCGCTTCGACGCCCCCTCCCCAGCCCTCGGGGGCTTCGGTCACGTCGTCCGGCAGCATGACACAGTTTCTCCTTGCGCCGACGTGCTACGGCTTCGGAATTTGACGTGACACTAGAGCGGATCCCGCTCGCCTATCCGATCTCTGCGACCAAGACGTAGATCGTATCACCCAAACACGTCGTTCGACCCCGTATGATTTCTGTAGACACCTGCGCGGCAACCGCCTGGCGTTCTTTGCGGCGCCGTATGCCAGCCAAAGCATTCAGACTTCTGTCGACGTTCCAGCCTCATCGTGGTGTTCGCGTCGACGCTCCCATGTGTACTGCGGCGTCCGCAACCCGAGGCCGTCGCACCAATCCTAGACGTCGAAGCTCATCCCATTGGCGTTCCTGGCAGGGGCGCACCGCCCGACGCGCCGACCGGAACCGGATGGCTCTATCGCTGGCGATCCTCCTCACTCAGAAGCCGTGCGTGACGTATCATGCCGTCCCAGCCGATGGATCGGCGTCCTGGCCCCAGTCGAACTCGGTCCCGTCAACCCTAATCGCGTGCATCATCACCGCCAGCTTGCGCGCAGGCGCGACCTTTGCCCGCCGCGCGCCGATACGCCCGGCCAGCCCTTCGGCCCATCGCTTCATCGTGCAGCTACGCCGGACGCGGTGCATGATCACGGTCGCCGCCTCGTAAAGGAGTGCTCGCATCGTCACGCTGCCGCGCTTCGATATGCGGCCCGTTCAGTCCATCTCGCCCGACTGATGGCGCCTGGGCGTCAGCCCGAGATAGGCCCCCACCATCGCGGATGACGTGAAACGGTGCGGATCGTCAATGGTCTGGCGGGAGCAGGTCGCCGTCATGACGCCCACGCCGGGGATCGTCATCAGCCGGCGGGTGGTCTCGTCGGCCGCCACCTCGTGCCGGATGCGTCGCTCGATCCCGTTCTGTTCGGCGCACAGTTGCTCGTGCAGCCGCAGGAAGGTGACGATCAGAACGTGGAGGTGATCGCCTTCGGCCAGCCGCCCCTCCACCGCATCACGCACCCGCCGCCGGAACATCGCCCCCACGGCGCGGGGCATGCGGATGCCGCGCTCCTTCAGCAGCCCCCGGATCTGGTTCTGGGCATCGGCGCGCATCCTCACCAGCCGGGACCGCACGACCATCAAGGCCCGCAGCGCCGGGCTCTCCTCCGACCGAGGCGCCACCTCGCGGAACCAGCCCGTGCACATCAGCTCGTCAGTGCCTCGTGCGTCGCCACGATCGGTCTTGTTCGTCCGTGTCGACAGGGCCACGTGCGCATGCCGGGCGTCGATCCAGATCACGGGCAGGCCCCAAGCCTTCAGCTCCCGCCACAGCCAACCGGCCATGCCGCCCATCTCTAAGCCCACCAGTTCGATGCGCGCGCCGTGCTTCTCGGCCGTCTTCGCAATCGCCCGCACGAGCACGTCGGGCTCGGTGGCGACCTTCGCCTCGAACAGCTTGGCGCCATTGGCCGCAACCACGCAGACCGGCGCCTCTTCTTGGATACATCCAATCCGACATAGATCGGCTGGCGCTCGTTATTCTTCCTCGACCCCGTCATCGTCCGCTCCTCAATGTGACCGCCCCGGAGTTACGCGGCGGGCGGCGGAAGAGCACCAACCGCGTTAACTTCATGTGTACCATTATACCAAGCGCCGAAGGATATCGTTTGAGAGCGGTAAGTACAGAACAGTCTTCTGGACTACTCTCCCTAGCCTTCTCGGTCATCGGAGCATCATCGACACAACAAGACGGACCACAATTCGACATCGATCGTAGTCCGTAATCCTATATATTAGTCAGGCACCGACAGGAGAACAAGCCCCGTTCTAATCCGTTCATTCATCAGCTATGACTGACACAATTAATGCTTTCGCCTTCCTTGTCCTCGTATCTTCGGCGAGCGAGTTATGCGACCCGTCCCTCGAAGGCCGCGACAAGAAGATGAGCGGTGACCCTGACCGCACGAGCCGCCCTGCCCCCGATCGAACGGTTCGGCGGCTTTAATCGCCTTTGACGCAGGAAGAGCGGATCAACGCCGGGAGCGGCATTGGACTGGAATCTTCATCGGTTATCCGAGCGAGGTTTAGTTCCAAATTGCGAAGGGCGCGAGGGCTTCGGAGGCGGCGAAAGAGTTCGGCGTCAGGGAACAATGTCCCGAACGAGCGGGCTTGGCGTTGTCGGCGTCGTATGTGCGGGGCTTGCAGTGTCGGCCCGTCGCGACGACCTTAGGATATGGCGCGCGAGAACTGGCGGCTCAGACGGGCGGTGTCGGGCCTCGGGTTGGAAAAGGTGCTCCAGACGACGACGGCAAGTAAAACGACTGGGCCCCGCGCGCCGGCGGTAGGCGATCGAGCAGTTTCGGGAGATGATCGGCGTATCCGATCGGCGCGCTTACCGCGTGGCGGGCCGGCTCCGCTCAGCAACACGCAAGGCACCGCAAGGCAAGGATATACCCGCTGCGAAGATCGTCGCGCTGGCCATCGAATTAGCGCACTATGGGCCATTGCCGAGAAGCGGCCATTCTGGGCGCGGCGGGCTATCCGGTAGGGCACCGACGGGTAGAGCGCATCTGGCGGGTCGAGGATTTGACGGTCCCGGCATATACGCGCGAGCGGGCACAACCTTGGCATCAGAACGGCGCGGGCATGCGCTTTTGCGCGGAGTGGCCGCACGAGCCCAAGGCTGAGGCTCAGTCAGAGAACGAGATATTCCGAGCTCAGGATGACGATGCGCACCGGGATCGACAGCACGCCTGCAGGTGCCTCGCTCTGCCGGTAGCTCGACGTCCATGCGCAGACGGCCTGCCGATTCTGCTGGGGGACGTGCTTGTCCAGCGATGCACCCCGGGAACATCAGGTCCGACATCGACCAGAGACTCACGTTGGCGGCGGTGCGCGACCGGTCCGGCCGTTCCGGTGTGATGACGACGTTCGTCGTCCCCGGAAGCCCATGGAGGAACGAATGCTTCGACGTCGAGTTGCGCGACGCGCTGCCGGACCAAAGATCTTCTATACCGAAACCGAGGCGCGCGTGCCGTTCGGCCTGCCGCGCCGCTACCACGACATTGTGCACCTTCGTTCGGCATTCCAATACCGGCCGCCCGCGTACGAGACGATCGGTCCACCGAGGGCCGTAGCGACATGGATGCCATCCGACCCCATGAAGCCTTGTTCTCCGGCATCCATCCCTCGAACGGATCCTAAGTCCTGACGATCACACCGGATTATCTAGTGGAAGCCGGCCTGGTCTGGGCACTTGGGTCAATACTTTGAAGCGAGTGGCCGGCATGCATTAGAGAACGAAAGAATTTCAAGTCGAGCGCTCATTGGCCGTTACCCGCGGGGCCCTTTGAAACTTGGAGCCCGATGATAGCTGATAAATTCTCGACATTGCGAACCATATTCAATTCATAACTTACATCACCAGTATGTGCTGGTTTGATCAGAATGGACAGGCTGACCCGGGTTTTGCGTACTCCCGCGTTCGAGGCGGATTGGGAGATGTGATGCACCAACTGCCCGTCCGCCCAAACGATCGCGCGGTGGCCGGCCGGACAGGCGACCCGGGCGGAGACTTCAGGTCGAGCCAGTCCCCCACCGGACCTACGGCGTCCGCGAAGCCAGCGAAATACGCTGCGGTGGATGGGGTATTGCGCCCTCCAGGATCCAAAACGCGGACCGCAGGAGCGTCCCAAACCCGCGAAACGCGTAGCGATCAAACGACGGCGAGAAGGGCCGCACCGGCGGCGGCGAGAACGAAGCCGCCGGCGAACCACAACAGCCCACCCTGGCGGGGGGGGCGTTCGCGGACGATCACCGTCGTCGCGCTGCGCTTGAGCGCCGCCTCGACGGCGCCGGGCAGGTGCGGACCGAACCGGCCGAGGACGCGGAGCGTCCGGGCGAGGTCGCGGGCCACCGCACGGGGTCCGAGGCTCTCGCGGATGTAGCGCTCGACTTCCGGCCGGGCGGCGAGCCAGATGTTCATGTTGGGGTTGAGGGTCCGCGACACGCCTTCCACGACGACCATCGTGCGCTGCAGCAGGATCAGCTCGGTTCGCGTCTCCATCCCGAACCGCTCGGTCACCTCGAACAGGTAGGCCAGCAGCCGACCCATCGATATGCGGGAGGCGTCCATGCCGAAGATCGGCTCCCCGACCGAGCGGAGCGCCTGCGCGAATGCGTCGATGTCCTGGCCCTCGGGGACGTAGCCGGCCTCGAAGTGGACCTCGGCCACGCGGCGGTAGTCCTTGCGGATGAAGCCGATGAGGATCTCGGCGTAGACGCGGCGCGTGTACTCGTCGAGCCGTCCCATGATCCCGAAGTCGAGCGCGACGACGTCGCCGTTCGGCGCGACCTTGAGGTTCCCCTGGTGCATGTCGGCGTGGAAGAACCCGTCGCGGAGCGCGTGGCGCAGGAACATCGCGAGCACGCGGTCGGCGAGCGCGGCGCGGTCGTGGCCCGCCGCCTCGATCCCCTCGAGGTCGGCCATCCGCAGCCCCTCGACCCAGTCGAGCGTCATCACCGCGCGGCCCGACAGCGCCCATTCGACCGAAGGCACGCCGAAGCCCGCGTCGCGCGCGGTGTTGGCGGCGAACTCGGCGGCGGCGGCGGCCTCGGTGCGCAGGTCGAGCTCGCGCTGCACGGTGGCGTCGAAATGCTCGATCACGTCGCGCGGACGCAGGCGGCGGGCCTGGGGCGAGAGCTCGATGAGCCAGGCGGCGAGGTGGAACGCGTCGATGTCGCGGCGGAAGGCGCGCGCGATCCCGGGCCGCAGGACCTTGACCGCGACCCGGCGTCCGTCGGAGGCGAGGCGCGCGCGGTGGACCTGAGCGATCGAGGCGGCGGCGATCGGCTCGGAGAACTCCGAGAAGATCGCGTCGACCGGGCGGCCCAGATCGGCCTCGACCATCGCGCGGGCCTTCTCGGTGGGGAACGGCGGCAGCTTGTCCTGGAGGACGCGAAGCTGGCGGGCGAGATCGTCGCCGACGAAGTCGGGCCGCGTGGAGAGGATCTGCCCAAGCTTGACGTAGCTCGGCCCGAGCGCGGTGATCGCGCGGGTCACGGGCGGGAGCGCCGGATCGCCCTCGTAGCCAAGCCACCGGAACGGCCAGCCCAGGATGCGCGCGCCCGCACGGATGCCCGGCGGGGCACGCATCTGATCGAGCACGACGTCCATCGCCCCGGTCCGCTCGAAGGTGGCGGCGGTGCGGATGAGCCGGAGGAGGTTGTGCGGCCCCCTCAAACCTTCCAGCCCGAATGCAGCGCGGCGATGCCGAACGAGAGGTTGCGGTAGCGGACGTTCGCGAAGCCCGCCTCGAGGATCATCGCGGCGAACCGGTCCTGGTCGGGGAAGCGGCGGATCGACTCGACGAGGTACTGGTAGGAGGCGCGGTCGCCCGCGATCGCCTGCCCCATCCGCGGGATCACGTTGAACGAATAGAGGTCGTAGGCGCGCTGCATCAGCGGGTTGGGCAGCTGCGAGAACTCGAGCACCATCAGCCGCCCGCCGGGGCGCAGGACGCGGTGCGCCTCGCGCAGGGCGGCGTCGATCCGGGTGACGTTCCGGATGCCGAAGCTGATCGTGTAGGCGTCGAAGGTCGCGTCGGCGAACGGAAGCGCCATCGCGTCGCCCGCCACCCAGTCGAGCGCGCCCGCCATGTCGGCGGCCTCGGCGCGACTGCGACCGGCGGCGAGCATGTCCTCGGTCATGTCGAGCACGGTGGCCTCGGCGCCGGGCGCGCGGGCGAGGAAGCGGAACGCGACGTCGCCGGTGCCGCCCGCCACGTCGAGGAGGCGCTGACCGGGCCGCGGCGCGAGCCAGTCCATCATCGCGTCCTTCCAGACGCGGTGGATCCCGAGCGACATCGCGTCGTTCATCACGTCGTAGCGCGAGGCGACCGAGGCGAAGACGCCGTGGACGCGGCCGGCCTTGTCCGCCTCGGCGACGTCCTCGAAGCCGAAATGCGTGGTCCGGGCCGCGCCGTCGTCGGTGTCTTGCGTCATCGGGCGGGCGTCCTCATCGTATGGAGCCTGACTTATAGGGCGCGGCCGCGCGCCTGCAACGAAGGGTCCCGATGCCGGAGCTGCCAGAGGTCGAGACCGTCCGCCGCGGGCTCGCGCCCGCGCTCGAGGGCGCGCGCCTGACGGCGGTCGAGGTGCGGCGGCCGGACCTGCGCTGGCCGTTCCCCGAGCGCATGGCCGAGCGGCTGACGGGTGCGACGATCCGCGCGCTCGGGCGGCGGTCGAAATACCTGCTCGCGCATCTCGACACCGGCGAGACGCTGATCGTGCATCTGGGCATGTCGGGCCGGATGGTGGTGGACGAGACCGCGCTCGGCACGTTCCACCGCGATCCGGCCTGGCTGCCGCGCCACGACCACGTCGTGCTCCACACCGACCGGCACCGCGTCACGTTCAACGACGCGCGGCGGTTCGGCGCGATGGACCTGTGGCCGACTGAAGATCTGGAACGGCACTGGCTGATGGCGAAGCTGGGACCGGAGCCGCTCGGGAACGGGTTCCACGAGGAGTATCTCGTGGGCAGGCTGCGCGGACGGGCGACCCCGGTGAAGGCCGCGCTCCTCGACCAGCGGATCGTCGCGGGGCTGGGCAACATCTACGTCAACGAGGCGCTGCACCGCGCGGGGATCGCGCCGGCACGGCGGGCGGGGCGGATCGCCGCGGCGCGGATCGCGGGCCTGGTGCCGGTCGTGCGCGACGTGCTGACCGAAGCGATCGCGGCGGGCGGCTCGTCGCTGCGTGACCACCGGCAGGCGGACGGCACGCTCGGCTACTTCCAGCACGGGTTCCGCGTCTACGACCGCGAGGGCGCCCCCTGCCCCGCCCCGGGCTGCGGCGGCACCGTCCGGCGCAGCGTCCTGTCGGGGCGGTCGAGCTTCCACTGCCCGGCCTGCCAGCGCTGAGGCGCGCTTGATAATCCCGCGCGTTACGGGCAGTCCGGGGGACCGATCAACCCGCACGGAGCCCGGCATGGGATACGAGACGCTCAACGTGGAGACCGCCGACCACGTCGCCACGATCCGGCTCGACCGGCCCGACGCGCTCAACGCGCTGAGCAGCACGATGCTGGGCGAGCTGGCGCGCGCGCTCAAGGCCGCGCAGGCGGACCCCAAGGTACGCTGCATCGTTCTGACCGGCTCCGACAAGGCCTTCGCCGCCGGGGCCGACATCCGCGAAATGTCCGAGAAGTCGTTCGTCGACGTCTTCATGGGCGACCTGTTCGGGGCGGAGGTCGACGCGATCCGCGCCATCCGCAAGCCGATCATCGCGGCCGTCGCGGGATACGCGCTCGGCGGCGGCTGCGAGCTCGCGATGATGTGCGACTTCATCATCGCGGCCGACACCGCCAAGTTCGGCCAGCCCGAGATCAACCTCGGCGTGGTCGCGGGGATCGGCGGGACGCAGCGGCTGACGCGCGCCGTGGGCAAGGCCAAGTCGATGGACATGCATCTGACGGGGCGGTTCATGACCGCGGAGGAGGCCGAGCGGTCGGGGCTCGTGAGCCGCGTCGTGCCCGCGCGCAAGCTGATGGAGGAGGCGGCCGCGGCGGCCCACAAGATCGCCGAGAAATCGCTCGTCACGGCCACGGCGGTCAAGGAGGCGGTGAACCGGAGCCAGGAGGTCGGGCTGTCGGAGGGGCTCCTCTTCGAGAAGCGGCTGTTCCATGCGCTCTTCGCGTCCGAGGACCGGCGCGAGGGGATGGACGCCTTCCTCGAGAAGCGCGAGCCGCAGTTCCGCGACCGCTGAGCCGCGCTTGACGGGGCCGCGCGCGGAGACTAGTGCGCGCCGATCATGCGCGTGAGGCCCGCTCTGGCCGGACCCTACCGATGCGGCCCCGCGCCGCGGCCCGGTCGGCCCTCCCGCGCGCCGTTACACGAGCCCGAGGGGATCAGAGAATGGCCAACACGCCGCAAGCCAAGAAACGCGCCCGCCAGAACGAGCGGCGCTTCGCCGTCAACAAGGCCCGCCGCTCGCGCATCCGCACCTACCTGCGCCGCGTCGAGGAGGCCATCGCGTCGGGCGATCAGGACGCCGCCGCCGCCGCCCTCAAGGAGGCGCAGCCCGAACTGATGCGCGGCGTGACCAAGGGCGTGTTCCATATCAACACCGCCTCGCGGAAGATCTCGCGCCTGTCCTCGCGGGTGAAGTCCCTGGCCGGCTGACCGGCCCGGGCGCCCGCCCGCGCGAGACGACGACGGATTCGCGGACCTGCCGGATGGCAGGTCCGTTTTTCGTTCCGGGCCAAGGTGTTGAATGCAGCGGTTCGGATTCTTTGTGCGATCCGCCGGTGTCAACATCGAAGAGATGTTGATGGCCCGCCCGACCGGCCGATATCGTCGGAGGACAGCGAGTCAGATCGCTCGAGTGGGGACATCGATGCATACGGACGCGGGTCCGCTGCTCTCCGAGGTGGGACCTCGGGAGGCGTGGAAAATCTTGTCGCAAGACGCCGCATCCGTGCTCGTCGACGTCCGGGCCCGACCCGAATGGGGATTCGTGGGAGGGCCCGACCTGTCGGAGATCGGCCGGGACGTCGTTCGCTGCGAATGGGCGTCCTGGCCCGGCATGGTTCCCGACCCCGGCTTCGTCCGGGCGCTGATGGACGAGGTCGGGGGACTGCCATCCCGCTTCCTCTTCCTGTGTCGCTCGGGCGCGCGATCGATGCGGGCGGCGCGAGCCGTGGCGGAGGCGCTCTCGACCGAGGGCCGAGCCGTTCCCTGCATCAACGTGGCCGAGGGCTTCGAGGGCGATCTGGACGCGCTGGCGCGTCGGGGGGGCCTGAACGGTTGGAAGGCCCGGGGATTGGCTTGGAGCCAGTCCTGAACGGAAACGAGAGAAGCGGGTAGGGCCGGACGAGATGAGCAGGGATGCATGGGACCTCGCCAAGGGCGGGATACGGGACGCGATCGGGTCGCACAACTTCACCACCTGGATCGAGCCGCTGACGTTCCGCTCGCTCGACGAGGGGACGCTGAGCCTCGCCTCGCCGACGGACTTCATCGGCAAGTGGGTGACGGCGAACTTCCAGGACGTAATCCTGCGTCACGTAGCCGATGGCGGCCTCGCGGCGTCGCGGCTGACCTGCTCGGCCGGGCGCGGCGGCCCGCCGCCCGCGCCGCGCGCCACGCCCGACGAGGCCGCGCCGAGGGGCCGGGCCCGTCAGGAGAGCGCGCTCGACGCGCGCTTCACCTTCGACGCGTTCATCGTCGGCAAGTCCAACGAGCTGGCCCACGCCGCCGCCCGGCGCATCGCCTCGGGCGTTCAGGTGAGCTTCAACCCGCTGTTCCTCCACGGGCGCGTGGGGCTCGGAAAGACGCATCTGATGCAGGCCATCGCGTGGGAGTTCCAGCAGAACCACCCCGACAAGCGCGTGATGTTCCTGTCGGCCGAGCAGTTCATGTACCGCTTCGTCCAGTCGCTCCGCGAGAAGGCGACGATGGACTTCAAGGAGCTGTTCCGGACCGTCGACGTGCTCCTCGTCGACGACGTGCAGTTCATGGGCGGCAAGGATTCCACGCAGGAGGAGTTCTTCCACACGTTCAACGCGCTCGTGGACCAGGGAAAGCAGGTCGTCATCTCCGCCGACCGCTCGCCCGCCGACATCTCCGACCTCGAGGAGCGGATCACGTCGCGGCTGCAGCAGGGGCTCGTCGTCGACCTGCATCCGGCCGATTACGAGCTGCGGCTGGGCGTGCTGCAGCATCGGGTCGATACCTACGCGACCGAGCATCCCGAATTCGCGATCGAGGACGGGGTACTCGAGTTCCTCGCGAGCCGGATCAACACCTCGATCCGGATGCTGCAGGGCGCGGTGATGCGGCTCTTCGCGCATGCCGAGCTGGTGGGGCGCGAGGTCACGATGGAGCAGGCGCGCGACGTGCTCGCGGACCTGCTGCGCAGCACCGACCGCAAGACCACGATCGACGACATCATGAAGGCGACCTGCGAGCACTACGCGCTCAGGATGTCGGACATGACCTCGGCCCGGCGCTCGCGGACGGTCGCGCGGCCCCGGCAGATGGCGATGTTCCTCTCCAAGAAGCTGACCCCGCGCAGCTACCCCGAGATCGGTCGCAAGTTCGGCGGGCGCGACCATACGACCGTGCTCTACGCGGTGCGGCGGATCGAGGCGCTGATCGCCGCCGACGAGCAGATCGCCGAGGACGCGGCGCTGCTGACGCGCAAGCTCGAAGGCTAGTTGCGCGCCGAGGGGGGGCCGCTATGGTGCCCCTCCGAAGGTCCCGGGGGTCCCGTCATGAAGTTCTCGATCGAGCGCGCCGCGCTCCTCGACGCCGTGGGTCAGGCGCAGGCCGTGGTCGAGCGCCGCAACACGATCCCCATCCTCGCCAACGTGCTGATGGAGGCCGACGGCGACGGCGTGCGCTTCAAGGCGACCGACCTCGACATCGAGGTGATCGACACCGGCATCGCGCAGGTCGAGCGGCCGGGCGGGGCCACCGTCTCGGCGGTGCTGCTCCACGAGATCGTCCGCAAGCTGCCCGACGGCGCGCTGGTGCAGGTCTCCGAGGACCAGGCGCAGGGGCGGCTCGAGCTGACTGCCGGGCGCTCGCGGTTCTCGCTCGCCACGCTCGCGCGCGAGGATTTCCCGGTGATGGCGTCGCAGGACTACGCCGCGAGCTTCTCGTGCGGCGCGGGCGTGCTGCGGCGGCTCTTCGACAAGACCCGGTTCGCGATCTCGACCGAGGAGACGCGCTACTACCTCAACGGCGTGTACCTCCACGTGGCCGACGGCGACGGGGGGCCGCGTGCTGCGCGCGGTGGCGACCGACGGGCACCGCCTCGCCCGCGTGGACGCGCCGCTGCCCGAGGGCGCCGCGGACATGCCGGGCGTGATCGTGCCGCGCAAGACGGTGGATCAGGTCCGCAAGCTCCTGTCGGACGACGAGGCGGAGATCGCGGTCTCGGTCTCGGAGGCCAAGATCCGCTTCGCCACGCCCGGGATCACGCTCACCTCCAAGGTCATCGACGGGACCTTCCCCGACTACGCCCGCGTCATCCCGACCGGCAATACCCGCAAGCTCGAGGTCGACGCGGCCGACTTCGCGCGTGCCGTGGACCGCGTGGCGACGGTGAGCTCGGAGCGGTCGCGCGCGGTCAAGCTGTCGCTCGACGAGGATCGATTGACGCTGTCGGTCAACTCGCCGGATTCGGGCACCGCCGAGGAGGAGCTCGCGGTGGCCTACGGCGACGAGAAGCTCGAGATCGGCTTCAACGCGAAGTACCTGCAGGAGATCGCGGGGCAGGTGGACCGCGAGATGGCGGTGTTCCTGTTCAACGAGCCGGGCGACCCGACGCTGATGCGCGAAGGCGACGACATGTCGGCGATCTACGTCGTCATGCCGATGCGCGTCTGACCGCCGCCGCCGAGGCCCGCGCGATCGAACCCCGGCCCGCCCTGGCGGCGCTGGCGCTGTCGCATTTCCGCTCGCACCGCTCGACCCGGCTCGCGTTCGACGGACGCCCCGTGGCGATCCATGGCTCGAACGGCGCGGGCAAGACGAATTTGCTGGAAGCGATCTCGCTTCTGTCGCCCGGCCGCGGGATGCGGCGCGCGGAGGCCGCCGAGATCGTCCGCCGCCCCGAGGCGATCGGCTGGCGCGTCGCCGCGACCTTGGCCGGGCACGCCGTCGAGCTGCGAGCCGAGCCGGGCCAGCCGCGCAGCACCGCCATCGACGAGGCCCAGGCCCCGCAGGTCGCGCTCGCGCGGCTCGCGCGCATCCTGTGGCTCGTGCCCGCGATGGACCGGCTGTGGATCGAGGGGGCGGAGGGGCGGCGCCGGTTCCTCGACCGCGTGACGCTGAGCCTCGATCCGGGCCATGCCGAGGGCGTGCTCGCCTACGAGAAGGCGATGCGCGACCGCAACCGGCTGCTGCGCGAGGGCGTCCGCGACCCGCGCTGGTTCGAGGCGCTCGAGGCGCAGATGGCGCGGCACGGCGCGGGCATCGACGCGCGCCGCGCCGACGCGCTTTCGCGGCTCGAGGCGGCGCAGGCGTCCGACGGACCGTTCCCCGCCGCCGCGCTCGCGCTCGTGCGGCCGGACGCCGAGGACGACGCCGACGGCGACCTCGCGGCCGCGCTCGCCCGCTCGCGGCCGCGCGACGTCGCGGCGGGGCGCACGCTGGTGGGCCCGCACCGTGCCGACCTCGCCGCGACCTTCGCGGCCAAGGGAATAGAGGCGCGGCTCTGCTCGACGGGCGAGCAGAAGGCGCTCCTGATCTCGCTCGTGCTCGCCAATGCCCGCGCCATCGCGGCCGAGACCGGGGACGCGCCGATCCTGCTCCTCGACGAGGTCGCGGCGCATCTCGACGCCGATCGCCGCGCCGCGCTCTACGACGCGCTCGCCGCGCTCGGCGGGCAAGCCTTCCTGACCGGGACCGGACCCGAGCTCTTCGCCGAGCTCGGCTTCGCCGCCCGGCACATCCGCGTCGTCGATGTCGGCGGCGCGAGCCAAACCGAGGAGATCGACCCATGAACAAGGCCAACCGCCTGACCCTGATCACGCTGGGGGTCGCCGACCTCGCCGCGTCCCGCGCCTTCTACGAGCGCCTCGGCATGGTGGCCGACGAGAGCGCCGACACGGTCGCCTTCTTCGATCTGGGCGGATTCAAGCTGGGGCTATTCGGTCTTGATGCGCTCGCCGCCGAGCAGGGGCGCGAGCCGGGCGAGCTCGGTCGCGGCGCCGCCACGCTGGCGATCAACTGGCAGACGGCGGATGCCGTCGACACCGCCTACCAGATCGCGCTCGACGCCGGGGCCAAGGTCGTGCGGCGGCCGCGAAACATGGAATGGGGCGGCTATTCGAGCTACTGGTCGGACCCGGACGGGCATGTCTGGGAATACGCCTACAACCCCGACTGGCCGCTCGACGCGGACGGTCGCCTCGCGAGCGGATAATCCACAAGATATGGTGTCGGTCCCGTGACAATCAGGGCCCGGATGGGTATATCTTGGGCAACGATACGGGAACCGTCCACCATGTCCGACCAAGCCGCGCAGCCGCAGGAATACGGCGCCGATTCCATCAAGGTGCTCAAGGGGTTGGAGGCGGTCCGCAAGCGTCCGGGCATGTATATCGGCGACACCGACGACGGGTCGGGCCTGCACCACATGGTCTACGAGGTCGTCGACAACGGGATCGACGAGGCGCTGGCCGGCCATGCCGACCGCGTGACGGTCAAGATCCACGCCGACGGGAGCGTCTCGGTCCGCGACAACGGGCGCGGCATCCCCGTCGGCATCCACGAGGGCGAGGGCGTCAGCGCGGCCGAGGTCATCATGACCCAGCTCCATGCGGGCGGGAAGTTCGACCAGAACAGCTACAAGGTCTCGGGCGGCTTGCACGGGGTCGGCGTCTCGGTCGTCAACGCGCTCTCGGACTGGCTCGAGCTCAGGATCTGGCGCGACGGCCACGAGCACGTCGCGCGGTTCGAGGGCGGGTTCACCACCGAGCACCTGAGCGTCGTGGGCGAGACCGGGGAGACGGGCACCGAGGTCCGGTTCATGGCCTCGCTCGGGACGTTCTCGAACCTCGACTACGTCTTCAAGACGCTCGAGAACCGCCTGCGGGAGCTCGCGTTCCTCAATTCGGGCGTGCGCATCGTGCTCGAGGACGAGCGCCCGGCGGAGGCGCTGCGGACCGAGCTCTTCTACGAGGGCGGCGTGCGCGAGTTCGTGCGCTGGATCGACCGCTCGAAGTCGCCGGTCATGGTCGACCCGATCTACATGGAGGGCGAGCGCGACGGCATCGGCGTCGAGGTCGCGATGTGGTGGAACGACAGCTACAACGAGATGGTCCTGCCGTTCACCAACAACATCCCGCAGCGCGACGGCGGCACGCATCTGGCGGGGCTTCGCGGCGCGCTGACGCGCACGATCAACCTCTACGCGCAGGCGTCGGGCATCGCCAAGAAGGAGAAGGTCAGCTTCACCGGCGACGACGCGCGCGAGGGCCTGACCTGCGTGCTGTCGGTCAAGGTGCCCGATCCGAAGTTCTCCTCCCAGACCAAGGACAAGCTCGTCAGCAGCGAGGTCCGCCCGGCGGTCGAGAACCTCGTCAACGAGAAGCTGACCGAATGGTTCGAGGAGAACCCCCAGATCGCCCGGCAGGTCGTCGGCAAGATCGTGGAGGCCGCGCTCGCCCGCGAGGCCGCGCGCAAGGCCCGCGAGCTGACCCGGCGCAAGACCGCGATGGACGTGGCCTCGCTTCCCGGCAAGCTCGCCGACTGCCAGGAGAAGGACCCGTCGAAGGCGGAGCTGTTCCTCGTGGAAGGCGACAGCGCGGGCGGGTCCGCCAAGCAGGGGCGCTCGCGCCAGAACCAGGCCGTGCTGCCGCTCCGGGGCAAGATCCTCAACGTCGAGCGCGCGCGGTTCGACCGGATGCTCGGCAGCCAGGAGATCGGGACGCTCATCACCGCGATGGGCACCGGCATCGGGCGCGACGAGTTCGCGCTCGCCAAGCTGCGCTACCACAAGATCGTCATCATGACCGACGCCGACGTGGACGGCGCGCATATCCGCACGCTGCTGCTGACGTTCTTCTACCGCCAGATGCCGCAGGTCATCGAGGCGGGGCATCTCTACATAGCCCAGCCGCCGCTCTACAAGGTCGGCCGCGGGCGCTCGGAGGTGTACCTCAAGGACCAGACCGCGCTCGAGGACTACCTCGTGCAGCAGGGCACCGAGGGCGCCGTCCTGCGGCTCGCGGGCGGCGACGAGATCGCGGGCCGCGACCTCGACCGCGTGGTGCAGGGGGCGCGCAACATCCGGCGCATCCTCGACGCCTTCCCGACCCACTACCCCCGCCACATCCTCGAGCAGGCGGCGCTCGCCGGCGCGTTCGAGGCCGGGCAGGCCGATGCCGACCTGCAGGGCGTGGCCGACGCCGTCGCGCGCCGTCTCGACCAGGTCGCCGTCGAGTACGAGCGCGGCTGGCAGGGGCGCATCACGCAAGATCACGGCATCCGGCTCGCGCGCGTCCTGCGCGGGGTCGAGGAGGTGCGGACGCTCGACGGCGCGGTGCTGCGCTCGGGCGAGGCGCGCAAGCTCGCGCAGGTCACCGCCGAGACCCGCGAGACCTACGCCGATCCGGCGCGTCTCGGTCGGCGCGACCGGGAGACGGTGGTGCACGGGCCGATCGACCTCCTCGATGCGGTGATGGCCGAGGGGGAGAAGGGGCTGACGCTCCAGCGCTACAAGGGGCTCGGCGAGATGAACCCCGGCCAGCTCTGGGAGACGACCCTCGATCCCGAGGCGCGGACGCTGCTGCAGGTCAAGATCGAGGACGTGACCGAGGCGGACGACGTGTTCACCAAGCTGATGGGCGACGTGGTCGAGCCGCGGCGCGCCTTCATCCAGGACAACGCGCTCTCGGTGGAGCACCTCGACTTCTAGCCGCGCGCCGCGGCAAGGGCCTCCCGCAGCACGTCGCGGTCCCCGACGTGGTTGGCCAGCAGCAGGACCAGCCGCGCGTCGAGCGCAGCCGATTGCGCGTCCTCCAGCCCGGCATGGGCGGCCAGCAACTCGTCGTAGAACCCGTCCGGGTCGGGAATGTTGGGGTAGGTGACGAGCGCGCTCATGCCCGCCCGACCGCCCGGCCGAGCGCCGCCGCCACCGCGTCGGCATCGAAGGCGGACCAGCGCGCGACGACGTGCTGGTCGGGGCGGACGAGGTAGACGGCGCCCGCCGCCGCCCCGAGATACCGTTCCCGAAGCTCGGCGCCGGGGTCCGGGAGCCGCAGCGCCGTCGCCGTCACCCCGTACGCGGCCACGTCGACGGCCTGCGCCTCGCCGAAGGCGATCACGAACCAGCCGCCGTCGAGCCGGTCGAGCAGGTATCCTTCCCCGACCGGCGCATCGGGGCAGGCCGCGCCCGGCGCGGCGACGGCGGGCCCGTCGGTCGCGTCCGGCCCGAAGCCCGGCATCCCGCCATAGCGGCACGGCACCGAGAGCCGGCCGGAATTGACCAGCGGGCGGGCGAAGGCGTGGTCGCGCGCGAGCCGCAGCACCGCGTCGCGGTAGCGCCGCGCGGCGCCGGTCTTCGGCGTCATGAAGTCGGTCGCGCGCGAGGAGGCGAGGATGTTCTCGTCCGCCGCCCGCTCGCGCTCGGCCGCGTAGCCGTCGAGCAGCGCGGCGTCGGCCAGCCCCCGGTGCACGAGGTCGAGCCGCCAGCCGAGCGCGTCCGCGTCCTGCACTCCCGAATTCGCCCCGCGCGCGCCGAACGGCGAGACCTGGTGCGCCGCGTCGCCCGCGAACAGCACCGGCCCGTGCCGGAACGCGGCCATCCGACGGCACTGGAACGTGTAGATCGAGGTCCAGACCAGCTCGTAGTCCGGCACCGCGCCGGTCTGCTGCGACAGCATCGCGTCGACGCGGGCGCGGATGCGGGCGGGGTCCATCTCGGCCTCGCGGTCGATGTCCCAGCCGAGCTGGAAGTCGATGCGCCAGACGTCGCCCGGCTGCCGGTGGAGGAGCGCGGACTGCCCCGCCCCCTCGAACGGCGGCTCGAACCAGAACCAGCGCTCTGTCGGGAAGTCAGCGCGCATCGCCACGTCGGCTATCAGGAAGTTGTCCTCGAACACGCGGCCATCGAAGGCGAGGTCGAGCATCCCGCGCACGGGCGAGCGCGCGCCGTCGCAGGCCACAAGCCAGTCGGCCTCGAGCGCGTAGGGCCCCTCGGGCGTGTCGATCGCGACGGCCGCGTGGTCGCCGCGCCGCTCGACGCGGGCCACGCGGTTGCCGCCCCGGATCTCGATCGGCGCGCCCGCCGCCCGCGCGCGCCCGATGGCTTCGTAGAGCGCGCGCTCGAAATGCGGCTGCGGCAGGTTCACGAAGGCCGGGTGGCGGTGCCCCGTCTCGGGCAGCAGGTCGAAGCGGTAGATCTCGCCCTCCCCGTGGAACACCCGTCCGACGTTCCAGACGATCCCCGCCTCCGCCAGCCCGCGCACGCCGAGCCGGTGCGCGATATCGAGCGTCCGCTTGGCGAAGCACAGCGCCTTCGAGCCGAGACCCGGCCCCTCGTGGTCGTCGAGCACCAGCGCGGGCGTGCCGCGCAGCCCGAGGTCGAGCGCGAGCGCCAGCCCCACCGGGCCGCCGCCGACGATCACGACCGGATGGCGGACGGGCGCGCCGTCCTGGCCGGGCACGCGGGCGTAGGGATAGAGGTCGAACGCGGTCCGGTAGCGCGGCTGGAGCGTCACGACTGGAGTGCGTCCCACATCTCGCGGTC
Source organism: uncultured Alphaproteobacteria bacterium (assembly GCA_963729425.1). Taxonomy (GTDB): domain Bacteria; phylum Pseudomonadota; class Alphaproteobacteria; order Rhodobacterales; family Rhodobacteraceae; genus Jannaschia. The sequence goes on along the minus strand of CAVSOF010000007.1, from coordinate 153,026 downwards.
GCGCGCGGCGGTCCAGATGCGCGGCGTGTCGATGCCGCGCGCCTCGTCGTAGGCGCGCGCGACGTTGAACGGGAGGCAGTGCTCGTAGATCGCGTAGTCGGCGAACTTCGGGTCGCATTCGGCCCGCACCGCGTCCCAGGCCTCCTTCAGCGTCCCGCCCCGCGCCGCGACCTTGGCCGCGGGCGCGTAGGTCGAGGCCACGAAGTCGCGCGTCGACGCGATGGCGCGCGCCACCGCCTCGCGCCCGATCAGGGCCCCGCCGCGGCCCGGCGCGACGGCGGCAGGGTCGAAGGCGACGATGGCGTCGAGCGTCGCGGGCCAGTCGCCGAAATGCCCGTCCCCGCAATAGCAGGCCGAGCGATCCTCCACGATGTCGCCGGTGAACATCACGTCCTCGTCGGGCACGTGGACGACCACGTCGCCGGCGGTGTGCGCACGGCCCAGATGCATCAGGTCCACGCGCCGCGCGCCGAGATAGACCGTCATGCGGTCCCGGAACGTCGTCGTGGGCCAGGTCAGGCCGGGGATGCTCTCGTGGCCCTCGAAGAGGCGCGGGAAGCGGGCGAACTCGCTGTCCCAGTCCTCCTGCCCGCGCTCGGCCACCATCGCGCGCGCGGCGTCGGACATGATCACCTCGCGGGCGCCATAGGCGGAGGCGCCGAGCACGCGGACGGCGTGGTAATGCGTCAGCACGAGGTGGCTGATCGGCAGGTCCGTCACCGACCGCACCCGCTCGATCACCTTCTCCGCGAGCCGGGGCGTGGCCTGCGCCTCGACCACCATCACGCTCTCGTCGCCCACGATCACGCCCGAGTTCGGATCGCCCTCGGCGGTGAAGGCGTAGAGCCCGCGCCCGACCTCGTCGAACGAGATCGCCTTCTCCGTCATGTCGCCCGCGGAGGCGAAGGCCCGGCTCACCGCCGCCCCTCCGGCGTCCCGTCGAAGAGCTTGGGCAGGTCCGACCAGCAGTCGACGTAGTCGTCCTGCAACGGCGCTTCGGTCGCGGCGAAGCGCGTTAGGTGCTGCGGGAAGCGGGTCTCGAACATGAACGACATCGTATCCTCCAGCTTCGCGGGCGACAGGTCGGCTTTCGACGCACCCTCGAAGGCCGCGCGGTCGGGGCCGTGGGCGAGCATCATGTTGTGGAGCGACAGGCCACCCGGCACGAAGCCCTTCGGCTTGGCATCGTAGATCCCGTGGATGTTGCCCATCAGCTCGGACATGACGTTCTTGTGGTACCAGGGCGGGCGGAACGTGTCCTCGGCCACCATCCAGCGGTCGCGGAAGAGGACGAAGTCGATGTTCGCGGTACCCTCGACGCCCGAGGGGGCGGTCAGGACGGTGAAGATCGACGGGTCGGGATGGTCGAACAGGATCGCGCCGACCGGGCAATAGGTCCGCAGGTCGTACTTTACCGGCGCATAATTACCGTGCCAGGCCACGACGTCGAGCGGCGAGTGCCCGATCCGCGTCTCGTGGAAGCCGCCGCCCCACTTCACCGTCACCATCGACGGCGCCTCGCGGTCCTCGAACGCCGCGACGGGGGTCAGGAAGTCGCGGCGGTTGGCCATGCAGTTGGCGCCGATCGGCCCGCGCTCGGGGAGGACGAACTTCTGGCCGTAATTCTCGCAGACGAAGCCCCGGCACGGCCCCTCGACCACCTCGACCGCGTAGACGAGCCCACGGGGGAGGATCGCGATCTCCTGCGGCTCGAGGTCGATGGTGCCGAGCTCGGTGCGGAACCGCAGCCGCCCCTCCTGCGGCACGACGAGCAGCTCGCCGTCGGCGCAGTAGAAGTAGGCGTCGACCATGCTGTCGGTCACGAGGTAGACATGCGCGGCCATGCCGACCTGGGTGGCCGCGTCGCCTGCGGTGGTCATCGTGCGCATGCCGGTGATCCAGGTCGTGCCGGTCCCGTGCGGCAACGGATCCCAGCGGTACTGGCCCAGCGAGACGATTTCGGGCTGGATCTCGGGCGCCGTTCGCCACGATGGGGACGTCGACCTTCACGAACCGCGTCGCATGCTTCACCGAGGGGCGGATGCGGTAGCACCACGTCCGCTCGTTGGAATGGCCCGGCGCGGTGAAGGCGGTGCCCGAGAGCTGCTCCCCATAAAGGCCGTAGGCGGGGCGTTGCGGCGAGTTGCGCCCGCGCGGCAGCGCGTCCGGCAGCGCCTCGGTCTCGAAGTCGTTGCCGAAGCCCGACATGTAGCGGGCGACCGGGGTGGCGGCGGTCGCGGCTTCGACCTCGCGCGGCGACATCTCGTTCATCGGGCGTCCTCCCTGCCCCCACCAAGATAAGCCCGCATCCGCGCGCAGCAACCCGGATCCCGTCAGGCCGCCCGAAGCCCGAGCATCGCGCGCGCCTGCGCGGGCGTCGCCACCGCCCGCCCGTGGCGCGCGCAAAGCGCCGTGACGCGCTCGACCAGGGCCGCGTTCGACGGCGCGAGCGTGGTCCGGTCGAGCCGCACGTTGTCCTCGAGCCCGGTGCGCGCGTGGCCGCCGGCGGCGACGGCCCATTCGTTGAGCACGATCTGCGCCGCGCCGATCCCGGCCGCGCACCAGTGCGATCCCGGCAGCAGCCGCCGGGTCGTGCGGACGTAGAAGTCGAACGTCTCGCGATCGGCGGGCATCGCGTTGCGCACGCCCATCACGAACTGCACGTAGGCGGGCGCGGCGAGCCGTCCGTCGGCCTGCATCGCCGCGGCCTGGTGGATGTGGGAGAGGTCGAAGCACTCCACCTCGGGCACGATGCCGTGGGCGAGCATCCGCGCGGCGAGCCAGTCCACGAGGTCGGGCGGGTTCTCGTAGACGCGGGTGGGGAAGTTGTTCGACCCTACCGTGAGCGAGGCCATGTCGGGCCTGAGCCCGAGCATCCCGCCCCGCTCGCGCCCCGCCCCCGAGCGCCCGCCGGTCGAGAGCTGGACGATCATGCCCGGGCAGGCCTCCGCGATCCCGGCCATCAGCTCCGCGAAGCGCCCCGGATCCGCGCTCGGCGCGCCGTCGTCGGTGCGGACGTGGCAATGGACGATCGACGCGCCCGCCTCGAACGCCTCGCGCGTGCTGTCGACCTGCTCGGCCACGGTGATCGGGACCGCGGGGTTGTCGGACTTCCGCGGCAGCGACCCGGTGATCGCCACGCAGATGATGCAGGGCCCGGCGCCGCTCATATCGCGAACAGCACGATCGCCGGGAACGCCACGAGGATCGCCACGCGGACGATGTCGGTGCCCACGAAGTAGAGGACGGCGCGGTAGGTCCGCACGATCGGCGTCGAGCGGTCCATCGCGTTGATGACGAAGAGGTTCATGCCCACCGGCGGCGTGATCAGCCCGACCTCGACCACGATGAGCGTGAGGATGCCGAACCAGATCGCGACCTCCTCGACGCTCATGCCGAAGTCGAGCGCGGTGACGACCGGGAAGAAGATCGGGATCGTCAGCAGGATCATCGACAGCGAGTCCATCACGCAGCCGAGGAGCAGGTAGAACAGCAGGATCACCGCGAGCACGGTGAGCGGCGCGAAACCCTGCGCCACGACCCAGGCCGACATCTCCTGCGGCACTTGGCTGAGCGCGAGGAAGCCGTTGTAGATCGCCGCGCCCAGCACGATGAAGAAGATCATCGCCGACGCCTTCGCCGTGACCAGGAAGCTCTCGATCAGCGTCCGGCCGTTCAGCCCACCGTTGGCGAGCGCGATGATGCCGGTGCCGAGAGCGCCGACCGCCGCGCCCTCGGTGGGCGTGAACACGCCGCCGTAGATGCCGCCCACGACCGCGACGAACACGATCAGCACGGGCCATACGGCGGCGAGCTGGCGGAAGCGCTCGGCCATCGGGATCGGCGGGCGCGTCCCGGCGGAGGCGGGGTTCAGCCTCACGTAGATCGAGATCGCGAGCACGTAGCCGGCGGCCGCCAGCAGGCCGGGCACGAACGCCGCGAGGAACAGCTTGGCGATGTTCTGCTCGGTCAGGATCGCGTAGATCACCAGCACCACCGAGGGCGGTATCAGGATGCCGAGCGTGCCGCCCGCCGCGAGCGTGGCGGTCGAGAAGCCGCCGTCGTAGCCGTAGCGCTTGAGCTCGGGCAGCGCGACGCGACCCATCGTGGCGGCGGTGGCGAGCGAGGAGCCGCAGATCGCCCCGAACCCCGCGCAGGCGCCGATCGCGGCCATCGCGACGCCTCCGCGCCGGTGCCCGAGGAAGCCCTCGGCGGCGCGGAACAGCGCCTGGCTCATGCCGCCGAGCGTCGCGAAATGGCCCATCAGCAGGAACATCGGGATGATCGACAGGGAGTAGGAGGAGAACGTGGAGAACGTCTCGTTCTTGAGCCGCGACAGCGCCATCAGGTTGCCGCCGGTCACGATCCCGAGCCCCGCCACGCCCGCGACGAACATCGCGAGCCCGATCGGCACGCGAAGGAAGATCATCGCCAGAAGCGCCGGGAAGCTCCAAAGGCCGACGGCGAGGTCGCTCAATGCCCGGCCCCCTCCGACGGCAGGATCGGCTCGCCCGTGACCGCCTCCGCCAGCCGGACGACAGCGACGTAGGTCGCGACGAGCGCCGCGGCGGCCGCGCCCGCGAGCGCCGCGGCATAGCCCCACCAGACCGGGAACTGGATCAGGAACGTCGTCTCGCCGTAGCGCATCTTGTCCTGCGTCCCGGCCCAGAGCTGCCACGCGATCAGCACGAGCACGGCCGCGAAGAGCGCCGACCAGAGCACCGCGAGCACCCGGTTCGCGCGCCCGCCCATCAGCCCCGTCAGCACGTCGACCGAGGCGTGGCCGTCGCGAAGCTGCGTGATGGGAAGGAACGCGAAGATCACGAAGGCCATCGACGCCTCCACCAGCTCGAAATCGCCCTCGACCGGCCCGATCCCGGTCGCCTCGGCGACGCCGCCCAGCCCCGCCGAGTAGAGCAGGCCGTTGAGGAACCGGCCGAGGATCGACAGGCAGGTCATGACGATCAGCGCGGTCAGCACCACTCCGCCCGCGATTGCCATGACCCGCGCGAGCGCCTCCATGAGCCGCGCGATCACGGCGCGGCCGGGCCGGCGGCCGCGCCCGGCATCGCGCACGGCCCCCTCGCCCGCATCCTCAGCCCGACTGGCCGTCCATGAGCGCGCGGGCCTCGTCGATCAACGCCTGCCCGTCGATGCCCTTGCCGTCCATCTCCGAGACCCAGGCGTCGTAGACGGGCTGCGCGGCGTCGCGCCAGACCTGCGCCTCCTCCTCGCTTAGCCGGACGATGTCGTTGCCCGCATCGACCGCGAGCTGGCGCGACGGCCCGTCGGCGGCGGCCTGCGTGGAGCCCGCGAAGATCGAGAACTCGAGCCCCGAATTGTCGTCGATCACCGCCTTGAGGTCATCGGGCAGCCCGTCGTAGCGCGCCTTGTTCATCGCGAGCACGAAGGTCACCGTGTAGAGCATCGGCCCGTCGAACTCGGTGTGGTGGGTGACGAGCTCGGGCACCTTGAGCGCCTCGGTCACTTCCCAGGGCATCGTCGTGGCGTCGATCACGCCCTTCGACAGCGCCTCGGGCACGGCCGGGATCGGCATGCCCACGGGCGTCGCGCCGAGCTGCTCGAGCAGCATGTTCACCATCCGGGACGCGCCGCGGACCTTCACGCCCTGCAGGTCGCCGGGGACCAGCACCTCCTTGTCGGCATGGATCAGGCCCTGCCCGTGGACCCAGGTGCCCAGGATGTGGACGTTGGAGAACTCCTCCTGCATGTCCGACTGGAACATCTGCCAGAACGCGCCCGACGCGGCGCCCGCATCCGACACCATGAACGGCAACTCGAACACCTCGGTGCGGGGATAGCGGCCAGGCGTGTAGCCCACCACGGTCCAGACCACGTCGGCCACGCCATCGATCGCCTGGTCGATGAGCTGCGGGGGCGTGCCGCCGAGCTGCATCGACGGGTAGCGGTCGACCTGGATGCGCCCGTCAGAGGCCTCCTCGACGTTGTCGGCCCAGACGTCGAGGATCTGCACCGGCACGTTGGCCTGCGCGGGCAGGAACTGGTGCAGCTTGAGCGTCACCTCCTGCGCGGCGGCGGGCAGGGCGGCGACGGCGAGCGCCGTCGCGGCGAGGGCGGAAAACGTCCTGCGGGTGGTCATGTATCTCATCCTCCCAGATGTGGCGTGGCGGTCCCGGACCGCGGCATGGCGACGACTTGACCACGGATGCCGACGCTTGGCAAAGGCGATCGAGGCCTCAGCGACGGCCCTCGCGCAGCCAGGCGAGCGTGGCGAGACCCCCGGCCAGAACGAGGAAGGCCCAGGCCGGGGCGAGCGAGGCGATGCGGACGTCCGCCGTCAGGTAGGCGTCGCGCGGCGTCCATCCGATCCAGCCGCGCCCGGCGGCCCGGCGGCCCTCGCGCACCGCGCGCAGGTCCGGCACGCCGTCCTCCACGGCGACCGCGCCGCCCTCGCGCGCGGCGACGGCGGCGGCGGTCGGCGCGTCGGTCGCGATCGTCTCGACGAACTCGCGCGGGGCCGCCGGGCCTAGGCCCACGATCGCCGTCCGGTCGTCCTGCGCGAACCGCCAGAGCCCCTGCGCCGCGCCCTCGATCCGCGCCACGTGGAGGCCGGGGCGCTCCTCGGTCAGCGTCAGCGTCGTCTCCGTCCCGTCGGGCGCGGTCGCGACGGCCGGGCCGGGCGCCTCGCCCAACGTCCGCCGCGTCAGCACGACGTCCTGCCCGACCGTCGAGGCGATGAGCGCCTCCTCCTCGAGGTCCGGCTCGCCCATCAGCCAGTGCGCCAGCCGCCGCAGCAGCTCCGCCTGCGGCCCGCCGCCCTCGTAGCCCCGATCCCAGAGCCAGACGTGATCCGAGCCCAGCAGCGCCACGCGGCCCGCCTTCACCCGGTCGAGCACGAGGAGCGGCGCGCCGTCGATCCCGTCCATCACGACCTGCGCCTGCGGGCCGGCATCGACCTGCACCTGCCGCGTCCACCGCCCCCAGGGGGCGCCGTCCGCGCCGTAGCCGTCGGGCAGCCCCTCGGTCACGGGATGGCGCTCGCCGGTCTCGGAGACGGTCGGCAGGAACGGCGCGTCGAGCACGATGGCCGTCGGCGCGGCGGGCAGGATCGGGGCGAGGGGCGAGCGGTAGATGCTGTCGGCGGTCGCGTAGTCCGGCCCCGCGGCGACCAGCAGCGCGCCGCCCTGCTCGACATAGGCGCGCACGTTGTCGAGGTAGATGCCCGGAAGGATGCCGCGACGCTGGTAGCGGTCGAAGATGATGAGGTCGAACTCGTCGATCTTGTCGGAGAACAGCTCGCGCGTCGGGAACGCGATCAGCGAAAGCTCGGACACGGGCACGCCGTCCTGCTTGCCGGGCGGGCGCAGGATGGTGAAGTGCACGAGGTCGACCGCCGCGTCGGCCTTCAGGAGGTTGCGCCACGTCCGCTGGCCCGGATGCGGCTCGCCCGAAACGAGCAGGACGCGGAGCCGGTCGCGGACGCCGTCGATCTGGATCACGGCCGCGTTGTTGCGCGTCGTCAGCTCGCCGGGGGCCTCGGGCACGGTGAACTCGATCACGTTGAGCCCGCCATGCGGCAGCACGACCGGCAGCGTCAGGTCCTCGCCGACGGGGACCCGGAACGCGCGCGGCTGGCCGCCGTCGAGGGCGAGCACGATCTCCGCCTCGCCGCCCAGCCCCTCCGGGACCGCGCCCTGATCCTCGATGCGCAGGGTGATCGTGACCTCCTCGTCGAGGATCGCGAAGGCCGGCGCGTTCGATACGATCAGCCGTCGGTCCCAGTCCTCGGCGCGCCCCGTGCGCAGCAGGTGGAGCGGCGCGGGCAGGTCGGGGGCGGCGTCGGCGTCGGCCACCTGCCCGTCCGAGATCAGCACCGCGCCCGCCACCCGGTCGCGCGGCACCTCGGCCAGCAGCTCCGCCAGCGCGGCCATGGCGAGCGTCCCGCCGTCGCCCGCGTCGTCGCCCACGCGCGCCACGCGGATGTCGAGCCCCTCGCCCCCCGCCTCCGCCAGCAGGTCGGCCAGCGCCGCCTCGGTCTGCGCGGGACGGTCGCCGAGCGTCTGGCTCGCGCTGTCGTCGGCGACCACGAGGAGGATGTCCGAGAGCGGCTCGCGCTCCTCGGTCTGCACGCTCGGGTCGAGCAGCGCGATAGTCAGCACGCCCACCGCCAGCGCGCGCAGCCACCATCCCGGCAACCCGCGCCACGCGGCGAGCAGGCAGGCGGCGAGCGCCAGCGCCGCGAGCGCGGCGATCAGCGGCCACGGCAGGGCCGGATCGAGGATCAGCTGGCGGGTCACGCGCTCAGTTCCCCAGCCGGTCGAGCAGGGCCGGGACGTGGACCTGATCGGATTTGTAGTTGCCCGACAGCACGTGCATCACGAGGTTGACGCCGAACCGGTAGGCGATCTCGCGCTGCCGCTCGCCCGCGAAGCCGCGCCCGACCGGCAGCAGCGCCCGCCCGCGCGGATCGACCGCCCATGCGGCGGCCCAGTCGTTCGCGCCGATCACCACCGGCGTCACCCCGTCGTTGAGGTTGCGGAACGGCATCCCCTCCACCGCCTCCTCCGCGGGCGCGGCCTCGACCCAGACGTCGCGCGAGGCATAACGGCCGGGAAAATCCTGCAGCAGGTAGAAGCTTCGCGTCATCACGTGGTCCGCGGGCATCGGCTCGAGCGGGGGCACGTCGAGCGGGGCGGCGAGGTCGCGCAGCCGCGCGGAGGCGGGCGAGGAGGAACCGAATCCACCCATGTCGGCGTCGCGCGTGTCGAAGACGATCATGCCGCCGCCGCGGAGGTAGCGGTTGAGCCGCGCGTAGGCCTCGTCGGACGGCGTCGGCTGCGCGGCGGTGACGGGCCAGTAGAGGAGCGGGTAGAAGGCGAGCTCGTCGGCCTCGAGATCGACGCCGCGCGGGGCTTCGGGCTCGACGGTCGTACGCGCCGTCAGCACCTCGGACAGACCGCGCAGCCCGGCCTCGGACACCGCGTCGAGCCCCGGATCGCCGGTGCGCACGAAGGCCAGCGCGACCTCGCCCGGCACGATCGACGCCGCCTCCTGCGCCTGCGCGGGCGGTGGCACGATCCCGACCGCCAGCAGCGCCGTCGCCGCGACCGCCGCCGCGCGCCGGAGCCGGCCGCCGAGCGCGAGCGAGACGACCGCGTCGAGCGTCAGCAGGAGCAGCGCCGCGCCGAGGAGCCATGGCGTGAGGTCGGTCTCCGCGCCCCGGTCCAGCCCCTCGACCACCGTGCCCGCGGGCCAGACGGCGGGGGCCAGCGCCGCGTCGGGGCCCAGCACGTTGACCGCGAGGCTGCGCCCGACCCCCTCGTAGAGGCCCGGCGGCAGGTCGGCGGAGGGCTCGGGCACGGCCAGCGCCTCGCCCGGCACGCCCGCGAGGATGCCTGCGTCGCGCGCCGTGCCGAACCCGTCGAGCACCGTGCGCGGCACCCAGGTCGTCCCCGCGAGCGCCTCCGCGTCGGGCGCGGCGGGCCGGGTGGAGACGGCGAGCCGCTCGAGCATCGACACGAACAGGCCCGAGAGCGGGAGCGTCGACCATTCGGCGTTCGCGGTGACGTGGAACAGCACGACCTGCCCCTGCCCCAGCGCCTTGCGCGTCACGAGCGGCGTGCCGTCGGTCAGCGCGGCGATGGTCCGGTCGGCCAGCACCGGGTCGGGCTGCGCGACGATCTGGCTCGTCACCGTCACCTCGTCCGTCGCGTCGAGCCCCGCGAAGGGCGACGCCTCCTCGAAGGCCCGCAGCGCCTGCGGCTCGCCCCAGGACAGCGCGCCGCCCACCGTGCGACCGCCCGCGCGCAGCCGCACCGGCATCAGCGCGTCCTCCACGTCGCGCGAAACGTCCGAGGCCGCGAGCGTCGGCCCGGCGAAGCGCAGGAGCAGCCCGCCCTCCTCCACCCAAGCCGTCACCTCCTCGGTCTCGCCGGGCGACAGGCGCGCGACGTCGGCCAGGATCAGCACGTCGGGATCGGCGGGCAGGATCGTCTCGAGGTCGCCCTCGATCAGGTCGGCGTTCGTCTGCAGCGCGCGGCGCAGGTAGTAGAGCGGCGAGAGCAGATCCTGCACCTCCTCCTCCGCCACCGTCAGCAGCGCCACCTCGCGTCGCGCGAGGCTGTCGTCGGCGAGCGTGACCGCACCCGCCGAACGCTCGCCCGCGAGGTCGAACCGCGCGATCCTGTTGCGCAGGTCGGGGGGCAGCGACAGCTCGACCACGGCCTCCGCCTCGCCCGCCGCGAAGGCCACCTCGGCGGAGGCGAGCTGCGCCACGGCCCCGCTCGGACCGGGACCGATGGCGCGGAGCTCGAGCGTGCGCGGGGTCGCGTCGCCGGCGCGGACGACACGCAGCGTGACGATCCCGCCCTCGTAGCTCGCGGGGGTCAGCCCCAGCACCGGTCGCCCGCTCTCGATCACGCGGGCGACGATCGCGTCGCGCCCCGGCCGGTCGAGCCCGTCGGAGACCCAGACGACCTCCGCATCGTCTGTGTCGAGCGAGGCGAGGCCCGCATAGTCCGGCGCCCAGGCGCGGGGCTGGACCTGCGGCAGACGCTCGATCCACGCCTCGGCGGCCTGCCACGGCACGGCGTCGGGCAGCGGGTCGGTCAGCGGCAGCACGGCGGCAAGCCGGCCCGCGCGGGCGGCGTCGCGCAGCACCGCCTCGACCTTGGCGATCCGGGCGGGCCAGTCGCGCGCCGAGGCCCAGGACGCGTCCATCAGCACGAGGAGCGGGCCGGTGCCGGTCCCGGCGGCGCGCGGGTTGAGCACCGGCCCGGCGAAGCCCACGATCACCGCGGCCAGCGCGAGCATCCGCAGGAGGAGGAGCCACCACGGCGTGGTCGCGGTCTGGCTCTCGTCGTCGCGCAGCCCGAGCAGCAGGACGATGCCGGGAAAGCGCCGCCGGATCGGCGCGGGCGGCACCGCGCGCAGCAGCCACCACAGGACCGGGAGCGCGGCCAGCGCCACGAGGAGGAGCGGCGCGGCGAAGGCCAGCGGGCCGATCACCGGCGGCGCTCCAGCGCGGCGTAGAGCGCCAGCAGCGCGGCCTCGGGCGACGCGTCGGTATGATGGAGGTGGAAGCGCCAGCCGGTGCGCGCGGCGAGATCGCGCAGCGCCGCGCGGCGGGCGGCAAGGCGCTCGAGGTAGTCGCCGCGCAGGCGGCCCGCCTTGAGCGTCTCGAACCGCACCGCTCCGGCCATCGACTCGAAGACCGTGCGCCCGTCGTAGGGAAACGCCTCCTCCTCGGGGTCGAGCACCTGCACCAGCACGCCCTGCACGCCGCGGTCGGCGGCCGCGGTCAGCGCCTCGGTCACGGGTTCGGTCGGGCCGAGGAAGTCCGACAGGAAGACGGCACGCGCGCCCATCGGCATCACCCGCGGCCGCGGCGCGCCATAATCGGGGACGTCGCCGCCCTCCATCAGCGCATCGGCGATCCGCGCGAGCTGCGCGCGCCCCGACCGGGGCGGCTCGGGCAGCGCCGCGAGCCCCGCCCGCTCGCCCGCGCGCACCGCGAGGACCGCGAGCGCCAGCGCGAGCGTCTGCGCGCGCCGCAGCTTGGACGGGCGTCCGTCGGCGGCGAAGGCCATCGAGGCCGCGTCGTCGACCCAGAGCATCAGCGACTGCGCCGCCTGCCACTCGGTCTCGCGGACGAAATGGCCGTCGCCGCGCGCCGACTGGCGCCAGTCGATCGCGCGGCGCGGGTCGCCGGGCTGCGCGGGGCGGTACTGCCAGAACGCGTCGCCGGGTCCGGCGCGCCGCCGCCCGTGCTCGCCCAGCAGGATCGTCGCGGCCAGTCGCTCGGCGGACATCAGGAGGCCCGGCAGCGCCCCCGCGACGCCCTCGGAACGGGCGCGAAGCGACGCCGGGGAGTGCAGCGCTCCGTTCAAGCGGCGCGCGGGGCGCGGGCGGCGCGTTCCGCCACCTCGTCGATCACGGCCTCGAGCGACACGCCCTCGGCGCGCGCCGCGAAGCTCAGCGCCATGCGGTGCGCGAGGACGGGCCGCGCGAGCCGCGCCACGTCGGTCGGATCGGGCGCGAGCCGCCCCTCGAGCAGCGCCTGCGCGCGCACCATCAGCATCATCGCCTGCGCCGCGCGCGGGCCGGGGCCCCAAGAGACGTGGCGGCGCACCGCGTCGGGCGCGTCCGCGTCGCCCGGCCGGCAGGCGCGCACGAGGTCGAGGATGAGGTCCACGACGCCGTCGCCCACCGGCATCCGCCGCACGACCCCCTGCGCGGCGATCAGGCCCGGCGCGTCGAAGACCTGCGGCGCCTCGGCCTCGGCGGCGCCGGTCGTCGCCAGCACGATGGCGCGCTCGGTCGCGCGGTCGGGATATTCGACGTCGACGCGCGCGAGGAACCGGTCGAGCTGCGCCTCGGGGAGCGGGTAGGTCCCCTCCTGCTCGATCGGGTTCTGCGTGGCGAGGACGTGGAACGGCGCGGGCAGCGCGCGGGTCTGCCCCGCCACGGTGACCTCGCGCTCCTGCATCGCCTGCAGCAGCGCGGACTGCGTGCGGGGCGAGGCGCGGTTGATCTCGTCGGCCATCAGGAGCTGCGCGAAGATCGGCCCCTCGACGTAGCGGAACGCGCGCGCCCCGCCCTCGCCGGTCTCGAGCACCTCCGAGCCGAGGATGTCCGCCGGCATCAGGTCGGGCGTGAACTGGATGCGCGAGCCGGTCAGGCCCATCACCGTCGAAAGCGTCTCGACCAGCCGCGTCTTGCCCAGCCCCGGCAGGCCCATCAGCAGCGCGTGCCCGCCCGAGAGCATCGCCGCGAGCGTCAGCTCGACCACCCGGTCCTGCCCGATGATGCGGGCGGCCACCGCCTCGCGCGCCGCGAGCAGCCGCCCGCCCAGCCCCTCGATCTCGCCCAGCAGGTCGTCGGCCATGTCCTTGCTCCCGGGCGGTCTATCTGTCGTGATGGCGATACGGCTGACGGATGCGGGGGCAAAGGGCAATGGCCACGGGGCGCGACCGGACGGCGCGGATGGACGACATGCTGCACCACGCGCGCCGCGCGGGCGACGGGCGCGCGCCCGCGCCGGTGCACCTGTGGAATCCCGAGGTCTGCGGCGAGATGGACCTCGTCATCCGGCGCGACGGGACGTGGTGGCACGAGGGCACGCGCATCGCCCGGCCCGGCATGGTCCGGCTGTTCGCGTCGATCCTCAAGCGCGAGGGCGACCGTCACTTCCTCGTGACCCCCGTCGAGAAGCTCGTGATCGAGGTCGAGGACGCGCCGTTCCTCGCCGTCGACGTGGAGGCCGCGGACGGCGCGATCACCTTCGAGACGAGCGTCGGCGACCGGGTGACGGCCGGGCCGGACCACCCGATCCGCGTCGCCACCGGCGCGGACGGCGAGCCCTCGCCCTATGTCGAGATACGCGGCGGGCTCGAGGCGCTGATCGACCGCAAGTCGTTCTACCGGCTCGTGGAGATGGGCGAGACGCGCGACGGGCGCCTCGGCGTCGCATCGGAGGGCGCGTTCTTCGTGCTGGGCGAGATCGGGGACGACTGAGCGCCGGGGGCCGTGGCCTTCGCCGTCCTTCAGCCTCGCCGGGTGCCGCGCGGCGGGTAGTCGTTCTCGCGGACGAAGTCGATCTTCGATAGCAGCATCGCGAGGTCGGGGCGCAGGAACGGCGTCGACGCCATCTCGGCGGCGAAGAGCGTGCCGTCGGGCTTCACGAGGAACAGCCCCGGCTCGCAGAACACCTCCGGCTCCTTCTCGTTGCGCGCGTCAGAGAGGTAGAGGCCCCAGGCGCGGGCCTGCGCCTCGCTGAGCGAATGGCCCATCGGGACCGGGTCCAGGCCCCAATCCTCGTGCGCTTTCGTGGCCTTCTCCTTGCCGTCCATCGAGACGTGGATCACCTCGACGCCCTTCGACAGGAAATCGTCGTACATGCCCCGCAGCCCTTGCAGGTAGGTCTTGCAAATCGGGCAGTGCAGGCCGCGATACGCCACGATCATCGTGAAGCCGTCGGGCGACTGCTCGGACAGCTTCCACTCCGCGTCGATGATGAGGTCGATGTCGAGAGCGGGCGCGGGCTCGCCCGGCATCGGCATGGTCGGGGCGTCGGTCATGAGACTCTCCGGTTCGGTCATGCGATCAACGGTCCGGACGGGCGGGAGTTCCGCGTCGGAACGGCGAGGGGCGCAGGCCGCGCGCGGCGGCGTCCGCGACGTCGGCGATGCGGCGGGCGCGGGTCGGCGCGGTCTTCGCCGTCTTGAGCCATTCGAGCGTGCCGCGCGTGACGGAACGCGGCCAGCCGTCCCACGCCGCGCGGTGCGGGCCCAGCGCCGCGGCGAGGTCGCCCGGCACGACGCCCGCCTCCACGTCGTCGAGGAAGGACCACATGCCGTTCGCCTGCGCTGCCGCGATCGCCGCCTCCCCGGCGGGCGTCATCGCGCCCGAAGCGCGCGCGGCCTCCACCAGTCGCTTGTTGACCGCCGACCATGCCGAGCCGGGCTTGCGGGGTGCGACGAGATGCGCGGAGCGGTCGGCGTCGACCTTCATCGTCACCGCGTCGATCCAGCCCCAGCAGAGCAGCTCCGCCACCGCCTCGGGCCAGGGCAGGTGATCGGGATGGTGGCGCTTGAAGGTCGCCAGGTGCACCGCCTCCGCCTGCGCGTGGTGATCGCGGAGCCACGCGCGCAGGTCGGCGCGGGAGCGCACCGTCACCAGCGCGCGGCTCACAGGCGGCGCCATTCGCCGGGCCGCAGTCCGTCGAGCGACCAGCCGCCGACGGCGACGCGGATCAGGCGAAGCACCGGCAGCCCGACATGCGCGCACATCCGCCGGACCTGCCGGTTGCGCCCCTCCGAGATCGCGAGCGCGAGCCACGCGTCGGGCACCGTCAGGCGCAGGCGCACCGGCGGGTCGCGGGGCCAGAGCCAGTCGGGGGCGTCCACGGCCTCCACCTCGGCGGGCGCGGTCGTGCCGTCGCGCAGCGGCACACCTTGGCGGAGCGCGCCCAGCGCCGCCGTGTCCGGCACGCCCTCCACCAGCGCGAGGTAGCGCTTGGGCATGCCCCCCGGACGCGCGATCCGCGCCTGCTGCCGCCCGTCGTCGGTCAGGAGCAGCAGGCCTTCGCTGTCGCGGTCGAGCCGGCCGGCGGGATAGACGCCCGGCACGTCGACCCACCGCTTCAGCCCCGGCCAGCGCCCCTCGTCGGTGAACTGGCTGAGCACGTCCATCGGCTTGTTGAAGGCGATCAGCACCGGACCTCAGGGGCGCAGCTCGGCCAGGATGGCGTCGAGCCCCTCGCGCCAGTCGGGACGCGGCAGCCCGAACGCGGCCGCGGTCGAGGCGTTGTCGAGGCGCGAATTGAGCGGACGCCGGGCCGGGGTCGGATACTCGGCGGTCGCGATGTCCTCGACCGCGCAGTCGACGCCCGCGCGCGCGAAGATCTCGCGGGCGAAGGCGGCCCAGCTGACGTCGGGCCCGCCCGAGACGTGGTAGGTTCCCGACAGCGCGGGCTCCAGCCCCAGCTTGGCGGCCATCGCGTAGCACAGGTCGGCGATGGCGGCGGCGGGGGTCGGGCCGCCGACCTGGTCGGCCACGATGCGCAGGCGCTCGCGCTCGGCGCCCAGCCGCAGCATCGTTCGCACGAAGTTCGACCCGTGCGCCGAGACGACCCACGACGTGCGCAGGATCCCGTGCACGCCGCCCGCCGCGCGCACGGCCTCCTCGCCCGCGAGCTTGGAGCGGCCGTAGGCGCCGAGCGGCCCGGTCGCGTCGCCCGGCGCGAAGGGGGCGTCGCCCGACCCGTCGAACACGTAGTCGGTGGAGATATGGACGATCGGGATGCCCGCGGCGGCGGCGGCGCGCGCGATCGCGCCCGGCGCCTCGGCGTTGACGGTGGTGGCGAGCGCCTCTTCCTCCTCGGCGCGGTCGACGGCGGTGTAGGCGGCCGCCACGATCACGGCGTCCGCGTCGCTCGCGCGGACCAGCGCCGCGCAGGCCGCCGGATCCCCGAGATCCGCGGTCTCGCGCCCGTGCGCCTCCAGCGTGATGCCGGTCGCCCGTCGCGCGAGCTCGCGCGCGACCTGGCCCGTGCGGCCGAAGACGAGGACCCTCATCCGCCAGCGCCCAGCCGCGTCAGCGCGTCGTCGCGCGCGAGCAACGGCCGCCACCAGTCCTCGCGGTCGAGATACCAGCGCACGGTCCGCTCCAGCCCCTCCTCGAGCGTCACCGAGGGGCGCCAGCCGAGCTCCGCCTCGATGCGCGACGCGTCGATGGCGTAGCGCGCGTCGTGGCCCGGCCTATCGGTCACGAACGCGATCAGGTCGGCATGCGGCGCGGCGTCGGGGCGCAGCCGGTCGAGGATGCCGCAGATTATGCGGACAAGATCGACGTTGCGCGCCTCGTTGCCGCCCCCGATGCAGTAGGTGCGCCCGACCGCGCCGTCCCGCAGCACCGTCAGCAGGGCGGCGGCGTGATCCTCGACGTAGAGCCAGTCGCGCACGTTCGCGCCCTCGCCGTAGATCGGGATCGGCCGCCCGTGCAGCGCGTTCAGGATCGCCACGGGGATCAGCTTCTCGGGGAAGTGGTAGGGCCCGTAGTTGTTCGAGCAGTTGGTCACGACGACCGGCAGCCCGTAGGTCTCGTGCCAGGCACGGGCGAGGTGGTCGGAGGCGGCCTTGGAGGCCGAATAGGGGCTGCGCGGGTCGTAGGGCGTATCCTCGTCGAACCGGCCCGTCTCGGGCCCAGCGACCCGAACACCTCGTCGGTGGAGACGTGGTGGAAGCGGAACGCCGTCGGGCTTGTCGGCCCGCATCCAGTGCGCGCGCGCGGCCTCCAGCAGCGTGTAGGTGCCGGTGACGTTGGTCGCCACGAACGCGCCCGGCCCGTCGATCGAGCGGTCGACGTGGCTCTCGGCGGCGAGATGCATCACGGCGTCGGGCGCGTGGTCCGCGAAAGCCGCGTCGAGCGCGGCGCGGTCGGTGATGTCGGCGCGCACGAAGGCGTAGTTCGGCGCGTCCGCGACGGTGGCGACGTTCTCGAGGTTCGCGGCGTAGGTCAGCGCGTCGAGGTTGACGACCTCGAGCCCCGCGGCCACCGCCTGCCGCACGACGGCCGAGCCGATGAACCCGGCGCCGCCCGTGACCATCAGCTTCATCGCGCCGCCTCCGTGGTTGCGGATCGTTTGGCGCGCGGGGGCGGTGGGGTCAACGGTTTCGCCTGATGGCCATCGGGAGCGCTGGACCCCAGGCCGTGTCGATCGGCGTGCCGTCGATGCCGAACCCGGCACGCCGGAAGGCGGCGATCGAACGGGCGTTCGCGGGATCGGGATCGACGGCGACCACCGGCGCGCCCGCGTCGAGGAGCGCGTCCGCATGCTGCCGCACGAGGGCGCTGCCATGCCCCCGACCGAGCATGGCGGATTCGCCGATATAGAGGTCGATGCCGCGCGCGCCCGGCGGCAGGTGGGCGAAGTGGTGACCCGGCCAGTCGTGGACGGCGTAGTCCTGGACGTAGGCGAAGGGGGCACCGCCGGACATGGCGATCCAGCGGGATACGCGGGGATCGGCGGGGCCGTCCGCGTCGGGCTCTCCCCACCAGGCGCGGACATGGGGCATCGCACGCCAGCGCAGGAAGAGCGCGCGGTCCTCACCGACGACCGGCCGGAGCGCGTAGCGTCCCGCGCCGTCGCTCAATGCGCCTCCGCCCAGTTCGCTCCCCGCCCCGCATCCACCACGAGCGGCACCGACAGGTGCACGACCGGGTGGTGCGCCTCCTGCATCACGTCGCGCGCGACGGCGATCAGCGCGTCGGCGTCCCCATCGGCGACCTCGAACAGCAATTCGTCGTGGACCTGCAGCAGCATCCGCGCGTCGAGCCCCTCGATGGCCGCGTCCATCCGGACCATCGCGCGGCGGATCACGTCGGCGGCGGTCCCCTGGATCGGCGCGTTGATCGCCGCGCGCCGCGCGAAGCCCGCGCCCGGGCCCTTCGCGTTGATCTCTGGCGTGTGGATGCGGCGGCCGAACAGGGTCTCGACGCGCAGGTTCGCCTTCGCGAAGCGGATCGTGTCGTCCATGTAGTCGCGGATGCCCGGGAAGCGCTCGAAGTAGGTGTCGATGAAGGCCTGCGCCTCCTCGCGAGGGATCCGCAGGTTGCGCGCGAGCCCGAACCCCGAGATGCCGTAGATGACGCCGAAGTTGATCGCCTTGGCCTGCCGTCGCACGTCGGGCGTCATGTCCTCGAGCGGCACGCCGAACATCTGGGACGCGGTGATGGCGTGGATGTCCTGCCCCTCGCGGAACGCCTGCTTGAGTTCCTCGATGCCCGCGACGTGGGCGAGGATGCGAAGCTCGATCTGGGAGTAGTCGAGCGAGACCAGCACGCGGCCCTCGGGCGCGACGAAGGCCTCGCGGATGCGGCGGCCTTCCTCCGTGCGCACGGGGATGTTCTGCAGGTTCGGGTCGGTGGAGGCGAGCCGGCCGGTATTGGCGCCGGCGATGGAGTAGGAGGTGTGGACGCGCCCGGTCTCGGGGTGGATGTGGGTCTGGAGCGCGTCGGTATAGGTCGACTTCAGCTTCGAGATCTGGCGCCAGTCGAGGATGAGGCGCGGCAGCTCGTGCTCGGTCGCCAGATCCTCGAGCACGTCGGCGCCGGTCCCGTAGGCGCCGGTCTTGCCCTTCTTGCCGCCGCCCAGCCCCAGCTCGTCGAACAGGATCTCGCCAAGCTGCTTGGGGCTGCCGACGTTGAACGGACGGCCCGCCTTGGCGTGGATGTCCGCCTCGAGCGAGGCCATCTTCTGCGCGAAGGCGCCCGACATGCGGCTCAGCACCTCGCGGTCGACCTGCACGCCCGCCATCTCCATGCGCGCGAGCACCGGGATCATCGGACGCTCGAGCGTCTCGTAGACCTGCGCGACGCGCGCGGCGCCCAGCCCCGGCTTGAACCGCCGCCAGAGGCGCATAGTCACGTCCGCGTCCTCGGCGGCGTAGGGGGCGGCGAGGTCGATCGCCACCCGGTCGAACGTGACCTGCGACTTGCCGGTGCCGATCAGCGTCTTGATCGGGATGGGCCGGTGGTCGAGGTAGCGGTCCGACAGCAGGTCCATCCCGTGCCCGTGCAGCCCGCCGTGCTGCGCGTAGGACAGGAGCATCGTGTCGTCGACGGGGGCCATGTCGATGCCGAGGCGGGCGAGGATCTTGACGTCGTACTTCACGTTCTGCCCGACCTTGAGGATCGACGGGTCGGCCAGCATCGGCGCGAGCATCGCGAGCGCGCGCTCGAGCGGCATCTGCCCCTCGGCCCGCGCCTCCCCCTCGAACAGGTCGCCCCCGCCGCCGATATGCGCGAGCGGGACGTAGCAGGCGACGCCAGGCTCGGTGGCGAGGCTGATGCCCACGAGCCCGGCGCGCATCTCGTCGAGCGACGTGGTCTCGGTGTCGACGGCCACGACGCCCGACGCGGCGATCCGGTCGAGCCAGACCTGCAGCGCCGCCTCGTCGCGCACGGTCTCGTAGGCCGCCGCGTCGATCGCGGGCTCGGGCGGCGCGTCGGGGAGGTCCGGCGCGGCGGCCTCCGGCGCGGCGGGCGGCTCGGTGCCGAAGCGCGCGGCGATCTTGCGCGTGAGGGTGCGGAACTCCATCCGGTTGAGGAACGCGAGCAGCGTGTCGGGATCGGCGTCGCGGATCTCGAGGTCGTCGAGCCCGAAGCCGATCGGCGTCGCGCAGTCGAGCTGCACGAGGCGCTTGGACAGCTCGATCTGCGCGCGATGCTCGACGAGCGTGGCCCGCCGCTTGGGCTGCTTGATCTCCTCCGCGCGGTCGAGGAGCGCCTCGAGCGAGCCGTACTCCTCGATCAGCGCGGCGGCGGTCTTGATGCCGATGCCCGGCGCGCCCGGCACGTTGTCCACGCTGTCGCCCGCGAGCGCCTGCACGTCGACCACGCGGTCGGGGTCGACGCCGAACTTCTGGCGTACGCCGTCGACGTCGATGCGCTGGTTCTTCATCGGATCGAGCATTTCGACCCCGTCGCCGACGAGCTGCATCAGGTCCTTGTCCGACGACACGATGGTCACGCGTCCGCCCGCGTCGCGCGCGAGGCAGGCCAGCGTGGCGATGATGTCGTCGGCCTCGAACCCCTCCATCTCCTCGCAGGCGACGTTGAACGCGGTGGTGGCCTCGCGGGTGAGCGGGATCTGGGGGCGCAGGTCCTCGGGCATCTCCGAGCGGTTGGCCTTGTAGAGGTCGTAGAGGTCGTTGCGGAACGTGTGGGAGCCCTTGTCGAAGATGACGGCCACGTGGGTCGCGGCGTCGGGGCCGCTGTTCCCCTCCACGTAGCGGTCGAGCATGTTGCAGAACCCCGCCACCGCGCCGATCGGCAGGCCGTCGGATTTCCGGGTCAGTGGGGGCAGCGCGTGGAAGGCGCGGAAGATGAAGGCCGAGCCGTCGATCAGGTGCAGGTGGCAGCCCTTGCCGAATGTCATGCGCGCGTCCCCCGGATGGCCCGGGCCGGTGATGCCACGGCCGCGACGGGCGCGCCACGGGGGCCGCGGGTCTACCTAGGGCAGCCGGGTCGAGACCATGTGCCAGGTGATCGCGACGAAGAACACGACCGAGGCGGCGACGACGAAGCCGTGCCAGATCGCGTTGTGGAACCGCAGCCCCTCGAGCATCAGGAACGGCGTGCCGAGCGAGTAGAGCACGCCGCCAGCGAGGATCAGCGCGAAGACCGGCCAGGACGTCGAGGCGATCACCTCCCCCCCGCCGATCAGCACCGCCCAGCCCAAGCCGAGCCCGATCGCGATCGACAGCACCGTCGAGCGCCGCCGCCGCAGGAACGCGGTCGCGGTCGCGAGCAGCGCGGCGGTCCACATCGTCGCGAGGAACGTCCCGCCCGTGCCCGACAGGAGCGCGAAGGGCGTCACCGTGCCCGCGATCTTGAGGTAGATCGCCGCCATGTCGAGACGGCGCAGGCGGTCGTTCCAGTCGGGCCGCGGCAGATGGTTGTAGGCGAGCGAGGCCGACAGCATCGCGATCAGCGTCGCGCCGTAGATCGACACCGCGAGGATGCCCGTCGCGTCGCCGCGCATCGTCGCCGTCAGCGTGATCAGCACCGGGACCGCCGCGACGGCCAGCGCGAGGCCCGCGAGATGCACCACCGCGTCGACCGCGAGCTCCGCCCGGTCGTAGGGGCGGGCGTCGTCGGATCGCGCGTCCGGGGCGGGGCGGTCATCGGCCATGGGGCGAATCTAGCAGATGGAGGTTAACAGTCACGTCACGGGCGGACGATCCGCCGGATGACGCAGCGGCGGGTTCGCGGCTTGCGCCCCGCGCCGCGATCGCCCAAGCCGACGGTCGCCCGCCCGCGCCCCGGGCCGGAGGTCGGCATGGCCCGGAGGATGCCCGCGATGACGAGGGAACCCGCGATCTTCGACGGGCACAACGATTTCCTGTTGCGGCTGCTGCGCGATCCCGGGCGACGGCGCGAGATCTGGCTTACCGATACCGGGCGCGGCCATCTCGACCTGCCGCGAATGCGGGAGGGGGGCTTCGCGGGCGGGCTGTTCGCGATCTACGTGCCCTCGGACGACATGCCCGACCTCTCCGCGCTCATGGAAGCGCCGCCCTACCGGTTGCCCCTGCCCGATCCGATCCCGCTCGCGACGGCGCAGCCGGTCGCGCTCGCCATGGCGGGGCACCTGCGCTGGATGGAGCGCGTCTCGGACGGCGCGTTCGAAATCTGCACCGAGGTCGCGACGATCCGGGCCTGCATGATGCGCGGCGCCATCGCGGCGGTAATGCACATGGAGGGCGCCGAGGCGATCGGGACCGACCTCGACGCGCTGCACACGTTCCACGCCCTCGGGCTGCGCTCGCTCGGGCCGGTCTGGTCGCGGCCGACCGCGTTCGGGCACGGCGTCCCGTTCGCCTATCCGTCGACGCCCGATACCGGCGACGGGCTGACGGGGGCCGGGCTCGACCTCGTGCGCGAATGCGACCGGCTCGGCATCGTGGTCGACCTGTCGCACCTCAACGAGCGCGGCTTCGACGACGTGGCGCGGGTGTCGGACGCGCCTCTGGTCGCGACCCATTCCAACGCCCACGCCGTCACCGCGTCCTCGCGCAACCTCACCGACCGGCAGCTCGACGCGAATCGCGGAGCGCGACGGGATGGTCGGCGTGAACTTCGCCTGCGGGTTCCTGAACCCCGACGGGACGCGCGCGACCGATACCGGGTTCGACCCCATCCTGCGCCATCTCGACCACCTGATCGGGCGGCTGGGCGAGGGGCGGGTGGGCTTCGGCTCGGACTTCGACGGCGCGCAGATCCCCGACGCGATGCGCGACGCCGCCGGGCTGCCGCGCCTGCGGGACGCACTGCGCGCGCACGGCTACGACGAGGCGCTGCTGACGCGGCTCTGCCACGCGAACTGGCTCGCCCTCCTCGAGCGCGCGTGGCACCCGCCCCGCTAGGCGGACGGGTCAGTCGGGCAGGCAGCGGTCGAGGTAGTGCGCGGCCGAGATCAGCGCGAGATGCGTGAAGGCCTGCGGGAAGTTGCCGAGCTGGTCGCCCGCCGGACCCGTCTCCTCGGCGAAGAGGCCGAGATGGTTGCCGTAGCCCAGCATCTTCTCGAAAAGGTAGCGCGCCCGCGCCACGTCCCCGGATCGCGCGACGCATTCGACGTACCAGAACGAGCACATGTTGAACGTCCCCTCCGGCCCGTCCATCCCGTCGCGGCTGCGGTAGCGGAAGACGAGGCTGTCGTCGGTGAGCTCGCGCCCGACCGCGTCCAGCGTCGAGAGCCAGCGCGGATCGGTGGGCGAGATGAACCGCACCAGCGGCATCAGCAGGCAGGACGCGTCGAGCGCGTCGCCGTCGCGGCACTGCACGAAGGCCTGCTTGTCGTCGTTCCAGAACCGCTGGTGAATGTCGGTGCGGATCGCGTCGCGGACCTCGCGCCAGCGATCGATCGGCGCGGGAAGCGACCGCTTGAGCGCGAGCCGCACCGCGCGGTCGAACGCGACCCAGCACATCAGCCGCGAATGGAGGAAGTGCCGTCGTCCGCCGCGGACCTCCCAGATCCCCTCGTCCGGCCGCTCCCAGTTGCCCTCGAGCCAGAGGAGCGCGTCGACGACCCCCTCCCACGCGGCCCAGGAGATCGCCCGCCCGTGCTTGTCGGCTAGGTAGATCGCATCCATCAGCTCGCCATAGATGTCGAGCTGGAGCTGGTCGCGCGCCGCGTTGCCGACGCGGACGGGGGCCGAGCCCCGATGCCCCGATAGGTGGTCGAGCACGGTCTCGCCGAGATCCTCGCGCCCGTCGAAGCCGTAGAGGATGCCCAGCGGCGTGCTCTCGGCGCCCTCGCAGGGGGTGTGGTGCGAGGGGCGCTCGCCGAGCCATCCCATGAACGCGTCGGCCTCCGCGGTATGGCCCAGCCTGAGGAAGCCGTAGACCGTGAAGGCCGCGTCGCGGATCCAGGTGTAGCGGTAGTCCCAGTTGCGCGTCCCCCCGATCTCCTCGGGCAGGCCGAAGGTGGCGGCGGCGACGATCGAGCCGTGGGCCTCGGAGGTGAGGAGCTTGAGCGCGAGCGCCGAGCGCTCCACCTCGTTGCGCCACCGGCCGCGGTAGCCCGACCGCGCGGTCCAGCCGCGCCACGCGTCGCAGGTGTCCTTGAACGCGGCGGTGGAGAAGGCGGCGAGGTCGCCCGGGATCGCGGCCGCCGCGTCCTGCAGCACGAAGACGGCGGAGGCGCCGCATTCGAGCGTGAACGAGGCGGTAGCCTCGCCGTCGCCCGCCGCGAGCGGGACCGTCGCGAGCAGGCGCAGCGCGGTGCCGTCCGCGCCCGAGGACGTCAGCGTCGCGCCGCCGTCGACCGCCGCCACCTCGGCCTCGGCGCGGGCGTAGTCGAAGCGCGGCGCGCAGGAGAGGTCGAACCGGACCGTGCCGCGAACGGCCTTGACCCGCCGCACGAGGCGCTGCGCGGTCCGGCCCGGCGTCAGGTCCATGAAGTCCGAGATCTCCGCCAGCCCGTCCTGCGCGAGGTGGCGCGTCAGGAGGACGTTGGTCTCCGGCAGGTAGGCCTGGCGCAGGCGCGCGCCGTCGAGCGCGGGCCGGATCGCGAAGGCCCCGCCCCGCCCGGCGTCGAGGAGGGCCGCGAAGACGGAGGGGCTGTCGAAGTCGGGCCAGCACAGGAAGTCGATCGTGCCGTCCAGCGCCACCAGCGCGACGGTCGCGAGGTCGCCGACGATGCCGTGATCGGCGATCGGCGCCTCGGTCGGGGCGTTCGGCATGTCGGCGGCCCCGGGCGGTGCGGCGCGCGAGGATCGACGGACCGGCGCGCAGGCGTCAACCGCGCGCGTTGCAGCGCAGGCACGGCGCGGGGGCGATGCACGTCGCGCGCGTTTCCAAACGCCGCGCCGCGCCCTAGCTGACGGGGACGAGGCCGGGCACCGTGCCGCGGCGCGCAGGAGGTCACCGATGGGCTCGACCGCGGCCGCAGGCGAGACGACGACGGCGCCCGGGCCGCTGGGGCACCGCGCGCGCAGCGCGCTGGCGATCCCGTTCGCGGGGTGGCGTCAGATCGTCGGGACGCGCGTTCACCGCGCTCGCGCAGGACGACATCTGGACCCACTGCGCCTCCGTGGGCTTCTTCGGCTTCCTCTCCGTCTTCCCGATCCTCGGCGTGTTCGTCCTGATGTACGGGCTGGCCTACCCGGCCTCCGACATGTCCGCGCAGATGGAGACGTTGCGCCCCTTCGTCCCCGAGGTCGCGTGGGACGTGCTGTACCTGCGGCTCCAGGATCTCGCCTCGAACTCGACCTCGGAACTGTCGATCGGGCTCGCGATCTCGACGCTCGTGGCGATGTGGACCGGCTCGCGCGGGACCAACTCGCTGATCGGTCTGCTGAACGTGGCCTACCACGAGGCGCATTCGCGCGGGTTCCTGCGCCGCGCGGGCATCGCCATCGCGATCACGCTCGCCGCGCTGGCCGCGCTGATCGTCGCGCTGGTGGCGCTGGCCGCGATCCCGATCCTCGTAGCCACCCTGCCCTTCCCCGAGGCCGCCTCGTCGGTCGCGCTCTGGGGCCGGTGGCCGATCCTCGCGGGGATGATCTTCGTGGGGATCATGTTCCTCTACCGCTTCGCGCCCAAGCGGAAGAAGGCGAAGTTCAAGTGGCTGATCCCCGGCGCCGGGTTCGCCACGACGATGTGGTTGGCGCTGTCCTGGGCGTTCTCGATCTACGTCGAGAACATCGTCGACTACTCGTCGACGTTCGGCGCGCTGTCGGCGGGCGTCGTGCTGATGCTGTTCATCTACTACTCGGCCTTCGTCATCGCCATCGGCGCGGTGCTCAACGCCGAGATCGAGTACCAGACCGAGGTGGACACCACGATCGGCCGGCCGAAGCCGCGCGGCCTGCGCGGCGCGGTGGTGGCCGACGAGGGCCCGCCTGGAGGCGACGACGACGCGCAGGAGCCCATCGAGCAGGCCCGCGCCTGACGCGTCAGTGCGTCCACGACCCGCGGCGGTTGGTCGCGAAGTTCTCGCCGTAACCGCCAGCGCGCAGGTTCGCGCGCCGCGTCTGCGCGCGCAACGCGACGAACTCGATGCCGCGGGCGCGGGCGTAGTCCTCCGCCTCGGCCTGCGTCTCGAACTGCAGCCGGACCTGCGCCTGCGTGTCGCGCGAGCCGGTCCAGCCGGTGAGCGGGTCGATCTCGCGCGGGGCCTCGGGGACGAACTCGAGCACCCATTCGCGCGTCCTGGCGGTCCCCGACGACATGGCCGTGCGGGCGGGCTTGTAGATGCGGGCGCGCATGGTCGTCCTCCGGGTCGTCGCTCTCCCCCGTATCGGGCAGGCCCGACGCCGAGGCAAGGTTGCGGGGGCGCGGGCCGGGCCTAGATTGGAGCCGTCCCCCGCGATCGAGGCGCCCCATGGCCCACAACAACCGCAACGAGCCGCGCGGCGACGTCGCGACCCTGCCGATGACGCAGCGCGCGCCCGCCGCGCGGCCTAAGATGGAGGGCGGCAAGCGCTTCCGGATGCAGACCGAGTTCACCGCCGCGGGCGACCAGCCGACGGCGATCGTGGAGCTCGTCGTCGGGCGTGCGCGACGGCGAGCGCGACCAGGTGCTGCTGGGCGCCACGGGGACCGGCAAGACCTTCACGATGGCGCGCATCATCGAGGAGACGCAGCGGCCCGCGATCATCCTCGCCCCCAACAAGACGCTCGCCGCGCAGCTCTACGGCGAATTCAAGGGATTCTTCCCCGACAACGCCGTCGAGTACTTCGTGAGCTACTACGACTACTACCAGCCCGAGGCCTACGTGCCGCGCTCGGACACCTTCATCGAGAAGGAATCCCAGATCAACGAGCAGATCGACCGGATGCGTCACTCGGCCACCCGCGCGCTGCTCGAGCGCGACGACGTGATCATCGTGGCCTCGGTCTCGTGCATCTACGGCATCGGCTCGGTCGAGACCTACGGGGCGATGACGCAGGACCTGTTCGCGGGCCGCGAGTACGACCAGCGGCGCGTGATGGCCGACCTCGTGGCGCAGCAGTACCGCCGCAACGACGCGGCCTTCTCGCGCGGCAGCTTCCGGGTGCGCGGCGACAGCGTCGAGGTCTGGCCCGCGCATCTCGACGACCGCGCCTGGCGGCTGTCGTTCTTCGGCGAGGAGCTCGAGGCGATCGTGGAGTTCGACCCGCTGACGGGCTCCAAGACCGGCTCGATGGACAAGATCCGCATCTACGCCAACAGCCACTACGTCACGCCGCGCCCGACGATGCAGCAGGCGATCAAGGGGATAAAGGGCGAGCTGCAGCTCAGGCTCGACCAGCTCGTCGGCGACGGCAAGCTCCTGGAGGCGCAGCGCCTCGAGCAGCGCACCAAGTTCGACGTCGAGATGCTGGAGGCGACCGGCGTGTGCAACGGGATCGAGAACTACTCGCGCTACCTCACCGGCCGCGCGCCGGGCGAGCCGCCGCCCACGCTGTTCGAGTACATCCCCGACGACGCCATCGTCTTCGCCGACGAGTCCCACGTCTCGGTCCCGCAGATCGGCGGGATGTATCGCGGCGACTACCGCCGCAAGTTCACGCTGGCCGAGCACGGGTTCCGCCTCCCGTCCTGCATGGACAACCGCCCGCTCAAGTTCGAGGAATGGGACGCGATGCGCCCGCAATCGGTCTTCGTCTCCGCCACCCCCGCCGCCTGGGAGCTCGAGCAGACCGGCGGCGTGTTCACCGAGCAGGTGATCCGCCCCACCGGCCTGCTGGACCCGCAGGTCGAGATCCGCCCCGTGGGGATGCAGGTGGACGACCTGCTCGACGAGATCCGCATCGTCACCGGGCGGGGCATGCGGACGCTCTGCACGACGCTGACGAAGCGCATGGCCGAGGACCTGACCGAGTACCTCCACGAGCAGGGCATCAAGGTCCGCTACATGCACTCGGACATCGACACGATCGAACGGATCGAGATCCTGCGCGACCTGCGGCTCGGCGCCTTCGACGTGCTGATCGGGATCAACCTGCTGCGCGAGGGGCTCGACATCCCGGAATGCGGGCTCGTGGCGATCCTCGACGCGGACAAGGAGGGGTTCCTGCGCTCGGAGACCTCGCTGGTGCAGACCATCGGCCGCGCCGCGCGCAACGAGGAGGGCCGCGTCATCATGTACGCCGACCGGATCACCGGCTCGATGGAGCGCGCGATCGGCGAGACCAACCGCCGCCGCGAGAAGCAGATCGCCTACAACGTCGACGCACGGGATCACGCCCGCCACGGTCAAGAAGAACGTCGAGGACATCCTCGCCGGCCTCTACAAGGGCGACGTCGACATGGCCCGCGTGACCGCGAAGATCGACAAGCCGATGGCGGGCGCGAACCTGCAGGCCCATCTCGACGCGATCCGCACGCAGATGCGCAAGGCCGCCGAGAACCTCGAGTTCGAGGAGGCCGCGCGCCTGCGCGACGAGGTCAAGCGGCTGGAGACGGTCGACCTGATGGTCTCCGACGACCCCCTCGCGCGCCAGTCCGCGGTGACGCAGGCGGTCGAGGACGCGCGCAAGGCCGAGGGGCGGAGCAGCGCGGGGCGGCCGGGGCAGCGCGGGGGGAACGTGCAGCGGAAGCGGAAGGGGCGGTGATGGAAGTCCTATTGTTCGGGTCATTCGTCCTCGGAGGAATATTCCTTGGGGCCATTCTTGCCTCGCTAGGATATCGTCTCCTTCTAAAGGACTTCCGGTTTGACTTTAGCATTCAGGAGGCTAATGATCGAGCAAACTATCTAAAGGTCCTGACGCGGGAACTCGTCAACGTGCTAGCGCTCTATGCACCGAACGATCTTCGTTCAGTCTACGAAAGGATCGAACGCCGCCTCATTGAGATTGATGGAATGGATGAAAGCGCTCTTCGAAGTTTGCGGCATGAGTTAACTTTGCGGTACCCGCGATACGATGATTTCGATAAGCTCGCGTTAAAGGCTGAGGCGATTTGGTCGACTGGGACACCGAATTTTATTTCTAACACATCCGAGCTTTCTGATTCGCTTTTCGATGTCATTCTATTGACAGAGATTCAGCGCCGTATATACCCAGAATGGATGTTACGCACATCAGCATTCGATGATAAGCGTGTGGATATGTTGATCAATAGCTTGTCTTAAATCGTCCTTGGCTCTATTTTCCGGTACCTCAGCGCGGTCGCAGCCGAGCCTCGTCGTCAGGACCTGTCCCGCCCCGACACCGCCCGCACCAGCGCCACCACCACCGCGGCCCCGACCGCGCCCACGACCAGCACCAGCAGCACCCCGCCCGCGGCCAGCGCCGTCACGCCGAGCGCGGCCAGCAGGAACGGCGTCGCGACCGCCGCGACCGCGCCGATGACCGCGTAGGCGGGCTTGCTGCGGCCGAGGAGCGCGCCGGCGAGCCAGCCGATCGCCAGCCCGACCAGCGCCAGGATCACCAGGGCCGCGATGCCCAGCCCCGCGAAGAACTCACCCATGCCATCCTCCATGATCGACCCCGGCCCGATAGCATCGCGCGACGCGGGCGTCGACGTCCGCGCGAGGCGATTGCCGGGCGAGGCGGCGCGGGCCTATGCTCGCCCCGAACCCTCGACCGGAGCCCCGACCATGCGCCCTGCCCTCCTCGCCGCCCTCCTCCTCGCCCCGGCCGCCGCGATGGCCGACGAGGTGACCGGCACGATCCTCGCCTACGACCGCGTCGCGGGCGTCATCGTGTTCGAGGACCGCACCGTCTGGGCGATCGGCGCGGTCGAGGTCCCCGAGGGGCTGGAGGCGGGCGACGTGGTGACGATCGACTTCACCAGCGCGGGCGACAGCGGGATCGGGCGGGCCAACGCGGTCACGCTCGACGACTAGCGCGCGCTACCAGCCCTCGGTCCCCGGCGCGCCCTTGATCGTGCCGGTCAGGTTGCCCGTCGTCCAGCCGCCGTAGAAGTCGCCCGGCTGCGGGATCACGACCTCGCCGCCGACGCGGCATTCGTCCATCGCGTGCGCGTAGATCGCGACGTGCCCGGCGAGCGCCGCGTAGCGCGCCACCGGCGTCGGATAGTCCCACGCGCAGCGCTCCGCCGTGCGCCCGCCCGCGGCGAGGGTCCAGTAGCGCGCGGCGCCCTTCCACTCGCACAGGCTCGTCCCCGGCGCCCGGGTCAGCGCCGCGTGGATCGCGTCGCGGGGCAGGTAGTAGGTCGGCGCATGATGCGTCTCGAGGATGCGCAGCGCATCGGTGGTCGACACGATCTCGACGCCGCCGAGGCGCACGGTGATCCGCTGCGGCACACGTTCGAGCGCGGGCGGGCGGGGATAGGCTCGGACGTCCTCCACGGGCAACTCGGTCACGCGATGCTCCTTGCGGTCGATGGACGGGACATGGCGCCGTGACGGCGGCGACGCCACCCGACACGATGCGGGTCATCATTCTTAACCATTCGTTAACGCCGCCGCGCGCAGCGTGCCGCGATGCGCGCGCTCGTGATTCTGATCCTGCTCTGGCCCGGCTCCGCCCTCGCCGGCGCCTGGCCGCGGACGCCGGGCGAGATCTACCTGTCCACCGGGCAGGAGCTGGGCGAGGAGGGCTGGACCGGGCTCTACGCCGAGCGCGGCGGGCCGGGGCGGCTGACCTTCGGCCTCGACGTCGGCGGCCACATGGCGACGGGTCTCGGCGCGTTCGCGCGCGGCGAGGCGACCGTGCCGGACGTCGACGGGCGCGCCATCGCCTTCGTCCGCGTCCCGCTGTCGATCCCGGCGATCCGCGAGCGGTTCCCCAACGTCGTGGTCGCCGCCGAGTTCGGCCTCGGCGCCGATTTCGACGTGATCGAGGAATCCGAGGTCCGCGAGGATGACGGCGTGCTCGACGTGGTCGACTTCGTGCCCCGCGCGCGCATCGGCCTCTCCGTCGGCCGCCCGCTCTCGACGCCGCTCGGCGACGGGTGGGTGAACGTCGACGCCCGCGTGGAGCCGGGCGGGGAGGCGATGCGCTACGGGTTCGGCCTCGTCGCGGGGGTGCGGCCGCGCGAGCGCCTGACGGTCGAGATGGGCGTCTTCGTCGAGATCGAGGAGGAGACCTACCTGACGTCGCGCCGACCGTCCAGTACGCGGTGCCGCGGATCGGCGACGTCCGGATCGGGGTCAGCATCGGCATGGACGGCGACGCGCGCCTTCGGATCGGGGTCGCTCGCACGTTCTGACGCTCAGTCGAGCCGGCCGCGCAGGGCGAGGTAGGCCGCCGCCGTCGCCGCGTTCGCGAGGTTGAGCGAACGGATGTGCGGCGAGCGCATCGGCAGGCGAACGAGCCGGTCGTCGCGGCCGCGGATCTCGGCGGGGCCGAGCCCGACGGTCTCCTGCCCGAAGACGAGGTGCGCGTCCTCGGGGAAGGCGACGTCGTAGGCGCTGCGCGCGCCGTGATCCTCGAACAGGAACAGCGCGTCCGGCCGGGGCGCGCGGCGCTCGAGGAAGTCGTCCCATCCGTCGTATTCGTGCAGGCGGACGTGCCGCCAGTAGTCGAGCCCGGCGCGGCGCACGTTCCGGTCGGTGATCTCGAACCCGTAGGGGCGCACGAGACACAGGTCGAGATCGAGCGCCACGCAGGTCCGTCCGACCGCGCCCGTGTTGCCCGCGATCTCGGGGCGCACCAGCACGATGGCTGGCCGCGTCAGGCGTGCACCGCCGCCCACCGCTCCACGAGGTCGAACTGCAGCGACCGCGCCGCCCGCGACCAGCCGCGCCCGCCGTCGGGCCGCTCCATCTGCGCCAGCGAGAGCCGGTCGCGGCGGTCGGTATCGGCGGCGAAGGTGGCGAAGGCCAGCGTCACGGCCAGAGCGCGCGTCGAAGTATCCCGCCAGCCCGGAGACGAAGTTGAGCGTGCCGGTCTTGGCCTGAAGCGGCTGCCGCGGGGGCCCGTCGAGCACCATCTCGCGCAGCAGGGGTCGCAGGCGGGCGCGAGCGCCGGGCGCGGTCAGGATGCGGACCATGTCCGACGGCGCGATGCGCGACGTGCCGTTCAGGCCGGAATGGTCGTCGAAGTCGGGGGCCCGCGACCCCGTCCGCTGCGCCACCCAGGCCGACATCGTCGCCGCCGACGCGCCGAGCGAGCCCGGCCGGCCGCCGCTCGCCCGCGCCGTCGCCGCCAGCCCCAGCACCTCGGCCACGAGATTGGTCGAGTAGCGCAGCATCGAGGCCACCACCCGGTCGAGCGTCGCGCCCTGCACCGCGGCGATGGTCGCGCCGCCGCCCGAGCCACGCTGGGCCTGCGGTGCCACGATGCCGTTCGCGCGCAGCATCGTGCGCAGCACGTCGCCCGCGTAGAGGTCGGGGTTGCGCACCGGCAGCCAGCGCGAGCCCTCGCCGCCGAGCTGTCCGCGAGCGACCGTCCAGTCGTCCACGTCGCCCGAGCGCGCATAGGTGTAGACCGGCAGCGAGCGGTCCGCGACGCGCATCCGCGAGGTCGTCACCTCGGGGCGGAACCGGTCGGTGCGCGCGTCCATCGCGGTCGCGTAGCCGCCGCCCGACCGGCCCCAGGAGAAGTGCACCCGGTTGAAGTTCAGGTTGAGCCCGCCGACCGCCGGATCGTAGCCGACATGGTCGGGCTGGCCCGGATCGATGCGGGCGATCGCGGGCAGCGCGGAGCCGTCGACGAGGAGCCTCCCCGCCACCTCGCGCAGACCGGCCGCCTTCGCCTGCCCCGCGAGGTCGTGCAGCCCGTCGGTGTCGAGCGACGGGTCGCCCCCGCCCACCAGCACGAGGTCGCCCGCGAGCCGTCCGCCCGAGATCGGGCCGGTCGCCACCAGCCGCGTGCCGAAGCGGTGCCCCGCGCCCAGCGTCTCGAGCGCGTAGAGCGCGGTGACGGCCTTGAGCGTCGAGGCCGGCGGCAGCGGGAGGGCGGGGTCGTAGGTCTCGAGCACCTCGCCCGTCGCGGCGTCCGCCACCGCGAAGCCGACGCGCCCGCCGAGCCCCGCCTCCGCCACCAGCCGATCGGCGGCGGGTGCGGCGCGCGCGACCGCGTCGGCGGGACGGAGCGCCGGGCGACCGGACGTCTCGGGCGCGCCCGCGCAGGCCGGCAGCGCGACCGTCGTGGCCGCGCCGGTGAGGAAGGAACGTCGTCGCATCGCCGGGGCCTCCGTGCCGCCCCGCACGATGCCCCGCGACCCGACCGAAGGGAACCCCGCGGCCGATGGGCAGCGCGGAGGGGCGGTGCTAGCGGTCGCGCCATGGATCGTCGGACCCTCGGATCGGTCGCGCTCATGTTCGCCGCGATGTCGCTGATCCCGATGGGCGACGCGGCGGGCAAGCTGCTGACGACGGAGCACGGCGTCGCGCCGGGCTTCGTGGCGTTCGCGCGCTTCGTCGTCGGCGCGGCGATGGTCGCGGCCCTGCTGGGCGGACGCGTCGACTGGCGGCTCTACCGCGACGCCCGCCTCTGGCTGCGCGCGGGGCTCATCGCGGCGGGGATCGCGTGCATCCTCACGGCCATGCGCACCGAGCAGTTCGCGACGGTGATCGGCGCGTTCTTCGTCGGGCCGATCGTGAGCTATGCGCTGTCGGTCGCGCTCCTGGGCGAGAGGGTCTCACGCGCGCAGACGGCGCTCCTCGCGGTCGGCTTCCTCGGCGTCCTGCTCGTCGTACGACCGGGCCACGCGCTGACGCCGGGGCTCGGCTTCGCCCTCGCGGCCGGGACGTTTTACGGCGCGTTCCTCACCGCCTCGCGTTGGCTGAGCGACGCCGCGCCGCCGCGCCAGCTGATGCTCACGCAGACGCTGCTCGGCGCGGTCCTGCTCGCGCCGCTGGGGCTGCTCGACGTGCCGACGATCGGAGGCACGGCCGCCGCGCTCCTGCTGTGGTCCGGGATCGCCTCCGGCACGGGCAACCTCATCCTCATCTTCGCCTACCGCCGGACCGGGGCGACCGTGCTCGCGCCCTTCGTCTACTTCCAGCTCCTGTCCGCGCTGGTCCTCGGCTGGGCGGTCTTCGGGACCCTGCCCGATCCGCTGGCGCTCGCCGGTCTCCTCGTGATCGCCGGCGCGGGCCTCGGCACGCTCGTCGTGCGCCGCTAGGACCAGCCGCCGCCGGAGCGGATCGCGGAGGAGGAGGCCGCGTGCATCGGCACGTTCACGAACGTCCAGGCGGGCGGACACCGCAGCCCGATGCCCATCGGCGGCACGCGGTAGCGGCGGTAGATCGTCGCCGCGGGCGAGGTCCGCGCCGCGATCCGCTCGCCCGGTCGCGCCAGCACCGCGACGGGAACGCGGCCGAGGATGCCGCGCCAGTCCTCCCAGAGGTGGAACGTCGCGAGGTTGTCGGCCCCCATCAGCCACACGAACCGCACACCCTGGTATCGCGCCCGCAGGAGCGCGACCGTGCGCGCCGTATGCCGTGTGCCGAGCCGCGCCTCCACGTCGGTGACGTCCACCCGGGGATGGCGCATGAGCGCGCGCGCCCTCGCCATCCGCCGCGCGAGCGGGGCCGGGCCGTGCGCCTTGAGCGGATTGCCCGGGGAGACGAGCCACCAGACCCTATCGAGGCCGAGCCGCTTGAGCGCTTCCAGCGTGACGTGGACGTGCCCCTCGTGGGCGGGGTCGAACGACCCGCCCAGCAGGCCCACGACCGTCCCGGCCGCGGCGTGGGGCAGGCCCGCGCGCATGGGCGGCAGCCATCGCGCACGCGGCCGGGCGCGGCAACCCCGCCTCCGATTGCCCCTGCTCGGGACGCGCGATACATGCCCGCCCTGACCCGACATCCGCAGGAGCCCGGCCATGGCGAGCAACCAGTACGTCTACCACATGGACGGCGTGTCCAAGACCTACCCGGGCGGCAAGAAGGTGTTCGAGAACGTCCGGCTGTCGTTCCTGCCCGGCGTGAAGATCGGCGTCGTCGGCGTGAACGGGACCGGCAAGTCGTCGCTGATGCGGATCATGGCGGGCCAGGACAAGGACTTCCAGGGCGAGGCCTGGGCCGCGGCGGGCGCCAAGGTCGGCTACCTATCGCAGGAGCCCGAGCTCGACGACGACCTGACCGTGCGCCAGAACGTGATGCTCGGCGTGTCCGACAAGCAGGCCATCCTCGATCGCTACAACGAGCTGGCGATGAACTACTCGGACGAGACCGCCGAGGAGATGGCGAAGCTCCAGGACGAGATCGACGCGCAGAACCTTTGGGACCTCGACAGCCGCGTGGACATCGCGCTCGAGGCGCTGCGCTGTCCGCCCGACGACGCCTCCCCCGCGAACCTCTCGGGCGGCGAGCGGCGGCGGGTCGCGCTGTGCAAGCTGCTGCTCGACGCGCCCGACATGCTGCTGCTCGACGAGCCGACCAACCACCTCGACGCCGAGACGATCGCCTGGCTCCAGAAGCACCTGATCGACTACAAGGGCACCTGCCTGATCGTCACCCACGACCGCTACTTCCTCGACGACATCACCGGCTGGATCCTCGAGCTCGAGCGCGGCCGGTCGATCCCCTACGAGGGCAACTACTCGTCGTGGGTCGAGCAGAAGGCCAAGCGGCTCGCGCAGGAGGCCAAGGAGGACAAGTCGCGCACCAAGACGCTCGAGCGCGAGCTCGAATGGATGCGCTCGGGCGCCAAGGCGAGGCAGTCGAAGTCCAAGGCCCGGATCGCGGCCTATCACGAGATGGCCGACCGCTCCGAGAAGGAGCGCGTCGGCAAGGCGCAGATCATCATCCCTAACGGCCCTCGGCTCGGCTCGAAGGTGATCGAGGTGTCGGGGATCTCGAAGGCCTACGGGGACCGGCTCCTGATCGACGACCTGTCCTTCGCATTGCCCCCGGGGGGGATCGTCGGCGTGATCGGTCCGAACGGCGCGGGCAAGTCGACGCTGTTCCGGATGCTCACCGGGCAGGAGGCGCCCGATGCCGGCACCGTCGAGTACGGCGACACGGTCAAGCTGAGCTACGTCGATCAGTCGCGCGACGACCTGAACCCCGAGGACAACGTCTGGCAGGCGATCTCGGGCGGGGCCGAGATCATCAAGCTCGGCGATGCCGAGATCGCCAGCCGTGCCTATTGCGGCGCGTTCAACTTCAAGGGCGCGGACCAGCAGAAGAAGGTCGGGATCCTGTCGGGCGGCGAGCGCAACCGGGTCCACATGGCGCGGCTCCTCAAGGACGGCGGCAACGTGCTCCTCCTCGACGAGCCGACGAACGACCTCGACGTGGAGACGCTGCGCGCGCTCGAGGACGCGATCGCCGAGTTCGCGGGCTGCGCCGTGGTCATCAGCCACGACCGGTTCTTCCTCGACCGGCTCTGCACGCACATCCTGTCGTTCGAGGGCGACAGCCACGTCGAGTGGTTCGAAGGCAACTTCGAGGCCTACGAGGAGGACAAGGCGCGCCGCCTCGGGCCGGACGCGCTCGAGCCGACGCGGGTGAAGTACAAGAAGTTCACGCGCTGATGCGTCGCCGGTAAGGCATGGGTGGGGCGATCCGGATCACCGGTCCACTTTCCGGCGACGCGCGTCGCCGGAACGAGGGAGGACGAGCGACGCGCGAACCGCTGAGCCTACGCCCCCGCCGCCTCCATCCGGCGCAGCGCGGCGTGCACCGCGCGCGCCTGCCGGCCGGGCAGGCGCCCGAGCGTCGTCGCCTGCTCGCGCGAGGGCCTTCCCTGCAAGGTCATCGCGATCACCGCGGGGTGCTCGCCGTCGATCGCCTCCGGATCGACCGCGGCGGCGATGATACGGCGCACCTCGATCCGCGCATGGCCGATCGTCGCGGTCCGCGATGCTGCGGGCGACGGAGCACCGTCGTGCGGCTCCCGTGCCCCGCCATTCGCGGCCGGCGGAACCGACACATCGCGCCGCATCGAGGCCATGCCGACGGCGGGCGCCGTCGGTAGCAGGGTTGGCGGTGCGGAACGGAACAGCGTCCGGACTCCCGATGCGTGGGCGGGCGTGCGCCCGGGCGTCACCGAACGAGCCACTGCCGGAACCTGCTTGCGCTCGATGGTATCGACGAGATCGCGCGCCCAGTCCCGTAGCCGTTCGGGAGAGACGGTGGCGCGACCCGTGCCACCCGGCTCCAGGAGGGTCATCAGCGCGCGCGCCTTCTCCGCGTTCGAAATGGGCGCCGCGGCGCGACGGGGCGCGGGCTCGGCGCGCGGGGCGGGCGGTTGCCGGCGGAAGTTGAGCATGGATGGTCCTTTCACATGTAACTGCGGACGAGGGCGCCGGATACGAGCGTCCAACCGTCCACCACGACGAAGAAGGCGAGCTTGAAGGGCAGCGAGACGATGGCCGGCGGGACCATCATCATGCCCATCGACATGAGGACCGCCGCGGCGACCATGTCGATGATGAGGAACGGCATGAACACGAGGAAGCCGATCTGGAACGCGCGGCTGATCTCAGACAGCAGGAACGACGGCACGAGAACCGACAGCGCGTCGGCCTCCGCCTCGGGCCGAAGCGCGCGGAGGTGCTCGAGCGTGTCGACGTCCACGCGGGCGGACATGAAGGCCCGGAACGGCTCGACCGCGGCCTGGAGCGCCGGACCGGCCTCCATCTCGCCGCGCGTGAGCGGACCGATCCCGGCTTCCCAAGCGGCCGTCGCCACCGGCTCCATCACGAAATAGGTCAGGAACAGCGCCAGGCTGACGATCAGCATGTTCGGCGGCGAGGCCTGCAACCCCATCGCCTGGCGCAGGATCGACAGCACCGTCACGATGAACGGAAAGCACGTCACGGTCACGGCGATCCCCGGCGCGAGGCTCAGCACCGTCAGCAGGGCGATCATCTGAACCGTGCGCAGCGTGAGCGATCCCTCGCCGCCGAGGTCGATGCCGATCTCCTGGCCGAACGCCGCGCCCGGAAGCGCGATCGCCAAGGCCGCCGTGAGGGCCAGGGCGGTTCTCACGCGGCGCCGTCCGTCCGCGCGACCTCGGTGATACGGACGGCGAGACGCCCGGACGGATCGCCCTCGACCTCCTGCAACTCGCCACGCGCGATCAGGCGGTCGCCGGCGTAGAGTTCGACCGGATCGGAGATGCCACGGTCGAGCGATAGGATCGCGTCGCGCTCGAGCGAGAGCAGCTCCTCGACGGTCGGATGCGCCCGCCCCACCGAGATCGTGATCTCCACGGGGACGCGCGACAGCGCGGTCCGGGCATCGGTAGTCTGGTCAGCCATTGGCGGCCTCCTTGAGTTCCGGCTCGGCGGCGTCAGGACCGCGATCCATCGTGGCGAGGAAGGTTTCGAGCGCATCGTCGAGCGCGGCGAGGACGGCTTCGAGATCGATGCGGCGCTCCTGACCCTCCCAGCGGATCAGGGCCTGCGAGATCGAGAGCGCCGGTTCGGGGCGCACCCGGATCCGTTCGACGGACAGACCGGCGCGGTCGATGAGGCGAACGAGCGCAGGCTCCTCCTCGGGCGCGACGTGGAGCGTTAGCGGACCGGAGCCGTCGGCGAGCAGCCGACCGACCTCCTCCATGAGAAGCGGTAGGAACGCTCGTTCGGCCGCGCCGGGGAGGAGCTTGTCGAAGACATCGCGTAACGCCGGCTCCAGCGCGGCGAGCGCGCCCGCGTTCGCTGACCGCTGGTCCAGCTCGATCGTCTCGAGCCGTTCGGCGAGGCGCTCGGCGACGCGGCCCTGGTCGCGCGTCACCTGCGCCATCGCGTCGTCCCAACCCGCGTTGTATCCATCGTCGAACCGATCGGTTGGTGCCGACGCGGTTTCAGGCCGTGACGACGGTGCGACCGGTCGGCCCGACCCGAAATCCTCGAGCGCAAACCCCCTCACCGTGCGCCTCCAGACGCGTCCTGGCCGTCCTCCATCCAGCCGCGGAGAACCTCGATCGTCTCCTCCCGCCGGTCGGTGATCAGCTGTCGGAGGCGCTCGACCGGATCCTCGCCGCCATTCGCGGCCAGCGCTCCGACTTCCGTGCCGCGCGAGGCGCCCGCACCATCCGCATCGTCCTCGCCGCCATCGTCGACGTTCACGTCGCCCGCGAGCGAAGGGAGGGCGGCAACGAGGGGAGCGCCGTCGGCGAACCGTGCATCGGGTCCGGGAAGGGCGCCGTCCGCTTCCCGGGCGGGCAGGGCCGGCGTCGCGTAAGCCATGAGCGCGGGCCGGACGCCGAAGATCAGCGCCGCCAGGGCGACGAGGGCGAGGAGGAGCGCGGTGACGAGCGTCGTGACCTCGCCGCCGCTGAACCACGGCAGCGTGAGGCCGGGCGCGATGTCGGCGGGAGCGGGCGCGTCGAACTGCATCGTGCGCACGGTCACCTCGTCGCCGCGGTCCTGGCGGAACCCGACCGCCGACTGCACGAGCTCGCGGATGATCTCGAGCTCGCCCTCCTCGCGGGGCGCCCAGCTCGTCTCGCCGTCGGCCCCGACCTCGCGCACGCCGTCGACCATCACCGCGACCGTCAGCCGCTCGATCGCGCCGGGTCCCCGCTCGATCTCGCGCTGCGTGGCGGAAAAGTCGTAGTTCACGCGCTCCCGGGTCTCGGCGCTGTCGCTCTGAGACTCGTCCGCGCCAGCGCCCGCATCACCGGCGGGCAGATTGCTCGCCACGGTCACGCCCTGCCCCGCACCGCCGGTCTCGGAGGCGCTGCGCTCCTCCGTATCCGTGCTGACCACCACCCGGCTATCGGGGTCGAGGATACGCTCGGTGATCGTCTCGCGGTCCTGGCGCGTCTCGAGCGCGAGTTCGACCACGTAGCGACCCTGGCCCACACGCGCGGCGAGGAGGTTCTCGACCGAGGCGCGCATCTCCGCCATCCGGGCGTTGCGCGCCTCGCCCTCCGTATCGGTCGCCGCGCCGCCGACGATCCGGCCGCTCGAGGCGTCGATGACGGTCACGTCATCTGCAGAGAGGTTCGGGACCGCCCCCGCGACGAGCGATTGGACGGCCCGCGCCAGCGAATCGCCGACCGAGCCCGCGTTCATCTGCATCGTCACGGACGCCGTGGCGTGGCGATCGCGGGAGAAGGGCGATGCGTCCGCGGTGGCCAGGTGAACGCGCGCCATCCGCGTGCCCGGGGAGGCGAGGATCGTCCGTGTGAGCTCCCCCTCGCGTGCGCGCCAGTAGGCGGCGTCAAACATCTGCGACGTGGTGCCGAACCCGCTCAGCGTGTCGAGGAGCTCGTAGCCGGTCCCGTCCATCCGCGGGAGCCCCTCGCCCGCGAGCCGCATCCGCAGCCCGTCCCGGAGCGCCCCATCGACCCAGATCGAATCGCCCCTGACCTCGTAGGGAGTCCCCGTCGCGTCGAGGCTCGCCACGACCTCCGATGCCGCGGACGGATCGAGCTGTGCGAATAGAAGCTCCATCTGGGGAGCCGTGGCCAGCCGCGTCAGGAAGAGGACCGATAGGAAGGCGGCGAGGGTGGCGCCGACGAGGATCGCGAGCCGCCGCTTGTCCTGGCGCTTCCAGATGGTCGTCAGGTTCTCCACGTGCGCTCTCCCGATGCGGCGGGCCCTTCTGGGCTTCGAGGTCGAGGATTCCCCCATTCGGATTAACAATCGGTTAGTCACCGGTCGGTTAGGACAGCCCTCGAAGCGAAGAGGTGCACCGATGGCCGGAGCCGAGGACAAGACCGATCAGGCAACGATGACGGCCGGTCGCGGTCGGGGCCTGAAGAAGTGGGCGGCGGTCGTCGCCATCGCCGCGATCGCAGGCGGTGCGGGCTTCGCCGGAACATTCACCGGAATCGCTGATTCGTTGGTGCACCAGGCGACGGAGGACGACCAGAGCGCCAACCAGCAGGACGTGCCGCGCTTCCTCGAGCTCGATCCGATGACGATCACGGTCGGCGACGCCTCGTCAGCGCGCCAGTTGCGCTTCCGCGCCTTCCTCGCGCTCGGGGAGGGCGATCCTTCGGGCGTCGCGGCCCTCCAACCGAGGATCCTCGACATCTTCGCGACCTACCTCCGGGCGGTTTCCGTCGAACGGCTCGAGGACCCCACGGCCCTGCTGCACCTGCGCGCGCAACTCCTCCGGCGCGTCCAGCTCCTCGTCGGCGCGGATGCGGTGACGGACCTGCTCGTCATCGATTTCGTGATCGCCTGAGATGACCGTGCTGAGCCTGCTGTCCGACCTGATGCTGATCGCCGCCGCGCTCGCGCTCGCGACGTGGTGCTGGCAGCTCAGCCGAC
Source organism: uncultured Alphaproteobacteria bacterium (assembly GCA_963729425.1). GTDB lineage: Bacteria > Pseudomonadota > Alphaproteobacteria > Rhodobacterales > Rhodobacteraceae > Jannaschia. The sequence goes on along the minus strand of CAVSOF010000007.1, from coordinate 112,459 downwards.
GCCTGCGTTCGCAGGCCCCCGAGGGGGGGCAGGCGGCAGGGGAGGTATCGGATGCAGTCGCGACGCTCCGGCGCGAGGTCGGTGAACTCAGGGCGGCCATCGCGGCGACGAGGAGGGTCGAGGATCGGGACAACATTCGCCTCGTGGAACTGAATGAAGCCGCAGATGACAGGATTGGACGGATGGAGATGTTGCTGAGCAGCCTGGAGGACATCGAGAACGGTGATGTCGGCCGGAGCGCCGAGTCGGGCGCGGAAGGCGACCAAGAAGTTGAGGCGCTCCGTCACCCCGAGCCGCTGCCGAGATTTCGAGCGTCCCGCGGCACCTTTGGGGGACGTGCGTGATGACGTTCCTTCCTCCGCTCCGCCACGCGACGCTCATCGCGATCATCGCGCTCCTGATCCTGTCTGCGCTTACCCGGCTCGTCTACGCGAGCTTGGCCGAGCCGATTGACGAGGCAACGGATCGTCCCCTCCCGACCGCGGAATCGCTCCTATGTCCCGCCTCCGAGGAGGTCGCGACGCTCCTCGAGCAGATCGCCCGCCGGAGCGACGTCCTCGAAGGGCGTGAAACGGCGGCGGCCATGCGCGAGCAAGACATCGAGGTCGCACGTCAGGAGATTGGTGCATCGCTCGCTCGTATGGCCGAGGCGGAAGCACGCCTGGCGGCGAGGATGGAACGATCGGCGAACGCCGCGGACGAGGATCTCACCCGGTTGGTCGAAGTCTACGAGGGCATGAAACCTAAGGATGCCGCCGTTCTCTTCGAGGCGATGGACCCGGCTTTCGCGGCCGGCTTCATGTCGCGGATGGCATCGGACGCCGCGTCGGCCGTCTTCTCGAATCTATCGCCCGACAAGGCCTACGCGCTGAGCGTGATCATGGCCGGGCGCAACGCAAACGCCGCGACGGAGTAAGCTTCATGATCGGTATCGCCGGCATCGTCTGCATCTTCGTGATGGTCTTCGGAGGATACCTCCTGGCCGGCGGGAAGATGGGCATCATCCTGAAGGCCCTGCCCTACGAGATGACCATGATCGGCGGGGCCGCTATGGGTGCCTTTTTCATCGGCAACAGCGCGGCCGAGGTTAAGCACACGCTGCGCGACGTCGCGAAGGTGTTCAAAGGGCCGCGGTGGAAGCCCGACGATTACCGCGACCTGCTGTGTCTTCTCTACGAGCTCGTTCGGCTTGGGCGACAGGACGCCGTCGCCCTCGAGGAACACATTGAAACTCCGGACGCTTCGACCATCTTCGCCGCCTATCCCCGCATCGTGGCCGACGCGGAGGCCGTGGCCATGATGTGCGACACGCTGCGAGCGATCTCGATGAACTACGATGATCCGCACCAGGTGGAGGAGGTTCTCGAGAGCCGATTGGAGGAGAACCTCCACCATTCCCTCCACCCGAGCCATGCCTTGCAGCAAATGGCCGACGCCCTGCCCGCGCTCGGCATCGTCGCGGCCGTCCTGGGCGTAATCAAGACGATGGGCTCGATCGACCAGCCGCCCGAGGTCTTGGGTAAGCTGATCGGCGGGGCCCTCGTCGGGACGTTCCTCGGCGTATTCCTCGCCTATGGCCTCGTGGGACCGTTCGCCGTCCGGCTGAAGGCCATCAGCGAACAGGACGGGCACTTCTACGGGCTGATCCAGGAGGTGCTCGTGGCGAACCTCCACAATCACGCAACGAACATCTGCATTGAGGTCGGGCGGCAGAACACGCCGACGCATATCCGGCCGAGCTATGCCGCACTCGAGGAAGCCCTGAGGGCGAGGAAGGCCGCGTGATCCGGGTTGCCGCGCTGGTAGCCGTTTCAATCGCTATGTCCGGCCCGGCGATCGCCGAAGAGGCGATCGTCCGCTCCGGCGAACACGGGACGTTTTCACGGCTCGTCTTCGCCGACGTACTCGGGCGTAGCTGGAGCGGTCGAACGCGACTCGACCGACCGCGTATCCATCTCGTTCTCCGACGGCGCCCCCGCGCTCGATCTTCGTAGCGTCTTCGATTTCATCCCCCGCGAAAGGCTACGCGACATCGAAAGGACCGAGGATGGCATTGCGCTGGATCTGGCGTGCGATTGTGCGGTCGAAATTGCGCAGATACCGTCCGGTCATGTCGTCATCGACATCCGCGATGGGGTAGAAAAGGTCATCGATGCGCCGCCTCCGGGAGGCTCTCTACCGGTCGCGCTTCCCGTGCGTCCGATCCCCCTCGTCTCGCCGATCGCGGGGGAGCGGCAGGACACACAGGCCGAACTCGGTACCCGGGCTATTTCGTTGGTTACCGATGACGGCCACCCCAGCTGCGTCGACACGCGGCAGGACGCCTTCCCCTTGCCCGCGAACCGGAATCGGGTGAAGGATCGAACAGAGGCCACCCACAGCTGCGGATTGGAGACGCTTGCGAGCCGCGCATTCCTCTCTGATCCGCGAGCAGCGTTGAAACGTCTCGAGCGGAGCGCCGAAGACCTCCTAGACGGTCAAGGACCGAATAAAGCCGGTCGAGCTGCGTCAGCGTGCCGAAGACTACCTGGAGGCGGGCTGGGGCGCGGAGGCTATCCAAACGCTGAGGCTCGCAACGGCGTCCGATCGCGCTTTCGAGACAATTGCCACCGCTATGGACGGGGGCCGATACGCCTCAGATACGATCCCCGATCCGGCCTGCGGGCCTGGCACGGCGATTCTGGCGCTATTGGACCCAAGAGGCACACAAGGCTGGGCGGGCGCGGATCGCACCGCCCTCGTGCGTTTCCTCGACCGCCTGCCTGAAGACCGGCGCTCGACCTTCGACACGCGACTGATCGCGCGCCTCGATTCGCTTGGAGAGAGCGATCTGCTCGAAGGACTGTCGGTGCTCGATACAACAGAGAGGCGAGGCCGAGAGAGCCCGGAAGTCGTCGCTGCCGGAACGGACGATGACGCCGTCGCGGCGGCGACCGACCTCCTCGTTGCCGCCACGGGCGCGGGCCTCGCGGCGCCCGAGGAGCATCTCGTCAACGCGATGGCTCTGCGGACGTCACTCCCCGCAGGCGATGCGCGATCGGCGTTAGACAACGCGATATGGCAGGCGCTGGTGATCTCGCGGAAACCAGGCGCCGCAGCTCTCATCGTATCGGAGGGCGTGGTCGATGCCGAGCTTGTCGTTGTATTCGCGCTCGAGCGATTGCCGCCAGTCTACGCAGCGGAGTACGCCGTCCGGCTCCGACCCCATCTCGCGCCTGACTCCGTCGCGTCCGCTAAGGCCGCCGAGCATCTGTCCCGCTTCGGGATCGAAGATGCCGCTGCCGTCTTCCGAGACCCGGCGCGGGGCGAATTGCCGTACGCAGCGGAACGGTACGCTTCGCCGCCGAACCCTTGGCTCGAAAGGGACATGGCCGCCGTAGCCGCAAGCGCCGGAAGCGAAGGATCGTCGCGGCGCGAGATTGCCGCGGAGATCCTCCGTCAGAATGAGTTCGTCACCCCCGAGGGCGATCTTGCGGCTGCGGAGGCAGTCCTGGCAGGAAGCCGCCGCATGGCGGAAGCGATCGATGCGCTCATGGGGTCGGCTACGTCCCGATAACAGTGCATTAATCCTACATCGCTACACGATCGCTACGACATACCTTCTCAGATGGACTGCCGATGCGCGCGATCTTCCAGCCGACTGTCCTGCTAACCTTGGCATTAATGGCTGTCATCCTGATGATGATCCTACCGATGCCGTCGTGGATCCTCGACGTGGGCTTATCGGCGAGTTTCGCCATCGCGATCCTGATCTTCACCACGACTCTCTTCATTGAGCGTCCACTGGACTTTTCCGCATTTCCCACGATCCTTTTGGCGTCCTTGATGTTGCGGCTCTCGCTGAACGTCTCGTCGACCAAGCTGATCATCGGCGAGGGGCATACCGGAACGGATGCGGCCGGAAGGGTCATCGAGGGTTTCGCGAACTTTGTCATGGGCGGCTCGGTGGCTCTTGGCCTCGTCGTCTTCGGGGTGTTGCTCATCGTGAACTTCATGGTCATCACGAAGGGCGCGACCCGGATGGCGGAGGTCGGCGCCCGCTTCGCGCTCGACGGGATGCCGGGCAAGCAGCTCGCGATCGACAGCGACATGGCGGCCGGAGCGATCGACCATGCCGAGGCGAAGCGCCGACGCGAAACCGAACTCGCGGAGACGACGTTCTTCGGGTCGCTCGACGGCGCCTCCAAATTCGTGAAGGGCGACGCAGTAGCAGGCCTCCTCATCACGATGCTCAACCTCGTGGTCGGCCTCTCGGCGGGAATGATCGCGCATGGGATGCCGCTTGGAGAGGCGGTCGAGACCTACGCGATCCTCACCGTCGGCGACGGCCTCGTATCGCAGATCCCGGCGGTCATCATCTCGATCGCGTCGGGGCTGCTCCTCGCCCGCGGTGGCGGCACGGGAGCAGTGGACATCGAGATAGTCGCCCAATTCGGCCGACATCCCGCCGCTCTCGCGACGGTCGCGGCCATCATGCTCGTGTTCGGCTTGGTCCCGGGGCTGCCGTTCGTGCCCTTCGCGCTTGGCGCAGCCATCCTGGCGACCGCCGCCTTACTGCGATACCGCGCATCGTCGCGGACGGAGAAGGTCGACGACGACCCCGTGATGGCGCCGAGCCGCCGCGAGATCGGAGACGTCCTCTCGCTCGACGACATTTCCGTCGAATTCGCGCTGGACCTCGTCGAGCTCGCGCTCGACCCTTCCAACGGGCTCGAAGGCAGGATCGCGGGACTGCGCGACCATATCGCCGAACGGTTCGGCGTCATCCTGCCCGAGATTCGCCTGACTGACGATCAAGGCCTTCCCGCCGGCACGTACGTCATCCGCATCCAGGGCGTGGAGGCCGCGCGTGATCGGCTGGAACGCGATCATGTCCTCATCCTGACCGGGGCCGGGACACCGGAGCAGGTTCCGGGACGTGACGTCAAGGAACCGGTATATGGGGCGCCCGCGCGCTGGATACCCGCATCGGCGGCGGCCGAGCTGATAGGCGAGACGATCGTGACGCCGGGAGAGGTCCTCGCGACCCATCTTCTGGAAGTCATCAAAGCGAACTTTCCGAGGCTGGTGGGGATCAAGGCTCTGCAGCGCCTTCTCGACGCGTTCACTAAGGTTTCCTCCCCGGAGAGATCGGTCGCGAACCGCCGCCTGCTCGAGGAGCTCGTTCCTTCGAAAGTCTCTCAGGAGACCCTCCTGTCAGTCATGCGGTTGCTCCTCGCCGAGCGGGTTTCGATACGCAACCTGCCCGTAATCCTCGAGGCGATCGCCGAGCGTCGCGAAGCCGGCCTTCCGGCGGAAGCGCTTGCCGAGCACGTGCGCCATCGGCTCGCGAGTCAGATCACCGCCGAGCTGCGCCGACCGGACGGCACGATCCCGCTGATCCAGCTGTCCCCGGACTGGGAGCATGCTTTCGAGCGCCATCAACTCGACGGCGCCGGCGGCCAGACGGATATCGCGCTACCGCCAGAGCTGTTTCAGAAGCTCGCGATCGGCCTCGCGGAAGGGATCGGTCGGGCCGCCGAACAGGGCTCCCACGCCGCCATCGTGACCTCGTCGCGCAGGCGCCGGTTCCTTCACGACGTGATGGCCGCGCGGGGCCTCCCGAATCCAGTCATCGCCTACGAGGAAATCGGGCCGACCGCGGTGCCCGCGATCCTCGGCAGCGTCGCCGCATGATCGACGGGCTCTTGGCGCTCGAGGACGTCGCCGCGCCAATCCTCGCGCAGCTATTCGCGGTCTTCTTACGCATCGGCGGGCTTATGCTGATGCTGCCGGGGCTCGGCGACCGCATGATCCCCGCGCGCGTGCGGCTGATGGCGGCCTTCGCTTTGACCGCGGCAGTCGCGCCGTCCGTTCCCGCTCCGGACTTGCTCGGCCCGTCGTTCGTCGCGATCGAGATCACGGTCGGTCTCGCCCTCGGCGCCGTTTTGCGGTTCGTCGCAATGGCCCTCACGATGGCGGGCATGATGGCCGCGCAACTGACGTCGCTGGCGCAGCTCTTCGGAACCGTCGAGCCCTCCTCAGCCATCGGCAACGTCCTCAACCTCGCGGGTCTGGCCTTGATCATGGCGTCCGGCTTGCCGCTGATGGTCGTCGAGGTGATGATCCGAAGCTACGACGTCCTGCCGCAGGGCATAGCGCTCGCCGGGGCAGACCTAGCCAGATGGGGCATAAGCCGGGTCGCGCAGGCCTTCGGTCTCGCCTTCGCGCTCGCGGCGCCCTTCGCCCTTGCCGCCCTGATCTACAACGCCGCGATGGGGGTCATCAACCGAGCCATGCCGCAGCTCATGGTGGCGCTCGTTGGGGCGCCCGCCATCACGGGCGCCACGGGCGTGCTTCTCTTTCTGGCGGCACCGTTGCTTCTCTCGGTATGGCGGACGGCAATGATCGCCGCGCTCGGCGACCCGATCTCCGGCGGGCTGCCATGAGTCAGGACGACGGCGCCGAGCGCAGTCACGAAGCGACGCCGCAGAAGCTCGCGGAGGCGCGTCGAAAGGGCGAGATCGTAAAATCGCAGGACGTGGCGACGTGGGCCGCGTATCTCGGCGTGCTTCTCTGCCTCGCCGTCGTGGCGCCGAGCGCCGCGGCACGCCTGACGAATCTCGGGGGAACCCTCCTGCAAGATGCCGACCTGCTATCTCGTCCGCTCCGCACCGGGACCCCGGGTCAGGCGGGCGCGGTGCTCGCCGGCGCGATCCTCGACACCGCGATGCTGGTCGGGCCGGCCGCTGCGCTAGTCCTTCTCGTCCTCGCGGCGCAGCAGGCCTTCGTCGTCGCGCCGACGAAACTCGCATTCAAGCTCTCGCGCATTTCCCTGATCGCCAACGCCAAGAACAAGTTCGGCCCGACGGGGCTCTTCGAGTTCGCGAAATCGGCGGCTAAGATGATCCTCTTCGGAGGTTTGCTTGCCTGGTTCCTCGTCGGGCACGCGGACACGATGGTCGCCGCCGCGGGCAGCGATCCTCGCGCCATACCCAGCATGCTTCCTCGCCTCCTGTTCGAGTTCGCCGTCGGCGTCGTGATCGTCTCCGGAGCGATCGCCGTCGTGGACTACGCCTGGCAGCACCATTCGCACATGGCGAAGAACCGGATGACCCGGCAGGAGGTCCTCGACGAGATGAAGCAGTCCGAGGGCGATCCGACGATGCGGGCAAGGCGGCGGCAAAAGGCGCAAGACATCGCGTTGAACCAGATGATGGGCGACGTGCCCGACGCGACGGTGATCGTCGTCAATCCGACACATTACGCCGTCGCGCTTCGGTGGTCGCCGCTCGATCCCAGCCCCCCGATCTGCCTGGCGAAGGGGGTGGACGACGTCGCTGCGCGCATCCGCGAGGCCGCGCGGGCCGCCGGGGTCCCGATCTTCAGCGATCCGCCCACGGCCCGGGCCCTCCACGCGACGGTCGAGATCGGGACGCCAATCGAGCGCGAGCATTTCGTCGCCGTGGCCGCAGCGATCCGCTTCGCTCGTGCCCTCCAGGAAGTCGACGCTTCGTGAAGGGCGACCGCCTCGCGCAGCTCGGGGCCTTAGCCGCGCTCCGGACGGATCGCGCCAGCGCGCGGCTGGCGCGCCTGCAAGGCGCTATCGACGGCATCGAAGGCAAGGCTGCCGGGCTTCGCGACGTCCGGTCGGACCCGCCAGGCTCGGTCTCCGACGCCATAATGCGGGATCGCTGGTACCGGTGGCGGACCGAGCAGCTCCGGTTCCTTGGTCAACAGGCGGCTCGGCTCCATGCCGCAGCACAGCCCCTGCGGGAAGCGCAGGCACGGGACCGTGCACGCCAACGTATCATCGAACGTCTGGCGGAACGGTCGCGACGGTAGGCAACCTCGCTAGACGCCTTGGCGGGCCAGCGACTCGATCAGGATGCGAGCGGTCGGATCCGCGAGCCTCCGCTCGATCATGTCGTCGAGCCTCCGGCGTAAACGGATCATGGCTTGCGGCTGCGTGAAGTCGTCGTCGAAGCCGCCAAGGCTGCCGTGGAGGAACAACGCCTCCATGAGACCATCGCGGATCAACGGCTCCCGGAGCAGAATCTGCTCGCTGTCGAGGGTGTCCGAAATGACGCCCAGAGTGAGGACCGCATAGCTCCAGACGTGACCGTCCCGGAGCACCGGGACGACGAAAGTGTCGCGAAGTGTAACCGCGCTCTCGAGCCCGGGGCGGGCGGGATCAGAAGGCGCCGGAACCGGAGCCGCCGTCGTTTCTTCGATTGGCGGTGCTGGACGCATGACGAACCCCGCCCCGGCTCCGCCCGCGGCGGTCAGCAAGACGATCGCGATCGGGATCAGCTTACCCATCAGAAAGGCAGCAGGATGTCGGCGATCTGCTGTCCGATACGTGGTTGCTGGACATCGGTAATCTGTCCGCGCCCGCCGTAGGAGATCCGGGCGGCAGCAATCTTGTCGTAGGTGATCTCGTTCTGGCGCGAGATGTCTTCCGGGCGCACGTAGCCGGTAACAATCATCTCGCGCAGTTCGAAATTGACGCGTACCTCCTGGCGTCCCTCGATGCGCAGGACGCCGTTCGGCTGAACTTCGATCACCGTGGCGGCGACGCGGACGGCAAGCCGTTCCTTTCGGCTCACGCCGCCAGTTCCGCTTGATCGGCTGCGCGAATCAAGATCGACTGCGTCCCCGATGCCGGCACCGCCGGGCAGGCGGCCATCTAGGGCCTCCGGCACGCCGAAGAGGCTCGAGACCCCGAGTGACTCCGACCCGCTCCGCGACCGGTTCGTCGAATTGTCGATTTGGGCCTGCTCGTCGATCTCCACCACGACGGTCAGGATGTCCCCCCGTGCGCCCGCGCGACGGTCGCCGAGAAGCGATTGTCGCCCGCCCGTCCACAGCGAAGCGGCGCGTAGCGGGTCGCGCTGCGCAAGGACGTCGACCGGCGGCGGCGCGGCCATCGCCAAGGCCTCGTTGCTCTGGGCCAGCGGCGTCAGCTCTGGGGCTTGGCCCACGTCCGAGAGGCGCCCGCAGGCGGTGGTCGCGAGAGCGAGGCTAAGCAGGATCGGCAAGGGAAATTTCATCTCGGACGCTCCGGAGGGGATTCAGTTCACGACGACGGAACCGGACGCTGTCGCGATGCCGGTCACGGTCGAGCGGGAAGACAGGTTCATCACGCGAACGGCGTCGCCCTCGCCGGCGCGCCCCAAGGCACGGCCCTCGAGCGTGATCGTGAGCCCGCCGCGCTGAAAGACGAGCGGAACGACGGCGTTGCGGGCAACCACGGTCGGCATCCCGACGTCGCGCGCGAGCACCGGCCGGCCGGGATAGAGATTCACGCGTGCCTCGAGGCCGATCAGGTCCCGGGGGTCGTCGAAGCCGTCGGCCTCGAGCGTGTCCCCAAAGGCGAGATCGCCTGCGTCGATCGCCTCGCCCGCCCGGATCGGCCGCGCGACCGTGACCGACTGCGCGAGGGCGGGCGAGGCGAGCAGGAGGGCGAGGAGGGTCGCGCGGATCATCGGATCTGCGTCGTCGCCGACATCATCTGATCCGCCGCGGTGATGACCTTGGCGTTCATCTCGTAGCCGCGCTGCGCCTCGATGAGCTGCGTGATCTCGCGCACCGCGTCGACGGAGCTGTCCTCGAGGTAGCCCTGACGGAAGTAACCCAGCCCGTCCTCGCCCGCGAAGCCGACGAACGCGGCGCCGGACGCGCCGGTCTCCGCGTAGAGGTTGGACCCGAGAGCCTCGAGCCCCTTTTCGTTGGTGAAACCGACGAGGGTGAGCTGGCCGAGGAGCTCCGGCTCGGTCCGGTCGGCGAAATTGGCGTAGATCTCGCCCTCGGGCGTGATGGTGATGTCGCGGGTGTCGTCGGGGATGGTGACGTCCGGAACGACCGGGAACCCGTCCGAAGTCACCAGCAAGCCGTCGCCCGTCCGCTTCAGCGCGCCGTCGCGGGTATAGGCGGCGTTGCCCGCGGGCATCGTTACCTCGATGTAGCCGCGACCCTGGATCGCCACGTCGAGGTCGCCGCCGGTCTGCGCGAGCGCGCCCTGCGCGACATCCATCGTGACCGCCGTGGGTCGGACACCGAGCCCGAGCTGGACGCCTACCGGGACGACCGCGCCAGTGGCCGAGTTGATCGACCCGGCCCGCGTGACCTGCTGGTAGTGCAGGTCGGCGAACTCCGCGCGCCGCGCATTGTAGCCTGTGGTATTCATGTTGGCGAGGTTGTTCGAGATCACCTCGACCCGGGTCTGCTGCGCGGCCATTCCGGTCGCGGCGATGCTCAATGCGCGCATGCGTTACTCTCCCTACGTGTCCATCAGGCGAAGCATCGAGCGCATCCGCTCGTCCTCGCGATCCATGAATCCCTGGCCCATCTGGTAGGCGTTCTGGACGGCGACCATCCGGGCGACCTCCAGCACCGGGTCGACGTTCGAAGCCTCCAGGAAGCCCTGCGAGACCTGGGGGGCTTCGACCGGCGCGTAGCCATCGGCGGCGAACATCGTCCCGGCGCGGCGCGTCATCGCGCCCGGATCGTCGGGCATCACGACCGCGACGCGGGCGAGCGGTCGGCCGTCGGCGGATACGGTCCCGTCCGGCGCGACCCGCACCGAGGCCGCGTCGCCGGGTACGAAGAGCGGCGCGCCGCCCTCGTCGAGCACCGGGAAGCCCTCGGTCGTCGTCACGGCGCCGTCCGGGCCAGTGACGAAAGCGCCCGCGCGCGTGAGATGGACGTCGCCCGCGACGTCGACGAGGAAGTAGCCTTCGCCCTGGATCGCCAGATCGAAAGTGCCGTCCGTGCGCTGCATCCCGCCCTGCTCGAACCGCGTCTCGCGGCCGTTCGCGTAGGCGAAGGAGACCGACGGCGCGTCCTTCGACGCGACCACGTGCTCGGCGAAGATCAGGCCCTCCGCGCGGTAGCCGGTCGTGTTCGCGTTCGCGATGTTTTGCGCGATCACGTCCATCTCGCGCAGCAGGCCCGCCTGCCGGCCGAGCGTCGGATAGATGCCGTCGGACATGTCAGTACCCCTGGATGATCGGGACGATGGTGTCGGTGAAGTACCGGCCCAGCGTGAGGGTCATGAAGCTCATCGACACCCAGAACACGCCGAGGATCGCCGCCATCTTCGGAACGAAGGTCAGCGTCATCTCCTGGATCGAGGTCAGCGCCTGCAGCAGGCCGATCGCCAGGCCCACGACCAATGCGACGCCCAGGATCGGCGCCGAGATCAGCACCGAGATCCACAGACCCTGGCGGAGCGTGTCGAAGAAGAGCAGATCTTCCATGCGTCAGACGGGCATCCGCAGGATTTCCTGGTAGGCCTCGACGACGCGATCGCGGATCGTGACGACCGTATCGATCGCGAGCTTGCCTTCGGCCAGCGCCGTGACGAGCGCGTGCGGATCGGCGCCGCCGCCCATCCCGCCCATGGCCTGCAGCTCCGCCTCGCGCATGGTGGCGACGAAGCCCGAAGCGGCTTCCGCGGCGGCGTTCGATCGCGCTTCGGGCTTGGCGGGCGCCAGCGCGCCGAGCTGGGCAGTGATCGCGTTGAGGTCCATTCTGGCCTCCTCCTGATTGTGGGGTCGTCGTCACGCCGGCCTGGCGCGCGCCTATCTCTTGAGGACGTCGAAGAGCTGCGAGGACATCCGCCGCACCTGCTCGAACATCTTCAGGTTCGCCTCGTAGCTGCGTTGCGCCTCGCGGGCGTCGGCGAGCTCGATCACGATCTCCACGTTCGAGCCGTCGTGATAACCGTCGGCGTCGGCCATCGGATGCGAGGGGTCGTGGATCTGCGGCAGCTCCGCACGGCTCAGGCGGACGGGTCCGGCCTCGATGCCGCCGGTGCCGCGGCCCATCTCGACCTCCCGGCGGAAATCGATGGTCTTGCGGCGATAGCCCGGCGTGTCGACGTTCGCGACGTTCTCCGCGATGTGACGCAGCCGTTGCCCCTGCCCGCGCATGCCGGAGGAGAGGACGTCGAGGGCGCTCGAGAATTCGGTCATCCTATCGCTTCCCGATGCTGGCGCGCATCATGTCGAGCGCGTTGGAATAAATCGTCACCGCCCGATCGTGGCGACGCGACGCCTCGATGCCGCGCAGGATCTGATCCTCAAGGTCGACGGTGTTGCCGTTCGGATCGGCCGGGACGCCGCGCAACTCGAACGGCTCGACGGCCGAGGACGTCGCGCCCAGATGCTGCGGGCGCGTGGCGCGCATCGCGAAGCCGTCGTCGGGGGAGAACGGCGCCACGTCCCTGGCGCGGAAGCCCGGCGTATCCGCGTTGACGACGTTGGTGGCGATGGTCGCCTGGCGCGCCGCGGCGTGCCGGGCGGCGCCGGCGGCGAGCCGCATCAGATCGGGCATCTCGGTCATTGCGGCTCCTCGATCGTCCGTGAACCATTCCTTAGGACCGATTCCTTACGAAACCGTTGAAGCGACTCCGCGGGGCCTCGAAGATGACGCAATCGGAAGCGAAGACGGCCACCGATCCCTTCGCCACGCTTGCGCGCGCAGGTCGCCACGATCGCAGCCTGCCACCCGCTCGGGCGCATCGCGCGCGTGGATGCGGCGGGCTTCGTGGTCGAGGGACTGTCGGATCACGCGACGCTGGGCGACGAGCTCCTATGCGACGGACCCGACGGGTCGCCGCTTCGTGCGGAAGTGTCCCGGATCGATCGGGGCGAGCTGTGGGCGACGCCGTACGGCTCCTCCGAGGGGCTTCGGATTGGCGCGTGGGTTCGTGCCGTCGGGCCGACGCGGATCGCGCCCTGCGCCGCGTGGATCGGGCGGGTGGTCGATCCGTTCGGCGCGGCCATGGACGGGCGGCCGATCCCAAACGGACCACCCGTCGCCCTTCGGCGCGCACCGCCCTCCGCGGCGCGACGCCGGGCCATGGGAGCGCGAATGCGGACCGGCTTCGCGGTACTCGACGCGATGCTCCCGATCGCCCGGGGCCAGCGCATCGGCCTATTCGCCGGGTCCGGCGTCGGCAAGTCGACCCTCATAGGCAATCTCGCGCGCGAGATGGAGGCCGACATCTGCGTGCTCGCCCTCGTGGGGGAGCGGGGCCGGGAGGTCTCGGACTTCGTCGCGCGCATCCTCGGGCCCGAAGGCATGGCGCGGACCGTGGTCGTCGCGGCCACCTCCGACATGCCCGCGAGCACGCGCCGGCGCTGCGCCTTCGCGGCGCTCGCGGTCGCCGAGCACTTCCGCGACGCCGGGCGGTCCGTCCTGTTCCTCTGCGACAGCGTGACCAGGCTCGCCGAGGCGCATCGCGAGGTCGCCGCCGCATCCGGCGAGGGGACGTCTCTGCGGGGCCACCCGCCGAGCCTCACCCCCCTGCTCGCCGCGATCGCGGAGCGGACCGGGCCCGGCGAGGACGGAGCGGGCGACATCACCGCCATCTTCACCGTCCTCGTCGCGGGATCGGACATGGAGGAGCCCGTCGCCGACATCGTCCGCGGGCAACTCGACGGGCATGTCGTTCTGACGCGCGAGATCGCGGAGGCCGGGCGGTTCCCCGCCGTCGACGTGCTTCGCTCGGTGTCCCGAAGCCTTCCCGGCGTCGCCTCGGCCGAAGAGAACGGGATCCTGTCCGAGGTCCGGTCGCTCCTCGCCATCCACGACCGCTCGGAGCTGATGGTAAGCTCCGGGCTCTACGAGCGCGGCTCGAGCGCGGAGATCGACCGCGCTACGGCGATCGTCCCGCGGCTGCAGGAGGTATTCCAGGCCGACGGGCTTCCCCGCGACACCGACGGCTTCCGGCTGCTGGCGAACGTGCTGGGCCGTCCGTACGGCGGAGGCTAGCTCCCGATCGTGATCCACGGCGGCGAACGTCCGGCGCCCCGCCAGCCATCGCGGCTCGGGCTAGGGCCGGTTCGGCCAGCGATCTCCGAGCTCGCAGACGCCGCATGGCACCGGGGCCATGTGAACGGGCATCACAGCTTTGTTTCCGGTCCGATCTGGTCGCGCGGATCTTCGTAAGCGAGCGAACGGCCCCCCGTTCGATGGACGGTTCCCGGCGGACGAGCCCAACGGGACCGATCCATCCGATGTGGACGGGCGATCGCAGCGTCCCATTCGGCAAGCGCAGCAAGCACGGGAATGTCGACGCGTCGTTCCAAGCGTGGCGGGAGACGTCGGGACGGGACTGCGCGCGATGCCTCCACCCTAGGGTGGCGTCGGTACTCTACCGCTGTCTGGACGGTGCGGCGCGCGAGGTCGAGCCAGAGCGAAGCATGCATCGTCGGCGTCCGCGGTGGCCGCAAGGCCGATCCTACAGGCTTCGCGGGGTGAATGCGAGTGCGGCGGCGACGTTCGGATCGCATGTGGTCGAAGCGCCGAGGATGGACGAGATCGCCATCCTCCCAAGTCGTTCGACGCGGAACATCATGCAGTTCAACGCGCCGGGTTCGCTGACGCTTCGCCGAACCAGTCTCGCGCGACGGCCATCCGTCGAGTCCGGACCCGGTCCGGTATCCGATCCGACCGGGGGCTCTGTCCGACGCCACGCCGGGATCATCGAGAGCATCGGCCCGGTCGAACCGCACCAGCACGCGTGACGGGGCGGGTCCCACCGACCCATTGGTCGCCACGCCCCGAGCGACGCCGGCATGTCCCGCAGGATCGACAGGTCATGCGTGCGGCGCATGTGGCGGAGGAACCCTTCGCGCCGGCCGGACGCGATCCGTCACGGCGCGTCCCGATCCCGAAGGCGCCCCCGACCCGTTCTTCTGGGATCGTTCGCCGGTCCCCCGCGGGGCCACCGTCGCTCCCCTCACGGCCGTTGTCATCGGTCCCCCGCGCGCCTGTCGACCATGATCCGGGGGCCGACGTCGTCGCGCACCCCCCGCCTCGCCGCGCGAGGATCGCCTGCCGGTCGATCGAACGGGACCGCTCGTTCCGTACCGCCATCCGAGATCGCCTTCGCCGGATCCGCTCCGCCCTTGTGTCGGCCCGAGCCCGAAGGGCACGCTGCCGACATGACCCGGCTCGGGGCCCGGATGCCGGTGTGGAGCGAACACCGATCGATTCGGGATCGGCGTTCGGCGAGTGGAGCGATGCGTCCCTCGATATGCCGAGGCGAATCGGGTTGGCCCCGCTCGGGGCAGGTCACAGAGGATGGTCGGCCTCCCGCTCCCGCGGGCGTCGTCCCGAATCTCGGGTGTCGCGTGGTCGTCTCCGATGCTATCATCGGACGGAGTATCCGCACTCCCGGGCCCGCCATCACGACCCGCCGACGTGAGAACGCATCGTTGGACAGCGACGACCTCCCGAGACCCGACGCGCGCAGTACCGGTCGATTTCGGTCGTGAACGGGCCGGACCCCGCGCGCGTCCAGCGGATCGCCTGCATCGGCGAGGTGATGGCCGAGCTCGTCCTGCTCCCCGACGGGTCCGTCCGGCTCGGCGTGGCCGGGGACAGCTACAACACCGCCGTATACCTGCAGTCGCCTCCTCGGCGACGATCGCGGCGCAGTGGCCTACGTCACCGCTCTCGGGGTCGATCCCGTCTCGGAGCGGGTCCGCGTCCATGCGGTCGCCGAGGGGCTCGACGCCGCCCTGATCGCGCGCGTGCCCGACCGCCCGGTCGGCCTCTACGCGATAGCGACCGACGATCTGGGCGAGCGCCGGTTCACGTATTGGCGCGACGGATCGGCGGCGCGGACGCTATTCTCGCCCGGCTCGTCCGTCGCGCTGGCGGATCTCGACGGCTTCGACCTGCTCTACCTGACGGGAATCACCCTCGCGATCCTGCCGGACGCGGTGCGCGGCGCCCTCGTCGGTCATCTCCGGGAGTTCCGTGACCGCGGGGGGCTCGTCGCCTTCGACGGGAACTACCGCCCGGCGCTCTGGTCTTCGCGACGCGCGGCCCGTGACGCGATCGGCGCGCTCTGGTCGCTGGCGGACATCGCCTTGCCGTCGCTCGACGACGAGATGGCGCTGTTCGGCGACCCCGACGAGGACGCCGTGATCGACCGCCTGCGGCGCTCGGGCATCCGCGCCGGTGCCCTGAAACGCGGCGCGCGCGGGCCCCGAAGCCTCGCGACGGGCGAGGCGGTGGCGAACCCGCCGGCCGCGACCGCCGTGGTCGACACGACCGCGGCCGGCGACAGCTTCGGGGCGGGCTATCTGAGCGCATGGCTCCACGGACGCACGGATGCCGACGCGATGGCGTTCGGCCACCGCGTGGCGACCCACGTGATCGGCCGGAGGGGGGCCATCGTCCCTCTGCCGACGGATCTGATGCGCGCCGTTCGGGAGGGGCCTCAAGGTTCCTAACGCAGCGCCGAAGGCAGCCAGAGCGCGATGCCGGGGAAGGCGATCAGCGCGAATGCCATGCCGAGCATGATGACGACGAAGGGGATGGCGCCCACGAGCACGTCGTTGAGCGAGCCCGTCCGCCGCGCCGCCTGCACCACGTAGAGGTTCAGGCCGACCGGCGGGGTGATCAGCGCCATCTCGATGAGCACGATCATCAGGATGCCGAACCAGATCGGGTCGTAGCCCTGCGCAAGCACGATCGGCACCACGATCGGAATCGTCACGACCATGAGCGACAGCGTCTCGATGAAGAAGCCGAGCACGACGTAGAGCGCGACGATCACGAGGATCGTGCCCAGCGGGCCGAGGCCCAGCCCGTCCATGAACCCCGTGATCTCGCGTCCGAGGCCGGCCGAGGCGAGCGTGAAGTTCAGGAACGACGCGCCGAGCACGATCAGCATGATCATCGCCGTGACCTTGACCGTGCCGAGGAGCGCGAGCCGCAGCATCCCGAGCGAGAGCCCGCCAGTCGCCCCGGCGATCGCGAAGGCGCCGGCCACGCCCACCGCCGCCGCCTCCGTCGGCGTGGCCCAGCCGCGGTAGATCGAGCCGACGATGAGCGCGAACAGGAGCAGGATCGGCGCGAGGTCGGCCAGCGCCCGCAGCCGCTCGCGGAGCGGGAAGCGACGGCGCCGGCCGCCGAGCCCGGGGCGGACGGCGCAGATGAGCGCGACCGCCGCCATGAAGGCGAGCGCAAGCGCCAGCCCCGGCACGAGACCGGCGAGGAAGAGCTGCGGGATCGAGGTCTGCGTGAGGAAGCCGTAGACGATGAGGTTGATCGAGGGCGGGATCATGATCCCGAGCGTGCCGCCCGCCGCGATCGCCCCCGAGAACAGGCGCGGATCGTAGCCGAGCCTCTCGGCCTGCGGCATGGCGACCGTGGCCACCGTGGCGGCGGTGGCGACCGAGGAGCCCGAGGTGGCCGAGAACATCGTCGCGGTCGCCACGTTGGCGTGGACCAGCCCGCCGGGCAGCCACGACACCCATCGGTCGAGCGCCGCGTAGGTGCGGCCCGCGACGCCGGAGCGCACGAGGACCTCGCCCAGCAGCACGAAGAACGGGATCGCGATCAGCTTGGCGTCGTTGGAGGTCGACCAGACCATGTTGCCGAGCCCGCGCGTGAGCGGAAACGAGGAGAAGAAGGCGTCGATCCCGAAGCCGAGCAGGAACAGCACGATCCCCACCGGGATCGACAGCGCGAGGAGGCCGAGGAGCCCGGCGGCGACCGCCCCGATCATCGCAGCGTGTCCGCCTCGGCGAAGGCGCCGATGGCGGCCTCGGCCTCGGCTGTCCGGCCGCGGAGGATCAGGCTCGCCGCCAGCCCCGTCAGCACGCAGGCCATGGTCGCGAACCACGCCCAGCCCAGCAGCCACGGCACCTGCACCCAGGCGAGCGGCGTCTCGAGCGGGGTGTTCGCGGTGCTGCCGTTGGCGAGGCTTCGCGCCACCACGGGCCAGGCGCGCACCGCGATCAGCGTCACGGTCCCCGACAGCACGACCATCGCGAAGAGGTCCGCGAAGGCGCGCGCCTTCGTGCCGCCGCGCGCGCGCAACAAGTCGATGCGGACGTGGCCGAGTTCGAGCAGCGTGTAGGCCATGCCCCACGCCGTTCCGATGGCCATGGCGTAGCCCGCGATCTCCTCCGTCCCGCCGAGCGAGGGCAGGCCGAGCCCGCGCAGCCCGACGTCGAGGAGGACGAAGGCCGCGCAGGCCAGCAGCATCGCGCCGGCGGCGACCGCCACGCCCGCGTTGAGCCGGCGCAGGCGCGCGATCATCACCGTCTCCATGCCGCGCGCCCCGCCCCCGCCGCTACTCGATCGTCACGCCGACGGTGGCGCCGACGCTCTCGTTCCAGCGCGCCTTCCAGTCGCCGCCCGCCCGCTCGGCCCATTCGGGCAGGACCTCGCCCGTCAGGATCGTCGCGCGCCGTCTCCCGGTCCGCGTCCGTCGCCTCCACGAGGACCATGTCGCGCGCCTCGCCCGCCGGGCAGGACCCGTTGCCGGTCAGGCACGCGATGTCGTCCACGAGCGCCGTCTGCGCCGAGGCCCAGGCGGGGTCCTCGAACTCGGCCGCGATCGCGGCCTCGATCGCGCCCTGCATCTCCGCGTCCATCGCGTTCCAGCGGTCGAGGTTCATCGCCGTGACGACCGGGTCCCAGCCGCCCAGCGGGATCGGCAGGAGGTGGGTCGAGACCTCCCACCAGCCCGCGGAGTAGCCCGAGCCCGCGCCGGTCACCGCGCAGTCGACCACGCCGTTCGACAGCGCGCCGGGCACCTCCGCGAAGGAGACGTTCACGCCTTCGGCGCCGAGTGCCTCGAGGAGCTTGGCGGTCATCCGCCCGGAGGCGCGGATCTTGAGCCCCTCGAGATCGGCCAGCCCGCCGATCTCGGCGTTGCAGAACACGACCTGCGGCGGATAGGGCGCGATCGCGAGGACGTGCGCGTTGAAGCGGTCGCGGTAGATGTCCTCGACCATCGGGCGGGCCGCGTCGACCATCGCGCGGGCCTCGTCGGCGGAGGTGGCCACCAGCGGCACGTCGAGCCCCTCGAGCTCGGGCGCGTCGGCGACCGCGTAGTCGGCGACGGTCATGGCCACGTCGTAGACCCCCTGCCCCAGCAGCGGAAAGACGTCGCCGAGCCCGAGGTTCATCTGGTCGTGGGTGGTGAACTCGACCTCGAGCCCCGGCACGGCGGCGGGCAGCGTCTCGGTCCAGAACGGCGCCTCGTAGCGCTGGCCGAGCGGCAGGCTCGACCAGGAGCCGACGACGGAGAGCGTCTCGGCGGCGGCGGGCGCGGCGAGGCCCGCGCCGAGGGCGATGAGGGTGAAGGTGGATCTCATGTCGGATCTCCTGGTTCGGGGGGTAGCACGGTGGTCTCGGCGTCCTCGGCCACGTCCGAGACGAGCATGTGGCCGGGGGCGTGGGTGATCGCGAGCGGCAGTCGCGCGGCCCGCAGCACGTTCTGGGGCGTCACGCCGCAGGCCCAGTAGACGGGCACCTCGCCCGCCCGGACCTCGACCGCCTCGCCCCAATCGGGCGATGCCGAGGTCGGCGATGCCGAGCGCGGCCGGGTCGCCCACGGCCACCGGTCCGCCATGCGCCTGCGGATAGGCGGCGGAGACGGCACGCGCCTCCTCGACGCGTCCGGCGGGGACGGGCCGCATCGTCACGACCATCGTGCCGCCGAACGGGCCGGCGGGGACGAGCGGCAAGGTGGTGCGGTACATCGGCACCGTCCGGTCCGCCTCGATGTGGCGCATCGGGAAGCCCGCCCGGATCATCGCGCCCTCGAAGGTGAACGAGCAGCCGAGCGCCACCGCGACGAGGTCGTCGCGCCAGAGCTCCGCGATCTCGGTCCGCTCCTCGCGCAAGGCGCCGTCGACGAACACGCGGTAGCGCGGCACGTCGGTCCGTAGATCGAGATCGCGCGCCAGCGTCGGCATCGTCCAGTCTCCGGTGTCGGAGACGCCCACCACGGGGCACGGCTTCGGGTTGCGCTGACAGAACCGCAGGAAGTCGAGCGCGAAGGCCTCCGGCAGGATGGCGAGGTTGCATTGCAGACGTCCTGCCGCGAGCCCCGCCGTGTGCCGGTCGTACCGGCCCGAGCGGATCGCGGCGCGCACGTCCGCGGCCGGTCGACCGATCAGGTCGGCATGCGCGAGGGCGGCGGCGTCGGTTCGGTGCATCGGGTGCCTACGATCGGATCGCCCCGAAGCGTCGCAAGGCGGGCCCATCCGCGCAAACCCTCATTTCGGATCGCATCCGATAGACGTTCCGGATCACTCGAGCCCGGCCCAACCCCGCGCGATCGCTCCCGCCACCTCCGCACCGGTCTCGGCGAGGTGGTTGCGCGGCTCGGTCAGATGCGAGGCGGTGAACGCGAGCGGCGCGACGGGCAGGCCGGGATCGAAGGTCTCGATCCGTCCGGCGTCGAGGAGCGGGCCGGCGATGGCGTGGGGATAAGGCCCGACGGCGACGCCCTCCGCGATCATCCGCAGGCTCGCCGACAGCGACGCCGAGGCGTAGATCCGCACGCCTGGCCCGTGCGTGCGCGCCAGCAGGTCGGCGAGTTCGCGATACGGGCGCGTGCGGGTGGAGAACGAGATCACCGGCATCCGCGCGAGGTCGACCTCACCCATTCCCGCGGCCTTGAACCAGTGCAGGTCGAAGCCCGGCAGGTCCGTGTTGGCGACCGTGTACTCGGAGATCGGCCCCATCAGGAACGCGAGATCGATCCGCCGGTCGAGGAGCGACTGGCGCAGGTCGGTCGATATGTCGACCGTCAGGTCGAGCGTCACCGCCGGAAATCGCGCGCCGAACGCCTGCATGAAGTCGGGAAGCCAGCTCTGCGCGATGGTCTCCGAGGCGCCGATGCGGAAGATGCCGGCCGCCTGGGCCGGGTCGGCGACGTGCTTGAGGATCTCCTCCTCGACGAAGAGGATCTGCTCGGCGTAGCCCAGCAGCGACTGCCCCTCCCGCGTCAGGACCAGCCCGCCGGGCCGACGCTCGAAGAGCCGGCGCCGCAGGCTCGCCTCGAGCCCGGCGATCCGGGACGACACGGCCGGCTGCGAGAGGTTGAGCCGCGACGCCGCCCGCCGCGCCCCGCCGAGCCGGGCGACCCACAGGAACGTGCGGAGCTGGTCGAAGGTCATGGCCGACGACTAACCCGGATCGGCTCACTGCGCACGGCGGGTCGCGCCCGGCGTCGCGATCGCTGGACCGATCGGTCGCCATGCGCACAGCCTCGCTCGAGCGACCCAGGGAACGCCGCTCGCCGGGGCCCATCGATCCCCGCGCAGAACGCCTCAGGCGATGCCGTGTCGCTCGAGGAAGGCGCGGCCGTCCTCGCGGCCGGCCTCCCAGGTGGCCTCGATCTTGTCGCGGTCGGTGAAGTCGATCTTGTCGGCGGGCACGCTCTCGCCCGGCTCGACATAGAGGCGGCCGGGATGCGACGGGAGCTCGCGGTACTTGCTCGTGAGTAGGATCAGCGTCGTCCCCTCGTCGGGATCGGGCATCGGCGCCTTGTTCGCCATGCCCCCGTCGACGACGGGCCGCCCCTTCCAGCCGGTCACGTCGAAGACGGGCGGGATGACGGCCGCGAGGCAAACGAGATCGACCAGGTCGCCGTCGCGGGCGGCCTGCCGCGCGTCCACGAGCACCCGGTCGGCCCCGAGGGCATCGGCGGAGACGACGTGCGGCGAGGAGCGCACCGCCTTGTCGAGCTCGTAGACCGCCATGAGCGGCATCGTGGAGAGCCGGGGCGCGGCGTCGATCGGCGGATGCGCGAGGAGGACCTGGAAGGCCGGGCCGTCCGCGATGCGGGCGATCGCCTCGTCGGTCAGCGTCTCGTCGACGATCTCGCGGTACATCTCCTGATGCGGGGTCAGGCCGTTCGCGCGCGCCTCGTTCCAATCGACGGACAGGTTGCGCGCCCGCTCCCCGAGCGCCTCGCCCATCACCCGCCGCAGGCGCGTCTCGACGTCGCCGACGAAGGCGCTGGCCGACAGGGCGCCGCCCGAGACGGCGGCGATGCGGGCCGGCGCGAGCCGGATCGCCGGGCCGACGACCTCCACGAACCCGCCATGCCAGAAGCACCGCGTTCCCCCGCCGGAGAAGACGAGCTGGTCGAAGCGCATCAGGTCCGGCGCTCCATCAAGTGGGCGACCCTCGACGCCGTCGCCCGCGCCGCTCATGCGACCGGCCCGGGGCGGACCGCGATCACGACGCCCGGCTCCGCTTCGGCCGCCCGGTCCTCCCGGGGCGGGAGCACGGGCCGACGGTCGCGCATCACGATGGCGGGCGCGGGGAATGATCTGCGTCGCGCGGTCCGGGCGCGCGACGCACGGAGCCCCGCCCAGACGGCGAGCCCGACGGCGGCGACACCGAGCAGCAGGACGCCCGCGCCCACCGTCTCGACGTGATAGGGGGCCATCGCGCGCTTGACCGCGTGCGGGACGGCGTCGACCGGATGGGGTCGGTTGCGCGGATGGGTGCGCTCGTCGAAGAGCAGGCGCTCACCCGCCTCGCGCTCCCAGTCGCCGCTCGGGGCATCCTCGATCGGCACGAGCCGACGCGCCGCGCGTCCGTTCATGGCCTCCACGGCGCGGATCAGGCCGCCCGTCGTCGCGGCGTCCGCGATGGCTACGGGCTCGCAGCCGAGATGCTCGGCGAGGAGCGAATGGCGCAGGCCGAGGGCGAAGGCGCGCTGCGGGGCGTCGGCCGTCTCGAAGGCGACGTCGCACTCGGTGTCGAAGCCGAGCGAGCGGTTGTTGACGTTGCTCGAGCCGATCCGGACCAGCCGGTCGTCGACGATCAGCACCTTCGCATGGACGTAGATCGGCTCGCCCGCATCGTTGACCGGATGGTAGATGCGGAACCGCCCGGCGCCGTCCGGGCCGCCGCCGCCGCGAACGGCGGCCGCGCGCACCCGCTCGATCATGCGCGCGCGGGCCGTGTCCATCGCGAGATGCTGGAGCGCGCCCTCGGCCCGGTCGGGGTTCACGACGACGAGCTCGGGGCCGTCGGCCTCGGCCATCCGCGCTTCCAACGCGCGGCAGAGCGCCCCGGACGCGAAGTACTGGCTCTCGAGGTAGATGGTCTTCCGCGCCGCCGCGATCGCCGCAAGATAGAGTCGCTCGATCTCGTCGACGCGCTCCTCGCCGCGGTACTCCGGCTTGGTCCGAGCGATGCCCACGTCGACGTCCTCGAGGTCGACGTCGAGATCCTCGGGCCACGACGCGGCCGCGCCCTGCGGAGCCTCGAGCTCGTCGCCGCAGGCGGTCTTCCAGCGTATCCGTGCTAGGTCTCCGAGCGCCGCGGCCACCGGGCCGCCGAGCGCCGTCGTCACGTCGTGCCAGGGTTTGCGGACGGTCCCGCCGGGATCGGCGCGCCGCGGATCGTCGGGCCGGTGCTCGTCCGTGTCCCAGCGGCCCACGGTCACGTCGATCCCGCCGCAGAACGCGAGCGCGTCGTCGACCACGACGATCTTCTGGTGATGCGTCGCGCCGGCGGGATGCGCGCTGTCGAGGGCGAAGTGGATGCGGTCCGATGCGGTGCGCAGGCCGAGCGTCTCGCGCGCCTGCATGGTGAGTTGCACCAGCATCGCCTTGTCCCACTTGAGGATGTGCAGCGAAAGCTCGGGATTCGCCTCCACGACGTGGACGAGGAAGTCGCCGAGGCGGTTCGGCATGCCGTCGGGCGCGTTGCCGTCCGCATCGCTCTCGCCCGGTACCATCTCGATGCGCAGGTCGAAGTCCCAGCCCACCATGTAGATCGCGCGCCGAGCCGAGCTCAGCGCGGAGCGCAGGTGCACGAAGTAGTCGGCGCCGTTGGTGATGACGGACAGTCGGGTCGCGCGTTCCGCCCGCCAGCACGTCTCGCCCGGCACCAGGATGCGGTCGTTGTTTCCGTTCGGCATCGGCGGGTCTGCCTCCATCGTCGGTGTCCGTTCCCCCTCGCGGTCCGTCGGCCCTGACGGCGCGAGAATGCGAGGCGTCGTTCGGGGACACGACGAATGACGGCCACTTCGGGTTCCGACGAAGGTCGGATCCGCGCGATGCGCCGGGGGTTCACGAAGGCCACGGGCGGGCGGCGATCACGCGTGCCTCCGCGACGTGCTCTCGAAGCGAACGCGCGCACCGCGTGCGGGGGCGATCACCGCCACGCCGTCGCGCGCGGCATCCTCGAAGCAACGCCCCAATCGTGTCGACGCGACGATACGCGGTCGATCCGATTGGAGGTGGACGGCGGCGCGCCGGCGCGTTCGAAACGCGCTCCGATCGTCCCGGCGACCTTCGCCGTTGCGGCGTGGCCGGGAAACGGTAGACCCCACTCATGGCCCCGCCCCGTCCCACGCGCATCCTCGTCCTGCGGCTCGCGGCGCTCGCCGCGTTCGTGGGTGCGCTCTGGCTGGTGCAGGCCGTCAACTGGGCGTCGGGCTACCGCCTGAACGTCACCTTCGGACTGATCCCCCGGCACGTCGCGGGGCTCGACGGCATCCTCGGGATGCCGTTCCTGCACGGCAGCTTCGCGCATCTGGCCTCGAACACGCCCCCGCTCCTCGTGATGGGGGGACTGCTCGCGACGACGGCGACGCGCGCGCTGCTCGCGGTGAATGCGGTCATCGTGGGCGCCGGGGGCGTGCTGGTCTGGTTCTTCGGCAGCACGGCGGTGCATGTCGGCGCGTCCGGCCTCGTCTTCGGCTGGTTCGGCTTCCTCGTCGCGCGCGGGTTGGTGGACCGTTCGCCGGTCACGCTGGCGGCGGCGCTGGCCGTGGGGTTCCTCTACGGGGCGATGATCTGGGGGGTGCTGCCCGGCCGCCCCGGCGTGTCGTGGGAGGCGCATCTCTTCGGCGCGCTCGCCGGCGCGGGCGCGGCGCTGGTGATCCGCACGCACGTCCACGCCCCGCGCGCGCGGGAGATCGAGCGGCGCTGACAGGGCGCGACGCGCACGCGCCCGGTCATGCCCGCGCCGCCCACCGGCGACGCGGGCGCCGTGCGCCCTCAGGGCGTGAGCTTGTGGATCTCGCCCTCGTCGACCGCCGCGTAGAGGCTGCCGTCCGGCCCGGCGACGAGCGAGCGGAACCGGCCCGGCGGCATGCCCTCGGGCAGCGTCATCTCGGTCACGTCGACCACCTCGGTGCCGTCCTCGGTGAGCGTGATCACGTCGATGCGCTGCCCGATGGGCGTGCCGCCGAAGCCGATGCCCATGATGCCCACGACGAGCGCGCCGTCCCACTCGCCCCAGGCCTCGCCCGCGAGGAACGCCGCCGAGGACGTGCCCTGCGACCAGCCGTTATTGGTCCAGATCGGCGGCATGGCGTCCGGATAGGTGTCGAAGTCGGTCATCGGCATGAAGGCCGCCCGCTCGTAGCGGTTCATCCCGTCCATCTGGTTGGGGCTGTAGCCGCAATAGTCGTCCGGGCACTCGCCCCGCCCTGCCATGTTCGGCCGCGGGTCCCAGCCGGCATTGCCGCCGTTCGAGAGCACCGTGATCTCGTCGGAGTGCCACGGTCCGTGCTCCGCCGCGATCGGCGTGCCGGTGGCGTTGAACGCGATCCCCTGCACGTTGCGGTGGCCGTAGGTGTAGGTCCGCCGATCGAAGCCCTCGGGCGGCGCGTTCTCCGGCGCGCCGACGCCGTCCGTGTCGATCCGCAGCACCTTGGAGCCCATCAGCGTCGGGCTCTGCGGGATCGCCTCGTTGTGGTTGTCGCCGGTGGTCAGGTAGAGGTAGCCGTCCGCCGCGTTGAAGCGCACGCGCCCGCCGTTATGCGCGCCGGGCCCGCCGAACGGATGGTCGGACGCCTCCATCTTGTAGGGCACGTCGTCGACGATGTCGGTGCGCTCGGAGACGCCCGTGAAGTCCTCGTCCACGACGAGCCGCATCAGGCGGTTCGTGTGCGGGTCCGACATGTTCGACGTCGCATAGACGTAGATGCGCCGATTGTCGTCGAAGGCCGGGTCGAAGGCGACGCCCATCATCCCCGCCTGCCCCTCGCAGAACAGGTCCTCGGCATTCGCCGGGTAGCCCTCGGCCCCGCCCATGCCGAGGAGCGGGTTCACCGTGCCGTCGGGCATCCGCACCGACAGGCCGTCGCACTTCTCGGTGAAGAGCATCGTGCCGTCGTCGAGGAACGCCATGTCCCAAGGGTCCGACAGGCCCTCGAGCACGTAGGAATGCGTGAGGCTGGACGTGTTCTGCGCGGCCGCCGGCACCGCCGCGAGCGCGGCGAGGACGAGCGGCATGGCGGTTCGGTTGACGAGGTCTGACATGGTATCCTCCCAGGATGTCTCGGCTCGATCGGCCGGGGCGACCCTCCGCGGATCCGCGGCACGGGGCGCCCCGACGCCGCCAGCCTAGCCGGAGCCGGCCGATCCTCCAACGGCCGTCGCGGAACCGAAGCCTCCGGGCGGCGCGCGGCCTATCCCTTGACCGCGCCCGAGGTCAGCCCGCCGACGATGCGCTTCTGGAAGAAGAGCACGAGGATGATGAGCGGCACGATCACCGACACCACGGCGGCGACCGCGTACATGATCTGCCCGCGCAGCTGCACCGAGCCGAGGAAGGCCGCGATGCGGGGGATCATCGTCTGGTTCTGCTCCGACAGGATCGCGACCGAGATCACGAAGTCGCTGTAGCCCGTCAGGAAGCTGAAGATGCCGGTCGTCACCACGCCGGGCCACATCACCGGCATGATCGCGAGCCGGAACGCCTGAAAGCGCGAGCAGCCGTCGACCATCGCGCTCTCGTCGATATCGCGCGGGATGGTGAGGAAGAACGAGTGCAGGAGCCACAGCACGAAAGGCTGGTTGAGCGCCACGAGCACGATGATGACGGTGGGCAGGTAGCCCCAGATGTTGAGCTCGAAGAACGGCAGCAGGTAGCCCGACACGAGCGTGACGCCCGGCATCGCGCGGAAGATCAGCGCCGCGATGAGGATCCAGAACGCGTAGTTGCGGCCCGAGCGCGCGAGCGCGTAGCCGCCCAGCGTGCCGAGCGTGAGCGAGATCGCCGTGACCGAGACCGTGACGATCAGCGTGTTCACGGCCGGGCGCCAGAACCCCTCCTCGATCCAGACGCCGCGATAGGCCTCGAGCGTGAACGGGCTTCCGGTCTGCGCCGCGGTGTTGCGGCCCGTGAGCGCGTCGGTCCAGTCGGCGAAGGAGAAGAAGTCCGCCTGCACCTTGAAGCTGCCCCAGACCGTCCACATGAACGGGAAGGCCGCCGTCACGAGCCAGACCGCCACGAAGGCGCAGGCGGCGATCTTGAGCGGGATCGGGTGGCGGTCGGCGGCGTCGGCCATGTCCAGCCCTCCTCAGGCCTTGGTCTTGAAGCTCTGATAGCTGCGGCGCATCGACGGCATCATCAGCATCGCGATGCAGAAGATCGTGAGCATCGACGTCGCCGCGGCCGAGCCGAAGAGCGGCGATTCCCCGCTCCGCATCGCGCCGAAGATCAGCGTCGAGAGCGACGAGGCATGCGCGGTGGCCGAGAAGCCAATGATCGCCTCGAACACGCGGAAGTTGTCCATGATCGAGACGAGGAACAGGAACGTCGCGACCGGCGCGAGATGCGGGATCACCACGAAGCGCAGCCTGTCGAAGCGCGAGGCCCCGTCGATCATCGCGGATTCCAGGGTGTCGCGGGGGACCGTCTGCAGCGCCGCGTAGACGATGATGAAGACGAAGGGCGCCGAGTTCCACGTGCCGTAGGCGAAGATCGTGAGCCATGTGAGGACGGGCGACGCCTTGAGCGACAGGTCGGGGTCGTTGAGCATAACCTGCAGGCTCGACCCGATGATCCCGCGCGAGTCGATCATCCAGTAGAGGATGATCGAGCCCAGCAGCGACGGCACGATCATCGGCAGGATCGAGAAATAGGTGACGATCCCGCGCAGCGCGGTCGGGATCATGTTGACCGTGATCGCGATCAGGAAGCCGAGCGCGATCGACGCCGGCGTGACGACGAACGTGTAGGCGAAGGTGAACAGCAGCGCGTCGTAGAACGGCAGGTCGAAGATCGCCGCGATGGCCGACAGGATGCCGGGCGACCGGCCCCAGATCGCCGCGATCTCGTCGAAGGCGAGGTGAGAGCTGTCGAGGTAGGTGCCGAGCCCGTTGAAGCGGCCCGCCGGCTGCGCCTCCTCGAGGATCGCCATCGCCTCCGCGTCGATGCGCGTCTCCTGCTTGCACGAGAACGGGTCGCAGACCTCCACGACCGTCATCACCTGCGGATGCTCGACGAAGAACGACTGATAGATCACCGACACGATCGGCAGCGCGATGAAGAGCCCCATGGCCAGGAGCGAGGGAAAGATGAACGCGGCGAAGGTCCGTGTCGGCATGGCGCGCGCTCCTCCCGGGGGGGTCACGGGGCGGCGCGGGCCGCCCCGATGGGCAGGCTCAGAGGAAGCCGGCCTGCGCGGCCGAGGCGCGGTAGTCGCGCAGGGCGTCCGAGATCACCTGCTCCGCGCTCTTCCCGCCCGTCATGAACGCCGCCATGTTCGAGCCGAAGGCGTCGTGCATCAGCCCCATGTAGGGCAGCATCGAGTAGCCCGGCGCGCCGCCCGCGACGCTTTCGGCGATCCCGACCGCGCCCGGCGTGGGCTCGTAGCCCTTCACCAGCCAGACCGCCGCCTCGGGGTTCTCCTGCGCGACCTCGGGGGCGAGCCCGTACATCATCGCCTGGAACGCGGTGGCCGCGTCCTCGTCGGAGACGTTCTTGGCGATCGCGAAGCCGTCCCACCACACGGTCGTCGCGGGCACGCCGTTGCCGTCGACCGAGGGCGCGGCGGCGAGCACCGTATTCTCGGCGATCTCCGGCGCGTTCGACGTCCCGGGCAGGAACGACGCCGCCTGCGAGCCCCAGACGTTCATCATCGCGACCTCGCCCGCGTCCCAGCGGGGCACCAGCGCCTCGGTGTCGAAGGTCAGGAAGTCGGGGTCCATGTAGGCGGTCATGTCCTTGAGCATCTCGAGCGCGTAGACCGCCTTCTCCTCGTCGATCGACGGCTCCGCGGAGCCCGGCGTGAAGAACTCGCCGCCCGTGCCAAGGTACATGTTCACGAATTCCTGCGCGAGCGACCAGTTCGGGATCATCGTCGCCCCGATCGGATACTCCATCAGGCCCTGGCCCTTGATCGCCTCGGCGGCGACGAGCACGTCCTCGTAGGTCTCGGGCGGGGCGACGCCCGCCTCCTCGAGCACGTCGCTGCGGTAGAAGAAGTGCTGCGCGTTGGCCATGAACGCGATGGCGACCGTCTCCCCGTCGACCTTGATCGACTGGTTCGGGTTCAGCTGCTCGCCGTACTCGGCGATCAGATCGTCGAGCGGGCGCACCAGATCCTCGTTGAGGAGCGAGGTGAGCGAGCTGTTGGCGATGACGACGACGTTGTACTCGGCCGGCGCCACCGTGAGCGACGGGCCCTGGATGCTCGCGTGCTCGCTCGAGAGGTTCGCGCGGACCTCGAGGTTCGGGTTCCCGCAGTCGCGGATGCGCTCGACAACGAGGTCGACCGCCGAGTGGATGTTCGACAGCAGCCGCAGCGACCCGTCCGGGATCGGGCAGGCGTCCTGCGCTTGGGCCATCGGCGCGAACGCCGTCGCGGCCGCCATGGCGATCGTGCTCGCCTTGAGGTTCGGTCTCATCGTCAACTCCCCGGTATCAGGGCCGCTCGGGCGGCCGATCTCGATCGCGTGGGGCGGGACGGATCCGGTCGCGAACGACGGTCCCGGTGCCCCCTCCGCCAACCGCTAGCATGGGTTAATAGGTTTGCAAAAACTTTCCGCAGGGATATCCATCGGGCGTACCGGCGACGGCATTCCGGAGGCCCGATGACCGATTTCCAAGCGCAGAAGGCGCTCGTACGGGCGCATCACGCGGCGATCGCGGCGGCGGAGCCGGGCGACGTCGGCGCAGCGCTCGACAAGCGGACGGCGCCGGACTGGCATTGGCGCGGGATGCATCCGTTCCACGAGCGCATCGGCGCCGCGGCGGTGGCCGAGGCGTTCTGGAACCCGCTGACCGCCGCGTTCGGGTCGCTCCAGCGGCGGCCGGACATCTTCCTCGCCGGTCGTAACGAGATGGACGGCTTCGATGGCACCTGGGTCGTCTCGATGGGACATCTGATGGGGCTCTTCGACCGCCAATGGCTCGGCATCCGGCCGACGGGGCGGATCGCGATGCTGCGCTACGTCGAGTTCGACCGCGTCGAGGACGGCCGCATCGTCGAGAGCGCGTTCTTCTGCGACATCCCCGCCGTGATGATCCAGGCCGGGCAGAACCCGTTCCCGCCCCAGACCGGCGCCCATCTGGTGCAGCCCGGCCCGATGACCCACGAGGGGCTCATGTGGGACGCGCAGGATCCCGCCACCGGCGAGGCCACGCTCGCGGCAATCAACCGGATGCTCACGGGGATGGGCGACGACGACCGCTCGGGCGAGACCAGCCCGAGCTACGCCGACCACCTGCGCAAGACGTGGCACGAGGACATGATCTGGTGGGGGCCGGCCGGGATCGGCGCGACCTACACGATCCCTCGCTACATCGATCAGCACTGCACGCCGTTCGGCGAGGCGCTCGACCGGGGCTACCGCTTCAACGGCCACCTCTGCCGGCTGGCGGAAGGGCATTTCGGCGGGTTCTTCGGATGGGCGAACCTGACCGTGACCAATTCCGGCGGCTATCTCGGCATGACCGCGGGGCCCGGCCCGGCCGACATGCGCGTCGTCGACATGTA
This sequence comes from uncultured Alphaproteobacteria bacterium, assembly GCA_963729425.1. Taxonomy (GTDB): domain Bacteria; phylum Pseudomonadota; class Alphaproteobacteria; order Rhodobacterales; family Rhodobacteraceae; genus Jannaschia. The sequence goes on along the minus strand of CAVSOF010000007.1, from coordinate 81,948 downwards.
CCGCGAGGCGGACGGCAAGCTCGCGGAGAACTGGATCTTCATCGACATCCTGCACTTCCTGAACATGCAGGGGCTCGACGTGCTCGCGCGCAACGCCGCCACCGGCCCGCCCGCGGGCTAGACCTTCGATGCCCGGCTTGCGCGACGGTCGCGCGGCCCGCATCGTCCGACGCGACCGGTCCGCGGTCGCACGATCTGGGAGGATCACCATGTTCCATCGAATGCTGCCGCTCGCGGCGCTCCTCGCCGCCACGGCCCTGCCCGCGACCGCGCAGGAGCGCATCGCGCTCGGCTCCACCAACGCGCAGTCGTCGCATTACGCCTACTTCGCGGCGCTGGCGGGCCTGCTGAACGACACGACCGACCTGCAGGCGAGCGTCGTCGAGACCGGGGCCACGGTCGACAACCTGCAGCGCATGGAGCGCGGGCAGCTCGACGCGGGCCTGATCACCACGAGCGCGCTCTACCAAGCCAACAGCGGCGCAGGCGAGTTCGAGGGAGCGCCCATCGAGTCGCTGCTGCTCTGGGCCTACTCGCTCGCGCCCCAGCTCATCATCGTGCGACAGGATGCCGGGATCGACGCGATCGAGGATCTCGACGGGCAGCGCTTCGGCCCGGGCCAGCGCGGCTCCTCGACGGAGGCCACGTCCGAGCAGGTGATGGCGCTGTTCGGGATCGAGCCCGACTGGGTGCGCGGCTCCAACTCCGAGCTCGCCAACGAGATCAAGGACGAACGTCTGCCGGGCTTCATCAAGTCCGCCGTCGGCACCAAGTTCGATCCGCTGACCACGGACATCGCCACGCTGACGCCGCTCAAGGTGCTGCCGATCAGCGAGGCGCAGGCGGACATGATCCGCGAGAGCCTGCCGGAGCTGTCGATCGTCGAGCAGCCCGCCGACGAGCAGCAGGCCGCCGACGCGCCCTACCTCGCGTGGGGCTTCATGATCGGGGTCGGCGCGCGGCCGGGCCTGTCCGACGACGTCGCCTACCAGATGACGAAGGCGGCGATCGAGGACACCACCGTCCAGCAGGCGGCCTTCGCCGACCTGCAGGGCAACTCGATCCCCGAGCTGACGCTCGCCTACGCGACCTCGCCGCTGCATCCGGGCGCGATCCGTGCCTACGAGGAGGCGGGCTTCGAGGTGCCCGACCGCCTGCGGGGCGAGTGACCGGCCGACGGGGGCGCTGAGATGTCGATGCCCGACGCCTCCGTCGCCGACGGGCTGATGGGCGGGGACGAGGCGCCCCGCCTGGGCGGCCCGCGCGAGCGCCTCGGCGCGGCGCTGGCCGCCCTCACCGGCGCCTTCGTGTTCTGGACCGCCGCCGCCGGACCGTTCGAGAGCCTCGTCCAGCGCGCGATCTTCGTCGCGCTGATCTCGGCGATGGCCGTCTGCCTCTACCCGGCGGGCGCGGGGCGGCGATGGCGCCCGGCGGGACTGGCGCTCGACCTCGGCATCGTCGCCGCGATCTGGACCGCGTGCGGCTACACGATCGTGCACTTCGAGCGGATCATGGACGAGCGCCCCTTCGCCGTCGCCCACGAGGTCTGGATCGCCGCGCTCGCTACGCTCGCCATCCTCGAGCTGGCGCGCCGCGCGGTGTCGTGGGTCTTCCCGGCGCTCGTCGCGGTGATGGTGGCCTACGCGCTCTTCGGCGACGCGATCCCGGGCGCGTTCGGGCATCGCGGCTTCGACGCCTACTACCTGACCGAGACGGTGCTCCTGTCGGATGCGGGCCTCTGGGGGATGCTCGTGGGCGTGGCCGCCACGACGCTCGCCGCGTTCATGCTCTTCGGCGCGTTCCTGCTCCACACCGGCGCCGGGCGCGCGTTCTTCGACCTCGCCGCGCGCGCGTCGGGAGCGAGCCCCGGCGGCGCGGCCAAGATCGCGACGGTCGCTTCGGGCTTCTTCGGGATGATCTCCGGCTCGACCGTGGCCAACGTCGCCACCACCGGCAACTTCACGATCCCGCTCATGAAACGGCTCGGCTACCCGTCGCGCTTCGCGGGCGGGGTGGAGGCGATCGCGTCGACCGGCGGGCAGCTCGCCCCGCCGATCATGGGGACCGCGGCCTTCGTCATGGCCGAGCTCGTGGGCGTCTCGTACTGGACGATCGCGCTCGCGGCGCTTCTGCCGGCGATCCTGTTCTACCTCGGCATCTACCTGACGGTGGACGTGGTCGCGCGGCGCCGGGGCTACGGCTCGGCCTCGGACGAGGCGTTGCCGACCTGGCGGGAGGCGTTCGACCTCCGCCGGATCGCTCCCATCGTCGCCTCGCTCGCGGGCATCCTCTACGGCGTGCTGCAGGGCTACTCGGTCGCCACCACGGCGTTCTACGGCATCGTATTCATGGTCGCCGCCTACCTCGTGGCACGCCTCACCGCGCGCGAGGGCATCGTCGAGATCCTGCGCGGCCTGCTGCCGGTCCTCGCCACCGGCGGCAAGAGCCTCGTGATCGTCGGCATCCTGCTCACCGCGGCGCAGGTCTTCGTCTCGATCCTCAACCTCACCGGGGTGGGCGTGACGCTGACCTCGTGGATCCTCGGCGCGGCGGGCGGGCAGGTCTGGCTCATCGCGATCGTGATGGCGGCCGTCTGCCTGATCGCGGGGATGGGCCTGCCGACCTCGGCCGCCTACGTGCTGGTGGCGGCCGTCTTCGCGCCCGCGCTGATCGGGCTCGGGCTCGACCCCCTGACGGTGCACTTCTTCGTCCTCTACTACGCCACGCTGTCTGTCGTGACGCCGCCGGTCTGCGTCGGCGTGTTCGTCGCGGCGACCATCTGCGAAGAGCGCTGGTTCCTGGTCGCAGGCCAGGCGCTGCGGCTGGGCGCGGTGGCATACGTGCTGCCGATGCTGTTCCTGATCTACCCGGGCATGCTCGCGCAGGGCGGGTGGGAGGCCGTCGGCCACGCCGCGATCTCGGGCACCGTTTTCACGATCGCCACCGCCTTCCTCCTAGGCCTGCGCCCGGTGCTCGGTCGTGGCGGGCCGATGCCCGTCCTCTGGGCGGCGCCGCTCGTTCTCGCGGTCCTGCCGGGCTGGGGCCCAACGCTCGCCGCGGTCGCGATCCTCGCGGGGCTCGCCTGGATCGGGCCGCGCATGGCGGAAGCACGGACGACCTGAAATCGCGTCGCCTCGGTCCCCCGCCCATGCGATCCATCGAACCGACGGTGGACGTCGATTCGATCGAGTGCCGTTGACGATATGGGTCCGCTCGACGCGATCGACCCCCGGGGACGCGATTTCGATCCTTAGCCTCCGGAGGCTTTGGCAGAAATTGGCCGGGCCCGCGCGCTCCGTTGCCGGGCAGCGCGGAAGCCGGAGGGAGCGTCGATGAATGCCACGGCGCGGCGGCGCCACGCGTCGGGCGGCCGGCCACCCTCACGACGACCCTCATCATTCTCCTACGAACCTTAGCGTCCGCGGGCCGTATCATGGCACCTCGGCGACCACAGGCTCGTTTCCATATGCACTGCGATCGCACCAGCCCGGGTTCCGATGCGCGCCACCCGACACGATCCGCTCGACCAACGACCGTCGCTCCCTCAGCGCCACGTGCGCGTCCGGTCATGTAGTTGGGAGGCAGGATCTGCGGTCAGCCGCATCGGGTACGAGCCGCCCCTCCAACGCCTCGATGCAAGCGACACCGAGCGGCCGTGCGGCGAGGCTACGATGACCAAGATCCGGATCGTTGCCCTAAATGGATGCCCCCCGTCCGGCCGGGCGCAGGAGGCCGCGGCAGGCGAGATCGAAAGCCGAGGGCCATATCCCACGGCTCGGTGATCACGCGGTAGATCGGCAGGCGTCGTTCGTGCGACGATTGTCAGGGCGAACGTCGTCATCGCGCGCGGCGGTATGCATCCGTCGCCTGTGCCCATAGGCTCCAACGGCCGCCCGTGCTGCGTCTCCCGATGGACGTCCTCGCGACGCCTTTCCAACGCCCGACCGGGGCGATGGCATCGGACGATCCCACGGCCTGCCGGCGGCCCGTCGCCCGCACCACCGCCGAGGTGGGCAAAGGCTTACTCCGCCGGCAACCCGAGACATGCTCCGGCCGCGTGCCAGGTCGCGCCCGAAGATCCTTCCGTTCTCCGGGGCTCGGCCTTGCCGGTGGGTGCCGCACGCGGTCCCACTTCTGGATCGTCCTCACCTGCTGGATGCGCGACGTCTCGAACACCTCCGCCCCCAAGGCGATGACGGCGGCGTCACCACCCGGGCTCTGCACAAGATCAGCGTTGCAGATCCGGCCATCGAGCCGGGCGGCCTGTCCGGCTTCGTGCCCGCCCGCTCCCGCACCCCCGACGGGTCCAGCTGCGAGACCATGAAGCGTGGGCACGGGTCGCCGGCAGTCTGGCTGAAATCGCGGGCGCCTTGAAATGCGGCTCCATCGGACTGACGCCGGGGGCGACCTATTCGCAGCACTGCCGCCGTTCGACCCTGACCGACCGATGCGTGAGCGGGCATCATGCAGCGACGTCCCGGGAGTGGTGAAGGGTCCGTACGGCCTGCCGCGCCGTCCGATGACCGCCGGGCAGGCCCCACCGTTGCAGGCGCCGACGGGGTCCGGGGGGCGCAAGGGCGAATGGCCCGGTCGGGCATCCCTATCGAAGCACGTGCTGCGCATGACCCCGTCGGGCAGGCGAACGGGCCCGAGCGACCCGTTCGCCATCGTCCCCGGACCGAAGGCGGACCTGGCTCACCCCGCTCGAGGGCGCCCGGTATCGGACGAGGTCGAGCCTCGCGATCGCAGTCGAGATTACCGGAAGCGACGCGGGCGGTGCCGAGAGCGTGCGTCATCGGCGCGGGCTCCGTCCGAACGCGCTGTCGGACCCGCGCGATCGGATCTCCGAGGGACGGATCTGCATGCAGCGGCCTGAGACTATCGGTAACCGTCCGGTCTCCCTGCTCGGGGATACCAAGATGGACAGCACGGTCCGTTACCTCGGCGTCGAACTGGAGGATGCGCTGACGATCTCCGAGGACATTGACCTCTAAAAGTCAGACGAGGCGAAGCAGCCGTTCGTGCGTCCCGCAGCATCGGTCGAGGAGGGCTCGTGACCTGCTCCCCTGAGATGTCCTCGATTTGAGGTTAGTCTGTTCTCCAACTGAGGGGACGGACGATGAAGAAAAGCAGGTTCAGCGAAGCGCAGATCATCGGCATTTTGAAGGAGCACCAAGCGGGCCTGTCCGCGTCCGATCTGTGCCGCAAGCATGGGATCAGCGATGCGACATTCTACAACTGGCGGCGCAAGTTCGGGGGCATGGAAGTGGCCGATGCCAAGCGTCTGAAGGCGTTGGAGTCCGAGAACGCCAAGCTCAAGAAGATGCTGGCCGAGCAGATGCTGGATGTGGCGACGCTTAAGGAGATGCTGGGAAAAAACTTCTGAGGCCCGGTTCGCGCCGCGAGGCGGTGGATTGGGCCATGAAACAGAAGGGATACGGGCAGCGGCGGGCCTGCGCGCTCGCGGGGATCGACCCGCGCGTGTATCGGCGCCAACCGACCAGGCCGGAAGACATCGACCTGCGTGTCCGACTGAAAGAGCTGTCCGGCGAACGGCGGCGTTTTGGCTACCGACGGCTGCACATCCTGATGAAACGGGAAGGCTGGGACATGAACTGGAAGAAGCTGTATCGCATCTACCGTGAGGAAGGTCTGACCGTGCGCAAGCGTGGGGGCCGGAAACGGGCGATCGGCACCAGAGCACCGATGGCGATCCCCCAGGGGCCAAACCAGCGGTGGTCGCTCGACTTCGTGTCGGACGCCCTGTCAGACGGTCGCCGGTTCCGCATTCTGAACGTGATCGACGACTTCAGCCGCGAATGCCTGGCCTCGGTCGTGGATACCTCGCTGTCAGGCCAGCGGGTCGCACGAGAGCTGGACCGGATTGCTGAGATGCGCGGTCTGCCCTGCATGGTGGTCAGCGACAATGGAACCGAGCTGACCAGCAACGCGATCCTGAAATGGCAGGAGGATCGCGCGGTCGAATGGCACTCCATCGCGCCCGGCAAACCGATGCGAGACACGGCTTCGTGGAGAGTTTCAACGGCCGCCTGCGAGATGAATGCCTGAACGAGCACCTGTTCACTACCTTGCGCCACGCTCGACATCGGATCGCGGTATGGCGCGACGACTACAACCACCACCGACCCCACACGAGCCTCGACGGCCTCACACCGTGGGAATACCATCAAAGGTCGATAGAGGACCAAAACCCGAACAGAGCTAACTTATAAACGCGGACTTCGAGGGGAGCAGGTCAGTTCGCATGCCGACCAGGCCGACATGCCCCGTCGGTTCTCCGGCAGCCGCGCAAAGCAGTCCGGATCGACACGATCGGTGGGATTTCGTGAGCCGACGAGCAATTTGGCGTCTGCCCCGCATGGCGTCCGATCAGAAACCCCGAAGTATCGTAAGTGCGGGGGAGGTCACGGTTGCCCCGCCACCCGCCAAACCGGACAGTGCGGTGTAGCGGTTCAGCATCGTCCTCATCGTCGCCTCGCCGGCGAGTTCGTCGATGCGGTCGGTCCCGAACGATCGGCGTGCGCGATCCATGAAAGTATCGAGCTGCCGGTCGATCGGTAACGTCGCGAACGACTTGGGGAGTCCGAGAGCCGTCTCCATTACCTTGCGCAGGGGTGGCGTCCCCATCAGCGTGAACCACTTCGTGCGGTTCGATCCCGTCCCCTGTGCCAGGGCGGGAAGCTCGCGTTGCGCGTTCAGGGCAAGTCGCATGGTCTCGTCGGTCTTGCCCAGGTCGGCCTCGAACCGCTGGACGCGGTATCGCGCGGCGATCATGTCGGGGAAACCGGCGGACTTGCTGCTCGGCGTATCGAAATCGCCGAACCCGAAGGCCTTGGAAAGATCACGGTAGCGCTTGTCGGACAGCTTGTTGGCGAGCGAGTCCGGAGCGGACGTACCGCCTTCGAGGACGCGGCGGATCAGGAACTTGCTTCCGATATCGTCCCCCAGGCCGAACGCGCCCAGGGCCACCGAGAGAAGACGGTAGTCCGCGACGAGCGCCTCGGCCGTATCGACCTTGCCGATGTTGTCGCGGAAATAGTCGAGGTCGCGCTGCTGGATGGGCCCCTTGGCATGCGCGTCCATCTGCTTTGCAAGGGTGTTCTGCAGGAAGCGCCACCCCGCGACCCCGCCGGTCGGGACGTAGGGCTGGAACGTCATGCCACCGTCGCCAGGATCGCGGCCTCGCGCTTGCGCAGACGCCCGAGCTGCCGAAGCGCCTGGTAGAATTGACCGTCGCGCAGATGCCCCGCGATGATGTCGATGCAGGATCGGTCGTCGCCATCGGTGAAGGCGTGGCGTAGCGGAACGAGCGCGGTGAGGGTATCGGGCAGCGCGTCGGTGGGGGAGAGCTCCCCGATGAGCATCATCTGCACGATGTGGGCCAGGCGGGTTACCGGCGTCGTGGCCCGGTCGGGATCGACGGCGTCGCGGAGGCGGAGGAGCTGCGTCTCGGGGGTCAGGAGACGCAGGCGCGCGCCACGACCGACGTTCTCGATCACCGCGCCGTTGACCACGATGCGGTCGCCGGCGGGGAACTTCAGCATGAGGCCGGCCATCTCAGAGGCCGCCCGCGCTGAGGCCGGCGGCGACGCGGCGATTGATCTCGACCAGGACGCCCGGCTCGGCGCTGCCGCCGAGGACCTCGCTGGTATGGCGATCGACGAAGCCCGCGAGGCTCACGAGGCTCGCGCGCAGGGCTGGTGGGAGTGTGTTGTCGTCGGAGGCGCAGGCGGTCGCCGCGGCCAGCCAGAGGCGGCGGTTGTCGTGCAGGGCGCCCGCGCGCTCGGAGGGGTGGCAGGCGGCATCGGCATAGGCGGCCTCGATGCGACGCGTGACCTTGGTGAAGACCATCGCCTCCGCGCGGCCGGGGGACGTGAGGGAGTGGTCGAGCGAGGCGTAGGCCGTCGCCGCGTTGTGGGCGTATCCCATGGGTACGATGTCTCACCTTGCTAGCGAGCCCCGCGACGACGCGAGGGTCCGGCGCTTCGCGCCTGGCGTCGAGAGGCCCGCCCCGGAGGATACCGGGGCGGGCGAGGTCGGCTCAGCGGAAGAGCGACAGGATCGACTGCGGCGCCTGGTTGGCGATCGACAGCGACTGGGTCGCCAGCTGCTGCTGGACCTGCAGCGCCTGGAGGCGGGCCGAGGCCTCCTCCATGTCGGCGTCGACGAGGGAGCCGATGCCCGACTTCATCGCGTCGACCAGCTTGCCCACGAAGTCGCCCTGATCGGAGATCCGCGACTGCGCCGCGCCGAGCTTCGCCGTCCCGTCGATGGCGATCTTCAGAAGTGCCTCGATCTCGCCACGGGCCGTCTCGGCGGTGGCCGCGTCGGTGACGCCGGTGACGGTCGCACCGGAGACCGTCGCCTGGAAGTCGACCGTCGCGACGGTGATCTGACCCGGAGTAACGGCGCCACCCGCGGCGCGGTCCATGGACGACACCACGGTCAGGGTCGTGCCCGTCGCGAGAAGGTTCAGGCCGTTGAACTGCGACGCGCCCACGACCGACGCGATCTGCGCCTTCTTCTCGGCCAGCGATGCCTGGATCTTGGCGTGGTCGACGTTCTCGCCCTTGCCGGAGATCGCGAGGTCCTTCATCTCCTTGAGGGTCTCGACGATCGACGCCGCACCGGCCGAGGCCACGGCGACGGTCGACTCGCCGAGCGCGAGGCTGTCCTTGATCGTGTTGAAGCCCGACACGTCGGATTCCATGACCTTCGAGATCGCCCAGATCGCGGAGTTGTCCTTGGCCGTGGCGACCGACTTGCCGGTCGCGATCTCGCCCTGGGTCTTGCCGAGGTTCTGGTTGATGTTCTTGAGGGTCTGCAGCGCGACCATCGCGCTGTTGTTGGTGAGAATGCTGGACATGGTGTATCCCTAGAGGGGACCCGCTTCGCGGGTCGGATGAGCCCGCTGCGCGGGCCGTTCGACATTCTGCCAGCGGGTAGCCCCGTTCGGGGTGGACCCATGATCGCCGTTCTCGGCCCGCCCCTGCTACGTCCCGGCCCTTAACGAGACGCTAACGCCGCCCGCGCGGATGCGGCGCATTCGACTCGCATTCGCGCGATCCCGCGCCATTGCCACCGGACCTCGCCGCCCCGCAGACAGGCGCGGATGGCCGCCCTGACCCGCCTCTCCGCCGATATCGGCGGCACGTTCACCGACGTCGTGCTCGACCGGGGCGGCGCGCGGGAGACGGTCAAGGTCCCGACCACGCGGGACGCGCCCGAGCGCGCGATCGTGGCGGGGATGCTCGCCGTCTGCGAGGCTTCGCCGGGTCGCCCCGTCCGCGATCGGGCAGGTCCTGCACGGCACGACGCTCGCCACCAACGCGCTGATCGAACGGCGCGGCGCGCGCACCGCGCTCCTGACGACCGAGGGCTTCCGCGACGTGATCGAGATGCGCACCGAGTCGCGCTTCGAGCAGTACGACCTGAACATCGTCCTGCCGCCGCCGCTGGTGGCGCGCGACGACCGCTTCACGGTGGCCGAGCGGATGGACGCGGATGGCGGGCCGCTGCTCGCGCTGACCGACGCGGCCGTGGACGCCGCGCTCGACGCGCTCGAGGGGCGGGGCTACGAGAGCCTCGCGATCGGGCTCCTGCACGCCTACGCCAACCCCGACCACGAGCGGCGGCTGCGCGACGCCGCCCGCGCGCGGTTCCCGGGGCTGGCGGTGTCGATCTCCGCGGAGGTCTCGCCGCAGATGCGCGAGTACGAGCGGTTCAACACCACCGTCGCGAACGCCTACGTGCAGCCGACGATGGCGTCCTACCTCGACCGGCTGGAGGGGGCGCTCGGGGCGCACGGCGTCGCCTGCCCGATCCTGCTGGTGCATTCTGGCGGCGGTCTGATGTCGCTCGCCGACGCGATCGCGTTCCCCGTGCGGCTGATCGAGTCGGGCCCGGCGGGCGGGGCGATCTTCGCGGCCGGGCTCGCGCGGCGCCACGGGCTCGACCGGGTCGTGTCGTTCGACATGGGCGGGACGACCGCGAAGGTCTGCCTGATCCGGGACGCCGTCCCGCGCACCGCCCGCACGTTCGAGGTCGCGCGGACGACGCGGTTCAAGAAGGGCTCGGGCATGCCGATCTCGATCCCCGTCGTGGACATGGTGGAGATCGGCGCGGGCGGCGGCTCGCTCGCGGCGCTCGACCGGATGGGGCAGGTCCGCGTCGGGCCGCGCAGCGCGGGCGCGGAGCCCGGCCCCGCCTGCTACGGGCGCGGCGGGACGGAGCCCTCGGTGACGGACGCGGATCTCGTGCTCGGGCGGCTCGACCCGCGGGACTTTGCGGGCGGGGCCATCGCGCTCGACGCGGACGGCGGCGGAGACCGCCCTCGCCGCCATCGCGCCCGACCCGGTGGAGGCGGCGCGCGCGGTGGTCGAGATCGTCGACGAGACGATGGCGCTCGCCGCGCGGATGCACGCGGTCGAGACCGGGAGCGCCCTGTCGGACCACGCGATGGTGGCGTTCGGCGGCGCGGCGCCGCTGCACGCGGCGCGGCTCTGCGCGAAGCTCGGGATCGGCCGGCTCCTGGTGCCGGTCGGCGCGGGGGTGGGCTCCGCCATCGGCTTCCTCGACGCGCCCGCCTCGTTCGAGGCGACGCGCTCGGCGCTCATGGCGCTCGACGCGTTCGACGGGGCACGGGCGCGCGCGATCGTGGCCGCGCTCGCGGCGGAGGCGGAGGCGTTCGTGCGCGCCTGCGGGCCCGATGCGCCGACCGCCGCAACGCTCAAGCTGCACATGCGCTACCGGGGGCAGGGCTGGGACGTGCCCGTCGAGGCGGCGGCGGACGATCTCGACCCGGATGCGATCGGGGCGGCGTTCGAGGCGGCCTATCGCGCGCTCTTCGGCCGGACGGTCGCCGGCATGGTCCCCGAGATCACGATCTGGTCGGTGACCGTGACCGCACCCGTGCCGGAGCCCGAGCCGCTGCCGCCCGCCCCGTCGGCGTCGCGCGCGCCGTCCCGCGGCGCGCGTCCGCTCGTCGATCCCGCCGACGGAACGCGCTCCGAGGCCACGCTGTACCGACGCGACGCGCTGGCTCCGGGCGCCGCCGGTCACGGGCCCGCTCTGGTCACCGAACGCGAGACCACCATCGTCGTGCCGAGGGGCCACGGCTTCCGCGTCCTCGCGGACGGCACGATCGAGATCCGCCCGGAGGCGGCCCCATGACCGACATCGCGATGCAGGTGCTCTGGACCCGGCTGATCTCGATCGTCGAGGAGCAGGCGCAGGCGTTGATCCGCACCGCGTTCTCGACCTCGGTGCGCGAGGCGGGCGACCTCTCGGCGGGGGTCTACGACGCCGAGGGACGCATGCTCGCGCAGGCGGTCACCGGCACGCCGGGCCACGTCAACGCGATGTGCGACGCGGTCCCGCACTTCCTCGCCGCGCATCCCGACATGGCCGAGGGCGACGTCTACCTGACCAACGACCCCTGGCTCGGGACCGGCCACCTGCACGACGTCACCGTGGTCACGCCGGTGTTCCGGGACGGCGCGCGCGTCGCGCTGCTGGCCTGCACCGCGCACGTCACCGACATCGGCGGCCGCGGGTTCGGCGCGGACGGCAACTCGGTCCACGAGGAGGGGCTGTACCTGCCGATCGTGCCCTTCGCGAAGGCCGGCACGGTCGACGCCACGCTGGTGGCCATCCTGCGCGCGAACTCCCGCGAGCCCGAGCAGCTCGCGGGCGACGTCCACGCGCTCGCGACCTGCAACGCGGTCGGGGCGCGCCGCCTGCTGGAGACGATGGACGAGTTCGCGCTGTCCGACCTGTCCGAGGTATCCGCCTTCGTCCTCACGCGCTCGCGCGACGCCACCCGCGCGGCCATCGCGGCGCTGCCCGACGGCACGGCCCGGTCCGTCATGGCCATCGACGGCTTCTCCGCCCCCGTCGAGATCCACGCGACCGTCACCGTCGACGGCGATCGGATCGCCTGCGACTTCGCCGGCACGTCGGGGCTCGACCCCAAGGGCATCAACGTGCCGATGGTCTACACCCGCGCCTACGCCTGCTACGCGCTCAAGGTCGCCATCTCGCCCGACGTGCCCAACAATGCCGGCTCCCTCGCGCCGTTCGAGGTCACCGCGCCCGAGGGGAGCATCGTCAACGCTCCCCACCCCGCGCCGGTCGCCCTGCGCCACGTGATCGGCCACATGATCCCCGACGCGCTCTTCGGCGCGCTCGACCGCCTGATCCCGGGCGTCGTCCCGGCGGAGGGCGCGGGCGCGCTGTGCAACTTCCAGATGTCGGTCGTGCCCACCGCGCCGGGAGGGCGCCGCGCGGAGGTGCTGTCGTTCAACTCGGGCGGCACCGGCGCGCGGCCCGGGCTCGACGGGCTGAACGCGACGGCCTTCCCGTCGGGCGTGACCACGATGCCGGTCGAGGCGGTCGAGCAGGCCGGGCCGGTCGTGTTCCGCCGCAAGGAGCTGCGCCCGGATTCGGGCGGCGCGGGTCGGTATCGCGGCGGGCTGGGCCAGGTCATGGAGGTCGAGGCACGCCCCGGCCACCGCTTCGAGCTGTCGGCGATGTTCGACCGCCTCGACCATCCCGCGCGCGGACGCGACGGCGGCGGGCCGGGCGCGCCGACGATGCTGGAGGCGGACGGCGTGCCCCTGCGCGGCAAGGGCCGGCAGTCGATCCCCGAGGGCGCGCGCGTGACGATGCGCCTTCCCGGCGGCGGCGGCCACGGCGACCCGGCCGCCCGCGATCCCGCCGCGATCGCCCGCGACGTCCGGCTGGGCTACGTGACCGCCGTGGCGGCGCGGCGCGACTACGGCTGGGAACCGGACATCGATTGACGATCGACCGGGTTGCGCGCGTCGGTCGTGGACGGGCGCGCCCTGCGGCATCATCGCCGGTCCCGTATCCACCGAGGCTGCGTCGCGCATCGCCTCGATCGCAGCCTCGCGCTCCGGTCAATCTCCCCGCCACCCCGGCGCGGATCGCGCTAGGGTAGCGGGACAGCCACGGAGTCCCGCCCATGCCCTTCGCCGCCGCCTACGCTCCTGCCGACGAGACGCGCATCGCCGACCTCCTCCCCCACGCGGAGGTCGCGCCGGAGACCCGCGCACGCGCCGAGCGCCTGATCGCGGGCATCCGGGGCGCGCGCACCCGGATCGGCGGGCTCGAGGACTTCCTGCGCGACTACGACCTGTCGACCCGCGAGGGGCTGGCGCTGATGGCGATGGCCGAGGCGCTGCTGCGGGTCCCCGACGAGGCGACGCAGGACGCGCTCATCGCCGACAAGATCGGGCAGGGCGACTGGGACGGGCACGGCGCGTCGGACGCCTGGCTGGTCTCGGCGGCGACCTGGGGCCTTGGGCGTATCGAGCCGGATCCTGCGCCCCGGCGACACCGTGCCGGGCGTGCTCGGCGCGCTCACCAAGCGCATCGGCGCGCCCACCGTCCGTACCGGCGTCCGGCAGGCGATGCGGTTCATGGGGCACCAGTTCGTCCTCGGCGAGACCATCGAGGGGGCGATCAGGCGCGCCCGGGAGAACGAGGCGAAGGGGTCGCTCCATTCCTACGACATGCTGGGCGAGGGTGCGCGGACCCGCGCCGATGCCGAGCGCTACGCCGCGAGCTACGCCGACGCGATCGACGCCATCGGACGGGCGGCCGGCAACCGCCCCCTGCCCCACCGGCCCGGCATCTCGGTCAAGCTCTCCGCGCTGCATCCCCGCTACGAGCCGCGCAACCGCGAGGCGGTGCTGGCCGAGCTGGTGCCCGTGCTGGCCGATCTCGCGCGGCGCGCGAAGGCGTTCGACCTCAACTTCACCGTCGACGCGGAGGAGCAGGAACGCCTCGAGCTGTCGCTCGCGGTGATCGAGGCCACGCTGGCGCGAGAGGGCCTCGAAGGCTGGGACGGGTTCGGGCTCGCGGTGCAGGCCTACGGCAAGCGCGCGGGCGCGGTGATCGACTGGGCCGGCGATCTCGCGCGCCGCTACGGCCGGACGCTCATGGTGCGGTTGGTGAAGGGCGCCTACTGGGACGGCGAGGTCAAGCACGCGCAGGTCGAGGGGCAGGCGGACTACCCGGTCTGGACCCGAAAGGCCGTCACCGATCTCGCCTTCCTCGACTGCGCCGGGCGGATGCTCGCGCTGCGCCCGCATCTCTACCCACAGTTCGCCACCCACAACGCGCTGACCGTGGCCAAGATCGTGGAGATGGCGGGCGAGGACGGGGGTTTCGAGTTCCAGCGCCTGCACGGGATGGGCGAGGCGCTCTACGCCGCCGTCGCGCGCGAGACCGACGCGCCCTGCCGCATCTACGCGCCCGTGGGCGGGCATCGCGACCTCCTGGCCTACCTCGTCCGCCGCCTCCTCGAGAACGGCGCGTCCACGAGCTTCGTCGCGATGGCGGGCGACCGCGACGTGCCGGTGGCGCAGGTGCTCGACATGCCCCGCGACCTGGCCGCCGCGCCGCGCCACCCCCGCATCCCCCTGCCCGGCGCGCTGTTCGGCGGGCGCGCGAACTCGGCGGGGCTCGCCTGGGGGGACGCGGAGGCGCTCGATGCGGAGGTCGCCGCGATGCGCGCCGCGCCTGAGGCGCCGATGCCCGAGGCGATCGATCCCGCCGACGCCATGACCCGCGCCGCCCGCGCCTTCCCCGCCTGGGCCGCGACGCCCGTGGCCGAGCGCGCGGCTTGCCTGCGCCGCGCCGCGGACGCGCTCGAGGGCGACCGACCGGCGCTGCTGGCGACGCTCGCGCGCGAGGCCGGCAAGACCATCGACGACGGCGTGGCGGAGCTGCGCGAGGCGGTCGACTTCCTGCGCTTCTACGCCGACGAGGCCGAGGCGCTCTGCGCGCCGCGCGTGCTGCCGGGCCCGACGGGGGAGCGCAACGAGTGGCGCGCGGGCGGGCGCGGGGTGTTCGTCGCGGTGGCGCCGTGGAACTTCCCGCTCGCGATCTTCCTGGGCCAGGCCGCCGCCGCGCTCGCCGCGGGCAACGCCGTCGTGGCCAAGCCCGCGCCGCAGACGCCGCGCATCGCCGCGCGGGCGGTGGCGATCCTGCATCGCGCGGGCGTCCCCGCCGACGCGCTGATCCTCGCGCCGGGCGGGCCGGAGGTGGGCCGGGCGCTGATCGCGCATTCCGCGCTCGCGGGCGTGGCCTTCACAGGCTCGACGGCCACGGCGAAGGCCATCGCGCGCGCCATGGCCGAACGCGACGGGCCGATCCTGCCGCTGATCGCGGAAACGGGCGGGATCAACGCGATGGTCGCCGATGCCACCGCGCTGCCCGAGCAGGTCGCCCGCGACGTGGTGGCCTCGGCGTTCCGCTCCGCCGGGCAGCGCTGCTCGGCCTGCCGCATCCTGCACGTGCAGGAGGACGTGGCCGACCGGATGCTCGGGATGATCGAGGGTGCGGCGGCGACGCTGCGGCTGGGCGACCCGATGGACCCCGCGACGGATGTGGGGCCGGTGATCGACGCCGAGGCGCTCGGGCGATTGCAAGCGTATGTCTCTAAACGCGACGTCCGCTGGCAGGGGCAGGCGCCGGAGGGGTCGTTCATGCCGCCGACGATCGTGGAGATGGGCGCGGGCGAGCGGCTCGAGGAGGAGGTGTTCGGGCCGGTCCTGCACGTCAAGCGCTGGCGCGCCGGGGCGCTCGACGCGGTGTTGGACGAAGTGGAGGCAACGGGTTACGGGCTGACCTTCGGGCTGCATTCACGGATCGACGCGGTGATCGCGCGGGTCGTGGCGCGGGCGCCGGCGGGGAACGTCTACGTCAACCGCAACCAGATCGGCGCAATCGTCGGCTCGCAACCCTTCGGCGGCAGGGGCCTTTCCGGGACCGGACCGAAGGCGGGAGGGCCGCTCTACCTCGCGCGGTTCGTGGAGGAGGTCGTCGTCAGCACCGACACCACGGCGGCGGGCGGGAACGCGACGCTGATCGCGATGGAGGCGCGTTGAGGGCGGTTCTTCACAATTCGGGGCAAGTCGGATCCGCGTTCTTCACGAGACGTACGAAACTCCGACGCCCCCTCAGACGGTCCGGACCCCCCGCCGGTTGAGCGCGATCGCGTAGAGCGAGGTCGTCGCGGTGACGTAGAGGACGTGCCGCGACCGGCCGCCGAAGCAGACGTTCGACACCGTCTCGGGGACGTGGATCCGGCCGAGGAGGCAGCCCTCGGGCGAGAGGCAGTGCACCCCGTCGCCGGCCGAGGACCAGACCAGCCCGTCCTCGTCCACGCGGAAGCCGTCCGCGAAGCCCGCGTCGATCTCGTGGAAGTCGCGGCCCGTGAGCGGCCCCGCATCGGCGACGTCGTAGACCCGGATGTGCTTGCGGTCGTCGGTGAAGATCCGGCCCGTGTCGGCGACGTAGAGCGCGCGCTCGTCGGGCGAGAAGGCGAGGCCGTTGGGGCAGGCCAGGTCGTCGACCATCACGTCCATCGCGCCCGTCGCGGGGTCGACGCGGTAGACCATGCAGGGCAGTTCCTGCTCGGCCAGCGCGCCCTCGTAGTCCATCGACAGCCCGTAATGCGGATCGCTGAACCAGATCGTGCCGTCCGAGCGGACCACGACGTCGTTGGGCGAGTTCAGCCGCTTCCCCTCGAAGCCGTCGGCGATGACGGTGATCGTGCCGTCCCACTCGGTCCGCGTCACCCGGCGCGCGCCGTGCTCGCAGGTCACGAGCCGCCCCTGCCGGTCGCGGGTGTTGCCGTTGGCGAAGTTCGACGGGGAGCGGTAGGTCGAGATGCCGGTCCCGGGCGACCAGCGCAGGATGCGGTCGTTCGGGATGTCTGAGAACAGCAGGCAGTCCGCGTCCCCGAACCAGACCGGCCCCTCCACCCAGTCGAAGCCGGTGGCGAGCCGCTTGAGCGGCGCGTTGCCCAGGACGAAGCGGTCGAAGCGGGGGTCGTGGCTGGTGGCCCAGTCCATGCGGCGTCTCCCGTGTGTGCGGGGCGGAACGAGAGCCCTGCCCCTCGCGCTCCCCGGAGTACTCGCCAAGCACAGAGAAAGGGCCGGAGGTCGGGGGTCAAGGCCCGGGGCCGGAAGAGCCGTGTCCGGGTGCGGACGCGTTCCGGGCGGCAGGCCGGCGGTCCCCCGCGCCGGTCCCGGCCATCGGGATGCCGCGCGGACGGTCGCCGCGCGGCACGGGAGACCGGTTCTCGAACCCCGACCTGTCGTGCGGTCCGGGCGAGGCTTCGCACCTGCGATCCCGCCTTGCCCGCCATATTGCCGGCGGCGATGCGTGGTGCCGGAGGGTCGGCCGCCCGAGCCCCGTCCCGCCCGCGGAACGGAACGAGGGTCGGACGGTCCGTCCTCGCCTCCCATGCCGAGGGATGCGGCGGCGGCCGATCGACTCTCGCGTGCCGTGCCGTCGGGCCCGGCGCCGGGGTCCGGGGGTGCCTCGCGGACCTCGAACTTGTCCGGCGCGGACGAAGGACGGGCGGCGGCGCTCGCTCGTCCGGCGGCGGGCCCGGCGGGCACCGGGCGCGTCGCGCGGGGCTTCGGAGGCGGTTCGCGTTGAACCCTGGGGATTGGCCGAATCGCGGCACGAGCGGGTGGCGCCCGGTGGCGGGCCTACGGGCGTGGTGAGCGCAACCGGCGGGCGGCGGGCGGTTCCCTGACCGTCCCGATCGCACGACGGACGGGCGGCGGGCGGCGGGCGACCCTCGCCCCCGGCCCATCCAGGACCGTCGCGCGGGGCTTCGGGGGCGGTTCGTCAGACGCCCTGCGGATCGGCCGAGGCGCGGCACGAGCGGGTGGCGCTCGGGTCGAGCGGTGCCGAGCGTTACGCTTCGAGCCAAGGAGAGAGGCACGGCGCCTGGATCGTCCTGCACGGACACGGGAGGGCGGGCGCCGAGCCTCGCCTGCCGCGCCGTCGGACCGGGCGCGCGGCCCGCCCGCTCAGGCCGCGTCGGTCAGGGCGATCTCGCCCGCGTGGTGGCAGGCGACGCGGCCGCCGCGGAACGGCGCGAGCGGCGGCCGCTCGCGGCGGCAGACCTCGGTCGCGAGCGGGCAGCGGGGGTGGTAGGCGCAGCCGGGCGGCGGGTCGGTCGGGTCGGGGATCTCGCCCTCGGGCGGCGTCACCTCGCGCCCGAACGCGTCGAGCCGGGGCGCCGCGTCGATCAGCATCGCGGAGTAGGGATGCGCGGGGCGGGTGAAGAGCGCGTCGGGCGCGGCCTCCTCCACCAGCCGCCCGAGATAGAGCACGCCGATCGTGTCGGCCATGTGCCGGACCACGGTGAGGTCGTGGGAGATGAAGAGGTAGGTGAGCCCGTGCTCCTCCTTGAGGTCGGACATCAGGTTGAGCACCTGCGCCTGCACGCTCACGTCGAGCGCGGAGGTCGGCTCGTCGCACACGATCAGGCGCGGCTCGGAGGCGAGCGCGCGGGCGACGCAGATGCGCTGCCGCTGCCCGCCCGAGAACTGGTGGGGATACTTGCCCGCGTCGTCCGCCGAGAGGCCCGACCTGCTCGAGCAGGCGCTCGGCCAGCCCCGCCACGTCGCCGCCGCGCGCGGCCACGGGCTCGGCCACGATGTCGCGCACGCGCCAGCGCGGGTTGAGCGAGGCGAACGGATCCTGGAAGATCATCTGGATGTCGGAGCGGATGCGCGCGACGGTCGCCGCGTCGCGCTCGGCGAAGAGGTCCACGCCCTCGATCTCGACGGTGCCGGCCGTGGGGCGCAGGAGGCCGACGGCCATCTTGCCGATGGTGGACTTGCCCGAGCCGCTCTCGCCCACCAGCGCGTAGGTCGTGCGCTCGGGCACGTCGAACTCGACGTCGGAGACGGCGGTGAGCATCCGCTTGGGCAGGCGCTCGATCACGCGGTTCAGCCACGGCTTCGAGACGTCGAAGACGCGGGTGAGGCCGCGGACGCGCACGAGCGGCGCGCTCATGCGGCGGCCTCGCCGGGCTCGATCGGGAACCAGCACGCGGCGCGGGCGTCGGCCTCGCCCACGCGGGGGCCGGGATCGCGCGCGCAGCGGCCCTGCGCGCGCGGGCAGCGGGGGTGGAACGCGCAGCCGGGCGGCATCGCCGTCAGCCGCGGCATCGCGCCCGGGATCTGGCGCAGCCGGCGCTGCCCGGCGGAGGCGGCGGGCGTCGAGGCCATCAGGCCGTCGGTATAGGGATGGCGGGGGGCGCCCACGATCTGCGCCACGGGGCCGATCTCGGCCAAGCGGCCCGCGTACATCACGGCGACGCGATCCGCGGTCTCGGCGATCACGCCCATGTCGTGCGTGACCAGCATCGCGGCCATCCCCCGCTCGCGGCAGAGCTGCTTGAGGAGCGTCGTGATCTGCGCCTGCACGCTCACGTCGAGCGCGGTGGTGGGCTCGTCGGCGATCAGCAGCGTGGGCTCGGCGCAGAGCGCGAGCGCGATGACGACGCGCTGGCGCATGCCGCCGGAGAACTCGTGCGGATAGGCGCCCATCCGGTCCTTGGCGGCCGGGATGCCGACCTCGTCGAGCCCGCGGATCGCGCGGCGCGCGGCCTCGTCGCGCGAGACGTCGAGATGCGCGAGGATCGTCTCCTCGATCTGCTCCCCGATGGTCAGGAGCGGGTTGAGCGAGGTCAGCGGGTCCTGGAACACCATCCCGATCCGCCGGCCGCGGATGCGCCGCAGCGCGCGCGCGTCGAGGTCGTCGATCCGCTCCCCCTCGAGCCGCACCTCGCCGCCGACGATGCGCGCGGGCGGGTCGAGCAGCCCGATCACGGCGTTGCCGGTCATCGACTTGCCCGCCCCGGACTCGCCCACCACGCCCAGGATCTCGCCCGGTGCGACGTCCCACGAGACGCCGTCCACCGGGCGCAGCGTGCCGTGGCGGGTGGGGATGTCGACGGTGAGGTCACGGAGCGAGAGGGTGGGGGTGGTCACCGCAGCCTCGGGTTCAGCGCATCCCGCAGCCAGTCGCCGAGCAGGTTCACCGACAGCGCGAGCGCGAGCAGCGTGCAGGCGGGGAAGAACAGGATCCACCACTCGCCGGAGAACAGGAAGTCCTGGCCGATGCGGATGAGCGTGCCGAGCGACGGCTGGGTGGGCGGGGCGCCGACGCCGAGGAAGCTCAGCGTGGCCTCGGCGATGATGGCGAGCGCCAGCGAGATCGTGGCGATGACGAGGACCGGGCGAGAGCACGTTGGGCAGGATGTGGCGCAGCATGATCGCGCCCGGCCCGCGCCCGATCAGGCGGGCGGCGGCGACGTAGTCCTTGGCCTTCTCGACCATCGTGGCGCCGCGCACGACGCGGGCGAACTGCACCCAGTCCGACAGGCCGATGGCGACGATGAGCACCCAGATCGCCATCTGGTCGCGCGCGCCGATCGGAATGAGCCCGCGCGCCACGCCGAAGATCAGGAGCGCCACGAGGATCGAGGGGAAGGTGAGCTGCACGTCGGCCACGCGCATGATCACGGTCTCGACCCAGCCGCCCACGTAGCCCGCGATCAGGCCGAGCGTGATGCCGAGCGCCATCGCGAAGGCCACCGCCATGACGCCCACGAAGAGCGAGATCCGCAGGCCGTAGAGGATGGTCGAGAACACGTCGCGGCCCTGGTCGTCGGTGCCGAGCGCGAAGGTCTCGCCGGTGAACGCGTTCGGGACGCCGGGCGCGGAGAAGCCGTTCATCAGGTTGAGCGAGGACGGGTCGAACGGGTTCGTCGTCGCGAGCCAGGGCGCGAAGATCGCGGCGAGCACGAGCGCGAGCGTCACCAGCGCGGCGATCATCGCCACGGGCGAGCGGCGGAACGCGTAGGCGATGTCGGCGTCCCAGGCGGCGCGCCAGCGCGAGGGCGCGACGGCCTCGGCCGGTCCGGTCCGGCCGATCGGCTCGACGCCGGCGCGGGTCGCGTCGGGCAGGTCGCTCATGCGTGCCTCCCGTCGATCCGCAGCCGCGGGTCGACCCAGACGTAGAGGATGTCGACGATCAGGTTGATCGCCACGAACATGACCGAGATCAGCATCAGGTAGGCGGCCATGACGGGGATGTCGACGAACTGCACCGCGTTGATGAACA
This sequence comes from uncultured Alphaproteobacteria bacterium, assembly GCA_963729425.1. Lineage (GTDB taxonomy): Bacteria > Pseudomonadota > Alphaproteobacteria > Rhodobacterales > Rhodobacteraceae > Jannaschia. Next base: position 60,960 of record CAVSOF010000007.1, on the reverse strand, counting down.
GGAGGCCGACGCCCGGCCACTGGAACACCGTCTCGGTGATGATCGCGAAGGCGATGATCGCGCCGAGCTGCAGGCCGGTGACGGTGATGACCGGGACCATCGTGTTCTTGAGCGCGTGGCGGAAGTAGACCGCGCGCGCGGGCAGGCCGCGGGCGCGGGCGAAGCGGACGTAGTCCTGCCGGAGCACCTCGAGCATCTCGGAGCGCACGAGGCGCATGATCAGCGTCATCTGGAACAGGCCCAGCGTGATCGACGGCAGGATCAGCGACTTGAGGCCCGAGGCGGTGAGGAAGCCGGTCGTCCACCAGCCGAGGTCGACCACCTCGCCGCGCCCGAAGGTCGGCAGCCAGCGGAGCTGCACCCCGAAGACGTAGATCAGCAGGATCCCGATCAGGAAGGTGGGCAGCGAGACGCCGATCAGCGAGACCGACATGATCACGTTCGCGGCCCATCCGTCGCGGCGGATCGCCGTCAGCACGCCGAGCCCGATCCCCACGGTGAGCGCGAGGAAGCCCGAGACGAGGGCCAGCTCGAGCGTGGCGGGGGCGCGCTCTGCGATGATCGTGGCGACGGGGCGGGACTGGCGGTAGCTGATGCCGAAGTCGCCGGTGGCGGCGCGCGCGAGGAACGCGGCGTACTGCACCGGGAACGGGTCGTTGAGCCCGAGGTTCTCGCGCAGGCGCTCGACGTCCTGCACCGTGCGCTCCTGACCCAGCAGCTGCTCGATCGGGTCGCCGACGAAGCGGAACATCGAGAACGCCACCAGCCCGACCGCGAGCAGGACGATCGCGGACTGGATCACGCGGCGGATGATGTAGGCGAGCATGGCCTCCGGTGTGGACGCGGGTCGCGGGCGGGGTCAAGGCGATAGGGCGCGACGGGGCCGCGGCGGGGGCGGTGGTGGCGCAGGGGAAGCGGGGCGCGCAGCGAGGAGGCACCCGGCGCATCGCCGGGCGCGGAGCCGGGGCCGCCGCCCCCGCCGGGTCCCGCGTCTCGGCTGGAGAGGGTCGCGGGCGGCCTATCCGTCGCGCACCACGCATCGGATCGGTCGTGTCGCGCGGCGCGGGAGACGGGCGCCTCGCCGGTCGCGTCCCCGTCATCCGGCGGCGCTCGACGGCTTTCCGTGGAGCCCCCGCCCGTCTCAGTTCCTTATTTTCCTCGACCGGGACCGGGTCTTGAGATCCGATCGCCCACGGGATCCGTCCCTGCATGCGCGACGGCCCCATCGACATGCCGGTTCCCCTGCGCCGCAGTCCCGGAACGAAGCGCGGCGGACGTCTTGGCATGGCGCCGCCGGCACCCGTCCGGACCCTCGACCCGTTCGGCCGGTTCGCGGAACCGGACCGCCTTGCGTCCACCGGCCCGACGCGCGCGCCGGGCCCTCGGACGCGCGAAGAGGCTACTCCGGGACGTTCATCCAGCGCAGGACGAGGAAGTCGTCGGGGCGCTGCACGACCTCGACGCCCGCGCGCACGCCCCAGATCAGCGGCTGGATATAGAGCGGGACGTAGGCCTGCTCGTCGGCCAGGATCGCGTTCACCTCGTCGATCATGCCCTGCCGCGCGGCCTCGTCGGTCTCGGACTGGATCGCGGGAAGGAGTTCGTCGACGCGGGCGTTCGAGTAGCCGCCGAAGTTCCACGAGCCCAGGCGGGCCTCCTCGTCGGGCGTGGCGGCGAGGAAGCGCAGGGGGTGCTCGGCGTCGAACGTGCCGGGCGACCAGCCCAGCAGGTACATGTCGTGGTCGCCCTCGCGCAGCGTCGGGAAGTAGTTCGCGACGGGCATCGTCTCCAGGATCGGCTCGAGCCCGACCTGCGCCAGCATCGCGTTGATCGCGGTGCAGACCGCCTCGTCGTTGAGGTAGCGGTCGTTGGGGCATTTGAGCGAGAACGCGAACCCGTCGGGATAGCCCGCCTCGGCCAGGAGCGCGCGGGCGGCGTCCTGGTCGCGCGCGACCGCGGCGACGCCCTCGGAATAGCCCCGCAGGCCCGGCCCGATGAGCTGCGTCGCCTGCTCGGCGGAGCCGCGCATGACGGTCTGCAGGATGGCGGGCACGTCGATCGCCTGCGCCACCGCGCGGCGCACGAGCGGGTCGGCGAACGGGTTGCCCTCCCCGCCCGCTATCAGCCCCTCGGCCGCGTGCGGGAAGCCCAGCATGATCACGCGCGCCTCGATCCCGCGGATCACCTCGACGCCCTCGGCCGCCTCCAGCCGGGCGGCGTCCTGCACCGGGACCGGGTTCACGAGGTCGAGCTCGCCCGACAGGAGCGCGGCCACCGCCGTCGCCTCGTTCGTGACGGGGGTGTAGGTCGCGCGGGTGACGTTGCCGATGTCGTCGCCCCACCAGCCCTCGTGCGCCTCGAGCACGGTCCGCAGGCCGGGCTGCCGCTCGACGATGCGGTAGGGGCCGGTGCCGTTGGCGTTGAGCGTGGCGAAGTTGCCGCCCTCGATGGCGGGGCGGGCGGCGTCGTTGGCCTCGGCCCAGCCCGCGTCCATCATCATCCAGTTCGCGATCCCGTCCACGAAGATCGGGTTCGGGCCCTCGAGCCGGATCTCGACGGTGAGGTCGTCCACCGCCTCGACCGAGGTGACGCCCGCGAACCACGAGGATGTATCGCTCTCCTCGCTGGACGCGCGCTCGTAGCTGAACACGACGTCGGCGGCGTCGAACGCCTCGCCGCCCTGGAAGGTGACGCCTTCGCGCAAGGTGAACCGCCAGCCGTCGCCGTCCTCGAGCGGGGTCCATTCGGTCGCAAGCGCGGGCTCGATCGCCATGTCGCGGCCGCGGCGCACGAGCCCCTCGTAGACGTTGCCGAGGAGCGAGAAGACCGGCGCGGAATTGCCCGCGTTCGGATCGAGCGTGGTCGGGTCGGAGGTCGTGGCGAAGCGCAGCTCGGCGGCCGGCGGGCATAGCCACGCCGGCGAGCAGCGCGGCGGTCAGGATCGGTCGCATGTCGGTGGCCCCCTATCGGTCGGGCGGCATCGTGGACCGCCCCGCCCGCCCCGTCAAACGGCCCCTCGGGAGGCGACCAACGGGGCCAGTCGGTCGGGCGCGCCGTCCTCGGCCCGCGCGGGCACGTGGCTCACGGAGCGGAACGCGGCAAGCCGGTCCATTGGAGCGCGGCTTTAAGCCGACGCCGAGCTTGTCGTGGATGGTCTGGATCCGGTTGCGGACGGTCCTGGCGGAACGGCCACCGGCCTCGGCGATCTCGGCGGGGGCGAGGCCGAGGAGCCGGTCGCGGCAGATCTCCGCCTTGCGCCGCGTCAGGTCGAACACGTCGCCCAGCAGCCCCGCGTCGATCGCGTCGCCCTCGGTCTGACCGACGAAGAGCGCGAAGGCGCGCCGCGCGCCCCGGAGCGCCCCGTCGAGCTGCCGCCCGCGGTCGAGCGAGGGATGGAACGGCATCGCGGGCGGCGAGAACACATTGCCGCCCTCCTCCACCCCGAGCCCGCCCGGACGGGCCTCGACGTCGATGCCAGGCAGGAGGTCGGGGAACGTGCGCGTCCCGTCGGTCCGCGGGAGCGCCACGCGGCCCGCGCGGCCGTCGACGGGAGGCCGCCGCGGTCGATCATGCGCTGCGCGGCAGCGGTGACGCGGATCAGCCCGCCGCCCGCGTCGACCACCGCCATCGGCAGGATCACCACGTCGAGGGAGCCGGCGAGGAGCCGGGAGGCCTCCCGCGACAGGCGCATCGCCCGCGCGGTCCAGTTCGCGCGCACGACGTGCGGGGCAAGCGGCATAGGCAGTCGGGACGGCGCGTCGGAGACCGCGGGCTCGTCCGCGGTCCCGTCGCGGAACGGCAGGAAGAGATGGATCGACCGGTCCTCGGCCGCGTCGAGCTTCATCGGTAGGGTTTGGCCGAAGCCGATCGGCGCGAGGACGTCGCGATAGAGCGTGGCCGCGTGGAACGTCTCGTCGCCCGGCCACTTCGCGCGAGCGGACCACGAAGCCCGGCGGCAGGGCGACGAAGGGCGCGTGGCCGATGCGCTGGACGTCGTTCCTGGTCTCGAGCCGGTCGCGGACGACGTCGATCTCGTCGGCGGAGGCCATCGCGGCGACCGCGCGGCCCGGAAACTCCGCGCAGATCGCCTCCACGAGGCCGAGCCACGGCCGCTCCGACAGCGCCGAATCGTAGACCGCCCGATCGGGTCGCTCGGGCTTGACCGGCGTAAAGACGCCCCCGCCGGTCGGGTCGTCCAGCGGTCGAGGCTACTCGTCACCTACATCGATCAACGCCGGGGCCCATGGTCGGGCTCAGCGCCGGTTCGGCTTGATCTCCGGGATGCCGACGAGCGTCGCGACCAGAGCCTTGGCCCCCGCGCGCGCCAGCCCGGCGCGCGCCCCGGCGGCGGCCATCGCGGCGCGCAGCCCGCGCAGGCGGGGCGTGAGGTCGTCCATCGCGGCGCCGAGGGCGGCGTCGGGCTGCGTCTGGGTGACGTGGGTCATCGGGGGCGTCTCCTGTGCCATGGGGGCCCCGCGACCAACGGACCCGTGCAACGGAGACGTAGGGGGCCGCCATCCCATAACGCTAGGGCAATGTTGCCCTGATCGGTGCGGAGTTCCGCCTCGGTCGCCGAAGTGTCCTCCAGAACGCGAACGGGGGCCGCGTGGGCCCCCGTCCGGTCGTCCTGCGCCCGTCCTCAGTTGACGGAGAAGTGCTTGAACTTCGGGTCGTCCTCGGCGCTCACCTCGGTGCCGACCGCGTCGGTCATGCCCCAGTTGAGCACCTGGTGGTGGACCGGCAGGTAGAGCTGCTCGTCCTGCACGACCGTCCAGATGTCGGCCACCGTGCCGTCGCGGACCGCCATGTCGGTCTCGGAGGCGAGCGACTCGATCTGCGCGTCGAGCTCGGCGTTCGAGAAGCCGGTCGGGTTCCACGAGCCGCGCTCGCCGTCCTTGGTATGGACGAGGAAGTTGAACACGTACTCGCTGTCGTAGGTCGGCACGCCCCAGCCCAGCAGGTAGAAGTCCGTCGTGCCGTTCTGGATCAGCGGGAAGTGCAGCGCCTTGGACTGGGCGTTGAGGTCGATGGTCACGCCGATCTGTCCGAGCATGCCCGCGACCGCCTGGCAGATCGCCTCGTCGTTGACGTAGCGGTCATTGGGGCAGTCGAGCTGCAGCGTGAAGCCGTCGCCGTAGCCCGCCTCCTCCATCAGCGCCTTCGCGCCCTCGATGTCCTGCTCGCGCACGGTGTCGAGCGCCTCGGTCCAGCCGGCCACGAACGGCGGCGCGATCACGCCGGTGGGCTGCGACTGGCCGCGCATCACCACTTGCTTGATCGCCTCGCGGTCGATCGCCATGTCCATCGCGCGGCGCACGTTCACGTCCGCGAGCGGGTTGGCGCCGTCCACGTCGTCGCGCTCGAGGTCGTCGGCGCCCACGTTCATCCCGAAGAAGATCGTGCGGTTCTGCGGCGTGGACTTGACGGTGAGCCCGTCGGTGGACTCGACGCGCTCGAGGTCCTGGACGGGGACGTCCTGGATGAAGTCGACCTCGCCCGACAGGAGCGCGGCCACGCGGGTCGCGGCGTTCTGGATCGGGGTGTACTCGATCCGGTCGTAGCCCAACGCGAACTCGCCGGCGCCCCAGTAGTCGGGGAACGCCTCGAGCACGGTCAGCACGTCGGGCTCGCGCGAGACGAGGCGGTAGGGGCCGGTGCCGTTCATCGCGGAGGCGGCGAACGTCGTCTCGCCCGAGGCGATGTCCTGCACGGCGGTGACGTCGTTGGCCTCGGCCCAGCCCTTGTCCATGATGAACAGGTTGGTGAAGTTCGAGGGCAGGATCGGGTTCGGACCGTCGGTGACGAACTCGACGGTGTGGTCGTCGACCGCGCGGATCTCGACGATGGAGGTCAGCAGCTCCTTCATCGCGCTGTTCTCGGACTTGGCGCGCTCGAAGCTGAACACGACGTCCTCGGCGGTGAAGTCGGCGCCGTCGTGGAAGGTCACGCCCTGCCGCAGGTCGAAGGTCCAGACGTTCGGGTCCTCCTCGCTCACCGACCATTCGGTCGCGAGCGCGGGCTCGAACTCGCCCGCGACGTCGCGGATGATGAGCGGCTCGCTGATCTGGTGGGCGAGCGTGTGGGTCGGGCCCTCGTTCTGGGCGTGCGGGTCGAGCGTCAGGCTGTCGCCCGCGCGGGCCCAGCGGAGCGTCTCCGCGGAGGCGGCGGTGGCCGTCAGCGCGAGGGTCGTGAGGAGGGCGGTGGTGCGTAGCATGGTCGTCTCCCTGTGGGATGCGGCCCCTTGTCCCGGGGCTCGGAATGGCGCGCGTTAAGCCATTATTCCGCAACGCGCGCAAGGCGGAGGGTCATTCGGCGGGCGGCGGCGGACGGCGGCGGGCGTTGCCCGGATGCATCGCGTCGGGGCCCCAGAGCGCGACGTAGGTGTCGATCACCATGCCGCGCCGCTGCAGCGCGACGAAGGCCGCGAGCAGGAGCGCCCACCACGCGGGCAGCACGATCCACATCCAGATCGGCGCGTTGGCCTGCCACATCCCCGACAGCACGGCGGAGATCGACAGGCCCAGCGCCGCGTAGCCCGCCGCCTTGTGCAGCATCTCGAAGGCGAGGCGGCGGGGCGTCATGTCGTAGTGGTCGCCGCGCATCGAGCCGCGCGGATCGGTCGGCCCGCCCTTGGAGCCGCGGAACGCGCCCGACGCGGCCTGCATCGCGCCGAGCCAGAGCACCGCCCAGCCGAAGGCGTGATGGATCCAGATCGAGGCGGTGATCGAGGAGGTCGTGTCCGGACGTGACAACACCAGATAGAGACCAAGCACCATCATCGCGAGCGCGCCGATCTGCGCTCCGAGATGCGCGTACCACCAGCCGAGGTTCACGACCTCGCCCGACGGGCCGCGCCGCGGCAGGACCTTGAAGAACCGCGCCGCGACGATGCCGAGCGGGACGAGGAAGCCCCAGGCCACGACCATGACCCGCCCGTGATACTTCAGGTGGACGCCCAGGTCGTGCGCGCGCGAGGCGTCGATCGGGGTCATCAGCCAGTCGAGCAGGGCGAGGTCGGGGAGGGTCATGGGACGGGGCCGCTCCTTCTCGGCTCTCGGGCGGCGCGGAGGGGTCTCCGGTCCCGGGCTTGGGTCGGGCGCGCCGGGCGGGCGCGGTGGCGAGGCGGCACGGGCGCGGCCCCTGCCGGGTCGGGCGTCCGGCCCGGCGCTTGCCCGGCGACACGCTCGCGGCCGCCGCGCTCGTCGCGCGAAACACGCCACCGGAGCATTTCGTCCGCCGGCTGACCCGGAGCGGGTGAGGCGCCTCGCGGTCATCGTTCCGGCGACATCCTCGCGGATGCCGCGTTCGTCCCTCCGAACGCTCCTCGAGCGTCCGGTCCGTCCCCCACCCTCCGGGTGAGGCCGGACGGCGTCCCGGCGACATCCTCGCGGATGCCGCGTTCGTCCCTCCGACGACATCCTCGCGGATGCCGCGTTCGCTCCCGCCGGAACGGTCCTCACCCCTTCACCGCCCCCGCCGTCATGCCGGTGATGATCTGGCGGCTGGCGACCAGCGTGAACAGGATCGGGGGGACCGCGAGCAGCGTGCCCGTGGCCATGATCACCCCCCAGTCGATGTCGTATTCCGTCAGGCTGTTGACGATCGTCACCGGCACCGTCCGCGAGGCGCGGTCGGCGAGCGCGTTGGCGAGCAGGAACTCGTTCCACGCGATGCGGAAGGTGAAGATCGCCGCCGCGGCGAGCCCCGGCTTGATGAGCGGCATCACCACTAGGAAGAAGGTGCGGAACGGCCCGGCACCGTCCATCCGCGCGGCCTCCTCGAGCTGGATCGGGACCTGCACGATGAACGACTGCAGGATCCAGATCACGAACGGCAGGTTCATCGCAACGTAGACCAGCACGATCCCGTAGAGCGTCCCGTCGATGCCGAACTGGAACGTCCAGATGCCGAAGACCGGCACCAGCAGCACCGCGGGCGGCACCATCCGCACCATGAGCGTCGTCAGCGACGTCACCCCGCGCCCCATGAAGCGGAACCGGACCAGCGCGTAGGCCGCCATGCAGCCGAGGATCAGCGTGATGACGGTCGCCACGGTCGAGACGATCAGCGAGTTGACGAGCGCGCGGCCGAAGGTGCGGTCGCAGCGGCGGACGTGCTCGGGCTCGTAGGGGAGCCAGTCGCAAAGCACCGTCTCGTAGTTCTGCAACGTCGGCAGGAACAGCAGCGACGCGGTGGGCGACGTGATGTCGACGTTGAGCTTGAGCGAGTTCGACACCATCAGCACGATCGGGCCGAGCGCCATGAAGATCAGCACGACGAGGAGCGCGTAGAAGGCCGGGTTCGGCCGGGTGGAGGCGGACGCGCTCACGCGATCTCCTTGGCCGCCACGAGGCGGGAGGCGCGCAGCTCCTGCAGCTTGGTGTAGCCGAACATCGCGATCGTAAGGATCAGCAGCAGGATCAGAAGCACGTTCGACATCGCCGCGGCGTAGCCCAGCTCGCGGAACTCCGACGCGGTCCGGCTGATGCGCAGCGCGAGGATCTCGGTCGACAGGCCCGGGCCGCCGTTGGTCAGCACCAGGATCACCTCGAGCACCTTGAACGCGTCGATCAGGCGCAGGAGCGCGGTCACGATCAGCACCGGCAGCATCAGCGGCAGCTTGATGTGCCAGATGAGCTGCCAGCCCGACGCCCCGTCGATCCGCGCGGCCTCCATCGCCGAGCGCGGCAGCGACTGGAGCGCGGCGAGCGACAGGATGAAGATGAACGGCGTCCACTGCCAGATGTCGGCGATCACGACCGAGGCGAAGGCCCAGTCGCCGTCCGAGAGCCACGGCGCGGTGGGCAGGCCGAGATCGTCGAGCACGCGATTGAAGGTGCCGACGGTGGGGTGGTACATGTAGCGCCAGATCAGGCCGACCACGATCGGCGCGATCATCATCGGCAGGATGAACACGGTCCGCAGCACGGTCATCCCGCGCAGCTCCCGGTCGAGCAGCAGCGCGAGGGCGACGCCCAGCACCATCTCGATCCCCACGACGATGGCGGCGAAGGCCACGGTGACGGCGAAGCTCTCGCGGAACGCGGCGTCGCCCGCGAGGTTGGCGTAGTTGCGCAGCCCGACCCACTCCGCCTCGCCGATGCGCTGGCTCGGGTTCCAGTCGAGGAACGACGCGTAGACCATGTAGCCGATCGGGTAGAGCAGCGCGACGGCCATCACCGCCGCCGCCGGGGCGAGGAACAGGTAGGGCGTCAGGCGGTTGGCGTTGGCGAGCATCGGGTGCCTCGGTCGGGCGGGGTCGGCGGGGCCGGCGATGCCGCCCCCGCCGGGGTCGGAGCCTCGCGGGCGGGGCTAGGGACCGCCGGCGAGGATGGCCCGCCCCCCGAGGGGGAGCGGACCGGAGCGGTCACTCCTGGTCGGACCAGGCGTAGTAGCCGGCGTCTTCCATCGTCGCCCGCGTGCGCTCGGCCACGCCGTCGAGCGCCTCCTGCGGGTCGAGCCCCTCGGTGAGCACCTGGCTCATCGTGGTGCCGATGTCGGCGTTGATCCCGCCCCAGACGGGGATGATCGGGCGCCAGTCGGGATCGGCGTATTGCAGCGCCTCGCCGAACACCGCGGAGTAGGGGTACTTCGCGTTCAGCTCCGCGTTCTCGTAGGTCGAGAAGCGCGACGGATTGCCCCCTTCCATCGCCACCGCGAGGTCGCCCTCCTTGGAGGTCAGCCACTGCAGCAGCAGGAACGCGGCCTCCTTGTTCTGCGCGTTCTTGGGGATCGCGAGACCGAACCCGCCGGTCTGGCTCGCGCGGCGCACGCCCTCGGGATGCGGCAGGTAGCCGACCTTGCCCGCGACGGTGGATTCGGCGGGATCCTCGAAGCCCGCCGCGAAGGCGATGGAGTCGAGGAACATGGCCGCCTGACCCTGCTTGAAGGCCGCGGCGGCCTCGGACGGGCCGAAGGTCGTGCCGCCCTCGGGACCGCAATCGACGATCGTCTTGAGCGCGTTGGCCGCCTGGACCCCCGCCTCGTCGTTGATGACCGGCTCCCAGTTGTCGTCGAACACCTTCCCGCCCAGCGGCGCGAGGTGCAGCAGGAAGGCGTGGCTCGCCTGGTGACCCGACGCCGCGCGCGAGGCCATGCCGCCGACGCCCGGCTCGAGCTCGGGGATCCGGCAGGCCAGATCGAGAAGCTCGTCGTAGTTCGTGGGCGGCTCGAGCCCGTGCTTCTCGAAGATCTCCATGTTGTAGGCCAGCACGCTCGTCTCGGAGCCGAACGGAACGCCGAAGGCGGAGCCGAGCTGCCCCGGCAGGTAGCCCTTGGCGCCGCCAGCCACGCCGATGTTCTGCACGTAGCCGTCGATCAGGTCGGCCTGGTCGTAGTCCGGATCGGCCAGCGCGGGGTTCATGAAGTAGCGCGCGAGGTTCTCGAGCTGGTCGGCGTAGACGTAGTCGGCCTTCGAGAACACGACGTAGGAGATCAGGTCGTAGTCGCCCTCGTCCTTCGTGAGTTCGAGCGTCTGGCGCTCGCGCATCCGCAGGTATTCGAGCTGGTCGACCTCGACCTCGATCCCGGTCTCCTCGGTGAACTGGTCGAGCACCTCGATCGCCGCGTCGTAATGCGGGTGGGCGGGGAAGTTCACCACCAGCGTGGTGCCCGCGTAGGGCTCGTAGGGGTTGGCGCCGGCGGCCCCCGCCATCATGGCGGCGGCGAAGGCCGTGCTCGTGAGTGTCCAGTGTCGCATGAAGTCCCTCCCAGGGGTTCGGTTCGGCATGGGGCGGGTCACAGGCGCGCGCCCGTGTCCCGGTCGAAGAGCATCACGTCGTCGGAGATCACGCCGAAGCGGCGCGTCTGCCCGGTCGGGATGCGGTCGGCGCTGGCGATCTCGGCCAGCACCTCGGCCTCGCCGCAGCGCGTCACGAGGACGGATTGCGCGCCGAGATACTCGCTGACGACGACGCGCAGGTCGATCGGCGCGCCGCCCTCGAGCACGATGGAGGAGGGCCGGATGCCCACCTCGACCGCGCGCGACCCGGCCCGGCCCGAAAGCGCGGCCGGGAGCGGCAGGTCGAAGCCCTCGCCGCGCACCCGGCCGTCCGCGACGTCGCCGCGCAGGAAGTTCATCGAAGGCGAGCCGATGAAGCCCGCGACGAAGCGGTTCACGGGGTTCGCGAACAGCGCCTCGGCGGTGCCCTGCTGCATCACGACGCCCTCGTTCATCACCACGATCCGGTCGCCCAGCGTCATCGCCTCGACCTGGTCGTGGGTGACGTAGATCATGTTCTTGTCGATCGTGTCGCGCATCTCGGCGAGCTCGGTCCGCATCCGCGCGCGAAGCTTGGCGTCGAGGTTCGAGAGCGGCTCGTCGAACAGGAACACGCCCGCGTCGCGCACCATGGCGCGACCCATGGCGACGCGCTGGCGCTGCCCGCCCGAGAGCTCGGCCGGCTTGCGGTCGAGGAGGTGCGCGATGTTGAGGAGCTCGCCCACGCGCTGCACCTCGGCGTCGATCTTCGCCTTCGGTTCGCGCGCCAGACGCAGCGCGAACGACATGTTCCGCGCGACGCTCATGTGCGGGTAGAGCGCGTAGTCCTGGAACACCATCGCGATGTCGCGCTCCTTGGGCTCGAGCCGGCCGATCGGGCGGTCGTCGAAGTAGATCTCCCCGCCCGACAGCGTCTCGAGCCCCGCGAGCAGCCGCAGCGTCGTCGACTTGCCGCATCCCGACGGGCCGACGAGCACGGTGAACTCGCCATCCTCGAGCGTCAGGTCGAGCGGCGGCAGCACGCGGGTGCGGCCGTACGACTTCTCGACGCCGTCGAACGTGATGCGCGGCAACGCGGCCTCCCCTCCGGTCCCTCGGGCGGCCACCATCGTCGGTGGACGCGGGGTTGGGAAGGTGCGACGTGCGGGTTCGACGTTAACGCTAACGTAGGTAGGGTCGAGATTCGTGTCACGCGGGCGCCAGGGCGGGCGGATCGGGATCGAGGCGGTCGCGCGCGAGGCGGGCGTCTCGCTGATGACCGTCAGCCGGGCGATGCGCGGGGTGGAGGGCGTCTCCGACGCGACCCGGCTCCGCGTCGTCGCGCTGGCCGCGCGAGATGGGCTACGTCCCGTCCTCGGCGGCGCGCGCGCTCGCGGTCGCGAACTCGACGCTGGTGGGCATCTCGCTGCCGACGCTGCTCAACGACGTGTTCGCCGACGCGCTCGCGGGGATGCGGCGAACGCTCGACCAGGCGGGCTACTCCTCGGTCATCGACACCAGCGACTACGATCTCGCGCGCGAGCGGGCCTGGGCGATGCGCACGCTCGCGTGGCGGCCGGCCGCGCTGATCCTGACGGGGGTGGACCACGACGCGGACCTGCGCGCGCGGCTCGTGGCGGGCCGGATGCCGGTGCTGGAGATCTGGGACGTGACCGAGGCGCCGATCGACCTGTGCGTGGGCATCGACCACGCCGCCGAGGGGCTGGTGCTCGCGCGCCACGTCGCCGGGCTCGGCTACCGCGCGCCGGCCTGGGTCGGCGCCCCGCCGGGGGTCGACCCGCGCGCCGACAAGCGCTTCGCCTCGGTCGCGCGCGCGTTCCGCGACGTGGGCGCGCGGGCGGTGCGGCGGTTCGCGGTGACGGGCGACAACAGCTTCGTGGCGGGCTCGCAGGGGTTCGGGCTGATCGACCGGGCCGACCCGCCGGACGTGGTGTTCTTCCTCACGGACAACATGGCGTTCGGGGGCATGATGGCCGCGCGGGCGGCGGGGCTCGACGTGCCGGGCGACGTCGGGATCGTGGGCTTCAACGGGCTCGACCTGACGACCGTGCTGCCGGAGCCGATCACAACGCTGCACACGCCGCGCCGTCAGATCGGGGTGACCGGGGTCAGGCACCTGCTCGCCCGGCTCAACGGCGTGGCGGTCCCGCCGGTGACGCGGCTCGCCGGGACGCTGCGGCCAGGGGCCACGACGCGGGCGGTCTGACGGCGCGCGTCAGGGGCGGAGCGCGCGCTCGACGTAGTCCGCCACGAGGGCCACCGAGGCGGCGACGGCGGGCGGGTCGCGCTCGAGCGCGTGGCGCAGGTAGAGCCCGTCGATCAGCGCGCCGATGCCCGCCGCGAGCGGCTCGGGCTCCGGCGCGAGCGGGCGCAGCGCGTGCAGCAGGTTCGAGCGCAGGCGGGCGTGGTAGACGCGCAGCAGCCGCCCCGTCCCCGGCTCGTGGCGCGCGCGCACGTAGAGCGCGAGCCAGGCCGAGATCGTGCCCGGCCGGAAGTTCGACGGCGCGAAGCACGCCTCGACCACCGCGTCGAGCCGCTCTCGCGGCCCGTCCGCTTCCGCGAGCCGCCGCAGCGTCTCGGTCGCGAAGCTCCGACAGGACGTGGCGCATCGCCGCCTCGAGCATCCGGTCCTTCGAGCCGAAGTAGTGATGCGCGAGCGCGGGCGACATGCCCGCCCGCCGGGCGATGCGCGCGACGGTCACGTCGCCCGCGCCGGTGGCCGCGATCTCGTCGATGGCGGCGGCCACGAGGGCGGCCCGACGGCGGGGTTCCATTCCGGTCCGGGGCACGACATCATCCAACGTGGCAAGGGCGAAAGCCTGATTGACCACTCAATCAACGAAGCGCGCCGCCGTCAAATCCCCGGAGCCCCTGCCATGATCCGCATCCTCGCCGCCGCCACCTGCGCGACCCTCGCCGCGGGCACTGCCCGCGCCGCCTGCGAGGAGGTCACGCTGGCCGATGTCGGCTGGACCGACATCACCGCCACGACCGCGGCCACCGCCGTCGTGCTCGAGGCGCTCGGCTACGAGACCGACGTGAAGGTGCTGTCGGTCCCGATCACCTACGCGTCGATGGCCGACGGCGACGTGGACGTGTTCCTCGGCAACTGGATGCCGACGATGGAGGCCGACATCGCGCCCTACCGCGAGGCGGGCACGGTCGACACGGTGCGCGCGAACCTCGAGGGCGCGAAGTACACGCTCGCGGTCAACCGCGCCGCCGCGGATCTGGGCATCGCGTCGTTCGCGGACATCGCGGCGCAGGCCGACGCGCTCGACGGCAAGCTCTACGGGATCGAGCCCGGCAACGACGGCAACCGGCTCATCCAGTCGATGATCGACGACGACGCGTTCGGGCTCGGCGGCTTCGAGGTGGTCGAGTCCTCGGAGGCCGGGATGCTCGCGCAGGTCGACCGCCTGTCGCGGCGCGGCGAGCCGATCGTGTTCCTCGGCTGGGAGCCGCACCCGATGAACGCGAACCTCGACATGGCGTACCTCACGGGCGGCGACGACTACTTCGGCCCCGACCTCGGCGGCGCGACGGTCTACACCAACACGCGGGCGGGCTACGTTGAGGAATGCCCGAACGTCGGCGCGCTGCTGGGCAACCTCGCCTTCACGCTGCCGATGGAGAACGCGATCATGGGCGCGATTCTCGACGACGGTGCCGACCCGCGCGCGGCGGCGACGGCCTGGCTCGCGGACAACCTCGACGCGGTCGAGGGCTGGCTCGAGGGCGTGACCACGATCGACGGCGGCGACGCGCGTGCCGCCATCGCCGCGGCGCTGGACTAGGCGGACATGGCGCATTCCCCGAGCATCGTCCCCTATCTGAGCTACCGCGACGCGGAGGCGGCGATCGCGTTCCTCACCGGGGCCTTCGGCCTCGCGGTGGTGCAGGTGCACAAGGGCGAGGACGGCGCGGTCGAGCATGCCGAGCTCGCCCACGGCAACGGCGTCGTGATGCTCGGCACCGCGGACCTGCCGCACGGCTCGCCGGGCATCTATCTCGTGGTGCCGGACGCGGACGCGCATCATGCCGCGGCCGCCCTGGCGGGCGCGGAGGTCGTCTATCCGCCCGAGGAGACCGGCTGGGGCGCGCGGCGCTGGCGCGCGCGCGACCCGGAAGGTCACGAATGGTCGTTCGGCACCTACCAGCCCAGCACCGAGCCGCCCGCGTGGGGCTGACGCGCTCGTCGGCCGGGACGCAAGCATGGACTGGCTGACGGGGACCAAGATCCCCGTCGGGCGCGCCGCCGCCGCCGCCTTCGACTGGCTCCAGGCGCGCGGACAGCCCGCCTTCGATGCCGTCGCCGTCGCGATGGAGGCGATGATCGACGCGATCCTGTGGCTCCTGCAGGCGCCGCATCCGCTCCTCGTCGTGGCGGCCGTTCGCGGGCGCGGCCTCGGCCTTCCATCGGTCGTGGCGGATCGGCGCGCTCGTGGTGCTCGGGCTCCTCTTCGTCATCAACCAGGGCTACTGGGAGGAGGTGACCGAGAGCCTGACGCTGGTGCTGTCGGCCTGCGTCGTGTGCATGGCCGTGGGCGTGCCCGTCGGCATCGCCGCCGCCCACCGGCCGCGGCTCCACGCATGGCTGCGCCCCGTGCTCGATCTGATGCAGACGCTGCCGACCTTCGTGTACCTGATCCCGGCGATCGTGTTCTTCGGGATCGGCATGGTGCCGGGCCTGATCGCGACGGTGATCTTCGTGCTGCCCGCGCCGATCCGGCTGACGCAGCTCGGCGTCGCGTCGACGCCCGCGACGCTGCGCGAGGCGGCGCAGGCCTTCGGCGCGACCCCGCGGCAGACGCTGTGGAAGATCGAGCTTCCCCACGCGCTGCCGCAGATCATGGCGGGGCTGAACCAGACGATCATGCTGTCGCTGTCGATGGTGGTGATCGCGGCGCTGGTGGGCGCGGACGGTCTCGGCGTGCCGGTCGTGCGCGCGCTCAACCAGGTCAACACCGCGCTCGGCTTCGAGAGCGGGCTGGTGATCGTCGTGGTCGCGATCGTGCTCGACCGGACGCTGCGCCGATGAGCGGGGCGGACGGGGTCGCGATCGCGATCGACCGGGTCAGCGTGGCGTTCGGCGACGCGCCCGCGCGCGCGCTCGCGTCGATGGATGCGGGCCGGACGCGCGCGCAGGTGGAGGCGGAGACGGGGCAGGTGCTCGGCGTGCACGACGCCTCGCTCGAGATCGACCGGGGCGAGATCGTCGTGCTGATGGGCCTGTCGGGCTCGGGCAAATCGACGCTCCTGCGCACGATCAACGGCCTCGCCCCGGTGGTGCGCGGCGAGGTGCGCATCGACGGCGGCGCGGGGATGGAGAGCGTGACCCGCGCCCCGCCCGCCGCGCTCCGGCGGCTGCGGCAGGCGCGGGTGGCGATGGTGTTCCAGTCGTTCGCGCTCCTGCCGTGGCGGCGGGTGCGCGACAATGTCGGGCTGGGGCTGGAGCTCGCGGGGATGGACGCGAAGGCCCGCCGCGTCGCGGTCGACCGGCAGCTCGAGCTGGTGGGGCTCGCGGGGGACGGCGACCGCCGCATGGCGGACCTGTCGGGCGGGATGCGCCAGCGCGTCGGCCTCGCCCGCGCGCTCGCCACGGAGGCGCCGATCCTGCTGATGGACGAGCCGTTCGGCGCGCTCGACCCGCTGATCCGCACGCGGCTGCAGGACGAGCTGCTGGCGCTCCAGGCGCGGCTCGGGCGCACGATCGTCTTCGTGAGCCACGACCTCGACGAGGCGTTCCGGCTCGGGCGGCGCGTGGCGATCCTGGAGGGTGGGCGCATCGTGCAGGTCGGAACGCCCGCCGAGATCGTGGCCCGGCCCGCGACGCCCTACGTCGCCGACTTCGTCGCGCGGACGAACCCGCTCGGCGTGCTGGTCGCGGCGGACGCGATGGTGGAGGGCTCCGGCGAGGGCGAGCCGGTCGACGCCGCGATGCCGGTCCGCGACCTGATCGCGCTCTGCGCCGTTCGCGAGGGCCCGATCCCGGTGGCGCGCGACGGGCGGGTGGTGGGCGCGGTCGACCGCGCCTCGCTGCTCGCCCGGCTGGCGCGTCAGGCGCCCGCGACGCGGCGCAGGTAGTCGCCGTAGCGGTTCTTCGCGTAGCGATCGGCCTGCGCGAGGAGCGCGTCGCGGTCGATCCAGCCCGCCTCGAACGCGATCTCCTCGAGGCACCCCGTTTGCAGCCCCTGCCTCCGCTCGAGCGTTCGCACGAAGTTGCCCGCGTCGAGCAGGCTCTCGTGCGTGCCGGTGTCGAGCCAGGCGTAGCCGCGCCCCATCCGCTCGACCGACAGCGCGCCGTCGTCGAGATAGAGCTGCAGCAGCGACGTGATCTCGAGCTCGCCGCGGGCCGAGGGCTCGATCGCCGCCGCGCGCTCGGGCGCGGTCCCGTCGAGGAAGTAGAGCCCCGTGACCGCATAGTTCGAGGGCGGCACGGCGGGCTTCTCGACGATCGCGCGCGCGCGGCCATCGGCGTCGAAATCCACCACGCCGTAGCGCTCGGGATCGGCCACCTGGTAGCCGAACACCGTGCCCCCATCCGTCCTCGCATCCGCCGCGCGCAGGATCTCCGGCAGGCCGTGGCCGAAGAACACGTTATCGCCCAGCACCATCGCGGAGGCCGCGCCGCCGAGGAACTCGCGCGCGAGCAGGTAGGCCTGCGCCAGCCCGTCGGGCGAGGGCTGCTCCAGGTAGCGCAGCGAAAGGCCCCACTGCGCGCCGTCCCCCAGCGTCCGCTCGAACTGCGCGCGGTCCTGCGGCGTGGTGATGACCGCGATCTCGCGGATGCCCGCGAGCATCAGGACCGAGATCGGATAGTAGACCATCGGCTTGTCGTAGACCGGCAGGAGCTGCTTGGAGACGCCCGCCGTGACCGGGTAGAGCCGCGTCCCCGATCCGCCGGCCAGGATGATGCCCTTGCGCGTGGTCATGGTCCGTCCCTCCGCCCCCGTCCGGACGCAGCGTTAGGGCGCGCCGCGCGCCGCCGCAACCGCGCGGGGCGCGCGCGCTGGACAGGGGGTGCGGCGGGGACTAGCGACGGGGCCATGCTCGCGATCTTCCTCGAGACCCTGCCGTTCTTCGCGCTCATCGGGGTCGGCTGGGGGGCGGGGCGCATCGGGTTCTTCACCCCCGAGGCGACGGCGTGGCTCACCAAGTTCGTGTTCTACTTCGCGCTGTCGGCGATGCTCTTCGGCTTCGCGGCCAACCTGTCGCTGGCCGAGGTCTTCGACCTGCGCTTCGTGGCCGCCTACCTCTGGGGCACCGGAGTGGTCTACCTGATCGCGACGGCCGTGGGGATGGTCCGCGGGCTTCCGGTCGCGGAATCGGCGGTCGAGGCGCAGGTCGCGGTGATCGGCAACGTGGGCTTCCTCGGCATCCCGATGTTCGTTCTGCTGCTCGGACCCGCCAGCGCGGGGCCGATGCTGCTCGTGCTCGCGACCGACCTGATCGTGTTCTCCTCGCTCATCGTGATCCTCGTCACCGGGTCGCGGGAGGGCCGCGTCTCGGCGGCGACGCTGCGCCGGGTGGCGCTCGGGCTCGCGCGCAACCCGATGATCGTGTCGATCGTCGCCGGGCTCGCCTGGTCGGCCACGGGACGCGCGCTCTGGACCCCGGTGGCGGAGTTCGTGGCGCTCCTGGGCGCCGCCGCCACGCCCGGCGCGCTCTTCGCGATCGGCGCCTCGCTCGCGGGCAAGACCGCCGAGCGGCTGCCGATCGCGGGCTGGCTCAGCTTCTGCAAGCTCGTGCTGCACCCGGCGGCGGTGGCGCTCGCGGCGCTGGTCCTGTTCCCGCTCGACGACCCGTTCGCGGCGACGGTGATGATCGCGGCCGCCGCCTTGCCGGTCGCGGGCAACGTCTACATGCTCGCGCAGCATTACGGGGTGGCGCCGCAGCGCGTGTCGGCCGCGATCCTCGTCTCGACCGCCGTGTCGATCGTGACCGTCTCGGCCGTGATCGGCCTGCTCACCGGAGGACGCCCATGAGGACCGTCTCGGAGGCCCGCTGCTTCGACGGCACGCAGACCGTCCTGGCCCATGCGAGCGAGGCCACGGGCTGCGAGATGACGCTCGCGCTCTTCCGCCCCGCCGTTCCGCGCCCCCCGGTGCTGTGGTTCCTGTCCGGGCTGACCTGCACGCACGAGAACGCGATGACGAAGGCGGGGCTTCAGGCGCACGCCGCCCGGCACGGGATCGCCGTCGCGTTCCCCGACACCAGCCCGCGCGGCGAGGACGTGGCCGACGAGGACGCGATGGACATGGGCCAGGGCGCGGGCTTCTACGTCGACGCCACGCGCGAGCCCTGGTCGCGGCACTACCGGATGGAGAGCTACGTCGCGGACGAGCTGCCCCGTGCGCTGGCGGACTTCGATCTCGACCTCGACCGGCAGGCGGTCGCGGGCCACTCGATGGGCGGGCACGGCGCGCTGACGCTCGCGCTCAAGCACCCCGGCCGCTACCGCTCGGTCTCCGCCTTCGCGCCGATCGCGAACCCGTCCGAGAGCGAGTGGGGCCGACGCCAGCTCGAGGCGTATGTCGGCGACCCGGCGCCGCACGACGCGACCGCGCTGCTGGCGGGCGGCGCGGCGCTGCCGCCCACCCTGATCGACGTCGGCACGGCGGACCCGTTCTACGATCGGCTCGGCATCCCCGCCTTCGCCGCCGCGCTCGCGGAGACCCGGTCGGACGCGGCGCTGCGGCTGCGGCCCGGCTACGACCATTCCTACTCCTTCGTCTCGACCTTCGCGGGCGCGCACGTCGCGTTCCACGCGCGCCACCTGCGATGAGCGGGCCGCGCGTCGTCGGCCCCGAGGCGGAGGCGGCGCTCGACTGGCTCGACCTCGCCCGCGCGCTCGAGGCCGGGCACCGGCTGCCGCGCGCGCAGGTGGAGGACACGCTGCTGCGGCGGGGGCCCGACACGATCCTGAGCCGGGCGGCCTGGATCGACGGGCTGGGCGCGCTGGTGAAGACCGCGACGATCTTCCCGGGCAACGCCGCGCGGGGGCAGGCGACCGTCGGCGGCGCGGCGAGCGTTTTCTCGGACGCGGACGGCACGCTCGCGGCGATGCTCGACTTCGCGCTCCTGACCAAGTGGAAGACCGCCGGCGACTCGCTGCTGGCCGCCACCCGCCTCGCCCGCCCCGACAGCCGCCGGATCGTGATCGTCGGCGCGGGGACGGTCGCGCGGTCGCTGCACGAGGCGTATTCGGCGGCGTTCCCGCTGGCGCGATTCGCGGTCTGGTCGCGCAGCGGGTCGAGCGCGCGCGCCCTCGCCGACGCGCTCGGGATCGGGCACGCGCCGGACCTCGAGGCGGCCGTGCGCGGCGCGGACGTCGTGACCTGCGCGACGATGGCGACCGAGCCGGTGTTGCGCGGCGAGTGGCTGCCGCCCGGCTGCC
Organism: uncultured Alphaproteobacteria bacterium; assembly: GCA_963729425.1. Taxonomy (GTDB): domain Bacteria; phylum Pseudomonadota; class Alphaproteobacteria; order Rhodobacterales; family Rhodobacteraceae; genus Jannaschia. The sequence continues at coordinate 40,840 of CAVSOF010000007.1, read as the reverse complement.
ACGTCGACCTGATCGGCGCCTACCGCCCCGACATGCGCGAGGCCGACGACGCGGCGCTGCGCCGCGCGACCCTCTTCGTCGACGCCCGCGCGACGACGATGGACCATATCGGCGAGCTCGCCATCCCGCTCGCCTCGGGGGCGATCGCGGCCGAGGACGTGGTGGCCGACTTCTACGACGGCGACGCGATGCGGCGGCGCTCGGACAACGAGATCACGCTCTTCAAGAACGGCGGCGGCGCGCATCTCGACCTGATGACGGCGCGCTGGATCCTCGACCGGATCGACGGCGGCTAGAGCAGCCCCTCGGCACGGAACGAGACGTGCCCCTGCGCGCCGACGACCACGTGGTCGTGGAGCGCGATGCCGAGCGCCTCGGCGGCGGCGCGCACCGCGCGGGTCATGGTCACGTCGGCCTCGGACGGCGTCGGGTCGCCCGACGGGTGGTTGTGCACGAGGATCAGCGCCGAGGCGTCGAGCGCGAGCGCGCGCTTGACGATCTCGCGCGGATAGACGGGCACCTGGTCGACGGTCCCGCGCGCGACCTCCTCGTCGGCGAGCAGGTGGTTGCGCCGGTCGAGGTGGAGCACGCGGAACCGCTCCGTCGCCTGATGCGCCATCGCGGTCCGCAGGTAGTCGATGAGCGCGTCCCACGACGACAGGAGCGGGCGGCCGACGATGCGCGACCGGGCCATCCGGTGCCCCAGCGCCTCGAGGATCTTGAGCTGCTCGACCACCGCGGGGCCCGCGCCCGCCACCTCCGACAGCCGCTCCGGCGCGGCGGCCATCACCTGCCCCAGATCGCCGAAACGGCGCAGCAGGCGTCGGGCGAGCGCCGCGACGTTCCCCGACGGGAGCGCGCGGTGCAGCAGCAGCTCGAGCAGCTCCTCGTCGGACGACGCCGCCTCTCCGCCGCGCATGAACCGCTCGCGCATCCGCGCCCGCGCGCCGCCCGCGGGCGCGACCGCCGCGCCCACGGCGTCCAGCGCGGCGGTCGGAGCCTCGGCGAAGGCGTGGGGCGGGACGAACTCCATGCGCCCATCTCCGCGCAGCATGCTTAACCGGCGGTTAAGCGGTGCGGCTTTTCTGCGGCGCGGGGTCGTGGCCGATCGGCAACGGTCGCGTCAGGTCCAGGTCGGGTGGAACAGCCCGGCGGGCGAGAGGGTGAAGATCTCCGCCCCCGTCGCGGTCACCCCGACGGAGTGCTCGAACTGCGCCGAGAGCGACTTGTCGCGCGTCACCGCCGTCCAGTCGTCGGCGAGCACCTTGGTCTCCGGGCGGCCGAGGTTCACCATCGGCTCGATCGTGAAGAACATCCCCTCCTCGAGCACCGCCATCGTGCCCGGCCGCCCGTAATGCAGGACGTTGGGCGGCGCGTGGAACACCCGGCCCAGCCCGTGGCCGCAGAAGTCGCGCACCACCGACATCCGGTGCGCCTCCGCGTGGGCCTGGATCGCGTGGCCGACGTCGCCGAACGTCGCGCCCGGCCGCACCGCCTCGATCCCGCGCATCAGCGCGTCGTGCGTCACGTCCATCAGCCGCCGCGCCTTCACCGACGGCGTGCCGGCGACGTACATCCGCGAGTTGTCCCCGAACCAGCCGTCCACGATCACGGTGACGTCGACGTTGAGGATGTCGCCGTCGCGCAGCGCCTTGTCGCCCGGGATCCCGTGGCAGACGACGTGGTTCACCGAAATGCACGACGCGTGCTCGTAGCCCTTGTAGCCGACCGTGGCCGAGGTCGCGCCCGCCTCCGCGATCCAGCCGGCGATCGCGGCGTCGAGCTCGCCCGTCGTGGCGCCCGGCGCGACCAGCGGGGCCACGCGGTCGAGAAGCTCCGCCGCGAGCCGCCCGGCCGCGCGCATGCCTGCGAAATCCGCCTCCTCGTGGATGCGGATGCCGTCCCGGGTCAGTCTGCCGCGATGCTCGTCCAAGGGGTCCTCCGGCGTTCCGGGGGTGGACATAGGCGAGGGGCGCACGACAATCCACCGCCGCGGGCCGCCCGCGAAGGAGACGACGATGCCCGACGCGACCCCCCGCCCGACGACCACTCGACCGACCGCCGCGATGCTCGTGATCGGCGACGAGATCCTGTCGGGGCGGACGCGCGACGCGAACGCCCACCACCTCGCGGGCCGGCTGACGGAGGCGGGGATCGACCTGGCCGAGATCCGGGTCGTGCGCGACGACCACGCCGCCATCGTGGCCGCGCTGAACGCGCTGCGCGCCGCGTGGGACACGGTCTTCACCTCGGGCGGGATCGGGCCGACCCACGACGACATCACCGCCGACGCGGTGGGGGCGGCCTTCGGCGTGGCGGTGGACGTGCGCGAGGATGCCCGCGCGCTCCTGGCCGCGCATTACGAGCGCACCGGCTCGGGCCTGAACGAGGCCCGACTGCGCATGGCGCGGATCCCCGATGGCGCGACGCTGATCGAGAACCCGGTCTCGGTCGCGCCGGGCTTCGCCATCGGCAACGTTCGGGTCATGGCCGGCGTCCCGGCGGTGTTCGAGGCGATGGTCGCCTCGGTGCTGCCGACGCTGACGGGCGGGCCGCCGCTCGTGTCGACCTCCACGCGGGTGGAGCGGCCCGAGGGCGACATCGCCGCACCGCTCGGCGCGCTGGCGCGCGACTACCCGGACCTCTCGGTCGGCTCCTACCCGTTCCAGCGCGACGGGCGGTCGGGTGCGAACGTCGTGATCCGCGGCGCCGACGGCGCGCGGGTGGAGGCGGCGACCGCGAGCCTCGCCCAGCGGCTCGGATGAGCCTGCCCGGCGGCGCGCGCATCCTCGCCGCGGTGCGCGCGACATGGCCGCCCTCGCGGCTGGACCCGTCCGGCCCGTTCGACCTGCCGGCGGAGCGCGAGGGCACCGGCCGGGCGACCGCCGCGCGCCTGCGGTCGGGCGCGGTGGCGACAGGCCGCGACGTGGCGGCGGTCGAGGCCGCGCGACCGGGCACCGCGTTCTGCGCGCTCGCGGACGAGGAGGCGCCGCTCGAGGCGGTGCTGGCCGCGCGGGGCTACGTCGCGGGCGCGCCGGCCGACCTGATGGCGGGTCCCGTCGAGGGGCTCGCGGGCGCGCTGCCGCCGGTGAGCGGCTTCGCGCATTGGCCGCCGCTCGCGATGTGCGGCGCGATCTGGGACGCGCACGGCCACACGGACCACCGCCGCGCCCCCGCCCGGCGCGCGCTCGAACCGCGCGCGGCGATCCTGCTGCGGTTCGAGGACCGTGCGGCGGGCGCGCTCTTCGTTGCGGTGCATGACGGGCTCGCGGTGCTGCACATGGTCGTCACGCTCGCCCGCTTCCGCCGCCGCGGCGTGGGCATGCTCGGGATGCGCCACGCCGCCGCCTGGGCCGCGGATCATGGCGCGGGCGCGCTCGCTCTCCCGGTGGAGGCGAACAATGTCGCCGCGGTCGCGTTGTACCGGCGCGCGGGCCTCGTCCGGCGCGGCGGATACCGCTACTGGAGCCTGCCATGACCGACGCCCGCCCCGCCCCGCCGACCGCGCTCGACCTGCCGCCCGTGGAGCCGCTGCCGGAAGCGACGCGGCGCTACTTCGACCTGTGCACGCGAGAAGCTCGGCTTCGTGCCGAACGTGCTGCGCGCCTACGCGTTCGACGTGGCCAAGCTCGACGCGTTCACCGCGATGTACGACGAGGTCATGCTCGCGCCCTCGGGCCTGACCAAGCTCGAGCGCGAGATGGTCGCCGTCGCCGTCTCGGCCGAGAACCGCTGCTTCTACTGCCTCGTGGCGCACGGCGCGGCGGTCCGCGCGCTGTCCGGCGACCCCGCGCTCGGCGAGGCGATCGCGGCGAACTACCGCGTGGCCCCGATCGACGGGCGACTGCGCGCGATGCTCGACTTCGCCGTCGCCGTGACCCGCGCCTCGGCGCAGGTCGAGGAGGCGGACCGGCAGGCGCTGCGCGACCAGGGGCTGTCCGAGCGCGACATCTTCGACCTCGCCTCGGTCGCGGCGTTCTTCAACATGACCAACCGGCTCGCCTCCGCGCTCGCGATGACGCCGAACCCCGGATACCACGGCCAGGCGCGCGGGTGAGGCGACGCGCGGCGGCCGTGCTCGTGGCGCTCGCGGGGACGGCCGCGGCGCAGGTGGCGCCGCCCGAGGGCGGCCGGATCGCGCTCGAGGAGGCCTCCCCGCTGGACGCCCTGCGCGTCGCCACGGGGCCGTTCGACGGGACGCTTCCCGCCGTCGCGGCGGAGGGCGCGCTGACGCGGCGGGTCTGGCAGGTGCCGGGCGGGGCCTCGTCGCTCGCGCTGATCGCGCCGGTCCGCGACGCGCTCGTCGCCTCGGGCTGGGAGGTCGCGCTCGACTGCGCGGCGCGCGGCTGCGGCGGCTTCGAGTTCCGGTTCGAGATCGAGGTCGCCCCCGCGCCGACCATGTTCGTGGACCTCGCCGACTACCGATACCTGTCGGCGCGCCGCGGCGGAGCCTGGACCGTGGCGGTGGCGAGCGTGTCGGCCGGGATCGGCTATCTCGAGGTGACGGAGGTGGCGCCGGGGGATGCGCTGGCGCCGGCCGGGCCCGATGCCGTGCCGCCGGGCGCCGCCATCGGCGCCCCCGTCGCCATACCGCCGCCCCCGCCGCCCGGCGACCTCGGCGCCGCGCTCGAGGCGGTCGGGCACGCGCCGCTGCCGGACGTCGCCTTCGCCTCGGGCTCCGCCGAGCTCGAGGGCGGCGACCTGGCGTCGCTCGCGGCGCTGGCCGCATATCTACAGGCGCGCGCGGAAGTGACCGTGGCGCTGGTCGGCCATACCGACGCGACCGGCGGGTCGGCGGGCAACCTCGCGATCTCGCGGCGGCGGGCGGAGGCGGTCCGCGACCGGCTGATCCGCCGCCACGGCGTCGCCCCCGACCGGCTCGAGGCGGCGGGGGTGGGCTATTACGCGCCCGTGGCCTCGAGCGGCGACGAGGCCGGACGCCGCGCGAACCGGCGGGTGGAGGCGGTCGTCACATCGACGCGCTGACCGGCCGGTCGCACCAGTCGCCGGGGCCTCGGTCGCGGAAGCTGTCGACGAGGAAGTCGATGAAGGCGCGCACCTTCGGCTGCGTGTAGCGGCCCGGCGGATAGACCGCGTAAACGCCTTGCGTCTCCGGCGCGAGCCCCGCGATGGCGGGCACCAGCCGCCCGTCGCGCAATGCCTCCGACGAGAGGTAGTCGGGCAGGAACGCGATTCCGAGCCCCGCCACCGCGGCGTTCAGCAGGCTCTGCCCGTCGTTGACCGTGAGCCAGCCCGCGGCACGGACCTGCCGCTTCTCGCCCGAGGGCGACGTGACCTTCCAGACCGAGCCGCCCGCGAGGTTCGAGTAGTGCAGCAGCCGATGCGCGTTCAGGTCGTCGATCCGCCGGGGCCGCCCATGCGCGGCGAGGTAGGACGGCGCGGCGATCATCTGCCGGTGCGTCTCGGCGAGCTTGCGCGCGCGCAGGCTCGAATCCTCGAGGTCGCCGACCCGGATCGCCAGGTCGAAACCTTCGGAGATCAGCTCCACGAAACGGTTGTCGAACACCATGTTGACGGTGATGTCGGGATAGTCCGACAGGAAGCGTCCGACGATGGGCGACAGGTGGTTCACGCCGAAGTCGGTCGCCACGGAGACCCGGAGCGAACCGGTCGGCTCGGACTGCATCGAGGTGACCAGCGCGTCGGCCTCGCCCGCGTCGGTCAGCACCCGGCGCGCGCGGTCGTAGTAGGCGAGCCCGATCTCGGTCGGGCTGACGCGGCGGGTCGTGCGGTTCAGCAGCCGGGCGCCGAGCCGCGCCTCGAGCGAGGAGACGTGCTTGGAGACGGCGGACTTGGAGATGCCGAGCTTGCGCGCGGCATCGGTGAACCCGCCCTGGTCGACGACCGTGGCGAAGGCCTCCATCTCCGTCAGCCGATCCATTCGCGCGAAACCCCGGGATTGTTTCCGTCGAGGGTCTGCTATCGGGCGCGATTGCGGCGACACCGTGCCACTTCCCGGCCGGGGACGGGATCGTTTCGGGGTCGAAGCGGGGCAGGAAACGGCGAACGCGCCGCAATTCGGCCCCGTCGAGCGGCGTTCAGAGATCCATGTAGACGTGCCGCTCCGCCGCCCCGCCGGGATGCGTCGCGGCGCCGTTCACCGCCGGCCCGACGAGCTGCGCGTACTTCCAGAGCGCGCCCGAGGCGTAGATCGTCTCTCGCGGACCGGACCAGGCGGCGCGGCGCGCGTCCATCTCGGCCGCGTCCACCGCGACCTCGATCGTGCCCGCCACCGCGTCGAGCGTGATCGCGTCGCCGTCGCGCAGGAGCGCGATCGGCCCGCCCGCCGCCGCCTCGGGCCCGACATGGCCCACGCAGAAGCCCCGCGTCGCGCCCGAGAACCGCCCGTCGGTGATCAGCGCCACCTTCTTGCCCATCCCCTGCCCCGAGAGCGCGGCGGTCGTCGCCAGCATCTCGCGCATCCCCGGGCCCGCCGCGCGGCCCCTCGTTGCGGATCACGAGCACCTCGCCCTCCGCGTATTCCCGTGCCTTGACCGCCTCGAACGCGTCCTCCTCGCATTCGAACACGCGCGCCGGACCGGTGAAGCGCTGCTCGGCCTCGCTCATGCCCGCCACCTTCACGATGGCCCCCTCGGGCGCGAGGTTGCCGCGCAGGCCGACGACGCCCCCCGTCGCGGTGATCGGCGTGGCGACGGGATGGATGACGCGGCCGTCGGCTTCGCCCGTCACGGCGTCGAGCATCTCGCCCACCGGCTTGCCGTGCGCGGTCATGCAGTCCTCGTGGATCAGCCCCGCGCGGCGCAGCTCCTTCATCACCACCGGCACGCCGCCCGCCTCGTAGAGGTCCTTGGCCACGAACCGCCCGCCGGGCTTCATGTCCACGAAGTAGGGCGTGTCGCGGAAGATGTCGCAGACGTCGCCCAGGTCGAAGTCGATCCCCGCCTCGTGCGCGATCGCGGGCAGGTGCAGACCCGCATTGGTCGATCCGCCGGTGCAGGCGACCACGCGCGCCGCGTTCTCGAGGGACTTGCGGGTGACGATGTCGCGCGCGCGGATGTCGGCCGCGATCAGCGCCATGACCGCGCGCCCCGACGCGTCGCCGTACTCGGCGCGGTCCTGGTAGGGCGCGGGCATCCCCGACGAGTTGAACAGCGCGAGCCCGACCGCCTCGGACACGCAGGCCATCGTGTTGGCGGTGAACTGCCCGCCGCAGGCCCCCGCCGAGGGGCAGGCGACGCGCTCGAGCACCGCGAGCTGCGCCTCGGTGACGCCGCCGGACTGGTAGCGGCCGACCGCCTCGAACATGTCCTGCACGGTGAGGTCGCGCGACGCGAAGTCCTCGGGCACGTCCGCGCCCTCGGGCACGCGGCCCGGCAGGATCGAGCCGCCGTAGAGGAACACCGACGGCGTGTTGAGCCGCACCATCGCCATCATCATCCCCGGCAGCGACTTGTCGCAGCCCGCGAGCCCCACGATCGCGTCGTAGCAGTGCCCCCGCATCGTCAGCTCGACCGTGTCCGCGATCGCGTCGCGCGACGCGAGCGACGAGCGCATCCCCTCGTGGCCCATCGCGATCCCGTCGGTGACGGTGATCGTGGTGAACTCGCGCGGCGTGCCCATCGCCGCGGCCACGCCCGCCTTGACCGACTGCGCCTGCCAGTTCAGCGCGATGTTGCACGGCGCGGCCTCGTTCCAGCAGGTCGCCACGCCGACGAAGGGCTGGGCGATCTGCTCCTCGGTCAGGTCCATCGCGTAGAAGTACGAGCGGTGCGGCGCGCGGGCCGGGCCCTCGGTCACGTGGCGGCTGGGGAGCCGGGACTTGTCGGGGCGATTGTCGAGCATCTCGGGCCTCCCTGCCTGCGCGGCCGGGCATAGCGGCGGCCCCGTCCTGCGGCAAGGCGGCGGCGCGGGCGATGGACGCCGCCCGCACGCGCCGCTAGCGTCCCGCGCGCGAAGGCGGAGGCGATGAAGGCGGATGTGGACGGAGGCCTTCGACCGGTTCGTGGAGCCCGCGCGGGCGCGGCCACAGCTCTGGCGGCTCGTCGTCGGCGCGATCCTCGTGGCGTTCGTCTGGGCGCTGGGCATCGTCGCGCTCTTCACCGCCATCGCGCTGGCGCAGGGGCTCGACGCGCTCGAGGGCTTCCTGTCGCGGATCGCCACGGCCGACGCGCCGGTCGCCGTGCTGGTGCTGCTCGCGACCTTCGCGGGGATGCTCGTCGGGCCGTTCCTCGCCGCCCGCTGGCTGCACCGCCGCCCGGCGCGCAGCCTGCTCGGGCCCGGGGACGGCGCGCGACTTCGCCACCGCCGGCGCGATCGCCGCCGCGCTCTTCGCGGTGGCCGCGCTCCTCCTGCCCTGGCCGTTCGAGGTCGAGCGCAACCTCGCCACGGGCCCGTTCCTCGCGCTCCTCGTCCCCGCCGTCGCGCTCCTGCTGGTTCAGACCGGCGCGGAGGAGGTGCTGTTCCGCGGCTACCTCCAGACGCAGCTCGCAGCGCGCTTCGACCACCCGGCTCGTCTGGATGGCCCTGCCCGCTCTGGCCTTCGGGGCGCTGCACTACGATCCCGCGAGCGCGGGGGCGAACGCGCCCTGGATCGTGGCCTCCGCCACGCTCTTCGGGCTGGTCGCGGCCGACCTCACCCGCGTCACCGGCTCGATCGGCGCGGCCTGGGGCTTCCACTTCGTCAACAACGCGAGCGCGATCCTTCTCCTGTCGATCGACGGCAGCCTCTCGGGCCTGTCGCTGTGGACCACGCCGATGCCGGTGGGCGCGATCCCGCCGGTGCTGCTGGCGCAGGACATGCTCTTCACCGTCATCGTCTGGGCCTGCATCCGGCTCTGGCTTGCGCGGCGGGGCGGCTGACGCGCGGGTGATGGATTTGCATTCGGTCCGCCCCGCCCGTATCCCCGCCCCGCCGCACCGGGCGGCCGCAGCCCAGGGGACGCCCCGCGCATGAACTGGATCTCGAACTACGTCCGGCCCAAGATCAACTCGCTGTTCTCGCGCCGCGAGGTGCCCGAGAACCTGTGGTCCAAGTGCGACGAGTGCGGGACGATGCTGTTCCACCGCGAGCTCGCCGAGAACCTGCAGGTCTGCACCAATTGCGGCCACCACATGCACATCGCCCCGCGCGAGCGGCTGACCGCGCTCTTCGACGGCGGGACCTTCGCGGAGATCGCCGTCCCCAAGCCCATCGACGACCCGCTGCGCTTCCGCGACCAGAAGAAGTATCCCGACCGCCTGCGCGCCGCGCGGCAGGCCTCGGGCGAGGCCGAGGCGATGCTGGTGGCCGAGGGCGAGGTGCTGCGCACGCCCGTCGTCGTCGCGGTGCAGGATTTCGGCTTCATGGCGGGCTCGATGGGCATGTACGTCGGCAACGCCATCGTCGCGGCCGCCGAGCGCGCGGTGGCGACGCGCCGCCCGCTGGTCGTGTTCTCCGCCGCCGGCGGCGCGCGGATGCAGGAGGGGATCCTGAGCCTCATGCAGATGCCGCGCACCACCGTCGCGGTCGACATGCTGGCCGAGGCCGGGCTGCCCTACGTCGTCGTCCTCACGCACCCCACCACCGGCGGCGTGACCGCGTCCTACGCGATGCTGGGCGACGTGCAGATCGCCGAGCCGGGCGCGCTGATCTGCTTCGCCGGTCCCCGCGTGATCGAGCAGACGATCCGGGAGACGCTGCCCGAGGGGTTCCAGCGCGCCGAGTACCTGCTCGACCACGGGATGCTCGACCGGGTGACGCCGCGCGGCGAGCTGCGCGTCGAGCTGGCGACGATCCTGCGGATGCTGACTGGGCCTCGGCCCCGTCGTGCACGGCGAGCTGCCCGCGCCCGAGGCCGACGCGCCGGCGGCCCTGCCCGCGTGAGCCCGTCGCCCGGCGGCTCGGACCTCGTGCTCGAGCGGCTGACGCCGACTGCACCCGAAGGTCATCGACCTCGTGCTCGACCGCGTGCACCGGCTGCTCGCGGCGCTGGACCATCCCGAGCGCCGCCTGCCGCCGGTGATCCACGTCGCGGGCACCAACGGCAAGGGCTCCACGCTCGCGATGATCCGCGCGGGGCTCGAGGGCGCGGGCGGGACCTGCCACGTCTACACCTCGCCGCATCTCGCCCGCTTCCACGAGCGCATCCGCGTCGCGGGCGACCTCATCGCCGAGGACGCGCTGATCCGTCTGCTCGAGGAATGCGAGGCCGCGAACGGCCCCGACCCGATCACCTACTTCGAGATCACCACCTGCGCCGCCCTCCTGGCCTTCGCGCGCGCGCCCGCCGACTGGACGCTGCTCGAGGTCGGGCTCGGCGGGCGGCTCGACGCGACCAACGTGGTCGACGCGCCCGCGCTGACGGTCATCACCCCCGTCTCGATGGATCACGAGGCCTATCTGGGCGACACGCTCGGCGCCATCGCGGGCGAGAAGGCGGGCATCCTCAAGCGCGGCGCGCCCTGCATCGTCGGACGGCAGGAGGACGTGGCGCTCGAGGTGATCGAGGCGCGCGCCGCCCGGCTGGGCGCGCCGCTGCACGTCCACGGGCAGCACTGGCACGTGGCCGAGGAGCGCGGGCGGCTGGTGTTCCAGGACGAGGACGGGCTGATGGACCTGCCGCTGCCCCGCCTGATCGGCCGCCACCAGGTCGAGAACGCCGGCACCGCCATCGCCGCGCTCCGCGTGCTCGGCCGCGCGCGCGGCGCGGAGGCGGCCATGACCCGCGCCGAATGGCCCGCCCGGCTGCAACGGCTCCGCCGACGGCCCGCTCGTGGACGCCGCCGGCGCGGCCGAGCTCTGGCTCGACGGCGGCCACAACCCCGGCGCGGGCGCGGCGCTGGCCGAGGCGCTGACCCGCCTGCCGCCGCGCCCGCTCCACCTCGTCTGCGGGATGCTCGCGACCAAGGACGCCACCGGCTACATGCGCCCGCTCGCGCCGCTCGCCGCCCGCCTCCACGCCGTCTCGATCCCCGACGCGCCCGCCACGCTGCCCGCCGCCGACACCGTCGCCGCCGCCGCCCGCGCCGGGCTCGCGGCGCGCGCGCAGCCCTCGGTCGCCCATGCCGTCGCCGCCATCGCGGCCGAGGCGCCGGACGCGCGCATCCTGATCTGCGGCTCGCTCTACCTCGCGGGCCACGTCCTGCGCGAGAACGGCTGAGGCGGGGGGCTCCCCGCCCGCCCGCGCCGATCCCCATCAAGACGGACCCGGACCGGCGCCCGGCTCTCCGAGGCTCCGTCCCGGCAGGGGCAGCGGCGCTTCGGGACGCTCCCGTCGACCGGGTGCTCCCGGATCGCTCGAACCGCGCCCTTGCCCGCCGCCATCCGGCCCCCGATACCGTCGCCATGATCCGCGCCGCCCTCCTCGCCGCCGTCCTCGCCGCTCCCGCCCAGGCCGCGACGCACGGCTTCTGCTGGACGGGCGCGGAGGGCTACCGGATCGAGGGCACCATCGCCTACCCCGACGGCGCGACCGGCGTGCTGACCGAGGACGACCTGACGGCGTTCGAGATCGCGGGCTTCCGCGACGACGCCTATCTCGGCCGCTGGTCGCTCGCCGACCGCACGCCCGACGCCTCCGTCACGATCCGCTTCGACGCGGACGCGCTCGCCTTCCCGATGGGCGGCCGCCGCGCCGACGGCACCTACCAGGCGTGGAACGCGAACGGCTTCGCCGACGATTGCGGCGATCCCGGCTTCGGCTTCAACGGCGGCGACCGGGCGCAGGACGTCTGCGTCGACGGCACGTTCATCGACGAATCCGGCATCGATCCCGACACGCCGCTCGCCATCGCGCCCGACGCCGCGAACCCCTGCGGCCCGATGCTGATGTCCGCGCTCCGCCCGCGGTGACGCCCGCGGCCTTCGCCGCCCGCCACCCGATGCTCTGGCGCCTCTCCGCGCCGGGCTCGATGGACGGCATCCGCGCCCATGGCCTCCTGCCCGCGCGCGATCTCGCCACGCTGGCCGGGCTCGCCATGCCCGACGCCCGCCGCGCCCGCGCGATCCCCGTCACGCTGCCCGGCGGCCACGCGGCCCGCATCACCGACAACGCGCCCCTGTCCGAGCGCCGGCTGGCCGCGATCCTCGACGACGGCCTGACGCCCGCCGACTGGATCGCGATGCTCAACGCGCGCGTGTTCTTCTGGCCCGACCGGCGGCTCGGCGCGGGCAACCTGCGCGCCCGCACCCGGCTCGGCTACGCGAGCGAATGGCAGCGCTTCGACACGCTGGCCCTCCTCGCCCCCGTCTGGGACCGCGCCGAGATCGCCCCGTTCAACACCGGCGCCACGGTCCACGTCCCGCCCCGGCGCGGTCGCGCGACCTTCGCGCCCCTGCACGACCTCGACTGGGACGAATGGCGCGCCCGGCGGATGCGCGCGGGGTTGGTCCGCTCGCCCGACCGCATCGCCGAGGTCGCCGTCCGCGGGCCGGTCCCCCACGCCGCCGACGCCCTGCGCGAGACGATCCCGGTCTGACGTCGCGACCGAGCGGCACGGCGTGGACCGCCTTCAGCGGGCCCCGTCCGACGCCCCCCAGTCCGCCCCCTGCATCTCGCGCAGCCGGCTCGCGGTGCGGGCGAACTCGAACACGTCGCCCGAGGACAGCGCCTCCGGCTCGGCCTCCGCGCTCGCGATCAGCCGCACGCCCGCCTCGTAGAGCGCGTCGATCAGCGTCACGAACCGCCGCGCCTCGTTGCCGTGCGCCCGGTCGAGCACCGGCACGCCGGTCAGCACCAGCACGCGGACGGCGCGCGCGAGCGCGAGGTAGTCCGCCGCCCCGAGCGGCCGTCCGCAGAGGTCGGCGAACGATGCCCGCGCCACGCCCGACGCGTAGTCCGGCAGCACCACGTCGCGCCCCTTCACCCGCAGGCGCAGCGGCTCCGACCGCCCGTCCGACAGCCGCGCCCAGACGTCGTCGAGCGCGCCGCCGCCCACGAACCACGATGCCTCCCCGGCCAGCCGGTCCTGGCGGTAGTCGCGCCGGGCGGCGAGCTCGTGGACCAGCATCCGCTCCTCCACCATCGCCACGAACGGCAGGAACAGCGCCCTGTTCAGCCCGTTCTCGTAGAGGTCGGACGGGTGCCGGTTGGACGTCGTCACCACGTGCACCCCGCCCGCGAGGAGCTTCCCGAACAGCCGCGAGACCACCATCGCGTCGGTGATGTCGGTGATCTGCATCTCGTCGAAGCAGAGCACGCGGACGTCGGCGATCACCGCGTCCGCGACCGGGCCCACCACGTCCGTGAGCCCCGCGGCCCGGCCCTCGTGCATGCCCTCGTGGACCTCCTGCATGAAGGCGTGGAAGTGGACGCGGCGCGAGGGCACGGGCGCCGCCTCGTGGAACAGGTCCATCAGCATCGACTTGCCGCGCCCGACCCCGCCCCAGAGATAGACGCCCATCGGATTTTCGGGCGGCTTGCGACGCCCGAACAAGCCGCGCGGAGCGGGCTCGGCGAGCTTGGCGCGCAGCCGCTCGAGCGGCGCCAGCGCCGCCGTCCTGCGCGGGGTCCGCCTCGAGCCGTCCCTCGGCCACCCGCGCGTCGTAGATCTCCCGCAGCGTCACGGGCCGCGTCCTAGCGCGCCGCCCCGCCCGGCGCCACCGCGACGGCGGCGTCCGCCGGCCCTGCATCGCCGGCGGGCCCCGGGGACCGGCGGAGCGGAGACCTCCGGCTGCTGCGACGCCTCGGACAAGAGGAACGCCGCCTCGGGCAACAACAACTGAATTGACGGCGGACGCCGCGCGGAGAACCGTCGCGCATGGCCGAACGCACCCCTCCCGCGAGCGACGCCCTGCTCACCCCCGTCCTGCTCGCGGGGTCGGCGGTGCTGATGATCGGCTTCGCGATCCGCGCCTCCTTCGGCGTGTTCCAGATCCCGATCGCCGCCGAGTTCGGCTGGCCGCGCGCCGAGTTCTCCCTCGCCATCGCGATCCAGAACCTCGCCTGGGGCATCGGGCAGCCGATCTTCGGCGCGCTGGCCGACCGGTTCGGCGACCGCCGCGCGGTGGTGGCGGGCGTGCTGTGCTACGCGGGCGGGCTCGTCCTGTCGTCCTTCGCCGTCACGCCCGGCGCGCACCAGATGCTCGAGATCCTCGTGGGGTTCGGGATCGCGGGGATGGGCTTCGGCGTGATCCTGGCCGTGGTCGGCCGCGCGGCCTCCGACGAGAACCGCTCGATGGCGCTCGCCGTCGCGACCGCGGCGGGCTCGGCGGGGCAGGTCTTCGGCGCGCCGCTCGCCGAATGGCTGCTCGGGTTCAACACCTGGCAGGAGGTGTTCGTGATCTTCGCCGGCGTCATCGGGCTCGCGCTCTTCGCGCTGCCGTTCATGCGCGCGCCGGTGGCCACGAGGGCGGAGCTCGAGGAGAGCCTCGGCGCGGTGCTCGGCCGCGCCGTCCGCGATCCGACCTACGCGATGATCTTCGTGGGCTTCTTCTCCTGCGGCTACCAGCTCGGCTTCATCACCGCGCACTTCCCCGCGCTCGTGACCGAGATGTGCGGGCCGATCGATCCCGGCTCGACGCTCTGGTCGATGGGCATCACCACCACGTCGGCGCTCGGCGCGCTGTCGATCTCGCTCATCGGCCTCGCCAACGTCGCGGGCACGCTCTACGCGGGTTGGCTCGGCAAGCGGTACTCGCGCAAGCTCCTGCTCGCGGGCATCTATCTCGGCCGCACCGTCGCCGCCGCGCTCTTCATCGCGCTGCCGATCACGCCGCTCTCTGTGGTGGCGTTCTCGACGGTCATGGGCGCGCTCTGGCTCGCCACCGTGCCGCTCACCTCCGGCCTCGTCGCGCACATCTACGGGCTGCGCTACATGGGCACGCTCTACGGGCTGGTGTTCTTCTCGCATCAGCTGGGCTCGTTCCTGGGCGTCTGGCTCGGCGGGCGGCTCTACGACGAGACCGGCAGCTACGTCGCGGTCTGGTGGATCGGGGTGGGCGTCGGGCTCCTGTCGGCCATCGTCCACCTGCCGATCCGCGAGACGCCGCTGCGCGCGCGCCCGGCCTGAGGGCTTGCCTCGGCGGCAGGGGCCGTCATGGTTAACGCCGGAACCGACAGGAGAAGCCCCATGCGAACCACCCTCCGGCACAGCCTCGCCCTCGCCGCGCTGATCGCCCTGCCCGCCCACGCGCAGCAGGCAGCCGACGCGGAGGCCCCCGAGGCCGCCACCGGCACGGCCGAGGTCGCGGCCCCCGTCACCTCGCAGGACTGGATGGTCGCCGCCGCCAACCCGCTCGCCGTCGAGGCGGGCGCCGCGGTGCTCCGCGACGGCGGCAGCGCGGCCGACGCGATGGTCGCGGTGCAGGTCGTGCTGGGGCTGGTGGAGCCGCAATCCTCGGGGCTTGGCGGCGGCGCGTTCCTCGTCTGGTACGACGCCGCGACGGGCGAGATCACGACGCTCGACGCCCGCGAGACCGCGCCGATGGCCGCCACGCCCAAGCTGTTCCTCAACGAGGACGGCACCACGATGGGCTTTTTCGACGCCGTGGTGGGCGGGCTCTCGGTCGGCACGCCCGGCACGCCGATGCTGCTCGAGGAGGCGCATCGCCGCTGGGGCCGCGCGAACTGGCCCACGCTTTTCGACGACGCCATCGCGCTGGCCGAGGACGGGTTCGCGGTCTCGCCCCGCCTGGCCGGGCTCGTGGCCGACGACGCCGATCGGCTCTCGGTCGACCCCGCCACCGGTCGCCTACTTCCTGCCGGACGGCGCGCCGATCGCGGAGGGCGCGACGCTGACGAACGAGGCCTATGCCGACACGCTCCGCACGCTCGCGGCCGAGGGCGCGGCGGGCTTCTACGCCGGACCCGTGGCCGAGGGCATCGTCGCCGCCGTGCGCGGCGCGGCGCAGCCGGGGCTGCTCACGATGGACGACCTCGCCGCCTACGAGGTGGTCGAGCGCGACGCGGTCTGCGCGCCCTATCGCGGCGCCGAGGTCTGCGGGATGGGGCCGCCCTCGTCGGGCGGGCTGACCGTCGGGCAGATCCTCGCGATGATCGAGCCCTACGACATCGCCGGCATGGGCCCCGACAGCGCGGATGCGTGGCGCATCATCGGCGACGCCTCGCGCCTCGCCTTCGCCGATCGCGGCCGCTACATGGCCGACAGCGACTTCGTGCCGATGCCCACGGAGGGGCTGCTCGACCCGGCCTACATGACCGAGCGGTCGGGCCTCCTCTCGGGCGAGGACAGCCTGCCGGAGGTGAGCGCGGGCTCGCCGCCCTGGGACCACGCGATGCTGCTGGCCGACGACCGCTCGATCGAGCTGCCGTCGACCTCGCACATCTCGATCGTGGACGCCGCGGGCAACGCGCTCTCGATGACCACGACGATCGAGAACGGGTTCGGCTCGCGCGTGCTCGCGCCGGGCGGGTTCCTGCTCAACAACGAGCTGACCGACTTCAGCTTCGAGACCCACGCGGACGGCATCCCGATCGCGAACCGGGTGGAGCCCGGCAAGCGCCCGCGCTCCTCGATGGCGCCCACCATCGTGACGCGCGACGGGGCGCCGGTGCTGGTGGTCGGCTCGCCCGGCGGCTCCCGGATCATCGGCTACGTGGCGCAGGCCATCGTCGCGCACATGGACTGGGGCATGGACGTGCAGGCGGCGGTGTCGATGCCGCATCTCGTCAACCGCTTCGGCACCTACGACCTCGAGGAAGGGACGATCGGCCGCCGATCTCGCGGGCCCGCTGACGGAGATGGGGTTCGAGGTGGAGGTGCGCGACCTGAACTCGGGCCTCCACGCGATCGCCATCGACGGCGAAATGCTCACGGGCGGCGCCGATCCCCGCCGCGAGGGCGTGGCGATCGGGCAGTGATCGGACGGGGCGGCCGGTCGCGGCCGCCCTACTCCGCCGCGCAGACTTCGCCCGCGAGGCACGCGCGGGCCTGCGCGACGATCTCGGGCGTCGCCGCGAAGGTCCAGAACGGGCACGGCCCCTCGACGAGCACGTTGACGTCCTCGCCCCGCTCGACGAAGACCAGCATCCGCTGCGCCACCGGCACCCCGCCGCACCACGCCCCCGCGCATTCCACCCGCACCGTCAGCGGGAAGGCCGCGTCGGCGTCGAACCCGGTGGGCGAGGCGAGCTGCCCGTCGAACCGCGCGGCCACCTCGTAGCCGCGGCGGTCGTTCGGATCGTCGCCCGTCGACGGCACGGTCTCGCCGGGCATCAGCGAGACGCGCCCGACGGCGAGCACGTAGGTCGCCTCCGACGCGCTCGCCTCCGCGAAGGTCGCGGCGACGGTCGGACGCAGGCAGGACAGCGCGTGCGCCTGTCCCGCGACGGCGGCGGACAGGAATGCGGCGAGGAGGATGCGGGACATGGGGAGCCTCGTTCGGTCGGGATCGGCCGCCGGGATGCGCCCCGGCGCGGCGATAGGCAATGTCGCGGCTCAGCGCAGCAGGCCGAAGCCGCCCAGCACCGCCGCGTAGAGATCGCGCTTGAACGGCACGATCGCGTCGAGCACCTCGGCCGGCGCCATCCAGGCCCAACGGGAGAACTCGCGCTCGTGCACGTCGAGGTCCACCGCCTCGTCCGGCCCGTCATAGGCCATGCGGAACCAGTGCTGCTCCTGCCCCCGGAACTTTCCCTTCCACAGCGTCGGCACCAGCGCGGGCGGCAGGTCGTAGCGCAGCGGCTCGGGCAGGCGGGCGACGACCGCGACCGCCTCCGCCCGCAGGCCCGTCTCCTCGTAGAGCTCGCGCAGCGCGGCGGCCTCCGGCGCCTCGCCCGGATCGATCCCGCCCTGCGGCATCTGCCAGGCGACCGGCGCATCCGCGGGGCGGTCGATCCGCTCGCCGACCCAGACGCGCCCCGCCGGATCCGTCAGGCAGACCCCCGCGCAGGGGCGGTAGGGCAGCCGCGCGACGGCGTCCGCGTCGAGGGCGGCGGCGGTCCCGCCGCCCCCGTCCCGGCTCACTCCTCCGCCCCGTCCTCGATGGCCGACAGGCCCTTCAGGATGTCGATGGCGTAGGCCATCTGGTAGTCCTCCTCGCGCAGCTCGGCGGCCTCCTCGGCCTCCTCCTGCTCGACGCGGATCTGCTCCTGCTCGTCATCGGTCAGGCTGTCGTTGGAGAGCGACCCGCGCAGGCTCGACTCGGTGCGCGTCGGGCGCGTCGTCTCCTCGACGGTCTCCTCGGGCGTGGCGAGCTCGCGCGGCGGCTGGACGACGACGATGTCGGGGCTGATCCCGAGGTTCTGGATCGACCGGCCCGACGGCGTGTAGTACCGCGCGGTGGTGAGCCGGATCGCGCCGTCGCCCTGCACCGGCATGATCGTCTGGACCGAGCCCTTGCCGAACGACTTGGTGCCCACGACGACCGCGCGGCGGTGGTCCTGCAACGCGCCGGCCACGATCTCGGAGGCCGAGGCCGAGCCGCCGTTGATCAGCACCACCATCGGCAGGCCCTCCACGATGTCGCCCGGGCGCGCGTTGAAGCGGTCGCCGTCGGCCACGTCGCGCGAGCGGGTCGAGACGATCTCGCCCTGCTCGAGGAAGTCGTCGGCCAGGCCCACCCCCGCCGTCAGCAGCCCGCCGGGATTGTTGCGCAGGTCGAGCACCACGCCGTTCACGGCCTCGAGCCCGCCGGCCTCCTCGAGCGCGGTCTCGAGCCCGTCGGCGACGTTGGGCAGCGTCTGGTCGTTGAAGGTCGAGACGCGGATCACGATGCTGTCGCCCACCGTGCGCACGCGCGCGGCCGTCAGCTTGATCGTGTCGCGCACGATGGTGATGTCGATCGGCTCCTCGAGCCCGTCGCGCACGATCGTCACCACGATCTCCGAGCCGATCGGGCCCCGCATCAGCTCGACGGCCTCCTCGAGCGTCAGGCCGAGGATGCCCTCGCCGTCCACCGCGGTGATGAAATCGCCCGCCTCGACCCCCGCCTCGAAGGCCGGGGTGCCGTCCATGGGCGTGATGACCTTGACGTAGCCCTCCTCCTGCGTGACCTCGATCCCGAGCCCGCCGAACTCGCCGCGCGTGTCGACCTGCATGTCCTCGAACGCCGTGGGCGGCAGGTAGGAGGAATGCGGGTCGAGCGAGGTCAGCATCCCGTTGATCGCCGCCTCGATCAGCTCGCCCTCGTCCACCGGCTCGACGTACTGGTTGCGGATGCGCTCGAACACGATGCCGAACAGGTCGAGCTGCTCGTAGACGGTCGCGTTCTCGGCCTCCTGCGCGAGCAGCGGCCCGGCGAGCTGCGTGGTGGTCAGGATGCCGGCCAGGATGCCGCATCCGGCGGCCATCGCTACTTTTCTCATCTCGTTCCCCTGTCAGGCGGCGTCGACGCCGCCGGGTCCACCGGCCGTGCGGCCCGATCGCGCGGGATTATGCCCGCCTGCGCGCCGAACGCCACCGCGCGATGCGGCCGGTGCGGCGCTTTCCCTGCGGCAGATGCGACTCCGAGCACGGCGTGGGGCCTGTCCCGGCTGGACGGCCCGTCGGCCATCACGTTGCCGTGGGGCCCGGCTCGAGCAGCGAACGGCCGGTCATCTCGGGCGGCGGCGCGACGCCCATCAGCGACAGGATCGTGGGCGCCACGTCCGCGAGCGTGCCCGAGCGCAGCGTCGACCCCTCCGGCGCGCCCCAGACCAGGACCGGCACGGGGTTGAGCGTGTGCGCGGTATGCGGGCGCCCGGTCACGGGGTCGCGCATCGTCTCGCAGTTGCCATGATCGGCGCAGACCACCATCGCGCCGCCCGTCCGCCCGAGCGCGTCCATCACCCGCGCCAGCCCCCGGTCCACCGCCTCGCAGGCGCGCGTCGCGGCCTCGAGGTCGCCGGTATGGCCGACCATGTCGGGGTTCGCGTAGTTCACCACGACGAAGTCGTAGCCCGGCCGATCGCCTCGACGAAGCGGTCCGTGACCTCTACCGACGACATCTCGGGCGCGAGGTCGTAGGTCGCGACGTCCGGCGAGCGCGGCATCGCGCGGTCCTCGCCCGGCTCCGGCGGCTCGACCCCGCCGTTGAGGAAGAACGTGACGTGCGGGTACTTCTCGGTCTCCGCGCAGTGGAACTGCGTCAGGCCCCGCGCCGCGATCCAGTGGCCGAGCGTGTTGGCGACGGCCTGCTTGGGGAACACCGTGCCCATCAGGTCGCGCAGGTGGGCGGAATAGTCGACCATGCCGAGGAGGTGCAGGCGCGGACGCGGCCCGGTCTCGAACGCGTCGAAGGCCGGGTCGGCGAGTGTGGCGAGGATCTCGCGCGCGCGGTCGGCGCGGAAGTTGAGGCAGAACACCCCGTCGCCGTCGCGCATCCCCGCGTAGCCGTCGATCACCGTGGGCGACAGGAACTCGTCGCCCTCGCCGCGCGCGCGGGCCGCCTCGACGGCCTCCGCGGGGCCCGGCGCGCGCTCGCCCTCGGCGCGGACCATCGCGGCCCAGGCGCGGCGCACGCGGTCCCAGCGCTGGTCGCGGTCCATCGTCCAGTAGCGCCCCGCGACCGTGCCGACCGAAGCGCCCTCGGGCAGGCCCTCCAGCAGCCGCGTCACGAAGCCCTCCGCCGAGCCCGGCGCCACGTCGCGGCCGTCGGTGACGGCGTGGACCACGACCGGCACGCCCGCCTCCGTCACCACGCGGCAGGCGGCGAGGAGGTGGTCGATATGGCCGTGCACGCCGCCGTCGGAGATCAGGCCGAGGAGGTGCGCCGTCCCCTCGGCCTGGCGCACGGTATGCGCCCAGCTCACGATCGAGGCCTCCGCCGCGAAGCCGCCCGAGGCGATCGAATGGTCGATGAGCCCGAGGTCCATCCGCACCGTCCGGCCCGCGCCGATGTTCATGTGGCCGACCTCTGAATTGCCCATCTGCCCCTCGGGCAGCCCCACGGCCGGGCCGAACGTCGTCAGCGTCGCGTTCGGGCAGTCGGCCATCAGCCGGTCGAAAGTCGGCGTCGCGGCGAGGGCGGGCGCGGACTGCCCGGGCCGGTCCGACAGGCCCCAGCCGTCGAGGATGCACAGGATCACGGGCTTGGGCATTGGTGCGGCCTCCGGGCGTGGCGCGGTCTTATCGGCGCGTCACGCGCGGTGGTAGGGGGCGCCCGCGAGGATCGAGGCGGCGCGGTAGAGCTGCTCGGCCAGCATGACCCGCGCGAGCGCGTGCGGCCAGACCATCGGCCCGAAGGAGAGCATCAGGTCGGCGCGGTCGCGCAGGCCGGCGTCGAGCCCGTCGGCGCCTCCGATCGCGAAGGCCACGTCGCGCGCGCCGTCGCGCCAGCCCGCGATCCGCCCGGCGAGGTCGGGCGAGGACAGGAGCGCCCCGCGCTCGTCGAGCGCCACGAGCGCGGCGCCGTCGGGCAGCGCGCGCGCGATCGCCTCGGCCTCGGTCCCGCCGCCGCGCGCCTCGACCTCCGACAGCGCCACTGGCGGCAGGCCGAGCCCGCGCCCGACCTTGGCGAAGCGGTCGAGATAGCCGTCGACGAGCGCCCGCTCGGGACCCGCGCGCAGGCGCCCGACCGCGATCAGGTGCAGCCGCATCTCAGGAGGCGGGCGCGGCCCGCGGCATCGATTGCGGGGCGGCGCCCGGGTCGGTCCACATCTTCTCGAGCTGGTAGAACTCGCGGACCTCGGGGCGGAAGATGTGCACGATCACGTCGCCCGCGTCGAGCAGAACCCAGTCGCCCTGCGCCTTGCCCTCGGAGCGCGCGGCGCGGCCGAGCGTGTCCTTGAGCCGCTCCGAGAGCTTCTCGGCCAGCGCCGTGACCTGGCGCGTCGAGCGGCCCGAGCAGACGACCATGTGGTCGGCGACGGAGGACTTGCCCCGGAGCGGGATCTGCACGACGTCCTCGGCCTTGTCCTCGTCGAGCGCGGCCAGGATGAGCGCGAGCGTGCGGTCGCTCGCGGCGGGGTCGTCGGTCGCGGCGCGGGCCGCATGGGTGTCGGTGGACAGCGTCCGATCCTCCGTGCTGTGCGCGCCCCGGCCGGAGCCGGAGCATGGACCCGAAGGTAGCATCGGCCCCCCGCCCGTTCAACGGGGCGGGCGCTGGCCTCGCTACTCCGCGGCGGCGCCCGCCGGCTCGGGCAGCATCCGCACCTCGCGCTGCGGGAACGGGATCGAGATGCCGTTCTCCTTGAACGCGTCCCAGAGCGCCAGGTAGACGTTGCCGCGGATGTTGGTCAGCCCGCCCGTCGGGTCGGCGATCCAGAACCGCAGCACGTAGTCCACCGACGAGTCCCCGAAGCCCACGATGTGGCAGACCGGGGGCGTGGAGGCGAGGACGCGCTTGGTGCCCGCCGCCGCCTCGATCGCGACGCGCCGCACGAGGTGGGGGTCGTCGCCGTAGGCCGTGCCGAAGAGGATGTCGAGCCGCACGAAGCTGTTGGAATGCGACCAGTTCACCACCTGCCCGGTGATGAGGTCCTCGTTGGGGATCAGGTATTCCTTGCCGTCGCGCGTGGTGATCGAGACGTAGCGCGCGGTGAGCGTCGTGACCCAGCCGAAGGTCTCGCCGAGCGAGATCACGTCGCCCGGCTTGATCGACTTGTCGAGCAGGATGATGAAGCCCGAGACGAGGTTCGAGATCACCTTCTGCAGGCCGAAGCCGATGCCGACGCCGATCGCGCCCGAGAGCACCGCGAGGCCCGTCAGGTCCACGCCCACGGCCTTGAGCCCGATGAAGAACGCGCCCGCGTAGAGCACGATCTGAAGCATCTTCACCACGAGGACCCGCATCGACGGGCTGATGTCCTCGTTCTTCGAGATGCGGTCCGAGGTCGTGCGGGAGACGAGGCGGGCGACGGTGAAGAGCACGCCGATCACCACGAATGCGGTGATGATGCCCAGAAGCGAGACGTGGATGCCGCCAAAGTCGATCGAGGCCGCGTCGAGCGTCGTGCGGGTCGCGTCGAGGAGCCCGAGGTAGAACAGCGTGACGTAGGCCCAGAGCCCCCAGGTCACGATCTTGCGCAGGAACGGGTTGCGCACGAGCCGCGAGACGAAGGCCACGACCATCCACGCGAACCCGATCGTCGCGGCGAGCCCGATCAGGTAGCTGCGCGACGGCCAGGTCACCTCGCGCATGATCGCGAACGTGCCCCAGGCGAGCGCCGCGAAGATCACGAGCCCCAACCGGTTGCGCACGATCACGAGCCAGCGGAGCTGCCATTTCGGGCGGCCCGTCTGCGTGCGCATCCAGATCGTCATCCGCTCGCTCGCCCAGCGGCGCAGCCCCCACGCGGCGAGCATGAGCGCGAGGATGATGAGGATCTGCCAGAGCTTCCATCCGGGCCGCAGCAGGTCGCCCGCGAACATCGCCACGTCCGCCCAGATCCGCGCGAGCTCGTCGCGCAGCGGGATCTCGTCGAGGATGTCGTCGCCCATGGCGCGTTATGGCGCGGGTCGCCGGGCGGCCACAACACCGCCGCGTCACGGTCCACGCGTTAACCACGGGCCCTCCAATTCTTTGACTTCTTCTCGAAATTTAACGATTGCAGCCATCGGGCGTGGAACCCCGCTTTGACAGGGAACACGATTATGAACACCATCTCACGCCTCCTCGGCGCCTCGATCCTCGCGATCGGGACCGCGACGGCCGCGTCCGCCGTCACCGTCGACGGGTTCGGCAACGTCCATTCCGGCGGCGCCTTCGACGTGGCGGAAGGCTTCGAGGAGAGCGGCTCCTTCGGCGCGTTCGTCAACCCGCGGGCCTTCTTCGACTTCGACTGGACGCAGACGCCGTTCTCCGCGTCGATCGACTTCACCGTCGAGCTCGGCGGCAACCTGTTCTTCGACGTCTACGACGCGACGGGCTCCTCGAGCGACGTGTCCGCGTTCACGCTCGACCTGCTCGACGGCATGAACGGCACGGCGGTGTCGCGCCTGACGACGGATACTGGTTTCTGCACCGGCGCGGCCGGGCCGGTCGGCGGGACCTGCAACCTGGTCTCGGGCGCGAACGGCACGTCGGGCAACGCCCGGGGGGCGGCCAAGCCGGGTGACCTGGTCTTCGCGGATCTCGGCGTCGGCAGCTACCGCCTCGGCTTCTTCGAGAGCCGCCAGCCGGCCTCCGGGTTCGCGAGCTTCACGTTCGAGGATTCGGGCATCGCGCCGGTCCCGCTCCCGGCTGGCGGCCTGCTGCTTGTCTCGGGCCTCGCGCTGCTGGGCGCCGCCAAGCGCCGACGCAACGCGGCCTGAACCGTTTGTTGGGCGGGCCGCACGCGGCTCGCCCTTCGACCCGGTGCCCGCTTGCGGCGGGCCGACGGCGGCTGTAGCACCTCTCGCCATGCGACGCGTGACCTCGATGGCCGACCGGGCGCGCCTGCGCGAGCGTTTCCACGGCGCCGCGCGGTCCGTGCGCGGGCGTACGCGGTAGCGACGCCATCGCCACGCTCCGCCACGCATCCGAAGGACGCCGCCCATGCCCGGCCGCACGCTCTACGACAAGATCTGGGACGCCCATCTCGCCCACGAGGCCGAGGACGGGACCTGCCTGCTCTACATCGACCGCCACCTCGTCCACGAGGTGACCTCCCCCCAGGCCTTCGAGGGCCTGCGGATGACCGGCCGCACGGTGCGCGCGCCCGAGCGCACGATCGCCGTGCCCGACCACAACGTGCCCACCACGCTCGACCGCGCCCAGGGGATCGAGAACGAGGAGAGCCGCATCCAGGTCGAGGCGCTCGACCGCAACGCGCGCGAGACCGGGATCCATTACTACCCCGTCTCCGACGTCCGGCAGGGGATCGTGCACATCGTCGGCCCCGAGCAGGGCTGGACCCTGCCCGGCATGACCGTCGTGTGCGGCGACAGCCACACCGCGACGCACGGGGCCTTCGGCGCGCTCGCCCACGGGATCGGGACCAGCGAGGTCGAGCACGTGCTGGCCACGCAGACGCTGATCCAGCGCAAGGCCAGGAACATGCGCGTCGAGATCACCGGGCGGCTCGCGCCCGGCGTCACGGCCAAGGACATCACGCTGTCGGTGATCGGGCGCACCGGGACGGCGGGCGGCACCGGCCACGTCATCGAGTATTGCGGCGAGGCGATCCGCGCGCTCTCGATGGAGGGCCGCATGACGGTCTGCAACATGGCGATCGAGGGCGGCGCGCGCGCGGGGCTCATCGCGCCCGACGCGACCACCTACGCCTATTGCGAGGGCCGCCCGCACGCGCCGAAGGGCGCCGACTGGGACGCGGCGATGACCTGGTGGGAGACGCTGCGCTCGGACGACGACGCGCAGTGGGACAAGGTCGTGACGATCGCGGGCGAGGACATCGCGCCGGTCGTGACCTGGGGCACCTCGCCCGAGGACGTCCTGCCGATCACCGCCTCCGTGCCCGCGCCGTCGGACTTCGCCGGCGGCAAGGTGGACGCGGCCCGGCGGTCGCTCGACTACATGGGCCTGACGCCGGGCACGCCGCTCCGCGACGTCGCCATCGATACCGTGTTCATCGGCTCGTGCACCAACGGGCGGATCGAGGACCTGCGCGCCGCCGCCGAGATCCTGCGGGGCAAGCGGATCAAGGACGGGCTGCGCGCGATGGTCGTTCCGGGCTCCGGGCTGGTGCGCGCGCAGGCCGAGGAGGAGGGGCTCGCGCAGGTCTTCCTCGACGCGGGCTTCGAGTGGCGGCTCGCCGGCTGCTCGATGTGCCTCGCGATGAACCCCGACCAGCTCGCGCCCGGCGAGCGCTGCGCGGCGACGTCGAACCGCAACTTCGAGGGGCGGCAGGGCCGCGGCGGGCGCACCCACCTGATGTCGCCGGCGATGGCCGCCGCCGCCGCGGTGACCGGGCGGCTGACGGACGTGCGGGAGATGATGTGAGCGCTTGGACCGCTTCGAGCTGACCGCGCCGCCGCCGCCCGGCGGCCTCGATTTCGACGACGTGATCGACGTGCGCTCGCCCGCCGAGTTCGCCGAGGATCACGTGCCGGGCGCGATCAACCTGCCCGCGCTGTCGGACGCCGAGCGCGCGCGCATCGGCACGGTCTACGTCCGCGAGGACCGCTTCCTCGCCCGCAAGCTGGGTGCGGCGATGGTCGCGCGCAACGTGGCGGGCCATCTGGAGGGCGCGCTTGCCGACCGGGGCGGCGGCTGGCGGCCGCTCGTCCATTGCTGGCGCGGCGGGCAGCGGTCGGGCTCGGTCGCGACCATCCTCGAGCAGATCGGCTGGCGGGTCTCGGTGCTGGACGGCGGCTACCGAAGCTACCGCCGGCTGGTGTCGGAGCGGCTCTACGACCGGCCGCTGGGCCTGCGCGTGGTGCTGATCGACGGCGGGACGGGCTCGGGCAAGACGCAGCTTTTGAGCCATCTCGCGGCGCGCGGCGCGCAGGTGATCGACCTCGAGGGACTCGCGGAGCATCGCGGCTCGAACTTCGGCGGCTGGGCGTCCGGCCAGCCCTCGCAGAAGATGTTCGAGTCCCGCCTCGTGCACGCGCTCGGCGGCCTCGACCCGGCCCGGCCGCTCTGGCTCGAGGCGGAGAGCAACGCGATCGGCCGCCTGCTGCTGCCTCCAGCGATCTGGTCGGCCATGGGCGCGGCGGAGGTCGTGGCTCTCGACGTCCCGGCGCCCGTGCGCGCGCGGTTCCTGACGACCACCTATCCCGACCTCACCGCCGACGCCGCCCTCCTCGCCGAGCGCATCGACCGGCTGCGGAAGTACCATCCCCGCGAGCGCATCGAGGGCTGGCACGCGATGGCCGCCGCGGGCCGCGTCGCGGAGCTGGCCGAGAGCCTCATCGTCGAGCACTACGACCCGCGCTACGCCAGCCCCGCGCGGACGCGGCGGAAATTGGCCGCGACGGTAACGCTCGGAGGGCTGGGCGAGGACGACCTCGCCCGGGCGGCGGAACGCGCGATGGCGGCGGTCGCCTAGTCGCAGGCGATGCCCGGCTCGGCCACGAACGTCCCGATGCGCGCCGCCTCGTGGCCCGCCTCCCGCAGCCGGGCGACGAGCGCGCGGGCCTCCTCCGCCGGCACCGCCGCCAGCAGCCCGCCCGCCGTCTGCGGATCGTGCAGAAGCGCGTGCCGGGGCCCCGTGCCCCCCGCGACCGGCGCGGCGCGCGCGTTCGCGGCGTGGAGCGACGAGGCCACCCCCGCCCCGGCCAGCGCGAGCGCCCCGTCATAGGTCGGCACCGCGTCGAGCGAGACGCGCGCGCCCACCCCGCTCGCGCCGCAGATCGCGCCGAGATGCCCGGCGAGGCCGAACCCGGTCACGTCCGTCATCGCGCGCGCCCCCGACAGGATCGCCGCCGCGTCGCCCTGCGGGACCGCCATCCGCGCGAGCATCGCCGCCACGTCGCGGCCCCGCGCGCGTCCCGCCATCTCGGCGGCGAGGAGAACGCCCGTCCCGATCGGCCGCGTCAGCACGATCGCGTCCCCCGGCCGCGCGCCCTCGTGACCGATCGGCGGCCCGTCGCAGAGCCCGGTGACCGCGAAGCCGATCGTCGTCTCCGCCCCCATCGTCGTGTGCCCGCCCACGAGGTCCGCGCCCGCCGCGCCCATGACCTCGGCCGCCACCGCCAGCACCTCCGACAGCGTGCGCGCCTGCAACGCCTCGGACATCCGCGGCAGGATCACCGTCGCCAGCGCCGCCTGCGGCCGCGCGCCCATGGCCCAGACGTCGCCGAGCGCGTGCACGGCGGCGATGCGCGTCATGAGCGCGGTGTCGAGCGTGAACGCGCGCAGGTGGTCGGTCGTGAGCACCTGCCGCCCCGCCCCGTGCGCGAGGATGGCGGCGTCGTCGCCCGGCCGCGACAGCACGTCCGCGCGCGCGGCGGCGGGGATGCGCGCGAGCGCGGCGGCGAGCGCGTCGCCGCCGACCTTCGCGCCGCAGCCCGCGCAGAGCGGCGCGTCGGGCTCGCCCCCCGCCGCGCGCCCGGCCGGGAGGGGGACGGTCGGCATCGGCGGCAGGTCGGTCAGCTTGCGCATGAACGACCGGTCGATGCGGTCCTTCCACCGCCAGAGCAGCGGATGCGCCACCGCGATCCCCGCCTTCTCCGCCAGCGCCGAGCGGTGGCCCAGCGAGATCAGCTTCAGATAGCCCCGCTGCGGGCGATAGCGCCGCATCCGCCCCGACCCGGACAGCGCGGCGCGCAGGTTCGCGTGCAGGATCGGCGCCTCGCGGACGGCGAAGACCCCCGCCTTGGGCCGGGGCGCGTGATCGAGATGCGCGCAGTCGCCGACCGCGAAGAGATCGTCGAGCCCGGACGACAGCGAGCGTCGGGCCGACGCGGACGAAGCCCTCGTGCAGCGGCAGGCCGGTCCCTTCGAGCCAGGGTTGCGGGCGGGCCCCGGCGGCGGCGAGGGTGAAGGCCGACGCGATCGCCTCGCCGTCCTCGAGCGTCACCGCGTCCGCGCCGATCGACGCGACCCGCACCCCGGTCCGCACCGACACGCCGAGCGCCGCCATCGCGGCGTCCAGCCGCCTCCGCGCCCGCGGACCCGTTCCCGTCGGCGCGTCCGACGCCTCGAGCACCGTCACGCGCAGGCCCGGCGCCCCCCGCAGCGCGTGGGCCATCGCCATCGCGAGCTCCTGGCCGGCCACGCCGCCGCCGATCACCGCGACCCGCGGCGGCCGTTCGCCGCGCGCGACCGCCGCCTCGAAGGCGCGCCAGCGGACGGCGAACCCGCCGAGCGGCTTGGCCGCGACGCCGTGCGCCCCGAACCCGTCGATCCCGGGCATCTCGGAGGTGATGCCGACGTCGAGCGAGGCCACGTCGTAGGCGATCTCGCCCCGCCCCTCGATCCGCGCCGTCCGCGCATCGGGGTCGAGCGTCGTCACCCGGCCGTCGATCAGCGCCGCGCCCGCGAACCGCGCGAGCCGCACGAGGTCGATGTCGAGCGCGTCGCGTCCGTAATGTCCGGCGACGTGGCCCGGCAGCATGCCGGTATAGGGCGCCGTCGGGCCGGGGTTCACGACCGTCACGCGCACGCCGGGCAGCGGATCCATCCCCCAGGCGCGGAGCACGAGCGCATGCGCGTGCCCGCCGCCGATCAGCAGCAGGTCGCGGGTGAGGGGGATGTCGGCGCGCACCGCGCCTGCATCGGGCGGTTCGACCGCGGCGTCAAACGGGCGCGAAGATCGCCGCCGCGCCGAGCGCCGCGAGGCCGACCCGCCGTACCGGCCCGCCCCTGCCGATCACGGCGAACGAGAGCGCCGTCAGGCCGACCGCCATCCGCCCCGCCGCCAGCACCGCCGCGCCGGGGACCCCCACCGGATCGGTCAGCGCGGGCAGCGCGACCATGCCGAGCGGGATCACGTAGAGGCCGAGGCCGAGCGCCATCGCGGTCATCGCGACCCGGAGCCAGTTCTCGCCCACCATGCCCGCCGCGATGAACACCGCGCCGCAGACCGGGGGCGTGATCGTCGACAGCAGCGCGAACCAGAACACGAAGAGATGCGCGCGCAGCGGCTCGAGCCCCAGCCCGATGAGCGCCGGGCCCGCGACCGAGACGCAGATCACGTAGGCCGCCGTCGTCGGCACCTCCATTCCGAGCAGCAGGCAGGCGAGCGCGGTCAGCAGGAGCGCGGGCCAGAGTGCGCCCGAGGAGCCCGAGACGATGGCCGAGGTCAGCTTGATCCCGAGCCCCGTCACGCCGAGCACGCCGACCACGATGCCCGCGCAGACGATGATCGAGCCGATCATCGCCACCTGCCGGCCCGCATTCACCGCGGCGGCGGCGACCCGGCCCAGCCCCTGCCGCGGCGCCCAGCCCCGCCGCCCGTCGAACGGCAGGAGGCACGCGCCCGCGACGATGGCCGCGCAGGCGGCGAGTTGCGGGGTGACGCCCGCGCCGAACATGAACCACAGCAGGACGGCGAACGGGACGGCGAAGAACGCGCTGGTCACGACACGTCGCGCTGCGCCGGCCGGTCCTCGGGCGGCAGGCCCGGCAGCGGGTGGCGCCCGGCGAAGGCGTCGATCCCGACCCAGACGGCGAGGAAGTAGAGGAGCGCGGGCAGGATCGCCGCCGCCATGATCCGCGAATAGGGCTCGCCCGTCAGCTCGACCATCACGAACGCGCCCGCGCCCATCAGCGGCGGCATGATCTGCCCGCCCGAGGAGGCCACCGCCTCGACCGCGCCGGCGAGCCGCCTCGGGTAGCCGAGCTTCGTCATCGCGGGCAGCGTGACCGCGCCGGTGGAGGCGACGTTGGCGCTGGCCGAGCCCGAGATCGAGCCGAACAGCGCCGAGGACAGGACCGAGACCTTGGCCGCGCCGCCCGTCAGCCGCCCCGCGGCGGCGGCGGCGACGTTCATGAACCCCTGCCCCGCCTCGCCCGCGTTGAGCACCGCGCCGAAGATCACGAAGATCGCCACCACGCCGACCGAGACCCCGGTGAGCGAGCCCCAGACGCCGCCCTCCGCGATGGTCAGCGTGCCGAGGAACGAGGCCATCGGCAGGCCCGCATGGCCGAACTGGCCGGGCACGTGCTGCCCGAGCGCGCCGTAGAGCAGCGTCACCGCCGCGACCGCGGGCAGCGGCCAGCCGATCATCCGCCGCGCGGCGTCGAGCACGACCGCGAGCAGCGCGACGGCCATCGCCATCTGCGCGGGCCCTTCGAGGAAGCCGTACTGATCGCGCAGATCCCGGTGGAACCAGGCGATCCACACGCAGATGCCGATGCCCGCGGCGCCCACGAGCCAGTCGAGCGGCGTGCGGCGCGCGAAGTAGACCCACGGCAAAATCAGCGCGAGGTGGAGGGGCCGGGCGACGAGCGCGGGGACCAGCCCCTGGAAGATCAGCCCGAGGTGGAACGCGATCGAGACCAGCCCGAGCGCGACCCATGGCGGCCCCGCGGGCGGGGCGGCGGCGGTCGTCGTCGGCGCGGGAGGGACGGCGGCCACCGCGCCCCCCGCGCCTCGATCAGTTGCCGCCGCCGAGGTCGGCGCCGATCTCGTCGTAGTAGCGCTGCGCGCCCGGATGGATGCCCGTGGTCACGCCCGCGAGCATGTCGGGCGTGACGCCCGCCCACCAGCGCGCCACGTCCGACAGCCGCGCCTGCTCCTCCCAGAACGTCCTCGTCATCGCGTAGGCCGTGTCCTCGGACATCGCGGTCGTCGCGAAGGCCACGACGTCGAGCGCGGTCGTCACGATCGGCGCGTCCTGCCCGGCATAGGTCCCGGCGGGGATCTCGATGCGGGTGCGCCCCGTTTCGGCCACCTCCTCGTCGGTCATCGACAGGACCGTGACCGGCATCGTCGCCGCCGCCTCGATCACGTTGGGCGCGGGCCAGGACCCGGCGGTGACGAAGCCGTCGATCTGGCCGTTCTGCATCGCGGCGACCGCGTTCGACAGCTCCGCGTCGGCGACCGTCACGCCATCGGTCAGGCCGAACAGCGCGAGGTACTTCTCGCCCTCGGTCGCGCCGAAGCTGCCCGCGCCGAGCAGGATCGTGCGGCCCTCCATGTCGGCCAGCGACTGCGCGCCCGTCTCGCCGTCCATCACGAAATGCATCGTCAGCGACGGGATCGGGAACAGCGCGCGGACCTCCGCGAAGGCCGGATCGCCCTTGTCCTCGAACGGCCCCGTGCCCGCGACGGCGGCCGAGACCAGCCCCGGCGGGGTGGTGAAGACGTAGTCGGCGCCCCGCGCGCGCGCCTCCATCACGTTCTGCACCGACCCCTGGCTCTCCTCGACCGTGACCGAGATCGCGCCGTCGGTCCCGGTGCGCATCGCCTCCGCGAGCTCCACGCCCATCTGGTAGTAGGACGAGCCGGCCTTGGCCGACTTGTAGGTCACGCGCTCCTGCGCCTGCGCCGCGCCCGCGAGCGCCACGGCGGCGCAGATCGCTCCGATGGTCCGGATCATGTGTCTTCCCTCCCTGCGGCCCCTCCCGGCCGGATGGCGCGACGATAGAGGGCGCGGGGGGCGATGCAACCGCCCGTCAGCGGCGGCGGGAGGCGTCGAACCCGAACGGATCGGCCGCGTCGGCGTTCGCCCAGGCGACGCGCCCCTCGGACCAGGCGAGCAGCAGCGCGCCGTAGCGCGTGGCCATCTCGACGCGCGCGCCGTCCTCGACCACGAAGAAGCTGCCCGCGCCCTGCGCCTCGCCGCCGATGCTCAGGTCGCCGCCGATCACGAACAGGTCGAGCGGCGCCGTGGTGCGGAACGCGGGCAGCCGCGTGCCCGGCAGCAGCCGGAGCTGCACGTTGCGGCGATCGTGTTCGGTCTCGGCGTAGTCGAAGATCAGCCGCCGCTGCACGCCCGCGAGCTGCGTGCCCTGCCAGGGCAGGCTCTCGAGCGGGCACGTTGATGTCGGGCATGACCTCGGGCGCGCGGTTCTCGATCTCGCCCGGGGTCGCGCCGGTATGCAGGACCTCGCCGCGCACGGCGTCCTCGGACGGGTAGATCACCGGCGCCTCGAGCCGCGACGCCATCAGCGTCGGCGCGTAGGAGATCGCGGAATGCGTCGCGCCCTCGAGGTTGATCCCCATGTCGCCCTCGCGCGCCGAGCCCTGGTAGTCGGCGAGCCCGCCATGCAGGAAGTAACTGAAGGCCGGGCCGAGATGCTGGTGCACGCCGGTCTCCGCGAAGCGCTCGAAGGCGAGGTAGCCCAGGAACCGCCCGTGCTCCCGGTCGGCGCGGACGGGGGCGAGCGACAGGCCCTTCTTGTCGGTCTGGACCCAGGCCAGGTCGTCGCGCGCGTAGCCGTAGACGCCGGCGGCGGGTCGGGGATGGAGGATGTCGGCCATCGGCGCTCCTTCGTGGGCGGGGCGGTGCGAAACCGCTTGCTCCGTAACGGACGTTACATACAGTCGTCCGCACGGGCGCGCCGTCAAGGGGAGGGGTCGCGCCCGACCCTCGGGGAGGAGGAACCCATGTCGCTCATCCGCACGATCGCGCTCGCCTGCGCGCTGGCCGCGCCCGCCGCGGCGCAGGACGTCACGCTGCGCCTCGCGCATGTCGCGCCGCCGCAGACCACCTACCAGAGCGCCGCCGAGCGCTTCGCCGCCAATCTCGCGGAGGCGTCGGGCGGCTCGATGGCGGTCGACATCGTCCCCGGCGGGACGCTGGGCGACCTCTCGCAGCTCTGGGTGCAGACGCGCACGGGCGCGCTCGACCTCCACCTCATCGACATCGGCGCGATGATCGCGATGCAGGAGGCGCGGTCGTTCCTCGTGCTCTGGACCCCGTTCCTGTTCGAGGACCAGGACCAGTTCCACCGCTACATGGAGAGCGAGACGTTCGACCGGATGATGGGCGAGGTCGAGGAAGCGACGGGGGTGGTCTATCTGGGCCTCGCCGGGGACCGCCCGCCGCGCGCGCTCACGACCGCCGCGACGCCGGTGCGCACGCCCGAGGACCTCGCGGGCCTCAAGATCCGCACGCCCGAGCATCCCATGATCATCGACGCCTTCACCCGGTGGGGCGCGGCGCCCACCCCGATCAAGGCGTCCGAGCTGTTCAACGCGCTGCGGACCGGCCTGGTGGACGGGCAGGACAATGGCGTGCTCGACTTCGTCGGCGCGGGCTACGCGGACGCGCAGGGCTTCTACATGCCGCTCGACTACATCCATTCGGGCGTCGGCATCTGGATGAGCCCGCAGGCCTGGGAGCGGATGTCCGACGAGCAACGCGGCTGGCTCCGGGACGCCGCGGCGAAGGCCGGGGCCGACGGCCGCGCGCTCCATGCCGAGGAGATGGCGGCGGCGATGGCGGCCCTGCCCGGCATGGGCATCGAGGTGGTCGAGCCCGACCGCGCCGCGTTCGAGCCGGTCCGCGAGGCGATCGTGGACGGCATGGAGGGCGGCGCCTGGCCCGAGGGGCTCGCCGCCGAGATCGAGGGGCTCTGAGCCTGGCCGCGCTCGACGCCCTGGCGCGGGGGCTCGCGGGGGCCTCCGCCGCGATCATGGGCGCGATCCTCGCGGGGCTGGTCGCGCTCGACGTGGCGCAGGTGGTGATGCGCTACGGGTTCGGGACCGGCTGGCCCTGGGCGGGCGACGTGGCGGTGATCGCGCTCCTCACGCTCGCCTGGATCGGGGCGGGGCACCTGTGGCTCACGCGCGGCCACATCGCGGTGGACCTGATCGCGCCCGATTCGCGGGCGGGGCGTGCGCTGCGCCTCGCCTTCGACGTCGTGGCGCTCGCGGGCGGGCTGATCCTGCTGCCGATGACGGCACGGACGATGGAGGCCTACGGGTTCATCGACCTGCCGGTCCTGCCGCTGCCGGGATCGGTCAAGTACCTGCCGGTCGCCCTGGGGCTGGGCTTCGTCGCGCTCGCGGCCGCGCTCCTGCTCCTCGGGCGCCTGCGCGCGGCGCGGTGACGGTCGCGTGACGGCACTCGCGCTCCTGTTCGGAGCGTTCCTCGCGGCGCTCCTGCTGGGCGCGCCGGTGGCGCTCGCGATGGCGCTCGCGGTCGGGCTCTATGCCGTGGCCTTCGCGCCCGCCCTGCCCGACATCGTGCTGATCCAGACCTTCATGCAGGGGCTCGACAACACCGCCTTCACCGCGATCCCCTACTTCTTCCTCGCCGGCGCGATCATGAACCTCGGCGGCATGAGCGCGCGGCTGATGCGGCTCGCGCGCGCGGCGCTGTCGCATCTGCGCGGCGGGCTGAGCCACGCCAACATCGGCGCGTCGGTCGTGTTCGCGGGCGTGTCGGGCTCGGCGGTGGCGGACGCGGCGGCGGTGGGCTCGGTGATGATCCCCGCCATGCGCCGCGAGGGCTATCCGGGCGCCTACGCGGCGGCCGTCACCGCCGCGTCGGCCACGATCGGGCTGGTGATCCCGCCGTCGATCCCGATGGTGATCTTCGGGCTGTTCACCGGCGCGGACGTGGGCGCGCTGTTCCTCGGCGGCGTGCTGCCGGGGCTCGCGATGGGCGCGTTCCTGATCGCGGCCTCGATGGTCCTTTCGATCCGGCGCGGCTATCCGCGCACGCCCTGGCAGGGCTGGGGCGAGTTCGGCGCGGCGCTGCGCGGCGCGTCGCTCGCGCTGGCGATGCCCGTGCTGGTGGTGGGAGGGCTCACGATGGGCGTCGCCACGACCTCCGAGATCGGCGCGGTGGCCGCGCTCTACGCCGCGCTGGTGAGCTGGGCGGTCTACCGCGAGGCGACGCTCCGCGACCTCTGGCGCGCCTGCGTCGGGGCGGCGGTCGACAGCGCGCGGGTGCTGATCATCGTCGCCGTCTCGGGCGGGTTCGTCTGGATCATCGCCTCGCTCGGCGTGGCCCGCGACATGGCCGCCGCGATCGAAGGCGACCGGGCTGCGCGGCCCGGCGCTCCTCTTGCTGATCGCGGCGGTGCTGCTCGCGCTCGGCACGGTGCTCGAGCCGATCACGCTCCTCGTCGTCGTGGTGCCGCTCATGGTGCCCGCGGCGCTCGCGGGCGGGATCGACCTCGTCCACCTCGGCGTCGTCTCGATCCTGGCCTCGGCCATCGGGCTCGTCACGCCGCCCGTGGGCATCCTGCTCTACGTCACCGCCGCGCAGGCGGAGGCGCGCGCGCTCGACGTGATCGCCGAGGTCGCGCCGTTCCTCGCGGCGCTGGTCGCGCTCCTCGCCCTCGTCGTGCTCGTTCCGGGCTTGACGACGTGGCTCCCCTCGCTGACGCGTTGAGCATGCCGCCGCGCCGCGATCCACGCATCGACCAGACGCTGACGTTCCGCATCCTCGTCGCGGCGAACCGGCTGTCGCAGCCGTTCCACGAGCGCTTCGGCCGCGCGCTCGACCTCGGCCTGCCGGACTGGCGCTGCCTGATGGCGCTGGCCGCCGCGCCCGACAGCTCGGGCGAGGCGGTCGCCCGGCGGATGGCGATGGACAAGATGGCCGTCAGCCGGTCGCTGCGGAAGCTCGACGCCGCCGGCCGGGTGACGGCGCAGGCCGATCCGAACCACGCGCGCCGTCGGCGCTGGCGGCTGACGGAGGCGGGCTGGGCGGTGGTCGACGCGGTGATGCCCGAAGCGATGGCGCGCGACGAGGCCGCGTTCGGCGATCTCTCGCACGACGACCGCGCGGCGATGCTGCGGGTGCTCGACGCGCTCGCGGAGCCGGGTCCCCGGGGGCCGTCGGACGCAGGCTAGTTATGCCTTGTTACGGCGAGGCCGCTGCCCGTATCGTCGTGCGCAGGCGGCCCGCGAAGGGCCGGGGAACGATCTGGGAGGATCGCATGAGACAGACCATCACCGCCGCCGCGGGCGCGCTGGCGCTCGCCGCCGGGCTCGCGCCGGCCGCGCAGGCGCAGGACTTCATCAACGTGCTGACCGGGGGCACGTCGGGCGTGTACTACCCGCTCGGCGCGGGGCTCGCGAACCTCTACGGCGAGCAGATCGAGGGCGTGCGCACGCAGGTCCAGTCGACCAAGGCCAGCGTCGAGAACCTCAACCTGATCCAGGACGGGCGCGGCGAGATCGCCTTCGCGCTCGGCGACAGCGTGGCCGCCGCCTGGGCCGGCGACGAGGAGGCGGGCTTCCCCGCCAAGCTCGACCAGCTGCGCGGGATCGCGGCGATCTACCCGAACTACATCCAGGTCGTGGCCTCCGAGGAGAGCGGGATCACCGACTTCGCGAGCCTCGCGGGCCGTTCGCTGTCGGTCGGCGCGCCGGCCTCGGGCACGGAGCTGAACGCGCGCGCGATCTTCGGCGCGATGGACATGGCCTACGACGACCTCGGCAAGGTCGAGTACCTGCCCTTCGCGGAGTCGGTCGAGCTCATCAAGAACCGCCAGCTCGACGGCACGCTCCAGTCGGCGGGCCTCGGCGTGTCCTCGATCCGCGACCTGTCGACCTCGCTGCCGATCACGATGGTGGAGATCCCCGCCGAGGTGGCCGAGCGGCTGGGCCCGCCCTACGTCGCCGCGACCATCCCCGCGGGCACCTATGACGGGCAGGACGAGGACGTGCCGACCGTCGCCGTCGCGAACTACCTCGTGACCAGCGCGGCGGTCAGCGACGACATGGCCTACGAGATGACGCGGGTGATGTTCGAGAACCTCGAGGCGCTCGAGGCGGCGCACCAGTCGGCCGCGCAGATCTCGCTCGAGGGCGCCCTCCAGGGGATGCCGATCCCGCTCCATCCGGGCGCCGAGCGCTACTACCGCGAGCAGGGCATCGTCGAGTGATCCCGGCGGGGGCCGTCCGCGGCCCCCGTCCCCCCGGCCGGCCGGGACACCGGCCGCGCCGCGCCACGCGGAGCGCGCCATGACGAACCCAGCCGTCCCGCCGCTGCCGACCGAGGCGCACGGCACCCCGTTCCCGCCGGGCGCGGTCGGACGGCTGCTGTTCTGGATCGCGGTCGCGTTCTCGCTGTTCCAGATCGCCACCGCGGCGCACGTCGTCGACATGGCGAGCCAGATCATGCGCGCGCTGCACGTGGGCTTCCTCACGCTGCTCGCCTTCCCGCTCGTGGCCTACGCGCGCAGCGCCTCGCCCGGCGGTCCGCGCACTCGCCTGGGGGCTCGCCGCCGCGGGCCTGGCGGTCGCGTTCTACCAATGGTGGGAATACGAGCCGCTGATCCTGCGCGCGGGCCGGCCGCTGCCGCTCGACGTGGCCGTGGGGATCGTGCTGCTCGTCACCGTGTTCCTCGCGTCCTGGGCGATGATGGGGGCGGCGCTGCCGATCATCGCGGGCGCGTTCCTGGCCTACTGCCTCTTCGGGGAGTACCTGCCCGCGCCGCTCAACCACCGCGGCTACGGCTTCGCGCAGGTCGTCGACCACATGACCTTCGGGACCGAGGGCGTCTACGGCATCCCGATCTACGTCTCGTCCACGTTCATCTTCCTCTTCATCCTGTTCGGCTCGTTCCTCGAGCGCGCGGGCATGATCCGGCTCTTCACCGACGTCGCCATGGGCATGTTCGGCGACAAGCAGGGCGGCGCCGCCAAGGTCGCGGTCGTCTCCTCGGGGCTGATGGGGACGATCTCGGGCTCGGGCGTGGCCAACGTCGTGACCACCGGACAGTTCACGATCCCGCTGATGAAGCGCTTCGGCTACCGGCCGGCCTTCGCGGGCGGCGTCGAATCCACCGCCTCGATGGGCGGGCAGCTGATGCCGCCGGTGATGGGCGCGGTCGCCTTCATCATGGCCGAGACGCTCGACATCCGCTACGTCGACGTGGTCCGCGCGGCGCTGATCCCGGCCGTGCTCTACTTCCTCTCGGCGTTCTGGATCGTCCATCTCGAGGCGGGCAAGTTCGGGCTGCGCGGCCTGCCGCGGGCCGAGCTGCCCTCCGCCCTCGGCGCGCTGCGCGCGAACTGGGTCCTGCTCCTGCCGCTGGGCGCGCTCGTCTACCTGCTGTTCGGCGGCTACACGCCGCTCTTCGCGGGCACGGTCGGGCTCGGGCTCACCGTGCTCCTGATCCTCGGCGGCTCGGCGGCGCTGAACCTGCCCGCGGGCGCGTTCCGCATGGTGTTCTGGGTCGCGCTCGGCCTCGTCGCGGCCGGGTTCTTCCAATGGGGCATCGAGGTGCTGCTCGCGGCCATCGCGGCGCTCCTCGCGTGGTGCGCGCTCACGCGGGGCGGGCGCGAGACGCTCGCGCTCTGCCGCGACAGCCTGGCCGAGGGGGCCAAGACCGCGCTGCCGGTGGGGATCGCCTGCGCGGTGGTGGGCATCATCATCGGCACGATGACCCTGACCGGGGCGGCCAACACGTTCGGTCAGTTCATCGTGTCGGTCGGGCGAGTCGAGCCTGTTCCTGTCGCTGCTGCTCACGATGCTGACCTGCATCCTGCTCGGCATGGGGATCCCGACGATCCCGAACTACATCATCACCTCGTCCATCGCCGGCCCCGCGCTCCTCGAGCTCGGCGTGCCGCTGATCGTCAGCCACATGTTCGTGTTCTACTTCGGCATCCTCGCGGACCTCACGCCGCCCGTGGCGCTCGCCTGCTTCGCGGCCGCGCCGATCGCCAAGGCCAACGGCCTGCGCATCTCGATGGAGGCGATCAAGGTGGCGGCGGCGGGCTTCGTGATCCCGTTCATGGCCGTCTACACGCCCGCACTGATGCTGCAGGACGGCGGGCCGCTGGCGGCGGCGGTCGGCTACTGGCCCGCGGTGGCCTACATCGTGGCCAAGACGGTGCTCTCGATAGGACTGTGGGGCGTGGCGGTGATCGGCTGGATCGGGCGGCCGATCGGCTGGCCGCTGCGCGCGCTCGGGATGGTCGCCGCGTTCACGCTGATCGCCGCGCTGCCGATGACCGACGAGATCGGCTTCGCGCTGGCCGCGCTGTTCGCGGGCGCGGTCTGGATGGGCCGCGCGCGCGTCACCGCCGCGTGACCTGCCTCGCCATCGGCGCGGCGCTGGTGATGCTGGCCGACCCGACCGTCACCCTCGCCTGGACCCACTCGGTCGAGCGGGTCGAGTGGCGCGAGGACTGGCGGGTCGGAGCCGACCGCCTGACGCTCGAGCGCGCGCGGGTCCGCGGTTCCGGCGCCGGGATGGAGCCGGGCGAGGGCGCGCGGCTCGTGGGCGGCTGGTGGGAATGGGTGCCCGGCGTCGCCGTCCCGTCGCTGGCGCTCGCGGCATCGGGCGCGACGGGCGGCGGCTGGACGCTCTGCATGGACGGGGCCTGCCGCGAGATCGGCGGGGAGGCGGGCGCGCCGGTGACCGTCGCGCCCTGCCCGCTCACTCCGCCAGCGGCTCCACCGTCACCGTGACCGGCACGATGTCGAGGCGTACGTCCGTGTAGGCGTAGCTGTCCGCCTGCCCGTCGAGCGCGCGCCAGTAGCCCTTCGTCGCCTCGTCCTGACTGAAGGTCAGCTCGAAGCCCGCGCCGTCGGCCGGATCGAACAGGTAGGACGTGACCTCGCTCGCCGCCGCGTTGTCCACGAGATCGAAGCCGATCAGGTCGCGTACCATCGCGTTGCGCCCGAACGCCCCCGTCACGGCGGACGCGGGCACGTCGAAGTACTCGTCGCCGCCGATGGTCTCGTACTTCTCCGCCGCGTTGACGTAGCCCTCGGCGAAGTCCCACTGATCGCCCTGCCGGAAGTAGGACAGGCGCACGTCGGCGAAGCCGCCGCCCGCCCGGGCCTCCGCCGCGCCCATGTCGATCACGTGCACGCCGCCCGCGCCGATCACCTCCGCGTTTCCGTCCGTCACGATCAGCGCGGTGTCCTCCTCGATACCGAAGCCGAGAGTGGCGTCGCCCTCGAGCGAGGCGAGGGCCACCACGAGGCGGCCGTAGCGGGCCTTGCGGTCGAAGTGCTGGTCGATGACGCCATGGGGGAAGAAGCCGAGCCCCTGCGAGAGGTGGACGGGGCCGTATTCCTGCTCGTCCATGCTGCCGTATTCCTCGGTCAGCCCATCCCGGAGCGCACCCAGGCTGTCGCCCGACGCGATCATCACGTCGCTCAGGATCGCCGCCCCCGCGCTCGTCCCGCCGATCACGCCGCCCGCGTCCAGCACCGCCCGCATCGCCAGCGCGGCGGGCAGCGGCTCGCCCGCCTCGTCGAGCAGCGTCCGGCGCAGGCGCATCTGGTCGCCGCCGATCATCCAGATCGCCGTCTGCGCCTCGATCGCGGCCGCGACCTCGGGATCGGCGCCGCCCTCGGCCCAGGTGGACTCGTCGACCTCCTCGGTGCCGCTGTCGTCCTCGGTGGCGATCGGGTGGATGGTGATGTTCGCCTCGGGCACGCCGAGCGCGACCATGTCGTCGACGAACCGGCGCGCGTTGCGATCGGGGCGCCCCGACGCCGCCGGGACGATCCCGATCCGCGCCGCCTCCACCCCGCCCGCCATCGCGAGGAAGCGGTCGTAGACGGCCGTGTTCGACCCCTTCAGCGCTCCGCCCACGATCACCAGCCCGCCGGTCGCGGCGTCCTGCGCCAGGGCCATGCCGCCCGTGGCGCCCCAGGCCGCCAGCGCCAGCGCCGCCAGTCTCGTCGTGTCGATCCTCAATCCGCTCATATCCGTCCCCTCGCGATCAGTGTCGCAGGCACGGTGCCGCGTCGGGCCGGAATGCGCCAGCGTCAGCGCGAAGATGCGCGAGCCGGTACC
>CAVSOF010000006.1:0-36855 GCA_963729425.1 uncultured Alphaproteobacteria bacterium | reverse complement strand
AAGGGCTCCATCCGCGCGACGGTGAAGATGTGCGACGCGGCAGTGGTGGCGGTCGAGGCGAAGCGGCTGGAGGCGGCTTAGTGAGCGAGACAAAAGCATCACGCTACCTCTTTGGGTCGAATACTTTCCGGCGAGGGTCTTCCGATATAACATCGCTAACGTTAGGCCGCGTTGTATCGCGATTCGTGCAGTTAACCGGCTGGCCATTAGAAGCGAAAGACGGACTTTTCCATCGTCGCTTTAGCGCTATGCTAGATGCAATCGAGTTGTCGATATACCTGTGGAAAGCCCGCCTAATGAAGTCGAATTCTTAGTCGACGACGTTAATCTAAAGGCTCGGAGTGTAAAGCTAAATTACTTGCTTCTATTGACCATGACTTCGAAAAGATCGTTTACCTAATTGTATCGGACCCCCCTCGACCGGCAGACCTTCATCCTCTCACTCTTAAGTCAGGACGTGCTGTCACGGATGCGCGTAACGAAATATGCAGAACATTTTTTATGAACGCCCCCTCCCCCACCATCACCCCCGACGGCCGCACCATCGGCGGCACCGTCATCGACCTGCGCAACATCACCCTGCGGTTCGGTGGCGTCGAAGCCATCAAGGACATCTCGTTCGACATCCGCGAGGGGGAGATCCGGGCGATCATCGGGCCGAACGGGGCGGGCAAGTCCTCGATGCTCAACGTGATCTCGGGCTTCTACGTGCCGCAGGAGGGCGAGGTCTGGTTCCGGGGCGAGCGGCGGCCGCCGATGAAGCCCTACCAGGTCGCGCGGCAGGGCGTGGCGCGGACGTTCCAGAACATCGCGCTGTTCGAGGGCATGTCGGTGCTCGACAACGTG
Organism: uncultured Alphaproteobacteria bacterium; assembly: GCA_963729425.1. Lineage (GTDB taxonomy): Bacteria > Pseudomonadota > Alphaproteobacteria > Rhodobacterales > Rhodobacteraceae > Jannaschia. Next base: position 36,009 of record CAVSOF010000006.1, on the reverse strand, counting down.
ATGACCGGGCGGCTCGGGCGGATGCGGACGGGGATGCTCGCGCAGGCCGTCTGGTGGGGCGCGGCCGCACGCGAGGAGGAGGAGAACCGCGCCGCCGTCGAGCGGGTGATCGACTTCCTCGAGATCCAGGCGATCCGCAAGACGCCGGTGGGCCGCCTGCCCTACGGGCTCAAGAAGCGGGTCGAGCTCGCCCGCGCGCTCGCCGCGGAGCCGTCGCTCTTGCTGCTCGACGAGCCGATGGCGGGGATGAACGTCGAGGAGAAGGAGGACATGAGCCGCTTTATACTCGACGTGAACGACGAGTTCGGGACCACCATCGCGCTCATCGAGCACGACATGGGCGTGGTCATGGACATCTCCGACCGCGTCGTCGTGATGGATTACGGGCGCCTGATCGGCGACGGCACGCCCGCCGAGGTGCGGGGCGACCAGGCGGTGATCGACGCGTATCTGGGGGTGGCGCATGACTGATCCGGCGAGGCGCCCCGCCCCGGCCCTGCCCGTCACGCCCGCGTCGGCACGCGCGGGGGTGCCGCCGGGCGCATCGCCCCATGCCGGGAACATCGGCGCGGCCCGCCCGTTGCCCCTCCGCACCAAGCGCGGAGGACGACATGGCGGATCACGAGACCTGGCTGAAGACGACGCTGGCCGACATCCTGGGCGAGGATCGGGGGATCCCGGACTACATGATCGACCGGATGCGCAAGTTCGAGCCCGAGGACATCTCGGAGCTGCGGGTGAACGAGCGCAGCCTCGTGACCGCAGCGTTCCGGCAGGTCGCGCATCAGTCGCGGGACGCGCGGGGCGGCTCGCTGGGCGAGGGCGCGGACCGGCCGGCCTACGTCGACGGCGACATGGACTGGGCGCTCCGGGCGGCGAAGTCGGCGCTGGGATCGGTGCCGGCCGGGGAGCGTTCCGAGCGGGCGAACCGGCTGCTGTCGGAATGCACCTGCCCTTCGGCCACCGGGCCGAACCCGGGGATCGACGGCGGCTCCTCGGCGCGCCGGCCGGTGGAGAGCGCGCTCGACCGCAGCGATCCCTACGTGCCGGAGAAGCCCCTGCCCTACTGACCCGCGCCCGCCGCGCGCCACGCGGAGGAACCCATGCCTGACCAGCTGCTCTTCGGGATGGAGGTCGCGCTCAACGGCCTGATGGCGGGGGTGATGTACTCGCTCGTGGCGCTCGGGTTCGTGCTGATCTTCAAGGCGTCCGGCATCTTCAACTACGCGCAGGGGGTGATGGCGCTCTTCGCGGCGATGACGCTGGTGGGCATCCAGAACGGGCAGGTCCCGTTCAGCCACCTCATCAACGCGATCCTCGGGACCGACATCCACTATTTCGGCTGGCAGGCGCCCGCGTTGCTCGCGATCCTGCTGACCGTGGTGGTGATGGCGGGCTTCGCCTGGGCAGTGAACCGCTACGTGTTCCGCCACCTCGTCAATCAGGAGCCGATCATCCTGTTCATGGCAACGATCGGGCTTGCCTACTTCCTCGAGGGGATCGCGGACCTGATGTGGGGCTCGGAGATCAAGACGCTCGACGTGGGCATCCCGCAGGGGATCAACGACTGGCTCGAGGCCACGACCTTCGAGGCGCTGGGCTACGGCTTCTTCATCGACAACCTCGACATCGTGGCGACGATCATCGCGGCCCTGCTGGTCGCGGGGCTGGTCGCGTTCTCGCAATACACCAAGCAGGGCCGGGCGTTGCGCGCGGTGGCCGACGACCACCAGGCGGCGCTATCGGTGGGCATCTCGCTCAACTTCATCTGGGTGCTCGTGTGGTCGATCGCGGGCTTCGTGGCGCTGGTCGCGGGGATCATGTGGGGGTCCAAGTCGGGCGTGCAGTTCTCGCTGTCGCTGATCGCGCTCAAGGCGCTGCCGGTGCTGATGCTGGGCGGCTTCACCTCGATCCCGGGCGCCATCGTCGGCGGCCTGATCATCGGGGTGGGCGAGAAGCTTTTCGAGTTCACCATCGGGCAGCCGTATCTCGGCGGCGCGACCGAGATCTGGTTCGCCTACGTGCTCGCGCTCGTGTTCCTGGTGTTCCGCCCGCAGGGGCTGTTCGGGGAGAAGATCATTGAGCGGGTATAGCATTATCGTCTCGGCGCTATTTTGCATCGCATTTACTGTTGCCAGACCGACGGCTGCCTACGCCGATGGTTTTTATCTGGACTTATCTTGGAGCGAACTGCGCCAGCGCGCAGGGATTCTCGTACTATCTGATCTCAAGGTTGGAGAAGAAGGAAGGATTAGATTGGACTCAGTCCGTGACAGGGATTCATACTTGACGATCCCACCCTATGCTCTGCAATTAAACAATCCACTATATTCTCACTACTTGGCAAGGCGCCTACCAAACAATGAAGTTTCGTTGAATTATCAGTCTTCATCAGATCCTAGTTCCGATAGCAATCTTAATTCCGAGCAGCGCAAGGTATTATCGCGTATCAACCTCATGTCACACTTTCTTGAAAATCCACTCATGCGTGCACCGACGAGTCATGGCTTCTATCCGGGAGCTACTCAGATGCCTATTACTCGGTCTCACGTGTCGACGGTTTGCGTCGCTTTCACAGATAGTTGGAGGGAGCGCTAATGCTCTACCGTGAGGCCGGCGACTTCAAGACGTCCTACGCCCAGGACAGCCAGACCTTCCCGATCCGGCTCGACCGGTGGGGGTACTGGGCGATCCTCGGGGTGGCGCTCATTGTCGTGCCGTTCCTGATCAACGACTACTGGGCGAACGCGTTCTTCGTGCCGTTCCTGATCTACGCGATCGCGGCGATCGGCCTAAACATCCTCGTCGGCTATTGCGGGCAGGTCTCGCTCGGGACGGGCGGGTTCATGGCCGTGGGGGCCTACACGTCGTACAAGCTGATGACCGCGTTCCCGTGGCTCGACATGATCACAATCACGATCCTCTCGGGACTCGTCACCGCCGCCGTGGGCGCGCTGTTCGGGCTGCCGAGCCTGCGGATCAAGGGCTTCTACCTCGCGGTGGCGACGCTCGCGGCGCAGTTCTTCCTCGTCTGGCTCTTCAACCGGGTCGGCTGGTTCTACAACTACTCCGCGTCGGGCCAGATCAACGCGCCCGAGCGCGCGATCCTCGGCATCGTCGTCACCGGGCCCGCGACGGCGGCCTGGGCGAAATACCTGTTCTGCCTGCTCTTCGTGATCGCGCTGGCCTGGGTGGCACGGAACCTCACGCGCGGCACTGTCGGGCGGAAGTGGATGGCGATCCGGGACATGGACATCGCCGCCGAGATCATCGGGGTGAACCCGCTCGCGGCCAAGCTCTCGGCCTTCGCCGTCTCCTCGTTCTTCATCGGGATCGCGGGCGCGCTGTTCTTCACCGTCTATCTCGGCGCGGTCGAGGTGAACGAGGCGTTCGGCATCCAGAAGTCGTTCCTCGTCCTCTTCATGGTCATCATCGGCGGGCTCGGCTCCATCTTCGGCGCCTTCGCGGGGGCGGCGTTCCTCGTGATGCTGCCCGTGGCGCTCAAGCTCGTGGGCGTGGACATGCTGGGATGGCCCACCGACGTCGTGGCACATCTCAACCTGGTCGCCGTGGGCGGCCTCATCATCCTCTTCCTCGTCGCCGAGCCGCACGGGCTGGCGCAGCTCTGGCGGCTGACGAAGGAGAAGCTGCGATTGTGGCCGTTCCCGCACTGACGGGCGCGCCATGCGAGATGCCGGGGAGGACCGGCGCGATACCCAAGGGAGGATACGACCCATGACACGACTAGGAACCGCGGCGCTGGCCGCGACGATGGCGGCGGGGCCCGCGATGGCCGATCTGGTCATCCCGGACCTGAGCTACCGCACCGGGGCCTACGCGGCCGGCGGCATCCCGTTCTCGGACGGCTATCAGGACTACTTCACGCTCCTCAACGAGCGCGACGGCGGCATCGGCGGCGAGCCGATCCGGCTCATCGAGTGCGAGACCGGCTACAACACCGAGAAGGGCGTGGAGTGCTACGAAAGCACCAAGGCCGAGGGCGCGCTCGTCTACCAGCCGCTCTCGACGGGCATCACCTACCAGCTGATCCCGAAGGTCGCCGTGGACGGCATCCCGATGCACACGATGGGCTACGGGCGCACGTCGGCGGTCAACGGCGAGGTCTTCAACAACGTCTTCAACTACCCGGCGAACTACTGGGACGCGGCGTCGGTGGCGGTGAACCACCTGCTCGACATCAACGACGGCTCGCTTGAGGGCAAGACGATCGCGCTCGTCTACCACAACTCGGCCTACGGCAAGGAGCCGATCCGCACGCTGCAGGGCTTGGGGGAGAAGCACGGCTTCGAGCTGACCGAACTGCCCGTCGACCCGCCGGGGCAGGAGCAGAAGTCGCAGTGGCTGCAGATCCGCCGTGACCAGCCCGACTACGTCATCATGTGGACGTGGGGCGTGATGACACCGACAGCGATCCAGGAGGCGGTCAACGTCCGCTATCCGATGGACCAGCTAATCGGGAACTGGTGGGCCGGCGCCGAGCACGACGTCACCGCCGCGGGCGAGGGCGCCGACGGCTACCTGTCGCTCAACATGAACACGCTCGACCCCGACCTGCCGATCTTCGAGGAGATCCAGACCACGGTGGTCGACGCGGGGCTCGGCGCCGGTGACGGCTCGAATGTCGGCTCGGTGCTCTACACTCGGGGCATGTACGCCGCGATGCTGGCGGCCGAGGCGATCGCCAAGGCGCAGGAGATCCACGGCGTCTCCGACATCACGCCGTTGCAGATGCGCGACGGCATGGGCGCGCTCGAGATGACGGCCGAGCGGATGGAGGAGCTCGGCGCGCCCGCGATCGGGCCGGTCTTCTCGGTGTCGTGCCAGAACCACGGCGGCTCGGGCGAGGGCCTCGTGCAGCAGTGGAACGCGGCCGAGGGGCGGTTCGTGCCTCTCACCGGGTTCATCGCGCCCGACAAGTCGGTGATCGACCCGCTCGTGGCCGAGGACTCGGCGGCCTACGCGGCCGAGGCCGGCGTGACGCCCGGCTGCGCGCCGCAGGCCGGCTGACGCCCGACGATCCCGGGCCGCCGCATCCGCGCGGCGGCCCGGACGCACCCTCCCCGCCGGACGATCCATGCGCCCGACGCCTCGCCTAGTTCTGATACTCCTCGCCCTGCTCGCGCTCGGGGGCTGCGCGCTGACGCGGACGGCCGACCTGACCTGCCCCGCCTTTCCCGGCGCGCTGGCGACCACGATGTCGTCGCAAGGAGTCTCCGGCACGCCGCCGCCCGACCCCGCCGCCGACGCGGAGGCCGACATCGAGGCCGCGATCCGCGCGCAGGTCGCCCGTGCGCCCGGCCGCCGCGTCACGTTCCAGGTCGTCACCCTGTCGGCGGGCGGGCAGTACGGCGCGTTCGGGGCGGGCTTCCTCACCGGCTGGACCGCGAACCCCGTCACCCCGCGTCCCGTCTTCGATCTCGTGACCGGCGTGAGCGCGGGCGCGACGCTCGCCCCCGTGGCCTTCGCCGGGCCGGCCTTCGATCCGCTGCTGCGCTACTGGCGCGGGCTCGGGCAGGACGGCGTGGTCGACATCCGGCCCGTGCCGCTCTGGCTCGTCTCGCCGTCGCTCGGCTCCCCCGTGCCCCTCGCGGACTATCTCGACCGCGCGCTCGACGCGTCGCTGGTCGACGCCATCGGCGACGGCCACGACGCGGGACGGCGGCTGCTGGTGGCCACGACCGACCTCGACAGCGGGCGCGGCGAGGTGCTCGACCTTGGCCGGGCGGCGCTCTCGGCGAACGCGAAGCCTTGCCTGCGCGAGGCGATCCTCGCATCGTCGGCGATCCCCGCCCTATTCGCGCCTCGGCGCATCAACGGCTCGCTCCACGCCGACGGGGGTCTTCGGACGCAGGTGTTCCTGCGGGCCGTCGACGAGGCCCGCCGCCGGGTGGAGCGCGAGACCCGCGCCGACATCCGCGTCGAGGCCTACCTGATCGTCAACGGCGCCGTCCGCCCGCCGCCCGGCCCGGTGGGCGACCGGTTGACCGACTACGTGCTGCGCTCGGTGGACATCCTGACCGACCAGATCCTTCGCGACTCGATCGAGACGGCGGTGCGGTTCGCGCAGACCCGATCCGACTGGCGGCTGCGCGGGATCCGGGCCACCCTGCCCGAGACGACCTGCGGCGGTGGCGCGGGGCAGGAGCTCGGCGGGTTCGACCCCTGCCTGACGCGCGCGCTCTTCGACCACGGCGTGGCGCAGGGGCGCCGCGCGCCGATCGACTGGCTCGACGCCGACGAGCTCCGCGCCATCGCCGCGGCCTATTGAGGGAGACCGGACATGCCCGACACGCTCGCCGCGACCGAGCCCGCCACGACGACCAAGACCGGGACCGGCGAGCCGCCGCTCCTCGAGGTGAACAACATCGAGGTGATCTACAACCACGTCATCCTCGTGCTGAAGGGGGTCTCGCTGTCGGTTCCGAAGGGCGGCATCACGGCGCTCCTGGGCGGCAACGGGGCGGGCAAGACGACCACGCTCAAGGCGATCTCGAACCTGCTTCGCTCCGAGCGCGGGCATGTGACGAAGGGCTCGATCACCTACCGCGGCGACCGCATCCAGGACCTCTCGCCCGCCGACCTCGTGGGTCGCGGCGTGATCCAGGTCATGGAGGGACGGCACTGCTTCGAGCATCTCACCATCGAGGAGAACCTGCTGACGGGCGCCTATACCCGCCGCGACGGCGGGCGCGCGACCGCCGACGACCTCGAGATGGTCTACGACTACTTCCCCCGCCTGCGCGAACGCCGCCGCAGCCAGGCCGGCTACACGTCGGGGGGCGAGCAGCAGATGTGCGCGATCGGTCGCGCGATGATGGCGCGTCCGGAGACGATCCTGCTCGACGAGCCGTCGATGGGGCTGGCACCGCAGCTTGTGGAGCAGATCTTCGACATCGTGAAGCGGCTCAACGAGGAGCAGGGCGTCACGTTCCTCCTGGCCGAGCAGAACACCAACGTCGCGCTGCGCTTCGCCCATTACGGCTACATCCTCGAGAGCGGGCGTATCGTGATGGACGGGCCGGCCGCCGAGCTTCGCGAGAACCCGGACGTGAAGGAGTTCTACCTCGGGATGTCGGACGAGGGGCGCAAGTCGTTCCGCGACGTGCGGTCGTACCGGCGGCGCAAGCGGTGGCTGTCGTGAGGGCGTTCGTCGCGCTGCCCGTCCCGGAGGCTTGGGTCGGCCCGCTGATGCGGGCGCAGGCGCACGTGCCCGGCGGGCGCCACGTCGACGCGGACGACCTGCACCTGACGCTCGCGTTCCTGGACGAGCAGCCCGAGGAGCGGCTCGCGGCGCTGCATGAGGGGCTCGAGGCGCGGGCGCTGCCGGGGGCGGCGCTGCGCGGCGTGGCCTTCGCGGTGGCGGGCTCGGGGCGGCCCCGGGCGGTGGTGCTCGACGTGGCCGCCGAGCCGGGGCTCGTGGCGCTGCGCGACGCGGTGCGCGGCGCGTGCCGGGCGGCGGGGATCGACCTGCCCCGCGAGCGGTTCCGGCCGCACGTGACGCTCGCACGGTTCTCGTCCACCGCGCCCGCGGACCCGTCGCGGCTGACCGGAGCGATGGCGCGGCTCGGGACGCCCGAGGTGGCGCCCGCGCCGTCGGGCGTGGCGGCGCTCTGGTCGTCGGTGCTTACCCCGGACGGGCCGATCTACGACACGCTGGCGAGCTACCCGCTGCGCGCCGCATGACCGACCGGACTCCCTGCCGCACGCCCGCGGGCACGTCCGCCACGAACCTGCCGACGTGGAAGGTGGAGGCATGCCGGACGGCGATCCTTTCGGTGCTGGCGGCGGGCCAGGTGCCGGCGAAGGAGATGTCCGAGCTCGCGGGCGCCCGACTGTCGGTTGCGGACCGCGAGGGGCTGGGCAAGCTCGGATGGCACATGACCGCGGTCCGCCTCGAGCTCGAGGTGCGCGGCGAGGTCGAGCGGGTGCCCGGGGCGAAGCCGGTGACGCTGCGGCTCGCGGGCTCGGATCGTTGAATGTCGCCGCATCGGAGCCGCCCGTGCTGAGATCGCTCGCCCTGTGGATCGCGCGCGCGCTGGAGCCGCTGCTCGAGCGGATCGGCGCGCGGAGGGGGGCGCCGCCGGTGCTCGAGCCGTATCTGGGTCTCGCCACGCCCGGGGGGCTGGTGCTGCGGGGCCGGGTGCTGACGCATCTGCGGCGCGCGGAGCCGGACGCGCGGGCCTCCAAGTGGACCAACCTGCGGCAGATGGCGTCGCTGTTCCTGACCGACGAGGTGGCGGGGGTGGAGGTGCGCTCGGGCGATGCGCGGGCCTTGAGCGACGACGAAGGCTACGTGGCGCTCGTCGTGCCGCCCGCGCCGGGGCCCTGGGCGGAGGTGCCGGTCGAGATCGCCGGGCGGCCCGAGACGCGCACGCCGTTCCCCGCCCGCGTGCCGGGGGCGGAGGCGCGGTGGCTCGTGATCTCGGACGTCGACGACACCGTGATCGAGACCGGCGCGCACAGCCTGCGCCGCAACCTCTGGACGACGTTCACCGGCTCGGCCGCGACCCGGCGGATCCACGGCGACGCGCGCGACCTGCTCGCGCGGCTCGCCGAGGGCGATCGCAATCCGGTCTTCTACGTCTCCTCGAGCCCGTGGAACCTCCACGACTTCCTTACCGGGCTGTTCGCGCGCCACGACGTGCCCCCCGGCCCGATGTTCCTGCGCGACCTGGGCATCACCGCGCACGGCGTCGGCGAGACGCATCAGGGGCACAAGGGCGCGGCGATCGACGCGATCCTGGGCGCCAATCCCGATCTCGGGTGCTGGCTGCTCGGCGACAGCGGGCAGCGCGACGCCGAGGTCTACCGCGACGCCGCGCTCCGCCATCCGGGGCGTATCCGGGGCGTCGCGCTGCGCGAGCCCGCGCCGGGCGTCGGCGCGAACGACGCCGCCGCGATCGCCGCGACCGAGGCGGCGGGCGTGCCGTGCCATCACGGGCCGTCGCTTGCGGGCGCGCCGAGACATTGGGGACTAGAATGAGCCATTACGACCACCTCGAGACGCGCTCCGCCGACGAGCGCCACGCGGCGCAGGACGCGGCCCTGCGCGACCTGCACGGCTTCGGCCTCGACGCGCTGGCCGGGCGCCCGGTGCTGCGGAAGTCCGAGCTGGCGGCCCGGCAAGCCGAGGCGCCGCCGTTCGGCGACCTCCGCGTGGGCGACGTGGGCCAGATGTTCCAGTCGCCGGGTCCGATCTACGAGCCCGGCGGGTTCGGGCGCGACTGGTGGCGGATGGGCCGGTTCCTGCACGCCTGCGGGATCGGGCCCGGCGACGTCGTGCAGAACTGCTTCGGCTACCACCTCACCCCCGCCGGGCACATGTTCGAGAGCGGCGCGCGGGCCGTCGGCGCCCGCGTGCTCCCCGCGGGGACCGGGCAGACCGACCTGCAGGTGCGCGCGGCGGCCGACATCCGCACGACGGCCTACGCGGGCACGCCCGACTACCTGAAGGTGATCCTCGACCGCGCCGACGAGATGGGCGTCGCGCTTCACGTCACCCGCGCGGCCGTGGGCGGCGGGGCGCTGTTCCCCAGCCTGCGGGCGGAATACGCCGAACGCGGCGTCGCCTGCCTGCAATGCTACGCCACCGCCGACCTGGGCAACGTCGCCTACGAGAGCCCGGCGCAGGAGGGGATGATCCTCGAGGAGGGCGCGATCGTGGAGATCGTTCGCCCCGGCACCGGCGACGCGCTGGCCCCCGGCGAGGTGGGCGAGGTCGTCGTAACGGTGCTGAACCCCGACTACCCGCTCGTGCGCTTCGCCACCGGGGACCTGTCGGCGATCCTGCCGGGCGCGTCGCCCTGCGGGCGGACCAACGCCCGGATCCAGGGCTGGATGGGACGGGCCGACCAGACGACGAAGGTGAAGGGGATGTTCGTGCGCCCCGAGCAGGTGGCCGAGCTCGTCGCCCGCCACGCGGAGATCCGCGCGGCCCGCGCGATCGTCACGCGCGAGGGCGAGATGGACGCCTTGACGCTCGCCGTCGTGGCCGAGGGCGGGGACGAGGGCGCCTGGGCCGCGTCGGCGGCGGAGGTGCTCAAGCTCAGGGCGCGCGTCGAGCGGGTCGGGACCCTGCCCAACGACGGGCTTGTGATCGAGGACCGGCGCGACTACGGCTGAGGCCCGCGCGTTGCCACCCCCGCCCCCGCCCGGCATGGTCGCGCTCGCGGCCGGCACGCGGCCGTGCCGCCACGGGGGACCCGGATGCCGCAGAGGACCCTGATCGTCGTCGGCTGGACCGAGATCGTCGGCCTGCCCGCGCTCGGGCTCGACACGCTCAAGGCGAAGATCGACACCGGCGCGCGGACCTCCGCGCTCCACGCCGACGCGATCGAGCTCTACGAGGACGGGGCCGGCGCGCGTCGCGTGCGCTTCCGCGTCCACCACGGCGCGGCGCGGTCGCGGGCGCAGCAGGATCAGCCCGTCCACGACGTCCGCGAGATCACCAACACCTCCGGCGTGCCCGAGAAGCGGGTGGTCATCCGCACGCCGCTCTCGATCGCGGGGCATCTCTGGCGCATCGACGTGTCGCTCACGGATCGCTCGAACATGCGATTGCCGATGATCGTCGGGCGCACCGCGCTCGCCGCCCACAACGTCGCCGTCCACACCCGCCGCACCGGCGTGGCCGGAACCACCTACAGCCGGCCCGCCCGGGCCCGAAAGGATACCGCATGAAGATCGCGATGATGGCCCGGAACCCGAACCTCTACTCCCACCAGCGCCTCAAGGAGGCCGCCGAGAGCCGCGGCCACGAGTTCCACGTCGTCAACACGCTGCGCTGCTACATGAACATCGCGTCCCGCCGGCCGGAGATCTTCTACAACGGCGAGAAGCTCGAGGGCTTCGACGCGGTGATCCCCCGGATCGGCGCGTCCGTGACGTTCTACGGCCTCGCCGTGCTGCGCCAGTTCGAGATGATGGGCGTGTTCCCGGTCAACGAGAGCGTCGCCATCGGCCGGTCTCGCGACAAGCTCCGCTCGATGCAGCTTCTTGCGCGCGACGGGATCGGCCTGCCTGTCACGACCTTCGCGCACGACCCCAAGGTCGCCGAGGAGGTGATCGAGCTCGCGGGCGGCACGCCGGTCGTCATCAAGCTGCTGGAGGGCACGCAGGGGCTCGGCGTCGTCCTCGCGGACACCAAGCGGTCGGCCAAGTCGGTGATCGAGGCGTTCCGCGCGACCAACACCAACATCCTCGTGCAGGAGTTCATCAAGGAGGCGGGCGGCACCGACATCCGCGCCATCGTCGTCGGCGGGAAGGTGATCGCGGCGATGAAGCGTTCGGGCGCGGAGGGCGAGTTCCGCTCCAACCTGCACCGCGGCGGCTCGGCGGCGGTCGTCAAGCTCTCGCCCGAGGAGCGCTCGACCGCGATCCGCGCGGCCAAGGCCATGGGGCTCGCGGTCTGCGGCGTGGACATGCTGCGCGCCAACCACGGGCCGGTGGTGATGGAGGTCAACTCGTCGCCGGGGCTCGAGGGCGTCGAGAAGGCCACCGGCCTCGACATCGCGGGCACCATCGTCGAGTTCATCGAGAAGCACGCCAAGCCGAACGCGACCAAGACCCGCGGCAAGGGCTGATGCCCGGCACCAAGGCGGCACGCGAGATCGCGCGGCCGCCCTTCGCCATCGGCGGCGCGTCGATCCCGGCGGGCACGCGGGAGACGGTCGAGCTGCCCGTCAGCGTGCTCTCGGACCACACGCCGGTCTCGATGTCGGTCCGCGTGATCCACGGGCGCCGCGACGGGCCGACGATCTTCGTATCCGCCGGCATCCACGGCGACGAGGTGATCGGCGTGGAGATCGTGCGGCGCCTGCTCCGCGCGCCTGCGCTCGAGGCCGTCCGGGGGACGCTGATCGTGATCCCCATCGTCAACGCGTTCGGGTTCATGACCCACTCGCGCTACCTCCCCGACCGCCGCGACCTGAACCGCTGCTTCCCGGGCTCGGCCGGCGGATCGCTTGCCGCGCGGCTGGCGCACCTGTTCCTGACCGAGATCGTCGCGCGCTCCGATCTCGGCATCGACCTCCACTCGGCGGCGATCCATCGCACCAATCTCCCGCAGGTCCGCATCGCCCCCGACGATCCGGTCACGGCAGAGCTGGCGCAGGTCTTCGGCGCGCCGGTGGTGCTGCAATCGCCGCTGCGCGAAGGGTCGCTGCGCGGCGCGGCCAAGGCGCTCGGGCGCGACGTCCTGCTCTACGAGGCGGGCGAGGGGCTGCGCTTCGACGAGATGTCGGTGCGCGCGGGCGTGGCCGGGATCCTCCGGGTGTTGCGGTTCAAGGGCATGATCGGCGGGCGCGGGATCATGGCCGCCAAGGCCGCCTCGCAGGTCTGCCGCTCGTCTAAGTGGCTGCGCGCGCCCGCGGGCGGATTGCTGCGGACCTACCGGGCCGACGGCGACGTCGTGTCCAAGGGCGACGTCATGGCCGCCGTCGCGGACCCTTTCGGACGGGAGGAGCGCGAGATCGAGGCGCCGTTCGACGGGATCATCGTCGGCCGCGCGGTGATGCCGGTCGTCAACGAGGGCGACGCCGTGTTCCATCTCGCGCGCGTCGACTCGGTCGCCCGGACGGAGGCCGCGGTGGACGATCTCAACGCGCAGCTGACCGACGATCCGCTGTTCGACGAGGACGAGATCATCTGAGCGCAGGTCAGTCGCGCAGCACGCCGCCCGTCGCCTTCGACACCTTCTCCACCACCCTGGCGCAGACCGCGGCGATCCGCTCCTCGGTCAGCGTCGCGTCCGTCGGCTGCATGCGGACCGTGAGCGCGAGCGACTTGCGCCCGTCCCCCAGCGATCCGCCCGCGAAGGCGTCGAACACGCGCACGTCGGCGATCAGCGCCTTGTCCGCGCCGCGCGCCGCCTGCACCAGCGATTGCGCTTCGACCTCGACATCGACCACGAAGGCGAAGTCGCGCTCGACCGCCTGGAGATCCGACAGGACGAGCCCGCTTCGCGCGGGGCCCGATGCGCGCGGCATCGGCACCGCGTCCGGCCAGAGGGCGAAGGCCACCGCGGGGCCCTTCACGTCGAGCGCGCGGAGCACCTTCGGGTGGAGCGCGCCGAACTCCGCGAGCACCGTCTTCGGCCCGAGGCGGATCGTGCCGGACCGGCCCGGATGGAACCAGTCGGAGGCGCCGCGCATGACCTGCGCCGCGGCCGGCGCGCCGATCGCCGCGAGCACGGCCTCCGCGTCGGCGCGGACGTCGAACGCGTCGACCTCGCGGCGGTCGCCGTGGACAGAGCGGGGCGCGGTCGACCCGGTCAGGAGGCCCGCGACCTCGACGCGCTGTTCGCCCGGCTCGCCCCCCGAGAAGGCCGCGCCGAGCTCGAACAGCGCGAGGTCGCCCATTCCCCGCGCCTGGTTGCGGGCGGCGGCGCGCAGGAGTTGGGGCAGGAGCGAGGGGCGAAGATGGCTCATCTCGCTCGAGATCGGGTTCTCCACCCGCGTCCCGTCGGTGCCGCCGCCGAAGAGCGACGCCGCCTCGCGGTCCACGAACGAGTAGGTCACGCATTCGTCGTAGCCCTGCGCCGCCATCGCCCGCCGCGCCGTCCGCTCGCGGCGCTGCGCGGCGGTCAGCACGGGGCGCAGCACGCCCGCCGGGCGCACCATCGCCCGCCCCTCGAGCTTGGTGAGCGAGGCCACGCGCGCGACCTCCTCCACGAGGTCGACCGGGCCGGTCACGTCGGGCCGCCAGGACGGGACCCGCGCGCGCGCCCCCTCCATGCGGAAGCCGAGCGCCTCGAGCGTGGCGCGCTGCTCGTCCTCGGGGATCGTCATGCCCACGAGGGCCTCCACCCGCGCGGGGTCGAACGCATAGGAACGGGCCGTTTCGGGAACCGCGCCCGCGACCGCCATCCGCGACGCCTCGCCGCCCGCGACCGCGAGGATCATCGCCGTCGCCCGATCCAGCCCCTCGGGCGCGAAGGCCGGATCGACGCCGCGCTCGAAGCGGTAGCGCGCGTCGGTGTGCAGCTTGAGCGCGCGCCCCGCCCCGGCGATCGTCACCGGATCCCAGTACGCGCTCTCCACCAGCACGTTCACCGTGGCCTCCGATACGCCCGTCGCCGCGCCGCCCATGATCCCCGCGATGCTCTCGATCCCGCCCGCGTCGGCGATGACGAGCGCGCCTTCGGGCAGCGTGTGGGTCCTGTCGTCGAGCCCCTGGATCTTCTCGCCGCCGGCCGCGCGGCGCACCCGCAGGCCGCCCTGCACCGTATCCGCGTCGAAGACGTGGAGCGGGCGGTTCAGGTCGTGCGTGAACCAGTTCGTGACGTCCACGAGGAACGAGATCGGCCGCAGTCCGATGGCCCGCAGCGCGTCCTGCAGCCACGCGGGCGAGGGCCCGTTGCGCACGCCCCGGATCAGGCGGAGGCAGAAGACCGGGCACCCGTCCGCCGCGTCGGGCTCGATGCGGACGTCGACCGGGCAGTCGAAGGCACCCTCCACCGCCACCGGCTCGAGCGGGCGCAGCGTGCCGAGCCCGCGGGCGGCGAGGTCGCGCGCGATGCCGCGCACGCCGAGCGCGTCGGGCCGGTTCGGCGTCACCGCGATCTCGATCACCGGGTCGACCTTGGCCGGATCGTTCGCGGCGAGCCAGTCCACGAAGGACTGCCCGACCTCGCCCGAGGGGAGCTCGATGATCCCGTCATGCGCGTCGCCGAGGCCGAGCTCGCGCTCGGACGCCATCATGCCCGCGCTCTCGACGCCGCGGATCGTGCCGAGCCCGATCGTGGTGTCGATGCCGGGCACGTAGGTCCCGGGCTTGGCGACCACCACGACGATCCCCTCGCGCGCGTTCGGCGCGCCGCAGACGATCTGCTTCTCGCCCTCGTCGGTCTCGACCCGGCAGACGCGCAGCCGGTCGGCGTCGGGGTGCTGCTCGGCGCCCAGGACGCGGCCGATCACGAAGGGCCGGAGCGCCTCCGTGCGGTCCTCGACCCCCTCGACCTCGAGCCCGAGATCGGTGAGCGCCTCGGCGATCGTCTCCACCGACGCGTCGGTGTCGAGGTGGCGGCGGAGCCAGGAAAGCGTGAACTTCATGTCGGTCGGGCCCCGTCGTCGATGCCGGGCCGGGCTAGCCGATCCCCGGTGGGGTTTGAAGGGCGCCCGGGCGGGCAGGATCGAGCCGCTCGAACGCGTCGCGCAGGATCGCCCCAAGGCCTCGCGCGTCCGCCTCGTCGAACGCGGCCGGGCGGTCGCTGTCGATGTCGAGCACGCCGATCAGCCGCCCGCCCCCGTCGCGCACGGGCAGCACGATCTCCGAGCGCGTCGTCGCCGCGCAGGCGATGTGCCCGGGATAGGCGTCGACGTCGTCCACCACCTGCGCCTCGCCGCTCTCCGCGCAGGTCCCGCAGACGCCGCGACCGAATGGGATCGCGAGGCAACCATGCCCGCCCTGGTACGGTCCGATCTTGAGCATCCGCGGTCCGACGACGCGGTAGAACCCGGTCCAGTCGAAACGGTCGTCCGACCAATGGAGCTCGCAGGCGACCGTGGCCATCAACGACACGACATCGTCCTCGCCCTCCGCGAGGCTCGCGATGCGCGCGCGCAGGTCGGCGTAGTCAGCGGACGGCATCAGTCGCGCTCGATCGCCATCGCGGTCGCCTCGCCCCCGCCGATGCAGATCGCCGCCACGCCGCGCCTGAGCCCACGCGCTTCGAGCGCGTGGAGCAGCGTGACGAGGACCCGCGCTCCCGAGGCGCCGATCGGATGCCCGAGCGCGCAGGCGCCGCCCGCGACGTTCACCACCTCCGGGTCGAGCCGCATCTCGCGCATGAAGGCCATCGGCACGACGGCGAAGGCCTCGTTGACCTCCCACAGATCCACCTCGCCGACGTCCCAGCCGATCCGTTCGAGAAGCTTGCGCGCCGCGGGGACGGGCGCGGTCGTGAAGAGCCCGGGCGCCTGCGCGTGACTCGAATGGCCGACGATGCGGGCCCGCGCGGGCAAGTCCTCATCCCGCGCCGCCAGCACGAGCGCCGCCGCCCCGTCGGAGATCGAGGACGCATTCGCCGCCGTAACCGTCCCGTTCTCGCGGAAGGCGGGCCGGAGCGTCGGGATCTTGTCGGGGCGCGCCGTGCCCGGCTGCTCGTCGGTCGCGACCCGCACCTCGCCGCCCCGCCCCCGCGCGACGACCGCCGCGATCTCCGCGTCGAACGCGCCCGTCTCGATCGCCGAGCGGGCGCGCGACAGCGACCGCAGCGCGTATTCGTCCTGCGCCTCGCGGCTGAAGCCGTAGGCCTCCGCGCAGTCCTCCGCGAACGTGCCCATCAGGCGACCCCTGTCGTAGGCGTCCTCGAGCCCGTCGAGGAACAGGTGGTCGACCGCCGCGGCGTGCCCGAGCCGCGCGCCGCCGCGCATCCCCGGCAACAGATAGGGCGCGTTCGTCATCGACTCCATGCCGCCCGCGACGATCGCGGAGGCGTGTCCGAGCGCGATTCGGTCGTGCGCGAGCATCGCCGCCTTCATCCCAGACCCGCACATCTTGTTGACGGTCGTGGCCGGCACGCTCTCCGGAAGCCCTGCGTGGAACGCCGCCTGTCGCGCGGGGGCCTGCCCCTGCCCGGCCGGCAGGACGCAGCCCATCAGCACCTCGTCGAGGGCGCCGGGATCGATCCCGGCGTCGGCCGCCGCGGCCGCGATGGCTGCGCCCCCGAGCGCCGGTGCCGGCAGGCTCGCGAACGCCCCCTGAAACGCCCCCATGGCGCTGCGCCGCGCACCCACGATCACCACCTTGGCCATGTCTGCCCCTTTCACCGTCTGGTAAGACATGGCGCGTAGCTTGCCCGTGGGCGAGCGGCTAGGCCAGCGGCGCGGACGGCGAGGGAGACGGCGATGATCATCGACAGCGAGCAGCGCGGCGACGTCCTCGTCCTGACCGTGCGGGATACCCGGATCGACTCGTCGGGATCGGTCGCATTCAAGGAACGGATGCGGGTGCTGCTGCAGGGATCGGCCGGACGGGTGATGCTCGACCTCTCGACGATCGAGTTTCTCGACAGCAGCGGCCTCGGCGCGCTCGTCGCGATCATGAAGATGCTCGGCGGCCGGCGGCTCGAACTCGCGAATTGCGGGCCGGTCGTTTGCAAGGTGCTCGCCCTGACCCGCATGGACAAGGTCTTCGTCCTCCACGAATCCGTCCCACTTGCCGAGAGGGGCGGCAGGGACGCCGCATGAGCGCTGTCCGTTCCGACGATGGCGCCGCGGACACCATCATGCGTGGCTGGTTCCCGGCGACGGATGCCGCAGTGAGCGTCGTTCTGAAGCGCCTGGACGCGGGCCTCGCGGCGGCGGGGATGGACGACGGGCCCCGTGGCGACGTGCTCCTCGCCATGGGCGAGATCCTCAACAACATCGTCGAGCACTCGGTCTGCGGACTGGCCGATGCGGAGATCCTCCTCGACGTGGCGCGCGAACCTGGCCGCATCATCGTCGAGACCACCGACAAGGGCCGCCCCCTGCCGCCCTCGCTCCTGTCCTCGGCCGAACTGCCGGCCATGCCCGACGACCCGGAGGACATCGCGGCGCTTCCCGAAGGCGGCTTCGGCTGGTTCATCGTCCACGCGCTCGCGCAGGACATGGTCTACGAGCGCGAGGGCGGCGTGAACCGCCTGAGCTTCCATTTCCCGGGCTGAGAGCGCAAGGCGGTCGCCGGGCCTCCAGCAGCTTCGCCGACCGCCCGATCACGACCCCTCGAGGCGAGGTCGCAGCCCTGTCCGGTCAGGAGGGCCAAGGACCGGAACGACAATCGTCGGCGTCGAACTGATCAATGCGTTCCGATGATCCCTTCGAAAACTGGACCCCCGACAAAGCGACCTGATCTAGTCAGCGACCGGAGAGGATACCATCCAGCCTCACGGACGTTGATCCGGCTGAACTGGCGTTGCCCGTTGCGCGGAGGAGGCAAACGGTTCGTGCGGCCGACCACGGGACCGGGGAGCGTTCTCCTCGCGACGTCCGGGATACGGCCCATGTCCGACCGATTGCGGGCAGCGTCTGAACTGGATCGTCGACTCGGCCCATGCGCTGCCGGGATCGACAGGAAGCCTTGAACGCCTGCGGTGTGGATTACGGTACCGCGACCGCCAAACCCGCAGGACGCCGCGGCGGAAGGAACGATCCGATCGCAAATCCGTAGAGGGACAACGTCGCATCGATCGTTCCGTAAGCGTGATCCGAGATCTGGTAGTTTACGGACATTCTCGTGAGATCGCCAAGTCCGTGCGCGCATTATTCTCGGTCGGGCCGATCCGGGGAGGCTTCGGAAGACGGAGCCATTCTAGGGCTTAGGACCCACGCCCGGGTAACGAGCATGGCTGCGTCGCAGCGAGCCTGCTAAGGTTCGATCCGAACGGTCGAAACGGGATGCAGCCTTGCGTGACTTTCAAATGGCGGGCCGCTCCCAGGTCCTCGCCGCCGACGGGATGTGCGCGACGTCCCATCCCCTCGCCGCGGCCGCCGCGCTCGACACGCTGCGGCGCGGCGGCAACGCGGTCGACGCGGCGATCGCCGGCGCGATCCTGCTGGGGCTCTGCGAGCCGCAGATGACGGGCCTCGGCGGAGACTGCTTCGCGCTCGTCAAGCGCTCCGGAACGCAGGAGGTGATCGCGCTGAACGGCTCCGGTCGTTCGCCCGCCTCCGCCGACCCGGAGGTCCTGCGCGCCCGCGGCCTGGACGCGGTCCCGCTTGGCACGGCGGAGGCGGTCACGATCCCCGGCGCCGTCGATGCGTTCTGCGCCCTGTCGCATGCGCATGGCCGGCTCGGGCTCGCGGACACGCTCGGTCCGATCATCGGCCATTTCGACGCGGGCGTGCCGGTCGCGCCGCGCGTCGCCTTCGATTGGCCGCGGGCAGCCGACACACTGCGCGGCGCGGCGAGGGAGACCTATCTTCTAGGCGCGCGGTCGCCCAACGTCGGCGACCGCTTCGCGCTGCCCGGGCAGGCGGAGGTCCTGCGGCGGATCGCGCGCGACGGCCGCGCCGCGTTCTACGAGGGGGAGGTGGCGCGGGACATGATCGACGCCCTCCACCGCGAAGGCGGCGGCCACGCCGAGGCGGATTTCACCGCGACGGCTTGCGAGTGGGGCCCCCCGATCGCCGGCGGCTATCGCGGCACCGACCTCCTCGAGCACCCGCCGAACGGACAGGGAGCGACCGCGATCCTGCTCGCGGCGATCCTCGGGCGCTTCGAGGTGGCTTCGCTCGATCCGTACGGCGCGCCCCGCGCCCACCTGGAGGCGGAGGCGGCGCGCCTCGCCTACGACGCGCGGGACCGGATCCTCGCCGATCCCGACCATGCCACGCGACTGGCGCACATGCTCGACCCCGCGACCGCCGAGGTGCTGGCGGCGCGGATCGACCTGCGCCGGGCATCCGCGCCGAACGCGCCGCCGCGGGAGGCGGAGCACCGCGACACCGTCACGATCACCGTCGTCGACCGCGACCGGATGGCGGTCTCGTTGATCTACTCGATCTACCATGCCTTCGGGTCGGGCATCGCGTCCGACCGGTTCGGCATCCTGCTGCAAAACCGCGGGGCGGGCTTCACGCTCGATCGCGGGCACCCGAACGAATACGGGCCCGGCAAGCGCCCCCTGCACACGATCATCCCAGCGATGCTTCGCGTCGACGGAACGGTGACGATGCCGTTCGGCGTGATGGGCGGCGGCTACCAGCCCGCGGGCCACATACGGCTGATGTCGAACCTCCTCGACCACGGGATGGACCTCCAGGCGGCGATCGACGCGCCCCGAAGCTTCCTCGACCGGGACACGCTGCTGCTGGAGCGCGGCTATTCCGATGCGGTCCGGGCGGAGCTCGAAGGGATGGGGCACGTCGTCCGGACGCCCGAGCTGCCGATCGGGGGAGCGCAGGCCATCCGGATCGACCCGGCCGGTTATCTCGAGGGGGCGAGCGATCCCCGCAAGGACGGCTGCTCGATCGGCTACTGAATCCGCTCGATGGCGAGCGCGATGCCCTGTCCGCCGCCGATGCACATCGTCACCAGGGCGCGACGACCTCGGATCCGGCCGAGCTCGTGCATCGCCTTGACCACCAGGATCGCGCCCGTCGCGCCGACCGGGTGGCCGAGCGCGATGGCGCCGCCGTTCGGATTCATGCGGTCGGAATCAAAGCCGAGCGCCCGCGATGCGGCGAGCGCCTGCGCGGCGAATGCTTCGTTCGATTCGATCACGTCGAAGTCGTCCACCCCGAGGCCGGTCCGTTCCATCAGCGCGCGGACCGCCGGAACCGGGCCGAGCCCCATCACCTCGGGCCTGACCCCCGCATGGGCGTAGCCGAGGATGCGGGCGCGGGGCGACAGCCCCTCCCGCGCCGCCGCGTCGGACGTCGCCAGGACGAGCGCCGCCGCGCCGTCGTTGATCCCCGACGCGTTGCCCGCCGTCACCGTGCCGTCGCGGCGGAACGCCGGGCGCAGGCCCGCGAGCGTCGAGGCGTCGGTGGGCCGCGGATGCTCGTCGACCTCGAAGGCGACCGTCTCCCGGCCTCGGCGCACCTCGACCGGGACGATCTGCGAGACGAAGCGCCCGTCCGCGATGGCCGCCGCGGCGCGGGTCTGCGAGGCGAGGGCGAACGCGTCCTGATCCGCGCGCGAGACCCCCTCCTCGGAAGCGACGTTCTCGGCCGTCACGCCCATATGCCCGCTGCCGAACGGGCAGGTCAGCGCGCCGAGCATCAGATCGAGCGCCGCCGCGTCGCCCATCCGCGCGCCCCATCGGGCACCGGGAAGCAGGAACGGGGAGCGGGACATGCATTCCGCGCCGCCCACCAGCGCGATCCCGGCGTCGCCGAGCGTCAGGGCTTGCGCGCCGGAGATGACGGCCTGCACCCCCGACCCGCATAGCCGGTTTACGTTCATCGCGGGCGCGGTTTCGGGCACGCCCGCGTCGATCGCCGCGACGCGCGCGAGGTAGAGGTCGCGCGGCTCGGTAGGGATCACGTGACCGAAGAACGTGGTCCCGATGCGCGCCGATTCGACCCCGGCCCGCGCGATCGCCTCGCGGGCGACGATCGCCGCGAGCTCGGCGGGCGGCGTTCCCGCGAGGCTGCCGCCGAAGGTGCCGATGGCGGTCCGCACGCCGCTCAGGATGACGATGTCGCGCACGATGCCCTCCAGCATGGTCCGCCCATGCCATGCCGATCTGCCGGGAGGGTCAACCGTCGGACCCATGCCGCGGCGGGATCGGCACGCGCGCGCGGGGCGTGAGCACCCAGGCGTCGCGCCCCTCGATCGCGACCGCCACGAGCGGGTTGCCGTAGCCCGCCCCGACATCGAGCGAGAGGCGGTTGCCGTGATGCTCGGGCGACGGCGCGCGCGTGTGCCCGTGGACGACGAGGCGCCCGTGGTCGCGGCGATCCTCGAGGAACGGCGTCCGGATCCACAGCAGATCCTCCTCGTCCTGCGCTTCGAGCGGAATGCCGGGGCGGATGCCGGCATGGACGAAGAGCTGGTCGTCCGTGAGACGGGTCAGCGGCAGCCCGGCGAGGAAGGTGCGGTGCGGCTGCGGGACGGCGTCGCGCGCGTCGGCCCGCACCCGAGCGAGCGCGGCCGGATCGTGCGCGCTTCCGTCGGGCACCGCCACGCCGTAGGAGGCGAGCGTCGCCGGGCCGCCGAGGGCGGGGTGCAGCCAGGTGGCGCCCGAGTCGATCGCCGCGTCCCCGGTCGTGCCATGCTCGAGGAACCGCAGGAACATCCTGTCGTGGTTGCCCCGGATCATGGTCCATCGGCGGCCCTCGCGCCCGCCCGCGACGAGCCGATCGAGCACGCCGCGGCTGTCGGGTCCGCGATCGGTGTAGTCCCCGAGGAACACGACGTCGGCGTCCGGGCCGCCATCGGCCTCGATCAGCGCGAGGACGCGGTCCAGCTCGACCGCCTGCCCGTGGACGTCGCCGATCGCGTAGATCACGTCACGTTGAACCGCAGCGGCGCGACGGATTGGAACATTCCCGTCGCACGAAGCTTGTCGAGCACCGGGGCGGGCGGCTGATCGTCGAGATACAGCAGAGCGATGGCATCGCGCCCGCGATCCGATCGGCCGAGGGTGAAGTTCGCGATGTTCACGCCGTTCTCGCCCATCGTGTGCCCGAGCGTGCCGATGATCCCCGGTACGTCCTCGTTGGTGGTGTAGAGCATGTGGGCGCCGACCTCCGCGTCGATGTTGATGCCCTTGATCTGGATGAAGCGCGGCTTTCCGTCGCTGAACGCGGTCCCGGCGACGGAGCGCTCGCGCGTCGCGGTCCGGACCATCAGCTTGACGTAGCCGTCGAAGGCGCCGGTCTTGTCCTGCCGGGTGGTGGAGATCTCGACGCCGCGCTCGCGCGCCATGAGCGGCGCGGAGACCATGTTCACGTCCGGGTTCGTCGCGGCCATCACGCCCGCGATGGCCGCGCAGTTCAGCGCCTCGAGGTTCATCGCGGCGACCGAGCCGTTGTAGACGATCTCGATCGCCTCGATGGGCTCGTCGGTCATCTGCCCGACGAAGGCGCCCAGATGCTCGGAGACCTTGAGCCACGGACCCATCACCTTCGCCTCTTCGGCGGTCACGGACGGCATGTTGAGCGCGTTCGTCACGGCGCCCGTCAGGAGGTAGTCCGACATCTGCTCGGCCACCTGCAGGGCGACGTTCTCCTGCGCCTCGGTCGTGGCGGCGCCCAGATGCGGGGTGACGACGACGTTGGGGAGCCCGAAGAGCGGCGAGGCGGTCGCGGGCTCCTCGGCGAAAACGTCGAAGGCGGCGCCCGCGACGTGACCGGATCGCAGCGCGTCGGCCAGCGCGGCCTCGTCGACGAGCCCGCCGCGGGCGCAGTTCACGATGCGCACGCCGGGCTTGGTGCGCGCGATGGCATCGGCGGAGAGGATGTTCGCGGTCTGCTCGGTCAGGGGGACGTGCAGCGTGATCACGTCGCTGCGCGCGAGGAGGGCGTCGAGCTCCACCTTCTCGACGCGCAGCTTGGTCGCGCGTTCCTCGGACAGGAATGGGTCGTAGGCGATCACCTTCATGTGCAGGCCCCGCGCCCGGTCGCAGACGATGGAGCCGATGTTGCCCGCGCCGATCACGCCAAGGGTCTTGCCGGAAAGCTCGACGCCCATGAACCGGGACTTCTCCCAAAGACCTTGATGCGTCGACGCATTCGCCTCGGGGATCTGGCGGGCGACGGCGAACATCATCGCGATGGCGTGCTCGGCGGTGGTGATCATGTTGCCGAACGGCGTGTTCATCACGATCACGCCGCGGCGCGAGGCGGCGTCGCGGTCGACGTTGTCGACACCGATGCCAGCGCGGCCGATCACCTTGAGATTGCTCGCCTTCTCGAGGAGCTTCTCGGTGACCTTCGTAGCCGAGCGGATGGCGAGGCCGTCGTAGTCGGCGATGACGGAGGCGAGCTTCTCCTTGTCCTTGCCCAGGGCGGGCTCGAAGGTGACGTCGATGCCGCGGTCGCGGAAGATCTGGACGGCGGCGTCCGACAGGCTGTCGGAAATGAGGACGCGGGGGGCCATGACGGCTCCTTCTTCACATATCGGGGTAAGTCGGATCGGCGAAATTCACGAAATGTACGAAACTCAGCCGCCGGATTCCGCCCGGTAGGCCCATTCGATCCAGGGCATGAGCGCGGCCACGTCGTCGGGCTCGACGGTCGAGCCGCACCAGATCCGCAGCCCCTCGGGCGCATCGCGGTAGGCGGCGACATCGAGCGCGACGCCCTCCGCCTCGAGCCGCCCGGCGACGCGCTTGGCGAGGCCGTCGGGCGCGTCCGCGAAGCGCAGGCAGACCGAGGTGGTGGAGCGGGTGGCGGGGTCGGCGGCGAGGTTGGCGATCCAGTCGCGCCCCTCGCAGAAGTCCCAGACGTGCCGCGCGGAGGCGTCGGCGCGCGCGACGAGGCCCGCGAGCCCGAGGTCCTCGCCCCAGCCGAGCGCCGACAAGTAGTCCTCGACGCAGAGCATCGACGGCGTGTTGATCGTCTCGCCGGCGAAGATGCCCTCGATGAGCTTCCCGCCCTTGGTGAGCCGGAACACCTTCGGCAACGGCCAGTCCGGGACGTGGCTCTCGAGCCGCTCCACCGCGCGGGGGGACAGGACGAGCATCCCGTGCGCGGCCTCCCCGCCCAGCACCTTCTGCCAGGAGAAGGTCGTCGCATCGAGCTTGGCCCAGGGCAGCGCCATCGCGAAGGCCGCGGAGGTCGCGTCGCAGAGCGTGAGACCCCCGCGGTCGTCGGCGATCCAGTCGGCATGCGGCACGCGCACGCCCGACGTGGTGCCGTTCCAGGTGAAGCCCAGGTCGCGCGACGGGTCGACGTCGAGCGACGGCAAGTGGCCGTACTCGGCGGTCCGCACCTCGGCGTCGAGCTTCAGTTGCTTGACCGCGTCCGTGACCCAGCCCGCGCCGAAACTCTCCCAGGCGAGCATGGTCACGGGGCGCGCGCCGAGCAGCGTCCACATCGCCATCTCGTAGGCGCCGGTGTCGGAGGCGGGCACGATGCCGACGCGGTAGTCGGCGGGGATCCCCAAAAGCGCGCGGGTGCGCTCGATCGCCTCCGCGAGCTTCGCCTTGCCGGGCGCGGCGCGGTGCGAGCGGCCGAGCGGCGCGCCGGCGAGGGCGTCGAGGCTCCAGCCGGGATGCTTGGCGCAGGGACCGGAGGAGAAGCGCGGGTTCACGGGTTTCGTGGCGGGGCGCGCGCCCGCTCGGCTGAGGTCGTCCATGCTATCCTTCCAGATAAGCGCCCTTCGTTGGGGAAGGGTGTCCCGACGCCGTCGGTAGTCGCGCCGCGGGGGTCGCGCAAGCCCGGCGATGGCGCTAGGGGCGGACCGCCAATCGGGGATCTCGCCATGCACGTCTGCGTCCTGACATCCGCGCCGACCGCGCCCGCCGTCGACCCCGCGACGCTCGAGGCGCTGCGCGGAGCCTGGGGCGGGGATGGCGGGCGTTGGCTTTGGCCCGGGGTCGCCGCCGAGTTCGGGATCGAGGCGGTGCCGGGCAACCTCGAGGCGGTGCGCGACGACCTCGGGCGCGCGGGGGGTGGACGTGAACGTGCTGCCGGCGGCGGGCCGCGAGAAGCGGCTGCTGCTCGCGGACATGGATTCGACGATGATCGAGCAGGAATGCATCGACGAGCTCGCCGCCGAAGCGGGCGTGGGCGTCCTCGTCGCGGCGATCACCGCGCGCGCGATGGACGGCAGGGTCGGGTTCGAGGGCGCGTTGCGCGAGCGCGTGGCGCTGCTCGAAGGCCTCGACGTCGCGACGATCGACCGGGTGCTGGCGGAGCGGATCAGCGTGGCGCCGGGCGGGGCGGTGCTGGTTGCGACGATGCGCGCGGGCGGCGCACGGGCGGCGCTCGTCTCGGGCGGGTTCACCGCGTTCACCGGGGCGGTCGCGGTGCGGCTCGGCTTCGACGAGCACCGCGCCAACGTGCTCGAGGTCGCGCACGGACGGCTGACGGGGCGCGTGGCCGAACCGATCCTCGGGCGCGCGGCGAAGGTCGAGGCGCTCGAGGCGATCTGCGCGGCGCGGGGAATCGCGGCCGAGGACGTGCTCGCGGTGGGCGACGGGGCGAACGACCTCGGGATGATCGGCGCGGCGGGGATGGGCGTGGCGATGCACGCGAAGCCCTCGGTCCGCGCGCAGGCGGCTCTGCGCATCGATCACGGCGACCTGACGGCGCTCCTGCACCTGCAGGGGCTGGCCCGCGAGGCCTTCGCGGGCACGTGACGTTCACGCGACCGTCGCGCGATCGTCGGCGGCGTGTCACGCGGGGGGCGCATAGGAGCGGCGAATCAGCCCGGAGGCGCCCGCCATGACCGAGATCGACCCGATCCGCTTCGTCCTCTCCGTCCTGCTGCCGCGGCCACGCCGGACCCGCTAGAGCCCGGCGGCGGCGGCAACCTGCGCGCGGTTCCGGCGGCCCCGCTCGGTCGCGGACTTGAGCTGCCCGCAGGCGGCCATGATGTCCTCGCCGCGCGGGGTGCGGATCGGGGAGGCGTAGCCCGCCTCCATCAGGATCGTCGCGAAGGCGCGGATGCGGTTGTTGGACGATCGGCGATAGGGCGCGCCGGGCCATTCGTTGAAGGGGATCAGGTTCACCTTGGCCGGGATGCCCTCGAGCAGCCCCACCAGCCGGTGCGCGTCGTCGTCGCCGTCGTTCACGCCGTCGAGCATGACGTATTCGAAGGTGATGCGTTCGGAGTTCGAGACGCGGGGATAGTCGCGCAGCGCGTCCAGAAGCGCCGCGATGTTCCAGCGCTTGTTGATCGGCACCAGCACGTCGCGCACGGCGTCGGTGGTGGCGTGGAAGCTGACGGCGAGGAGGCAGCCGATCTCCTCCGCCGTGCGCGCGATCTCGGGGACGACGCCGGAGGTCGAGAGCGTGATGCGGCGGCGCCCGAGCGCGATGCCGTGCCCGTCCATCACGATGCGCATGGCGTCGCGGACGTTGTCGAAGTTGTAGAGCGGCTCGCCCATCCCCATCAGCACGACGTTCGACAGGAGCCGCCCCTCGGGATCGTTGGGCGCGCCCGGCCGGGGCCATTCGCCGAGGTCGTCGCGCGCGAGCATGACCTGGCCCACGATCTCCCCGGCGGTCAGGTTGCGCACCAGCTTCTGCGTGCCGGTATGGCAGAACGAGCAGGTGAGCGTGCAGCCGACCTGGCTCGAGACGCACAGAGTCCCGCGGCCCTCCTCGGGGATATAGACCGTCTCGACCTCGTGGCCGCCGGCGATGCGGATCAGGTACTTGCGCGTGCCGTCGCCCGAGACCTGGCGGGTGACCACCTCCGGCAGCGCGATCTCGAACCGCTCGGCGAGGAGCGCGCGGAACGGCTTGGCGAGGTTGGTCATCGCCGCGAAGTCGCGCACGCCCCAGTGATAGAGCCACTGCCAGAGCTGCTCGGTGCGCATCCGGGCCTGGCGCGGGGGGGTGCCGGCCTCGGTCAGAGCGTCGCGCAGCGCGTCGCGGGTCAGGCCGACGAGGTTCGTGCGGCCGCCTTCGGGGAGGCGGCGCGGGATGATGCGGACGTCCTGCTCGAGCGGGGCGGTCATGGCGGGCTCCGGGGTGGCGAGCCCGCGATATAGGCGCAGGCCGCCCGTCGCGCAAACCGGAGCGCGCTCAGTTGCAGCGCTGCTCCGCGTCGGCCACCGCGGCGGTAAAGCCCAGCAGGCTGAACGTGTCCGCGGTCCGGGTGCCGCGGCCCGATTGGCCGGAGACGGTGGCCTCGGCCCCGCGCTTCATCGCCGAGACGATGCGCTCGTCGTCGGTGGGCGAGGCGGCCCAGGCGAGCTCGCCGTCGGTGAACATCTCGAACGCCTCCGACCCGACCTCGATCGTGACGGTCGAGCCCTCGGCATAGGGGTAGCCGCCGGTCGCGGAGACCTCCGCCGCCTTGCCCTCGCCCGGCCAGTAGCTGACGAAGAGACGGATGTCGCCGCGCCGCGCCGCGACCTCGCGGCCGTCGCGGGTGTTGCGGATCGACTTGGGCGCGGAGACGATCCAGCACTGCGTCGGGTTATCCTCGACGAAGACGGACCAGTCGGTCTCGGTGTTGACGCGGTTGGAGCTGTCCTGCGCCACGACCGGCGCGGCGGCGAGCGCGGCCGCGAGCATCGCGGCGGCGAGGGTGGTGTGGTTCATGTCTGCCTCCGTCGCGGACGCGCGGTGCGGCGCGGTTTCGCCTGATGACCACGGATGCTAGCCCGAGGCCATCCCGGACGGAAAGGCCGTGCGGCGGTTTTTCGCGCCCGGGGAGGGCTCTCGCGATGACGGATTCGGACGGGGCGGTCGACCGCGGCGCGGTGCCGATGGTCGAGATGGTGCGCGGCGGGCGCGTCGAATCGGTGCATCGCGGGCACGCGGTGATCTGCGACGGCGCGGGCGCCGTGGTGGAGGCCTGGGGCGCGCCGGAGGCGGTGATCTACCCGCGCTCGGCCTGCAAGATGATCCAGGCGCTGCCGCTTTTCGAATCGGGCGCGGCGCGGGACCTGTCGGACCGGCAGGCGGCGCTGGCCTGCGCGTCGCATCAGGGCGAGGCGTTGCACGCGACGATGGTGGCCGATTGGCTCGGCTCGATGGGGATGGGCGAGGCGGACCTGCGCTGCGGCGCGCACTGGCCCTACTCCAAGGCGGCGGCGGCCGACCTGATCCGCGCGGGCGAAAAGCCGTGCCAGCTCCACAACAACTGCTCGGGAAAGCACGCGGGCTTTCTCGCGCTGTCGCGTCACCTGCGCGGCGGACCGGACTACGTCGAGCCGGACCATCCGGTGCAGGTCGCGATCCGCGCGGCCTTCGAGGAGGTCACCGGGATGGCGAGCCCGGGCCACGGGATCGACGGATGCTCGGCGCCGAACTTTGCCACCCGCCTCGACGCGCTGGGCGGCGCGATGGGTCGGTTCGCGCGGGCCCGCGAGGGCGGCGGCGCGCGACCCGGCGCGATGGCGCGCCTCGTCCGCTCGATGGGCGCCGCGCCCGAACTGGTGGCGGGCGAAGGGCGGGCCTGCACCGATCTGATGCGCGCGATGGGCGGGCGCGTGGCGGTCAAGACCGGGGCGGAAGCGGTGTACGTCGCCATCGCCCCCGGGATCGACCGCGGCGTCGCGATCAAGATCGTCGACGGCGGCACGCGCGCGGCCGAGGCGGTGATCGCCGCGCTGCTCGTCCGGCTCGGCCTGCTGGATGCCGAGACGCCGGTGGCGCGCCGACTGATGCACGGGCCTGTGCGGAACGCGCGCGGGATCGAGACCGGGCACGTTCAGGTGCGGCTGGCCTGATCCACCGCCATCGCGTCGCCGAGCGCTTCGAGCAGGAGGTCCTTCTTCAGCGGCTTGGTGAGATGCGCGACGAAGCCCGCGTCGCGCAGCCTGGCGGCCATCTCCTCGCCGACATGGGCGGTGAGCGCGAGGAGGGGCGCGGGCGACCCGCCGCGCTCCCGCTCGAGCGCGGCGATCGCTCCCGCGGCGTCGAACCCGTCCATGACCGGCATCGAGATGTCGAGGACGACCGCATCCGGGCGGCGGTCGCGGTAGGCTTCGACCGCCTGCGCACCGTCGGCGACCAGCTCGACGTCGAACGGCTGCTCCCGCAGCATCCGGTCGAGGAGCAGCCGATTTGTCGCGTTGTCATCGGCCAAGAGCACGCGCGGGCGCGTCGGTTCCCCCGTAGCCGCCGGATCGGCGTCGGTCGGGCCCTCGCCGTCGCCCGTCAACGCCGCCAGCAGGTCCGCGCCCGTCGCGGGGGCCGGCAGGATCGCCGAAGCGCGCGCCAGCACGGTCGCCCCCGCCTCGTCGCGACGGCCATACGCGACGAGCCGGGCGGTGGGGGGCAGCGCGGCGACGATGGCGTCCTGCGTCGCGCCGTCGAGCGTCAGGGGCAGTACGACGAGCACCGTGTCGGCGGCGACGTTCCGGCTCACCTCCACGCCGGCCGCCGCCAGGCGATCGACGAGATAGTCGCCGCGAAGCCCCCCGCCGGGCGGGATCGCGACGCGTGCGGGCGGGGCTGGAACCACCTCGGTCTCGCCATGCGCGGGCAAGGGCAGGATCAGCGTAAGGGCGGACCCATGCCCCGCCTCGCTCGCAAGGGTCAGGGCGCCGCCCATGCGCTCGACGAGGCCGCGCGAGATCGTCAGCCCGAGGCCGGTGCCTTCCCTGGCCGGGCGGGCCGGGTCCTCGACCTGGCCGAACGCCTCGAACACCGCCTCGTGACGGTCGGCGGGGATGCCCGGCCCGGTATCCTCCACCACGATCGTGACGCCGGACCGCTCCCCGTCCTCGATGCCCACCCGGATGCCGACATGCCCGGCCTCGGTGAACTTGAAGCCGTTTCCCAGCAGGTTCATCACGACCTGCCGGATCCGCCCCGCATCGCCGACGAACGCGGTCCGGGCGCCGATCGGGTAGCACAGGCCCGTGCCCACGCCCGGCGCGCGCCCGGCATAGGCGAGGCGCACGCAGTCCCCCAGGAGCGCCTCGAGGTCGAACGGCTCGGAGCGCAGCTCCACGCGCCCCGCCTCCAGTCGCGATACGTCGAGCGTGTCGTTCACGATCACGAGCAGCGCCTCCGCCGAGTCGCGGATCGTGCGGGCGAAGAGCGCCGCCTCGGGGTCCCGAGCGTTCTCGGCGAGCATCTGCGATATGCCCAGGACGCCGTTCATCGGCGTGCGGATCTCGTGGCTCATCCGGGCGAGGAAGTCGGACTTGGCCTGCGCGGTCTGCTCGGCGGCGTCGCGGGCGGCAGCGAGCGACGTCTCGCGCTCGCGGTCCTCGGTGATGTCGATGGCGAGCGAGACGACGTCGCCGTCCGGCGCGCGCCGGTCGAGGATGCGCAGCACCCGGCCGTCATAGTGGTGCAGCACGAGCGGATCGATCGTCTCCGCGTCCCAGCGCGCGACCTGCCCCTCGGCCCATTCGGCGGGCGTGCGGTCGCCGATGTCGAACGCGCCCTCCTCCGCCGCCAGCTCGAACAGCTCGGTGGCGTGCGCGCCGGGGGCGATGCCGGAGCCGGCGTCGAACAGGTCGAGGTAGACATGGTTCGCCGCGACGAGCCGTCCGCGCGGATCGAACAGGGCGAAGCCGTCGCGCATCGCCTCGAGCGCGTGCCAGAGGCGGCGGCGGGCCCGGTCGGCCCGCTCCGCGGCCTCCTTGCGCTGCGCGAGGAGCGCCTCCTGCCGCTCGGTGAGCGAAAGCTTCTGGGCCCGCTCCGCGAGGTAGCTCCGCGAGAGGCGATCTGCGTTCGAGACGAGGGCGGAGTGGGCGCGCGCGAGCTCGCGACGGGTATGATCGAGCGTCCGTTCCGCCGCGAGCCTGCGGCGCCGCTCCTCGAGGTAGAGCGTATCGGAGATCGATCCGTCCATGCCTCGCGCGCCTCTCGTCCCCGACGGGGAGACCATCGCGCGTCCGCGTGAAGATCGGCT
Organism: uncultured Alphaproteobacteria bacterium; assembly: GCA_963729425.1. GTDB lineage: Bacteria > Pseudomonadota > Alphaproteobacteria > Rhodobacterales > Rhodobacteraceae > Jannaschia. The sequence goes on along the minus strand of CAVSOF010000006.1, from coordinate 5,064 downwards.
TAACCGAGCCGTCTGAGGCGGCCCGGGTCGCTCAGTTCAGGTCGAAATGCAGCGGATACTGCCGCCCGTCGAAGGCGCCGAAGAGGTCGTCGACGTCCGGATGGGTCACCGGCTCGCCGGACCGGTCGCGGACGAGGTTCTGCTCGGAGACGTAGGCGACGTAATAGCTGTCGTCGTTCTCGGCGAGCAGGTGGTAGAACGGCTGGTCGCGGCGCGGGCGCTGGCCCTTGGGGATCGAGTCGTACCAGTCCTCGGAGTTCGAGAACTCGGCGTCGACGTCGAAGATGACGCCGCGGAACGGGTGGCGCTTGTGGCGGACCACCTCGCCCAGACCGTACTTCGCCTCGCTCTCGCGCATGTTCGTTGCCCTTCCGCCCGGCCGTACCTAATCCGGGCCCGGAGACCTTGGCAATCGGCCGGGCAGCGCGGGCGGGGAAACACATCGTGACGCTCGCATGGTCGGTCCTGCAGATCGTCGCGCCGGTCTTCGCGCTCGCCGCGATCGGCTTCGCGTGGGTACGCCTCGGCTTCGATTTCGACACGGCGTTCGTGACGCGGCTCGCGATGACGCTCGCGGTGCCGTGCCTGATCTTCGCGGCGCTTGCCCGCTCTGAGATCGACGCGCAGGCGGCGGGCCGGATCGCGGTGGCGGCGCTCGCGGCCTACCTCGCGGTCGCGGCGGCGGCCTGGGCGCTCTGCCGCGCGATCGGATTGTCGATGCGGACCTATCTGGCGCCGCTCACCTTCGGGAACACGGGCAACCTCGGCCTGCCGCTCGCGCTCCTCGCCTTCGGACCGACGGGCCTCGCCTACGCGGTCGTGGTCTTCGCCGTGGGGGCGATGCTGCAGTTTACGTTCGGGCTCTGGGTGGTCGCGGGCGGCGGCGCGGTCGGCCGGGCGCTGCGCGAGCCGCTGGTCGGCGCGACGCTCGCGGGCGGACTGTTCCTGTGGCGCGGCTGGCCGGTGCCGGACATGGCGTTCGACGTGGCGTCGCTTCTTGGCCAGATGGCGATCCCGCTCATGCTCATAACGCTCGGCGTGGCGATGGCGCGCATCCGCGCGGACGGGCTGGCGCCGTTGGCGGGCCTCGCCGCGGTCAAGGCGGTCGGCTGCGCCGGGCTCGCCTGGCTCATCGGCCGGGCCTTCGCGCTCGACGGCGCGGCGCTGGGCGTGCTGGTGGTGCAGCTCGCCACCCCGGTCGCGGTCACCTCCTACCTGCTCGCGGCGAAGTACGGCGCGGACGCGGCCCCGGTGGCGGGGCTCGTCGTCGCCTCCACCGCGCTCTCGGTGGCGGTCCTGCCTGCGATCCTCGCGGTCCTGCTCTAGGCCGTTGGCAGCGGCCCCCGACCGGGCTAGGCTCGGGGAAAATCGGTAACAAGCCGGGCAGTATCCATGACCAGATTGATGCAGATCGCCTGTCTGCTGCTCCTGACCGCATGCAGCGGCGGGGGCGACGGGACGGCGCCGCGCAACCTCGACGACGCCTGCTCGATCCTCGGGCAGCGCCCCGGTTACCTGCGGGCCTTCCGGGCGGCGGAGCGCAAGTGGGGCGTGCCGGTCCACGTGCAGATGGCGACGATCTACCAAGAGTCGAAGTTCATCTCGGACGCGCGCACGCCGCTGCGGTTCTCGCTCGGCGTGATCCCGATCGGACGCCAGAGCAGCGCCTTCGGCTATTCGCAGGCGCTCGACGGCACATGGAAGGAGTATCAGGCGTCCGAGGGCGGACGGCGCACGCGACGCGACGACATCCGCGACGCGGCCGACTTCATGGGCTGGTACATGGCGGAGACGCAACGGCGGCTCGGGATCTCGCTCCTGGACGCGCGCAACCAGTACCTCGCCTATCACGACGGCCGCGCGGGCTATGCGCGGGGATCCTACCGCGCGAAGCCCTGGCTGATGCGGGTCGCTGGCGAGATCGAGGGCCGCGCGCTCATGTACCAGCAGCAGCTGCCGCGCTGCTCGTAGCGTCGTCCGCCGCCAGCGTCCGAGCCATCGAACGATAGATCGCCTCCGCGAGCCCGGTCTGCCCGGACGCGGCCACCGCCTCGGCCTGCTGCTGGCGCAGGAAGCTGTCGAACTGGGTCTCCCCGCCCCCGCCGGGCGACGGCATTCCGGTTCCTGCGACCCGTAGCAGCTCGGCGAAGAGGAACGCCTCGAGCTCCACGGCCTGCGCGCGCAAGGCGGCGTCGGGGCCGGCGCGGGTCGGGTCGGCGGACGGAAGGAAGGGCATGTCGGACAGGATCATCGGCATCTCCTCGCGGCTCGTCCGGCATCGTTGCCACGACCGGGTAAAGGATTTCGTAACGCCCGCCCCCTAGTGATCGGCCCGACGAGTACCGCGGAGCAGCGATGATTCCCGACCTCCCCACCATGTCGCCGCAGGGCGGTTCGAATGCCGCGACCGGCGCCAAGGCGATGTCTCCCGCGCCGACCGCGGCGGGCCAGCGATCGGCACGGGACGGTTTCCTCGACGTGATGGCGTTCGACGCTAGGGGGTCGGCGGACCCCGACCGATCGACCGTCGCGGGAGGTTCGCCCACCCCGGAAGGTCTCGGCGACGACGAAGCGCCGAAGGTCGACCCGATCGTCGGAGACGGCGCGGAAGGGATCGACGATTGGCTCGTCGACTTCATGGCGTCGCTCGCGAACGACGGATCGAATCCTTCCGGGCGGATGGAGAACGCCGGCGGGGTGGCACCTCCGACGACGACGTCCGATGCGGAGTCGATCCCGGTCGCCGTTCCGCCGGCCGCCCTCACGACGACAAAAGTGCCTGCCGCGGCGGTGGGCGCAGGCGGCGGGGTCGTCCCGTCGGGGATCGTTCCGGCCGCCGCCCCGGCCGACGCCGTCGTCACACCGACCGGCGCGGCGGTCGCGGCAACCTCCGCCACGCTGGCGGACGGCGATGCGAAAACGGCTCTGGACATGTCGTCGCGAACGAGGCTGGGCGAGCGAACGGATACCCTGCCATCCGGCGCGGAATCGAGATCCCCTTCCGCGTCCGCACCTTCGGGCATCGCGGCGGGATCGGCCGCCGCGCAACCCATCGCGCAGGCCCCCGCCGCGCTGCGCGGCGGCGAGGCCGACGATATTCTTCCCGGCCGGACCGCTGCGACGCTCGCCGCCGAGCCGGCAGTCCCCGCGCCTCCCTCCCTTGCCCCCGCTCCTGTTGCGGAGCCGGCGCGACAGGCCGCGCCGGTGCCGATGCAGCATCTTGGCGAGGCGATGCAGCGGGAAGCGAAGGCGCTCGTCGAGAAGGCTCGAGCCGAGGTCGCGACACGCCGGCAAGGCGATGGATCGCTGACAACGGAGATCGAGCTGGCGCCGGCCGAACTCGGCAAGCTTCGGCTCGTCCTGATGACGGGCGAGAGGGGGCTGCACCTTACCGTCCACGTCGACCGGCCGGAATCGCTCGAGGCCGTCCGAAGGCAGCTCGAGGGATTCCACCGGTCCCTCCTCTCCGATGGTGTCTCGCTCGAAGGTGTCGATATCGGCAGCGGCGACCGGGGGCGGCGTGCCCTGCCTGATCGCCATCCTGCGCACGACATCGCCGCCCGGGACGCCGACCCGGCCGAGAAAATTGCACCGCCGCACCGCACACCCACGCCGTCGGCCCCGCCGGGCCGGCTCGACATCCGCATCTAGGAGCCTCCCGTGGACATCCAGCAAACCCTCGCCCCGCGCCCGCAGCCTGCCAGCCAGGCCGAGGAGAAGGCGCCGTCGAAGACGTCGTCGGATTTCGACACATTCCTCAAGCTGTTGACCGCGCAGATCCGCAACCAGGATCCGCTCGAACCCGCCGACGCGACCGCCTACACCGCGCAGCTTGCTACCTTCTCGAACGTCGAGCAGGCCGTCCAGACGAACACGTTGCTCAGCAAGATGATCGGCAAGCTCGACAGCCAGCAGGCCACGAGCGCGGCCGGCTATATCGGCATGGAGGTGCGGCATTCCGGAGCGGTGGGCCATACCGGCGGGCAGACGGCGCTCTACACGGGGGTGAACGCCGTCGCCGACCGGGCGGAGCTCGTCGTCACCGACATGCGCGGCCGCGAGGTCGCCCGCCATCCCGTCGATCCGAAGGCCGAAGTCCTCGGCTGGCCAGCGGACGGACGCGGTGGCTCCGTCCCCGACGGCAGCTACGATATCCGCATCGAAAGCTGGGCCGGGGACCGCGCGCTCGATCCCACGCCCGTCGCGCATTACGCGCGCGTGGACGAAGCGGTCATGGGCAAGGCGGGAACCGAGCTTCTGCTCCGCGGCGGCGTCCGCCTTCCGATAGGCGCGCTCGAATCGATACGCGGGCCTTCGGCCTGATCGGATCGGCTAGACGGAGGAACCGTTCTTCGCGCGTGCGCCCATCGAAGCGCCTCGATCCGACCGGGCCGGGGGCCGAGACGCCGTCGGGCGACCGTCGCGTCCGAATGGACCTGGCGGGCATGGCGGTGTCGCGCTTACATGACCGATCCCAGCGGCGCGGCTGGCATCGTGGGTGGTGATGCTGCGGTGCCGACAATTTCTGACCGATGCCTGCCGGGGGCGAACCGGCTCCCCCGTGGCGGGCAATCCGTCGCTATGTCCGAGCGCTTCGACGTCCCCCCCTCCAGCCCTTGGGGGCTTCGGTCACGTCGTCCGGGGGCGGCAACGCGGCGTTCTTTGACGGCCTGCCAGCCGCGATCTCAGACTTCGACGTTCCACCATCGTGGTGTCGCGTCCGCTCCCGAATGCCTGCGTCCGCAACGCATCGCACGACACGCCGATGCGTCGTCCGATCCCTGGCGGGTGCCGCCCACGGGGCGAAGGGAACGATGGCATCGCTATGTATAATCGTCCGCCCAAACGATCGCGCGGTGGTCCGGCCGGACAGGCGACCCGGGCGGATACTTCAGGTCGAGCCAGTCCCCCACCGGACCTACGGCGTCCGCGAAGCCAGCGAAATACGCTGCGGTGGGTGGGGTATCTGGTCCCTCCCAGATCTAAAACGCGGACCGCAGGAGCGTCCCAAACCCGCGAAACGCGTAGCGAGTCAAACGACGGCGAGAAGGGCCGCACCGGCGG
>CAVSOF010000005.1:0-21795 GCA_963729425.1 uncultured Alphaproteobacteria bacterium | reverse complement strand
GCGTCCTCCCCGCGCCCAGCCGCCAGCCGCCGGCCATGCCGATTGCCGGCACGCTCCGCCCTCACCCGAAACGCGCCGCGAGCCTCCGGTCGATCTCGTCGCGCGCGCGACGGTAGCTCGCGAGCTTGGCCTCGCGGCCCTCGCCCTCGCCCGTCGGGTCGGCCACGGGCCAGAACTCGACCTCGATGGCCGCGTGCCGGGCGAGGTCGGCGGCCATGTCGCGCGAGGCCGGCGAGAGCGCGACGATCAGGTCGAAGCCCTCCAGGTCGTCGCCCAATGCCTTCATCTCCCCGAACGAGCGCGTCCGGTGGCGCGACAACTCCACTCCGATCTCGGCGCAGACCGCGATGGCGAAGCCGTCGATCTCGAGATCGCTCAGGATGCCCGCCGACTGGACGTAGATCGCGTGGCCATGCGCCTTCTTCATCAGCCCCTCGGCCATCGGCGACCGGACGGCGTTGTGGTCGCAGCAGAACAGGACCGAGCCGGGGCGCGCGCCCACGCCCTCAGCCCCCGGCATGGAGGACGCAGATCAGCGTGAAGAGCCGCCGCGCGGTGTCGTGGTCGAGCGTCGCCTTGCCGTCGAGCCGCTCCTGGAGGACGCGCGCGCCCTCGTCGTGGATGCCGCGGCGGGCCATGTCGATCGCCTCGACCTGCGCGGGCTGCAGCGTCTTGAGCGCGGCGAAGTAGGCCTCGCAGATCTGCCAGTAATCCTTCACCACCTGCTTGAAGGGCCCGAGCGAGAGATGGATCTCGCCCGCCCTCGCCCCGCCCGAGGCGATGTCGAGCACCAGCCGCCGCTCGCGGATCGACAGGTGCAGGGCGTAGGGCCCGGCCGGCGCGCCTTCGGCGGCGAGCGCGAAGACGTTGCCCTCGATCAGGTCGTCGATCGCCACCGCCCGCTCCTGCGCGACCTCGGGCGAGGGCGCGCCGCGATGGCGGTCGTCGATCTCGATGGCGGCGATGCGGTCGGTGGGGGCGGTCATGGGGGCGTGATGGCCGATGCGGCCCGGGCGGGCAATGGCCCGGGGCCGCTCAGAGCAGCACCGCGGCGACCAGCGCGAGCGCGCCCGCCATCCGCAGCGCGCGCCGGGGCGGACGCGGCTCCAGCGCGGTGGCGATCGACGCGAACAGGATGAGCGGCAGGTAGACGTCCCCGACGAGGTGTTCCGGCTCGCCGCGCCCGAGCGCTCCAGACGGCGGTCGCGATGGCGAGGACCGGCGCGGCGACGTCGAGCCATCGATGCCACGCGGTCCGCCGGGCCCGGTCGTGGAACCCGCGCGCGAGCGCATCCGTCCGGTCGGCGGACGGCGGCTTGACGAGCCATGCCATCGCCGCGGCGAAAACCACGCCGGACGCGGCCCAGATCGCGAGGCCCTCTCCAGCGCCGAGCCCGCCGAAGATGGCGCTTATCAACACGGCCCATTGGTAGCCGGAGAGAAAACCATAGCGGAGCCGGTCGACCCGGCGCCCCCGGCGGCCGAACTCGATCGCCGCCGCGTCGACGGCGTCGTCCAGCATCAGCACCGCCGCCACGACGATCAGCGCCGCGCGGACGGGGCCGAGAGCCGAGGGATCGTCCCAGCTCCCCTCGACCAACAGGGCGAAGAGCCCGAGCGCGCCCGCCCCGACGAGCTGCGCCGCCACCGGATGTCGCGCGCGCAGGGCGGTTGCGATCCCGATCACGGGGCCCGGCCCGCAGGGGACCGGGCGGCCGCCAGGCCCATCGAACCCTTCACCCCTCGTTCAACCGATCGAGCCGCGCCTGCACGCTGGCCCCGTGCGCGCCGAGCCCCTCCGCGCGCGCGAGGCGGACGGCGGCCGGACCGATCGCTGCCAGCGCGCCCGGCGTCATCCGCGCGAGCGTCGTGCGCTTGAGGAAGTTCGTCACTGAGAGCCCCGAGGAAAAGCGCGCCGAGCGCGCCGTCGGCAGGACGTGGTTGGGGCCGCCGACGTAGTCGCCCACGGCCTCGGGGGTCCACGCGCCGAGGAAGATCGCGCCCGCATGGCGCACGCGCGCCGCCAGCGCGTCCGGATCGGCCACCGCGAGCTCGAGATGCTCGGGCGCGATCCGGTCCGACAGCGCCGCGGCCTCCTCGAGGTCCCGGACCACGATCACCGCGCCATGGTCGCGCCACGACGCGCCTGCGATGGCCCGCCGCTCGAGCGTGGCGAGCCGCGCGTCGACCGCCGCCGCGACCGCGCGCCCGAAACCCGCATCCACGGTGATCAGGATCGACTGCGCGCTCGCGTCGTGCTCGGCCTGGCTCAGGAGGTCCAGCGCGATCCAGTCGGGGTCGTTGTCCGCGTCCGCGATCACGAGGATCTCCGACGGCCCCGCGATCATGTCGATGCCGACCCGGCCGAAGACCCGCCGCTTGGCCGCGGCGACCCAGGCGTTGCCCGGGCCCGTGATGAGGTCGACCGGCGCGATCGTGGCCGTGCCGTAGGCCATCGCCGCGACCGCCTGCGCGCCGCCGATGCGGTAGACCTCGTCGACGCCCGCGACCTGCGCGGCGAGCAGCACCAGCGGGCTCACCACCCCGTCCGGCGTCGGCACGCACATCACCAGCCGCCGCACCCCCGCCACCCGCGCGGGCACCGCGTTCATCAGCACCGAGGACGGGTAGCTCGCCGTCCCGCCCGGCACGTAGAGCCCGGCCGCGTCCACCGGCGTCCAGCGCCACCCCAGCGTCGCGCCCGCTGCGTCGGTCCAGGACGCGTCGGGGGGCACCTGCCGCGCGTGGTAGTCGCGGATGCGCCCGGCCGCGAGCGCGAGCGCCGCGCGGTCGGCCTCGTCCACCGAGGCCGCCGCCTCCGCGATCTCCGCGTCCGGCACCCGCATCGGCACCGCGCCGAGGTCCACCCGGTCGAACCGCGCCGTCAGCTCGCGGACGGCCTCGTCGCCGCGCGCGCGCACGTCCGCGACGATGGCCGCGACCGCCTCGTCCACGTCGGCGGCCTCCTCGCGCTTGGCGCCCAGCAGCGCGGCGAAGCGGGCCTCGAAGCCGGGCTCGGTCGTGTCGAGATGCTGCACGTCGCGCCGCCCGTCAGTCTGCGTGGCCGGGCCGCGCGCCCGAGGGCGCCGCGTAGGGACGCGTCACGTCCGCGAGCGTCACGTCGAGGCAGTCGCACGCGACCTCCACCACCCCGTCGCCCGCGAAGGTCAGCCGCAGCGTGCCGCCCGCATCCGCGCCCGGCTCCCACTCGATCGCCATGAGCGACAGCACGGTGCCGCCGTCGCCGGGCGACACCCCCTGCCCGCGCACCCCGCGCGCGTCGCCCGCGCGCAGCACCGCGCGGACCCGCTCGGGCGTGCGCGCGCCGCGCTCCCAGCGGAAGCGGTTCACCAGCAGCGCGAACTCGCGCCGCGCCGCCGACCAGCGCATCTCCGATGCCGGCAGCACGCCGTCCTGGCAGAGCGCGGAGACGACCTGCAGGTCCTCCGCATCCGTCGCCCAGAGCCGCAGCGGCTTGCCGTCGGCGTCGTGGAACCGCGCGTCGCGCACGTCGTCACCCATCGCCGATCCCTCCGCCATGCATGTCCGTGGCCCGTCCCTCACCCATCCCCGCGCACCCGCTCGACCCGCGCGCCCACGCCCGAGAGCTTGGCCACCACGTGCTCGTAGCCGCGGTCGAGGTGGTAGACACGGCTTACCCGCGTCTCCCCCTCGGCGGCGAGCCCCGCGAGGATCAGGCTCACGCTCGCGCGCAGGTCCGTGGCCATCACCGGCGCGCCGCGCAGCCGGTCGACGCCCGTCACCGTCGCCCGGCCGCCCTGCACGTCGATCCGCGCGCCCATGCGGATCAGCTCGGGGGCGTGCATGAAGCGGTTCTCGAAGATCCGCTCCTCAAGCCGCGACGTCCCCTCGGCGGTGCACAGGAGCGCCATCATCTGCGCCTGCAGGTCGGTCGGGAAGCCGGGGAAGGGCTGCGTCTCCACGTCGACGGCGCGCATGCCGCCGTTCGCGCGCCGCACCGTCAGGCCCTCGGGCGCCTCGGCCACCTCCGCGCCCGCCGCCTCGATCCGGTCGCAGAACGCGGCCACCAGCTCGCGCCGCCCGCCCGCGAGCGTGACGCTCCCGCCCGCGATCAATGGCGCCAGCATGTAGGTCCCGAGCTCGATCCGGTCGGCCACGACACGGTGCGTGGCGCCGTGCAGCGCGTCGACGCCCTGCACCTCGATCCGGCTCGTCCCCTCGCCCGCCACCTGCGCGCCCATCGCCCGCAGGCAGCGCGCGAGGTCCACGATCTCGGGCTCGCGCGCGGCGTTGTCGATGATCGTCGTGCCGCGCGCGAGCGTCGCGGCCATCAGCACGTTCTCGGTCGCGCCCACGCTCGCCACCCGGAGCGCCACCTGCGCGCCGCGCAGCCCGCCCGAGGTGGTGGCGTGCAGGTAGCCGTCGCGCAGCTCGATCTCGGCGCCCATCGCGCTCAGCGCGTCGACGTGGACGTCCATCGGCCGCGCCCCGATCGCGCAGCCGCCCGGCAGCGAGACCACCGCCCGGCCGTGCCGCGCCAGCAGCGGCCCGAGCACGAGGTTGGAGGCGCGCATCTTGCGAACGATGTCGTAGTCGGCGCGCTCGCCGTTGAGCGCATGGCTCGACATCGCGATCACGAGCCCGTCCGACAGCGTGCTGACCTCCGCGCCGAGCGAGCGCAGCAGCTCGGCCATCGTGCGGATGTCCGACAGCCGCGGCGCGTTCGTGAGCGTCAGCGGCTCGTCGCAGAGCAGCGTCGCGGGCATCAGCGCGAGACAGGCGTTCTTGGCGCCCGCGATCGCGATCGTGCCGCCCAGCGCGGGCCCGCCGGTGACGACGATGCTATCCATCCCGGCCCTCCTCGCGCGGCGCGTCCCCGGTCGCGCGGGGCGCCTCGCGGGGCGGCGTGCGCGCGCGCCCCTGCGCCTTGCGGCGGCGCAGGTTCTCGCGCATCGCCGCCGCCAGCCGCGCCTCCCGGTCCGCGTCCTCGCCCATCGCCCTCGCCCCGGCCCCGATCCGCGACCCCCATAGCCGCCGCCCCCACGGGGGTCCAGCGCGGGCCGGGCGCACGGCCCGCGAAGAGGCTTGCGAGGTTCCCCCATCCGGTCTAGTCCGCCCACCGGACGCTGTGGTAGCTCAGTGGTAGAGCACACCCTTGGTAAGGGTGAGGTCGAGAGTTCGATCCTCTCTCACAGCACCATCCCCGTGACGGCCGGAATGCTCGCGCGCTATCTTCGCCGCGGGAGGTGCTGGCGGTGCAGGCCGAGCCAGGACCATTCGGTCCGACCGCGCAGCGCGAGGGTGACGAGGATCGGTCCGACCAGGCCGACCGCCGTGGTGAGCACGACGATCGTCGCCGCGTCGCGGATTCCCGCCTCGACGAGCGCGATGCGCAGCCCGGCCGAGAAGATCGTGTGCATCACGTAGATCGACAGGCTCAGCGCGCCCATCCACCCCATCGCCCGGCCGACCGCTCCGCCAAGCCCGCCCGAAAGCGCCACCACCGCGAGCGCAGCCAGGAGGAGCGCCAGAACCGCGTCGGGCATCGGCCGCCAATCCGGCCCGGCCGCGGATGCGCAGACCACCGCGAAGCCCACGGCGCAGGCGAGGCGGATCGGCGGCCCGGGAGCCAGCGCGACGAGGAGGCGCCAGACGAGCCCCCCGGCGAGGAAGAACGGGAGGTAGGCCACGGCCGGACCGATCCAGCGCGCGACCGTCGCCGGCAGCGGGACGGAGGCGAGCGCCGCCGCCGCGACGGCGAGCGCCGCGAGAGCGCCCGTTGAGAGGCGAGCGCCCCGCAGCGGGGCCACCGCGAGGATCGTGGCGACGTGCATGAGCCAGAGGGCCCACAGGAACCAGAAGTGCAGCAGGCCGGGCACCGGCAGCCTCATGACGTCGTGCAGCCCTCCGCCCTGGTTCGTCAGTCCGCCGGCGACGCCGCGGATCATGAGGAACGCGTAGGTCCAGACGACGAGCGGCACGAGCAGTCCGAACGTCGAGCGGCGCAAGCGGGCGACGGACGACTTCGGGGATTCCTCGAAGTGGAAGAACCCGGACAGCATGAAGAAGAGCGGCATGTAAAACGCGTAGATCCGCGCATCGAGCGCGGCGAACGTCCGCGGGTCCAGATGCCCCGTCGGCTCGAGCCCCCGCAACGCATGTCCGAGCACGACGCAGACGATCGCGAAGCCCTTCGCGGCGTCGACCCAATCGACGCGGACGGGCTGGCTGCGGCATTGCACGGCGCGTGCCTCCGATCGGAGCGGGCGTCGTGGATGGGCCCGGACGTCCCGCCGTTGCCCGTAAGGCGTGTAGGGAAGCGGCGGGCTGAAGGCAACGCGCGCGCGCTTCCCCGGCCCCATGGGACCGCGCGAACGTGGCGGGCGAGACTTGTCATCGGGGCGTGGCTCCGCCAGCGTCCTGCGCGACGTCCAGGCATTCGGAGGCCCGCCGTGAAGACCGCCAAGACCTATCTCGACGAAGCGAACGAGGCCGTCCCGTGCATCCCGGCCGCCGAGGCCATCGCGAAGCACGGCTCGGGCACGCTCTTCGTCGACGTCCGCGACAGCACCGCGATCGCCAAGACCGGCACGATCGCGGGCGCCCGCCGAATCCCTCGCGGCATGATCGAGTTCGCCGCAGACCCCGCCACCCCCTACCACGACGCCGCGCTGACGCCCGACGCCGACATCCACCTCGTCTGCGGCGCGGGCGGGCAGGCCGCGCTCGCGGGCCGCACGCTCAGGGAGATGGGCTTCGATCGCGTCACCAATGTCGGCGGCATTGGCGACTGGAAGGAGGCCGGGGGGCCGATGGAGGACGCCTGAGCCGCCCGGGCCGGGTCCGCGCGCGGCCCGCCCTACCCCGTCGTGACATCCGCATCGTAGAGCCAGCGGTAGCCCCTGAGCGGAAGCCCCGGCGCGACGCGGCCCACCGCGCGCAACGCCGCGTGCGCCGCGACCCGCCGCGCGCCCGACAGGTGGTAGTTGCGCGCGTTGCCCGCCGCGGCCGCCAGCGCGCGTGCGACACGGGGGCGGCGGGCCGCCTCCCACCCGGCCGGGTCGTCGAGCGAGGCGGCGAGCGTCCAGGCATCCTCGAGCGCGAGGTTGGCGCCTTGCGCGAGGAACGGCAGCGTCGGATGCGCCGCATCGCCGATCAGCGTGCAGCGCCCGCGCGTCCACCGCCCCGTGACGCCGTGATCCATCAGCCCCCAGAGATGCGCCGTCCCGACCCGGCCGAGCAGCGCGCGCACCGGCGCGGCGAAGCCCGCGAAGGCCGCGCGCAGGTTGCCGGGGTCGTCCGTCGCCGACCAGCCCGGCGCGGCCCAGGCGGCGCGCTCCTCCACGGCCACGAGGTTCAGGAGCCGCCCGTCGCGCAGCGGATAGGCGACGAGGTGACGGCCGGGGCCCATGTGGACCTGCGCCTCCGCGGGCCAGCCCGGCTCGACCGGGACCGTCGCGCGCCACGCCACCTGCCCGGTGAAGGCCGCGCGGTGGTCGGGCGCGACGAAGGCCCGCGTGGCTCCACGCGCGCCGTCCGCACCGACGAGGCGACGGACCGGCAGCACGCCCTCCGCCGTCTCCAGCCCCGCCTCCGTCACCGCGCGCGCGCGGATCCCGAGCCGCAGCGCCACGCCCAGCGCCTCCGCGCGCGCCGCGAGCGCGGCGATCAGGTCGGCGCGGTGCACCATGCGGAAACCCGCGCCCACCGGCATCGCGATCACCGTGCGCCCCGTGGGCCCGTCGATCAGGTGCACCGCCCCGCTCGCGACCCCCGGCACCGTCACGCCGAGCGCGCCGAGCACGCGGCCGCCATTGGGCGCGACCTGCAGACCCGCGCCCACCTCGGTCAGCGCGGGCGCCTGCTCCACCACCTCCACCGAGCGGCCCCGCATCGCGCAGGCGATGGCGGCGGCGAGCCCCGCGATCCCGGCGCCGAGGATCGTGACGTCGGGCGGGCTCATGCCGCGGGTCCGCCAGGGGTGGCGTGCGATCGGGATGCCCCGACCCGGCGATCGCGCGGCGGGCCACCGTCGATCGACCGGTGTCGGACGCCCGCGGCGAGCCGCGGCCGGCACGACGCCGGTGACGTCACGATGGACCCATGCCGTGCGATGCGCGCCGAACGCGTCCGCCTCCCGTCAGGGCATCGCGGCGACGCGTCAGGCGCGAGACCGAACGCAGCGCCCACATGCACGACTGGCCGGACCCGACCCGAGACGCCAAGCGCCCGACCGCCGGTGGTGGATCCCGACGCCATCGTCGCCAGACCCGAGCGGCCCGCCGCCCTCAATCGTCGCGATGCACCTTCTCGCGCCGCTCGTGGCGCTCCTGCGCCTCAACGGTCATCGTGGCGATCGGCCGCGCGTCCAGCCGCTTGAGCGAGATCGGCTCGCCGGTCTTCTCGCAATAGCCGTACTCGCCCTCGTCGATCCGCCGCAGGGCCGCGTCGATCTTGGAGATCAGCTTGCGCTGCCGGTCGCGGGTGCGCAGCTCGAGCGAGCGGTCGGTCTCCTCCGAGGCCCGGTCGGCGATGTCGGGGATCGAGCGCGCCGCGCCCTGCAGCCCCTCGATCGTGCGCTCGGTCTCGTCGAGCAGGTCGGCCTTCCAGCCGAGCAGCTTGCGGCGGAAATACTCCACCTGCCGCTCGTTCATGAACGGCTCGTCCTCGGCGGGGGCGTAGTCGTTGGGCAGGAAGGTCTCGGCTCGCATCGTGACTCCTCAACTGGTCGTCCGCGTGGTGGAGGCTGCGCAGGGGCGCGTCCGGCGGCCCCGGAACGGGCCCGGCCCGCCCCACGAGCGCGGCCCTACAGCGTCACCGGATGGTTGTCACGCCCCGCCGGGGACGCGGTTGGCAAGGACCCGGCGGGCCGCCGGGGCGGCGGCGCGGGCGGGGTCGGAACGGGGCGCGGATGCGGTTTCCGCGCACGCACGAGTACCTGGCGACCGACGACCTCGCCATCGCCGTCAACGCGGCGATCGCGCTCGGCCGGCCGCTCCTGGTCAAGGGCGAGCCCGGCACCGGCAAGACCGAGCTCGCGCGCCAGATCGCCGCGGGCCTCTCCCTGCCGCTCATCGAATGGGGCGTGAAGTCCACCACCCGCGCGCAGCAGGGGCTCTACGAGTACGACGCCGTCTCGCGCCTGCGCGACGGGCAGCTCGGCGACGCGCGCGTCCACGACATCGCCAACTACATCCGCCGCGTCAAGCTCTGGGAGGCGTTCGACGCCGACGGACCCACCGTCCTGCTGATCGACGAGGTCGACAAGGCCGAGATCGAGTTTCCCAACGACCTCCTCCACGAGCTCGACCGGATGGAGTTCCACGTCTACGAGACCGGCGAGACCGTGCGCGCGCGCCACCGCCCCATCGTCGTGGTCACGTCGAACGACGAGCGCGAGCTGCGCGACGCGTTCCTGCGCCGCTGCTTCTTCCACTACATCCGCTTCCCGGACGCGGACACGCTCGAGCGCATCGTCCGCGTCCACCACCCGGACATCAAGCGCCACCTGCTCGCCGCCGCGCTGGCCCGCTTCGCCGCGATCCGCGAGCAGCCGGGCCTGCGCAAGAAGCCCTCGACCTCCGAGCTCCTCGACTGGCTCAAGCTGCTGCTCGCCGAGGACCTCACCGCCGAGGACCTGCGCGCCGACGCGAAGGACGCCCTCCCCCGCCTGCACGGCGCGCTCCTGAAGAACGAGCAGGACGTGCACCTGTTCGAGCGCCTGGCGTTCCTCGCGCGGGGCGGTCGGTAGCGCACGGATCGGACGTCCCCGAACGAAAAGGAGCGACCCGAAGGCCGCTCCCCATCGTCGTGGTGTCGGTCGAGCTCAGGCCTTGGCGCGACGCCGGCGCAGGGCGGCGAAACCGCCGAGACCCACGAGCAGCAGCGGCAGGGCGGCCGGGACCGGGACGGTCGACGGCAGGTTGTCGCCCGTCACGCGCAAGACCGACGGGTCGCCGTTCGTCGCCGCGTAGATGATCCGGAACTGTCCGCCGTTAAAGCCGCCCACATTCGTGTTTCTGACGTTCGTCGGCGCTTGCGAGTTCGCGATCTCGGACCCGTCGTCGAAGACCGAGATGCCGTCATCGTGCGCGATCACGCTGTCGAAGCCCTGCGAGAAGATGCCGACGATGTCGAAGTAGGTCGTCCGCGCCGTCGCCGGGGTCGTGTTGATATCGTCCGTGCTGAGTTGACGCCCCGCAGTCAGAAGCGAGAGGCCGGAGACGATGCCGCCGCCGGATGCCAACCAGGACCCGATCGTCGTGTCGTCCTCGGTCGGGCCAGAATTCAGGAAAGTCCCGAACGAGAGATCGCCGGTGTAGGTGATCGTCTCGAAGGCCGTGGCCGCAATGAGGTTCGCCTGCGTCGCCGCAGCCTGCGTCGCGTTGGTGTTGTCGCGCTGGTAGATGCTGATGTCGAACGTGCCGTTCAGAGTCGCCGCGGCGGCAGGCGCCGCCAACGCGAAGGCGACCACGACGGTCGTGGACAGGCTCTTGAACATTGTACTCGTTCCTTTATTTGATGAGTAAACGTTCTTTAACAGATGTAAACCAAATCGTCAAGATGAGATCCTCATCGTCGATGAGGCCGGGGCCGCCATGTCCTTCCTGCCAGCCTCAGACAGCGAACGCCGCGCATCCTGCGGTCCCGGCTCATGGCACGCCGGGCGGAACCGTTTCGATCCTGGGCCGGATACCCCGATCATCGCCGCGCCGTCGCTCACGGCGAATCGATCCCCCGCCCGCACACCATCTTCGTCAACGGTCCGTTGACCGCCCGCCGACATACCTCCCCCGTCGCGACACATCGGGGCGGGCCTTGCGAACCCGTCCCACAGCACGTCTGCCCCGGCGACGGGGTCGGGCCCGATCCCCATCGTTCCGTCCCGCTGGGCGCGCGATGCACCAGCCACGGCCGCCCGGACGGGCCGCCTTTCCCCCACGAGCCACCCGCCCCGCCCCGGATCCGTCCGGAGGCCGGCATCGGCATGCGCCGCAGTCCCGCCACAATCGCGCCCTAGCCTGACCGCAACGCACGGCAGATGCGCACGGCACGGGCAGGCACAGGCATGAGCGACATCCGACTCCGCGCCCCGCGCGCGGCCGACCGCGACGCATGGGGCGCGCTTTGGACCGCCTGCCTCGCGTTAACCGTCCGTCCCCATACCTCGCCCCGTCGCGACACATTCGGGCGGGCCTGGCGCCCCCGCCCGCCAGCACGGCGAACCCCGGCGACGGGGTCGGGCCCGATCCATCGAGCGGCCGCGTAGCGAGCGGCCGATCCGACGCCGGGGCCGCCCCACGGGGCCGCCCTCCACGCCGTCGACCGAGACGCCCGCCTCCCCCGCGCCGGACCCGTCCGGCGGCGGGCGCGGGCGCGCCGGGTCGGGGCGCCGACGCGCGACGGCCCGGCCGCGCGGCGGCCTGTCATGGTCGCGGGGGCGGCTCGACGCGACGGAGGGGCGGGGGCTACGGGCCCGTGCCCGCCTGGGCATCGCGCATCGTCGGGAACGCTCCTCCCCGTGCTTGCGAGGGTGCCCATGCACGCATGACCATCGCCCACCCATCCGCCGGAGGACCGGCATCAGCGGCCCACCTCGGACGTGGATGCGGGGATCGCGCATTCCGACCGCAAGCCCCATGCCTGCGGGCAACGCTCCGCCACGATCCCGCCACGATCCCGCCCTAGCCCCGGGGACGCGGCCAGAAGGGCCGCGGGGGGGGACGGCATGGACCGGGTCGCGATACGCGCGGTGGAGGCGGACGACCGCGTGGCGTGGGAGGGGCTATGGACCGCCTACCTCGCCTTCTACGACGTGGAACTTCCGCCCGCGCACCGCGACGCGGCCTTCGCGCGGCTGCTCGAGCGGGAACCGCGCGGCTTCGGGGGCGCGATCGCCGTTCGCGGCCAGCAGGCGCTCGGCCTCGTCCACTGGCTCCATCACGGCCATTTCTGGCGGCCGGAGGGCAGCGTCTACCTCCAGGACCTCTACGTCGCGCCGGACGCGCGCGGCCGGGGCATCGCCCGGCACCTGATCGAGACGGTCTACGCGGCCGCCGACGCGATCGGCGCGCCGCGCGTGCACTGGCTGACGAACGCCGACAACGCGGCCGCGCGGCGGCTCTACGACCGCGTCGCCACCGATAGCGGCTTCGTCTCCTACGAACGCGGCGAGGGGTGATGCGCCGCGCGGCCCTCGCGCTCTGCGCGGCGCTCGCCGCCTGCGCGCCCGCGGCCGCGCCCGTGGCGGTCGCGCGCGGGGCGGTGGCGGCCGAGGCGCTGCCGCCGATGCGGCGCTTCGACGGCCCTCCCGCGCGCGTCCCCGTCCCCGGCAACGCGCAGCTCGCCCGCGACGTCCTCGCGCTCTCCTTCGCGCTCGAGACCGGCCGCCCGCTCGCGACCTTCACCCGCTTCGAGGGCCCGGTGACGATCGCGGTCGAGGCCGTGGGCGGCCCCGTCCCGCCCACGCTCGGGCCCGACCTGTCCGACCTCCTCGCACGGCTCGAGCGCGAGGCGGGGATCGCGACCCGGCGCGCCGCGCCGGGCGAGATGGCCTCGATCACCGTCTCGGCGCTGCCCCGCGCGACGCTCGAACGCGAGGCGCGGGGCGCGGCCTGCTTCGTGATCCCCGGCGTCGCGGGCTGGACGGACTGGCGGGCGCGGCGCGGCTCGCCCGCCACCGACTGGACCCGCCTCGCCGCGCGGACCCGCGCGACCGTGTTCCTGCCCTCGGACGTGGCCCCGCAGGAGATCCGCGACTGTCTGCACGAGGAGGTGGCCCAGGCGCTCGGGCCGTTGAACGACCTCTACCGCCTGCCGTCCTCGGTCTTCGACGACGCTAACATGCACGTGGCCCTCACCGCGTGGGACATGCTGGTGCTGCGCGCGACCTACGATCCGGCCCTGCGCTCGGGGCTCTCGCGCGCCCAGGTGGCCGCCGCGCTGCCCGCGATCCTCGCACGCCTGAACCCCCGCGGGGAGGGCCGCGACGCGGGCCCGGTGGCGGAGGCCGATGCCGGCTGGACCCGCGACGTGTCGGCCGCGCTGGCCCCCGACACGGCCGGCCGCGCCCGGATCGCGCGGGCGGCGGGGGCGGTGGCGCGCGCGCGGGCGGCGGGCTGGGAGGACACGCGCACGGCGCTCTCGCTGCTGGCCTACGGCCGCGCGGTGGCGCCGGTGGACCGCGAGGCGGCGCTGGCGGCGCTGCTCGAGGCCGGCGACCGCTACCGAGCGATCTCGGGCGAGGGGGTGCAGACGGCGCGGGTCGCGCTGCACGTCGCGGCGATCTCGCTGTCGCGAGGCCAGGCGTCGGCCGCGCTGGCGCAGGTCGACCGCGCGCTTCCGGCGGCGCGGGGCGCGCAGGACGCCGCGCTCGTCGCCACGCTGCTTCTGCTGCGCGCGCAGGCGCTCGCGGAGACGGGGCGCGACGCGGAGGCCGTGCGTGCCCGCGCCGAGGGGCTCGCCTTCGGTCGCTACGGCTTCGGCGACCGCGACCTGCACCTGCGCGCGGCCGAGGTTGCGGGGCTCGCGCCCGCGGCGTAGGCACGCGCCATGCTGCCGCTCGTCACCGCCGTGCTCGGGGCCGTCCTCGGCGCGCTCGCCGCGCGCCGCCGCCAGGGGACCGGCTTCGACGTCGCGCAATGGGCGGCGGTCTGGGCGATCATCGGCGGCCTTCTGGGCCTTCTCGCCACGATCGTGCTCGCGCGGCTCTGATCACGCGGCCGCGCTTCCTCGGCAATCGGCGCCAGGCCGGGGTGCCGGTGTCGTTCGGCGAGCACCTGACCTTGCCCCGCCGCGCTCCGCCCGGCCCCGACACGTTCTACCACCGCGTGGTCGTCGGGGGCGATGCGGGGATGTAACCCGACGAGATCGCGCGTCCGGACGCGACGAACGAGCACCGGAACCCGGAGGCGGGCGAGGTCTCGCCGCGCCGTGCGCGCGGGCGCTGGCCGCGCAGCCTGTGGATCAACCCGGTCCCGCGCGAGCACCGGGCGGCCACGCATTCGACGCGCATTGTCTGCGCGATCTTGGACGACCGGATGGTCCCGCTGGCGCTGCGCGGGCTGACCGAGGAGGATGCGGCTGCCGACGGGGTGAAGCGGCCCGCCGGCGCCGGATCGCGGTGAGCCCGGTGGCGCGGACGACAGCCGGGCTGCTCAGAGCCGCGCGCGCGCCGCATCCAGCGTCCGGCCCACGCCCGCGGCGAGGCCGCCGATGTCGTCGGCCATCGCGCCGATCTCGGTCGCGATCACGGCGAAGGCGGCTTCCTTGGCGTGCGCGGCCTCGATCCGGGCGTTGAGCGCGAGGAGGCGGGCGAGCGAGGCGCGCTCGACGAGGCCGTGGAACGCCTCGCCCGCAGCCTCGATCGCGGTTCGCGCGGCGGCGACCGATTCGCCGCGCCGGGTCTCGAGGTCGGTCCAGAGCAGCACCATCAGCAGCGTCGTCGCCGCATAGAAGTCGTCCGCCCCCGCGGTCACGACGCGCTGCGCGAGCGCGGTCGTCACGCGCCCGTCCCGCGCGGCGTCGAGCAGGTCGCCCGCGAGCGCGTCGAAGGCGCGGAACCGTTCGATCAGCCCGGCCTCGCCCGCCGCGACCTCGCGGAGCCAGCCCACGTTGACCGGCGCGTGGTCCTCCACCGGCGCGTCGCCCGCCACGAGGAGGAGCCCCTCCGCCACCGCGACGCGCGCCGCCTCGACCTCGGGCAGCGCCGCCGCCTCGCCCTCCACCGCCGCGACGAGCGCCGCGAAGGACAGCCGCGCGGACTGCGCGCGGATCATCGCGACCGCGTCGATCACGGCGCGCAGCGCGGCCTGGTCGAGCTCGAGGGCGTGCTTGCTCATGCGCGTGGCATAGCGCAAGCAGGTTAACGCAGTATGTGTCTCCGGCCGCCCGACGGGGCGCCGATCCTCAGGCCCGCACGTTCCCCAGCACCGCCTCCGGCGCGCCGCTCGCGATCACGCTCACGTCGCCCGTCGTCTCGAGCACCATCGCGGCGACGGTCGACGGCTCGGTCACGCCCGCCTCGCGCAGCTTGGCCTCCACCTCGCCGCGGGTCACGCGCGCGCGGGCGAGGTTCGCCTCGATCACCCGCCCGTCGCGCATCAGCAGGAGCGGCACGTTGTCGGTGATCCGCCGCACCCCGTCCGAGCGCGACCGCGCGAACCCGATCAGCCACTGCACCCCGAACAGCGCGACCATCGCGAACATCCCCTGCCACCAGGGCGTGCCGGGGTTCAGCACCGTGCCGGCGAGGGCCGAGCCGAACGACACCGTGACGGCGAAGTCGTAGGACGACATCTTGGCGAAGGTCCGCAGCCCCGACAGCCGCACGCAGAGCACCATGAACGGCACCAGGATCGCGGCATCGAGGAAGGGCGTCATCCAGTCGGGCATCGACAGGACATCGCGCCGCGCCCGCCGAGGGTTCCCCGGCGCGCGCCGCGGCCCCATATCGGCATCATGCTCAAGCTGCCCGCCCTCGCGCTCGCCATCGGCTACGGCCTCGTGCTGTGGGTGTTCTCCGCGTGGCGGCTCAAGAAGCAGATGGACGAGACCTCGACGCCGCTCGCCGATCCCGGGCTCGAACGAGAGCTCGGGCGGCTGGCGGACGTGCTCGAGGTCGAGCGGATCCGCGTGAACGTGCACGAGGTCGACCCCGTGAACGGGCTCGCCGCGCCCGACGGCCGGATCTTCATCACGCGCGGTTTCCTGCGGAAGTACCATGCGGGCGAGGTCACGGCGGGCGAGATGGCGAGCGTGGTGGCCCACGAGCTGGGCCATGTCGCGCTCGGGCATGCGCGGCGGCGGCTGGTGGACTTCTCGGGGCAGAACGCGATCCGCGTGGTGCTCGCGGGCGTGATCGGGCGGTTCATACCGGGCGTGGGCGTCGCAATCGGCAACGCCATCGCCTCGCTTGTGGCCGCGCGGCTGTCGCGCCAGGACGAGTACGAGGCCGACGCCTATGCCAGCGCGCTGCTGGTCCGCGCGGGGATCGGGACCGGGCCGCAGAAGTCGCTGTTCGACAAGCTCGAGGGGCTGACGGGGATGGGCGGGCGCGGCGCGCCGGCGTGGCTCATGAGCCACCCGAAGTCCGCCGACAGGATCGCGGCGATCGAGGCCAACGAGGCGAAATGGGGCGTCAGCGGGCCGGGCGGTCGGGACGCCTGACCGGGCGGGGCGATCGCGCGTCGTCGCCCGCCCTCGACCACCCCGCTCCGAGGCGCGGCTCGATCGCGCGCGCCTCCGCCTCGACCGCGTCCCAGCCTGTCGCGTAGCGGCGCGCGAAGCCGTCCACGCCCCAGCGGTCGAACTGCGCGACATGGACCAGCTCGTGCGCCAGCAGCCGGGCGTCGCCCGCCGCGGCGGCGTCGCGGAACACGATCACGTCGCCCAGCGTCACCGCGTCGGCGGGCCCCGCGAAGAGCCCCGCGAGCAGCGAGGGCGGCGGCGGGGCGAGCGTCCACCGCGCCCGGTCCAGGAGCCGCGCGGGCATGAGCGGGGCCACGGGCGCGCGCATCGCGGGGGTGAGCGGCCGGACGCCCGCCGCGCGCGCCTCCGCCTCGGCCGCGCGGATCGTGGCGGCGAGCGTGGCGGCGGCGAGCCCGGCCGCGACCGGCCCGAGCGCGCCCGCGGACGGCGCGACGTGGCCGAGCGCGCCCGGCGGCGCGAGCTGCCCGAGCGCGCCCGGCGGCGCGACCGGCACCGGCAGCCCGCCCGCCTCCGCCGGGGCGAGGCCGAGCGCCAGCACGGCCGCGCAGGCAATCCGTCCGATCATCGCCGCCCTCCCCGCCCGCGCTGGACCCGATCCTGCCCGCATGCGATCCCCTCCGCCATGACCCCCGACCTCCTCTGCATCGGATCGGTCCTCTGGGACGTGATCGGCCGGTCGAACGCGCATATGGAGCGCGGCTCGGACGTGCCGGGGCGGATCGTGCGGCTGCCCGGCGGGGTCGCGCTCAACGTGGCGATGGCCGCGCGCGCCTACGGCATGACGCCCGCGCTCCTGTCGGTGGTGGGGCGCGACGCGGCGGGCGACGAGCTGGTGGCCGCGCTCGACCGGATGGGGCTGGTGACGTCGACGCTCTACCGCTCCGACGACCTGCCGACCGACATCTACATGGCCGTGGAGGGCGGCAACGGGCTGATCGCGGCCATTGCGGACGCCCATTCGCTCGAGGCGGCGGGCGACAAGGTGCTGCGCCCGCTCGACGGGATGGACTATGCCGGGCCGATCGCGGTGGACGGCAACCTGACCGGCGACCTGCTGGGCCGGATCGCCGCCGACCCGCGCTTCGCCGATGCCGATCTGCGGATCGCGCCCGCCTCGCCGGGCAAGGCCGAGCGGCTGCTGCCGTTCCTCGGGCATCGCGCGGCGACGCTTTACGTAAATCTCGAGGAGGCGGGCCTGCTGCTGCACGCGACGCAGCCCGACGCGCAGGCCGCGGCCGAGGCGCTGGTGGCGCGCGGGCTGCACCGCGCGCTGGTGACCGACGGGCCGCGCGACGCGGCCTGCGCGGGGCCGGGCGGGACGGTGGTGGCGCGGCCGCGCGCGGTGATGGTGACGCGCGTGACCGGGGCGGGCGACACCTTCATGGCCGCCCACGTCGCCGCCGAGGCCGCGGGCGCGGCCCCCGGCCCCGCACTCGAGCGCGCGCTCGAGGCCGCGGCGACTTACGTGTCCGGCGACACCTACTAGGCCGGGTCGGCGCCGCGCGCACCGGCATCGACTTGGCGCGCCTCCCCCCTGATCCTCCCCCGCCCCGCCCCGTCGCGTCCGGCCCGGCCCGCCCGCGCGCTTGTGGCCCGGCGGCGGCCCGCCTATGTCGGACGGCATCCGCAACCGCGCCCCGGGCCGATGCAGCTTCCCGACGACCAACCGACGCGGCCGCCGCGCTCCGGCATGTTCTCGCGGCTGAGGAACAGCTTCCTCACCGGGCTCATCGTGATCGCGCCGATCGGGCTGACGTTCTGGCTGATCTGGTCGGTGATCGGCTGGATCGACGGCTGGGTGCTCCCGCTGGTGCCCGCGCGGTTCAACCCCGAGATCTGGCTGCAGCGGCGCTTCGACGTCGGGCTCGACGTGCGCGGGATGGGGGTGATCTTCTTCCTCATCGTCACGGTGCTCGTGGGCTGGATCGCCAAGGGCTTCATCGGCCGGTCGCTGATCCGCTGGGCCGAGAACCTGGTGCAGACGATGCCCGTCGTCCGCTCGGTCTATGGCGGGCTCAAGCAGATCGCCGAGACGATCCTCGCGCAGGACCAGTCGAGCTTCGAGAACGCCTGCCTCGTGGAATATCCGCGCCGGGGCATCTGGGCGATCGGCTTCGTGTCGACCTCCGCGAAGGGCGAGGTCGCGCGACGCGCGGAGGTGCCGATGCTGTCGGTGTTCCTGCCGACGACGCCGAACCCGACTTCGGGGTTCCTGCTCTTCGTGCCCGCCGAGGACGTGGTGATGATGGACATGAGTGTCGAGGACGCGGCCAAGCTCGTGATCTCGGCCGGCCTCGTCTATCCGGGCTCGAAGGACGCCGACGAACGCGTGCCGGACCTCGCGCCGCCCGGCGGCTGACGCGGCGGGTCAGTCGACGCGGCGGAACGCGACCTCCGACGGCGTCTCCGGGCGCCCGGCGCAGCGATCCACGTCGCAAGCGCCGAAACGCAGGCGGACCCCGCCCTCGCCCACCATCACGATGTCGGGGTCGACGAAGCCGGCGACCTTGAGCGGCGGGCCGGACATGCAGGACGCGATGTCGACGGCCTCGCCCACCCTCAGGTTTCAGGCGCCGACCCCGATCGCCGCCCGGAGCCCGGGCGCGTCGACGTGGATCGTGATCTCGGAGCGGTCGTTCACGAGTGCGAGCGCGCCGGGGGTCGCCTCGGCCGGGCCGACCGCGCGCCACGGGCCGGTCGACGCGTAGGTGAAGAGCGGCACGGTGGCGCCCTCGTCCGTGAAGGCCTCGGTGACGAGCGTTTTCCTCTCGGCGGTGAACTCGACCGCCTGCCGGACCCAGGCGCTCGCCGATCCGTCGGGCGCGGCCTGCTCGCCGATGGCGGTCTCCCAGCGGCCGACGAGGTCCGCCCCGGTCGTCTCCGCCCCTGCGGCCGTGGCGGCGACGGCCAGCGCCGTCGCTTGCATGATGGTTCGTACCGACCGCGATCGTCTCTCCTCTGACACTGTAAAGGTCGACGCGAAGAGAATTCTCGACGACGTTAAGATCGACGTGCCGTGAGCACGATCGGGCGCAGGGATGCTATCGTTGTCGGATCGACGCCGATCGCTTCAGGCCGAACATCCGGCATCTCGCGCGGCGATCGGCATCGGGAACCTCGGCGGGCGGGCGACGGTGGGGGCTCCGCTGGTCGACCGCGGGTCGCCTTCGGGCCACCGCGCAGGCGTCGCGCGGGCGGCGGTGATGGGCATCGTGGATACGCACGAGCCGCGCCTTCGGGCCGACCAGTAGCGCGTCAACCTCGACAACCCCCAAACGCCACGCGCCGCGGCGATGTGATCGGAGCCGATCGCCACCTCGCCGTAGCTCTCGGAATGGACGGTGAGCGTGTCGGGACGGACCTTGCGGATAGCGCGGATGCCGATCCGGCCCTCGCCGACGGGTTTCCCCCACGATGCGGATCGGCGACCGAAGGACGGGCTCGCCCCCTCCGGCCTGCTACGAACGCGGCCCGGGGCGCCCCGGCCGCATCAGCCGAGCGCCGCGACGCGCGCGGCGAAGTCGTCGCCTCGTCGCTCGAAGCTGTCGTACTGGTCGAAGCTCGCCGCGGCGGGCGCGAGCAGCACCGTCTCGCCGGGGGCCGCATCCTCGGCGGCGCGGCGCACGGCAGTGGCCATGTCGCCGCAGACCTCGGCCGCCACCCCCGGCCCGAGCGCCAGCGCGAAGGCGCCCGCCTCGCGCCCGATCACGTAGGCGCGCGCGACGCGGTGGAGATGGGGGTGAAGGCCCTCGAGCCCGCCCTCCTTGGCGAGCCCGCCGCAGATCCAGCGGATCCGGTCGAAAGCCTGCAGCGCCTGCGCGGCGGCGTCGACGTTGGTGGCCTTGCTGTCGTTGACGAAGGCCACGCCGCCGCGCTCGGCGATGCGCTGCGAGCGGTGCGGCAGGCCCGGATACGAGCGCAGCCCCGCCTCGATCGCCCGCGGCGCGAGCCCGAGCGCGCGCGCGGCGCCCCACGCGCAGCAGGCGTTCTGGTGGTTGTGGCGGCCCGGCAGGCCCGGCACGTCGCGCAGGTCGACCGACGCCGCCTGCCGCCCCTTGCGCGTCTCCGCAAGCCAGCCGCGGCGCGCCGTGACCTGCCAGCCCGGCGTGGCGAGCCGTCCGGTGGCGACGCGGATCACCCGGTCGTCGCCGCGCGCCTCCTGCATTTGGCCCGCGAGGAACCGGCCCTCGTGCTCGTCGACGCCGATCACGCAGCGGTCCGGGCCGCCCTCGGCGAAGAGCCGCCGCTTGGCCGCGAAATAGCCGCCGTAGCCGCCGTGCCGTCCCAGATGGTCGGGCGACAGGTTGGTGAAGACGCCGATGTCGGGCGTGAGCGAGCGGGCGAGCTCGAGCTGGTAGGAGGACAGCTCGAGCACGATGACGTCGCCGTCGCCCGGCGGGTCGAGGTCAAGCACGCCGCGCCCGATATTGCCCGCCAGATGCGCGGTGCGGCCCGCCTGCGTCAGGACGTGGTGGAGGAGCGCGGCGGTGGTGGACTTGCCGTTCGAGCCGGTGATGCAAACGACCTGCGGCGCAGCGCCGTCCTGCCCGATCGAGCGGAAGAACAGCCCGACGTCGTTGTCCACCGCGACGCCCGCCTCCCAGGCCGCGACGACCGCAGGGTGCGGCGCGGGGTGGAGATGCGGGATGCCCGGCGAGACGATCAGCGCCTCCGCGCCCTCGAGCGCGCCTTCGCGGGCCGGGTCGCGCAGCGCGAACCCCTCCGCCTCGGCGGCCGCGCGTCCCGCCTCGCCGTCGTCCCAGGCCACGACGGCGGCGCCGCCGGCGGCCAGCGCGCGCGCCGCCGTCAGCCCGCTGCGGCCCAGGCCCAGCACGGCGACGGTCGCGCCCTCGTATCCGGGGACCGGGATCACCGGAAATGCAGGTCGCGGCCGAACTGGCGCAGGACCTCCCAGATCGACGGGCTCGGGACCGGGAAGCGCGGCCCCTCGCGCCAGCCCTGCAGCACGGGGACCGCGAGGACGGCCAGCCCCAAGGCGGCGAGGAGGGCGGCGAGGAGGACGACCCGCGGGCGGGAGGAACGGCGGCGGCTCATGCCCCCGTCATCCGGGCGTCGACGCATTCAAAAAACACTCCATGTACGGTCCTTCCGATCTCGATTTAATCAAGCATCTGAACGATGGAAGAGGCGGAGAAGATAGAGAATAGAAAAATCGAACACGAAAAACTTATAACTATGAGGAATATACAAACTGTATACATCAAATTTAATATAGGGTCTTCCATGCGTCCAGGCATGAACAAGCGTATTGCATGCCGATACGCTGACGCCGATAACGCTATTTGAACTACACTTGGCGCGAGCATCAACGTGAGAGAAACAATAGTGCCACTGCTCAACGACAAACCTACTGCCGCCAACGCTCTCTCAACGAGACTTAAAAACCCTCCTGATATGTAGCCTCGGCTATACATGCCGTAAAGCAAAAGAACCATAACGAGTGGACCGAGAACAAGGATCGAAGCCCTTGTCAATCGTGCTGTGCCGTCGTCGAAAGCACGAGCCCAATCTCTATTGTATATCGGATCGACTACCTTAGCAGTCTTTTTTTCTTCCCCAGTCATTGCTTACCGCACCTTCAGC
>CAVSOF010000004.1:0-35391 GCA_963729425.1 uncultured Alphaproteobacteria bacterium | reverse complement strand
CGATCTCGGCGGCCTGCACGCGCGCGAGGAACGCGGCGATGGCGGGATGCGCCATGCAGCCCGCGATGGTCTCGATCCCCAGAAGCTCGCCGGGATTGGCGACGAGCTGGTGGCCCGCGTTCAGGATCCTGAGCTTCATCGCCTCGTGCGCGTGCACGTCCGCCACGAACTCCGCCCCCGCCGCGTCCCAGGGCGGGCGGCCCAGGGCGAAGTCGTCCTCGATCACCCATTGGCGGAAGTCCTCGTGCGCGACGGGCGCCGCGTCGGCCACGCCCCGCGCGCGCGCGAGCGCCAGCTCGGCCGGGCCGGTGGCGGTCGCGATCGAATCGACCATCGCGCTCGGGAACGACGCCTCCGCCTCGATCCAGCCGGCGAGGTCCGGGTCCCGCAGGCGCGCGAGCCCCGCCACCGCGCGCCGCAGCACGCCGCCGTTGCCCGCGAGGTTGTCGCACGACAGGCACGCGAAGGCCGGCACCCCCGCCGCGCGGCGCCGGGCGAGCGCGGCCGCCATCGCGCCGAAGGCGGTGCGCGGCGCGTCCGGGTGGGCGGCGTCGTGGCGGATGTCGGCATGGTCCGCGTCGAGCCCGCCGGTGGCCGGGTCGACGTAGTAGCCGCCCTCGGTCACGGTGAGCGAGACGATGCGGATGTCGGGCGCGGCCATGCGCGCGATTAGGGCGCCGTGGCCGGCCTCGACGGGGACGAAGTCGATCATCGACCCGATCACCTCGGCCGAGACGCCGCCGGGCGCGAGCTCCAGGAGCGTCGTCAGGCAGTCCTGCGCCAGCAGCCGCTCGCGCATCGCGGCGTCGGCGGGGCGCACGCCCGCGCCGACGATGGCCCAGTCCTGCGCGAGCCCGCGCTGCATCAGCCGGTGCAGGTACCAGGCCTGGTGCGCGCGGTGGAAGTTGCCGAGCCCGATATGGACGATCCCGGCGGTGAGCCGCGAGCGGTCGTAGGTCGGGACCGAGACGTCCGCGGGCAGCCGCGCCAGCGTCGCGTCCGAGAGCGGGACGGGCGGGACGGACGGCGGTGCGGCGGTGCGGGTCAGCTCATCCATTGGCCGCCATCCACGTTGTAGCACTGCGCGACGACGTAGTCGCTGTCGGCGCAGGCGAGGAACACCGCCATCGGCGCGAGGTCGGCGGGGGTGGCGAAGCGGCCCGCGGGCACGCCCGCCTCGACCTCGCGGCGCTTCTCGCCGGGCGCGCGGCCCTCCAGCTCGGCGAACGTCGCGTCGACGTGCTCCCAATGCGCGCCGTCGACCACGCCGGGCGCGATCGCGTTCACGTTGATGCCGTGGGCGATCAGGTCGAGCCCCGCCGATTGCGTCATCGAGATCACCGCGGCCTTGGTCGCGCAGTAGACGAGCACCAGCGGCTCGCCGCGCCGCCCGGCCTGGCTGGCCATGTTGACGATCTTGCCGCCGTGCCCCTGGGCGATCATCCGGCGCGCGGCGGCCTGCATCGTGAAGAGCGTGCCCGCCACGTTGACCGCGTGGAGCCGCTCGGCGGTGGCGCGGTCGATGTCGACGGTGCGGCTCGCGGCGAACAGCGCGGCGCCGTTGACGAGCACGTCGAGCTTGCCCGCGCGCGCGACGACGGCCTCGATCGCGGCGTCGATGCTGGCCTGGTCGGTCACGTCGAGATGGACGGCGTAGGCGCGCTCGCCGATCGCGGCCGCGGCGGCCTCGGCCGCTTCGCGGTCGATGTCGGCCACCGCCACGGTCGCGCCCTCGGCGGCGTAGGCCTCCGCGAAGCCGCGCCCGATGCCGCGCGCGGCGCCGGTGATCAGCGTCGATCGCCCCTCGAGCCTCATGCCAGGCGCAGCCCGCTCTCGTCGAAGCGGTGCAGCTTGCCCGCCTCCGGCGTGAGGTGGACGGTGTCGCCGTGGCGCGCGTCGAAGTCGCCGGTGGTGCGCACCGTGACCGTCTCGGCGAGGCCGGTGTCGTGGACGTGCAGGAACGTGTCCGAGCCCAGATGCTCCGACAGGCCCACGCGCCCGGTCCAGGTGCCCGCCTCGCGCGACGGGGCGAGATGCTCGGGGCGGACGCCGATGGTGCGGGCGCCGTGCTCGCGGGCGGCGGGCCCCTCGATCAGGTTCATCGTGGGCGAGCCGATGAAGCCCGCCACGAAGAGGTTGCGCGGCGCGTGGTAGAGCTCAAGCGGGGATCCGACCTGCTCGATCACGCCCGCGCGCAGCACCACGATCTTGTCGGCCATCGTCATCGCCTCGACCTGGTCGTGGGTGACGTAGACCATGGTGGTCGCGAGCGACTTGTGCAGCTCGCCGATCTCGACGCGCATCCCGTGGCGGAGCGCCGCGTCGAGGTTCGAGAGCGGCTCGTCGAAGAGGAACGCCGACGGCTCGCGCACGATCGCGCGGCCGATCGCGACGCGCTGGCGCTGCCCGCCCGAGAGCTGGCCCGGGCGGCGGTCGATGTAGTCGGCGAGGTTGAGGATCGAGGCGGCGTGGTTCACGCGCCGGTCCTTCTCGGCCTGCTCCATGCCGGCCATCTTGAGCGGGAACTCGATGTTCCTGCGCACGCTCATATGCGGGTAGAGCGCGTAGGACTGGAACACCATCGCCAGCCCCCGCTTGGCGGGCGGCAGGGCGGTGGCGTCGCGCCCGTCGATCTCGATGTGGCCTCCGCTCGTGTCCTCGAGCCCCGCGATCAGCCGCAGGAGCGTGGACTTGCCGCAGCCCGAGGGGCCGACGAAGACGACGAACTCGCCGTCCTCGATCGCGAGGTCGAGCGGCGGGATGACCTCGACGTCGCCGAACGCCTTGCGGACGCCCTTGAGTTGGATGCTGCCCATGATGGTCGGTCCCCGTTCTAACCCTGTCGCTTCGCTACGTGAGGGCGTTCTCGGTCGCCCTACCGCTTCGCTACTTGAGGGCGGTCTCGCTTGCCCTGTCGCTTCGCTACGTGAGGGCGGTGTTCCCCGTTCGCCCCGCCGCCCCGCCGCCCCGCCGCCGTCACTTGACGGCGCCGAAGGTGAGGCCGCGCACGAGCTGCTTCTGGCTGAACCAGCCCATCACCAGGATCGGCGCGATGGCCAGCATCGAGGCCGCCGAGAGCTTGGCGTAGAACAGCCCCTCGGGCGCCGAGAAGCTGGCGATGAAGGCCGTGAGCGGCGCCGCGTCCACCGTCGTCAGCAGGATCGTCCAGAACGCCTCGTTCCACGCCAGGATGATGTTGAGCAGCACCGTCGACGCGATGCCCGGCACCGCCATCGGCGCGAGCACGTGGAGGATCTCGGAAGTCAGGCCCGCCCCGTCCATGCGCGCGGCCTCGAGGATCTCGCCCGGGATCTCGCGGAAGTAGGTGTAGAGCATCCACACGATGATTGGCAGGTTGATCAGCATCAGCACCACGATCAGCAGGAGCCGGCTGTCCATCACGCCGAGCCACTTCGCCAGCAGCACCAGCGGGTAGAGCACGCCCACGGCCGGCAGCATCTTGGTCGAGAGCATCCACAGCAGCACGTCCTTGGTGCGGCGGCCCGGCACGAAGGCCATCGCCCAGGCGGCGGGCACGGCGATGAGGATGCCGAGCAGCGTCGAGCCGACCGCGATGACGATCGAGTTCGTGAGCGCCAGCGGGTAGTTCGAGCGCGCCTGCACGTCGCGGTAGTTCTCGAGCGTCCAGTCGAAGGCCAGCCAGACCGGCGGGTCGGCGATCGCGGTGGCCTCGGTCTTGAACGAGGTCAGGAACGTCCACGCGATCGGGAAGAACATGGCCAGCCCGAAGGTCCAGGCCAGCGCGGTCCACAGGACCTTCTCTCGGGTAGTGACGGCGCGGGCCATGGGCGCTCCCTCAGTCCAGGTTCCGGCCGACGACGCGCATCAGGAAGATCGCGACGACGTTGGCGAGGATGACGGCGACGATGCCGCCGGCGGAGCCGAGCCCGACGTTCTGGCTCTCGAGCACGCGCTGGTAGACGAGGTAGGTCAGCGTGCGGGTGCCGAAGGCGCCGTTGGTGGTCACGAAGATCTCGGCGAAGATCGACAGCAGGAAGATCGTCTGGATCAGGATCACCACGGTGATCGCCCGGCTCAGATGCGGCAGGATGATGTAGCGGAACCGCGAGAGCGCCGGCGCGCCGTCCATCTCGGCGGCCTCGAGCTGCTCGCCGTCGAGCGACTGCACCGCCGTGAGCAGGATCAGCGTCGCGAAGGGCAGCCACTGCCAGGCCACGATCGTCACGATCGAGGCGAGCGGCGCCTGGCTCAGGAAGTCGTAGGGCTGCGCGCCGACGGCCTCGAAGGCGTAGGAGAAGAGCCCGTTGTCGACGTTGAAGAACATGTTCTTCCACACCAGCGCCGACACGGTGGGCATCACGAAGAACGGCGCGATCACGAGGATCCGCACGATGCCCTGCCCGAAGATCGGCCGGTCGAGCAGGAGCGCCATCGCGACGCCGCCGCCCACGGTGATCACGAGGATCGCGCCCACCATCTGCAGCGTCGTGCCGAGCGCGTCGAGGAACGAGCCCGAGGCGAGGAACCGCGCGTAGTTGCCGAACCCGATCCAGGGCTCGAACGTGCCGCGCAGCGGGCGGTAGTCGGCGAACGAGAAGTAGAGCGTCATGCACAGCGGCACGAGCATCCACACCAGGAGGACGAAGACCGCCGGGGCGACCATGAAGCGGGCCGCGGATCTCGATTGCGCTGTCGCCATGACGGGGATCCTCGGGGTTCGGGTGCGGGTCCTCTCGGGGGCGCCCGGGATGCGGGGCGCCCGCGGCAGGACCGGCGGGGCGGGGTCGGGACGGCGGGGTCGGGCGGCGCCCCGGAAGGCGCCGCCCCAGGTCGGGGCCGGGGCTCTCAGTAGCCCGCGGCCTCCATCTCCTCGGTCGTGATCGCCTGCGCGTTCGCCAGCGCCTCCTCGGCGGTCTGGTTGCCCGCGAGCGCGTCGGAGAACTGCTGGCCCGCCTGCGTGGCGATGCCCGCGAATTCGGGGATCGCGACGAACTGGACGCCCGTGTAGGGCACGTCCTGCACCGACGGCGCGGTCGGGTCGGCCGAGTTGATGCTGTCGAGCGTCATCCGCGCGAACGGCGCGGCCTCGAGGTAGGAGGCGTTCTCGTAGAGCGAGGTCCGCGTGCCGGGCGGCACCGCGGCCCAGCCCTCGGCCTCGGCCACGAGCTCGGCATAGGCCGGTCCGGTCGCCCAGGAGATGAACGTCTTGGCCGCCTCGACGTTCTCGGACGAGGACGGGATCGCGAGCGACCACGCCCAGAGCCAGTTGCCGCGCTTGCCCAGGCCGTTGTCGGGCGCGAGCGCGAAGCCCACCTGGTCGGCCACCGTCGAGTCGGGGCCGGTCACGAAGGAGGCCGCGACCGTGGCGTCGATCCACATGCCGCACTTGCCCTGCTGGAACAGCGTCAGGTTCTCGTTGAAGCCGTTGTTGGCGGCGCCCGCGGGACCGGACTCGTCCATCATGCCGAGGTAGAAGTCGATCGTCTCGGCCCATTCCGGGCTGTCGAACTGCGCCTGCCAGTCCTCGTCGAACCAGCGCGCGCCGAACGAGTTCGACATGGCCGTCAGGAACGCCATGTTCTCGCCCCAGCCGGCCTTGCCGCGCGCGCAGATGCCGTTGATGTCGGCGTCCCGGTCGGTCATCGCGGCGGCCGCCTCGCGGATGAAGTCCCAGGTCGGCGCGTCGGGCATCTCGAGCCCGGCCGCCTCCATGAGGTCGGTGCGGTACATCACCATCGAGCTCTCGCCGTAGAACGGCGACGCCATCAGCTGGCCGTCGACGGTCAGGCCGCCGGCGATGGCGGGCAGCAGGTCGTCCGCGTCGAAGTCCTCGGCCATGCCCTCGTCGAGCGGGACGAGCCAGCCGTTGCCGCCCCAGATCGGGACCTCGTAGGTGCCGATCGTCATCACGTCGTAGGCGCCGCCGCCGGTCGAGATGTCGGTGGTGAGGTTCTGGCGCAGGACGTTCTCCTCGAGCGTGACCCACTCGACGGCGATGTCGGGATGCTTGGCCTCGAAGTCGTCCATCAGGCCCTGCATGCGGACCATGTCGCCGTTGTTGACGGTCGCGACGGTGATCGTCGTGTCCTGCGCGAACGCGGCGCCGGCGACGAGCGACAGGGCCGTCGCCCCGCGAAGAGCGTGCTTGAGTGTCATCGGTGTCCTCCCTGGACGTAGTCTGGATCGGGACCTTCGCGGCCCATGTCGTCCATGCATGGCGGATGCCACGTCCCGGCATGGCTGTCAACAAAACTTTGCGCGCGTCAATTAACCACGATCGGGCCCGACCCGCATGGCCTCAGGCGGACATCCGCATCACCAGCCTGCCCGGGAACAGCGTGTCCGCGCGCGCGCCCGACGGCGCCCCGTCGTCGATCGCCGCCGCCAGCGCCGCGACGCCGGCCTCGGCGATCGCGGCGTAGTCCTGCGCCACGGTGGTCAGCGGCGGGCAGGTGTAGCGCGCGAACGGGTGGTCGTCGTGGCCCGCGATCCGCAGCGCACAGCCCGGTCCGCGGCCGACGCGCAGCCCCTTCTCGTAGGCCGCCGCCAGGAGCCCGATCGCCAGCCGGTCGTTCGAGCAGAGCACGGTATCGGTGGCGAAGGCGCCGGCCTCGATCGCGCGCAGCCCCTCGGCGCGGCCGATCTCCTCGAAGCCCCAGCCCGCGCCCTCGACATGGACCACCTGCGGCGCGTGGCCGAGCCGCGTCATCGCCTCGACATAGGCCTGGCGGCGGCGGTTGGCGTTCGGGTTCACCGGCGGCATCTCGAAGAAGCAGGGCGGCGCGCCGGTCCGGCACAGGTACTCGACCATCAGCGGCACCGACTGGGCGTTGTCGGAGCCCACGAAGGCGCGGCCCATCCCCTCGACGTTGGCGTCGATCAGCACGGTCGGCACCGCGTCGCAGAACCGCGCGAGCGCCGCGCGGTCCGAGCCGCGCCCGAGCGCCGCGAGCAGCACGCCCGCGGGCTTGAGCGCGCGCAGCGAGCGCAGGATGTCGGCCTCGAGCGCCGGGCGGCCATGCGCGCTGAACACGAGCGGCGCGTAGCCCGCCTCGATGCAGCGCTCCTCCACCCGCCGCGCGAGCTCGGCGAAGAACGGGTCGGCGAGGAACGGGACGACGATGCCCACGGTCTTCGTGAGGCGCCGGTTCTGGTTGATGGCGTAGACGTTGGGGCTGTAGTCGTAGGCCTCCAGCGCGGCCTCGATCTTGACGCGCGTCGAGTGCCGGACGCTGCCCGGGTCGTGGAAGAACTTCGACACGGTCGGCCGCGAGATGCCGCTGGCACGGGCGAAGGCCTCCATGTTCGGCAGCTTCGGCAGGGTCACGGCGGGCCTCCGGGCGGGCGCGGACTTGGCGGGCGTCAAGGTTCGGGGCGCACGGTGTCAAGCGCCGCGGCACCGGTCAACCGCCGCGTCGGCCGCCGCGCCGATCGCCAGCGCGCCCACGATCCGGGCATCCGGCGGGCGCGCGATCATGCGGCACCGGGCCGCGCGGATGCCCGAACATGCGGCAGGGCGCGGCGCGGCGCCGCCCGCCCGGGCCGCCCGGCATTGCCGCCGCGCCGGCCGGGCGCGCATGGGCCGGGGCACCGACCGACACCGACCGCATTGGGGGACGACCACATGACACGACACGCGCTCCGGACCGCCTGCCTCGCCACCACCGCCATCGCCGCGGCCACCGCCGCCGCCGCGCAGGCCGACTGCCCGGTCAAGGTCGGCGTCCTGCACTCGCTCTCGGGCACGATGGCGATCTCGGAGACGACGCTGAAGGACACGATGGAGATGCTGGTCGCGCGGCAGAACGAGGCCGGCGGGCTCCTGGGCTGCGAGATCGAGGCGGTGGTCGTGGACCCGGCCTCCGACTGGCCGCTCTTCGCGGAGAAGACGCGCGAGCTGCTGACCGTCGAGGAGGTCGACGTGATCTTCGGCGCGTGGACGAGCGTGAGCCGCAAGTCCGCGCTCCCGGTGCTCGAGGAGCTCGACGGGCTGCTGTTCTACCCGGTCCAGTACGAGGGCGAGGAGAGCTCGCGCAACGTGTTCTACACCGGCGCCGCGCCCAACCAGCAGGCGATCCCGGCGGTGGACTACCTGCTCGACGAGCTCGGCGTGGAGCGGTTCGCGCTCCTGGGGACCGACTACGTCTACCCGCGCACGACCAACAACATCCTCGAATCCTACCTCAAGTCGAAGGGCGTCGCCGCCGAGGACATCTTCGTCAACTACACCCCGTTCGGCCATTCCGACTGGGCCACGATCGTGGGCGACGTGGTCGAGATGTCCGAGGACGGCCGCCCCGTCGGCGTGATCTCCACCATCAACGGCGACGCCAACATCGGCTTCTACAAGGAGCTCGCCGCCGAGGGCGTCAGCGCCGACGACATCCCCGTCATCGCCTTCTCGGTGGGCGAGGAGGAGCTCTCGGGGCTCGACACCTCCGACCTCGTGGGCCACCTCGCCGCCTGGAACTACTTCCAGAGCGCCGACACCCCCGAGAACGCGGCCTTCATCGCGGACTGGCACGCCTTCATCGGCGACGACGCGCGCGTGACCAACGACCCGATGGAGGCGCATTACATCGGCTTCAACATGTGGGTGAACGCGGTCGAGCAGGCCGGGACCACCGAGGTCGGCGCGGTGCGCGACGCGATGTACGGGCAGACCTTCCCCAACCTCACCGGCGGGACCGCCGAGATGCTCCCGAACCACCACCTGACCAAGCCGGTGCTGATCGGCGAGATCCGCGCCGACGGGCAGTTCGACATCGTCTCCGAGACCGACCCGGTGCCGGGCGACGCCTGGACCGACTTCCTGCCCGAGAGCGCCAAGCTCGACGCCGACTGGCCGGGGCTCGATTGCGGGATGTACGACACCGAGGCGCAGACCTGCGTGCAGGTCCTGTCGAACTACTGAGCGCGGGGCCCGCGCGCCGTCCCTCGCCGGGGGGCGGCGCGCGGCCCGCCACGGCCGCCGCCATGCGCCCCGCCTCCCGCTTCCGCCCCGTGCTGGCCGCCGCGCTGGCGCTGCTGCTCGCGCTCGCGGCCCCGGCCGCCGCGCAGGTGCCCGACGGCCCCGTCCAGGCGCTGCTGCAGGTCCATGCCGAGGCCGTCGAGGACCCCTCGCGCCTGACGATCCAGCCCACGCTCGACGCGCTCGCGGCCTCCGGGCTGGCGGGGATGCCCGCCTTCCTCGAGGGCTGGGCCGACCGGCGCGCGGTGCGCCGCGAGGCGGACGGCGCGTTCTTCCTGGCCACGCGGGGGGACGGGGGCGAGGGCTGGCGGCTGGCGTCCGTCGAGGACGGCTCGGATGCGGGCGAGGCGGGCCGGCGCGAGGTCTCCGAGCTG
Source organism: uncultured Alphaproteobacteria bacterium (assembly GCA_963729425.1). Lineage (GTDB taxonomy): Bacteria > Pseudomonadota > Alphaproteobacteria > Rhodobacterales > Rhodobacteraceae > Jannaschia. Next base: position 26,064 of record CAVSOF010000004.1, on the reverse strand, counting down.
CGCCCGAACGCGGGCGTGCGCCGCCTGATCGCCACCGCGCTGGTGCGGTTCCAGCTCACCGACCCCGACCCCGCCCGCCGCCGCGCCGCGCTCGACGCCATCGCGCGCGACCCCGACCCCGAGCTTCTGGCCGCGCTGCGCGCCTCGATCCCGGGCGAGGCGGACCGCGCGCTCGCCGCCCGCAAGGAAGCGCTCGAGCGGCTGATCTCGATCCGCTTCGGCACCGACCCCGCGATCCGGATCGCCGCGATCGAGTGGATGGCGGGGCAGGTCTCGCTCGAGGCGCGCGCCGCGCTCAACGGCGTGCTGGCGACGCGCGTGGTGGTGGGCCCGCCGCCCGAGGGCGCCAACGTCGCGCGCGCGCTCGAGCCGGGGGTGGACGTGACCGAGGCCGATGCGCTGGCGCTGCTCGCCGCCGAGGGGATCGTGCCGCCCGAGGTCGGGCGCGCGGCGCGCGACGCGGCCCTGGTGGCGGCCATCGCGGACGGCGCGGTCGCGGGCGTGCCCGTGGCCGAGCTGGGGACCGAGGCGGCGCGCTGGCGGGCCTACGAGGCTCTGGCGGCCACCGGCGCCGTCCCGCCGCGCCCGCCCGAGGACGCGGTGGCCACGCTTCTGGCGGCCAACCCGCTGGTCGCGCTCCACGAGGAGCCCGACCCGGCCGTCACCGACGCCGCGCGCGCGGCGCTGGCCGAGGTCGAGGCGCGGGTGGCGCGCGCGCAGGCCGCCGACCTGGCGCTCGACGCGGCGAGCCTCGCCTCGATCTACTTCCTGGCCGCGATCGGGCTCGCCATCACCTTCGGCGTGATGGGCGTCATCAACATGGCGCATGGCGAGTTCATCATGATCGGCGCCTATACGGGCTACGTCGCGCAGCAGGTGATCCCGGACTACACCTGGGCGCTCGTCGTGGCGCTGCCGCTGGCCTTCGTGGTCGCCGCGGGCGCGGGCGTGGCGCTCGAGCGGCTGGTGATCCGCCACCTCGCGCACCGCCCGCTCGAGACGCTGCTCGCGACGTTCGGCGTGTCGGTGGCGCTGCAGCAGGTGTTCAAGAACGCGTTCGGCACGCAGGCCGTGCCGCTGACCGCGCCGGACTGGCTGGCGGGGTCGTGGACGCTCAACGACGTGGTGGGCATCAGCGTCGTGCGGATCGCGATCTTCGTGCTGGCGCTCGCCTTCCTCGCGCTGCTGGTGTGGATCCTGCGGCGCACGCGGCTCGGGCTCGAGGTCCGCGCGGTGACGCAGAACCCCGGCATGGCGGCCTCGATGGGGATCGACCCCGACCGGATCGGGATGGCGACCTTCGCGCTCGGCTCGGGCATCGCGGGGGTGGCGGGCGTGGCGATCGGGCTGTTCGCGCAGGTCACCTCCGAGATGGGCTCGGGCTACATCGTGCAGTCCTTCATGACCGTCGTGGTGGGCGGCGTCGGCTCGGTCTTCGGCACGCTGGCCGGCGCGGGGCTGATCGGCGGGCTGCAGAAGGGGATCGAGTGGCTCAACCCGTCCAACACGCTGGCCGCGCAGACCTACATGATCCTCGCGGTGATCCTGTTCATCCAGGTCCGCCCGAGGGGCATCGTGGCCCAGAAGGGGCGGTTCGCGCGATGACGGACGCCGCCGCGCCCGCGCGCCGCCGCGCGCTCGCGCTGCGCGGCGACGTGCTGGCGTTCTGCGCGATCCTCGCCGCCGCCACGCTCGCCGCGACGCTGGCGGCGCAGGCCGGGCTGATCTCCACCGCGCTCGTCAAGACGCTGGGCAAGACGCTCTGCCTGTGCCTCGCGGCGCTGATGTTCGACCTGGTCTGGGGCTATGCGGGGATCCTGTCGCTGGGGCATTTCGCGTTCTTCGGGATCGGCGGCTACGCGGTCGGCATGTGGCTGATGTGGGACCGCACCGAGGCGATCGTGGCGGGCACGCTCGCGCGCGGGCCGCTGCCGCCGACGCCGCTGGAGCTCGACGAGGCGATCGGCACCCAGATCTTCGGCGTCGTGGGCACCGCGGAGGTGCCGTGGATCTGGGGGCTGGCGGGCTCGCTGCCCGCGCAGCTCGCGCTCGCGGTGCTGGTGCCGGGCGTGCTCGCGGGCCTGTTCGGCTGGCTCGCCTTCCGCTCGCGCGTGGCCGGCGTCTACCTGTCGATCCTGACGCAGGCGGGCACGCTCGCGCTCTCGCTGTGGCTCTATCAGAACGACGCGGGCCTGCGCGGCAACAACGGCCTCTCGGGGCTCCAGAACGTGCCGGGGCTGGGCCACGTCCCGCAGGCCACGCTCTCGCTGTGGTTCCTGTGGGCGTCGGCGCTCGCGCTCGCGCTGGCCTACGCGGCCGCCGCCTGGACCGTGTCGGGCCGGTTCGGCTCGGTGCTGCGCGCGATCCGCGACGACGAGGAGCGGGTGCGGTTCCTGGGCTACGAGGTCGAGCGCTACAAGCTCGCGGTGTTCGCCGGCACGGCGATGGTCACGGGGCTCGCGGGCGCGCTCTACTATCCGCAGGCGGGCATCGTGAACCCCGCCGAGATCGCGCCGATCGCGTCGATCTACCTCGCGGTCTGGGTCGCCATCGGCGGGCGCGGGCGGCTCTACGGCGCGGTGATCGGCGCGGCCGCGGTCTCGCTCGCCTCGAGCTGGTTCACCGGCGGCGGCGCGCCCGACCTTGATCTGGGGTTCTACGTGGTGCGCTGGACCGAGTGGTGGCTGGTGCTCCTGGGCCTGTCCTTCGTGCTGGTCACGCTCTTCGCGCCCAAGGGTCTGGGCGGGCTCGTCGATTTGTGGACCGAGCGGCGGAGGGGCGCGCGCGAGGGCGATCTCGGGCCGGATGCCGGCGCGCTGCGCGCCGAGGAGGAGCGGCCGTGAGCGCGCTCCTCGAAGTGTCGGGCGTCAGCAAGTCCTTCGACGGGTTCCGCGCCATCGACGACCTGAGCTTCGCGATCGGCGAGCCCGAGCTGCGCGCGATCATCGGCCCCAACGGCGCGGGCAAGACCACGTTCATGGACCTCGTGAGCGGGCGGACCCGGCCCGACCGGGGCAGCATCCGCTACGGCGCGCTCTCGCGCGACCTCACGCGGATGTCGGAGGCGGCGATCGCGCGGGCGGGCATCGGCCGCAAGTTCCAGCGCCCCACCGTGTTCGAGGACCAGGACGTGCGCGCCAACCTCGCCATGGCGCTCGAGGGGCCGCGCGGGCCGCTCGCGGTGCTCGCGCGCCGCCCCGACCGGAGCGGGGCCGTCGCCGCGATGGCCGCGCGGGTGGGGCTCGCGGACCGGCTCGACGCGCGCGCGGGCACGCTCAGCCACGGCCAGAAGCAGTGGCTCGAGATCGGGATGCTGCTCGCCGCCGGGCCGCGCCTGCTGATGGTCGACGAGCCCGCCGCGGGCATGACCGGGGCCGAGCGCGAGCGCACCACCGCGATGCTGGTGGAGGCCGCGCGCACCCGCGCGGTGATCGTGGTCGAGCACGACATGGAGTTCGTGCGCCGCCTGGGCTGCCGCGTCACCGTACTCCACGAGGGAAGGGTGCTGGCCGAGGGCTCGCTCGACCGGGTCTGCGCCGACCCGCGCGTGATCGACGTCTATCTCGGCCGCCCGAGGGACGGGGCGGCGGCATGACGCTCGAGGCGCGCGGCGTCACGCTCGACTACGGCGGCAGCCGGATCCTGCACGGCGTCGACCTCGTGGCCGAGCGCGGGCGGGTGACGGCGCTGATGGGGCTCAACGGCATGGGCAAGACCTCGCTCCTGAAGGCGCTGGCGGGCCGCCACCCGTCGGGCGGGACGGTCCGGCTCGACGGCGCGGCGCTGCCGCCGGGGGCGCGCGCGCGGGCGCGGGCGGGCGTGGCCTACGTGCCGCAGGGGCGCGAGATCTTCGCCGCGCTGACCGTGGCCGAGAACCTCGCCACCGGGCTCGCCTGCCTGCCGCGCGGGCGCCGGCGGGTGCCCGAGGCGGTGCTCGAGCTGTTCCCGGTGCTGCGCGAGATGGCCGGGCGGCGCGGCGGCGACCTGTCGGGCGGCCAGCAGCAGCAGCTCGCCATCGCCCGCGCGCTGGTCACCGAGCCGAAGGTGCTGCTCCTCGACGAGCCGACCGAGGGCATCCAGCCCTCGATCATCGACCAGATCGGCGCGGCGATCGAAGGGCTGCGCGCGGCGGGCGGGATCGCGATCGTGCTGGTCGAGCAGCGCTTCGACTTCGCCTGGGGGCTGGCCGACCGGATCGTGGCGCTGCGCCGGGGCCGCGTGGTGCGCGACGAGGCGCGCGCGGGCGCGTCGCGCGAGGCGGTGCTGGCGGACGTGTCGGTCTGAGGCGGGCCGGAGGATCGGGGCCTCAGCCCCGCGCGCCATCGAACAGGTCGCCCGAGGCCCGCGCAATGTGCGCCCGCCGCCACCGCGTGCGGCGGTGCTCGGGCGCGTCGTGGAGCATGTGGCAGCGCTGGCAGAGCGCGGCGAGGTCGCGGGGCCGGTTGCGCGACGGGTCGTGGCCGAGATGGCAGCCCGCGAGCGCCACGCGGGTGACGGGCAGGGTGGCGACCGGGCCGAGCCCCGCGAGCGCGGGCTCGCGCGCCTCGATCGCGTCCGGCGGAGGCAGGCCGCGCAGCCGCCGGCCGCGCCCGTCGCGCCAGCGCGCCGCGCCCTCGTCCCACCAGCGCCCGTCGCCCAGATGCACCACCGCCGCCCCGTGCGGCCGCCCGCAGCGCTCGCAGCGCCCGCCCGCGCGCGCGAACCGCACCCAGCGGGACAGCTCCGGCCAGTCGATCGGATAGAGCCAGCGGTTCGAGCGCGCGATCGGCATGGGCGGGAGTCTGTATCACGGCGCGATCAGGGGGAAGGCCCGCGTCGCCGTCGCAACGCGTGACCCGCGCATGCCGCCGACCACGCCGTCCCGATCGCTCGGCGGCGGTGGCGCGGGCATGGAGGAGACCGCCTGCAGGGCCGGAAGGCCCAGTCGAGCGGATGCGGCGGACCGGAGGCTTCGGGACCAGCGGCGCCGGCTCGCGATGTCGCTCGCCATCGAGACCGTCCGCGTCTGCCCGCACCGGACCGCGGATGGCGGTGATGCGGGAGTCATTCCCGCGATCGACCGGTCGCAGGGGAGTAAGGTGCGGAACGGCCGGCCCGGCTATGCAGCGGATTGCGAGTTGCCGTGGAAGGCTGGAATGCGCATCGAACCTTGGAGATCCCGATGACCGGGCCGCTGACGAAGACCCAGCCGATCGCCGCGATGGCCGGCAAGATGGAGACCGACAGGAAGAGCGCGGCAGCCGCTCTCGACGCGCCGAGCGCCATCGTTCACGAGCAGGTCGCCGCGGGCGGCGCCGCGGCATGGGCAGGCAACCCCTCGTTTGGTTGCCCGGCCGATGGGTGCCTCGGCCCGGTGTCGAGCTTCACCAGGACAGGGGAACCTTCGAGGTTCGAGGCTGATTGGGCTGAACGGCTTCAGAAGGGCTTCCTCGCTTCTGCAAAACCCAGACCCCGTGGACCGGGTAGGGCAGGGCTCGATGCCCACGCCCACTTCCCGCAAGCGTCGCGGTCCGCTACCTTTCCTGCATGACCACGCCGTTCTCCTCTCAGCATCATCGGCCCCCCTGGGCGGGCATCGTGACGATCGTGCCCGGCCTGCGCGGCGGGCGGCCCGTGATCCGCGGCATGCGCATCACCGTGGGCGACGTGCTGGGCTGGCTGGCCTCGGGCATGAGCGAGGCGGACATCCTTGCCGACTTCCCCGAGCTGACCGGGGCCGACATTCGCGCCGCGCTGGCCTTCGCCGCCGAACGCGAGCGCACCACCGCCGTCGCGGCGGAGTGACGGGGGCAGGGGTGCGCGACGCGCCGTGAGGCTCCTGTTTGACCAGAACCTGAGCCACCGCTTGCCGGATATGCTTGCCGACCTGTTCCCCAACTCCACGCAGGTGCGCCTCGTCGGGCTGGACCGAGCCTCCGACGCAGAGGTCTGGGACCATGCGGCCCGCGAGGGCTTCGCGATCGCCACGCGTGACGTGGACCTCGCCGAGATCGCCACGCTGCGTGGGGCGCCTCCATTGGTGGTCTGGCTGCGGGGCGGGAACAGCTCGACCGCGGCTGTCGAGGCAGCCCTGCGGGCGCGACACGGGGAAATCCTCGCCGCAGAGAAGGACGGTGCGGCCTCGGTCGAGGTATGGTGGTGAGGGTGGCGGGGTCGCAATAGGGTCAGGACCCGGCCTAATCGGCGTTCCGTCATCAAGATGCGACCCTGCTGCGACACGTAACCCTCTGACGTCGCTTGTCGGCGGCGTTTCACTCGACCGTTTCGCCAGAGTGCACCTAAAGGAGCCGATCGCCGCGCGCCCTCACCACTCCAGCATCACGTCCAGGATGCGCGAGGCACGGCGCTCGCGGGGGATGACGGCGTAGGTCTTGACCTCGGGCAACGCGGGCATCGGGTCGAAGCGAAGGCGCGGATCGTCCTCGGCCGAGGAGGACAGGAACACGCCGTGGCCGAGCCCGGCGAGCACGGCTTCCTTCATCAGCGGGAAGCCTGTGACGTGCAGGAGCCGGGGCAGGTGGCGGCCCTCGGCGGCGAAGATCCGGCGCAGCGTCCGCTCGGTATAGGAGCCCGGCTCGAGCATGATCAGCGTCCGCGCGGCGAGGTCCTCGAGCCCAGGCGGACGGTCTGGTCCCGGCCCCGCCGGTCCGTAGAGTCCGTAATGCGCGCGGGCGACCTCGTGGCGGGCGAAGCCCTCGATCTCGGGTGCCTCGGTGACGATGCCCAGATCGGCGCGGCGTCCGCGCATCATCCGCACCGCCGTGCTCCAGTCGTAGAGCGCGAACGTGATCTCCAGCGCCGGCAGACGGCGCATCGACGCTGCGATCATCCGCAGGGCGGGCTGCGGGGCGTTGGCGATGACCCGGAGCGTGCCGCCCTCGATGGCGGCGAAGGCGCGCGCCCGTTCGGCCAGCGTGTCGCGCAGCGCCTCGATGCGGGCGCAGAGGTCGTAGAACTCCTCGCCCGCGGGCGTCGGCGTCACCCCGTCCGCGCCGCGCAGCAGCAGGCGCGTGCCGAGCCCGGCCTCCAGCTTGCCGATCTGCTGGGTGACGGCCGACTGCGTCACGCCCAACATGCGGGCGGCACGGGTGAAGCTGCCCTCGCGGACGACGTGGACGAGAGCGGTGGCCTGCTGCGGTGTCGGTGTCATGCGGGCGTCATCCCGGGGCACGGTCATTAGTGGCGCTGATGATGCGTCACCGAGGTGACAGAATGGCGTCGCAGCTTCCGGTTCATGCAGGCCGGAGGGCACGCCGTGACGATCACGCTGACGGGCATCGCCAAGAGCTACGGGTCCACGCCGGTCTTGGAAGGCGTCGACCTCGCCGTGGAGGAGGGCGAGTTCCTGACGTTGGTCGGTCCGTCGGGCTGCGGCAAGTCCACGCTCCTGCGGATCATGGCGGGGCTGGAGGCGCCGGATGCGGGGACGATAGCTTTGCGCGGCGCGAACGTGACTGGGCGGCGCGCGGCCGATCGGGACCTCGCCATGGTGTTCCAGTCCTACGCGCTCTACCCGCATCTGACGGTACGGGCGAACATGATGACGCCGCTGGTCCTGCGCGAATTGTCGGGGCTCGGGCGGCTGCCGCTGATCGGGCCTTGGGCCTCGCGCGGGCGGCGACGGGAACTGGCCGCCCAGGTCGAGGAGGTAGCGGAGGTGCTGCAAATCGGGCCGCTGCTCGACCGCAAGCCCGGGCAGCTCTCGGGTGGCCAGCGCCAGCGGGCGGCCCTGGGGCGGGCGATGGTGCGCCGCCCCGCGGCCTTCCTGATGGATGAGCCGCTGTCGAACCTGGACGCCGCGCTCCGCGTCCACATGCGCGCCGAGCTGGCCGAGCTGCACCGGCGGCTGGGGCGCACCTTCATCTACGTCACCCACGATCAGGCCGAGGCGCTGACCATGTCGACGCGCATGGCCGTGATGCGCGCGGGCCGGCTGCTACAGATCGCGCCTCCGGGGGAGGTCTATGCCCGCCCGGCCAGCGTCGAGGTTGCAGCCTTCGTGGGCTCGCCGCGGATCAACCTGCTGCCGGCGGAGGCGGACGCGTCGGGGCGCATCCATCTCGGCGGCTGGGCCTTGCCGCGGCGCCTGCCGCCCAACCGGAGCGGCCCCGTTACCGTAGGCCTTCGCCCCGAGCAACTGACGCCGACAGACGCGCCCGGCCCCGAGGCCCTGTCGGGCAGCCTCCGCCATGTCGAGAGCCTCGGCGCGGACGCTTATCTGCATCTCGACCGCGACGGCGACACGCTGATTGCCCGCGCGGCCCCCGAACGGGTGGCGGGCCTCCGGGTGGGCGAACGCATCCATCTGGCGATGATCAAGGGCGTGCCGCTGGTCTTCGGCCCCGACGGCGCGCGACTCGACGCGACCGTTCCGGCGGCGGAGGCTGTCGCATGACGGGGCGCGCCCATCTCTGGTTCGTGGGCCCGGCGCTGATCCTGATGGTGCTGATCCTGCTGCTGCCGATCGCGATCGCCGCGGGGCTGAGCCTCACGGATTACGCGCTCGGCTCGCCCGGCACAGAGTTCGTGGGCCTGGAGAACTACGGGCGCATCTTCACCCGTTCCACCTACGAGAAGATGTTCGGCGCGACCTTCCGCTATGTCGGCGTCGTCGTGCCGCTCTCGGTTGCGCTCGGCCTTGGTGCGGCGCTCCTGGTCAGTTCGGTGGCGCGGTTCGGGGACCTCTACAAGACGATCTACTTTCTGCCGGTGATGGCTGCGCTGCTGGCGATGGCCATCGTCTGGGAATTCGCCCTCCACCCCACGATCGGCATCGTCAACCGGATGCTGGAGACGGGCTGCGGCACCTTCCTCGAACGCTGGACGTTCTTCGCGGAGGGCTGCGCGCGCAACTTCCCCCTCTGGCTGCGCGAACGGGAGACGGCGATCTGGACCGTCGCCTTCATCGGCATCTGGCAGGGCTTCGGCTTCAACATGGTGCTCTACCTCGCGGGCCTGACCGGCATCCCGAGGGACCTCTATGCGGCGGCTGAGATGGACGGCGCACGATCAGCTTGGGAGCGGTTCCGGCTGGTCACTTGGCCGATGCTGGGGCCGACGACGGTGTTCGTCGTCACGATCTCCATCATTCGCAGCTTCCAGGTCTTCGACACCGTCGAGGCGTTCTATCCGCAGGGCGGGGGGCCGTCGAAGTCGGTCTACGTGATGATGTTCGCGCTCTACGAGAAGGGCGTGCAGCAGAACCTGATCGGCATCGGCGCGGCGATCACCGTCGTGTTCCTCGACTTCGTGATGGCGGTGACGCTGGTCCAGCGCTGGCTGATCGAGCGGAGGACGCATTATGGCTGATCTCGCCGCCACCGCCGCGCCCGTCCGTGTCGAGAGCCCGGGCTTCCGATTCCCCTGGACCGAAACGCTCAAGCATTCCGTCCTGATCCTGGGCGCGGTGATCGTGCTGCTGCCCTTCTACGTGATGGTCAGCTATTCGCTGAAGTCCCCCTCCGAGATCGCGCAGGGCACCGGCGGCGCGTTCGGGACGCAGGCCCCGTTCCTCGACGATGCCTGCGTCGTGACCGGCGGGACCGCGGCCGCCTGCATGGTGAACCCGACCGCCTACAACTACGCGACCGCCTTCGCGAAGGCGCCGCTTCTGCGCTATCTGGCGAATGGCGTCATCGTCACCGTCTCGATCTTCCTGATCCAGGTCCTCGTGGCGCTGCCCTGCGCCTACGCGCTGGCCAAGCTGCGCTTCTGGGGGCGGGAGGCGGTGTTCGGCCTCGTCCTCTTCTGCCTGCTGATCCCCGTCCACGCCATCGCGTTGCCGCTCTACGTCATGCTGGCGAAGCTGGGGCTGACCAACAGCTACGCCGCCCTCGTCATCCCCTGGACGATCTCGGTCTTCGGGATCTTCCTGATGCGGCAGTTCTTCATGACCGTCCCCGACGACCTGATCGACGCGGCGCGCATGGACGGCATGTCGGAGCTGCGCATCGTCTGGACGGTCATGCTGCCCACAGCCGTTCCCGCGCTCCTGGCTTTCGGCATCTTCTCCGTCGTGGCGCATTGGAACGACTACTTCTGGCCGCGCATCGTCATCACCGGCGACCGGAGCCTCTTCACCCCGCCGCTCGGCCTGCGCGAGTTCCGGGGCGATGCGGACGGGGACAATTACGGGCCGATGATGGCCACCGCCTGCGTCATCGTCACCCCGCTGATCGTCGCCTTCCTGCTGGCGCAGCGCCGCTTCGTCGAGGGGATCACGCTGTCCGGAATGAAGTGAGGGCGGATCCGCCCCCACCCCACCCATCCCGAAAGGGACCACCGGGGCCCGTCCGTCGCCAAACAAGCCGGACCCCGACAACAGGAGAGAGAGTAATGCAACGAACCCTGACCGCAATCGCCCTCTGCCTCGCCGCCCCGGCGATGGCCCAGGACGACAGGATCACCATCGAGTTCGCCTATCCCTACAGCCACCTCTTCGACGTGACGTATGAGAAGGTCCTTCCGATGTTCGAAGCGGCCCACCCGAACATCGAGGTGGTCAGTGCGCGCCACCTACGAGTCCTACGAGGACGGCACCAACACCATCCTGCGCGAAAGCGTGGCGGGCACGCTGCCGGACGTCACCATGCAGGGCCTCAACCGCCAGGCCATCCTGGTCGAGCGGGGTATCGCCCGTTCGCTGGAGCCGTTCATCGAGGCCGAGGCGAACTTCGCGCAAGGACGGCTACCACCAGGCCATGCTCGACCTCGGCACCTTCGACGGCGAGGTCTACGGGCTGCCGTTCTCGATCTCGCTGCCGGTCGGCTACTACAACATGGAGGTGATGGCCAAGGCGGGCTACGACGAGACGAACCTGCCCCGGACCTGGGACGAGGTCGTCACGGCCTGCGCCGCCCTGCGCGAGGCGGGCGTCGACAACCCGGTCTTCTGGGGCTGGAACATCACCGGCAACTGGTTCCTCCAGGCGCTGATGTGGTCGCAGGACAAGCCCACGGTGGTGGGCGCCGACTTCCAGCTCGATACGCCCGAGGGGCTGGTCGCGCTGGAGACGATGGACGCCATCTTCGACGGCTGCGAGATGCAGAACTTCGAGTGGAAGGACGCGCTCTCGGCCTTCTCGGCAGGCGACATCGGGATGATGTACTGGTCGACCTCGGCCGTGGGCGCGGTCGAGCGCTCGATGGAGGGCTTCACGCTGGTGACGGCGGAGTTTCCGGGCCTGACCGCAGCCGGCCCGATGGGCCTGCCGGCGGGCGGCAATTCGGCGATGCTGGTGTCGGATTCCGAGGATCCGGCCGTGCTGGACGCGGCCTGGACGTGGCTCAAGTTCATCACCTCCGGCGAGGGCGCGGCCGAGGTCGCGCGCACCACCGGCTACATGCCGCCCAACCAGGCGGCGAACGAGATCATCCTCGCCGACTTCTACGAACAGAATCCGGCCAAGGCGACCGCCGTGCGCCAGCTGCCTCTGCTGCGCGAATGGCAGGCTTATCCGGGTGATAACGGGCTGGCGGCGACGCAGGTGATCTATGACGGGCTCGAGGGCATCGTGACCGGCGAGCACGAGGACATGGTCGCTCTCCAGGAGGATATCTCCGAGGAGGTCCAGGACTTGCTCGACTGACACTATCGATCACCCCCGACCCCCTCTCCCCAAGGGAGAGGGGGCTTGCTCTCCGAACCCGGCGACGTGGGGGGGCTTGGGCGATGCGCCGGAGTTTCGCGCGGGGGCCCTCTCCACAGTATGGGCATGCCGCAAGGAACCGCCATGAAGCTTCTGCACCTGACCGACATCCACCTGACCCCACCGCCCGGCACGATCGCGGGACGCGACCCGGTGGCCAATCTCGACCGTGCGCTCGACCATGCACTCGGCGCGCATCCCGACGCGGCGGCTGTCTTCGTCACCGGCGATCTCAGCGACTGGGGCGACGCGGCGGACTACGACCGGCTGCGGGCGCGTCTCGCGGACCTGGCGATGCCGGTCCATCTGGGCATCGGCAACCACGACGACCGCGCGACCTTCCTGGATCGCTTCCCGCATCTCGGGGCGGAGGGCTTCGTACAATACCGCGTCGACTTGCCTGGCTCCGGAGGGGACGCCGGTGGAGGCCACGTGGCGCTGATGCTCGATACCTGGGAGGCGGAGACCCATGCCGGCAGCTTCTGCGAATCCCGCGCGGCCTGGCTCGACGCGCGGCTGGCGGAGGCAGAGGTGCCGGTGCTGCTGTTCCTGCACCACAACCCCGTCCCCATCGGCATCGGGCCGATGGACCGGATCATGCTCCGCGATGCGGACCGGCTGGGCGCGGTGCTCGACGGTCATCCCGGCCGCGTGCGGCACATCTTCCACGGCCACTGCCATCTGCCCCTGGCGGGCAGCTTTCGCGGCGTGCCGTTCTCATCCCCGCGCGGCACGAACCACGCGGGCTGGGCGGATTTCGGCGACGTGGGCTCGCTCGCCGGGTCGGATCTGCCGGAGGCCTATGCGGTCGCACTGATCGAGGCGAACTCGATCATGGTCCACATGGTCGAATACGGCTACGAGGCCGCGGGCGGCGCGATCAGGCGCGAGGGCTCGCCGGACAGAGCGGATTGGGACCGACTGACGATGGTTCGCTGAGAGGGTTGGGCGAGCCTGATCCGGTCGTGCCTCGCCGTGAAGCCGAGATCGGGGGGGCGGCCCCCGGTCCCCGAAGCATTTCGGACGCAGATAGGCGCGACGCCGACCTCGATTTCCCGGTCGCCAGACCTGCGGAGACTCCGTCAGGTGACCGGGCGCGCACCTGCGGGCGCTACTGACCATGCCGAACGCCCGGCGATCCACAGCGCGCGCACCGCCGGCGCGCCGTCCTCGGGCCAGTCCAGCAGGACGAGATCGGCGCGGCTGCCCGGCGCGAGTGTCCCGCGGTCGTGCAGGCCCATCGCCCGGGCGGGCCCGGCGGAGACCAGTGACCAGAGGGCGGGCAGGGGAGCCCGACGTTCGGAGTGGAGGCGGGCCACCGCGGCCAGCAGCGCGGGGTAGAAGTAGTCCGAGGCCAGCATGTCGCACTTGCCGTCCTCGATCATGTCGGACGCTCCCAGCGAGCCGATATGGCTGCCGCCGCGCATCACGTTGGGGGCGCCCATGACGATGGCGTCGCCGCCCGCCCGCGCGGCCTCGGCGGCGGAGGCGGTCATCGGGAACTCGGCGACCGTGGCGCCGTGACCCCGGAACCAGGCGCGGGTCTCGGCGGTGGTGTCGTCGTGGCTGAGCATCGGCGCGCCGGCCGCGCGGGCGGCGGCGGCCAGCTCGGCGACCTTGGCGGGGACCTCGGCACGGCGCTCCCAGACCCGGGCCAGGAGGGCGACGTACTCCTCCTGGCTCATGCCGGCGCGGGCGGCGTTCTTCGCGGTGCGCTGGCGCAACCGGTCGTCGGCCAGGGACGCGGTGTCGAAATCCGGCGCCAGCTCGAAGCCACGCTCCTGCACCGGCGTCCCGAAGGCGCGCATCGCCATCGACGTGTGGTCGTTGAACGCGAGCGACGGGGTGAGCGGGCCGGCCAGGGCCTCGCGCAGCAGTTCCTCGGCCTCGAAGGCGAAGGTCTCCCATCGCAGCTGCACCCGGTTCTCGACCGTCAGCCGCGGGGCAAGCCGGTCCAGCGCGGCGGTGAACGCCTGCCCCTGCGCGACCGAACGCAGCCCCGGCTCCCACCCCAGCGTCAGCGCGTGGTAGGCGGTGGCGATGCCGCTGGCGGCCAGCTGCCGGTCGGTGTCGATCACCGCCACGTCGAGCGGCGCCATCACGCCGGGCCGCGGCGAGACCTGCCGCTCGAACGCGTCGCCATGGACGTCGATCAGCGCGGGCGCGAGGATCAGGCCGCGCGCGTCGACATGCGCGTCCCCCGGTCCGTCCACGATCACGCCGTCCGCGAAGGTCAGCGGCGCGTCCTCCAGTCCGTCCGGGGTCAGGAGCCGCGCCCCCTCGATCGTGACGCTCATCGCAGCCTCCGGCGCAGGATGTCGGTCAGCCATTCCATCGCCAGCACCAGCACGAAGATCGCCAGCATGATCGTCGCGGCGTTGTCGTACTGGAACAGGTCGAAGGCGGTCTTGAGCTCCTGCCCGATGCCGCCCGCGCCCACCAGTCCGAGGACGACCGACGAGCGCACGGCCTTCTCGAAGGCGAAGAGCGCCGTGCCCGTCATCGCCGGCAGGGCGTCGGGGATGACGGCGGCCAGCAGCGCGCGGCCCTTGCCCGCCCCGCCTGCTTCGAGCGCCTCCTGGGGGGCGGGGTCCGCGTCCTCCATATGCTCGGCGAAGAAGCGGCCGCAGAACCCCACCGTGTCCACCAGGATCGTCATCGTCCCCGCCACCGGCCCCAGCCCCACCGTCACCACGAAGACCAGCGCCCAGACGAGGTCGGGCACCGTGCGGAAGAGCGAGATCAGCGCCTTGGCCGCGAAGGCCCCGCGCGGGACCGGCGACAGCCGGCGCGCGGCCAGCCAGGCGATCGGCAACGACAGGGTCACGCCCAGAACCGTGCCCGCCAGCGCGATCTGAAGCGTCTCGACCAACCGCCGGCCCATCCGCGCGAGGAAGGCCGGGTCGGTCTCGGGCGGCCACATCCGGCCCAGGAGCGATCCCATGCGGGGCACGCCGTTCGCCAGCCGCTCCGGCGAGGGCGTGACCGGGATCATCAGGGCGATCACCAGGCTCGCGACCCCCATCAGGAGGGCGAAGCGCAGCGGGCCGCCGGGCTCCAGCCGGGCGGGGACGCTCACGCGGCACGCTCCGCGAAGAGCGCGCGCAGGCGGGCGGGGTCCGTGGCGGCGGCAGGCGCGTCGAACACGACGCGTCCGGCGTCGAGCGCCACGATGCGGGTCGCGTAGGCGCGCGCATGGCCCATGTCGTGCGAGGTGAAGATCAGCGTGCGCCCGCCCGCGGTCTCCGCCAGGGCGGCCATGACCTCGTGGCCCGCGGCCGGATCCAGCGAGGCGGCGGGCTCGTCGGCGACCAGCAGGTCGGGCGCGCGCACGAGGGCGCGGGCTATGGCCACGCGCTGCGCCTGCCCGCCCGACAGATCGCCCGCGCGCGTCCGCGCCCGGTCGGCCAGCCCGACGCGGGCCAGCGCCTCCATCGCCGCGGCGCGGAAGGACGCGGGGGCCAGCCCCTCGTGCCAGGCCCGCCAGCCGCCGGGGCGGTGCATCAGCCCGTGGACGACGTTCGACAACGCCGAGGCGCGGGCGACCAGCGCGTGATGCTGGAACACCATGCCCATGCGCTTGCGCAGCGCGTGGCCGGGCGGCGCCCCGAAGACCGTGGCCGTGCCCTCGCAGGCGACCATTCCCGTCAGCGCACGCAGGAGCGTGGACTTCCCCGCCCCGTTCGGCCCGATCAGCGCGACCCGCTCGCCGGGCGCGACCACGAGGTCGACGCCGTCGAGCACCCGCCGCCCGCCGAGCGTCACGCACAGGCCCCGCGCACGGATCGCAGGACTGACGTCGCCCGACCCGGGCGGGGTGGCGAAATCGCCCACCCTCTCGGCAGCATCCATCGCCCCGGGTCCCGGGTCGGTCCCTGTCGCCCCGGAGGCGGTGCCGGGCCCCGCGGGGGGCATCCCCTCAATCGCCTACGAAGGCGCCGAAACCGTCCACCCCGATGGTGCGGTACATGTCGCGGACGTAGTCGTAATCGGCGTCGTCGACCGACCCGAGGAAGAAGCCGCCCTCGTACTTTGCGTTGTCCTCGCCCCGCAGCACGGCCTGCATCATGGCCTCGCCGTCCTCCAGGAAGGCCACGCGGACCGCGTCGAACACCGCGTCGTCCACGTCCGCAGCCGCCACGAGGATATCGTTGGGCAGGTCCGGCCCGCGCGCCACGACGCGGAAGGCGGTCTCCGGATAGGCCTCGCGCACGTCCTCCAGGTGGCCGCGGTTCATGCCGATCGCCGAGACGTCGCCGTTGATGAGCGCCTCGACGGCGACGTTGCGGTTGATGATCCGCGCCTCGTAGTCCTCGCCGTAGTCCAGGCCCAGGTCGGACAGCGCCTGCGCGGGCCCCAGCTGCTGCGAGGTCGAGCCGACCGAGCCGAAGCTGACGATCTCGCCCTCGAGGTCGGCGGCGCGACCGATGGGGCCATCGGCGAGCACCACGATCTGCCCGAAATAGTCGGGCCGCTGCCAGCCGACGACGATGCGCGGGTCCAGCAGCTCCTTCAGGACGACGTATTCGGCCGGTCCCGTCAGCACGAAGTTCACCTGCCCCGCGCGCATCGCCTCGACGGCCGCGGTGCGCGAGCCGACGGGGAACAGCTCGACCTCGAGGCCGGTCGACGCCTCCAGCGCGGCCTCGACGGCGCCGAACTCCTGCTGGAGCTGCTCGATCCCCTCGACGTCGGTGACGGCCATCATGACGTCCTGCGCGAGTGCGGGCGCGGCGGCGAGGATGGCGGCGGCGGTGAGGCGGACGAGCATGGACGATCTCCCTGTGTGGGTTCCGGACGCCCCGGGGCGGCGCGCCGCGGGGTCTGCGCCGGAGGGTTAGGCCCGTCGTCTGACAGCCATGTGACGCCCCGTTCCCGCAGGCGATCGCGCCCCGTGCCGGCGGGCCGCCCCCGCGCGATCGGCTCGGGCGCCTGTCATGGAACCTTCGCGAAACCGTTATGAACCCGCAGCCGTCCCGCCTTAGCCGACCCGAAACGGGCGAGGGGGCTCCGCCTATGCTGAGCATCGATGACGTCACCAAGCGGTTCGGGACGGCGACGGCGGTGGACGCCGTCTCGCTCCACGTCGACCGGCCCATGATGGTGGGCGTGATCGGCCGCTCGGGGGCGGGGAAGTCGACGCTCCTGCGGATGCTCAACCTGCTCGAGCGGCCGAGCGAGGGCACGATCCGCTTCGAGGATCGCGAGGTCACGGCGCTCAAGGGCCGCGACGCGCGCGCATGGCAGGCCGACTGCGCGATGATCTTCCAGCAGTTCAACCTGGTGCCGCGGATGGACGTGGTGTCCAACGTGCTCCACGGCACGCTCAACCGGCGCTCGACCCTGCGCGCGCTCTTCGCGCTGTGGCCGCGCGAGGACGTGCACCGCGCGATCGACATCCTCGCGCGCTTGGGCATCGAGGAGCACGCGCCCAAGCGCGCCGAGGCGCTGTCGGGCGGCCAGCAGCAGCGCGTCGCCATCGCCCGCGCGCTCATGCAGGATCCCAAGGTGATCCTCGCCGACGAGCCGATCGCCTCGCTCGACCCGATGAACGCGCAGATCGTGATGGACGCGCTGCGGCGCATCCACGAGGAGGACGGCCGCACCGTCATCTGCAACCTCCACACGCTCGACACGGCACGGCGCTACTGCGACCGGGTGATCGGCATGCGCGCGGGCCGGATCGTGTTCGACGGCACGCCCGCGCAGCTGACCACCGGCGTCGCGCGCGACATCTACGGGGCCGGGGCGGAGTTCAGCGAGGCCGCCACCTCCACCGAGATCCGAGACACCGAGACGATGGCCGCGTCCCTCGTTCGCGAGGCCGAGGCCGCCGTCTGACGTGTGCAACCGCCCCGGCCGGGGCGTCCCTTCCAACCCGGAGAGAGTAGAGACATGAACAAGACCCTGCTGGCGCTCGCCGCCACGACGGCCCTCGCGGCCCCCGCCTTCGCCCAGGACGCGCTGGACGAGTTCAACATCGGCGTGCTCGGCGGCGAGAACGCCCAGGACCGCATGACGGCGAACGCGTGCCTCGCGGACTACACCTCCGAGGCGCTCGGCGGGATCGACGTAAACGTGTTCACGCCCGCCGACTACAACGGCGTGATCCAGGGCCTGCTGGGCGGGACGCTCGACATGGCGTGGCTGGGCGCGTCGTCCTACGCCGCGATCTACCTGCAGGACCCCGAGGCGGTCGAGCCGGTGCTGGTCAAGACCAACCTCGACGGCTCGTTCTCGTACCACTCCATCGGCTTCGCGCGCGCCGACAGCGGCATCGCCTCGCTGGCGGACGTGCAGGACAAGGTGTTCGGCTTCGGCGACCCGAACTCGACCTCGGGCTACCTGATCCCGTCCGTGGAGATCCCCGAGGCCACCGGCGCGACGATGGAGTTGGGCGACTTCTTCGGCGAGGTGAAATTCACCGGCGGGCACGAGCAGACCATCGTCGCCGTCGCCAACGGCGACGTGGACGCGGGCGTGACCTGGGCCGACGGCCTGGGCGATTGGGAGGACGGCTACAACTCCGGCGCGCTGCGCCGCGCCTCGGACGCGGGCATCGTCGACATGAACGACCTCGTCGAGATCTGGCGCTCGGCCCCGATCCCCGAAGGCCCGATCGTGCTGCGCTCGTCGCTGCCCGAGGACGTGAAGGCCACGATGGTCGAGCTGGTCGCCAACCTGCACGAGACCGACCAGGACTGCGCCTACGGCGTGGCCGCGGGCGAGACGGCCGGCTTCCAGCCGATCACGCACGAGGCCTACGAGACCATCGTCGAAGTCCGCCGCCGCGAGATCGGCGGCTGAGGCGCGCCGCGCCCGCCGATCGGTCCGGCGGCCGACCCCAGTCCGGCCCGGCGCACCCGCTCGCGCCGGGCCGGACCCACGAAGCCCCTCGGAGACCGCCGATGACGGACGCGACCCAGGCAACCGGCCACGGCACGGCCGCGATCCGCGACCTCTACGAGGCGCAGCTGCGGACCAAGCGGCTGTGGAACGGTGCCGGGCTCCTGGTCTTCGCGCTGCTGATGGTGGCGGGGTTCCTGACGACCAACGACCGCAACGCGGGCGGCTTCCTGCAGGGGCTGCCCAACGTGCTCGACTTCCCGGCCGACGTGGTCTCCGAGGCCGTCGAGCGCGCCGCCGAGCTGCCCGGTCTCCTGTGGCGCTACCTGCCCTCGCTCGTCGAGACCGTGAACATCGCCGCCGCCGCGACCCTGATCGGCGCGGCACTGGGCGCGATGCTGGCCTTCCTCGTGACGCGCGGGCTCGCCCCCGTGCCGTGGCTGGTGGCGCCGGTCCGGCGGCTTCTGGACACGCTGCGCGCGGTGCCCGACATCGTCATCGCGCTGGTGCTGATCTTCGTGCTGGGCGGCGGGCCGGTGCCCGCGATGATCGCCATCGCGCTGCACACGATCGGCGCCATGGGCAAGCTGTTCTCCGAGGTGGCCGAGAACGCGCCGCTGGGCGCGGTCGAGGGGCTGCATTCGGTGGGCGCGTCCTGGGGGCAGCGGATGCTGTTCGGGGTGCTGCCGCAGGTCGCGCCGAACTGGCTGAGCTACGCGCTGCTGCGCTTCGAGATCAACATCCGGGCCAGCGCCATCCTCGGCTTCGTCGGCGCGGGCGGGATCGGCTACGAGCTTCGCAACGCGATGTCGTGGGGACAGGGGCGCTTCGCGGAGGCGGCGGCGATCTTCCTGCTCCTGTTCGCGACGATCGTCGTCGTGGACCAGATCGGCTCCGCCATCCGCGAGCGGCTGACGAAGGGGGCGGCCCTGTGAGCGACGCTGGCACGACCGCGCACTACGCCGCCGCCGACCGCCACCTCGCGCGGGCGCGCCGGTGGCTCATCGGCATCCCCGCGGCGATGCTGGCCTACCTCGTCTACATCTTCTTCGCCTTCGAGGGCCCGGCGCTGATCGCCGAGGCCGACGGCGCCAACGCGCGGATCCTCGTGGCCGACACCGTGTCCCACAAGGTCCACGTCACGCGCGACAACCGCGACGGCTCGATCGAGGTCGCCATCGAGGGCGAGCGCAAGGGCCGCTACCCCGACGGCGAGACGCCCGACTGGGTCGTGCTGGGCGAGACGACGGTGGTGGAGCTGGGCGGCGGGCACGTCGTCACCTTCGGGCCGGGCAGCGCGACGTCCTACGCGATCCCCGGCTACGGCACGATCGCCGCGCGGCCCTCGCGGGCGGGGGGCGTGGACGCCACGCTGCCCGAAGGTCCCGTGCCCGACTGGATCAACGCCGCGCGCAACCGGATCGTCGTCGACACCGAGGCCGGACGCTACATCGTCACGCGCAACCGGACCGAGGCGTTCCGCTACTTCGCGGGGTGGGAGCTGTTCTTCTTCACCCTCGACAGCCCGTATCACGGGATGGGGCCGGGCGCGCTCGCGGCCGCGGCCGCCTCGGGCCAGGCGGGCGCGATCTGGGACGATTTCTGGACCAACGACATGTGGCGCCACGGGGAGGTCGCCTGGGCGATCTTCGAGACCGTGCTGATGGCGTTCCTGGGCACGATGGGCGCGGCGATGCTCGCGCTGCCGCTGTCCTTCCTCGCGGCCAGGGGGTTCACCCCCCTGACCCCGGTGCGGTTCGTCTCGCGCAGGCTCTTCGACTTCCTGCGCGGCGTGGACGGGCTGATCTGGACGATCGTGCTGAGCCGCGCCTTCGGGCCGGGGCCGCTGACGGGGACGCTGGCGATCCTGATCACCGAGGTCGGCACGTTCGGCAAGATGTTCTCCGAGGCGCTCGAGAACGTCGACCGCCGCCAGATCGAGGGGGTCCGCTCGACGGGTGCGGGCGCGGTGCTGCGCGCGCGCTTCGGCGTGATCCCGCAGCTCGTGCCGATCCTGCTGAGCCAGGTGCTCTACTACCTCGAGTCGAACACCCGCTCGGCCACCGTGATCGGCGCGATCACCGGCGGCGGGATCGGCCTGCTGCTGACGCAGGCGATCATCACGCAGAAGGACTGGGAGGAGGTGACGTACTACATCCTCCTGGTGGTGCTGATGGTCTTCGCGATGGACAGCCTCTCGGGCTGGCTGCGCCGCCGCCTGATCCGCGGCTGACGCATGGCTCGCCTCCGACCCGACGCGCCGTTCCTGCACGCGGACGTGGAGACCACCGAGGACTGCACCTTCGGCGCCTATGTCGAGATCGGCCGCGGGAGCCGCGTCGCCCATTCGTCGCTGGGCGACTACAGCTATTGCGATCGCTACGCCGACATCGCGAACGCGTCCGTCGGCCGGTTCGCCAACATCGCCGCCTTCGCCCGCATCGGCGCGACCGACCACCCGATGGAGAAGGCCTCGCTGCACCACTTCCACTACCGGTCCGCCGACTACTGGGACGATGCCGAGCCCGACGAGGCGTGGTTCGCGCATCGCCGGAGCCGGGTGGCGACGCTGGGCCACGACACCTGGATCGGCGCGCAGGCGATGGTGAAGCCTCAGGTGCGCATCGGACATGGCGCCGTCGTGGCGGCCGGCGCGGTCGTCACCCGCGACGTGGCGCCCTACTGGATCGTCGCGGGCGTGCCGGCCGCCCCGCTGCGCCGTCGCCTCCCCGAGCGCGTGGCGGAGCGGCTGATGGCGCTCGGCTGGTGGAACTGGGACCATGCCCGCCTGCGCGCGGCGCTCGACGACTTCCGCGCATTGCCTGCGGAGGCGTTCCTCGATCGCTACGAATGACGCAGCATCAGCGCGATGCGCGCGCCCGCGAAGCGCGTCGTGCCGTGCTCGACCGAGCGGCCGTCGGGATCGGCGTTGACGGCCTGCGACATCAGGATCGGCGCGCCGGGGGCGAGGCCCAGCCGCGCGGCCTCGACCGCGTCGGCGGTGTCGGCGGTCAGCCGGGTCGAGACGCGGACGTAGTCGGCCACGCCGCAGGCCCGCAGCGCCTCGGTGACCGACCCGGTGCGGGCCAGCGCCTCGAGCAGCCCGGGCAGGCGCGCGGCCGGGAACAGCGAGTGGAACGCCGCCACCGGTGTCCCGTCGGCCAGCGCGAGCCCGTCGGCCACGTGCACCGCGTCGCCCGGCGCGAGCGCGAGCGGCGCGGCCTCCGCGGCCGTGGCGGGGCGGGTCTCGCACGACACGATCCGCTTGCCCGGAACCCGACCCGCCGCCTCCATCGAGCGGCGGAAGCGGGTGCGTGCCTCGATCGGGTACTCGGCGGGCGGCGCGGCGACGAAGCTGCCCGACCCCCGGCGCGATCGCACCAGCCCATCCTCGGCCAAGGCCGCCAGCGCCCGGCGCACGGTGTGACGGTTGACGCCGAACCGCGCCGCCAGCGCGCCCTCGGTGGGCAGTCGATCGCCCGGCGCGCGCGCGCCCTCGGCGATCTCGAGGCGCAGCGCGGCGGCGATGGCGGCCCAGAGGCTGGGTGGCGTCATCGAACTGTCACTGGCGGCTCCCATGCGGATCGGCCTAGAGGTCGGCCGAACATTTGTCGAGTTGTCGAGGTGCGCGATGGAACGCCCGGACTGGATCGGCCTCCTGGCCCGAAGCGACCCCCCCGCGCTGGCGGCGTTGTTCGGCGTGGTGGGCGACCTGCCCGCGCCCGACTGGCTCCGGGCGCCCGAGACCGGCAGCGTGATGGTCCAGGGCCGCGCGGGCGGGACCGGGGCGGCGTTCAATCTCGGCGAGGTGACCGTGACCCGCTGCGTCCTGCGCCACGGCGCCGTCGAGGGCCATGCGGTCGTGCAGGGCCGCGATGCGGGCCACGCCACGCGCGCCGCCTGGATCGACGCGATGCTGCAGACCGACCGGGCCGACGCGCTCGCGGCGCGACGTGATCGAGCCGCTGGCCGCCGCCGAGCGCGTGCGCCGCGACGTCCGCGCCCGCAAGGCGGAGGCGACGCGCGTCGCGTTCGAGACGATGGCGCGGGGGGAGGACCGATGACCCCCGCCTTCGCCGACCCGCCCGCCGACACGGCCCGCGCCTTCCGCGCGATCCTCGAGGCGATGGCCCGGCCGGGCACGATCCGCACGGTCGCCGCCCCCGCGCCCGAGGGCCTGTCCCCGGCCGCCGCCGCCGTGCTCCTCGTGCTCGCCGATCCCACCACGCCCGTCTGGCTGCCCGAGGGCCCGGCGCGGGACTGGCTGGTGTTCCATACCGGCGCGCCGCGCGCCGCGACGCGCGGGGAGGCGGCGTTCGCCGTGGGCGGGTGGGACCGGCTGGCCCCGCTCTCGGACTGGGCCGCGGGCACGCCCGACTACCCCGACCGGAGCGCCACGCTGATCGTCGAGGTGCCCCGGCTCGACGGCCCCGGCGCGCGCCTCACCGGTCCGGGCATCGAGGCCGAGGCCCGCCTCCCGCTGCCCGATCCGGCCGCGTCGATGGCCAACGCCGCGCGCTACCCGCTGGGCGTGGACCTGATCCTGACCTGCGGCGACCGGATCGCCGCGCTGCCCCGCTCGACGCGCATCCACCCGGAGGCCGCCTGATGTACGTCGCGGCCAAGGGGGGCGAAGCGGCGATCGCGGCGGCGCATCGCTGGCTCGCCGAGGAGCGGCGCGGCGACGGCGACGTGCTCGAGCCGGGACAGATCGCCTCGCAGCTCGCCCTGTCGGTCGCGCGCGTGATGTCCGAGGGCTCGCTCTACGATCCCGGCCTCGCCGCCCTGGCCGTGCGGCAGGCCCGCGGCGACCTGATCGAGGCGGTGTTCCTCGTGCGCGCCTACCGCACGACCCTGCCGCGGCTCGGCACGTCGCGGCCCGTCGACACCGGCGCGATGGCCTGCGACCGGCGCATCTCGGCCACGTTCAAGGACATCCCCGGCGGGCAGGTGCTCGGCCCGACCTTCGACTACACGCATCGGCTGATCGACTTCGCCGAGGCGGCGGGGATCGACCCCGCGACGCTGGCGGACGCCGCGCCCGGCACGCGCGCGCGCGTCTCCGACCATCTCGGCCGCGAGGGCCTGCTGCGCGAGGAGCCGATGGGCGACGCCGCCCCCGCGGACCTGACGCGCGCGCCGATCGCGCTGCCCGCCGACCGCGCGTTGCGGCTGCAGGCGCTGGCGCGCGCCGACGAGGGGTTCCTGCTCGGCCTCGCCTACTCGACGCAGCGCGGCTACGGGCGCACGCACGCCTTCGTGGGGGAGCTGCGCGTCGGCGCGGTGGAGGTGTCGATGGACCTGCCGGAGCTGGGCTTCGCCGTGGCCTTCGCCGAGATCGTGGTGACCGAATGCGAGACGGTCAACCAGTTCACCGGGTCGCGGACCGAGCCCGCGCAGTTCACCCGCGGCTACGGGCTGACGTTGGGCGCCTGCGAGCGCAAGGCGATCTCGATGTCGCTCGTGGACCGCGCGCTGCAATGGCGTGAGCTTGGCGAGGATTTCGCGGGCGCCCCCGCGCAGGACGAGGAGTTCGTGCTGATGCATGCCGACAACGTGCAGGCGACCGGGTTCCTCGAGCACATCAAGCTGCCGCACTACGTGGACTTCCAGGCCGAGCTCGAGCTGATCCGGCGGTTGCGGCGCGAGGCGCTCGCGGTGCGGGAGGCGGCGGAATGAGCCCGTCGGCCGTGGTGTTCGACATCGGCGGGGTCTTGGTGGACTGGAAGCCGCATCTCGCCTGGGCACCGGAGCTAGGCGAGGCGGGCGCGCGGGCGTTCATGGCGCGCATCGGCTTTCCGGCGAGCAACCTGCGCGCCGACGGAGGCGCGCGCTTCGCCGATCTCGCCGGTGAGCTCGACGACCCGGAGGACGCCGCCCTGCTTGCCGCCTATCCGTCGCTCTTCGCACGGACGGTGCGGGAGGCGGTGTCCGGCACCTGGGCGGTGCTCGACGCGCTGCGCGCGGGCGGCGTCGCCGTGCACGCGATCACCAACTGGTCGGCCGAGACCTGGCCCGAGGGTCTGCGGGTCCATCCCCGGCTGGGCGAGGTGTTCGGGACGCTGGTCATCTCGGGCCGCGAGGGGATCATGAAGCCGGACGCGCGCATCTTCGCGATGCTCTGCGACCGGGCCGGGCTCGCGCCGGAGGCCTGCGTCTTCGTCGACGACGGGCCGCACAACGTTGGCGGCGCGAAGGCCGCCGGAATGGACGGCATCCGCTTCACCGGCGCCGATGCCTTGCGCGCGGGCCTGACCGAGCGGGGCCTCCTGTGAGCGCCTACAACTTCGCCTATCTCGACGAGCCGACCAAGAAGATGATCCGGCGCGCGATCCTCAAGGGGCTCGCCGTGCCCGGCTACCAGGTCCCCTTCGCCAGCCGCGAGATGCCGATGCCCTACGGCTGGGGCACGGGGGGCGTGCAGGTGACGGCGGCGTGCCTGGTGCCCGAGGACGTGCTCAAGGTCATCGACCAGGGCGCGGACGACACCACGAACGCCGTCTCGATCCGGGCGTTCTTCGCGCGCGTCGCGGGCGTGGCGACGACGACGCGCACACGCGAGGCGACGCTGATCCAGACCCGCCACCGCGTCCCCGAGACGCCGCTGCGCGCCGACCAGATCCTCGTCTACCAGGTGCCGATCCCCGAGCCGCTGCGGTTCCTCGAGCCGCGCGAGACCGAGACCCGCCGGATGCACGCGCTGGAGGAATACGGCCTGATGCACGTCAAGCTCTACGAGGACATCGCGCGCCATGGCGCCATCGCCACGTCCTACGCCTACCCGGCGCTGGTGAACGGGCGCCACGTCTTCGACCCCTCGCCGATCCCGCGCTTCGACAACCCCAAGCTCGAGAGCCCCGCGATCCAGCTCTTCGGGGCGGGGCGCGAGCAGCGCATCTACGCGATCCCGCCGCATACCCGCGTCGTGTCGCTCGACTTCGAGGACCATCCGTTCGAGGCATCCAAGGCCCCGGGCGCCTGCGCGCTGTGCGGGGCGCAGGACAGCTACCTCGACGAGATCCTGGCCGACGACGCGGGCACGCGGCGGTTCCAGTGCTCGGACACGGACCATTGCGCGGAGCGGCGGGCGTGAGCGACCCGATCCTCCCCGTCGCGGTCGACGCCGACGCCCCCGCGGACGCGCCGCTGCTGTCGGTGCGCGGGCTGACCAAGGCCTACGGCGCGCGGATCGGGTGCGCCGGGATCGATCTCGACCTCTGGCCCGGCGAGGTGCTGGGCGTGGTGGGCGAGAGCGGATCGGGCAAGTCCACGCTGCTGGCCTGCCTCGCCGGGCACGCGACGGCGGATGCGGGCACCGCGCGCTACGAGGGGCGCGACGTGCTGACCCTGCCGGAGCCCGAGCGGCGGCGGCTGGCGCGCACCGACTGGGCCTTCGTGCACCAGCACGCGCGCGACGGGCTGCGGATGAACGTCTCGGCGGGCGGCAACGTGGGCGAGCGGCTGATGGCCGGCGGGGCGCGGCATTACGGGTCGATCCGTGCGACGGCGGAGGACTGGCTCGCGCGCGTCGAGATCGACCCCGGGCGCGTCGACGACCGCCCGTCGCAGT
>CAVSOF010000003.1:0-57705 GCA_963729425.1 uncultured Alphaproteobacteria bacterium | reverse complement strand
AGCGGCTGGCGGGGGAATAGGGGAGGGGGTTGTGTGGCGCTTGCCCGATTGTGAAATCGTTGCCGACATATCGGCGCAACTGATCGGGCTGCGAGTATGAATGCCGGAGAGAAGATCGCCTACGAATCCGAGATTCCCGACGCGATCCATGCCAAAGCGAATACCGCGAAGAACGAGTGCTTTTTCGTTGGCTTCCTGGACGGTGTGATCGCAAATGGCCGCATCGACGACACCGAACTCGAACCATTGCTGGCGGAATGCGATGCAATTTGCCGTCTGGTGGGCGACCACGACGCGGCGGAGATCATCGCGGAGGCGTCGGCTGGGCACCATGACACACCTGCCGCGTTGCTCGACCTCCTGGCCCAGGTCGCGGAGGTTCGAAGCACGAATATCGACGGTGAGTGTCGGCGATCGTCCGCGAACAGGCTGCTCGGTTTTTGCGCGGGGATCAACTGCGACGGCGTCGTCACGACCACCGAGGCGCACGTCCTCTTGGAGCGTCTCATCGCCGATCACGATCTCCGGGACGATCCACGGATCGCGACGCTCGAGCACGCGGTGCGCGACGTGCTGGGCGACGACCACGTGGACAAGGAGGAGTCGCGCGTGCTCGGAGATCTCATCGCCGCGCTGGTTGGTGACAGCTATTCCGATACCGGCATCCCGAGCAGCGAGGCGGTCCCCGTCATGCAGGACCTCGACCTGATCGATGAAACCGTCCTCTCTGGGCGATCGATCGTCCTCACCGGCGCATTCGCCTACGGGACGCGGCGAGAGGTAGGGGCGCGGATCGTGGAACTCGGTGGACTCGTCCAGTCGTCGCCAACGGCAATGACCGACATCGTCATCGTCGGATCGGAAGGTTCGGCCCACTGGACGCACAGAACCCACGGCGGAAAGCTCGCGAAGGCTCTCGCCCTCCGTTCGAAGAAGACGGCCCCTCGCATCTACGTCGAGGGTCAACTCCGCGCGCTTCTCTCATGATCGCGTCCGACTACCCGCCGCCCTGCGGCCCCATCCCCTGCCGACGCAGCGCGAGCCGTACGCCCTCGTCCGCCTCCATTCGGTCGGGGTGCGCGGCAAGCGCCGGATGTTCGGCGAGCGCGATCGGAGTCTGCTCGAGCCAGCGGACCAGCACGTAGAGGTAGGCGTCCGCGAAGGACCGTTGTCCGAGGTACCAATTGCCCGCCTCCGTTAGCGTCGCCTCGAGCCGCGCGTAGTGCCCCCGCAGCGCCTCAAAGGCCGCCGCTTTCACCTCCGCCCGCCCGCCGTCGCTCATCGCGAACCGCTCCGCCGCGAAGTGCGGGCCGAACCCTGCATGCATCTCCGAGGTCATGTAGCTCAACGCCTCCGCCTCTCGCCGCCCGAGGACCCCGTCGCGCGCGTAGCCCTCGCTCCCATGCGCCGCGCCGAGCCAGGCGAGGATCGCCGCCGCCTCCTTCAGCACGTCGCCGTCGTCGAAGCGCAGCGCCGGCACCTGCCCGCGGGGGTGATCGCGAGATAGGCGTCGCACCGGTGGTCCCCGTACGCCATCGCCTCGATCGCGACCGGCGCGTCGAGCCACGCCAACGCGACGTTCGGCGCCAGCGCGCAGGTCCCGGCCATCGTGTAGAGCGTCGGCATCGGCGTCCTCCTCAATCGCCACCCAACCGCGCCCCTCCCCGCGGGACCCGCGACGCGCCGCCCCCTTCCGGCGGCTGCCCCCCCGCGCTATTCCCGCCCGGTCCACAGCCAGAGAGGCCGCGCCCCATGACCGACCTCGCCCGCATCCGCAACTTCTCGATCGTCGCCCATATCGACCACGGCAAGTCGACGCTGGCCGACCGGCTGATCCAGGAGACCAACACCGTCGCGCTGCGCGACATGAAGGAGCAGATGCTCGACGCGATGGACATCGAGCGCGAGCGCGGAATCACGATCAAGGCCAACACCGTCCGCATCGACTGGACCGCCGCCGACGGGCTGCCCTACGTCCTCAACCTCATCGACACCCCCGGCCATGTCGACTTCGCCTACGAGGTCTCGCGCTCCATGCGCGCCGTCGAGGGCTCGCTGCTCGTCGTCGACTGCACGCAGGGCGTCGAGGCGCAGACGCTGGCCAACGTCTACCAGGCCATCGACGCCGACCACGAGATCGTCCCCGTCCTCAACAAGATCGACCTCCCCGCCTCCGAGCCCGACCGCGTGCGCGAGCAGATCGAGGACGTGATCGGCATCGACGCGTCCCAGGCCCTCCTCGTCTCCGCCAAGACCGGGCAGGGCATCACCGAGACGCTGCAGGCCATCGTCGACCGCCTGCCCCCGCCGCAGGGCGACCCCGACGCCCCCCTCAAGGCCATGCTCGTCGACTCGCTGGTACGACAGCTACCTCGGCGTCATCGTCCTCGTCCGCGTGATCGACGGCCAGCTGCGAAAGGGCGAGCGCGTGCTCTTCATGGGCAACGGCACCACCCACCACGTCGACCGCATCGGCGTGTTCCGCCCGCCCATGACCGAGATCGACGTCCTCGGCCCGGGCGAGATCGGCTTCCTGACCGCCTCGATCAAGCAGGTCCGCGACACCCGCGTCGGCGACACCATCACCCACGAGAAGCGCCCCACCGCCAAGGCGCTGCCCGGCTTCAAGCCCTCCCAGCCCGTCGTCTTCTGCGGCCTCTTCCCCGTCGACGCCGCCGAGTTCGAGGACCTGCGCGACGCCATCGAGAAGCTCTCGCTCAACGACGCCTCCTTCTCCTCGGAAGTCGAGACCTCCGCCGCGCTCGGCTTCGGCTTCCGCTGCGGCTTCCTCGGGCCTCCTGCACCTCGAGGTGATCCGCGACCGGCTCGAGCGCGAATACGACATCGACCTCATCACCACCGCGCCCTCGGTCGTCTACCGCATCCACATGCGCGGCAAGGAGGGCGACGAGCCCGAGGTGCTCGAGTTGCACAACCCCGCCGACATGCCCGACCTCACCCATGTCGACCACCTCGAGGAGCCGCGCATCAAGGCCACGATCCTCGTCCCCGACGACTATCTCGGCGACGTGCTCAAGCTCTGCCAGGACCGCCGCGGCATCCAGCTCGACCTGACCTATGCCGGCCCCCGCGCGATGGTCGTCTACGACCTGCCGCTCAACGAGGTGGTGTTCGACTTCTACGACCGGCTCAAGTCGGTGACGAAGGGCTACGCCTCCTTCGACTACCAGATGATCGGCTACCGCGAGGACGCGCTCGTCAAGATGTCGATCCTCGTCAACGACGAGCCCGTCGACGCGCTGTCCACCATGGTCCACCGCGACCGCGCCGAGACCCGCGGCCGCGCGATGGTCGAGAAGCTCAAGGACCTGATCCCCCGCCACATGTTCAAGATCCCCATCCAGGCCGCCATCGGGGGCAGGGTCGTCGCCCGCGAGACGCTGAGCGCGATGCGCAAGGACGTGACCGCGAAGTGCTACGGCGGGGACGCGACGCGCAAGAAGAAGCTGCTTGGAGAAGCAGAAGGCGGGCAAGAAGAAGATGCGCCAGTTCGGGAAGGTGGAGATCCCGCAGTCGGCGTTTATTTGTGCGTTGAAGATGGATGGGTGATGAGAGCCCCGTAATGGGAAACACAATCAAATATTAGAGATCATTGAAGCGTAGCTCATTGCTTGGACGCCTTGACCGCTATATCTTCTTTGATGTAGCAAGTCTAACCTTATTTCTACTAGCTTTGGTATAGTAATAATTGCGCCTAGCCAGTTTGAGTTTTCTAGAAACAGTTTTATCTCCTCAAGGTCCTCGAGCCGCTAGGTCTTCTGTTATCGATTCCGTAGAAAGCAGAATTGCAATAACTATAGCCCACGCAGGCGAGAACGTAAAAGTCGATCTTTCAATAGTTCTGCTCAACCAAGTCTCAGACCGAACGCGCTCATACTCTAATATATCATCCGCAATCTTATCGCGGATCTTCGATATCATTTCATGCCCAGAGTAAAGATCTACTGAAGTTCCAATTTGTTCAATTGCTCTCCAAAAGCTAGATCGTTCGACGCGGTATTCGTTTCGGAATGCACGTAGTTGGGCCCAAGTACAGTCGGGCCTTGGCGTTGGTACGGCATTTAAAGTCTCGATCGAAAGCACAAAGTTTTTTTCGCCAATAGATTGCATGTACTGAGCGGCCATATAAGGGACGCTCGGCTCTAGACCATTAATTCCAGTTTGAAGCGCGTGACGTGCTTGCTCCAGAGCGGAAGCTAAAGTATTTTCTCTATGGGATGTGAAGAAGTAAGCAAGACCGTCAGCGCTTGACTTCCCTAAATAAGGGATGCACACAAAGATCTCTGTGTTCGTTCCCTATCTGGATGATGCCCGGCTCGCCAAATTCCGCAATCGTGTAAACGTGATCAAAAAGTAGGAGTGCATTCGGCACATTCTGGGTAGGCAACCCAGTCTGAATATCCTTCAATTTGATGTGGGGATGCGCAGGAGGCGTCAAGATTATCGTTTTCATCGTTTTCTGATATCTCGTATCGAACTTTCAGCGAGATCAAACGGATCCCAATAGTCATAGCAGATGGATACGCCAATTCACCGAACAAGCGACGACTGCGTAGTCGTCAAGCATAACTTACCCTACCCACCCCGCTCGTCCATCTCCTTCTCGCCGCGGTGCGCAAGATCACGCACCCCACGTCCCCGTATACGTCCTGGCTCGCATCGTACGGTGGACCGAAAATGGGTCCGAACCCAGAGGCTGCATAGCGGTTCCGTGTTTCGCCGGTGTGTACTAGCAGGATCGCCGCGCCGCCGCTAACCCGCCTTGTCCCGCAGTCGCCTAGCCTCGCCCCCTGGACTCCGCCCATTCGGCCCTTGGATCGTCCACCGGACGATCCATCCGGCTGCGCCGGAACTGGGCCTCACCCCCACGACCGCCGTTGCCACCCGCCGCGCTCCCCACGAGCGACACGACTGGGCCGCCGATCGCCTATCGTCACCAAACCCACACCCAACCATCACAAATCCTTGACCTTCTTCCCCCACCGAGCCAGCGTTAACCATCCCAAACGCGAGCGCACCCATGTCCCCCCTCAAGTCCCTCCTCGCCGCCGTCCTCCTCGCCGCAGCACCCGCCGCGTCGCAGGCCGCCACGATCGTCGACACGCTCGACCCGGGCACCCCGTCCTACTTCAACCTCCTCAAAGGCACTTTCACCGACACTTCGACCCTCGGCCAGAGCTTCACTCTGGACGCGGCGTCGGAGAACCTTGCCGTCACCGCGCAATTCATCGATCTCTCCAACCGGGGCGTGGACGTCGACGTCGTCGCGCGCCTCGTCTCGGGCGCGGGCATCGACGGGACCACCCTCGGCAGCGCGCGGCTGACGGCCACCGCCGCCGAGGTAGCGAACCGCACGCCCGTCGCGCGGACGGCCGACTTCTCCGCTCTCGGCACGCTGATGGCCGGAACCTACTCCGTCGTCTTCTCGGGGCAGGGCGCCCTCTCCGGCGGGGCGCCGGGCGTCGAGACCGCGGGCACCGAGAGCTTCGGGCCGGACGGCGTGTTCGACTTCCGCTTCAACATAGGCGCGCGAGTTCGGCGTCACCGTGACCGCCGACGCGATCGCCCCGGTCCCGCTCCCCGCCGCGGGCCTGCTGCTGCTGGGCGCGCTCGGGACGCTCGGCATGGC
This sequence comes from uncultured Alphaproteobacteria bacterium, assembly GCA_963729425.1. Lineage (GTDB taxonomy): Bacteria > Pseudomonadota > Alphaproteobacteria > Rhodobacterales > Rhodobacteraceae > Jannaschia. The sequence goes on along the minus strand of CAVSOF010000003.1, from coordinate 52,055 downwards.
GCGCCGTCGCGCGGGCGCCTGACGGGGCGCGCGACCGGATCGACGTTTGCGTGCGGCCCGTGCCCGATGCTCGCGCATCGGGCACTCCGGCCGATCCGGGGCTCCACCGGAGCCCCGGAGGGGGCTCAGGCCCGACCGGACCGTCGCCACCATCTCCGCTTCGCCGGCACCTCGGGCTCGGGCGCGGCGACCGGCTCCTCGACCTCCACCCGCAGCTCTCCGCCCTCCAGCGGCTCCATCCCGTTGCGTGCCAGGATCCGCCGCTCGCCCCACCGCGTCAGCTGCGCCTCCCGCACGAACTCCGCCGCCTGCCGCTCGGTCTGGGCGGGCGTGCCGTCGCGTCCCTTGATCGACGGATAGGGGCGGTCCGAGGGTTTCGCGAACCGCTCGAAATCCGCGTCGCGCCGGATGCGCTTGTGCGTCGCGATCGACACCACCGCCGCGACCGGCTTGCCGTGCCGCGTCAGCACGCAGGCCGCCTCCGGGGCCTGCACCGACCCGACGATGGCCGACAGCCGCTCGCGGGCGGCGCTCACGGGGATGCGCCTGAGGGGGTCTTGGGGGAACATCCGGGCCTCCGAGATTTCGTACGAAATGTGAAAGATCGGATTCAGACTTACCCCGAACTGTGAAGAATGCGTTTTCGTGGCGCCCTGGCGTGCGAAGGCCCCCGCCTGTGGGCGAGGGCCTACGGGTCGCGGCGCGGGGGTCGCGGAGTTACGAAAGCGCGTCGCCCACGTTCTCCGCGTCCTGCACGAAGCCGCGCCCGGTCTCGCAGGCCGCGAGGCCCATCGAGAGTGCGACGAGAAGGACGATGCGGGTCATGGCGGTCTCCAAGTGTCTGCGATCGAACCGAAAAATATTCACATACTGACGGGGCGGCCCTAGAACAGGTTGCCGCCGTCGTTCTCCGCCACCTGGTCGGCGGCGATCGCGCCACCCGCGCCGAGCGCGGCCGCGGCGCAGCCCGACAGGAGCGGCGCGGACATCAGCATGGCAAGTAAAGTCAGGGTCTTGCGGGTCATCGTGTCGTCTCCTCTAGGGCGCCGCCACCACGGGTCGGCCGGTATCCTCGTGACGAAATGCCGCCGGGCGCCGTTGGGTTCCGAAGCCTAACCCGTCCGGGGGCGCGAACCCCGTCGAACCGCCGGGCCCCCTTCCGCGTTGCGCCCCGACCAACCCGAGGAGCCCGACATGTCCGACCCCGCCACCATCGAAGCGAAGTTCTGGAAAGCGCTGCGTTCCGACATGACCGTCATGCTGGCCTGCGACGGCGCCCCGCCCCGCCCGATGGCCTCGCTCGTCGAGGACGAGGATCGCGGCCCGATCTGGTTCTTCACGTCGTCGGAGAGCGAGCTCGGCCAGGCGGTCGCCACGGGCGGCAAGCACGGCATCATGACCTTCGTCGACAAGGGACACTCGATCTGGGCCTCCGCCGAGGGCCAGCTCGTGCGCCACGACGACCCCGCGACGATCGACCGCCTCTGGAACCCATACACCGCCGCGTGGTTCGAGGACGGCCGCGACGATCCCAAGCTCCGGCTGATCCGCTTCGACGCGCACGAGGCTCAACTCTGGGAGGACGGGTCCTCGCTGGTGGCGGGCGTGAAGGCGATGCTGGGGGTCGACCCGAAGGAGGATGCGCGCGATCACGTCGCCCACGTCCGCCTCGACGACTGAGAGCAACGCGACGCAGCAGGAGGGCCCCATGGCCGACACCGCCACCATCGCCGACCAGTCGGCGCCGATCGCCCGCCCCGCGGGGCGCTACCATTCCGACCAGGTCAGCGCGCACTGGATCATCGTGTTCATCGTCCTGTTCCAGTTCGCCACCGGGAACGCGATGGAACGCGCGATGAACCTCGCCTACGCCGTGGACGTCCTCCCGGCGGCGGGCGTGATCTACGTCCATGGCATCCTCGGCGCGTCGATCCTGGCGGTGATGCTCTGGCGCGTGACGCTGCGGATGAAGTACGGCGCGCCGCCCCCGCCCGAGAACGAGCCGCGACCGCTGCAGATCGTCTCGCGCGGGGTGCATTACGCGTTCTACGCGATCCTGATCGCGATGCCGCTGGCGGGGATCGCGGCGGTCTTCACGCTCAGCGAGACCATCGGCGTGCTGCACGGGCTGACGTCGAAGCTTCTGATCCTCCTCGCGCTCGCCCACGTGGCCGGCGCGCTCTACCACGCCTTCAAGCGCGACGGGATCATTAAGCGCGTCCTGTCCGGGCAGCCGCCGCGGGTCACGGTCCCACCATCGGAACGGTAGGGCGCGCGACGGGTGCCGACCCCGGACGGGGCCACGACCTCGAGTTAACCTACATTAGCAGGAACGGTTGACTGGATGTTAACAGATCGTTAACAGGAGGAACGTTTCACGAATCTCGCTCCGTCAACCACCAGGTGCCCGTTATGTTCAGATCTATCGCCCTCGCCGCGCTCGTAGCGGCCGTCCCAGCCGCCGCCTCCGCCGCCACCACCTATGGCGTCACCAACTTCTCCTCCTCCGCCGACGGCCGCGGTCTATGGACCGACACCATGGTCGGTCGCACCGATGGCACGAAGGTCGGTCGTGCCTTCAACCACTGGTCGATGTCCGGGGCGACGCTCGTCGTCGATGGCGATGCTGCGACGTTCCAAGGCACCGCGATCAACAATGGGGATGCGGCCATCTCGATGGATTTCCGTCTCGACATGCAGCGCGACACGAGCGGGACGAACCCCGGTTACTGCCAGTACGGCGGCGCGCCCTTCGATTGCGACAAGGGGAACGCGGGCACGGGCCAGGGCGCTTTCGATGGCGCGAAGGATTGGGACTTCTTCGAACTCGTCTCCGGCTCGTTCGTCGGCAAGGGGGCCATGGCCGGCATCGAATACGCCGTCGGCGACGTGACCATGGGCAAGCACTTGCCCCAGATCGGCGTCGGCGCGAACGCCTTCGACAAGACCGACCTCGGCTTCTCGTCCTGGATCAGTTGGGAGAAGACCGCCGGCAACGATGTCGCCGCCGGCGTGTACTCCTTCCTCGACAGCTCGACGGAGTCGGCGAACAAGCACGGCGACTTCAACGTCGACCTCGTCGTGGCTCCGCTTCCGGCCGGCCTGCCGCTGATGCTCGCCGGGATGGGCGCCTTCGCGGCGGTCCGCTCGCGCCGCAAGCGCGCCTGAGCCGACGCCGGCGCCGGAGAAGCGCGCCGCCCCGTGCGACGTCCCACGCCCCGGAGGCTGCGCGCCTCCGGGGCGTTCCCGCGTCCGGCTGGCAACCCTCCGGGCGCGCCTCTAGAGAGGCCCCAAAGGAGCCTCCCATGATCGACGCCGCCAATCCCCTCCTCGCCGACTGGACCGCGCCGTTCGCGCTCCCGCCCTTCGATGCCATCGAGGACGACCAGTTCGGACCCGCCCTCGAGCGGGGCATGGAGGAGGGTCGCGCCGCCGTCGCGGCGATCTCCGCCGACCCCGCCGCACCGACCTTCGCCAACACGATCGAGGCGCTGGAGCGGTCGGACGCCACGCTCGACCGGGTGGCGGGCGTCTTCTACAACCTCGCCGGCGCCGACAGCACGCCCGCCCGCGAGGCGCTGCAGCGCGAGATGGCGCCGCGGATGTCGGCCTATTCGTCGGCCATCGTGAACGACCACGCGCTCTTCGCGCGCATCGACGATCTCTGGGAACGACGCGATGCGCTCGACCTGACCGAGGAGCAGGCGCGCGTGCTGATGCTGACGCGGCGCGGCTTCGTGCGCTCGGGCGCCGCGCTCGAGGGCTACGCCGCCGACCGGCTGACGGAGATCAAGGCACGGCTGGCCTCGCTCGGGACGGCATTCTCGCAGAACCTGCTGGCGGACGAGCGGTCCTGGTCGATGGATCTGACCGAGGACGACCTGTCGGCGCTGCCGGACTTCGTCGCCGACGCCGCACGGGCCGCAGGAAAGGAACGTGACCGACCCGGCCCGGTGGTCACGCTGAACCGCTCGCTGATCGTGCCGTTCCTGCAGTTCTCGCCCGACCGCGTGCTCCGCGAGCGCGCCTATGAGGCCTGGACAGCGCGTGGCGCGTCGGGCGGGGAGACCGACAACCGCGCGCTCGCCGCCGAGATCCTGGCACTTCGGGCCGAGCGGGCGAACCTGCTCGGCTACGACAGCTTCGCCGACTACAAGCTCGCGACCGAGATGGCCGAGACGCCCGCCGCCGTGCGCGACCTTCTGATGGCCGTCTGGGAGCCCGCGCGGGCCGCGGCGATGGCCGATGCCGAGCATCTCGAGCGGATGGCCCGCGCCGACGGCGTGACCGGCCCGCTCGAGCCTTGGGACTGGCGCTACTACGCGGAGCGGCGGCGGGTCGAGCTGCACGACCTCGACGAGGCCGCGCTGAAGCCGTTCTTCCGCCTCGACCGCATGATCGAGGCGGCGTTCTCCGTGGCGAACCGGCTCTTCGGCCTCGACTTTGCCCCCGTCGACGGGCCGTTCTACCATGCGGACGTGCGCGGCTGGGAGGTGACGAAGGACGGCGCCCACGTCGCCGTGTTCCTTGGCGACTACTTCGCTCGGCCCTCCAAGCGCTCGGGTGCCTGGTGCTCGGCCATGCGCTCGCAGTCCCGGCTCGACGGCGACGTGCGGCCCATCGTCGTCAACGTCTGCAACTTCGCCCATGCCGACCCGGCGCTCCTGTCCTACGACGACGCGCGCACGCTCTTCCACGAGTTCGGCCACGCGCTCCACCAGATGCTCTCGGACGTGACCTACCAGTCGATCTCGGGCACCTCGGTCGCGCGCGACTTCGTGGAGCTGCCGTCGCAGCTCTACGAGCACTGGCTCGAGGTGCCCGCGGTCCTGGCGGAGTTCGCCACGAACGCCGAAGGCGAGCCGCTGCCCGAGGCGATGCGCGACCGTCTGCTCGCCGCCGCCACCTACGACATGGGCTTCTCGACCGTCGAGTACGTCGCCTCCGCGCTGGTCGACCTCGACTTCCACGGCGAGGAGCCGCCCGTCGACCCGATGCAGCGGCAGGCCGAGGTGCTCGACGACATCGGGATGCCGCGCGCGATCCGGATGCGCCACGCCACCCCCCATTTCGCCCACGTCTTCTCGGGCGATGGCTACTCGTCGGGCTACTACAGCTACATGTGGTCGGAGGTGATGGACGCCGACGCCTTCGCCGCGTTCGAGGAGGCGGGCGATCCGTTCGACCCCGCGCTGGCCGAGGCCCTGCGCGTCAACGTGCTGGCCGCGGGCGGCTCGCGCGACCCGGCCGAGCTCTACACCGCGTTCCGGGGCCGGATGCCTGGCGTGGAGGCTCTCCTGAAGGGCCGCGGGTTGGACGCGGCCGCCTGATGCCGCTGACCGAGGCGCAGTCCGACGCGCTGATCGAGGCCGTCCGCGCGGTCGCGGCCGAGGAGATCGTACCGCGGTTCCGCGCGCTCGAGCCGGGCGACGTGGACGCCAAGACCGGGTTCGACGACCTCGTCACCGTGGCCGACCGCGCGGCCGAGGCGGCGCTGACCGAGCGCATCCGCGCGATCCTGCCGGGCTGCGGCGTGGTCGGCGAGGAGGCGGTCTCGGCCGGGACCGCGTCGCTCGACGGGCTGGCCGATGGCCGCGTCGCGGTGATCGACCCGATCGACGGCACCTGGAACTACGCGCACGGGCTCGCGAACTACGGCGTGATCCTCGCCGTGCTCGAGGAGGGGGAGACCGTCTGGGGCCTGCTCCACGACCCGTCCTTCGACGACTGGATCGTCGCGCATCGCGGGCGGGGGGCGTGGTTCCACCGCCGGGGCCGGGCCAGCCGCCTGCACGTCCCGGCCGAGGACGTCCCGTTCGAGCGGATGCGCGGCAACGTCGGCTACACGATGTTCGCCGACGACGCGCGCCCCGCGCTCGCTGCGACCACCGCCCGGTTCCGCCGCGCCTCCTCGCTCGGCGCGAGCGTCCACGAATACCGGCTGATGGCGCAGGGCGGCTCGGACTTCGTGCTGAACGGCTCGCTCAACGTCTGGGACCACGCGGCGGGCGCGCTCGTGCTGCGCGAGGCGGGCGGCGTCGCGCGGCTGCTCGACGGGCGCGACTACGCGCCGACGATGCGCGAGGGGCTGCTCTTGAACGCGCGCACGGAAGCGTCCTGGGAGGCGCTCGCGGAGACGTTCCACGCGGCGCTCGGACTCTGACGGCTCAGTCCAGCAGCTCGTCCTCGAACACGCCCCAGAGCGAGGCCTTCGCGGCCCAGCCCTCCGCCGCGCCCACCTCCACGTCGCACCATTCCGGACCGCAGCCCCCGAGCCACGCCACCACCCCGCCCTGCAGCCGGGCGGTCGGCGGCGCGTTCGCGTCGGGCCTCCGGCGCAGCGTGACCTCCTCGCCCTCCACAATCACCGTCCGGCTCCCCGAGAGCAGCGCGTGGTGCATCCAGCCGCCCGCGCCCTCGCGGTCCACCACGCGCCGCCACTGGCCGTACTCGTCCACCAGCAGGAGCGGCATGTGCCGGCGCGTGAACACCCAGTCGATCCGGTGCGCGCGCGACGGCCCGCGCCGCGCGTTGCCCTCGGATGCCTTCATCGACACGAAGCGCGGCATCGGCAGGTCGGTCACCGGCCCGCGTGCGGCCTCCCGCGCGGGCGCGACACCGGCGGCGAGCACGACGGCGAGGGCCAGCAGGATCGTCCGCATCGTCCGCACTCCCATCGGCAGGGTCGGGGCGGGCCCCGCGCGCATGACATGCCCCCCCGCGAGGCACCCGGGCAAGGGGCGACCGCGTTCTGTGCCCGCCCCCGTGTCCCCCGCGCGACGCTGGCCCCCGCGCCGCCCGCGTGGGACGATGCGGCGTCCCGACCGACAGGAGCCCCCATGCCGACCTACGACGACGCCAACGTCTTCGCCCGCATCCTGCGCGGCGAGATCCCCAACGCCACCGTGGCCGAAACCGAGCATACGCTCGCCTTCGACGACATCACGCCGCAGGCCCCGGTCCACGTCCTCGCGATCCCCAAAGGCGCCTATGTCGACTACGCCGACTTCCACGCCCGCGCCACGGATGCGGAGATCGTCGACTTCCACCGCACCTGCGCGCGCATATGCGCCGAGAAAGGCTTGACCGGGACCGGCTTCCGAACGATCGCCAACGCCGGCGCGCACGCGGTGCAGGAGGTGCCGCACTTCCACCTCCACCTCGTCGGCGGCCGCCCGCTCGGCCGCATCCTCGCCCCGACGGGGAGTTAGGGCGACGATGCGCCCCGTCCCCCGCGCCGCCCGCATCCGGTAGCGCTCGCGCCGACGGCCCCGCCCGCCCCGCCGCCCCGGAACCCCCGCCGATGCTCCTCCTCGCACTGATCCGCTGGTCGGCGATCGCCTTCGCGGTCTGCTTCCTCGCGCCCCTCCTCGCCGCGTCCGCCTGGTGGGCGCTGCAGGATCGACCGGCGAGCTGGAACGCGGCCGACTGGGGTCCGTCCGGCGTGCTGCCCCCGGCCCGCGACGTTCCGGGCGCGGCGATCCACGTGATGACGGCGCGCACCGGCGGCGCGAAGGGCGCGGCGGCGGTGCATTCCTGGCTCGTCTGGAAGGCCGCCGGCGCGGCGCGCTGGAGCCGGGCGGACGTGGTCGGGTGGGGCCGCGCGCTGCGCCGCGACGCCTACGCGCCGGATGCGCGCTGGTACTCCAACGACCCCGCCTTCGCGGGCTCCGTGACCGGCGCGGAGGCCGCGCGCCTGATCCCCGCGCTCGAGGCCGCGATCGCCGCCTATCCCTGGGGCGGGCCGGGGGCCTACCGCATCTGGCCCGGCCCGAACTCCAACAGCTTCGTCGGCCACGTCCTGCGCGCGGTGCCCGGCCTCGACGTCGCGCTTCCGCCCAACGCGGTGGGCAAGGACTGGCTCGGCCCCGGCCCGACCGCGCTGCGCGAGCCGGGCGGCGACCTTCACCTCTCGCTCGGCGGCTATGCCGGGCTCTCGGTTGGGCCGCGCACCGGGCTCGAGGTGAACCTGCTCGGGCAAGCCTTCGGCTTCGACCTGCGCCGACCCGCGCTCAAGCTGCCCGGCATCGGGCGGGTGGGCCTCTGAGCGCCGTGATGCGCCGCGCGTTGCGTCCGCCGTCCGCGCCCGCTAGCGGTGGCCCCGACGACGCCCCCGCGCGGGGCCGGACAGGGGGCTGCCCGATGCCGACCCGCATGCCGGGGGCCGCGGGGCGGCATCGTCGCTGCCCGGGCCGCCCGAGGGTCATGCCACCCGTGAAAGGTCCGACCCCATGCGCGCGCTCCTGATCCTCCCGCTCCTCGCCACGCCCGCCGCCGCCCATGTCGGCCATCTCGGCCCGCTCGCGGGGCACGACCACGTCGCGCTCGGCGCGGGGATCGCGGTGATCGTGGGCGGGGCGGTGGTCGCCTGGGTCCGGGGCGGTCGCCGCAAGGAGGAGCCATCGGAGCCCGACGCCGCGCCCGAGGACGCCTCCGCGTGACCGTCGGCGTCATGCTCTGCGGCCACGGCTCGCGCTCGGTCTCCGCGGTGGCCGAGTTCGCCACCCTCGCCGAGAAGCTGCCGCCGCTGCTGCCGCCCGACTGGCGCACCGAGTACGGCTACCTCGAATTCGCCAACCCGGTGATCCGCGACGGCCTCGACCGGCTGCGCGAGGCGGGCTGCGACCGCATCCTCGCCGTGCCGGGGATGCTGTTCGCGGCGATGCACGCCAAGAACGACATCCCGACCGTGCTGTCGACCTACGCCGCGCGCCACGGGATCGAGATCTCCTACGGACGCGAGCTCGGCGTCGACCCCAAGATGATCGCCGCCGCGGGCGACCGCATCGCCACCGCCATCGCCGCCGCCGACGCGGAAGACGGCCACGTCCCGCGCCACGAGACGCTGCTCGTCGTCATCGGCCGCGGCGCGTCCGACCCCGACGCCAACGGCAACGTCGCCAAGGTCGCTCGGATGCTGCACGAGGGGCTGGGCACGGGCTGGCTCGAGGTCGGCTATTCCGGCGTCACCTTCCCGCTGGTCGAGCCCTGCCTGACCCACGCCGCGCGGCTGGGCTACCGCCGCATCGTCGTGTTCCCCTACTTCCTGTTCTCGGGGATCCTGATCGACCGCATCCGGGGCTTCACCGACCGCGTCGCCGCCGGGCATCCCGGCACCCGCTTCGTCCATGCGGGGTACCTGGGCGACCACCCGCAGGTGCTCGCCACCTTCGCCGAGCGCGCGACCGAGCAGCTGGACGGCGTGCCCCCGCCCAACTGCCAGATGTGCAAGTACCGCACGCAGGTGCTGGGCTTCGAGGCCGAGGTCGGCGCGGTCCAGGAGAGCCACCACCACCACGTCGAGGGGCAGGGCGCGACCGCGCCGGGCTCCAACGTGGCCGACTGCGCGCTCTGCGACGACTTCTGCACCGGCCTCTGCCGGCTCGAGTCGCTGGACGCGGGCGCCCATGCGCATGGCCACGCGCATGGCGACCACGTCCACCCGCACGGCGCGCACGACCACGCGCATGGCCATGCCGATCACGCCCACGACCACGGCGCGCACGACCACGTCCACGCCCCCTATCCCCATGCCGACCACCCGCACGGGCCGCAATCGGCGCGGAAGACGCGGCGGTGAGCCACCGGCCGCCGATGCGCCCCTACCTGCATGACCCCGACGCGATCTACGCCCAGAGCTTCGCCACCGTCCGGCGCGAGGCGTCGCTGACGCGGTTCGCGCCCGACATGGCCGAGATCGCGATCCGCGTGATCCACGCCTGCGGGATGGTGGAGGTGGCCGACCGGCTCGACCATTCCGACGACCTAGCGAGCGCCGCCGTCGCGGCCCTGCGCGGCGGAGCGCCGGTGCTGTGCGACTGCGAGGCGGTCGCCGCCGCCATCACCCGGCGGCGCCTGCCCACGGGCGTCGAGGTGGTCTGCACCTTGGGCGACCCCGCCGTGCCGGGCCGCGCGCGCGAGGCCGCCACGACGCGCTCCGCCGCCGCCGTCGACCTGTGGGACACGGACGGCGCGGTGGTCGCCATCGGCAACGCGCCGACCGCGCTCTTCCGCCTGCTCGAACGGCTCGACGAGGGCGCGCCCCGCCCCGCCGCGATCCTCGCCTTCCCGGTGGGATTCGTGGGCGCGGCCGAGGCGAAGGCCGAGCTCGCCCGCGACCCGCGCGGCATGCCCTGGCTCGCGCTGCGCGGCCGGCGTGGCGGCAGCGCGATGGCCGCCGCGGCGGTCAACGCGGTGGCGATCCTCGCGGAGGGGGCGTCCGGTGGCTGACGCGCGCTTGCGCCCCGAGCCGCGCCTCGTGGCGGGGGCCGTGCTTCGATCGCGTCCACGACGACGTCGCGGTCCGTCTGGCGAGGAGAGGCGGGTCGATGGGGGAGAGGCGCCCGAGCGACGCATCCGAGGCGCGGCAACGGGACTGCGATCGCCCCCTCCGGTTCGACTTCCGGCCTCCCCGATGCCGCGGGGCACGACGATCCCGAACCTGCGGTGGCATGCGCGACCCGCGGCGGGCGCGGGGATCGTGGATCTCCCGCATCCCGTCCGACGTCCCTGCCTTCTGACGTCGGGCAGGACGGGGATGATCGCGCTGCGGCGCACCCGGTCCGGGACACGGGTCACGACGGTGCGCGCATCGCGTCACGCCCTCCGTCGCGTCGTGAGCCACGACGATGCCTGACGCTGACGCCCCCTGGCTTCACGTCGTCGGCATCGGCGAGGGTGGGATGGACGGCCTCGCCCCCGCCACGCGCGCCGTGGTCGAGGCCGCCGAGATCGTCGTCGGCGGCGACCGCCACCATGCCCTGTCGGAGCGCGTCACGGCCGAGCGCATCGCCTGGCCGCATCCGTTCGACACGCTGATATCGAAGCTCGAATCGTTGCGCGGCCGCCGCGTCGTCGTGCTCGCGACCGGCGACCCGCTCTGGTTCTCGGTGGGCGCCCGCATCGGCCGCGCGATCCCCCCCGCGCAGATCGCCTACCACCCCCAGCTCTCCGCCTTCCAGCTCGCGAGCGCCCGCATGGGCTGGTCGATGGCCGACGTCGAGACCCTCACCGTCCATGGCCGACCCCCCGAGCAGATGATCGCCTTCATCCAGCCCGACGCGCGCCTGCTGATCCTCACCACCGGCGCGGAGACCCCCGCGAGGATCGCCGAGTTCCTCGCCGCTCGCGGCTTCGGCGCCTCCCGCATGACGGTGCTCGCGAACATGGGCGGCGAGGCCGAGGCGCGCTTCGACGGCACCGCGGAGGCCTGGTCGCACGACGTCCCCGCCTTCAACACGCTCGCCGTCGAATGCGTCGCCGCCCCCGACGCGGCGCTGCTGCCGCGAGTGCCGGGCCTCGCCGACGACCTGTTCCGCTCCGACGGCACGATGACCAAGCGCGAGGTCCGCGCGGCCACGCTGGCCAAGCTCATGCCGATGCGCGGCGCGCTTCTGTGGGATATCGGGACGGGTTCGGGCTCCGTCGCGATCGAGTGGATGCGCGCCGCCCGTTCGGCCCGCGCGATCGGCATCGAGCCGCGCGCCGACCGACGCGCGATGGCCGCCGGGAACGCGCTCGCCCTGGGTGCCCCCCGCCTCGACCTGCGAGACGGCGAGGCGCCCGACGCGCTCGAGGGCCTGCCGCCGCCCGACGCGGTCTTCGTCGGCGGCGGGCTGTCGGAGGCGGTGTTCGAGGCCGCCTTCGCCGCGCTGCGCCCGCTCGGCAGGCTCGTCGCGAACGCGGTCACGCTCGAGTCGGAGGCGGTGCTGTCGGCGCTCCACCGCGCGCATGGCGGCGACCTCGTCCGGCTGTCGGTGGAGCGCGCGGAGTCGGTCGGGCGCCTGCGCGGCTGGCGGCCCTCGATGGCGGTCACGCAATGGTCGCTGGTAAAGCGATGACCGGCACGCTCCACGGTATTGGCCTCGGCCCGGGCGACCCGGAGCTGATCACGCTCCGCGCCGCGCGCCTGATCGGAGCGGCTCGCGTGGTGGCCTATCCGAGCCTCGCGGGCGGCGACAGCCTCGCGCGTTCCATCGCCGCCGACCTGATCCCCGCCGGTGCGCGCGAGATCCGCATCGACGTGCCGATGACGCGCGCTCGCGCCCCCGCGCAGGCGGCCTATGACGCCGGTGCGGCCCGCATCGCCGAGGCGCTGGATGCCGGCGAGGACGTCGTCTGCCTGTGCGAGGGCGACCCGCTCTTCTACGGCAGCTTCATGTACCTCCACGCCCGGCTCGCGGCCCGCTACCGCGTCGAGGTCGTCCCCGGCGTCACCTCGCTGACCGCCTGCGCCGCCGCCGCCGCGATGCCGCTCGTCGCCCGCGACGAGGTGCTCACGGTGCTGCCCGGACCGCTGCCGGACGACGCGCTGCGCGCGCACCTGCGGGCGGCGGACGCGGTGGCGGTGATGAAGGTCGGGCGGCACCTGCCGCGGCTGCGCGCTCTGCTCGCCGCCGAGGGTCTTGAGGGCACCTATGTCGAGCGCGCGACCACCGGGGCGGAGCGCGTGCTGCCGCTTGGCGACGCGCCCGACGACGCGCCCTACTTCTCGATGATCCTCGTCACACGCGGGGCCGATCCGTGGCTGTGACGCCGATCGTCGTCGTGGTCTCCGCCTCGGGCGAGGCGGTGGGGCGGCGCGTGGCTGAGGCGCTCGGCTGCCCCCTCCACGGGCGGGCGGGGCGGACCTCGGCCGCGGTGACGTTCCAAGACGCGCTCGTCCACGTCCGCGACCTGTTCGCGGCCGGGCATCCGGTGATCGGCGTCTGCGCGGCGGGCATCCTGATCCGCGCCGTGGCACCGATGCTGGGCGACAAGACGGCCGAGCCTCCGGTGGTCTCGGTCGCCGAGGACGGCTCGGTCGTCGTGCCGCTGCTGGGCGGGCACCGCGGCGCGAACCGGCTGGCGCGGCGCGTGGCCGACGCGCTCGGCGGCGTGGCGGCGGTCACGACGGCGGGCGACGTGGCGCTTGGCGTGGCGCTCGACGAGCCGCCGCCAGGCTATGCGCTCGCCAATCCGGTCGACGCGAAGCCCGTCATGGCCGCGCTGCTGTCGGGCGGCGGCGCGGCCATGACCGGCGAGCCGCTCTTCGACCTCCCGCCCGGCGACCCCGTCGAGATCGCCGTCACCGAAGCCGCCGTCGAGGGTGGCTCGGGCCGCTTGGTCTACCACCCGCTCCGCCATGTCCTCGGCGTCGGCTGCGCGCGTGACGCGGATCCCGGGGAGCTGTGGAGCAACGTCCGAGCGGTGCTGGCCGAGGCTGGGGTCGCTCCCGGCGCCGTGGCTTCCGTCGCCACCCTCGACCTCAAGCTCGACGAACCCGCCGTGAACGCTCTCGCCGCCCGGCTCGACCGTCCTCTGCGCGCCTTTACGGCTGCCGATCTCGCGCGGATCGACGTGCCGAACCCTTCTCAGGTCGTCCGCACGGAAGTCGGCACGCCGTCGGTCGCCGAGGCCGCTGCCCTCGCCGCCACCGGCGGCGCCCTCGTCCATCCCAAGCGCAAGACCGCCGCCACCACGGTCGCGCTCGCCCGCGCGGCCGATCCGATCGTCGCGCATCGGGGCCGGTCCCGTGGCCGCGTCTCGCTCGTCTCGATCGGCCCCGGCCAGTCGGCCTGGCGCACGCCCGAGGCCAGCGCGATGGTGGCCCGCGCCGACGAGCTGGTGGGCTACGGCCTCTACATCGACCTGCTCGGCCCTCTCGCGGCGGGCAAGCCGCGCGCCGACTTCCCGCTGGGCGGGGAGGAGGACCGCTGCCGACACGCGCTCGAGCGGGCGGGGCGGGGGCTGGACGTCGCGCTCGTCTGCTCGGGCGACGCGGGCATCTACGCCATGGGCGCGCTCGTGTTCGAGCTCCTGGCCGGCGACACCCTCACCGACGCCGCCCGCCGCGTCGAGGTCGTCTCCACGCCCGGCGTCAGCGCGCTGCAGGCGGCCGCCGCCCGTGCGGGCGCGCCGCTGGGCCACGACTTCTGCGCGATCTCCCTGTCGGACCTGCTGACGCCGCGCGAGGACATACTGACCCGCATCCGCGCGGCGGCCGAGGGCGACTTCGTCGTCGCGTTCTACAACCCTGTCTCGAAGCGCCGCCGGACGCTGCTGACCGAGGCGCGCGACGTCCTGCTGCGCCACCGCCCCGCCGATACGCCGGCCCTGCTGGCGACCTCGCTCGGCCGGGCGGAGGAGAGCATCCGGTTCCGCCGCCTGGACGCGCTGGAGGTGGACGAGGTGGACATGCTGACGACGGTGATCGTGGGCTCGAGCCGCTCGCGGCTCGTGCGCACGGGCGACGGCACGCGGATGTTCACGCCGCGCGGCTACGCCCGCAAGATGGCCGGCGGCGACCTCTCGGAGACCGCGACGTGACCGTCCACTTCATCGGCGCGGGGCCCGGCGACCCGGAGCTGCTGACGCTCAAGGCGCAGCGCCTGATCCGCGCCTGCCCGGTCTGCCTCTACGCGGGCTCGCTCGTGCCCGCCGCCGTCGTGGCGGAGGCGCCGTCGGGCGCGCGCGTGCTCGACACCGCATCGATGACGCTGGGGCAGACTCATGCCGAGATCGTCGCGGCCCACGGCGCGGGCCTCGACGTGGCCCGCGTCCATTCGGGCGACCCGTCGCTCTACGGCGCCATCGCCGAGCAGATCCGGCTGCTGCGCCGTGACGGCATCCCCTACGACGTCACGCCGGGCGTGCCCGCCTACGCCGCCGCCGCCGCGGCGCTCGGACGCGAGCTGACGATCCCCGAGGTCGCGCAGTCGATCGTGCTCACGCGGATGGCGATGAAGTCGACCTCGATGCCCCCGAACGAGACGCTCGAGGCGTTCGCACGGACCGGCGCGACGCTGGCGATCCATCTTGGCATCCGCGCGCTGCGCGAGATCGAGCGCGTCCTCGTCCCGCATTACGGGGCGGACTGTCCGGTCGTGGTCGCCTACCGCGTCGGCTGGCCGGACGAGGCGTTCCTCCACGGCACGCTGTCGGACATCCATGCCAAGGTGCGTGCCGCCAAGATCACACGCACCGCGCTGGTCCTCGTCGGCCCCGCGCTGGGCCACGCGGAAGGCCCCGACAGCGCGCTCTACGACCCCGCGCGCCCGCACGTGCTGCGTCCCCGGGCGCAAGGACGCGACCGACCGGATTGACGCTGCGGAGGTCATGGACCGTTCATCAATCCGTGCCACGATGTCCCGGGGACGGAGCGGAACGGGAGGATCGCGATGACCGAGATCGAGCACGACGTCCTGCCGGACGCGGTGCGGGCCGGGCTCGTGCGCGCGCGCGACCGGGACCGGCGCAGGGGCGGCGGCGCGCTGCGCGTGCAGGTCGGCGCGGACTGGTATCCGATCCTCGCCTACGATCCCGACGGCTTCGAGGTCCCGATGGAGGCCGCGCCGCACCTGCGCGGGCTGGTGGAGATCCACGACGGCGCGCGGCACCTCCATTCCGCGCTGATCGTCGCCACGGAGGCGACCGGCACGACGATGCGCTACGTCTTCAAGCGCAGCACCGCCGTGCGCGCGACGGCCCCCCTCGACTACGTCCGCGACGGCGCCACGCCGGCGGGCTATTTGCCTTCCGCCTGAGGGGCGCCGACGGCGCGAAAGCGTCGCCGGACGGCGTGCGGCCGCGATCGATGCGGGCCCCGGGCACGGGCAACAAGACTTCCGGATGCGGCCATGCGCGGCTTTCACCTCGGGCGCGGCCCGCGCGGATCGGTGATCGGGGTCGGCGCACCGGGCATGGCGGGCGTCGTCGTCTCGTTCGTCGTTCGTCGTTCGAACGTTGGCCGGAGCGCTTCTGGGCGGAAGGCCCGCCGGACCGAGATGCGGAGGCGGCGCCGACCCCGGAGGGATAGTCGAACGGGACGGGGCGGCCGCGATCGCCCGGCGCCCTCGATGGCTGGTGCCCTTCGTCGTGGTCCCGTGGTTCGCGGCGTCGTTCGGGACGGCCCGGCGCGCGGCCTTGACCACCACCTTCGTGCCGATCATCACGGGGGTCGATCGGGGGAGGTCGCGATGCGGACGGTCTACGTCAACGGCGAGTACCTGCCCGAGGACCGCGCGACGGTCTCGGTCTTCGACCGGGGCTTCCTCTTCGCGGACGGCGTGTACGAGGTCACGTCGGTGCTCGACGGCCGGCTGATCGACTTCGCGGGCCACGCCGCCCGCCTCCGCCGCTCGCTGGGCGAGCTGGACATGCCGCATCCGATGCCCGACGACGACGCGCTGCTGGCGATCCACCGAGAGCTCGTGGCGCGCAACGACGTGGCCGATGGGCTCGTCTACCTCCAGGTCACGCGCGGCGCGGCGGACCGGGACTTCCTCTATCCCGACGACCCGACCCCCACGCTCGTCCTCTTCACGCAGGCGAAGCCGGGCCTGGCCGACAACCCCAAGGCCGCGACCGGGCTGTCCGTCGTGACGATCCCCGACCGCCGCTGGGGCCGCCGCGACATCAAGACGGTGCAGCTGCTCTATCCGAGCATGGGCAAGATGATGGCGAAGGCGGCCGGCGCCGACGACGCATGGATGGTCGAGGACGGCGCGGTCACGGAGGGCACGTCGAACAACGCCTACATCGTGACTGGCGGCACCATCGTCACGCGCCATCTGGGCGAGGAGATCCTGCACGGCATCACCCGGCGCTCCGTGCTCGCGATGGCGCGCGAGGCGCAGATGCGGGTCGAGGAGCGGCCCTTCACCGTCGAGGAGGCGCTGGCGGCGGACGAGGCGTTCGTGACCTCCGCCTCGGCCTTCGTGATGCCGGTGACGCGGATCGACGATCGCCCCGTCGGCACCGGCCGCCCGGGCCCGGTGGCCACCCGCCTGCGCGAGATCTACCTCGAGGAGAGCCGCCGGGCGGCGGTCTGAGCGCCGCGCCGATGGGGCACGCCGCGCTGAGCGCGATCCGCCTCGTCGGTCGCGACGTCATCGGCGGCCGCGCCGCCCGGTCGGTGGCTCGCGCGCGGCTTCCGCCAACGAGGGAACGCCACCCGTTGGGACCGCCGGGGAGGCCGCATCACGCGCCGTTCGCATGACGCCGAGCCCTCAGCGGCGCCCGATCCCCTCGATGGTGCGCTGAACGATGCCGCCGCCCGACAGGATCGAGCGGACTCGTCCGTTCCGGTAGCTCTCGCTGCCCCCGCCGTGGATCGCGTTGTCCAGGAGAGCGATCGTGCGGTCGGAGAGGCGGGAGGCGTCCACGCCGCCTAAGCCGCGCAACGCGAGCTCGTGGGCCACCCGGCCGCGCTTGCCCTCGAGCGGCTGCGGGTCGACGACGGAGGGCGGCGGGCCGATGAACACGCCCTGCGCGGCGGAGGGGGCGGCGCCGGCGACGAACGGCAGCGCGACGATCAGGGCGAGGCGGAGGAGGGTCGGGGTCATGGGCTCAGTCCCCTCCGGTATTCGCGGCGAAGCTCGTCTCGAAGGCGCGCGCCTGCTCGATCGTGGCCTCAGACTGATGGTGCTCGCGCCACGTCGCGTAGGGCATCCCGTAGAACGCCTCGCGCGCCTGCTCCTTGTCCATCGCCACGCCGCGCTCGCCCGCCGCCTCGCCGTACCAGCGCGACAGGCAGTTCCGGCAGAACCCCGCGAGGTTCATCAGGTCGATGTTCTGCACCTCGGGGCGCTCCTCGAGGAGATGCGCGCGCAGACGCCGGAACGCGGCGGCCTCCACCTCGGTGCGGGTGGCGTCGTCCATCGTCGGCAGATCGGGCATCGGCGCGCTCCTGTGTCGGTTCGTCGGAGATGGGGCGGCACGGCCCCGCGATCAAGCGCGCACACCGCGCGCCGACCCCGTTGCACCGCCCCGGCAACGCGGGCAGAGGTGCGCGCGGACCGCAACCGGACGGAGGGTGCCGATGCGCCGTCATCGCAACGTGAAGATCGTCGCCACGCTCGGCCCCGCCTCGAGCGACTACGACACGATCCGGGCCCTGTTCGAGGCCGGTGCGGACGTGTTCCGCCTCAACATGAGCCATGGCGACCACGACGACATCCGCGCCCGCCACAACACGATCCGCGACATTGAGCGCGACACCGGCCGACCGATCTGCATCCTCGCGGACCTCCAGGGCCCCAAGCTGCGCTGCGGCGCCTTCGCGGGCGACAGCGCCGAGATCGAGGCCGGGCAGCCGTTCCGCTTCGACCTCGACGACGCGCCGGGCGACGCGACGCGGGTACAGCTTCCGCACGAGGAGATCTTCGCGGCCCTCAAGCCCGGCGGCACGCTCCTGGTGAACGACGGCAAGCTGCGGCTGACGGTCGATGCCTGCGGCGAGGACTTCGCCGACTGCACCGTGGTGACCGGGGGCACGATCTCCAACCGCAAGGGCGTGAACGTGCCCGACGTGGTGCTGCCGCTCGCCGCGCTCTCTGAGAAGGACCGCCGCGATCTGGAGTTCGTCTGCGAGCTCGGCGTGGACTGGCTGGCGCTCAGCTTCGTGCAGCGCGCCGCCGACGTCGACGAGGCGCGGGCGCTCGCGAAGGGCCGCGCGGCGATCCTGTCGAAGATCGAGAAGCCGGCCGCCGTCGAGGCGTTCGACGAGATCCTCGCCGTCTCCGACGGCATCATGGTGGCGCGCGGCGACCTCGGCGTCGAATGCCCGGTCCAGGCCGTTCCCCCGATCCAGAAGCGGCTGACGCGCAAGTGCCGCGCCGCCGCCAAGCCGGTGATCGTGGCCACCCAGATGCTCGAGTCGATGATCGACAGCCCGATGCCGACCCGCGCCGAGGTCTCCGACGTCGCGACCGCGATCTACGAGGGCGCGGACGCGATCATGCTGTCCGCGGAATCCGCCGCCGGATCCTATCCGATCGAGGCCGTGAGAACGATGAACGCGGTCGCCGAGGAGGTCGAGGGCGACCTGACGTATCGCCAGATCATCGACGCGAGCCGTCAGGCCGAACGCGCCTCCACCGCCGACGCCATCGTCGCCGCCGCGCGCGAGATCGCGGACACTACCGACGTCAAGGCGATCTGCGTGTTCTCCCATTCAGGGTCCACCGCGCTCAAGGTCAGCCGCGAGCGGCCCCGCGTGCCGATCATCGCGCTCACCCCGATCACCGCGACGGCCCGGCGCATGGTCCTGTCCTGGGGGACGCATTGCGTCGAGACGCAGTCGGTCGAGCGCTTCAAGTTCGCCGTCGTCTCGGCGGTGCGCGCGGCGAAGGCGTCGGGCTTCGCGGTGTCCGACGACCAGGTGGTGGTCATGGCGGGCATCCCGTTCAACCAGCCCGGCTCGACCAATATCCTGCGCATCGCGCCCTGCGACGAGCGCCGCATCTTCGGCGGCGAGGCCGACTGAGATGGACCGGCTGGCCGGCCTGCCGCCGTCGGGCGACGTGCACGTCGCCGTGGCGGCCGCCACGATCCTCGCCGCGCTCGGCCTCCTCGGCCTCGTGACCGGCTGAGCCGACGGGCGGCTCGCGCGGCTGCCGCTCCTGTCGGCCGTCGCCGGGGTCGCGGCCTTCGCCTGGATATGGAGCGTCGAGCCGGGGGGATCGGGCCGATGGCGGTGCCGATGGCCTTCGCGGAGGTGACGGCCCGGATCGTCCGCTAGGCCCGCGCGGCCTTGCCAGCCCCCGGCCGCCCGGCTAGGAGGCGCGCTCGCGAGACCGCCCGCCCGGCGATTGGGATGCCGAGGCGCGCGAGGCACAAGGAGCCCGAAATGCCCAAGATGAAGACCAAGTCGAGCGCCAAGAAGCGCTTCAAGGTGACGGCGAGCGGTCTCGTCCTCGCCGGTCAGGCCGGCAAGCGCCACGGCATGATCAAGCGCCACAAGAAGTTCATCCGCGACGCTCGCGGCACCACCACCCTGTCGGCTCCTGACGCGAAGATCGTCAAGAGCTACATGCCCTACGACCGCTGAGGAGGACCTGACATGAGCCGCGTTACCTCGGGCGTCGTCACGCATGCCCGCCACAAGAAGGTCCTGAAGGCCGCCAAGGGCTATTACGGCCGCCGCTCCACGACCTTCAAGGTCGCGGCGCAGGCCGTCGACAAGGCCAACCAGTACGCCACGCGCGACCGCAAGAACCGCAAGCGCACGTTCCGCGCGCTGTGGATCCAGCGGATCAACGCCGCCGTGCGTTCGCATGACGCCGGCATGACCTATTCGCGCTTCATCGCCGCGCTTGCGAGGGCCGGGATCGAGGTCGACCGCAAGGTGCTGGCCGATCTCGCCGTGCACGAGCCCGAGGCGTTCGGGGCGATCGTGGAGCAGGCCAAGGCGGCCTGAACCCGTCCACGACGACGCGACCGGGGCCGTCCGCGGGGGCGGCCCTTCGCACGTCCGGCGGCGTGAAACCCGACGCCCGCCCGGCGCGTGGCTCGGCGGAACCGACCGCGGATCCGTCATGCGCCTCATCGCCCTCATCCCGATCCTCCTCGCCGCCTGCGTCCCGGCTCCGCCGCCGTCCGGCGACGCGATCCTCGCCATCGGCGACAGCGTCATGGCCTGGAACGGCGACGACGGCATCCCGGAGGCGACCGGCGCCGCGCTCGGCCGCTCCGTGGTGGACGCCTCGCGCTCCGGCGCGCAGCTTACGAACCCGAACGGGGCGGCCGGGGCGCTCGGCTTCGACGTCTCGCGGCAGTTCCGCGGCGGCGACTGGGACTGGGTGATCCTCACGGCGGGCGGCAACGACCTGCGCCGCGCCTGCGGGCGGGCGGAGGCCGCCGCGATCACCGACGGGATCGTGGATGAGGGGCTGCGCGGCGACCTGCCCGCGCTCGTGGCCCGCATCCGGGCGACGGGGGCGAGGGTCGCGTATCTGGGCTACTACGACGCATCCACCGCCGGGACGACCGGGTTCACCGCCTGTCAGCCCGCCTTCGACGCGATTAACGCGCGCATGGCGCGTCTGGCCGCGCGCGATCCCGGGCTGCTCTTCGTCGATGCGGGTGACGTGATCGATCCGACCGATCGGGGCCTCTACGCGGACGACCTGATCCACCCCTCGCCGCGCGCTTCCGCCGCGCTCGGCCGCGCGCTCGCGGCGGCGATGCGCGCGGCGGAGGGCGGCTGACCTCCGGCCCCCGTGGCGGTTGCAAGGCAGCGCCGTCGGGGCTAGCGAGCCCGGGGCCTGACGGGAGCGCGCCATGGACGACCTCCGCGAGAAGTACCTGACGCAGGTCGCGGCCGCCGCCGACGAGGCCGCGCTCGAGACCGTCCGCATCGGGGCGCTCGGCAAGAAGGGCGAGGTGGCGCTCGCGATGCGCGAGCTCGGCCAGATGACGCCCGAGGAGCGGCGCGAGGCGGGCCCGGCGCTCAACGCGCTCAAGGACGAGATCGGGGCGGCGATCGCGGCCCGCAAGGCGGGTCTCGAGGACGCCGCGCTCGACGAGCGCCTGCGCTCGGAATGGCTCGACGTGACCCTGCCCGTGCGCGCGCGGCGCCGCGGCTCGATCCACCCCGTCAGCCAGGTCACCGAGGAGGTCGTCGCGATCTTCGCGGACATGGGGTTCGGGGTGGCCGAGGGGCCGCAGGTGGAGACCGACTGGTACAACTTCGACGCGCTCAACATCCCCGGCCACCACCCCGCCCGCGCCGAGATGGACACGTTCTACATGCACCGCGCCGAGGGCGACGACCGGCCGCCGAACGTGCTGCGGACGCATACCTCGCCGGTGCAGGTCCGCACGATGGAGGCCGTGGGCGCGCCCGTTCGCGTGATCTGCCCCGGCCGGGTCTACCGCGCCGACTACGACCAGACGCACACGCCGATGTTCCACCAGGTCGAGGGCATGGCGATCGACCGGGACGTCACGATGGCGAACCTCAAGTGGTGCCTGGAGGAGTTCTGCCGCGCCTTCTTCGAGGTCGACGGGCTCGAGCTGCGGTTCCGCGCCTCGCACTTCCCGTTCACCGAGCCGTCGGCCGAGGTCGATATCCGCTGCTCATGGGAGGGCGGCACGCTGCGGCTCGGCGAGGGCGATTCGTGGCTGGAGATCCTGGGCTCGGGGATGATGCATCCGAAGGTCCTCGCCGCCGGCGGGATCGATCCCGAGGCGTGGCAGGGCTTCGCCTTCGGAATGGGCATCGATCGGATCGCGATGCTGAAATACGGCATCCCCGACCTGCGGGCCTTCTTCGACAGCGACCTGCGGTGGCTCCGTCATCACGGCTTCGGCGCGCTCGACGCCCCGACGCGGCATGCCGGTTAACCCGCCATCAAGGTCCGCGGAGTAGGGCTCGGACGATCGCGTCCACGATTCCGGGCTCCCGTGCATCCACCGTCCCGCCTCACCTTCCGCGACCGCGATCCCCGGCGCGGCGTCGCCGCGATCGGGGCCGCCCGCGTTCCGGCGTGTGGGGCGTGCGGACCCGCGACCTCGCGGGCCCTGATGGCCGCATGATCGACGACCATCATCTCGCCGCGCTGGCGCGGAAGCTGGATCCCTATTCCGACGACGCGACCGCGCTGACGGGCCGCGCGCGGGGCCACGTGCTGACGGTGGCCATCACGGCGCTGATCTGCGCGAGCGCCACCTCCGACGAGGAGCGCGAGGTCCATGCGAGGGAACTTCGGGAAGCGGCCGCCACCTACGCCGACTACATCGGCCGCGCGCGGCGGGAGGCCGGGGCGGGGCTGGGGGACCGCGTCATGGCGGAGCGGAAGATCGTGCGTGACTTCGCCGATCGGATCGTGGCGCTGCCGGCGGACGGCCGGATCGGCCGCGAGGAGGCGCTCGAGATCGCCGACCACGCGCGCAACCATGTCGTCGTCGCGCTCTACCGCATCATCGTCGAGATGCAGCGCGACCAGATGGAGGAGCTCGACGAACAGATCCGCGCGATGTCCGACCGCGCGCGGATCAGCGAACGGATGATCAAGGAGATCGAGCGGATCGGGCGGACGATCAAGCTGATCTCGATCAACGCCTCGGTCGAGGCGGCGCGCGCCGGAGGGGAGCCGGGCCGCACGTTCAAGGTGATCGCGCAGGAGGTCCGCCAGCTCTCCGAGCAGTCCGCCGGTATGCTCGCCGACCTGAAGGGCAAGATCGCGACCACGACGGAGCCGGTCGCCGTCCCCCCGGCGCCGCCGGGCTAGCGCCGCAGGATCGCGAGGATGGCCGGGTCGACGTAGCCGTCCGGCATGAGCCCCACGCTCGACTGCCACCGCTGGATCGCGTCGAGCGTGTCCGGCCCGATCCGCGCGTCGATGGCGAGCGGGTCGAAGCCCGCGTCGCGCAGCCGCTCCTGCAGCTCGATCCGCTCGGGCCGGGTCAGCGCGCGCGCGCCATCGGGCCAGCGCCCGGTCAACGGCGGTCCGCCCGCCAGACGGTCGGCGAGCGTGCCGACCCCGATCACGTAGGCGTCGGCGGTGTTGTAGGCCTCGAGCGCGCGGAAGTTGGCGTAGGTCGCGAACGCCGCGCCCTCGTGCCCCGCGGGGACGCGGATCGAGGACGGCCCCGCATCGGGCAGCGCCACGCCCGTCGCGGTCCGCACGCCGAGCGCCGTCCATTCCGCCGCCGACATCGCCATCGCGCTCGCCGGTCAGGCGGTAGTCGAACCCTTCGGGCAGCAGCACCTCGACCCCCCAGGGCGCGCCGGACGACCAGCCGTTCGCCACGAGGTAGGCCGCCGCGGAGGCCAGCGCGTCGCCCGGATCCTCGCCCCAGACGTCGCGCCGCCCGTCGCCGTCGAGGTCGACCGCGTGGTCGCGGAACGAGGTCGGCAGGAACTGCGTGTGCCCCATGGCCCCCGCCCATGATCCGCGCATCGCAGGCACCACGGTCTCGCCGTCCTGCACGATGCGCAGGGCCGCGAGGAGCTGGGCCTCGAACAGCACCGGACGGCGGTCGTCGGCCGCGAGCGTCGCCAGCGCCGAGAGCGTCGGGACGTCCCCCCGGAACGCGCCGTAATCCGTCTCCAGCCCCCAGATCGCCGCGATCACGTGCCGGTCCACGCCCCATCGGGCCTCGATCCGGTCGAACGTCGCCGAGTAACGGGCCAGCGCCGTGCGGCCATCGGCGATGCGACGGTCGCTGACGGCGGTGGCGAGGTAGTCGCCGATCGTTTTGGTGAACTCGGTCTGCGAGCGGTCGAGCCGCAGCGTGTCCGGCAGGACGCGGACGTCCGCCATCGCCGCGTCGAACGTCGCGGGCGCGATCCCGGCCTTAAGCGCGCGGGGGCGGAACGCCTCGACGAAGGCGGTCATGTCGGGGACCGAGTCCTGCGCGGGCGCGGGCGCGGCTGCGAGCAGGACGACGAGGAGGGCGGCGGCGCGCATGGCGGGCAGGATAGGAGCGAGGGCGCCGCGCCGCTAGCGCCGCCGCGCCTTCTTGAGCTTGCGCTTGCCGGGCCGCGCGGCCTTGCCGCGCGAGGCCGCCGCCCGTCGCGGCTCCCCCTCGACCGACAGGAGCTCGAGCACGATCCCGCCCGTCACCGGCACCGCCTCCGCGAGCCGCACGGTGACCCGCTGCCCGACCCCGATCGTGAGCCCCGTGTCGGACCCGGTCAGCGCCTGCGCGTCGCGGTCGAAGCGGAAATACTCCGCCCCCATCGAGCGCACCGGGATCAGCCCGTCCGCGCCGGTCTCGTCGAGCTTGGCGAAGGCGCCGAAGGCCTGCACGCCCGAGATGCGGCCGGCGAACTCGGCGCCCACCCGGTCGGCGAGGAAGGCCGCGAGGTAGCGGTCGTTGGTGTCGCGCTCGGCCACCATGGAACGGCGCTCGGCTTCCGAGATGAGCTTGGCCGTCGCGTCCAGGTGCTCCACGTCCCACGCCGACAGCCCGTCCGCCGCCGGATCGGGGCCCCAGCCATGCGCCGAGATCAGCGCGCGGTGGACGATCAGGTCGGCGTAGCGGCGGATCGGCGAGGTGAAGTGCGCGTAGGAGCGCAGCGCCAGCCCGAAATGGCCGAGGTTGCCCGCGCCGTAATAGGCCTGCGTCATCGCGCGCAGCGTCGCCATCGAGATCAGCTCCGAGAGCTCGGTCTCCGCCGCCTCGCGCAGCAGCCGGTTGAGCGTCGCCGTCCGCAGCGCCTGGCCCTTGGCGAGCGCAAGCCCGGACGCCTTGGCCACCTCGCGGAGCGCCTCGATCCGATCCTCCGCCGGCGCCTCGTGGACGCGGTAGAGCAGCGGCGTCCGGCGGGTCTCCAGCGCCTCGGCGGCGGCGACGTTGGCGGCGACCATGAACGCCTCGATCAGCCGGTGCGCGTCGAGGCGCTCGCGGAACGCCACCGACGTGACCTCGCCCTCGTCGGAGAGCGCGATGCGGCGCTCCGGCAGGTCGAGGTCGAGCGGCTGGCGCCTCGCGCGCGCGATCTCGAGCGCGGCGAAGGCGGCGTAGAGCGGCCGGATCACCGTCTCGAGCAGGGGCCCGGTGCGGTCGTCGGGCGCGCCGTCCATCGCCGCCTGCACCGCCTCGTAGGCGAGCGAGGCGGGCGAGCGCATCAGGCCGCGGTGGAAGCTGTGGCCGGTCTTCGCGCCGTCGGCGTCGAACATCATGCGCACGGCGATGCAGGCGCGGTCCTCCCCCTCGTGCAGCGAGCACAGATCGCCCGAGAGCGCATCGGGCAGCATCGGCACCACGCGGTCGGGGAAGTAGGTCGAGTTGCCCCGCTCGCGCGCCTCGCGGTCGAGGGCGGAGCCCGGCCGGACGTAGGCCGCCACGTCGGCGATGGCGACCCAGACGACGTGGCCGCCCGTCGCCGGGTCGGCCTCGGCATAGACCGCGTCGTCGTGGTCGCGCGCGTCCGACGGGTCGATCGTCACCAGCGGCAGGTGGCGCAGGTCCTCGCGGCCCTCGAGCGCTCGGGGGGGCCGCGGCCTTGGCCTCCTCCAGCGCCTCGTCGGGGAAGGCGTCGCGCAGGCCGTGCTGGTGGATCGCGATCAGCGAGACCGCGCGCGCCGCGCCGGGATCGCCGAGCCGGGTGACCACGCGCGCGCGGGGCAGGCCCATGCGGTCCTTCGGACCGAACCGCTCGGCCTCCACCAGCTCGCCGTCGCGCGCGCCGCCGGTGTCGCGCAGGCCCACGGCCCATTCGCGGTCCTGCCCCTTGTCCACCGACGCGATGCGCCCCCCCTCCGAGCCCGCGCGGAAGATGCCGAGGACGCGCTGCGCGGTGGCCGTCAGCTTGCGGATCAGTCGGCCCTCGTGGCTGTGATCCTCGCCCGCGACCTGCTGCGTGCGCGCCAGCACGCGGTCGCCCGGCCCGAGCGCGGGGTCGCCCTTGGCGGGGCGGTAGAGGATGCGGGGCGCGGGGTCGTCGCCCTGCCAGTCGTGCGGGGCGAGGAACACGTCGCCGTCGCGATCGATCTCCGCCACCTTGACCACGCAGACCGGCGGCAGGCGATTGGGATCGGCGCGCTTGCCCTTGCGCTCGGGCAGGTCGCCTGACGCCTCCATGTCGCGAAGCGTGGCCTTGAGGTCGATGCGGCCGGCGCCCTTGACGCCGAACGCCTTGGCGATGTCGCGCTTCGTCGTGAGGGCGGGGTTCTCCGCGATCCAGGCGAGGATCTGCGTCTTGGTGGGCGATTGGCTCATGGGAGCGGATATTCACATTCCGGGGTAACTTTCGAGGCCGTTCTTCACGAGAAGTACGAAAGTCAGGACCGACCGAACAGCCGCTCGATATCCGCGAGCCGGAGCGTCACGTGGGTCGGCCGCCCGTGGTTGCACTGCCCCGAGCCGGGCGTCGCCTCCATCTCGCGCAGGAGCGCGTCCATCTCGGGCTGGGTCAGCGCCCTGCCCGAGCGGACCGAGCCGTGGCAGGCCATCCGGCTCAGCACGGCGTCGAGGCGGGCGTCGAGCGAGAGCGGGTCGGCGTCGTCGCTGGCCTCGAGCTCCTCGATCAGGTCGGCCACGAGCGCGCGGGCGGAGACCGTGCCGAGGATGGCGGGCGTCTCGCGGACGGCGACGGCGCCGGGGCCGAACGCCTCGAGCACGAGGCCGAGGCGGGCGAGGTCGAGCGCGAGCAGGCGCGGGGCATGCCCGCCCACCTCGACCACCTCGGGCACCAGCAGCGCCTGCGACCGGATGCCCGCCGCGCGCGCCTCGCGCTTGAGCCGCTCGTAGACCAGCCGCTCGTGCGCCGCGTGCTGGTCCACGATCACCATGCCGTCGGGCGTCTGCGCGACGATCCAGTTGCCGTGAAGCTGCGCGCGCGCGGCGCCCAGCGGGCCGGCGCCGGGCTCGGCCCCCGGCCCGTCCCAGCGGGCGGCGGGCGCCTCCGCGAAGCCGGGCAGGGCGGCGGAATAGGCCACGTTGCGGGCCTGCGCGGAGGGGCGATCCATCGCGTAGGCACGGGCGGGACGCATCGCGGCGAGCGTCCTGTCCGCGACCGCGCCCGAGCTGCGGCGGCCGTCGCGCGCGAGCGCCTCGCGGAGCCCCGACACGATCAGCGCGCGCACCAGCGCCGGGTCGCGGAACCGCACCTCTGTCTTGGCCGGGTGGACGTTGCAGTCGACCGTCTGCGGGTCGCAGGTCACGTAGAGGACGGCGACCGGATGGCGTCCGGCGGCCATCACGTCCCGGTAGGCCCCGCGCAGCGCGCCCGCGAGCGTCCGGTCGCGCACCGGCCGGCCGTTGACGTAGAGGTGCTGCCGCCCCGCATCGCCGCGCGAGTGCGTCGGCAGCCCCGCGCGGCCCATGAGCCGCACGCCGCCGCGCTCGGCCTCCACCGCCATCGCGTCCCGATCGAACTCAGGCCCGAGGATCGCGGCAATACGGGCGGCGTGGTCGGGATGCGGGTCGGCGCGCAGCAGGACGCGCTCGCCCCCGCCCGACACGTCGCGCAGCACGAAGGCCACGCCCGGCTGCGCCATCGCGAGCCGGCGGATCGCGTCGGTCACGGCCATCGTCTCGGCGCGCGCGGACTTGAGGAACCGCAGGCGCGCGGGCGTGGCGTGGAACAGGTCGCGCAGCTCGACCACCGTGCCCGCCCGGAGCGCGGCGGGCCGCACCGGCTCCACCCGGCCGCCGGTCACGCGGATCGACGCGGCCTCCGCCGACCCCGCCGCCCGCGAGGTCACCGTCAGCCGCCCGGCCGCGCCGAGCGAGGCCAGCGCCTCGCCGCGGAATCCGAAGCTCGCGATGGCCAGCAGGTCGCGGCCGGTGGTCTTGGAGGTGGCGTGCCGGGCGAGAGCGAGCGGCAGGTCGTGCGCCTCGATCCCGTGGCCGTCGTCGGTCACGCGGATCACCGTGCGCCCGCCATCGGCGACGTCGACCTCGATGCGCGCGGCGCCCGCGTCGAGCGCGTTCTCAACCAGTTCCTTGACCGCGCTCGCGGGCCGCTCGACCACCTCGCCCGCCGCGATGCGGTTGATCGCGCCCTCGTCGAGCGCGCGGATGCGGGGGAGGATGGCGGGTGATGCGCCCATGGCCCGAGGCGCTAGCACGCGCGCCGGGGGCTGGACCAGCGGGCGCGGGGGCCGGGCCGGTCGCGGCTCGTCGAAGGCGCCGCAGGAGAGCCGGGCGTCGTGCGCCCGCGCGGCGGAGGGGCGGTCCGGCCACGGCGAGCCGTTGCCCGCCGGGCGGGCCGGCGTGCCCTCAGAGCGCGCCGTCCTCCACGCCCTCGGGCTGGCCCACCACGACGAAGCGCAGCTCGTCCGGGCGCAGGATGCGGGCGGCGACGCGGGCGACGTCCTCGGCGGTGACGGCCTCGACGCGGTCGTTGCGGGTGTCGGGGTAGTCGATCGGCAGGCCGCTATCCTGCATCCCCACGAGGATCGAGGCGATCGTCGAGTTGCCGTCGAAGCGCAGCGGGTACTCGCCGGTTAGGTACGTCTTGGCGCGCGCGAGCTCCTCGGGGGTCACGCCGCCCGTGGCCATCCGCGCCCACTCGTCGCGCACCAGCGCGATGGCCTCCGCGGCGGTCGCGTTGGAGGTCGAGAACTGGCCGATCACCTGCGCGCCGAGGTCGCGGGGCGCGAGGTAGGAGCCGATGCCGTAGGTCAGCCCGCGCTTCTCGCGCAGCTCGGTCATGAGGCGCGACTCGAAGCCGCCGCCGCCCAGGATGTGGTTCAGCACGAAGGCCGGGAAGTAGTCGGGATCGTCGAACGCGATCCCCTCGTGGCCGAAGAGCACGAGCGACTGCGGCGCGGGGTAGTCGACCACGGTGACGCCCCCCGTCGCGGCATAGTCGGCCATCGGGACGGCCTCGCCGCCATGCTCGGGCAGGTCGCCCAGGAGCGCGTCGAGCAGCGGGCCGAGCGCCTCGGCGGTGATGTCGCCGGTCACGCCGACGAAGACGCGGTCGCGGGTGAGCGCGCGGTCGTGCGCCGCCTCGAGGTCGGCGATCGAGAGCGCGGCGACGGTCTCGGGCGTGCCCTCGATCGGGGTGCCGTAGGGGTGGCCGGGCCAGGACAGGGCGGCGAGCGTGCGCGAGGCGATGTCGCCCGGGTCGCGATCGGCGGCGGCGAGCCCCGCGAGGACCTGCTCGCGCACGCGCTCGACGGCCTCCGCGTCGAAGCGGGGCGCGATCAGCGCGTCGCGCAGGAGCGCCACCGAGGCGTCGGCGTTCTCGGTCAGGAAGGCGATCCCGGCGGAGACGGTGTCGGCGCCCGCGTCGAAGGAGATCCGCGCGGCGAGCGTCTCGGCCTCGGTGGCGAAGGCCAGGGCGTCGCGTTCGGCGGCGCCCTCCTCGAGCAGCCCCATCATCAGGTTCGTGACGCCACGGCGGCCCGGCTCGTCCTCGTTGGCGCCGCCGCGGAACCGCAGCTCGATGGCCACGAAGGGGATCGAGTGCTCCTCGACCAGCCAGGCCTCGATGCCGCCCGGCGAGGTGACGCGCTCGATCTCGATGGCCTGCGCGGCGGCCGGGAGGGCGAGGGCCAGGACGGCGAGGAGGGCGCGGATCATTCGAGGGTCTCCGGTTCGTCGGTCGGAAGGTCGGGGGCGGCCACCGCCGCCTGCACGGCGTCGGGGCGGGTGAGGAAGCCGGTGACCGAGCGGTCGAGGTCGAACACGTCGCGTGCCGCCGCCATCACGTCCTCGGCCGTCACCGCCTCGAGAAGCCGCGGCCAGTCCTCCACGTCCTGCACGGTAAGCCCCGCGGTGAGCGCGGAGCCGTATTGCCGCGCACGCCCGTCGAGGCTGTCGCGGGCGTAGATCTCGCCCGCGCGGACCTGCGCGCGGACCCGCTCGAGATGCTCGGGGTCGACGCCGTCCTCGAGGAAGGTCGCGATCATGCGGTCCATGTCGGCCTCGGCCTCCTCGAGCGTGTGGCCCGGGACCGGCATCACCACGAGCCCGAACACCGTGTCGTCGTAGCGCTGCCCCTGGTAGAACGCGGCGGTGTAGACCGCGGTGGCCTCCTCCTGCTGGAGCGTGCGGCCCATGAGCGAGGTCGCCTGCGAGCCGCCCAGCAGCTCAGCCAGCATGGTGAGCGCGGCGGCGCGCTCCTGCTCGCCCGGATCGCGCTCGGGGGCGAGGTAGGTGCGGATCACGTAGGGGTTGGCGACGCGCTCGTCGGCGAGGTCGACGCGGCGCGGCGCGATCTGCGGCGGCTCCTGCGGGCGGAAGCGCGCGCCGAGGCCCGGGGTCGGCTCGAGCGGGCCGTAATGCTCGAGCGCGAGCGCCTCGATCTCGGCGGGGTCGACGTCGCCCGCGACCACGAGGACCGCGTTGTTGGGCGCGTAGAACCGCTCGTAGAAGTCGCGCGCGTCCTGGCGCGTCAGCCCCTCCATCTCGTGCCGCCAGCCGATGATCGGGATGCCGTAGGGGTGGTTCATGTACTGCGCCGCGTCGCGCATCTCGCCGAAGAGCGCGCCGGGATTGCCGTCGGTGCGCTGCGCGCGCTCCTCGAG
The DNA here is from genome assembly GCA_963729425.1 of uncultured Alphaproteobacteria bacterium. Taxonomy (GTDB): domain Bacteria; phylum Pseudomonadota; class Alphaproteobacteria; order Rhodobacterales; family Rhodobacteraceae; genus Jannaschia. The sequence goes on along the minus strand of CAVSOF010000003.1, from coordinate 21,360 downwards.
GATCACCTGGCGCTCGGGGTCGACCACCGCGTCGGTCAGCACGAGGTTGCGCATCCGGTCGGCCTCGAGCTCCATCATCAGGTCGAGCCGGTCGGCGGCGACGCGCTGGAAGTAGCCGGTGTAGTCGTCGGAGGTGAACGCGTTGTCGGACCCGCCCTGCGCCGCGACGAGGGCCGAGAATCCGCCCGGCTCGACGGTGTCGGTGCCCTTGAACATCAGGTGCTCGAGGAAATGCGCGATGCCGGACTTGCCCGGCGGCTCGTCGGCCGCGCCGACCCGGTACCAGACCATGTGCACGGCGACGGGCGCGCGGTGGTCCTCGATCACCACGCCGTCCATGCCGTTGGGGAGCGTGAAGGTGGTGACGGCGCCGTCGGTCCCCTGCGCGGCGGCGGGGCCCGCGAGCGCGATGGCGAGGGTGGCGGCGAGGGCGGTCGGGCGCACGGGCGGTCCTCCGGATGGCGGCACGTCCCGACCTAGGCGCTCGATCCGTCCGGGGGAACGGTCACGCCGTCGCAGCGCGCGACACGAAGCCGTGAGGGCCCTAGCGCTCGAGCCCCTCGGGAGGGGCGGCGACGGTGCGCACGCCCGCGCGGCGCAGGCGCTCGAGCTCGGCGTACTGGTCGAGCGACTGCGGCTCGTAGGCCTTGTAGTAGATCGTCAGGTTGAAGAGCCGCTCGAGCAGGCGGCCGTCATTGGCGCGCCGGAAGGCGAGGTCCTCGGCGGCGAGGCGGCCGCGGATACCCTCGGCCACGCCGTAGCGCGAGACGCTCGCCACCAGCGCCGCGTCCGCGCCTGACCCGCCCGCCGCGTTCCCGCCGAGCGCCGCGATGGCCTCCGCGATCGGGGCGGGGTCGGTGCGGTTCGAGCCGCCGGGCGTGGGTGTCGGCAGGGCGGTGAGCGAGGCGGGCGGGGTCTGGAGCGGGCGGCTGGGAAGGATCGAGAACTCGTCCGGCGAGCGGTCGCCCTTGCGGATGTTGAAGAGCTGCGGGTCGCCGCCGCCGCAGCCCGCGAGCGCCGCGCAGGTCGCGCCCGCCAGTGCCAGCCGCACGATCATGCCCGCGTCTCCCCCCGTCGGTTCCGCCGCCTGCCTAGCGCAGGGCCGCGCCCGCGTCACGGGGTCTTCGCTCGCTCGGCCGGCTCCGCGTCGCCCCAGAGGATCAGCCCCGCCGCGCCCGCGAAGATGAACACGTCGGCGAGATTGAACGCGTAGGGGTTGTCGATACCCGGCACGGACATGTTAAGGAAGTCCGCCACCGCGCCGTAGATCAGCCGGTCGAGCGCGTTGGCGAGCGCGCCGCCGATCACCAGCCCCGCCGCGACCCGGGCGCGCGCCGCCGGCAGCCGCCGGGCCCAGAGCGCAAGCGCGACCGACACCCCGACCGCCAGCGCGATCAGGATCCAGCGCATGACGTCGTGCGCGCCCGCGAAGAGCCCGAAGTTGATCCCCTCGTTCCAGCCCATGCGGAACGTGATCCAGGGCGGGGCCACGGGCATGAAGAGGCGCGTCTGCAGGTCCAGCCAGTGCACGACGACGAGCTTCGAGAGCTGGTCGGCGGCGAAGGCCCCCGCGGCGGCGATCCACAGCGCGCGCATCAGTGGCGGAAGTGGCGCATGGCGGTGAACACCATCGCGAGCCCGGCCTTGTCGGCCGCCGCGATCACGTCGGCGTCGCGCATCGAGCCGCCGGGCTGGATCACCGCGACAGCCCCCGCCTCGGCCGCCGCCAGAAGCCCGTCGGCGAACGGGAAGAACGCGTCGGACGCCACCACCGAGCCCGCCGCCGCCGAGCCGGGCAGGGCCTGCGCCGCGCCCATGTCGAGCGCCTTGCGCGCGGCGATCCGGCTCGCGTCGAGGCGGCTCATCTGCCCCGCGCCGATGCCCACCGTCGCGCCGCCCCTGGCGTAGACGATGGCGTTCGACTTCACGTGCCGCGCGACGGTCCAGGCGAAGAGCATGTCTGACGTCTCGGCTTCGGTCGGCGCGCGCCGCGTCACGACGCGCAGGTCGCCCGCCGCCACGCGCCCGACATCCGCGTCCTGCACCAGCCAGCCGCCCGCGACCGCCCGCATCGCGCGGCGCGCCGCGGCGGGGTCGGGCAGCGCGCCGGTGGTCAGGAGGCGCAGGTTCGGCTTGCCCGCGAAGACCGCGCGCGCGCCCTCGGTCGCGTCGGGCGCGATCACCACCTCGGTGAAGACGTCGACCACGGCGCGCGCCGTCTCCTCGTCGAGCGTGCCGTTCAGCGCGACGATGCCCCCGAAGGCGGAGGTCGGGTCGCAGGCGAGCGCGCGGGCATGGGCCTCCGCGTAGGTGGCCGCGGTGGCGACGCCGCAGGGGTTCGCGTGCTTGACGATCGCCACCGAGACGGGGGGCAGGTCGGCGGCCAGCTCGATCGCCGCATCCGCGTCGGCGAGGTTGTTGTAGCTCAGCGGCTTGCCCTGATGCTGCGTCGCGGTGGCCACCCCCGGCCGCCCGCTGCCGTCGGCGTAGAAGGCCGCGCGCTGGTGGGGGTTCTCGCCGTAGCGCAGCGTCCGGGCGAGCCGCGCGGTCGCGGTCACGCGGCGCGGCGCGGGGTCGTCGCGCGCCATCCACGCGGCGATCGCGGCGTCGTAGGCGGCGGTGCGCCCGTAGGCACGGGCCGAGAGCGCGTCGCGGAAGGCGCGCGTCGTGGCCCCGTTGTTCGCCTCGAGCTCGGCCACGAGCGCGGCATGGTCCTCGCCATCGGCGACCACGCAGGTCCATGCGCGGTTCTTGGCGCCCGCGCGGATCATCGCCGGGCCGCCCACGTCGATCTGCTCGACGCAGTCCCCCTCGGATGCGCCCGAGGCCACCGTCGCCTCGAACGGGTAGAGGTCGCAGACGAGCAGGTCGATCGGCTCGATCCCGTGCGCCTCGACGTCGCCGCCATGGACGTCGCGCAGCGCCAGGAGGCCGCCATGGACGCGCGGGTGCAGCGTCTTGACCCGCCCGCCCATCATCTCGGGTGCCCCGGTCAGGTCGGCGACGTCGCGCACCGCGAGCCCCGCGGCGCGCAGCGCGGCGGCGGTCCCCCCGGTGGAGACGAGCTCCACGCCGCGCGCGGCGAGCGTCGCGCCGAGCGCGGCGATGCCCGCCTTGTCGGAGACCGACAGCAGCGCGCGCCGAACCGGGACCAGCCCCGCGTCATCCGTCATTCCCGTCCCCCGCCGGTTCCCGCGACCGCGTCAGCCGCCAGCCGACGGTCGCGCCATAGTCGGTCACGCGGCCCGAGAGAACCACCTGCAGCGACGGGCGCGGCCTGCGGCGACCCGGCTCGAGATGGACCGACGGCTCGAGCGTCATGTGCGCGCCCTCGCCGGGCCGGAACGCCCAGGCCGATCCCCCCGGCAGCGCGATCGAGACCACGCCGCCGCCCGGCCCGACCTCCGCCACCGCGTCGGGATGGAGATGGAAGCGCACGCGGAACACGACCTCGCCCACGGACGCGAGCCGCTCGCGGTCGGCCGCGCCCGCCGCGCGCAGCCCGTCCTCCCCCGCGAGCGCCGTCCCGTCCGCCGAGAGGTGCAGGCGGCGCAGGTGAACGAGCCCGTGGGTCGGCCCGAAGCCGTCGTGCGACAGCGTGAGCACGGTGCCGTCGGGCCCGTCGTCGCGCTCGGCGCGCACCCGCGCGGGGCCGTCCACCAGCGGCGCGATCCGTCGCGCGCCGTGGGCCACCGGCGTGCCGACATGCGCCGAGGAAGCGCCGTCGACCTGCAGCGTGGAATGCGACGCGGTGGCCCGGCCCGCCCGGTGCCAGTCCGGCCCGAACGCGCCGCCCGGCCCGCAGTTGACGATCACCGGCACGTCCCCGCCAGTGAACTCGAAAGCCAGCGTGGAGGCGTGCGCGGAGCCCGAGGCCGCGCCCGACGGCGGCCGGTCGGCATCGACCACGAGCGTCGTGTCGCCCCGGCGGACGGCGTGGAAGCCCATCACGCGTCCGTCGAAGCCGTGAGCGGGCCCGTCGAGCGCGCGAGCGAGCCGCCCCGGCAGCCCGCGCCCGCCGCCGTGGAACCGCGCGAGCCCGCCGTCGCCGTGGCGCAGGGCCGTGAGCGCGCCGCGGATCCGGCGCTGCGCGGCCGCGAGCGGGGCGGGGACGGCCCCCGCCGCCGCCAGCAGGTCCACCGACCATCCGAGCAGCAGCGCCGTCTCGAGGAGCGCCTCGGGGTTGCGCGAGGCGATGCCGCCGTCGGGGCCGATCTCGTCCTCGGCGGCGCGTTCGAGCCCGCGCGCCGCCTCGACCGCGCAGGCCTCGCGGCCCGCGAGCGTCATCCCGGCCCAGAGCAGCCCCGTCAGCGCCTCCATCCGCGGCAGGCCCGCCGGGGCCTCGGTCCAGCTCACCCGGAGGTAGCCGGCCTGGGCGTGGAGCGAGGCGCCGAACGCGGCGCGCGCCTTCGCGTCCATCCCCGCCGCGAGCGCGGGCGCGTGGTCGATCCAGCGCAGCAGCCGCCGACCCGTCAGCGCGGGGTCCCAGCCGCGCCCCTCGCCGCGCCCGTGGCGGCGCAGCCAGCCCAGCACCCAGCCGCGCGCCGCCGCGCCCGCCTCCGCCCCGCCGACGGCCATGACGTCGTCGAGCCAGCCCTGGCCCTGGACGAGCATCTCGAACGGGACCGAGGGCGGCTCGACGTCCCAGGGCGCCTCGCCCGGCTCGATCTCGACCGCGTGGCCCGCAAGGTTCCAGTGGCCCCACAGGAGCGGCTGGCCCCGGCGCGCATCGCCCGCCTCGCGCGGGGCGGGCTGCCAGGCGATGTCGCGCCCGCCCGCCCGCGCCGCGCGCAGAACCCGCCAGCGGGTGCGGACGCCGGCGCCGAAGTCGCCCGCGCTCATGGCGGGGCGGGGGCCCGGGCGGCCGACGGGCCGGCCTCCGGCACGTGCAGCACGGCCATGTAGAAACCGTCCATCCCACCGCGTTCGGGCCACAGGTCCGGCAGCAGCCGGAGCCCGTGGGGCGAGGCCGCCTCGGGCGGCAGGCCGTGCCCTGCGGGGTCGGGGGGCGGCGCGGCGAGGCCGGGATGGCGCCGGAGCGCGGCGGTGACCTGCCCCTCGCCCTCCACCGGCAGAAGCGAGCACGCGCAGTAGAGGAGCCGCCCGCCGGGCCGCACGAAACCGAGCGCGCGGTCGATCAGCCGGTACTGCAGCGCCGTCAGCGCCTCCACGTCGCGGGCCTCGCGAAGGTGCGGCAGGTCGGGATGGCGGCGGATCGTGCCGGTGGCGGTGCAGGGCGCGTCGAGCACCACCGCGTCGAACGGCGCCTCGGGCGTCCACTCGAACGCGTCCGCCTGCACGACCTCGGCCGCGAGCCCGGTGCGCGCGAGGTTCGCGCCGAGCCGCCGCAGCCGGACCTCGGAGACGTCGAGCGCGGTGACCGCCGCGCCGGCCGCCGCGAGCTGCATCGTCTTGCCGCCGGGCGCCGCGCAGAGGTCGAGGACGCGCAGCCCCGCCACGTCGCCCAGCAGGCGAACCGGGACGGCGGCGGCGGCGTCCTGCACCCACCAGTCGCCCTCGGCGTAACCCGGCATGCCCGAGACCTGCCCGCCTCCGAGGCGGAACGAGCCGGTCGGCAGCGCCTCGGCCCCCGCCACCGAACCGCCCGGCTTCGCGGTCAGGTCGAGTGGCGCGCCGCGCAGATGCGCCGCCTCGATCGCCTCCAGCCGGTCGCGGCCCCAGGCCTTCGCCAACGGCTTGCGCAGCCACGGCGGCAGGGCGGGCGGCGGGAGCGCCTCCCATTCGGGCCGCGCCCCCGCCAGCCCGCGCAGCACGGCGTTCACCAGCCCCGACTGCCTGGCCGTCCGCGGCTGCATCCGGGCGATGGCGACCGCGTCGTTGACGACCCCGTGCGGCGCCTCGCCCGCCTCCATCAGCTCGACCACCGCGAGGCGCAGCACGTCGCGGACCCGGCTCGCGGGCTGCCGCTCCATCCGGGTCCGCAGAAGCGCGTCCGCCCGGCCCAGATGGCGCAGCGCCAGCCCCGCGAGGCGCAGCGCGCGCGCCGCGGGCGGACCCGACAGCCCCGACGCGCCGTCGCCCAGCCGCCGCCCGGATTGCAGCACGTGCGCCATCAGGCGCAGCGCGCCGAGCCGCGCGGCGAGGCTCTCGGGCAGGTCGGTCATCGGCGGCCGGTCCTTGCGATGGAAACACCGCGACGTATATCCTGACGGCAATCCCGGCAAGGAGACGCCCCGTGGCCGCCCGCGCCCCCCGAATGTCCGTCGACCCCGCCGACCTGCCCGTCGCGGCGCCCGACGCGCCCGCCTGCCCGACGACGCCGCGCGACCGTGGCGTGGACCTCGCTCCGCTCGCGCCCGAGGCGGAGGCGGCGCGGCGTGCGGCGCTCCCCGACGTGGCCCGCCGCGCGCTCGAGGAGGCGGAGGCCCGCGCGCGCGTCCCGCTCGACCTGCCGCCCGAGCTCGGCGGCCGCGCGGGACCCGAGCCGGTGCGCTACGGCGACTGGGAGCTCAAGGGGCTGGCGATCGACTTCTGAGGGCGGCCCGGCCTCGACGGCCGCGGACGACGATCGGGGCGACGGCCGCGGGGCCGTCCGGCGCGTGGACCGCGACGGGCCTCGTGGTCCGGAACGTGTCATCCGCGGACCGCGTGGCGGTCGGACGACCGTCTCGTCGCGGCCCTCGCGGCGAACGGCATCGCCACCGCGCTCCGGATGGCGCCGGCGAGGGAGGGGTTCTCGAACCGCGCCGGCAGAGCGACGCGAGCCGGGCCGCCCGCCGGCTCGGCGACACGGGATCGCGAGCCGCCGCGTCCGCCCGGCGGGCGCCCGCGTCGTTCGGAAACGCCACGGGGTCCGTCCTTTTGACGCCGAGAATGGGGGCCACGACGGCGAGCGGGCGACGGTCGGGGCCGGTGGCCGCTCCGCTCAGTCGGATCGCAGCCCCAGCACGTCGAGCATGTCGTAGGCGCCGGGCGGGCGGTCGAGGCCCCACAGCGCGGCCTTGAGCGCGCCGCGCGCGAAGACGGTGCGGTCGGAGGCGACGTGGCGCAGCACCAGCCGCTCGCCGTCGGCCGCGAAGATCACGTCGTGCTCGCCCACCACGTCGCCGCCGCGCACCGAGGCGAAGCCGATGTCGCCCGCGCGCCGCCCGGCGCCCATCCCGTCGCGGCCCCGGTCCGAGACTTCGGCCAGCGCCACGCCCCGGCCGGACGCGGCGGCCTCGCCCAGCATCAGCGCGGTGCCCGACGGCGCGTCGACCTTGTGGCGGTGATGCGCCTCCACGATCTCGACGTCGTAGTCGGCGTCGAGCGCGGCGGCGACCCGGCGCACCAGCGTCGCGAGCAGGTTGACGCCCAGCGACATGTTTCCCGACCGCACGATCCGGGCGCCTGCCTGCGCGGCGCGATCGAGCGCGGCCACGTCGCCCGGCTCGAGCCCGGTCGTGCCGATCACGTGGACGAGCCCCGCGCGCGCGCAGGCCCCGGCCATCGCCACGGTCGCGGCGGGCATGGTGAAGTCGACCACCGCCCGCGCGCCCGCGATCGCGGCCTCCGCGTCGTCGGTGACGCGGACGCCGATCGGCTTGCCGCCGCAGGCCGCGCCGAGGTCCATGCCGGTCCAGCGATGCCCCGGCGCCTCGGTCACCGCGACGAGGCGCGCGCGGTCCGAGGACAGGATCAGGTCGCAGAGCATGCGCCCCATGCGGCCGGACGCGCCCATCACGACGATGCCCGGCGCGTCGGCGCCCGCCCGCTCGATCCCCGACCAGCCCATCGCGACCTCCCCTCGGCGCGCGATCCTGCGCGATCCCCCCCATCCGCGCAACGGCGCGGGGCTGAGGCCATTGGTGCGCAGGCGCACCATGCGGGGCGGCGACCGGATGGCCGCCCGGCCTCCCCGGCGGGGGCGACGCCGCCTGCGCCCCTAGGGGGCGACGCCGCCTGCGCCCCTAGGGGGCGACGCCGCCTGCGCCCCTCGGGGGCGACGCCGCCTGCGCCCCTCGGGGGCGACGCCGCTTGCGCCCCGACCGGGTGGCCCATATCCCCGACCGCTCGTGGAGGGCGTGCGATGGGAAGGCGAGACGACCGGCGGGGCGGCGGCCCCTCGCAGCGGCAGCTCCGCGTGGGCGAGCTGATCCGGCGCACGCTGGCCGACGTGCTGGCGCGCGGCGACGTGCACGATCCCGATCTTTCGGCGATGTCGATCACGGTGGGCGAGGTGACGGTGTCGCCCGACCTCAAGGTCGCCACCGCCTGGGTCCTGCCGCTGGGCGGCGAGGGCCGCGAGCGCGCGATCGAGGGGCTGGCGCGCGTGAAGGGCGAGCTGCGCCGCGCGATCTCGCGCGAGATGACGCTCAAGTTCGCCCCCGACCTGCGGTTCCGCATCGACGAGACCTTCGACCGGCTCGACGACACCCGGCGGCTGTTCGCGCAGGACAATGTGGCGCGCGACGTCGCGGCGGTGGACGGGGAGGATGACGACGACGCGGATGGCGCCGCACCGCGCCCCGGTGCGGAGCCGTGACGATCCGGCTCGCCGCCGCCGCGTGGCTCGCGCTGGCGGGCGCCGCCGGGGCCTGCGAGGCGGTCGAGCATCGCGGGCGGGCGTTCACGGTCTGCTCCGCCGACCTCGCGCGCCATGCCGTCGCGCTGCGGCTCGACGGTCCGGACGGGCGGCTGGGGAGCTTCGCCGCGCTCGATGCCGCGACCGGCGCGGAGATCGCCTTCGCCACCAATGCGGGCATGTACCATTCCGACCGCCGCCCCGTGGGCCTCTACGTCGAGGACGGGGTGGAGGGCGCGCCGCTCGTGACGCGGGCGGGGCCGGGCAATTTCGGGATGCTGCCGAACGGCGTGCTGTGCGTTCAGGCCGACCGCGCCGACGTGGTCGAGACGCGCGCCTTCGCCGCCGCCCCGCGCCCCTGCCGCCACGCGACGCAGTCCGGCCCGATGCTGGTGATCGACGGCGCGCTGCACCCACGCTTCCTGCCCGCCTCGACCTCGCTCAAGCGGCGCAACGCGGTCGGGGCCTCGCCGGACGGGCGGATCGTGCACCTCGTGATCTCCGAGGAGCCGGTGCGGTTCCACGAGCTCGCGACGCTCTACCGCGACGTGCTGGGCGTGCGCGACGCGCTCTACCTCGACGGCACGGTCTCGCGGCTTCACGACCCGGCGTCGGGCCGCTCCGACCCGGGGCTGCCGATGGGGCCGATCCTCGTCGTGACCGAACGCTGAGATGGGCCGGCGCAGGCGGGGCCGGGCGATCGACGGCTGGCTCGTGATCGACAAGCCGGCGGGGATCGGCTCGACCACCGTGGTGGGCCGCGTCCGCTGGGCGCTCGACGCGGCCAAGGCGGGCCATGCCGGCACGCTCGACCCCGACGCGACGGGGGTGCTCGCGGTGGCGCTGGGCGAGGCGACCAAGACCGTGCCGCACGTGACGGGCGCGACCAAGGGCTACCGCTTCCGCGTCGCCTGGGGCGCGCGCACCGCGACCGACGACGCCTCGGGCGCGGTGATCGAGACCTGCGAAGCGCGCCCCTCTCGGCAGGCGGTGGAGGCGGCGCTCGAAGCGTTCCGCGGCGACATCGTGCAGGTCCCGCCCCGCGTCTCGGCGGTGAAAGTGGACGGCGCGCGCGCCTACGACCTCGCGCGGGGCGGCGTGGCGATGGACCTCGCGGCGCGGCCGCTGCGCGTGGAGCGGCTGGTGGTGGTCGCCGCCGACGCGGACGGGGCCGAGCTCGAGATGACCTGCGGCAAGGGCGGCTACGTGCGCGCGATCTGCCGCGACCTGGGCGCGGCGCTCGGCTGCCTCGGCCACGCGGCCTGGCTTCGGCGGACGTGGTCGGGGCCGTTCGCGGTCGGGGACGCGGTTCCCCTCGCCACGCTCGAGGCGGAGGCGCGGACGCCCGCCCTCGACGCGCGCCTGCTGCCGCTCGAGACCGGGCTACGCGCGCTGGCGGAGGTCCCGGTGGACGCGGCGGCCGCCGACCGCCTGCGCCACGGCAACCCGGTGGCCGTCGACGCGCCGGACGCCGCGCCCGCCTGGGCGTCGCTCGACGGCCGCGCGGTGGCGATCGGCGCCTGCGAGGGCGGGGCGTTTCGGCCGACCAAGGTGATCGCGGCCCCGGTGGCGGCTTGATCGAGCGGCGCTGGACCAAGGGGGACGCGCCATCGGTCGCGGTCTATTCCGACGACGAGCGCTACCGCTACGACCTCGTGCGGACGTGGGACGCGGCGGGGGGGCGGATCAACTTCGTGATGCTCAACCCGTCGACCGCGACCGAGCTCGCCAACGACCCCACCGTCGAGCGTTGCGAGCGCCGGGCGCGCGCGCTGGGCTACGGCGCGTTCCGGGTGACCAACATCTTCGCCTGGCGCGCGACCGATCCCCGCGCGATGCGCGCGCAGCCCGAGCCGGTGGGCCGCCCCGAGAACGACGCGGCCATCGCCGCGGCCGCGCTCTGGGCCGACCGGGTCGTGTGCGCCTGGGGCACGCACGGCGCGCATCTGGGGCGGGGCGCGGAGGCGGAGGCAATCCTGCGCGCGACCTGCCGCCCGCTCGCGACGCTGGGCCTGTCGAAGGACGGCCACCCCAGGCACCCGCTCTACATCGGCTACGCGGTGGCGCCCGTCGATTGGCCCGCGACGCCCCTTCCCATCGGCGCGCGGCCGCGCTAGGGCGCGCGCTCTCCAAGGGCCCTGCTGGACGACATCCCGGCCTGCGCCATCACCCCGACCGCGAGGAGCCCCCGATGTCGATCACCGTCGAAGAGAAGACCCGCCTGATCAAGGAATACGGCATCAAGGAGGGCGACACCGGCTCTCCCGAGGTGCAGGTCGCGATCCTGACGTCGCGGATCGCCACGCTGACCGAGCACTTCAAGACCCACAAGAAGGACAACCATTCGCGCCGCGGCCTGCTGATGATGGTCGCGCAACGCCGCAAGCTGCTCGACTTCGCCCGCGGCAAGGACGAGGCGCGCTATCAGGACCTCATCAAGCGGCTCGGCATCCGCCGCTGAGGCGCGACCCGCCGTCGATGTCAGCGAGGAGGGCCGCTCCGTGAGCGGCCCTCCGCCGTGAGGGATGCCGGTCGGCGCGCTGTTCCTAGAGGATTCCGACACCCGTCGGGCGGCGGCGGGCGATGGTCTCGCGACGAAGTTTCCAGAACTACGCGGCATGAGCCGAGCCGAACGTGTGCGTTTTCGATGGCAGCTAGGCGGGACGGAGCAGTCGTTCGTCGCGGGGCGGAGAACGACCGCTTCCACCTGCTTCGGCAAGATACCTATCAAAACCGTTCGGTGCCCGTTTGATCCATCTTCCGGAAGGGGCCTCGGACCTCCGACCCTCGCGGCAAGTTTATTGTCGTCTCGCCAGTCCCTCGACCGACATGCGACGGGAAGGCTCCGGCGGCGGATCAGGCGCGCAAGGGATCGGCCGGGCGGATCGGCATGGAGAGGCAGGCGTCGAACCGAACGACCTTCACGTACCTGTCCGCCCGTCGCGCGGCGTGTCGCGGTCCGCGTGTGCGGCGAGGCGGGACCAAGGGCGTGGGGCAGTTAGAACGCGGTGTCCGCCGGCCCCGATATCCGAACGAGCGCGTCGAGCGCGACGACGCCGTGGCCCTCGTCGCGCAGCAGGAGCGGGTTGATCTCCGCCTCCTCCACCTCGGGTATGGCGGCCAGCGCGGAAAGCGCCGCGACCGCCCCGGCCAGCGCTTCGAGGTCGGCGCGCGGCAGCCCCCGCCATCCCGCATGGGCCGCGAAGCCCCGGACCTCCGCGATCATGGCCCGCGCGCCTTCGATCCCGACCGGCGCCGGGCGCAGGGCCGCGTCATCGTGCAGCTCGGCCAGGACGCCTCCGAGCCCGACCGAGACCAACGGCCCGACGACCGGATCGCGGACGTAGCCTATGATGGCCTCGCCGCGCCCTGCCTCCATCGCCTGGACCAGCAGGCGGCATGGCCCCAGACGCGCGCGCATCGCCTCGGCCGCCTCTGCGAGCGCGCCCGCGGCGAGCCCGACCCGCACCCCGCCCACCTCGGTCTTGTGCAGGAGCCCGTGGCGCAGCGCCTTGAGCACGTAGGGCCCGGCGAAGCCCGGCACCGTCGGGGCGTCGTCCTCCGCCACGATCGCGCCCTCCGGGAACGCGATGCCGAGCGCGCGCAGGACGGCCCCCGCCTCTGCCTCGTCGGCCGGGCCGGCCGACAGCGCGCCGACCCGGGCCAGCGCGGCGGCGGGCGGCGCGGCCGGCGCGGGGTCGGCCCCGTGCGGGGCGGGTCCGGCGAGGACGGCCGCGACCGCCTCGGCGCAACTCTCGGGCGTGCGGAACGCGGTAATTCCGGCCTCGGCCAAGAGCCGCAGCGCCTCCGGCGCATGCGGGATCGGCGCGACGAGCACGGGCGCGCCCGTCCCGGCGGCGGCGGCGTCGATGACGGGGCGGACCGCGCGCTCCGGCTCGAACTGCGCCGAGGAGCCGACCGCGACGACGACCGCGCCGGTCTCTGGATCGTCCGCCACGGCCTCGACCACGGCGCGCATCACCTCGTAGCGCGCGCCCGCGAGGGTCACGTCGACGAGCGGGCCGTCCTTCGGGCGGATCCCCGCCGCGTCGAGCGTCCGCCCCGCCGCGTCCCCCATCGGCGCCAGCGCCACGCCGCGCGCGCCGAGCAGGTCGTAGACCATCCCGCCGCCGCCGCCGGTCGTGGTGATCACCGTCGCGGTCCGGGGCCGCCCGGCCATCCGGCGCGCGATCGGCAGCGCGCCCGCGCCCTCCACCAGCCCCTCGAACGTCTGCGCGAGCACGACGCCGTGGCCGCGCAGGAACGCCGCGAGCGCGCGTCCGCCGCCCGCCATCGCGCCGGTATGGGAGGCGGCGAGCGCCGCGCCCTGCGTCGAGCGGCCGACGAGGTAGGCCATCACGGGCTTGCCCGCCGCGCGCGCCGCGGCCGCGAAGGCGGCGAACGCCTCCGGCCGCCGCACCGTCTCGAGGAAGAGCGCGAAGCCGTCCACCTCCGGGTCGCCGACCATCGCCCGGCCGATCTCACCCACGCCGTGCGCCGCCTCGTTGCCGACCGAGACGAAGGACTGGAACCCGACCCCGCAGGCGGCGCCCCGCGACAGGATCGCCCCGATCATCGAGCCCGACTGCGACAGGACGGCGATCCGGCCCCGCGGCATCCGTTCGGCCGCGAAGGCCGCGTTAACCGTACAAGCGAAGCCCGTGGCGGGATGCGCCACGCCGGTCGAGTTCGGACCGAGCAGGAACGCGTCGCCCGCCGCCGCCACCAACCGCGCCTGCCGCTCCGCCCCCTCGGGTCCGGCCTCCGCGAACCCGTCGGAGAGCACGCTCACAGCCGCCACGCCCGCCCGCGCGCAATCCGCCACCGCCTCGATCGCGGCTTCCCCGTCGAGCAGCACGTAGGCGTGGTCGACCGTCCCCGGAACCGCGCCGACCGAAGGCCAGGCGCGGACGCCGCCGACGTCGTCGCGGCCCGAATTGACCGGGATCACCTCGCCCGCGAAGCCGTGGCGCGCGAGGAACGCCTGCGGTCGCGCAGTCAGGCGTCCCGGCGTGCCCGACGCGCCGATCAGCGCCACGCGCGCCGGGCGCAGCAGGGCGTCGAGCGCGGCGGCCATCTCAGGCGACCCGCGGCGGGCGCTGGTCGAAGCGGCGCCCGAGGACCTCCTCGGCGATGCGGTTGCGCAGGATCTCCAGCGTGCCGCCCGCGATCTGCCAGCCGCGCGTGCGGCGCATGCAGTACTGCACGATCGATCCCTCGTCGAAGCCCGCGGCGCCCATCACCTGCATCGCCTCGTTGGCCGCGAAGAAGCCCGCCTCGTTGCACGCGAGCTTCGCCGCCGCCGTCTCGTAGGCCTGCGGCAGCCCGTCGCCCGCGCCGATCACCGCGCGCAGCAGCATCAATTGCGCCGCGTCGAGCCGGACCGCCATGTCGGCGAACTTCCATTGCAGTCCCTGGAACTCGGCCAGCGGGCGGCCGAACTGCGTCCGCTCCAGCGCGTGGGCGCGCGCCACCTCGAAGGCGTGGCGCCCGACGGCGACCGCGCGCGCCGCGTTGCCGAGCCGCTCGACGTTGAAGCCCGCGATCTGGCGCCGGAACCCGCCTTCGCCGAGCAGCACGTCGCCGGGATCGATGCGGACCTCGTCGAACCACAGCTGCGCCCAGAGCTCGCCGTTCATGTAGCGCTGCGGCTCGCCGATGGTGACGCCGTCGCGGGCGCGCTCGACCAGCACCGAGCCGATCCCCCCCGTCCCCGGCCCGAACCGGCAATAGATCAGAAATAGGTCAGCCTCGGCGCTATGGGTGCCCCAGACCTTGGTGCCCGAGAGCCGCCACCCGTCCCCGTCCTTGGTGCAGGCGGCGCGCAGGTCGGTGACGGCGGAGCCCGCATCGGGCTCGGACATGCCCACCGAGACGATCGAGCGGCCCGCCAGCAGATCGGGCAGCCAGCGCGCCTTCTGTTCGGGGGTGGCGTATTCGGCGAAGGTCCGGATCGCGCCGAAGTTCCCCGCCTGCACCACGTCCGCCGACCGCGGGCAGGCCATCGCGACCTCCTGGATCGCGATCACCGCCTCCATCAGCCCGCCGCCCGCGCCGCCATCGGCCTCGGGCAGCATAAGCCCCATCAGGCCCATGGCGGCGATCTCCTCGACCACCGCCTGCGGGAAGTGGCCGTCGCGCGCGCGCTCGACCGCGCCCGGCGCGAGGCGCTCGCGGGCGAAGCGGGCGACCTGGTCTCGGAAGGCTCGCTGTTCGTCGCTCAGCAGCATATCCATGGGCGATCCTCGCTGACGGGTGGTGGCGCATGGCCGACATCTTCGCGCGCGTGCCGCTGACCGCGCTCAAGGTCTTCGCGGTGGCGAGCGACCATCGCACGTTCACCGCCGCCGCGCAGGCGCTCGGGGTGACGCAGGCCGCCGTCAGCCGGCAGGTCGCGCAGCTCGAGGCGCTGCTGGGCACGCGGCTGTTCGAGCGCGGCGCGGGCGGGCTGTCGCTGACGGTGGAGGGGCGGCGGCTCGCGCTCGAGGTCGCGCCGCACTTCGTGGCCCTGGGCGACGTGGTGGAGCGCAGCCTCGAGGAGGGCCGGGACCGCTCGGTGACGGTGCGCGTCTATCCGACCTTCGCGGATCGCTGGCTCCTGCCGCGCGTGGGCGCGTTCGAGGCCGCGCATCCCGAGGCGGTGCTGCGCTACGACATGAGCGTGGAGCCGCTCGACTTCCGGTCTCGCCCGCTCGACCTCGCCGTCCAGCTCGGCGACGGCCAATGGGCGGGCGCGCGCGCGCGCCTGCTGTTCGAGGACGCGGTCCGGCCGGTCTGCGCGCCGGGGCTGCTGGCGGCGCATGGCGGCGATCCGGTACGGCTGCTGCGCGAGGGGCGGCTCCTGGCGTCGCGCTACCGTCGGCGGGACTGGGAGGACTGGTCGGCGGCGACCGGCATCGCCGCGGGCGGGCGCCAGCTCTGGTTCGCCTCCTCGGCGATGGCTTACCGCGCCGCCGAATGCGGGCTCGGCGTGGCGATCGGGCAGGCCGCGCTGGTAGCCGCCGCGCTCGAGGCGGGCACGCTCGTCTCGCCATTCGAGCCGGTCGCGCGTCGGGGCGCCGCGTTCCACCTGGCCTGGCCCGCGAGCGCGCCGCTGCGCGCGCCGGCCCGGCTCTTCGCCGACTGGCTGCTGGGCGCCTGCGGGCAGGCGGCCGAGTTCAGTTGAGGCGCGACGCGACATCGAGGACCCCCTCCGGCAGGTCGACCCCGAGCGTGGCCGAGATCGTCAGCGCCAGGGCGGCGAGCCCGCCCGCGATGGCCAGGCGCAGGCCCCAGCCACCGGCCCCGCGCGCGGTGAGGAAGGCGAGCGCGAAGAGCGCCGCGCCCACGGCGTAGCCGAAGAGGAGCGAAAGCCCCACCAGCGCCGCGATCCATCCCATCGAGCGCAGCGCGGCATCCGCCGGCGCGTGGAGCACCGGCCCCGGGCGGCGCAGGTTCCGCGCGAGCGCCGCGAGCGCGAAGGCCGCGAGCGCCAGCCCCGCCACGGTGGGGAACAGCTGGGTCAGCCATCGCGCGTCGCGCATCGACCAGGCCGCGGCGAGGCCGAGGACGGCGAGGCCCGCGATCAGGAGCGTCCCCTCCCGCCCGATCCGCTCGGCCGGGCGGTCGGCGATGCGCGCCTGGCGGACCCCGAAGACGACCGATGCCGCGCAGAGCGCCAGGATCGCGAGGAACTGCGGCCGCTCGAACACCGACCAGCCGTAGAAGCTCAGTGTCTGGTAGAGGTTGCGCTCGATCCCGCCCGACAGCACGAAGCCGATGACGAAGGCCGGGCGCGACAGTCCGTGGCGCGCCATCAGCCAGCCGAGAACCCCGATCCCCAGGAGCGTCCAGACGTCGGCCCAGACCCCGTTCGCCTGGAACCCCGCGAGGATCAGGAGCGCGAGCAGAACCGGGGCGAGGAAGTCGAACCGCACCTGTGCGAGGGAGGCGATCGGGCGCGCGAGGACGATGCACAGCCCCGCGCCGAGCACGTTGGCCAGCGCCAGCGACCAGATCACGGTGTAGATCACGTCCTGGCTCTGCATCACCATCGTCAGGCCCGGCTCCAAGCCGAGCAGGATCAGGCCGCCCATGAACACCGCCGTGGAGCCCGAGCCCGGAATGCCGAAGATCATCGTCGGGACGAGCGCGCCGCCCTCCTTGGCGTTGTTGGCCGCCTCGGGCCCGATCACGCCGCGGATGTCGCCGTGCCCGAACCGGGAGCGGTCCTTGGCGGACTGGACCGCGTGGCCGTAGGCGATCCAGTCGATCACCGACCCGCCGATCCCCGGCAGCATCCCCACCGTCGTGCCGATGAGCGACGAGCGCACGATCAGCCAGCGATGCTCGAGTGCCTCGCGCAGCCCGCGCCCGAGCCCGCCCGCGAGCGTCCGCCGCTCGGCGATGGCGCCGCTGCGGCCCATCAGGTCGATCATCTCGGGAATCGCGAAGAGCGCCACCACGACCACCGTGAGCGGCACGCCGCCGCCGAGGTAGAGCAGCCCGAAGTCGAAGCGGTAGACGCCGGTGGCGGGCGCGATGCCCACCGTGCCCACCAGGAGCCCGAGCGCGGCCGCCGTCAGCGCGCGGAAGATCGCGCGACCCGACAGCACCCCCACCATCGTCACGCCGAGGATGCCGAGCAGCAGCAGCTCGCCCGTGCCGAACGCGAGGATCATCGGGCGCGCCGCCTGCAGCGCGACCGTGAGCACCGCCGCGCCGAACAGCCCGCCGAAGAGCGACGCGGCGAACGCCGCGCCGAGCGCGCGCGCCGCCTGTCCCTGCTTGGCGAGCGGGTAGCCGTCCACCACGGTCGCCTGCCCGCTGATCGAGCCGGGGATGCCGAGCAGCACGGCGGGGAACGTGTCCGCCGTCGCCACGACCGCGAGCAGCCCGGTCATCAGCGCCACGCCCTCCTGGGCCTGCATCCCGTAGATGAAGGGCAGCGTCAGCGCGAGGCCGACCGTGCCGCCGAAGCCCGGGAGGATCGCCACCACCATGCCGAGCCCGACCCCCAGGGCGAGGAAGCCCAGGAAGCCGGGATCGGTCAGCGACGCGGCCGCGAGGGCGAGCGCCTCGGGCACCGTCGCCTCAAAGGCTCACGTCGTAGGTGTCCGACAGCCACTGCGCGACCCAGTCCTTGGCCTCCTGCGGCATCCGGGTCGCCGTCTCCATCGCCGCGTCGAGCGCGTCGCCGGAGATCTGCTCGTAGAGGCCCAGCTCCTCGCCCGCCTCGGCGAGATAGCCCTCGTCCTGAGCCATCTGCGCGAAGGCGTCGCGCCACATCGTGCGCACCGGCTCGGGTGCGCTCAGCGGCAGGACGATGAACTTCTGATAGGCGAAGCCCGCCGCGTAGATCGCCTTCCACGCGTCCCAGCCCGGGCCGGACGGCCGCTCGCCGTGTATCGTCTCGTAGTATTCGGGGAAGGACGGCAGGTCGGGGAAGGTCGGGTCGCGCTCGACCGTCCCGTCCTCGCCGATCACGCCCCACGAGAAGAGCGGCGTCATCGTGCCCTCGTCGACCAGCGGCTGGACGTTGGCCAGGTAGGACGACGTCGTCTGGTAGTCGAGGTCGCTCTCGCCGCGCAGGATCGACAGCCGCGCCGGCCCCCGCCCGTCGAGCCCGAAGGCCACGTTGGTGTCGAGCTCCATGAGCGAGAAGGCGAGCAGCGGCACGAGGTCCGAGCCGGTCGCGCCGATCGAGCCGAAGCGCAGCCCCTCGCGCGTCATCAGCTCGGCGGGATCGGCGGGCGCGTCCTCGCTGCGCATGTAGACCACGCCGCCGAAGGGCGAGGCGTAGACGGGATACCAGTCCGCGTAGTCGTACTGCACGCGCTCGTCGCCCAGCAGGTAGGGCAGCTGCAGCCCGCCCGCGGTCGCCAGCAGGTCGGTTCCGTCGTCGCCCGCCCGGCGCGCGTATTCGTTGCCGCCGCCGATGGCGCCGCCGCCGGTGACGTTGCGGATGACGAAGTCCGTGTCGCCGCCCACGTAGTCCCCGAGCCGGGCCGCGATGAAGCGCGCCCAGGTGTCGGTCCCGCCGCCCTCGCGGTACGGCACGAAGATGGTGACGGTCTCGCCCGCCATGTCCTGCGCCGCGACGGGCGCGGGCGCGATCAGGGTCGTGGCGCAGAGCGCCGCCGCGGCGAGGCCGCGCGTGATGATGTCCATGGTCTCCCTCCCTCGACCCCGCGCGGCCGACCGCCGGATCGTCGGCGCCGCCTTCAGGGCTCCGCGATGGTCCGGGATGTACGCCCTTGTGGGAACCGAGCGCTCGTATCCCGAGCATTACCGACGGTCATGGCGGATTCGGACCGCCCCGCTCGCCTCCCGGCGATGCAGCGGGCGTGGGCAGCCGCGCCAGGAGCCAGGGCAGCGCCGCGACTAAGACGAGGATCCGCGCGACATGATGCACGCTGACATAGACCGGATCATGACCGAGGAAGAGCGCCATCGCGGCCATCGTCTCCACCCCGCCGGGGGCAAAGGCGATCATGACCTGCCCGAACGGCATCTCCAAAGCGGGCGCCACGAGGGCCGCCGCGACCGCCGCGATGGCCGTCGCCAGCGCCGTCAGCCCGATCGCGGGCCCGAGCAGGCGGCGCGCCCGCGCCACCGTGACGCCCCGGAACCGCGTGCCGATCACCGCGCCGGCGACGGCGAAGGCGGCGAAGGCGGCCGGCACGGGCAGCGGCCCCTCGAGGGCGCCGCCTGCATGCGCTGCGCCGCTCAGCGCGAACCCGGCGAGAAGGTGGGGGGCCGGAACGCGCAGCGCGACGCCGAGTCGTCCGGCGAGTATCGCGGCCGCCAGCAGGACCGCCCCCGCGAGGTAGCCCGTGTCGACGACCGCCGACGAGCCGGACGCCGCCGGATGGGTCCCGCTCGCGGCCGCGAGGACGGGCGGAAGCACCACGGTGAGCGCGAGCAGCCGGACCGCCTGCAGCGTCGCCACCGTCCGGGTGTCGCGTCCCGTCCCCTCGCTCAGCGACAGCGCGACCGACAGCGCGCCCGGCGCGACCGCCAGGAGCGCGGTCCCCGCCTCCATCCCGCTGCGTCGCATGAGGACGCTCGACAGGGCGAGCGTCACCGCGATCACCGCCGCGAGCGCGGCCAGAGAGAGCGGCCAATGTGCCGCGTCCGACAGGAAGCCCGGCCCGATCCCCGCGCCGAGCGCCACCCCGATCGCCGCGAAGGCGATCTCGCGCATCGGGTCGGGGATCCGCGCGGCGCCTCCGGCGAGCGCGAACGCCGTCACCGCCGCCGCCGCGCCCAGGAGCGGCGCCGCATTCAATTCTACGCCCGTCGCCGCCAGAGCCCCGGCTGCCGCCACACCAAGGGTGATCGCCACGTCCCGCACCCCGCCTTGGAACACGATGGCCGTCCCTTCGCTATGGGGGCACGTGATCCTGTGCGTATACCAAAGCGGCGTGTCGAGCCTTGTGAGGTATCCGCCGAAGTAGGCTTGAAGGGTGCGTGTGCTGGATACCTCGCGAACGGTTGGGTTGAGACAAGCTACCGTTCGCTGCGCCGTATTTAAACTCACGCTCTGCGGGACGGAGCAGTCGTCCGGGTCGAGCGCACCGGTGTCTGCTCTGGCGCAACTTGCGTATGATACGGCACCGGATCCATCGTACACTGCTGCCGTTTTAGCATCCGAAGGACGTCATGAGCGAAAGCGTCGAGAAACTCTCCCGTAGATACCACGCATTCGCCGACAGGGAGGCGCACGGCGTCTCGCCAACCTACGAGACCTATGCGACAACTGTCGCCGGGAACGTCGATCTGCTTAGCCGGCTCCTGGAATTGCCCGATGGCAAACAGCAACCGAACCTTCTGTTCGCTGCGACACGCCACGCCGTCGGCCTGCCCGATAGAGGTGCGGACTTCGCCCGGCACGCTCTGGCGGCATGGGGTGCGGTAAGGCCCGTCATTCTCTCCCGCTCCACGCAAACCAACGAGCCGGGCCGTTGTGCCGCCCTTCTACCTGCTTTGGCGCAGGTCGAGGGACCCCTCGCCATCCTCGAGGTCGGAGCGTCGGCAGGCCTGTGTCTTCTCATCGACCGATATGGCTACGATTATGGCCCCACCCGGCTGACCGCTCCGGCCGACGACGCGCCCGTCTTCCCTTGCAGAGCGTCCGAACGAACCCCCGTTCCCGGCACAGTTCCGCAGATTGCATGGCGCACGGGCCTGGACCTCAATCCTTTGAACGTGTGCAGCGAAGAAGACATGCGATGGCTGAAGACGCTCGTCTGGCCGGAGCAGACGGAACGGCTCTCCAGATTGGAGGCGGCGATCGCGGTCGCGAGGCGCGACCCTCCGCGCGTGGTTGCGGGCGATCTGCTCACGGAAACCGAGACCTTGGCACGACAGGCTCCGGGCAACGCGCGCCTCGTGATCTTCCACACTGCCGTCTTGAGCTACGTCGAACCGGCAGTTCGCAAGGAGTTCGCGATACTTGTGAAGGACCTTGGGGCCGAGTGGCTCGCCAACGAAGGCGCTCGCATTCTGCCGGATGTCGCAGCCGCAGATGTCTTGGAAGATCGGCCGGGGGCGTTCGTTCTCTCGCACAACGGTCGCGCCATCGCCCGGACCGGCCCGCACGGGCAGTTCGTCGACTGGTTGTAGATCGACGCTGGCTTGGACGAGGGGACAGTGAGGGAAGCTACCATTCGTTCAGCTCGCAGCATCGGGCAAGACGGGCTCGAAGCGGACCTCTGCTAGGCACGAGGCCGTCGCCGCGCCGCGCAGTTCGGCGCAATAGCCGACCGCGGCGAGGAGCCTTCCGAGCCTGCCGGACGCAGACTTCCACCGCCGCGCCGAGAGTAGCGCGGCGACCCGTGCGCCGGCCGCCTCGG
>CAVSOF010000002.1:0-77431 GCA_963729425.1 uncultured Alphaproteobacteria bacterium | reverse complement strand
GTGGGCGGCGGCGTCGCGATGGCGCTCCTGCTCGACCGGCCGATCTTCGGGCAGGGCATCGTGCGGATCCTCGTGATCGCGCCGTTCTTCGTGATGCCCACCGTGTCGGCGCTGGTGTGGAAGAACATGTTCTTCAACGTCGACAACGGGCTCTTCTCCTACGCCTTCGAGGCCGTCGGCGCGCAGCCCTACGACTTCCTGAGCCAGGCGCCGCTCGCCTCGATCGTGACGATCGTGGCCTGGCAGTGGCTGCCCTTCGCGACGCTGATCCTGCTCACGGCGGTGCAGTCGCTCGACGGCGAGCAGCTCGAGGCCGCCGAGATGGACGGCGCGCCGGCGCTCTCGCGGTTCCGCTACATCATCCTGCCGCATCTGAGCCGGGCGATCACCGTGGTGATCCTGATCCAGACGATCTTCCTGCTGTCGATCTTCGCCGAGATCTTCGTGACCACCAACGGCGCCTTCGGCACCCGCACGCTGACCTACCTCGTCTACCAGCGCGTGCTCGAGAGCCAGAACGTCGGGCTCGGCTCCGCCGGCGGCATCGTCGCCGTCATCCTCGCCAACGTCGTCGCGATCTTCCTGATGCGCGTCGTCGGCCGGAACCTGGACTGAGGGAGCGCCCATGGCCCGCGCCGTCACTACCCGAGAGAAGGTCCTGTGGACCGCGCTGGCCTGGACCTTCGGGCTGGCCATGTTCTTCCCGATCGCGTGGACGTTCCTGACCTCGTTCAAGACCGAGGCCACCGCGATCGCCGACCCGCCGGTCTGGCTGGCCTTCGACTGGACGCTCGAGAACTACCGCGACGTGCAGGCGCGCTCGAACTACCCGCTGGCGCTCACGAACTCGATCGTCATCGCGGTCGGCTCGACGCTGCTCGGCATCCTCATCGCCGTGCCCGCCGCCTGGGCGATGGCCTTCGTGCCGGGCCGCCGCACCAAGGACGTGCTGCTGTGGATGCTCTCGACCAAGATGCTGCCGGCCGTGGGCGTGCTCTACCCGCTGGTGCTGCTGGCGAAGTGGCTCGGCGTGATGGACAGCCGGCTCCTGCTGATCGTGGTGCTGATGCTGATCAACCTGCCAATCATCGTGTGGATGCTCTACACCTACTTCCGCGAGATCCCGGGCGAGATCCTCGAGGCCGCGCGCATGGACGGGGCGGGCCTGACTTCCGAGATCCTCCACGTGCTCGCGCCGATGGCGGTGCCGGGCATCGCGTCGACGGTGCTGCTCAACATCATCCTGGCGTGGAACGAGGCGTTCTGGACGATCCTGCTGACGACGGTGGACGCGGCGCCGCTCACGGCCTTCATCGCCAGCTTCTCGGCGCCCGAGGGGCTGTTCTACGCCAAGCTCTCGGCGGCCTCGATGCTGGCCATCGCGCCGATCCTGGTGATGGGCTGGTTCAGCCAGAAGCAGCTCGTGCGCGGCCTCACCTTCGGCGCCGTCAAGTGACGGCGGCGGGGCGGCGGGGCGGCGGGGCGAACGGGGAACACCGCCCTCACGTAGCGAAGCGACAGGGCAAGCGAGACCGCCCTCAAGTAGCGAAGCGGTAGGGCGACCGAGAACGCCCTCACGTAGCGAAGCGACAGGGTTAGAACGGGGACCGACCATCATGGGCAGCATCCAACTCAAGGGCGTCCGCAAGGCGTTCGGCGACGTCGAGGTCATCCCGCCGCTCGACCTCGCGATCGAGGACGGCGAGTTCGTCGTCTTCGTCGGCCCCTCGGGCTGCGGCAAGTCCACGCTCCTGCGGCTGATCGCGGGGCTCGAGGACACGAGCGGAGGCCACATCGAGATCGACGGGCGCGACGCCACCGCCCTGCCGCCCGCCAAGCGGGGGCTGGCGATGGTGTTCCAGTCCTACGCGCTCTACCCGCATATGAGCGTGCGCAGGAACATCGAGTTCCCGCTCAAGATGGCCGGCATGGAGCAGGCCGAGAAGGACCGGCGCGTGAACCACGCCGCCTCGATCCTCAACCTCGCCGACTACATCGACCGCCGCCCGGGCCAGCTCTCGGGCGGGCAGCGCCAGCGCGTCGCGATCGGCCGCGCGATCGTGCGCGAGCCGTCGGCGTTCCTCTTCGACGAGCCGCTCTCGAACCTCGACGCGGCGCTCCGCCACGGGATGCGCGTCGAGATCGGCGAGCTGCACAAGTCGCTCGCGACCACCATGGTCTACGTCACCCACGACCAGGTCGAGGCGATGACGATGGCCGACAAGATCGTGGTGCTGCGCGCGGGCGTGATCGAGCAGGTCGGATCCCCGCTTGAGCTCTACCACGCGCCGCGCAACCTCTTCGTGGCGGGCTTCATCGGCTCGCCCACGATGAACCTGATCGAGGGGCCCGCCGCCCGCGAGCACGGCGCCCGCACCATCGGCGTCCGCCCCGAGCATCTCGCCCCGTCGCGCGAGGCGGGCACCTGGACCGGGCGCGTGGGCCTGTCGGAGCATCTGGGCTCGGACACGTTCCTGCACGTCCACGACACCGGCCTCGCCGAGACGGTCACGGTGCGCACCACCGGCGACTTCGACGCGCGCCACGGCGACACCGTCCACCTCACGCCGGAGGCGGGCAAGCTGCACCGCTTCGACGAGAGCGGGCTGCGCCTGGCATGAGGCTCGAGGGGCGATCGACGCTGATCACCGGCGCCGCGCGCGGCATCGGGCGCGGCTTCGCGGAGGCCTACGCCGCCGAGGGCGCGACCGTGGCGGTGGCCGACATCGACCGCGAAGCGGCCGAGGCCGCCGCGGCCGCGATCGGCGAGCGCGCCTACGCCGTCCATCTCGACGTGACCGACCAGGCCAGCATCGACGCCGCGATCGAGGCCGTCGTCGCGCGCGCGGGCAAGCTCGACGTGCTCGTCAACGGCGCCGCGCTGTTCGCCGCGAGCCGCACCGTCGACATCGACCGCGCCACCGCCGAGCGGCTCCACGCGGTCAACGTGGCGGGCACGCTCTTCACGATGCAGGCCGCCGCGCGCCGGATGATCGCCCAGGGGCACGGCGGCAAGATCGTCAACATGGCCAGCCAGGCCGGGCGGCGCGGCGAGCCGCTGGTGCTCGTCTACTGCGCGACCAAGGCCGCGGTGATCTCGATGACGCAATCGGCGGGGCTCGACCTGATCGCCCACGGCATCAACGTGAACGCGATCGCGCCCGGCGTGGTCGACGGCGCGCATTGGGAGCACGTCGACGCGACGTTCGCCGAGCTGGAGGGCCGCGCGCCCGGCGAGAAGCGCCGCGAGGTCGAGGCGGGCGTGCCCGCGGGCCGCTTCGCCACCCCCGCCGACCTCGCGCCGATGGCGGTGTTCCTCGCCTGCGCCGACAGCGACTACGTCGTCGCGCAGTGCTACAACGTGGATGGCGGCCAATGGATGAGCTGACCCGCACCGCCGCACCGCCGTCCGTCCCGCCCGTCCCGCTCTCGGACGCGACGCTGGCGCGGCTGCCCGCGGACGTCTCGGTCCCGACCTACGACCGCTCGCGGCTCACCGCCGGGATCGTCCATATCGGGCTCGGCAACTTCCACCGCGCGCACCAGGCCTGGTACCTGCACCGGCTGATGCAGCGCGGGCTCGCGCAGGACTGGGCCATCGTCGGCGCGGGCGTGCGCCCCGCCGACGCCGCGATGCGCGAGCGGCTGCTGGCGCAGGACTGCCTGACGACGCTCCTGGAGCTCGCGCCCGGCGGCGTCTCGGCCGAGGTGATCGGGTCGATGATCGACTTCGTCCCCGTCGAGGCCGGCCACGGCGCCCTAATCGCGCGCATGGCCGCGCCCGACATCCGCATCGTCTCGCTCACCGTGACCGAGGGCGGCTACTACGTCGACCCGGCCACCGGCGGGCTCGACGCGGACCATGCCGACATCCGCCACGACGCCGCCCACCCGGACGCGCCGCGCACCGCCTTCGGCGCGATGGCGGCCGCGCTCGCCCGGCGCCGCGCGGCGGGGGTGCCGGCCTTCGCGTGCCTGTCGTGCGACAACCTCGCGGGCAACGGCGGCGTGCTGCGGCGCGCGGTGGCGGGGCTCGCGCGCCTGCGGGACCCGGACCTCGCCGGCTGGATCGAGGCGGAGGCGTCGTTCCCGAGCGCGATGGTCGATTCGATCGCGACCGCCACCGGCCCGGCCGAGCTGGCGCTCGCGCGCGCGCGGGGCGTGGCCGACGCGGCGCCCGTCGCGCACGAGGACTTCCGCCAATGGGTGATCGAGGACGACTTCGCCCTGGGCCGCCCGCCCTGGGACGCGGCGGGGGCGGAGTTCGTGGCGGACGTGCACGCGCACGAGGCGATGAAGCTCAGGATCCTGAACGCGGGCCACCAGCTCGTCGCCAATCCCGGCGAGCTTCTGGGGATCGAGACCATCGCGGGCTGCATGGCGCATCCCGCCATCGCCGCGTTCCTCGCGCGCGTGCAGGCCGCCGAGATCGCCCCGCATGTCGACCCGGTGCCCGGCACCGCGCCCGAGGCCTATGCCGCGCTCGTCGCGCGCCGCTTCGCCAATCCGCGCATCCACGACACCGTGCGCCGCGTGGCCTTCGACGGCTCCTCGCGCCATCCGGGCTTCGTGCACCCCACGCTGCGCGACCGGCTGGCGGCGGGCGGCGGGGTCGAGGGGCTCGCGCTGGCCGAGGCGCTCTGGGCGCGGATGTGCGAGGGGCGGCGCGAGGACGGCAGCGCCATCGCCCCCAACGACCCCGACTGGGACCGGCTCCACGCCGCGGCCCTCGCCGCGCGCGACGCGGCCCCCGCCTGGCTCGAGCAGCCGCTCTACGGCGGGCTCGGGGCCGCGACGCGGCCTTCGCGGAGGCCTTCGCGCGCGCGCATGCGGCGCTCGGCGCCGACGGGGTCGCGGCCACGCTGGCCCGCCACGCGGCGGGCTGAGGCGGCTGAGGCGGGCCCGGACCCGACGACCCGAACGACCGTCAAGAAACCGTCGCACGGCGCGCGTAGGCCCGGCGGGAAACGTCCGTTTCCCACTGGAGAACGCCCCATGCCCATCCGTCCCGCCCGGTCCGCCGCGCTCGCCGCCGCGCTCCTGTCGTCCACCGCGCTCACCGCGCACGCCCAGGATGCCGCCCCCAAGGTCACGATCGGCGAGACCACCGCGCTCATCGCCGAGGCCTCCACCCCGGGCGACGGGTTCGAGATCGTGGACGGCGAGTCGACCGACATCGCCTTCCCGTTCATCGGCCGCATGAAGGCGCTCGCCACCGTGGGCGAGGTCGACGCGGAGACCGGGATGGCGCTGACCGGCTGGCCCGACGGCAACGCGGCCTGGCTGCGCGACGAGGAGACGGTCCGGCTGGGCTACCAGTCCGAGAGCTACGCCACGATGTCGAGCGAGACCTACGGCTGGGAGATGGCGTCGGGCGTGGCCTTCACCGGCAGCCACCTGCACTACATCGACTACGACCGCGCCGCGATGGCCGACTTCCTGGGCAACGACGACGCGGCCGCCTCCATGGTGCGCGGCTCGGGCCACCTGTTCTCGACCATATACAACGTCTTCGGCGACGAGGTGCTGCCGCGTGCCGAGGGCGGGATCTGGGGCAACCAGGCCACGCCCGAGGGCGAGCATGTCGACTTCGAGGAGGCGTACCTGCTGTCGAACGGCGACTTCTTCTTCCAGTCCTTCTGCGGCGCCTACTACGAGCCCGCCAACAAGTACGGCGACGGGATCGGGCTCGCCGACGACGTCTGGCTGATGGCCGAGGAGTGGAACATCCAGGAGATGTTCGACCTCACCACCGGCGAGGGCGACGGCGCGACCACCGTGTCGAAGTGGGACACCCAGGAGGGGATGGGCCTCGCCTCGATCGTCGTCGACCTGGCCTCCGAGACCGCCTACACCGTGCCCGCGCTCGGGCAGTCGGGCTACGAGAAGATCCTGCCGATCAATCCCCAGAACCCCGACTACGCGGTGATGGTGCTGGCGGGCTACAACCACGACGTCGAGCCCGCGCCGCTCAAGATCTACGTGGGCCTCAAGGGCGCGGGCGTGGACGGGCAGCCGATCGGCGCGGACGCGAACGCGCGCGACGCGTTCCTCGCGAGGAACGGCCTGCTGCACGGCGCGATCTACGGGCTCGCGGTGGCCAACGAGACCTACGCCGACCTCGGCATCGAGGCGATCGACACCACCGAGAAGATGATGGACGCCTACATCGCCGACCCCGAGGCGGCGGACACGTTCGACGTGGCCTTCGTGCCGACCTCCTACCGCTGGGGCGGGTGGGACGCGCCGGTCGCGGTGCAGGACACCGAGGTCAACCTGTGGGGCCGCGAGGACGAGCAGCCCGAGGGCCACACCTACCTCGTGGGCGACAGCAAGACCGAGCACCCGGCGGTCGACCCCGACATCGGCCACACCCGCTGGATCCAGTCGATGACCGAGGAGGGCGGCTACATGGCCTTCGACCTCGCCGACATCGCCGCCGAGCTCGAGGCCGCCGACGGCGCGCTGCCCGCGATGCTGACGGGGACCGCGACGCGCACGCTCGCGGCCTTCGACGGCGCGCTGACGCTCGAGGTCGCCGACAAGGGCGTCAAGCACGGCGGCATGGGCACCCACGCCACCGACGAGGACGGGGTCGCCAAGTCGACCGCGCCCGACGGGCTGCAGTGGATCAAGGGCTCGGACGGCGACGTGCTGATCGTCAACGAGGACAGCGGCAACTCGTTCGGCGAGCGGGCCTACGCGCTCGTGCTCGACCCCGAGACGCTCGAGCTCGCGGAGCCCGGGCGCGGCTACTTCCTCGCGATGGCGGGCGGCGACGAGAGCCCGCGCGCCAAGGCCGGGGCCGCCGCGCTGCGCGGCGCGATCGACGCGCCGGCGACCTCGGAGTTCTCGGGCTCGTGGAGCCTCACGGCGCTCTTGGCGAAGGGCGAGGACGGCGCGTTCCACTCGATGGAGGAGATCGCGGGGACCGGCGCGCAGGCGATCGCGGGCGCGCTCCCGATCGCCGAGCAGGTGATGATGGGCGTGGTGCAGCACCGCACCGACTCGGGCGGCCAGGTGGCCGAGGTCGAGGCCGATCACGGCGGCCAGATCTTCATGTTCGACCTCGACCTCCCCGAGGCGGCCTTCGACCTGACCGCGCTGCGCTGAACGACGGAGCCACGACCGAAGGGGCCGCGGGAGACCGCGGCCCCTTCGCGTTCACGGGGGCCGGATGCGGGGGCCGGGCGGGCTGTCGCGGTGCCGGACGGTCCCGAGGGCCGCTCTGACGCCTCGTCCGGGAGGGCGGGCAACGCGCGCGGGTCCGACGGATCGACCCGGAGGATCGTCGGGACGGGGCACGCGCGCCCCGCGCGGGACCGCCGACCGCCCCCGCCCCGTCAGCCGGGCGCGTCGCCCGCCCGCGCCCCGTGGCCGGGCGCCTCGAGGCAGCCGGGGCAGCCCCAGAGCGGCGCGGTGCGCACCGGCCCGGCCCCCAGATCGTGCAGCAGGAAGTCGCTCAGCGGCCGGTAGTCGCGGCCGTCATGCCCGAACGCGTCGGTGACGTGGCAGGCCGCGCAGCCGCGCGCCTCGAACCGCGCCAGCGCGCCGGGCGGCATCGGCGCGGGGTCGGGCGAGCGCGCGGCGAAGACCGCCACGACGCGCGCGAGCACCGCAGGCTCCGACAGGTCGATGCCGTGGGCCTCCCCCGCGATCCGCGCGAAGTCCTCGAGCCGGCCGGCCGCGAGCGCGCGCCCGTAGCGCCCGAGCATCGGCGGGCCGTCGCCGCCGCTGACGTGGCGCGCCACGCCCGCGATCCCGTCGCCGTCGAGGTCGAACGCGTCCTCCGACATCAGCGGCCATTCCGCTGGCAGCGCCTCGAGCGCGCCGATCCCCACGATGTCCAGCGCGCCCGGAGGCGCGACGCCGGGCGCGCCGGGAGGCGCGACGCCGGGCGCGCCCTCTCCCGGACCCGCGGGCGCGACGTGGCACGACAGGCAGCGCGCCACCGCGTCCGGCTCCGGCGCGGGCTCGGCCCAGGCGCCCCCGGCGCCCGCCAGCGCGACGAGAAGGGCCGCGCGCGCGCTCATCCCCGCGCGAACAGCTCCGCCGCGCGGCCGAACGCGTCCGCCAGCGCCGCGACCCGCTCGCGCAGCGCCGCCACCTCGGCCCCGTCCGGGTCGATCGGCCCCTCGACGCGCATCTCGAGGCGCAGCGTCCGCAGGACCCGCTCGGCGGCGGCGTTGATCTCGGCGTCGACGACCGGATCGACGAGGCCCACATAGGGCTCGAGGTTGCGCCACAGCGAGAGCGCGCCCACGAGCCGCGCCGCGACCGCCTCGCCCGCCCCGTCGCCGCCGCCCCCGAGCCCCTCGGCCCAGCCGCCGCCGCCCAGATAGTCCGCCACGAGGCCCAGCTGCTCGCCGATCAGCGCCGCGTCGCCCCCCGCCATCCGGGTGCCGACCGCCGCGCGGGCGCCCTCCGCGGCGTGGCCCAGCTGCGCGGTGACCCGGGCGAAGGCGTCGCGCAGCGCGGCGGCCTCGGCCTCGCAGGCCCCCTCGGCGCAGTCCGCGCCGAGCGCCGCGTCGAGCGCGGCCATCGCCGCGGGGTCGAGCCGCGCCACGCCGGGCTCGCCCTCGTAGAGCCATTGCGCCGCGTTCCAGCGCTGCGCCAGCGTGCGCCGCGCGGTCGCGCCCTGGCGCGCGAGCGCGCCGAAGGACGCGCCCCGGTCGGCCGCCGCCACGAGCCGCGCGCCCATCACCTCGCCCGCCCGGATGCCCGAGGCCGCGAGGTCCCAGTTCGCCAGCACCGCCTCCCTGGCGCTGAGCGTCGGATCGTAGCGCGCGAACCCGCCCGCGGGCGCGGGCACGGTCGCTTCCTGCGCGCCGGTGGGCGCGGCCGTTTCCTGCGCGCCGGTGGGCGCGGCCGTTTCCTGCGCGCCGGTAGGCGCGGCCGCTTCCTGCGCGCCGGTAGGCGCGACGGCCTGCTGCGCGGCGGCGGCGGCGGGCGCGAGGAGCGCGGCGAGCAGGAGGGCGGCGCGGGGGGCGGAACGCATGGGGCGGGGCCTTTCGTCGGGGTCGGGCGTGAGGGGTCGCCGACCGTCATGGCATCGTCACGTGACAGGATCACGAAGGCCACCGTATCCGACGGCGACCGGTCGTCCATCCGCCGCACCCGGAGCCGCCCCATGCGCATCCTCGCCGCCGCCCTCCTGCTCGCCGCCGCGCCGCTCCACGCCCAGACCGCCCGCGCGGTGATCGACGGCTACGGCGACCTCGCGCTCGCCACGTATTCCGACGCGCTCGGCGCCGCGCGCGCGCTCGACGCCGCGCTCGACGCGCTGGTGGCCGAGCCCTCGGCCGCCGCGCATGACGACGCCAAGCGCGCCTGGCTCGACGCCCGCGTGCCCTACCAGCAGACCGAGGCCTACCGGTTCGGCAACCCGGTCGTGGACGCATGGGAGGGCCGGGTGAACGCCTGGCCGCTCGACGAGGGGCTGATCGACTACGTCGACGTCGCCGCCTACGGCGAGACCTCCGCCGAGAACGGGGCGTTCCGCGCCGACGTCGTGGCCAACCCCGCGCTCGTGGTGGGCGGGCAGCCGGTCGACGCCACCGCGATCACGCCCGACCTGCTGCGGCTCCTGCACGAGATCGACGGGATCGAGGCCAACGTCGCCACCGGCTACCACGCGATCGAGTTCCTGCTCTGGGGCCAGGACCTGGGCGGCCCGGGCCCGGCGGGGGCGCGGCCCTGGACCGACTACGCCGCGGGCGCGGCCTGCACCGGCGGGTCCTGCGATCGGCGCGGCGACTACCTGACGGCGGCGTCCGACCTGCTGGTGGCGGATCTCGAGGAGATCGTGGCCGCGTGGGGCCCGGGCGGCGCCGCGCGCGCCGACCTCGCCGCGGCGTCCGACGCGCAAGGCGTCGGCGCGATCCTGACCGGGCTCGGCTCGCTGGCCTATGGCGAGCTCGCCGGCGAGCGGATGCAGCTCGGCCTGATCCTGCACGACCCCGAGGAGGAGCATTCGTGCTTCTCCGACAACACCCACATGGACCACTATCTCGACGCCCAGGGCATCCGGAACGTCTATCTGGGCCGCTACGAGGCCACGGGCGGCGCCGTGACCGAGGTGCCGTCGCTCCAGGACCTCGTGGCCGCCGCCGACCCCGCGCTCGACGCGGCCATGACCGCCGATCTCGACGCGACGATGGCGGCGATGGCGGCGATCGTGGCCCGCGCCGAGGCCGGCGAGGCCTACGAC
Source organism: uncultured Alphaproteobacteria bacterium (assembly GCA_963729425.1). GTDB lineage: Bacteria > Pseudomonadota > Alphaproteobacteria > Rhodobacterales > Rhodobacteraceae > Jannaschia. The sequence continues at coordinate 67,221 of CAVSOF010000002.1, read as the reverse complement.
CGGATGATCGGGCCGGGCAACGCGGCGGGCAACGCGGCGGTGCAGGCGGCCATCGACGCGCTCGTGGCGCAGACCCGCACCACCGAGGCGCTGATCGCCGCCCTCGGCGCCGCCGGGACCGCGGTGGAGGGCTCCGACAGCCTCGACGCGCCCGGCGCGGTGTTCCAGTAGGTTCGAGCCGCCCCGACCGGATGCCGACCACCGCACCGCCCCCGTCCCCGACGCGACCCTCGCCCCTTCCCCACGCCGACGAGGCCCCGGCTTCGCCCTTCCCGCCGACCCGTCCTCCCCCGACCCCGCCCGAGGCCATGCCGAACGCGATCCGCCCCGCCGCCACCGCCCCGGCCCGCGACCCCGCCCGGCCCGGCCGCGCGCGGGCGATGTCCGCCGGCGGGGGAGCGACCGGGGGCATGTCCGGCGTCCGGCCCGCCCCGCCGCCCGCCGCGGCACCGCGCGCCCGCCCGTCCGCCGCCGCCCTCGCCGTCCTCGCCGCGCTCGCCCTCGCCGCCCTGCCCGCGCCGGTGTCGTCCGAGACGGGCGCCGGTATGTCGGCCGAGACGGGCGCCGGTATCTCGTCCGAGACGGGCGCCGGTATCTCGTCCGAGACGGGCGCCGGTATCTCGTCCGAGATGGGCGCGGGAGCCGGAACCGGCGCCGGGACGAGGCCCGAGACCCCTGCCGAGCGCCGCGCGCGCCTGCTCGCGCCCGCCACCCACTTCGCCGCCCCCGAGCCGTTCGAGACGCTGCAGGGCGGGTCGGGCACCTCGCGCGCGCGTCCCGACGCGAACGCCTTCTCGCATCCCTCGGGCGCGCTCGGCTTCGAGGCGCGCGCCGACTTCTTCGTGGGCAACGGCGTGTTCACCCGGCCCTGGGTCGCCGCGCCCGCCTCGACGGCTTCCTCCGACGGGCTCGGCCCGCTCTTCAACGCGCGCTCGTGCCAGGGCTGCCACGTCAAGGACGGGCGCGGCCATCCGCCCGGCCCCGGCGAGGCGGGGATGGTGTCGATGGTGATGGTGCTCGCGGGGCCCGGCGGCGCGCCCGACCCGCGCCTCGGCCGCCAGCTCCAGGACCGGGCCGTGCCGGGCCTGCGAGCCGAGGGCCGCGTGCGCGTGACCTGGGAGCCCGTCCCCTTCGCCTATCCCGACGGCACGGCCGCGACCCTGCGCCGTCCGGCCTTCGCCACCGACGCCCCGCTCGCGCCCGGCACCGCGCTGCTGCCCCGCATGGCCCCGCCGATGATCGGGCTGGGACTGCTCGAGGCGATCCCAGAGGCCGACCTCGCCGCGCGCGCCGATCCCGGCGACCGCGACGGCGACGGGATCTCGGGGCGGCTCGCGCGTACCGCGGAGGGCGACGTCGGCCGGTTCGGCTGGAAGGCCTCCTCGCCCACGATCGCGCACCAGTCGGCCACCGCCTTCGCGCTCGACATGGGGCTCTCGACGCGGGCGTTCCCCGCCCCCTGGGGCGACTGCACCCGAGCCCAGCCCGCCTGCCGCGACGCCCCCCACGGCGACGCGACGGGGGGCGGCGGATCGGGGAACGGGGAGGCGGACCGGGGCCACGCGACGGCGCGCGCGGACGGAAGCGGCATGGAGGCGCGGCGCGACGCGAACGCGGCCCGGAGCGGCGCGACCCCGGCCGCCGGAGCGATGCCGTTCCAGGGTCACGCGGACGCGGACACCGCGGCGGCGGGCGGGGCGGATCCGTCCCGAGACCGCGCGACCGGAGACACCGCGACGGCGGGCGGCGCGGTCCCGCCCCACGCCGCCGACGCGACCCCCCCGCGCGCGCCCGAGATCGACCCCGACCTCCTCGACCTCGTGACGTTCTACGCCTCCCACCTCGCCGTGCCCGCGCGCCGGAACATGGACGACGCCTCCGTGCTCGCGGGCAAGGCGCTGTTCCACGAGGCCGGCTGCATCGCCTGCCACGTCCCCAAGCATGCCACCGGGGCCGACGCGCCCGAGGGCCAGGCCGGGCAGCTGATCTGGCCGCATACCGACCTGCTGCTGCACGACATGGGGCCGGGGCTCGCCGACCCCGCGCCGCTGCCCGGCCGCGACGCCGCCGAGTGGCGCACGCCGCCGCTCTGGGGCATCGGGCTGACCGAGGTCGTCGGCGGCCAGGCGTTCTACCTCCATGACGGCCGCGCGCGCTCGCTCGAGGAGGCGGTCCTGTGGCATGGCGGCGAGGCGGCGGCGTCGCGCGACGCCTTCGCCGCGGCGCCCGCCGCGCTCCGCGCCGACCTGATCGCCTTCCTCGAGAGCCTCTGAATGCCCGTCCCGGCCCCGCTCCGCCCGTGGCGCCCTCGCGGGGAGCGGACGACCCCTTCGCCCGCCGCGCCCGATACCGGGCCGGCCCCCTTTCCGAAGAGCCTCCGAATGCGCGCCCTGCTCGTCTCCCTCCTCCTCGCCCTGCCCGCCGCCGCGCAGGGCGAGCTCCCGCCCGAGGCCGCCGCGACCCTGCAGGCCGGGCTGACCGCGACCGCCGATGGGTTCGTCCTCCCGGCCTGGGAGGCGCAGGCCGAGGCCGCCGCGCGGCTCGCCGCCGCGCTCGACGCGCATTGCGCGGGCACCGGCGGGACCGGGCCCGTCCACGAGGCCTTCGCCGACACGTTCCTCGCCTGGCAGCGCGCGGGGCTGGTCCCGATCGGCCCGCTGGCGGAGGGCGACGGCCCGCTGCGGGTGCAGCTCTGGCCCGACCCCCGCGACTACGTCCGCCGCGCGCTGCGCGCCGCGCTCGACGCCCGCGACCCCGCGCTCACGGCGCCCGGCGGGCTCGAGGGCCAGTCGGTCGCGCTGACCGGGCTCGGGGCGCTCGAGGATCTCGTCCACGGCGACCTGTCGGAGCCCTATCCCTGCGCGCTGGCCCGCGCGATCGCCGCGCATCAGGCCGCGCTCGCGGCCGCCATCGCCGCCGACTGGACCCCCGGCAGCGCGTTCCGCGCGGCGCTCGACGGGGCCGCGGCGGGCGACGACCGCTACCCGGGCGATCGAGGCGCCGGTGCGCGCGATGCTCGCGGGGCTGGTGGTGCAGGTCGACCGCCTGCGCAAGTTCAAGCTCCTGCGCGGCCTGGGCGAGAGCCCTGGCGGCGCGCGCCCCGAGCGGACCGAGGCGGTGGCGAGCGGGCTCGGCCTGCCCGCGATCGAGGCCACGTGGCGCGCGCTGGCCGAGCTCTACGACCTGCGCGGCGGGCTCTTCGACGCGGCCCCCGAGATCGGCGGGTCGATGGACTACGCGATCCTCGCGCAGGACGCCGCCGCGGCGGCCGACACGCTGGCCCTCGAGGAGGCCACGCTCGCGGCCATCGCCGCCGAGGACGGCGCGGCGGCCGCCCGGCTGCGCGGCCTGGCCGACCGCGCGCTGCGCCACGAGGTCTGGCTCAAGGACGGGTTCGCGGCCTCGATCGGCATCGTGCCGGGCTTCACCGCCGCCGATGGCGACTGAGGCCGCGCCCACGCGGCGCGCCGTCCTCGCCCGCGCGGCCCTCGGCCTCGGCCTGCTGGCCTGCTCGCGCGCCGCGGGCCAGCCCGCCCAGCCCGCCGAGGCCGCCGCCTACGCCGCGATCGAGACCGCCGCGACCGGGGCAAGCCGCCTGCGCCTGCTGGACGCGGGCGGCGGCCCCGCGGGGCTCGTCGCGCTCGACGGCCGCGCGCACGGGATGGCGCGGCACGGATCCACGCTGGCGGTGTTCCCGCGCCGCCCCGGCACCCGCTTCGCGCTGGTCGACCTCGGCACGCTCGCGATCCGCGCGGTAGTCGACGCGCCCGAAGGGCGGCACTTCTTCGGCCACGGCGCCTTCGCGGCCGACGGGCGCACGCTGCTGGTGACCGAGAACGACCTCGCCACGCTCGGCGGCGCGATCGGGGTCTACGCCGTCGGGGCCTCCGGCGCGCGGCGGATCGAGACGATCCCCCTGCCCCGGCCCGGCCCCCACGACCTCGCGCGCATCCCCGGCACCGACCGCTTCGAGGTCGCGCTCGGCGGCCTCGAGACGCATCCCGCCTACGGGCGTGCGCCGCTCAACCGCGACACGTTCGCCTCCGAGGTGGTGGTGCTCGACCTCGCCCGCGGCGATCCGGCCCGGCCCGACGGGATGGGGCTCTGGCCGGGCGCGGAGGGCGTGTCGCTGCGCCACCTCGCGCGCGACGGGCGCGGGCGGCTCGTGGTCGGCGGGCAGCGCGCGGACCCGGCCCGCGCGGCGCCGGGCGGCGTGCTGTGGCTGGTGGAGGACGGGCGCGCCGTGCGGCTCGACCCCGCCGACCGGCTCGGCGGCTACGTCTCCTCGGTCGCCGCGCGCGGCGACGCGGCGCTCGCCACCTCCAAGGAGACCGGCCGCGTGCTGCGCCTCGAGGGGGGCGCGGTCGCGGGCGAATGGCGGCTCGACGGCGCGTCGGCCGCCGCCCTGGGCGCGCGCGGCCCGATCGCGTCGGGCTACGTCCGCCTCGGGCTGGGCCCCGCGGCGGTCGACGCCGCGCCGGGCCACGAGTTCGATAATCACGGTCTGGCGCTCCTGTGAGCGCCGGGCATGGTCTGGCGCTCCCGTGAGAGCCGGGCACGGTCCGGCGCGCTCCCGGACGTCGGGCGCGGCTTGACGCTTTCGTAAGGCCGGGCGTGGTACGGCACTTCGGTGGAGGCCGGGCGCGGCCCGTCGACCCCGCGGGCGCCGGATCGGTCGGCGCTCTCGCGAGCGCCGGGCTTGGCCCGACGGTCCCCGGGAACGGCGCGCCCCCCGGCTTGTCCGCATCCCCCCCGGGGGGCTAGGGACGGCCCCGCGATCCCCCGCCCGCGCGGGCACGGGCGCGCAGCGAGGGAACGGCACCGTGCGACAGCCCGCCAGGATCGCGATCGTGATCGTCAACTACCGGACCCCGGCGCTGGTCGAGCAGTGCCTGGCCTCGCTGGCGCCAGCCGCCGCCGCGCTCGACCTCGCGGCCTTCGTGGGCGACGCCGCCTCGGGCGACGGCTCGGTCGAGCGCATCGGCGCCACCATCGCGCGCGAGGGGCTCGGCTGGGCGGAGTGCTTCGCGATCGGGCGCAACGGCGGCTTCGCCTACGGCAACAACGCGGTGCTCGCGCGCTGCGTGACGCCCGACCCGGGCTTCACCCACGTCCACTTCCTCAACCCCGACACCTACGTGCGCCCCGGCGCGGTCGAGGCGCTGGTGGACTTCCTGCAGGCCCATCCGAACGCGGGGGCCGCCGGCAGCCGGCTCGAGGATCCCGACGGCAGCCCGCGCGCCTTCGGGTTCCGCGCGCCCGCGCCCTGGCGCGAGTTCTTCCGCGGCGCGCGGCTGGGCGGGCTCGGCGGACGCGCGGCGACCAAGATCGAGGGGCTGGAGGCGGACCGCGCGGTCGACTGGGTGACCGGGGCGAGCTTCATGGTGCCGCGCCCCGTGCTCGACGCGGTCGGGCCGATGGATGACGGCTACTTCCTCTACTTCGAGGAGACCGACCTGATGACCCGGATCCGCGCGGCCGGGTGGGAGGTCTGGCACGTCGCCGCGAGCCGGGTCGTGCACCTCGCCGGGCAGTCGACCGGGGTCCGCACGGATACGGGCGCGGGCGCCCCCGCGGCCTGGGCCGAGCCGCCCTCGCCGCACTGGCTGGCCTCGCGCCGGCGCTACCTGCGCAAGCATGCCGGCCGGACCGGGCCCGCGCGCGCCGACGCGGCCTTCCTCGCGGGCGACCTCGTCTACCGGGCTCACCGGCGCCTGCGCGGGCGCCCGGTCGAGGACCCGCCGGGCCTGTGGCGCAGCTATCTCGGCGCGCGGGACGGCGAGGGATGACGGGCGCGGACGCCCCCCGCCACGGGATCGTGGCCGTCGACGGGCCGGGCTACCTGCGCGCGATGCTCTCCAACCTGTCGGCGGGGATCGTGTCGGTGCCGCTGCGGGGCGCCGACGACGCCGAGCGCATCGAGCGCGCGGGCGTGACCGAGGTGGTGGTGCCCGAGCCGGGCCACGGCTGGCTCGACATGGGCTTCGCCTCGCGCGGCGGCGACGCGCTCGCGCAGGTCTCCTTCACCTCGGGCACCGAAGGGCCGGCCAAGGCGGTCCACCTGAGCCGCGGCAACCTGCACGACGTCGTGGTCCGCCTGCGCGAGGCGATGGCGCTGACGGACGAGGTCCGCGAATACGTCGGCGTCCCGGTGCACCACTCGTTCGGCTACGGGCGCGCGCGCGCGGTGCTCGACGCGGGCGGGCGCTGCTACCTGCCGCCGGGCGGGTTCTCGCCGGTGGCGCTGCGCGACATGCTGCGCGCGGGCGAGGTCAACGCGGTCTCCGCCGTCCCGAGCCTGTGGCGCGTCGTGCTGGGCTCGCTCGACCTCATGGGCGGCGCGCTCGAGGCGGTTCGCTGGATCGAGATCGGCAGCCAGCACATGCCCGCCCACGAGAAGGCGGCGCTGCGCGAGGCCTGCCCGCACGCGCGCATCGTGCAGCATTACGGGCTGACGGAGGCGTCGCGCACCACGCTGCAGCGGATCGACACGACCCCGCGCGACCGGCTCGGATCGGTCGGGGGCGCGCAGGGCGACGTGGCGCTGCGCATCGACCCGGAGGGCCGGATCGAGATCGCCGGGCCGCACGTGGCCATGGGCGTGGACGACGGCGCCGCCTACCGGCCCGTGGGGCCCTGGCTGCGCACCGGCGATCTGGGCCGGATCGAGGACGGTCTGCTCTACTACGAGGGCCGCGCCGACGACGCGATCAACGTCTCGGGCATCAAGCTCTCGCCCGACCTGATCGAGGCGCAGGTCCGCGCCACGGTGGCCGATGCGGGCGATTTCGGCGTGCTGGGGCGGCCCGACCCGGCGCGGGGCGAGGGCGTGCTGGTGGTGCTGGGCCCGGGCGCGCGGGAGCGCGGGCCGGCGATCGCGGCGGCGGTGGCGGCGCATGCGCGCGAGCGCGGCCTGTCGGCGCGCGGCGCCATCGCGACCCGCGACCGCGACGCCCCCCTGCCCCGCACCGCGACGGGCAAGCTGATGCGCCGCGCGCTGGCCGCGGAGCTGGCGGAGGCCCCCGCTCCCCCCGCCGACGCCGACGCCGCCGCCGCCGATCCCGGCGACGTGGAGACGCGGATCCGCGCCTGCCTCGGCCCCGGCGCGCGCCTGGAGGACGGCGCGAGCTTCCACGACCTGGGCGGCGACAGCCTGATGCACCTGCAGATGGTGCTGATCCTCGAGCGCGCGCTCGGCGCGGCGCCGCCGCACTGGGAGACGGTCCCGCTGCGCGAGCTGATCGCGCGCGCGCGCGCCGCGCCGCCCCCCGAGGGGACCCCCGGCGGCGCCCCGCCCCTGCCGACGGGGGCCGCGAACATGAACCCGCCGGGCATCGGGTTCCGCGCGCTGGTGGCCGAGGACTTCCGCGCCAACGGGTCGAGCCTCGCGCATCAGGGGTTCTGGATGCTGCTGGTGCACCGGTTCGGGAACCGGCGCATGGACGTGCGGCAGCCGTTCCGCGCGCCGCTGACGGCGCTCTACCGGGTGCTCAACAAGCTCGCGCAGATCGCGTGCGGGATGAAGCTCGACTACACGGTCGCGGTCGGACGGCGCGTGCGGCTCGAGCATTTCGGCGGCATGATCCTGGGCGCGCGCGCGATCGGCGACGACGTGATCCTGCGCCAGAACACGACGCTCGGGATCCGCTCGGTGGCCGACCTGCGCGCCAAGCCCACGCTGGGCGCGCGCGTCGACGTGGGCGCGGGCGCGGTGATCGTGGGCGACATCCACATAGGCTGCGACGCCATCGTCGGCGCCAACACGGTCGTCTTCGCCAACGTGCCCCCGGGCGCGGTGGTGATGGGGGTGCCGGGCCGGATCGTCGGCCGCAACCCGCACCTGCCCCCCGCCCCGGACCCCGCCTCCGACGCCGACGACGCCTCCGGCCCGACCTCCGGCCCCGCCTCCGACGCGGTCCCCGCCGGCGACCCCGACGCCGCCGCCCCCTCCGACCGCGGCGCCGACCGCGCTCCGGTCTCCGCTCCGGCCCCCGGCCCCGCTTCCGACACGCCCCCGGCTTCCCCGCCGGCCCCGGACGCCGCCCCCGACGCGACCCCCACCCTCGACGCGACCCCCGCCCCCGCCCCCTCCGACCGCGGCGGCGCCTGAATGGGCGTCGCGGCCGGGATCGCGCGACGCGCGCGACGCGCGCGGACCGCGTGGCTGACGCCCGCCGCGCTCGAGGCGCGGATCGCGCGGCGGCGCGGGGTGCTGACGCTGTGCTACCACGCGCTCGACGGCGCGCTCGAGGACTACCCCTACCGCACCGCGCCGGCCGCGCTCGGGGCGCAGCTCGACCTGCTCGGCGCGCTGTTCGAGATCGTGCCGCTCGCGCGCGCGGTCGCGCGGCTGCGCGACGGGACCGCCGCCGCGGGCGACCGGCCGCTCGCCGCGATCACCTTCGACGACGGCTACCGCTGCGTGGCGGCGCTCGCCGCGCCCGCGCTCGAGCGCCGCGGCCTGCACGCCACGCTCTTCGCGCCGCGCGACCTGATCCGCCGCCCCGGCCCGACCTACCTGTCCGAGGAGGCGCTCGCCGCGCTCGCCGCGCGCCCGCTGTGGGACGTGGGCGGGCACGGGATCACCCATTCCGTCCTCACCGGCCTGCTGCCCGCCGACCAGGCGGCGGAGGTGGACGGCAGCGCGGACTGGCTCGACGGGCTGCTCGGCCCCGCCCCGCGCGGCTTCGCCTATCCGCAGGGCCAGGTCGGCGCCTCGGTCGTGGCGGCCGCGCGCGCGCGCTTCGACCACGGGCTGGCCACCGACCGGCGCGTCGGCGCGGCGCCCGACCTCCACCAGATCCGGCGGTTCTGCCCCGACCGGTCGCACGACGACCCCCGTGCCTTCGCCCGCGCGCTGCTCGAGGCGCCGATGGAGGGCGGCGACGCCTGAACGCGCGCCGGCCCGCCGCCCGCCCGACCCCGCCCGGCCCTGCCCGACCCCGCCGATCCGATCCGATCCGTCCGCACGCGACCGTCCGTGCCCGCCGACCGGTCCGCACCCGCCCTCCAGCCCGGCCCACCCCCGCCGATCCCGCGCGCGCGCCCGTCCGCACGCGACCGTCCGTGCCCGCCGACCGGTCCGCACCCGGCCGCATCCTCCCCGACCCCGCGCGCTCCGACCCTCCCTGCGCCCCACCCTTCGCGTCCGGCCCGTGCGCGCCCGCCCGCTCCCCCGCGCCCCCCTCCCTTGCCGCCGCGCGCAAGCGGGGTCAGGAATGGCCGCGCGCAATCCGGGCCTTCCGGGGATCCGCGCGACGGGACGGCGGGGCGCGGGGGTGCGGCGGGATGATCATCGACGGACGCCAGGCGATCGGGGAGGCGCCCGCCGAATGCGACGTGCTGATCGTCGGCGGCGGCCCGGCCGGGATCACGCTCGCGATGGAGCTCATGGGGAGCGGCCTGCGCATCGTGCTGATCGAGAGCGGCGGCCTCGACTTCGACGACCGCGCGCAGGCGCTCAACGACGGCCGCCTCACCGCGCTCGACACGACCGACCTGACGGCGGCGCGGCTGCGGATGCTGGGCGGGGCCACGAGCCACTGGGGCGGCCAGTGCCTGCCGCTCGACCCGATCGACTTCGCGCGCGCGCCGCCGGGCGGGCTGACGGGATGGCCCGTCACCCGCGAGGCGATGATCCCGTTCTACGAGACCGCCAGCGCGTATTGCGAGCTGGGCGCGTTCGATTACGGGCTCGACGCGGTCGAGGGGCTCGAGCCCGGCGACCGGCTGCTGCCCGACGAGCCGCGGCTGCGTACCGAGCTCATCCGGCAGAGCCCGCCCACCGATTTCGGCACCCGCTACCGCGCCGGGCTCGAGGCCGCGCGCGACGTGCAGGTCCGGCTCTGGACCACCGCCACCGGGCTCGAGATCGACGCGGACGGCGTGGCGACCGGGGCCGAGATCCGCAGCATCGACGGGCGCGCGGGCCGGATCGCGGCCGGCGAGGTCGTGCTGGCCTGCGGCGCCGTCGAGAACGCCCGGCTGCTGCTCGACCACAACGCGCGCGCGGGCCGGTCGCTGGGCGATCGCGGCGGCCTCCTGGGCAGGTGCTACATGGACCACCCCGTCGGCGGGGCCGGGTTCCTGCATTTCGACGCCCCGGTGACCGCCAAGGCGAACTGGTCGCGCGGGCTCCGGACCCGCGACGGCACGGCCGCGCATCTCGTCTGGCGCCTCGCCGACCCGGTGCTCGAGGCCGAGGGGCTCCTGAACGCGCAGTTCTACGTGATCCCGCTCTCGGCGGACGCGCAGGCGCGGCGCGCGCGCGCGGATGCCGAGCGCGGGCTGGCGGGGCTCAAGTCGGTGGCCAAGTGGACGCTCGGGCGCGACCGCGACGAGATCCGCCTCTCGGGCGCCTATTGCGACTTCGTCCGCAACGCCGACGCGCTCGCGGTGCACGCGCTCGGGGAGGCGACCGGGGGCGAGCGGGTGGAGCGCGCGCTGCTGCGCTACGAGATCGAGCAGCGTCCCGACCGCGCGAGCTACGTGGCGCTCGACCCCACGGCGCGCGACGCGTTCGGCCAGCCGCTGCCGGTCCTGCATTGGTCGCCCACGCTCGAGGACCGCGCGTCGCTCGTGCGCTCGACGGTGCTGATCGGGACCATCGCCGGGGCGAACGGGCTCGGGCGGGTCGAACTCGAGGACCATTTCGACGAACGCTACTGGGATGCGCACACCGCCTGGCACCAGATGGGCACGACCCGGATGGCGCAGACCGAGCGGATGGGCGTGGTCGATCCCGACGGGCTTCTCTTCGGGACGCGCAACGTGCACGTGGCCGGCGGCAGCGTGTTCCCGACCGGCGGGCGGGCCAACCCGACGATGACGATCGTGGCGCTCGCCGCGCGGCTGGCGGGGCATCTGGACGACCGGCGGGGGGCGTGACGGCATGGGCCATCTGACGCGAAGGCTGGTGATCGGGGCGGGGGCCTCGGCCGTGGCGCTCGGCGGCGGAAGCTGGCTCGCCTGCGCGGCCGGCGGCGGTGGCGCGGTCGCGCGCCTCGACCGGCTCGACGTGCTGGCGGCCGCGATGCCCGATCCGGCGCGGATCGGGCGCGCGTATCGCCGCACGATGGGGCCGGAGGCGCTGGAGGCGGCGGCGCTCGCGCGGCCGCACGTGGCGCGCGCGCTCGCCACCGAGTGCCCCTCGACGCGGCTCGCGGTGCTGCGCGCGGGCCTGCGCGCCGAGTTCGCGGCCGGCGACGTGGTGGTCTGCGAGCGCTACGTGCTCTCGGCGACCGAGTGCCTCGTCGCCGCGCTGCGCGGCGAGGCCGTCGCGCGCGCCTGAGCGCCGGGACGCGCTTCGGGGCCTGCCGTCTCGCGCGCGAAACCGGTGGCGCCCGCCCCCGAGCGAGCCGAAGCCGGTTTCGCATGCGAAACTTCGGATGCCGGACGCGCCTTGTCCCTCAGGCGGCCGGATCCGCGCGCGGCACGATCCGCGCGGGCACGCCCACGGCGTCGTGGAAGGCGGGCACGTCGCGCGTGACCACCGCGTTCGCCCCGATGCGCACGTGGTCGCCCACCACGAGCGGCCCGATCAGCCGGGCGCCCGCGCCCACGTCGACATGGCCGCCCAGCACCACCCCCCGGGTCAGCGTCACCTGCTGGAACAGGAGGCAGTTCGGCCCGATCCGCGCGTCGGGATGGATCACGACGCCCTGCGGATGGGTGAGCAGCAGCCCGCCCCCGATGCGGCTCCCGAGCTGGATCTCGCACTGCGTCAGGAGCGACCAGAGCCGGTGGCTCGCGCGCCACCGCGCGCGCGCGAGCGCCGCCCACGGCCCGCGCCGCCCCTCGAGCGCGGCGTGGCGGCGGATCGCGCGCAGCAGCTTGCGGCCGCCGTCCCAGCGGTCGCGCACCGCCTCGCGCGACCAGTCGGGCGCGGTGGTCGAGATCGTGACGTCGAACGGCGCGCTCACGGCATCGCCGCCGGGGCCGCCGCGGCGCGGGCGCCCCGCGCCGTCCCGCGCGACGGACCGGACGCCCCCGCCGGCACGCGGGCGGGCGAGACGGACGAGGCGGGCGGGCCTGACCGGGACGGAGCCGGAGCGGGGGTACGGATCGGTCGTCGGCGCATGATCGTCCTCGGTGCCGGGAGACGGCGGGACGCCTAGCGGGCCGCCGCGGTCGGGCGCAAGCGCCGCGACGGGCTCCTGGGGCGGGGTTTCGCATGCGAAACTCCGCCTCGGCCCTACGGGTCCCGGTCCCGCCCGCCTCCGTCCCGCCCGCCTCCGTCCCGCTTGTCGAGCCAGCCCAGGAACGCCGCGTCCGGGTCGCGCAGGCGCGGGCGGCCCGAGGCGGCCCAGACCCCGCGCCAGCGCGCCTCGAGCGCGTGGACGTCCGCGCCGGGGACGCGCGCGCGCGCCGCCTCGAGCGTGGCCGCGCGCAGGAGCGGGCCCGCGCCCGGCGCCTCCACGAGGCTCCTGGGCGAGACCCGCACCACGTCATCCGCGCCCAGCACCAGGTCGTAGTCGGGGATCGTGTCGCGCGCGACGATCTCGCGGAGCATCGCGCGGAACACGCGCCGCGGCGAGGCCGAGCCCGACTTCTTGCACAGGGTATCGACCGAGACGCGCCATTCGGGCTGCCGACCGCAATGCTTCCGGGCGAGCTCGTAGAGCCGCCGCTCCAGCGGGCGGCGCAGGCCGAAATAGTCCCGGCTCAGCGTCAGCACCGACTTCGACAGGACCGCGCGGTAGAGCCATTCCGACAGCGTCACCGAGACCGAGACCATGCGGCCCGTGCGCGACCGGCGCACGATCTCCCAGGCCTCGATCAGCCCGAAGCCCGAGGTGGTCTCGACCCGGTCGTCGGCGGGCCCGGTCGCGATGTTGGTGGCGATGCGCGTGCCCGCGAGCCGCTCGAACGCCTCGCGCAGCCGGTGGTAGCCGTCGCCGGAGGTCTCGCGCCCCGTGGCCGTCAGCAGGTCGTGCGCGGTCAGCGTGAGCGTGCGCTGCGTCTCCCTCCCCGCGTTGATCGCGGCCATGAGCTGGCTGATGCAGAAGATCAGGACGTCGGCGTCGAAGATCGTCGCCCGGCCGCGCACCGAGGGCGTGATCGTGACCTCCGCGTCGTTGTGGACGTAGCGCAGGATGCGCCGGTCGGGGCGGGTCGAGAGCGAGAAGATCGGGTGCTCCATCGAGGCCAGGTCGTGCTTCGGGCTGGCACCGGTCAGGTCGCAGGTGAAGAACGGCGCGGCGGCGCTCATGCGGCCCGCCCCCGCGCGGCGGCCCGACGAAGCGGCGCGGAGGCGTGAGGCGTCGACGGCCTCCACGATCCGGAGGACGATCCCTGCCGGCGCTCGCGGAACGACAGCACCGGACCGTCCGGACGTGGACGATCCGAACCCGGAAGGGTCGGCGCTGCCCGCGAGGCGGTCGGCGCGGCGGACGGCGCGCGGATGCGCGTCTCCGGGATGGAGGTCATGGGCCCGTGCCTTCTGCTCGCCCCCGGGTCCCCGGCCGCCTCTGACGGGCGGCTCGCGGCTTCGGGGTTTCGTTGACGCCGGAGCCTAGGGATTGTGGATAAGTCCGTCCAGCGCGATCGGGCCGGATCGGGGGATCGGAATCGCCCGGCACGTGGTATCGGTGACGCCGCAACGTGGGATCGGATTCACCCGGCGACCGTCGGCGGCTCCGAAGCGATTGATCCGCAAGCACGATCGCGGTCGACCGTGGACCCGTAACGATCTTATAACCGAACATAACGGAGAGATGCGGCCGCAACGCCTCGACGCCCGGGTCGGGAGACCCCGGCACCCGCCGATCCTCAGGGAAATCGCGGGTGATGAGACGCTCCGCTTTCCATGTGCGCCGTTTCGTGTGATACCGGGTGAAACGCGTTACATCGGGAGCGGGAATGGCCCAGGCGACGTCCCATGCGGCCGGCCAGGCGGAGGCCGACGGGCCCTGCGACACGGCCCGCTTCGCGGCCATCGCGGAGGCCTGCGCGCGGGGCCGGGCCGACCTCGCGGCGCGCGGGCTCGACGAGACCGGCGAGCGCCGCCTGCGCCGCTTCTCCACCTGGGAGATCGCGCGCTACATGATCCCGGTCGCGCCCGCGCATCTGCGCCGCGTCCTGCGCCAGCACCCCGACCTGCCGCAGGGCGCGGCCGAGACCGAGGGCGGCGCCAAGTGGTTCACGCTGGGCGAGGTGCTCCGCCTGCGCGCGCATTTCGCGGCCGAGGGCTCGCGCGCCAAGAACTACCTGCCCTACCGCCCCGAGGGCCTGCCCGCGAAGATGGTCGCGGTCGCCAACTTCAAGGGCGGCGTGGGCAAGACCTCGACGGCCGCGCATCTGGCGATGTCGGCGGCGCTCGACGGCTACCGCGTGCTCGTGGTCGACCTCGACAGCCAGGGCTCGATGACCTCGCTCTTCGGCGGCCGGGTGGAGGACGAGTGGGCGACGGTCTATCCGCTGATCGCGCGCCACCACGCGCGCCACCTGCAGGCCGACAACCAGCGCCGCCTCGACCGCGGCGAGGCCCCCCTGCCGCTCGACGAGACGCTGACCGAGGCGCTCGGGATCACGGCCGCGGACCTCGTGGCGCGCACGCACTGGCCCAACATCGACCTGATCGGCGCGCAGCTGAACCTCTACTGGTCGGAGTTCCAGATCCCGGTCTGGCGCATGGCGGCGCGCGGCTGGAAGCTCTGGGAGGCGCTCGGGGAGGCGTTGCGCGCGGACGGCGTGCTCGAGCGCTACGACCTGGTGTTCTTCGACACGCCGCCGGCGCTCGGCTACCTCACGATCAACGGGCTCGCGGCGGCCGACATCGTGCTGGTGCCCACGGGCGCGTCGTTCGTGGAGTTCGACTCGACGGGGCGGTTCTTCGACATGCTGCACGCCACCTTCGCCTCGATCGAGGAGGGCGAGAACGTCGCCGCCCGCGCGCTCGGCCGCCCCGAGATGGCGTTCGAGTGGGACGCGGTGCGCGCGATCGTGACGCGCTACGACGGGGCGCAGCAGGCCGAGATGGCGGGGCTGATGCAGGCCTATCTGGGTCGCACGCTGTCGCCGCACCGCCAGGACGTGACCGCGCTGGTCGGGCAGGCGGGCGAGCGCGTGACCGGCATCTACGAGGCCGATCCGCGCGACTTCGTGCGCGACACCTACATCCGCGGCCGCGCGACCTTCGACACGACCTACGCGGAGTTCAAGGCGCTGCTGACCGGCATCTGGCGCCGCGACGCGGAGGCGGCGGCCCGCGTGTCGAAGGGCGCGGCGGAATGAGGGACAGGGCGGGGTTTCGCATGCGAAATCCGGGCGCGGCGGAGGACCCGACCATGGCGGTGACGGCACGTTTCGCATGCGAAACGGGATACCGGCCCGCGCGTATCCGGTTTCGCATGCGAAACGCGTCCCGCTCCGCGTCATGCTGGCCGCCCGCACCCCCGAGGAGCCGATCATGTCCAAGCGCCGCCGCCTGACCCCGTTCGACCCCGACGCGGTGCCGCCGCTCGCGATCCTGCGCCCGCGCGAGCCGGGCGAGGCGGGCGCGCCGCGCCGCGCCGCGCCGATCGCGTCGGTGGCGGGCGAGGCCAGCGCGCGCGCGGCGCTCGACGCGGTCGCGGGCGAGATGGAGGCGGCGCGGGCCGAGGGACGGCTCGCGCAGGCGCTGCCGCTCGAGGCGGTCGACGCCGACCACCTCGTGCGCGACCGCATGACGGCGGACGGCGCCGAGATGGACGCGCTCGCGGCCTCGATCCGGTCGCGCGGGCAGCAGGCGCCGATCGAGGTCGTGGCGCTCGGGGCGGGGCGCTACGGGCTGATCTCGGGCTGGCGGCGGCTGCACGCGCTCGCGCGGCTGCGCGCGGAGGCGGGCGGGGACGGCGAGGGGGACGGCGCGCGCTTCGCCACCGTCCTGGCCTTCGTGCGCGCGCCCGAGACCGCCGCGGACGCCTATCGCGCGATGGTCGAGGAGAACGAGCTGCGCGCGGGCGTGTCGTTCTACGAGCGCGCCCGCCTCGCCGCCGAGGCCGCGCGGCTCGGCGTGCATGCCGACGTGCCCGCCGCCATCGCCGCGCTCTATGCGGGCGCGAGCGCGCCGCGACGCTCCAAGATCGCGAGCTTCGTCGCGCTCCACGAGGAGCTCGGCACCACGCTGCGCTTCGGCCCCGCCATCCCCGAGCGGCTGGGTCTGGCGCTCGCCGGCGCGCTCGGAGCCGAGGGCACGGGCGACGGCTTCGGCCAGCGGCTGCGCGCGGCGTTGCGCGCGGCCGATGCCGGGGACGCGGGCGTCGAGCGCGCGGTGCTCGAGCGCGCGCTGCGCGAGGCCAGGCGCCCGCCGAGGGGGGGGGCGCCCGCCGCGAAGGGCGAGGAGGTCGCGCCGGGGCTGTTCCTCGCCGTCGCGCGCGGCCGCGCGGTCGTGTCGGGGCCGTCGCTCGACGCGGACGCGCTCGCCGCCCTGCGCGACTGGCTGGCCGCGCGGGGCTGAGGCCCTCGGACGGCGTTTCGCGTGCGGAAGGGATGGTCGATCGACGGCGCGAGGCCGTCGCGCGGCGTTTCGCATGCGAAACCGCGGGACGGGGGGCGGGACGACACGGTCCCGCCCCGCGCCCCATGTCTCGGGCGAAACGCCTAGATCAGCAGCAGATCGGTCTCGTATATCGGGTCGGGATCGCCCGTCGCCAGGTCGAGGCTGTCGCGGCCCTCGGTCAGCGCGGCCCAGAGGCCGCCGTCGGTGCGCGCATCGTCCGCGTCGCCCAGCGTGCCGAGCGAGAGCGCGCCGGTCCCGTCGCCCGCGCGGCCGAAGACGAGGTCCATGACGTCGGCCTCGTGGTCGAGCTCGAAGCGCAGGTCCTGGTCGTCGCGCAGCCCGGCCACCTCGATCGCGCCGAGCCGGCCCACGATCTCGTCGGCGCGCAGGAGCGTGTAGCGCCCCTCGAACGCGCTCGCGCCGAGGTCGAGGCGCAGCGTCCCGTCCTCGAGGTCGATCCCCGAGCGCACGTCCGGCGCGTCGCCGAACGCGCCCGAGCGGAACTCCGAGACCTGGCCCAGCCCGTCCTCGCCGGCCGCGAAGGACAGCGTGCCGCCGCCCGCGCGCAGCACCGCGGTGCCGCCCGCGTCGCCGTCGAAGCCTACGCGGGCGCGCGCGCCCTCGATATGCAGCGAGCCGCCCTCGAAGTCGAAATGGTCGCCGTCGGTGCCCAGGATCGCCTGCCCGCTGCCCGAGACGGCGAGGTCGACGCCGCCCTCGACCGTGCCGGTATTGGCGAGCCGTCCGCCGGTCACCTCGAGCGCGATCCGGCCGCCCTCCAGGCCCTCGGTCCAGAGCTGTCCCGAGCGGGCCACCTCGACGCGCCCGCCGGTGGATGCGTCCGCGCGCAGGCCGTCCTCGACGTCGAGCCGCCCGCTGGAGACGCGCAAGGCCCCGTCGGGGCCGAGGTCGAGCGCGCCCGCGGTCGCGGTCGCGGTGCCGAAGGTCACGCGGTTGCCCGCGAGGTCGACGTCGTCGCCCGCCCCCGGAAGCACGTCGCCCTCCCAGTTCAGGCGGTTGTCCCAGCGGACCCCGTCGGCGATCTCGGAGGGCGCGAAGCGGTGCGCGTCGGCCACGTCGCGGGCGGTCTCGATCCCGAACCCCTCGCGGAAATACGCGAGGATCGCGTCGGCGTTGACGGGCGCGTCCGGCCCGACGCCGCCCTGCCGGCTCAGATGGTCCATCAGGTTGTCGATGGTCCCGTCCGGGCGGCCCAGGACCTCGGCGGCGTAGCGCTGGATCGTGGTCGCGTCGAGCCGGTCGGGGTCGAGCCCGTCGACGTTCACGTCGGGACGCCCGGTCCGCGCGCCCTGCCAGTTCCACACGATCGTGTCGTCGAAGGCGGGCGGGTGGTCGCTCGAGAGCGCGGCGTTGGCGTATTCCTTGCGCACGAGATCGGAGGCGTCGTCGGGATCGGCCAGATGGGCCACGACGTTGTCCGCGAGCACGGTCCCGCGCCCGCCGTCGATCAGGCCGGCGCTGACGCCGCCGATCTGCTCGCCGGTCTTGTAGGCGGCCGAGGTCACGAGGTTGCCCGAGGCGAGCGAGAAGTTCCCGATCGCGCCGGCCCCGCGGAAGTCGCCGCCGAGCAGGCTGAACGCCGCGTTGTTGTCGATGAAGGCGTTGTCCTCGACGAAGCCGCCGCCGCGCAGCTGCGCGCCGAAGGACGCGCCCTGCGCGACCACGTTGTCGCGGAACGTGACGTCGGTCGTGTCGTTCTGGAGGTAGACGTTGTGGCTGTACTGGCTGGGCGGCTGCACCGGGCCGTCGCGCCCGTCGTAGCCCTCGGCCCAGCCGGTATGGTGCAGGAAGCTGTCCTCGATCAGCATCCCGTCCGTATCCGACGAGAACAGCCCGGCCTTGGCGTTCGGCCGCGGGGCCCAGCCCTGCGACGGGTCGACGGGGGCCTCGCGGATCACGTCCTCGATCGCGCTGTCGCGGATCGTGATGGCCTCGACGCCCTGGAACACGAGGCCGCCCTCGCCGGTGACGGTCACGTCGTCGAGGAGCACGTTCCCGCCCTCGAGCGCGAACATCCCGTCGCCCAGGACGACCTTGGAGAACACGACGTTGTGGGTGTCGAGCTGGAAGATCTTGACCCGGTCGGCGATGACCGGTGCCGGTCCCTCGCCCCAGGACGTGACGTGCAGCGGGTGCAGCTCGCTCTCGCCCATGGCGCCGCGGTTCACGACGCGCCCGAGACCCTCGTAGTCGTGCCCCGCCTCGAGCCGGAGCCAGTGCGAGCCGGGCTCGGCATAGTCCGGCCAGCTCGGGTTGGTGATCGCGTACCAGACGTCCATGCCCGCGTCGGCGTCGAGCGCCATCGCCGCCGAGCCGCCGTATTCGGGGTGGTCGACCAGCCAGGCGCGGTCGATGTCCCCGGCCCGCAGCCCCTCGATCGCCGCGATGTCGGCGCGCGACAGCGCCGCGTCGGAGCCGCCGACATAGACGTCGCGGTGGTTCTCGCCGGTCTCCACGACGACGCGGCCGTCGGCGCCGGTCTCGAGCATGTAGTGCTCGCCCGCGCCCCAGCCGGCCGCCTGCTCGGGAGCGGCGACGTCGAGGCGCGCGGCGAAGCTCTCGGCGGTGCCGTCGTCATAGGTCACGTCGTAGCCCAGGGAGATCGGGCCGGTGCCGTCCTCGCCCGACAGGACGAGGTCGATGGAGCGGTCGGCGCCGACCGAGGCGTGGCCGAAGGCGGGCTGCTCGGTGATGTCGACGCGCGCGACCGCGCGGCCGGGAGCGGCGGCGTCGGCGGGGTCGAGCCGGGTGACGCGCCCGCCCGCGACGTCCGCGGGGTCGAGGACGGTCGGGGGCCCGGCGGGCGGCGTGCCGCGCGGCGGCAGGTCGGGGCCGGGGCCGGGGTCGACCGGATCGGGCGTCTCGTCGACGGGCGGCGGGGGCGGCGGGGTCACGTAGGGGGCGGTCGGGTCGTAGCCGGCGCGCGCGGCCACGTCGTCGGGGACCGGGTTCGCGGGGGTCACGGGGCGGATGCCGTTCGCGCCCATCAGCCGCGAGAGCAGCGAGAGCAGGTCGGCGCTCACGAGACGGCCCCGGCGGCGGCGCGGGGGGCGGTCCCGCTGGCGGGACGGGAACGGGCGGTCCCGCTGGCGGGACGGGCAATCGGGCTGGCGGTCGGGCGTAGGGTCTCGGCGGGGATCATGGGCAGGCCTTTGCGTCGCGGGCCGGGAGCGGGCCCGCGGGAGTGGTTAACGCGCCCGTCGGCGCGCGGACAGTCGCGGCCCCCGCCTCGGCGCGCGCGCGCCGGTCGCGGGCGGGACGGGCGGCGGCCTCTCGTCGGTCCCGCGCGTCAGAGCGTTGCCGTCGTTGGACGAATCCCCCTCCCGCCGGCGCCCGGCCCGTCGGCGGTCGCCCGCGCATCGGGCGTAGGAAGGGGTCGCCCGCGCCACGGCCGCGCGGAAGGGTCCGCGCATCGGACGCGGACGGAACGTTCCTGCATGCCGGGCGAGAGGGGCGTGAGGGGCGTCGGGCGCGGGGACGGGTGCCGGGAGGGGTCGCCTGGCGTGCCGTGAACCGGCACGGGCGGGGCCGGGGCGCGGGGGCCGGGGTTCCGCATGGCGGGGGCGGCGCGTTTCTCGCCGGATGGAGGAGGGGCGTCGGCGCGTCGGGGGCGGCGCGGACGGCTCGCCTGCATGCCGAGGCCGCCCGCTTGCCGGCACCCGACCGCCGCGCCCGCCCGCATCCGTCCGCGCGCCGGAGGCGGGGCTGCGGGGCGCGCGGGGAGGGGGGCGTCCGCCCGCCCGACGGTGCGGCGCCGCGCGCCTCCCGCCCGCGCTCAGGTGCGGTCGTAGACGTCCTCGAACCGCTCGATGTCGTCCTCGCCCAGATAGGCGCCGGTCTGGACCTCGATGAGATACATCGGCAGCCGGCCGCGATTGGCCATCCGGTGCACGGTGCCGAGCGGGATGTAGATGCCCTGGTTCTCGGTCAGCAGCCGCACCTCCTCTCCCAGCGTGACCTCGGCCGTGCCCTCGACCACGACCCAGTGCTCGGAGCGGTGCATGTGGCTCTGCAGCGAGAGCACGCCGCCGGGCGCGACCATGATCCGCTTCACCTGGAACCGGGTGCCCAGGCACAGCGTCTCGTACCAGCCCCAGGGGCGGTGGAAGCGCGGATGCTCGTCGGCCTGCGCCACGCGCGCGGCCCGCAGCGCCTCGACCACGCGCTTGACGTCCTGCGCGCGGTCCTTGGCGGCCACCAGCACCGCGTCGCGCGTGGCCACCGCGATCACGCCCTCGAGCCCGAGCCCGACGAGATGCGTGCCCGCCTCCTCGGAGCGCAGGTAGCTGTCGGTGCAGTCGATCGCGGTCACCGCGCCGTCGGCCACCAGCCCGTCCGCGTCGGGCCCGCGCGCCTGCCAGAGCGCGTCCCATGCGCCGAGGTCGGTCCAGCCGCACTCCATCGGCACCGCGCGCACCCGGCCCGCGCGGCCCGCCGCCTCCATCACCGCGTAGTCGAACGAGACCTTGCGCGCGCGCCCGTAGGCCTCCGGGTCGAGGCGCGTCAGGCCGAGATCCTCGCGGCCCGCCGCGATGGCCTCGCGGCAGGGCGCGACGAGGTCGGGGGCGTGGGCCTCGAAGGCGGCCACGGCGTCGCCCGCGCGCATCATGAAGAGCCCCGCGTTCCACAGGTGCCGCCCGCTCGCCACGAAGCCCTCGGCGGCGGCGCGGTCGGGCTTCTCGCGGAAGCTCGCGAGCGCCGCGGCCGCGCCGTCGGGGCTGGGCGCCTCGAGCTCGAGGTAGCCGTAGCCGGTCTCGGGCCGGTCGGGGACCACGCCGAACGTGACCAGCGCGCCGTCGCGGGCGGCCTCGGTGCCGCGCGCGAGGGCGGCGTGGAAGGCCGCGCGGTCGGCGATCACGTGGTCGGAGGGCGCGATCAGCAGCACCGTGCCCGGCGCGTCCTCGTGCAGGAGCGCCGCGGTCAGGATCGCGGCGGCGGTGTCGCGCGCGGCGGGCTCGACCACGATGCGGGCGTCGGCGAGCCCGGTGGCGCGGGCCTGCTCGGCGGCGAGGAACCGGAAGTCGTCGGCGGTCATCACCACGGGCGCGGCGAAGCCCTCCCCCGAGAGCCGCGCGAGCGTGTCCTGGTAGAGGCTGCGCGCGCCCATCAGGGGGCCGAACTGCTTGGGGTAGGCGCGGCGCGAGGACGGCCAGAGCCGGGTGCCCGAGCCGCCGCACAGGATGACGGGCTGGATCATCGAATCGGGTCTCCCGCTGGCCTCACGGTCCGGTCCATGCCGTCCCGATCCGCCCGTGACAACGTTCCGGTCGCCGGGCGCGGGATCCGGCCGAGGCCGTCGAGGGCCGCGAGGCCGTCGTCGGACGCGTCCACGACCAGGGCGTCCGCGAGGATGCCGGCGGGGACGTCCGCGCGGTCCTCGCACAGCCACAGCCGGCTCGCGCCGACGTCGACGCGGACCAGGCCGGGCCCGGCGACGTGGCCGCGATGGCCGGCCCGCGCCAGGAGGAGGCGCGCGTGGCGCCATCCCACGGCCCCGGTCCCGAACGCGCTGTCGCGGCCCACGAAGACGATCGCGAGGCCCGGATGCGCCTCGAGCGCCTCGACGAGGCGCGCGGCGTCGCGCTCGCGCGCCGTGCGCGGCCGCAGCCGGTCGACCCGCAGCATCTGCATCGCGTAGGCGCCCCAGGACCGCTCTCCGTCATGCGTCCCGATCTGGCGCGCATCCGTCGCGGCGATGCCGAGATAGGGCGGCGCGCGGTCGATGTCGGGCGCGACCGCGAGCAGCGCGACGCTCGTCCCGATCAGCGCCGGCGCGCGCCACCGCGCCGTCGACGCGGCGACGGCGTCCAGGCGCCGCCAGGCGGCCGCGGCCAGGAGCGGGAGCACGACGAAGAGCGGCATCGCGTACTTGACCGAGAGCAGGCCGGGCATCGGCAGCAGGGCCGGGGCGCAGGCCGCCGCCAGGATCGCGCCCCGCCAGCGCTCGCGGGGCGTGGCCGTCGCGGCGAGCAGGACGATCCCGGCGGGGTAGAGCACCCATCCGAGCGGGCTGAGGAGCGTCGTGGCCACCGCGATCCTGCGGTAGGCGTCCCACCCGACCTCCCCCGCGCGCGCCGCGATCTCGGCGGTGGCGTCGCGGTAGGTCCCGATCAGGCCGCCGAGGTCGAACAGGCCGGCCAGGCCGGCGAGCGCCCACAGCGCGGCGGCCACGACGCCGGCCGCGAGGGCGGGCCGGACGCGCCCGTCCCGCAGCGCCATGAGGGTCGCGAGGGCGGGGGCGATCAGGACGAGATCGAACCGGAACAGCACGGCGGCCGCGATCGCCAGGCCGGTCGCGGCCGTCCGGGGCCATCCGTCCCGCAGGCAGCAGATGGCGGCGAGCGCCGCGGCGGCGCAGGCATAGGCGGGCGCGGTGGCGTTGAAGTAGAGGCCGGTGAACAGGATCTCGGGCGTGAGCAGCACGAGGCAGGCGAAGATCGGGACGGGGACCGGATGCGTGGCCCGGATCGCGCAGAAGAGCCATGCCAGCGCCGCCGCGATCGAGACCGGCGCCACGAGGAAGATCGTCATGGGCGCCCCCGTCGCGGCGAGGAGGCCGGTCCCGAGCAGGTAGGTCAGCGGCTGCAGGTCGTAGCGGTAGAGCGCGACGAGGCCGTCGCGCGCGGCGCCCAGGTCGAGCATCGGCACGACGACGTTGAGGTCGTCCCCCTCGTAGCCGTCGAGATCGGCGAGCAGGCAGAGCACGAGGGCCGCCGCCGCGAAGATCGCCGCAGGCGTCCGGGCGCCCCCGGGCGGGTCCGGGGCCGGGACCGCGTCGCGCGGTCGGGGCGTCTGGTCGCTCCGGTCCATCGCCGGAAGGCTATGGCCCGCCGGTCCGCCTGCCAAGCCGGCCCTGCCGCGACGGGCGCGGGGTCGACGGCCTCCCGCGCGGCGCGATCCCCCCGGACCCGCCGGGGGGGGGTGCGGACGGGTCGTGAATCCCGGCCGCTTCGGTGTCATAGGCGGGAGCGATGGCCTTCGGAGCGGATCGACCATGACGCGACAGCACGCCGCCGGCACGCCGCCGGCCCCCCCTCCATCCCCGGCTTCCGCCACCCGTCCCCGCGTGCCGATCCTGAACGCCTGGGTCCACGACGTGACGATGGACGCGCTGGTGGAGGGGTTCGACGAGGGGACCATGCTGACGCTGCACGTCGACATGATGATGAAGCTGCAGCGCGACCGCGAGTTCCACGCGATCCTGGACCGCTTCGACGTGATCACCTGCGACAGCCAGGTCATGGTCTTCGCGCTGCGCTTCCTCGGCACGCCGGTCTCGGAGCGCGTGTCGGGCTCGGACTTCTTCCCGCGCTTCTACGCGCGGCACGCGGACGATCCCGCGATGACCCTGTTCATGCTGGGCGGCCGGCCCGGCATCGCCGACGCGGCCGCGCGCCGGATCAACGCGAAGGTGGGCCGCGCGTTCGTCGTCGCCACCGCGGCGCCACCACCGGACTTCGACGCCACGCCCGAGGGGATCGAGGCGGTGGCGGACGCGGTCAACGCGTCGGGCGCGCGCGCGGTGCTGGTCGGGCTGGGCGGCGGGCGGCAGGAGAAGTTCATCATGCGCCACCGCCACCGGATGCCGGGCGTGAAGCTCTGGCTGCCGCTCGGGGGCACGATCGACTACGAGAGCGGGACGTTCCCGCGCCCGCCGGGCTGGGTCACCGATGCGGGGCTCGAATGGGCCTACCGCCTGATCCGGCAGCCGCGCGCGCGGTTCCGCCGCTACGTGATCGAGAACCCCCCCTTCCTGTGGCACGTCCTGCGCCAGCGGCTCGGGCTCTACCGCGACCCGCTGGGTTGAGCGGGGGGCGGAACGCGCGGCCGGGGCGCGGGGCCGGGGAGCCGGCGACGTCCGGCCTCGCCGCGCGCCTGCGGCGCCTGCCCGCGACGCTGGGGTGGCGCGCGCGGATGCTGACGCGCCGGACGCGCCTGGCGGCCTCGCTGCGGCGCGTCCACGGGCCGCGGCGATTCGCGCTGGCGGCCGACGACGTCGTGGTGGTCGTGCTGGTGCGCGACGGGCTGTTCTACCTCGACCGGCTGCTCGCGCATCACCGCTCGCTGGGCGCCCGGCACTTCGTGTTCGTCGACAACGGCTCGACGGACGGGACGGTCGAGCGGCTGCGCGGCGAGGAGGGCTGCGTCGTCCTGCGCACGGACCTGCCGTTCCTGCACTACGAGGTGCTGGCGCGAGAGGCGGCCGCGCGCCGCTACGCGCGGGGCCACTGGGTGCTGTTCTCGGACACCGACGAGATGTTCGACTTCGCGGGCAGCGACGTGCTCGGGCTGCCGGGGCTCGCGCGCTACCTCGCGGGGCGGGGCCACACCGCGATGGTCGCCCAGATGCTCGAGATGTTCCCGCGCGGGCCGATCCTCGCGCAGGACGCACGGCCCTACGACGACGTCCTCGAGGATTGCCGGCACTACGACCTGAGCGCGGTCGAGGCGCACGACTACCGGCGCTTCCCGCTCGGCTGGTCGGGCATCGCGGCCCGCAACGCGGTCTCGGACGCGCGCGTGACGCTGATGACCGGCGGCATCCGCGCGAAGGTCTTCGGCGAGGCCTGCGGCCTGAGCAAGCACCCCCTCGTGTTCCTGGGCGAGGGCGTCACCGGATGCGCCCATCCCCATTGCGCGGCCGGCGCCACGGTGTCGGACGTGACGGGGGTGATCCGGCACTATAAGTTCACCGACGGGTCCTTCGCGCGCGACCGCCTCGCCGCGACCGGCACGCGCGGCAACACCCGGGAGGCGCGCGCGCGGCTCGATGCCCTGGAGGCCGATCCGGCGCTGTCGCTGTTCTCGGACGAGGCGAGGACCTGGAGCGGGCCCGAGGCGCTCCACGCGGAGGGCTTCCTCGTCCGCTCGGAGGCCTACGAGGCGCATGTCGCGGCGCGGCGGCGCGCCTAGCCGATCCGGGGCAGGGGCGGCGCGGGCCCGCCCGGGGAGGCGGCCCGGGGGCAGGGCGCGGCGCGTCGCCGGGCGGGGACGGGATCGCCCCCGTTCGGTGAGGGCGATGTCGGGCCGCGGGGGCGACCCGATGCCCGGGACCGAAGGCCGGGACCGCGACCGCGCGGCCCGGCCGGCCACGAGCGGGGCCGCGGCTCCGGCTCCGGAAGGCCGACGGCCGGGCGCGATCGTCGCGACCCGCCGTCGCGCCGGCCGGAACCTCGGGGCGGAGACGCGTCCCGCCCCGCCCCGGCCTCGGGCGGCTCACTCCTCGGGGATGAAGCGCGGCAGCGGGTCCATCAGCTCGCCCAGCATGGCCTGCAGGCGCTCCTCGGCCGCCCCGTCGCTCTCGCCCGGGGCGATCAGCGTGGTCAGCCGGACCAGCGCGCCGTCGGTGCGCCCGGTGCGGATGCCGTCGACCATCAGCCAGAACTTGGCGGCGAAGTCCCAGGCGATCCGCCGGTCCTTCTGCTGGAACCAGTAGTACACCATCATCCGGGTCTCGCCCTTCTGGATGATCGCGCGGTTGAGGTCGAACGGCCGGCCGTCGGCGCCGGCGCCCATCCGCGGCGCGACGTCGGTGCGCTCGAGCCAGGCGATCTCCCAGCCCGCGCCGGGCAGGCAGATCTCGGGCGAGTGGACGCCGCCCTTGGACTGGTCGTCGTACCAGGCCATGAACAGGCCGACGGTGGCGGCCTCGCCCGCGCGCGTGAAGGTGACCTGGTGGTAGTCGTCGGCGCCGAGCGCGCCCTCGACCTGCGCGTCGAGCATCTGCCGCGGCCCGCGCTGCTCCCATTCGCCCAGCTCGCGCGGGAACAGCGAGAAGCCGTCGCGCGCCACCTGGCCGCCGCCGCGCTCGGGCATCGCGGCGAAGCCCGCCACCCCCGCCATCGCGAGCCCCCCCGCCACGATCAGCGCCGCCGAGGGCCGCACCAGCGCGATCCGGGAGAGCTGCGGGACGAGCCCGTCGGTGTCGAGGTCGAGCGCGTCCACGAGCCCGTCGCGCTCGGAGTTGAACCGCACCATGACCGCGGCCAGCCCGAACAGGATCGCGATGCAGGCGATGAAGATCACCCAGCCCTCGAAGAAGTGCTGGAACCCGTCGATCCACTCCACGCCGAAGCGGTTGGCGATGTAGCCCGCGATGGCGATGCGCACCGAGTTCATCGCGACCGTGATCGGCACCGCCGAGATCAGCAGCACCGCCTTGTGCCAGGTCGGGCCCCGGTAGAGCACCGCGAAGATGTAGGAGAACGACAGGATCGGGAACAGGTAGCGCAGCCCCGAGCAGGCCTCCGCGACGTGCAGCTTGGTCACGCCCAGGTCGATGATGTTGCCGTCCAGGAAGACCGGCACCGAGATCAGCTTCAGGAGCCAGACGCCGAACTCCGAGGAGACGAACTGCAGCCAGGTGGTCATCTTGAAGTAGATCACGCCCGGCAGCGGCAGCATGTAGACGAGGTGCAGGACCGGCGGCCAGAAATGCTTGCCCGTCGACCAGCCGAACGACACCAGGAGCAGCCCGCCGACCCACAGGATCAGCGAATAGGCCACGATGTCGTCGATGCTCGACAGCCGCCCCAGCGTGCCCAGGGCGATCGCGCCCAGGATCACGGCCACGCCGACCCAGCGGTCGCGCTTGGGGCCGGGCTCGGGCGGGTATTCCTTGAGCTGGCGCAGGAACAGGAGCCCCGAGAGCACCGGGATCAGCGGTCCGTGGCTGTATTCGGGGAGCTGCCACGCCTCGAGGAGCGCGGCGGTGCCGGGCCAGAAGAACAGCCCCGCCGCGACGGTGGCGAAGGCGAGCGCCAGCAGGCCCGGCACGGAGGCGTGGCTCCAGGGCGCGCGCGCGGCGGCCGTGGCGTTGGTCATGGACATCGTTACGCTCCTCATCCGCCGCCCGGGGTCTCCGCCGGGCCGCGTCACGAGCGCCCTATAGACGAAGTGTTGACCATTGGTGGAGATTCTTCCCCCGATCCGACGATTTCGTGAACGCGCGGGCGGGGCGGTCTCAGGCGTAGTCGACGAACCCGTCGAGCGGTCGCCCCTCCAGGACCGCGCGGTAGATCCGGACGGTGTAGGCCGCCTTCGCGTCCCAGTCGTAGAGCCTCTCGGCATAGGCGAGCGCGCGGTCGGCCATCGCCGCGACCTCGCCGGGATCGTCGAGGCAGGCCTCCATCGCGGCGCGGAAATCCTCCGTCAGCCCGTCGAGCGGACGCAGCGGAACCCGGACCCCGCGCCCGTCCGCCGCGAGGTCGCCGGGCGCGCCGTAATCGGTGACGATGCAGGCGGCGCCCGAGGCCATCGCCTCGATCACCACGCCCGCGCCGAGCTCGCGGATCGACGGGAAGACGAAGGCATCGGCCCGGCGCATCGCCTCCGCGACCTCCGCCTGGCTTCGACGGCCATCGAAGAGGATGCGGTCGGCGGCCCCCGCCTCGCGCGCGATGGCCTCCAGCCGGGGGCGTTCGGGCCCGTCGCCGATCATCCGCAGGACATGGCCGCGCAGCCGCGCCGAGGTCGCGAAGGCGCGCACCGCGACCTCCGGCACCTTGTAGGGGACCATCCGCCCGGCGAACACGAACTCGAACGGACCCGGACCGGCGAAGGCCGGCACGCGCCCGCGGGCGTGGAACGTGGCGGGATCGAAGCCGATCTCCGGCATGGGCACGACCTTCGCGGGATCGGCCCGGTCGAGGTCGTCGATCGTGTGCCGGAACGCCGCGAGGACCGCGTCCGCGTGGCGGTAGGTCGAGCGCGCGAAGGGCAGGTGACGGTAGAGGCCGCGCAGGCGCCGCAGCCCCTCGCGCTCGCGCTTGCGCTCGCCCAGGAAGGCCGCGGGCCAGTCGAGGTTGCCGTTCAGGGGACCGATGACGAAGGGCTGCCGGATCCGGCCCGCGACGTAGCTCGGCATGGTCGGCGACATCGGGGTGATCCGGTGGACCAGGTCGATCCCGCCCGACGCGAGCGCGGGGCGGAACCGCTTCAGCGCCTCGCGCTCGAAGGCCAGGTAGGGCAGGTAGGACATGATCTGGTTGGTGGACCAGGCCACCTCGTCGCCGCCGCGCAGCCGCAGGGCGAGCCGGTGGATCGGGCCCGCGATCCATTCCGTGTCGAGATAGTCGATCCGCCCCGGAAAGCCGCCCGCCCGCTCGATCGCCGGCCGGTTCCTGACATGGGTCGCGAGGGTCACGTCGACGGCGTTCGCGAGGGCGCGCGCGTAGTTGTAGCCGACCACGGGAAGCGACGGCCATTCGGGGTTGCAGTCGTCCGCGAGGACGAGGACGCGCGGTCCTCCGCCTTCGCGTGCGGGACCGGGTCGTCCGGGAACCGGTTCGGGAGGGCGTGTGTCGGTCATCGGCGCTCCATCGACGGCTGCGGTCGAACTCTAGCATGGGTGTCGTGCGATCCGCGAGGTGGAGACGGGACGTTAACCCTTTGGGGGCCAAGGGTCCGGGCGCCGCCCTTGCGCGCCCGCGCCCGGGCGGGGCATCACCCGGGCGTCCGATCCGAGGGGACCGCCATGACGCCCGCAGACGACCCCGCCCCGGGCGGCCCCGCGCCCGCCCCCGGCGGCGCCCGCCCCGCGCCCGTCCCGGGCGACGCTGATCTTGCGCCCGTTCCGGGCGACGCCCGTCCCGCGCCGGATGGCCCCGACCCGCGCGCCTACGTGCTGATCTCGCCGTGCCGCGACGAGGCCGCGCACATGCGGCGCACGCTCGACGCGGTGGTGGCGCAGACCGAGCGGCCCGCGAGGTGGGTGATCGTCGACGACGGCTCGACCGACGCCACGCCCGCGATCCTCGCCGAATACGCCGCCGCGCACGACTGGATCGAGGTGGCGGCCAAGCCCGACCGCGGCGCGCGCGCCGTGGGCCCCGGCGTGATCGAGGCGTTCTACTTCGGGCTCGGGCGCGTCGACCTCGACGCCCATGCCTACCTGTGCAAGCTCGACCTCGACCTCGACCTGCCGGAGGGCTACTTCGCGGGGCTGATGGACCGGATGGAGGCGCGCCCGCGCACCGGGACCTGCTCGGGCAAGGCCTATTTCCGCGACCCTTCGGGCGCGCTCGTGAGCGAGGGGATCGGCGACGAGATGTCGCTCGGGATGACCAAGTTCTACGACGTGCGCTGCTTCCGCCAGATCGGCGGCTTCGTGCGCGAGGTGATGTGGGACGGGATCGACTGCCACGCGGCGCGGATGCGCGGCTGGGCGCCCGCGAGCTGGGACGATCCCGCGCTGCGCTTCGAGCACCTGCGCCCGATGGGCTCGAGCCAGACCGGCATCCACACCGGGCGCGCGCGCCACGGGTTCGGGCAGTGGTACATGGGAACCGGCCCCGCCTTCATGGTGGCCTCGGCGGTCAACCGCGCGCGGCAGCGGCCCTACCTGACCGGCGGGCTGGCGATGCTCAGGGGCTATTTCGGGGCGATGGCGCGGGGCGCGGAGCGGCACGGGGACGCGGCGCTGGTGGCCTTCGTGCGCGACTACCAGCGCCGCGCGCTGCGGCTGGGCAAGGCCCGCGCGGTGGCGCAGATCGAGGCCGAGCGCGCGCATCTGTGGCGGCCGGAGGGCGCGTGACGGCGCGCCCGGAGCGCGCCGCGGCGGCGACGTCCCCGCGCCCGCGCGGCGGTCCCGCCGCCGCCCCGGTCCCATCCGTCCCGACCGCGCTCGTCTCCACCCAGCCCGCCCCGACCGCGTGCGGCCCCGTCCCGCCCGGCCCCGCGCGCCCGCGACCGGCCCCGCCGCGCGCCGCGACCGGCCCTTCCCCGACCCGCCCGCTCCCGCCCGCCCCGACCCCGCGCGGCGGTCCCGCCCCCGACGTCCCGTCCCCGTTTCCGCACGCCCTGTCCGGCCTGACCCTGCCCGACGTCCCGCGCGTCCCGGCCCGCATCCGCGCCGACCGCGGGGCGGGGCGCGCGCGATGAGCCTCCTGCACCGGGCGCGGCTCGCGGGGCGGATGGCCGGGCTCGAGGCCGCCGCGCGGCTCGGCCGCTGGCCCTACCGCGACATCCCCCCCGCGCGGCCCGGCCCCGCGCCGGAGACGATCGGCTGCCTCCCCGGCCTCTACGAGCCGGGACAGCTCGACCGGGTCACGGCCTGCGGGTTCGGCCGCAGCCTCGCCGACGAGCGCGCCAGGCTCGACACGACCGCCTTCGCCGAGGAGCCGATGACCGTGCATCCCGTCGGCGCGGCCACGATCCTGGGCACGCACGTGCTGACCGAGCGGCAGGCCTACCGCGTCGCCCCGCCCGCGGGCCCGCCGCCGCTCCTGCGCCCGCCCGAGGAGCTGGGCACCGTCCGGCTGACGAACACGATGCAGGGTCTGTTCTACTTCGGCCACTGGCTGGGCGACGACTGCCCGATGCGCGAGGCGTTCCGGGGCGATCCCGCCGCGCGGTCGATGGTGCTGCGCGACTGGCCCGACCGGCACGGCTACGCGGCGGCGTTCGGGCAGAACTGGCGCGAGGTGGCCCATGCGCGCGTGGCCGACCTGACGCTCTACCGCGAGCTCGGCTACAACCGCGACAAGGTCGCGCGCATCCGGTCGCTGCGCGCGCGGCTTCGGGCGTCGCGGGCGGGGCCGGGGAGGGGCGGCATCGTCTACCTCGCGCGCGGGCCCGGCGGGGCGGGGCGGGACATGGCCGACCGGGAGGCCTTCGAGGCGGCGATGGCGGCGGCGGGGATCCGCGTCGTGACGCCCGAGGGCGGGGCCGAGCGGCTGATCCAGACGCTGCTCGACGCCGAGACGATCGTCTCCATCGAGGGCAGCCAGGCCTGTCACGCGACCTACGCGCTGGCCGAGGGCGGGTCGATCTGCATCCTCCAGCCGCCCGACCGGTTCTACAACGCGCACAACGAATGGGCCCGGGTCCTGGGGATGCGCTACGGCACCGTCGTGGGCAGGCCCGCGCCGGACGGGTTCCGGGTCGATCCGGACGAGGTGTTCCGCATGCTCGACCGGCTGCGGGCCGCGCCGCGCGCCGTGGACGCGTGAGGCGCGCGGCGACTGGACGCGCCGCCCCGTCCCGGGCGAGGAGGGGGCCGCCGATTCCGGGCCCGCCCGCCCGACCCCCGCCCCACGTTCGCCCCCCGCCCCACGTTCGCCCCCGCGCCCGCCCCCGACGCGTTCCGGCCCCGCCATCCGTCCCGTCCCCGACCTCCGCCGACCCCGCCGCGTCCCGACCCCCTCCCGCGCCCCGCCGCCACGATCGGATCCCGCCATCGCCGCCCCGACCCTCCCCCGCCTGGCCTACCTGACCTCGCTCTACCCCGCGGCCTCGCACACCTTCGTGCTGCGCGAGGTCGAGGGGCTGCGCTCGCTGGGCGCGCGGGTGGAGACCTGCTCGATCCGACGGCCCGGCGAGGACCACCTGATCGGGCCCGAGGAGCGCGCGGAGGCGGCCGCGACCTTCTACGTGCTCGACGCGGCGCGTTCGCCGGGCTTCGCGCTGCGCGCGGCCGGCACGGCGCTGGCCCGGCCCGGACGGCTCGCCTCCGCGGTGGCGCTGGCCTGGCGCACGGCGCGGCCGGGCCTCGCCGGGGCCGCGCGGCAGGCGGCGTATCTCGCGGAGGCCGTGCTGCTCGCGCGCCACCTCGCCGACCGGGGCGCGGGGCACCTGCACAACCACTTCGCCGACCCATCGGCCAGCGTCGCGATGCTCGCCGCGCATCTCGCGGGCATCCCCTACAGCTACACGCTGCACGGGCCGGCCGAGCTCTACGAGCCGCGCAGCTGGCACCTGGCCGAGAAGACCGCGCGCGCCGCCTTCGTCGCCTGCATCAGCCACTTCGCGCGCGCGCAGGCGATGCTGTTCTCGGACCCCGCGCATTGGGGCCGGCTGCGGATCGTGCATTGCGGCGTCGAGCCCGGCCGCTACGGCGCGGCGGGGGCGGGGCCGCGCGACGGGGCCGCTCCGGACGGGCATGGGTCGGATCGCGGACCGGGAGACCCGGCGGGCGGGGCGCAGGCGCGGCCCGACGCGGACGGCTCCCCGGACGGGGCCGGCCACGACGCGGACGCGCGCGGCGCCCCGGACGGCGCGCTGCGGCTGCTCTTCGTGGGCCGGCTGACGGCGATCAAGGGCGTGCGCGTGCTCCTGGAGGCGTTCGCGGCCGCGCGCGAGGGCCGGCCGGGCCTGACGCTGACGCTGGTGGGCGACGGCGACGACCGCGCGCATCTCGAGGCGCTGGCCGCGCCGCTCGGCCCCGCGGTGGCGTTCCTGGGCTACCGCAGCCAGGCGGGCGTGGCCGAGGCGCTGGCGCGCGCCGACGCGCTGGTCCTGCCGAGCTTCGCCGAGGGGCTGCCGGTGGTGCTGATGGAGGCGCTGGCCGCGCGCCGCCCGGTGATCGCCACGCGGGTCGCGGGCGTGGGCGAGCTGGTCGAGGACGGCGTGTCGGGGCTCCTGGTGCATGCGGGCGACGCGGAGGGGCTCGCGGCCGCGATCGGGCGGCTGGCCGACGACCCCGCGCTCGGGCCCCGGCTCGGCCGCGCCGGGCGCGCGGTGGTCGAGGCGGAATTCGACGCGCGCGTCGAGGCGGCGCGGCTCGCGCGGCTCTTCGCGGGCGATCTGGGGACGGATCCGCGCCCCGCGCCGCTGATGGCGTCCGCCGGATCCGCCGCGCCGGGCGGCCGGGAAGGGCCGGACCCCGGCCCGTCGGCCCGCTCGCCCGCCGACCGTCCCGCCGGCCGGTCGTCACGCCCCGCCCGGCCCCGCCGCCGCCCCCGCCGACCGTTCCGCCGACCGTCCCGCCGAGGCCGGTCGCCACGCCCCGCCCGCCCCCGCCCCCGCGGGAGGGCGCGGCTGATGTGCGGGATCGCGGGATATCTCTGGCGGCCCGGCGCGGGGCCCGACCCCGAGCGCACCGTCGAGGCGATGATGGCGGCGATCGCGCATCGCGGGCCGGACGGGCGCGGGCACTGGGTCGACGCGGAGGCGGGCGTGGCGCTCGGCCATCTGCGGCTCGCGATCGTGGAGCTGTCGGAGGCGGGCCACCAGCCGATGGTCTCCGCCTGCGGCCGCCACGTGCTCACCTACAACGGCGAGATCTACAACCACGCCGCGCTGCGCGCGCGGATCGACGCGACCGGGCGCGGCCCCGACTGGCGCGGCGGCTCGGACACCGAGACGCTGCTCGCGGGGATCGCGCTCTGGGGGCTCGAGGCGACGCTGGGGCACGCCGTAGGCATGTTCGCGCTCGGGCTTTGGGACCGCGAGGCGCGCACGCTGGCGCTGGCGCGCGACCGGTTCGGGGAGAAGCCACTCTACTTCGGATGGCAGGGGGCGGGCGAGGGCGCCGCGATGCTGTTCGGCTCCGAACTCAAGGCCCTGCGCGCGCATCCGC
This sequence comes from uncultured Alphaproteobacteria bacterium, assembly GCA_963729425.1. GTDB lineage: Bacteria > Pseudomonadota > Alphaproteobacteria > Rhodobacterales > Rhodobacteraceae > Jannaschia. The sequence continues at coordinate 33,421 of CAVSOF010000002.1, read as the reverse complement.
GCTTCGAGGGCGCGCTCGACCGCTCCGCGCTCCTCGAGGTGCTGCGCCACGGCAACGTGGGCGAGGACCGCGCGATCTACGCGGGGCTGGGCAAGGTCCGCGCGGGCGAGGTGGTGCGCATCGACCCCGCCACCCGCGAGACCGCGCGCGCGACCTACTGGGACGCGGCCGCGCTCTCGGCGGCGCCCAAGCCCCCGCGCCGCCCCGACGGCGAGGTGCTCGACGCGCTCGAGACGCTGCTCGGCGACGCGGTGGAGGGGCAGACGATGGCGGACGTGCCGCTCGGCGCGTTCCTGTCGGGCGGCGTCGACAGCTCGGCCGTGGTCGCGCTGATGCAGGCGCGCGCGTCGCGGCCCGTGCACACCTTCTCGATCGGCTTCGCGGAGGCGCGCTACGACGAGGCCGAGTACGCGCGCGCGGTGGCCGCGCATCTGGGCACGCGCCACACCGACCTCCACGTCTCGGACGCCGACCTCCTCGACGTGGTCCCGCAGCTGCCGCGGATCTACGACGAGCCCTTCGCCGACAGCTCGCAGATCCCGACCTACCTCGTAGCCCGGCTGGCGCGCGAGCACGTCACGGTGGCGCTGTCGGGGGACGGGGGCGACGAGCTGTTCGGCGGCTACGACCGCTACGGCCACGGGGCGCGGCTCGACGCGCGGCTGCGCGGGGTGCCTGCGGGACTGCGGCGGCTCGGCGCGGGCGCGCTGCGCGCGGTGCCCGCGGGCGCGCTGAGCGCGGCGCTGTCGCGGCTGGTGCCGACGCCGCAGGGCAAGGAGCCCGTCGGCCAGCGGCTGCACCGGCTCGCGGGCTTCGCAGGCCAGCCGGGGCTCGAGGCGCTGCACCGCGCGATGGTCTCGGTCTGGCGCTACCCGGAGGCCGCGGTGCCGGGCGCCGCGCCGCCGCCCTCGCGCCTCGCGGACGGGCTGCCGCCGCGCGGGGAGCTGGGCGCGGTCGAGCGGATGATGCAGCTCGACATGCTGACCTACATGACCGACGACATCCTGGCCAAGGTCGACCGCGCGACGATGGCGGTGGCGCTCGAGAGCCGCGCGCCGCTCCTCGACCACCGGGTGGCCGAGTTCGCCTGGGGCCTGCCCCCGGACCAGAAGCTGCGCGGGGCCGAGAGCAAGTGGGCGCTGCGCCACGTGCTCTACCGCCACGTGCCGCGCGCGCTCATCGAGCGGCCGAAGATGGGGTTCGAGGTGCCGATCGGGCTGTGGCTGCGCGGCGGGCTGCGCGACTGGGCGGGCGACCTGCTCGATCCCGCGCGGCTGGCGCGGGAGGGCAACTTCGATCCGGCCACGATCGCCGCGATGTGGCGCGAGCACCTTTCGGGCCGCTTCAACTGGGGCGCGCAGCTCTGGTGCGTGCTGATGGTGCAGGCCTGGCTGGAGGAGGCGCGGGGCTGACGCGCGGCGGAGGGCGGCCCGCGCGGGCCGCCCCCTCGACCCGGCCTCAGGGCTCCACGGCTCCCACGGAGGGGTGGACGGGGCGCACCCGCATCCGCAGGTCCTCGTAGGGCACGTCGTCGGTGGAGGCCGCCCCGATCGCGGAGGATCCCGCCAGCGGGCGCCCGCTCCACACGCTGTCCGGCGGGGAGGCGTATTGCGGGTAGCGCGCGGGGTTGTCGCCCAGGTCCAGCTCGAGAATGAACTCCTCGCCCGCCTCCTTGTCCCGCGAGGGCGAGACGTTGGTGATGCGGATGCCGTCCGGCAGGTGCTCGACCTGCGAGATCGGTCCATAGGGCAGCCACGACTTCGGGTTCGGAGCGCCGGGCGCGGTGAAGGTCGAGGCGTCCGTGCCCGGCGGATGCGGCAGGGTGATCGTGTCGCCCCGGTGGAAGCGGGCGGGGAAGTTGCCCTTGTATTCGAGGTAGGAGACGATGGGGCCGAAGATCTCCCTCGGCGTCCAGAGCGGCGTGTCGTCCAGCGGGCCGCTCTGCGTGCTGGCCTCGTCGAAGCCGGACAGGCCGTTCGGGTCCGCGATGTTGGGCGTGTGGACGATGTTGTTCTCGTAGACCACCGGGCCGCGCGGATAGGGGTTGTCGTCCGGGCTGCGCGGATCGGTGAGCGACAGCAGCTCGACGCCCCGCCTCGTGCGGTTGGCCGGGCTGCAATGGTCGATGAGCGTGCATCCCGTGACCTCCAGCTTGGGGAGGTAGACCTCGGGATAGGCCCCGTTGCTGCTCGTGTAGCGGGCGTTGACGAACCGTCGGAACGAGAAGTCCTCGGTGATGAACGGCACGTCAGGCACGTTGACGAGGACCGAGCGGATCGCCGCGCAGCCGCCCATCAGGTCGATCCCGTGTGCCGTCATGTGCGACGGGGTGAAGGCGCAGTGCTCGATCAACGCGGGCGTGACCGTCAGCTTCTCGCCCGTGTTCTGCCGGGAAATGACCACCATCGAGCCGCCGCCCTCGAAGGACGAACGCTGGATGTTGATGAACTGATCGTCCACCGAGTTGGTGTTGAACCGGAGGCACGGCTGGATCGTGCGGAACTGCGAGAGGTTGCGGAACCAGCCGCATCGGCTGAACATGTCCGCGCCGTCCACCACCATGTCCGTCGGCCAGTTGCTCTCGATGCGGACGGACCCGGAATGGTTCGCCGGCGGGTGCGCCCCGCCATCCCCCGTCAGGCGATAGGTGCCGCCCGACCGCGCGTCGGACTCGTGGGCGAGCTGCGTGCCGAGGACGGCGTACTGGCCCTGTCCCGTGCCGAAGAGCGCGTAGTTGTTTCCGTTGCGGCCCACGACGCCGTTCATGATGAGGCTCGACCGCGAATGGTTGATCCGCTGGGCCTCGGCTTTCGGCATCGACGCATCGCGGGTGCCGCCGGTGTCGGGGTCGGTCTCGTTCTCCAGACAGCCCACCGGGTTCACCCCGTCGAAGCTGCATTGGTTGAACAGCTTGAGCCCTTGCCCCCGGATCGAATAGCCGCCCGCCTGCCCGCCGCTCTCGGTGGTGCTGTCCCACGGTCCTTGGTGGTGAAGGCCGCTGACGACGTATTCGCCGCCGCGGAAATCCCAGTTGACCGTGGCGATGCGGGAGTTGGAGGTCGTGGCCGCATCGGGATGCAGAACCAGACGGGGCCGCGTGCCCGTGCCCGGCCCGGCGACGAAATGGATCGCCCCGTAATCGCCGCCGACGCTCAAGCTGCTCACGCCCGGAACGCCGCTCCCGACGATGAAGTCCTCGCCCCGCGCGAACATCACGCGTCCGCGCGGTCCCTTCGACACGGCGCTCTTGGCGGCGTCGAGCGAGACCAGCCGCTGCGACGGCGGCACCGAGGCGGGACAGTTCGCGAAGTCGCCCGACGGCGAGACGTAGGCCGTGGCCGTGCCCGCGAAGGTCACGTCCGGGTCGGCCACGTCGATGGTGCCCGAGGCGGTGGCGACGCGCCCGGTGGACGGCTCGATCACGGTGAGCTGCCAGGCATGGTCGCCCGCGCCCTCGTAGACGTGGCTCGCGAACGGCCCCCGCGCGGTGTTCGCGTCGCGCCATTCCGGCAGCAGCTTCTCGGGCACCTGATGAGACGATCCCGGGTCGCCGAAGGACCAGATGTGGATCAGGTCCATCTGCCGATTGTCGAAGTTGGCCACGTCGCCCTTCACGGTGTCGAAGCCGGTCCAATCCACGGCCTTGAAGAACACGCCCTCCGGCGCGGTGCGGAGCGCGGACCGCGTGACCTCGACGGTGACGGTGGCGTCGCCGGTCGGGCCGGGCCCGGTGCCGCCGCCCGAGCCCATGGGCCGGCCCCAGGCCTGGATCGTGAACGGCCCCGCGGTCACGCCCTCCTGCATCGCGGTCAGCGTCACGGTCTGCCCGTCGAGGGCGGTGGAGGCGAGGCGGAGCGTCATGCGGGCACCGTAACGATGGAGCGGAAGGTAATGAAGCGGTCGGTGCCGCTGCGGGCGAGGAAGAGCCTGAACGTGCGGCCCGCGGTGACGGCCGGGGTGGTGAACGATGCGGTCACGTCGAAGAAGGCGTCCACCGTGTTGCCCGAATCCTTGACGGTGAGCTGCTGGTACCCGCCCGCGCCGTCGCTGATGGACAGGGCCAGCCCCCGGTTGGCGGTCGTCGTCCTCATGGTGAACGTGGTGGCGTAGCCCGTGTTCGGCGTCAGCCCGTCGGCGGGCACGGTGATCTCGGTGGCCGTGGCGGAGTGGTCGATGAGGAGGTCGCCGTTCGCCTGCGGCGCGACGTTTGCGCTCGCGGTCCAGCCCGGAGCGTTCGGGTCCATGAGCGGCAGCGGGTTCGTCGCCCCGCCGCTCCCGCCGCTCCCGCCGCCCGCCGCCACTACCGCCGCCATGGGCGCGGCGCTCGCCACCCCGTCCGGCGCCGTGCCGTTCGAGGCGGTCACGGTCAGGCCCATCATCGCGCCGAGGTCGCTCTGGCCGAGGGTGAAGCTGGGGCCGCCGCTGCCGACGGGCGCGCCGTCGCGCGTCCACTGGCGCGCGTAGGCGATCGGCGCGGTGCCCGACCAGGTGCCGTTCGCGGCCGTCATCGTCTCGCCCACCTTCGGCGGGTTCGAGACCCCCGTGATGGTGGGCGGGGCGATGTTGGCCGGCGCGGCGTCGGCCGTCACGTCGAAGCTCGCGGAGGCGGGCGACAGGGCGCCGATCCGCTGCAGCACGTAGCCCTTGCCCACGGGCAGGAGCGTCGCGAGGTCGGTCCCGGCGGTGGCGGCGAGCAGGGTGCGGACGCCGTTTCGGGTGGCGATGTAGTCGGGCATGGGAGCGCTCCTATTCGACGGTCAGGACGGCGCCGGACAGCACCGGCGCGGAAGGGGTGGGTGCGGCGGGGGCGGCGCCCTCGGCCGTCACGGTCGATCCCGACACGGTCGGGGCGGCGGCGCCGACCGGGGCCGCCGCGACCGTCACCGGCAGGCCGTCCACCACCAGCGTGCCACGCGGGCCGGTGAAGGTCTCGCGCGCGAGGTAGCTGCCCGCCGCGTCCGGCGCGAAGGCGTCCGAGACGGCTCCGGGGACCGGCCCCGACGCGCCGCGCCACGCGACCGTGCGCACCGGCGCGGCGTCGTCGCCGTCGTGGAACACGAGCGTGGGCCGGGCGACGAGCGTGTCGCCCACCGTCGCCCCCGCGGGCGCCTCGGGCGCGAGCCGGCGCGCGGGGTCGTGGACCAGCCGCGCCGCGCCGAACGCGGGCAGGGCATGCGTCCCGCGGTAGGGCTCGCCGTCGAACGCCACGCTGCCCGGCCGGGACCCGTCCCAGCCCTCGATGGTGGCGGTCCCGTCGGCGGAGGCCACGACGGCGAGCGCCACCGGCGCCACCGCGGCTTCGACCTGGGTCGCGACGACGTCGGACCAGACCGTCGCCGCGCCCGGCAGCTCCCACCGGATGCGCAGCTGGACGGTCTCGCCCGCCGCGGCCGCGCCGCTGATCCAGTTCGTCGCCGAGGCGAACGTCCCCGCCCCGCGCTTGAGCTCGCGCGTCGCGGTCGGCTGCGGCGAGCCCGCGGGGTCGCGGGTGGCCGCGCCGGGCGCGATCGCGAGGTCGGCGGGACGCTGGCCCTCGACGATCCGCGGCAGCGCGGGCGGCTGCGTGACGGCGATCGTGGGCTGGGCGACCGGGGCGCTCGGGGTCGCGGTCTTGGGGGCCGAGGCGGCGCCCGGCCCGATGGCGTTCACCGCCCGCAGGCGGACCGTGACGGCCGTGCCGTCCTGCAGGCCGGCGAGGGTCGCGCGGTCCTGCGCGTCGAGCGGCCCGGTCGCGGTCCAGGGTCCGTCGCCGATCCGGTGCTGCAGGCCGGTGATCGGCGCGCCGCCGTCGGCGGGCCGCGTCACGACGCGCAGCCGCAGCGCGCCCCCGGTCCCCGCATCCTCGAGCGTCCAGCCGGATCCGGCGAAGGCCTCCGGCGCGGTCGGGAGGGGGATGTCGGGGATCGCGATGTTCCCCGTCGCGACGTGGAAGCAGCCGCCGATCCCGATGCCGAGGGAGATCGCGGTCATCAGTACAGCACCACGATGCCCGTGGCCGTGGTCCCGGTCGCCCAGATCCGCGTCGCGCGGACCGGGAACGGGATGCCGGCCGCGACGTAGACCGTCCCGGTCGTGCCGCCCACCGTGGTGACCCGGACCGCGCCCGCGCCCGCCACGTTGATCGCCCGGCTGGCATGGGCGAGGTCGGTCCCGTCGCTCGGCGCCGCGGCGAGGAGATGGGTGGCGGGGCTCTCGAGGCCGCCCGCGAAACCGTCGAAGTTGTCTTTCATGTCCTGGCGTCCTTCGTGTTCCCGTTGCCGTCGAGCATCGCGCCGGCCCGCCGAGAAGCCCCGCTCCCGCGGCCCCCGGGGGGGGCGGCAGGGACGGGGCTCGGGGAGTACGTGGCGGCGTGATCGCCCATGAAAGTCGCCACGAGCGGTTCACGAAGTGTTAACGCCGATCGGGCAGCGTGCGCTCGACACCGGGCCGGGCGGTGGTATCGGGACGGAGCCGCCGCCACGATCGGGATCCGCGTCCGGACCCCGGCCCGTCCTGCCCCCGAGCGCCCGACCGGATCGATGATACCGCCCCTCCTCGCCATCTTCGCCTGGCCCGTCGCGGCCGCCGCCCTGTTCGCGAACCTGCGCAAGCCGCTGGCGCTGCTGGCGACGATCCTGGGCGGCTTCCTGCTCCTGCCGGAGGGGACGGAGATCGACCTGCCGCTCCTGCCCGCGCTCGACAAGCGGTCGATCCCCGCGCTGGCGGCGCTCGTGTTCTGCGCGGCGATGGCCTCGCGGCCGGGCGACGCGGCGGTCCGGCCGGGCTTCCTTCCGGCCTCGCCGCTCGCCCGGTTGCTGCTCGCGATCCTCGTGGCGGGCGCCTTCGCCACGATCGCGACCAACGGGGACAACCTGTTCTACGGTCCTCGCGTCGTCCCCGGCCTGCGCCTCTACGACGCGCTCTCCGCGATCCTCTCGCTGATCATGGCGCTGCTGCCGGCGCTCCTGGCGCGCAAGTACCTGGGCGGCCCGGACGGCCACCGCCTGGTCCTCGCCGCGCTGTGCGTCGCGGCCCTCGGCTACTCGCTCTTCGCGCTGGTCGAGATCCGCCTCTCGCCGCAGATGAACAACTGGGTCTACGGCTTCTTCCCCCACGACTGGCGTCAGCACGTCCGGGCCGGCGGGTTCCGGCCGCTCGTGTTCCTCAGCCACGGGCTCATGCTGGCGATGGTGTTCTGCATGGCGGCGCTGGCGGCCGCCGGCCTGTCGCGGGCCGATCCGGGCCGGCGCACGGCCTGGATGCTGGCCGCCGGGTGGCTGATGATGGTGCTGCTGCTGTCGAACTCGCTCGGCGCGCTGGCGATCGCCATGGCGCTCGTGCCCGTCGTGCTGTTCGCGTCGATCCGCGTGCAGATGATCGTGGCGGCCGGGGTGGCCGCGATCTTCCTTACCTTCCCGATCCTGCGCGGCGCGGACCTGGTTCCGATCGACGCGATCGTGTCGGCCGCCGCGAGCGTCAGCGAGGAGCGCGCCGGATCGCTGCAGTTCCGCTTCGACCACGAGGAGACCCTGCTCGAGAAGGCGAGCGAGCGGCCGGTCTTCGGCTGGGGCGGCTGGGGGCGCTCGCGCGTCTTCGACGCGGAGACCGGCGAGGACGTCTCCGTGACCGACGGCTACTGGGTCATCCTGATCGGCATCGGCGGCTGGGTCGGGTATCTCGGGCAGTTCGGATTCCTGGCGGGTCCGGTCCTCCTGGTGCTCTGGCGGTCGCGGACCCTGGGGGTCGGGCGCGAGACGGCCGTGCTCGCGCTCATCCTCGCGGCCAACCTGATCGACATGCTGCCCAATGCGAGCCTGACGCCGCTGACCTGGCTCCTCGCCGGCGCGCTGTGGGGCCGGCTCGAGCACGCGCGCGAGGCCGCGGCCGAGACCGGGGCGGCGACGGCGGACCCGGCGCCCGCGCGCGTGGGCTACGCGCGCCCCCGCCCCGCCCTGTCCGGCGCCCCCGTCGCGCCCGACGCCCCCGCGGCGCCCGACGGCCCCGTCACGGCCTATACGCGGCAGGCCGGGCGGATCGTCCGCGAGACCCCCGCGGCGGCCCCCGCCCGCCGGGCCGTGCGCCGGTGACGGAGGACGCTCCCGGGGCGGCCGCCGGCGTCGCCGCGGTCGCCATCGGGCGCAACGAGGGCGCGCGGCTCCTGGCCTGCCTCGCCTCGCTGCGCGGCCGCGCGGACCGCGTGGTCTACGTCGACAGCGGCTCCACCGACGGCTCGGCGGCGGCCGCGCGCGCCGCGGGCGCGGAGGTCGTGGCGCTCGACATGGACCGGCCCTTCACCGCGGCGCGGGCGCGCAACGCGGGGCTCGCGCGGCTGACGGCGGACGGCGCCGCGCCGCCCCGCTACGTGCAGTTCGTCGACGCCGACTGCGAGATGCGGCCCGGCTGGATCGCCGCCGCGCGCGCCTTCCTCGACGCCGCGCCCCGCGCCGCCGTCGCCTGCGGACGCCTGCGCGAGCGCCGCCCCGAGGCCTCGCCCTGGAACGCGATGATCGACGCCGAGTGGGACACGCCCGTGGGTCCGGCCCGGGCCTGCGGCGGGATCGCGATGATGCGCGCCGCGCCGCTCCTCGAGGCGGGCGGCTTCGATCCCGCGCTCATCGCGGGCGAGGAGCCCGAACTCTGCCTGCGGCTGCGCGCGGCCGGGTGGGAGATCTGGCGGCTCGACGCGGAGATGGCCTGGCACGACGCGGCGATGACGCGCTTCGGCCAGTGGTGGCAGCGCGCGCGCCGCGCGGGCTACGCCTACGCGCAGGGCGCGGCGATGCACGGGCGCGCGCCCGAGCGCCACAACGTGGCCGAGCTCGGCCGCGCGCTGGCCTGGGGGCTCGCGCTGCCGGCGCTCGCGCTGGCGGGGCTCGCGATCACGCCCTGGTCGGCGCTCCTGCTGCTGGCCTGGCCCGCGCAGGTGCTCCGGCTGCGCGGGCGGGGCATGCCCTGGCGGCGCGCGGCGTTCCTCGTGCTGGGCAAGCTCGCGGAGGCGCAGGGCGCGCTCACCTGGGCCTGGCGCCGCGCCACGCGCGCGCGGACCCGCCTCATCGAGTACAAGTAGCCTTCAGCCCGCCGCCAGCACCGCCGCGAGCGCGCCCGGATTGACCCACAGCGCCAGCGCCGCGCCCGCCGCGATCACCGCGAGGAACGCCGCGTCGAGCGCCGGGTCCCACCCGCCGTGCCGCGCCGCCAGCCGCGCGCCCAGCGGGTAGGTCAGCAGCGCCGCGAGCCCCGGCGCCGCCAGCGCCCCCACGATCCCGAACTGGCTCACCCCGTAGAGAAGGAGCGCCGTCTTCACCGCCGCCAGCGTGCAGATGTAGAGCGTGAACTCGCGCGACCGGCCCTGCGCGAGCAGCATCGAGCCGTAGGCGCCGGTGACGATCGGCAGCGCGCCCGACAGCGCGAGCAGGACCAGGATCGGGCCGGCCAGCGCGTATTGCGGCTCGTAGAGCAGCCCGATCGCGCGCTCGCCCACGACCGCGATGCACAGGCTCAGCGCGACCAGCCCGCCGACCACCGGCGCGCGCGCCCGGCGCAGCTTGCGGCGCGCGACGTCGGGCGGGTCGTCCACGAGGGTCACGAAGACCGGGATCAGGATGCGGCGCGAGATCTGGTTCGACAGCATCGACGGGACGGTCGCCAGGAAGTAGCCGATGTTGAAGATGCCCAGCGTCCCGATCGCGACGAACCGGCCGAGGATCGCGCGGTCGGCGCTGCCGATGAGGAACCCCGCGACCGAGCCCACGAAGATCCACTTGCCGAAGCCGAACAGCTCGCCCGCCGCCGAGCGGTCCCAGCCCAGCCGGTCGCGGGGCCCGGGCATCGCCACGTGCGACAGCGCCGCCTTGCACGCCGATCCCAGCACCGCGCCGATCACCAGCGCCCAGACCGATTGCAGCACGATCGCCAGCCCGACCGTGGCCGCGATCGAGAACACCTGCGCGGCGAGGTCGATCGCGGTGATCCGTCCGAGCAGCAGCCCGCGATTGGCGGTGTGGAGCTTCATCGAGGCCAGCCCGTCGATCACCGCCGTCAGCCCCATCACCGGCAGCATCCACGCCAGGAGCGGCTGCTCGTAGAACGCCGCGAAGGGCAGGGCGAGCGCGCAGGCGACGGCCCAGAGCAGCAGGCCGCGCGCGACCTGCACGCTGAAGGCGGTCCGCAGGAACGCGGGTTCGAGCCCGCGCGGGTTCTGCAGGATCGACATGTTGACCCCGGTATCCGAGAACATCGCGAGGCCCACGAGCACGACCTGCACCAGCGCCATCAGCCCGAACGCCTCGGGGAAGAGCAGGCGGGTCAGGATCAGGTTGGACGCGAGCCGCAGCACGTTCGAGCCGCCGAAGCCCGCCACCGTGAACGCCGTCCCGCGCAGCGCGCGCGCGCGCAGCGCGTCGCCCGACAGCAGGGCCCTCGCCCGGGCGATCATCGCGGCCGCGCCGTGCCGCGGGCGGGCAGGGCCGGGGGGGCCGTGATGATGGGCATCCGTCGCGCCTCCGCCGATGGTCCCGCGCGCGCGCGGCGAGCCGCACCGATAGGCGTTCGGGCGCCCGGGGCAAGGGCCGCGCCGCCGTCTCCGCCGACGTCAGGCGTCAGCGTCGCGCCCCGGTCCCGCCGCGGGTTCCGGTCCGCCCTCGGGCTCCCGGGGCCGCGGATCGATCAGCAGCGCCGCGATCCAGCCCGCCACGAAGCCGCCCAGATGGGTCTGCCAGGCGAGCTGCCCGTCCATCGCCCACCAGAGCACCACGTTGAGACCGATCAGCACCAGCACCGCGCGCGCGACGGGCCACATCCGCTCGCGGAAGGTGAACCGGTCGACATAGGTCCAGGCCAGGAGCCCGCCCACCAGCCCGAACAGCGCGCCCGACGCGCCCACCATCGGGCGCAGGTCCGGCGCCAGGAGCCCGAACCCCACGCCGCCGCCCAGCATCGAGGCGAGGTAGAGCCAGGCCATCCCCGGCCCGCCGACCCGCTCGATCGCCGCGCGCCCGAGCGACCACAGCGTGACCATGTTGACCGCGAGGTGCACCGGCCCGGCATGCAGCAGGCCGTAGGTGACGAACATCGCCCAGGCCTGGCCGGGATAGTTCGGCCGCCACGAGCCCAGCAGGCCCGGCCAGAAGCCGCCGTAATCGTAGGCCAGCTGGCGCAGGCGGGGCGGCCCCGCGAGGCCGCGATCGGCGAGCCAGAGCGCCGCCTCGATCGCCGCGTAGGCCAGGATCGTCGCCGCGAGGCCGCGCTCCGCCCGGCTCAGCCGGGCCATCGGGCCGGGAGGGGGCGCCGGCCGCGGGCCGCGGCCGCGCGCGTCACCGGCGCCATTCGAAGGTGCGCTCGATGCCCAGGAACACCTCGCTCTCGCTGTCGGAGGCGCGGCCTTCGCCGGAAGTCCGCTCGTGGACCGCGCCGGCCGTCAGCGCCCAGTCCTGCGTCAGCGCGCGGCTGTAGTTCACCCCGAACACCGCGCGCCGCGCGTCGAGCCCGGTGCCGGTGAGCACGTCGCTGTCCTGCACCGCGACGGTCGCGCCGATCCGGTCGAGCGGGCCGAGCGCGCGGTCGTAGCCCAGCGAGACGTTGGTGTTGATCGCCTCCTCGCCGTCGATGTCGGTGACGTAGGCCTGGTCGGCCGCCGCCGTCAGCTGGCCCTGCGGCAGGACCCGGACGTAGCTCGCCCGGTAGAGCGGGTCGAACCCGCCCGAGGCCGATTCCTGCAGCCCCAAGCCCAGCGTGAGCGCGCCGTCGGGCAGCTCGAGGCTGCGGCCGAGATCGAGCCGGGCGCGGCGCCCGTTCTCGCTCACCCGCGAGGCGACCTGCGCGGTGTAGGCGCCGTTCGGACGGTCGAGCGTGCCGCCGAGCGTGGCGCCGAAGCCCGCGTTCTCCTCGCGCGCGCGCAGCGGCCCCGACGTGATCGTGCGGTCGTAGTTGACCGCGGCGTTCACCGCGAGAACCGGCGTCACCGCGAGCGCGACGCCGGTGCTGAGCCCGTAGGCGCGGCGGTCGGTGCCCGTCCCCTCGGCGCGCAGGTCGAGATAGGTCGCCCCCGCCGTCACCTCGATGCGCGGGTCGATCCGGAAGCCCAGCGACAGCGCGGCCCGGTCGGCGACCTGGTCCTGCAGCCGGGGGTCGACGGTGTCGGTGTAGTCCACGTAGTCGCGCCGCGCGAGGAACGAGCCGCCGAACGGCGCGTCGCGGCCGAACTCGATCGTCGTGCCCAGCCCGAACGCCGTGCGCGTGCCGTCGCCCAGGATCAGGAACCCGGTCAGCGGGTCCGCGAAGCTGTCGTCGACGTCGCTCGAGGAATAGGTCGCGTCGAGCCCGATCGCAGTGCTGCGCGTCTCGTAGAGGTAGTCGGCGCGCAGCGCCGGGCGGTCGAACCCGCCGGCCGCGCCGTCGCCCGACCCGTATTCGAGCCCGCCCACGGCCTCCACCGAGATCGACTGGTTGCGCGTGGCGTCGCTGACCACCAGCCCGAACCCGGTCCGCGTGCCCACGCCGTCGTCGGAGGCGAAGATCTGCTGCGACAGGGTGAGCGCGGCGAGGAAGCCGCCCGCGTCCTGCGCGCGGGCGTCGCCCCGGCCGGTCAGGCCGGGGGCTGTGGCGAGGATGGCGGCGCAGGCGGTGCCGGCGGCGCCTCGGACGAGCCGGGACATGCGCGCGCCCCTATTCGAAGAGCCGGCGTTCCGGGACCAGGATCACGTCGCCCTCGGCGAGCGGGAAGTCCTGGCTCAGGGTCGCGCCGTCGGCCAGGGCCTTGTAGTTGATGGTGATGACCTGCTGGCGGCGGGTGGCCGGATCGGTGCGGCGCAGCTGGATGCGCTTGGTGGCCGCGAACCGCGTGAGCCCGCCCGACTGCGACAGCGCCTGCAGGAAGGTGGTGCCCGGCTCGACCGGCCGGATGCCCGGCGCCGCGACCTCGCCCAGCAGGTAGATGTCGATGGTGACGGGGGCGGCGGGCGCGCGGGGCGCGGCCTGGATCACCGGCTCGGCCGGGGCGGGCTGCACGCCGACGAAGACGTTGGGCGGCGCGTTGAAGTTCGAGCCGATGGCCGCGCCGATCGAGGCCTGGATGTCCTCGATGGTCTGGCCGCCGCCGGTCAGCGTGCCCGCGAGCGGGAACGAGAACCGGCCGTCGGGCAGGACCGTGACCTGCCGGTTGAGGCCCGGATCCTCGAGCACCTCGATCGACAGCGTGTCGCCGGGGCGGATGCGGTAGTCCTGCTGCGCCGCGGCCGCCGTGGCGACCAGGGCGAGGATCGCCGCCGCCACCGCGGCCAGTATCGTCCGTGCAATCGTCGTCATCGTGTCGCTCCTTGCCATCGCCGGGCGTCCGGTCGGGCCCCGCACGCCCGCGGACGCGCCGGGACCTGGCGCCCCTTGGCTCCGAGCTATCGGCCCCGGGGGACGGTGCCGGAACCCCTAACGGTTTCGGGCGCCGGAGATTCTCCGCGCCTGTATCGCCGCCGTCACGGTCGGCGCGCGCGCCGCCGCCGTTCCGGGCGCCCCGGTCCGGTCCCCGAGGTCCGGCGGGCGGGGACCCCGAGGCCCGGCGCGCCCGACCGCGTCCGGTCCCCCGGGGCGGGCCCGCGCGCGAGCCTCCACCGCGTGGTGGCGGGGCCGGGCGACCCCGTTCCCCTGGCCCGTCGCGGTCGACGGGGCCCGAAGCCGCTCCGCATGATGCGGCGCGTTCCCTCGGCTGCGCGGTGCCGGCCCTCGCGGAGCGGTCCATCGGGGGGACCGACGGCGTCCGGCCCGTCCGGTGGCCCGACCGCGCCGGGCGTGCCGGGGCGGCGTGCCGAGCGCCTCCTCCGGGCATGGGGGCGCCACGCGGGGCGCCCTGCGCCCCGCTCGGACGTGTCGCCCGCGTCCCGGCCCGCCGGTCCCGGGCATCTCGGCATCGGGAGGCCTCCGTCCGCGTCCCGGCGCGCGCGACGTCGGGGGGCCCGGGTATCGGTCATGTGCTCCGCGCGTCGGGTCCGCGGATCGGAAGCGGCTCCGGTCCGGCGGCTCGGCGATCCGCGCCCGGCCGCCGGTCGGCTGCCGGCGCCCGCCTCGTCGCGGGTCGCCCGGGGCGCAACAGCGTCGAGCGCCGGACGCCGCCACGATCCGGACATGCCGGCCCGCGCGCGGCGGGTGGGCCCGGACGGCCCCCCCGGGGGTCAGTTCCCGTCGGCGGGGGCGTCGGTGGCGGGCGCGTCGGCCGGCGTTCCGACATCGGGCGCGTCGGCCGGTGCCGCGGCGCCCTCGGCCGCGAGGCTCACCACCAGCGCGCGTGCCTCCTCGATCTGCGAGCGGGTGTCGCCCGGCCCGGCGATCTCGACGGCGCGCTGCATCTGGCGCAGCGCGTCGGCGGGCCGGTCGAGCGCGACGTAGACCTGGCCCAGATGGTACTGCACCACCGGGTCGTCGGGCAGGCCGGCCGCCGCGGATTCGAGATAGGGCAGGGCCTCGGCGCTGTCGCCGCGGCGATGCGCGATCCAGCCGTAGGTGTCCTGCAGCGGCGCCACGTCGGTGTCGCGCATCCGCCGCGCGATGGCCCAGGCGCGGTCGAGGCTCTCGGGGTCGTCGCGGTAGGTGGCGATCAGGCTGGCGAGGTTGTTGGCGACCAGGAGCGAATCGGAGTTCGCGGCGTAGAGCGTCTCGTAGACCGCGATCGCCTCGTCGATGCGCCCGTCGCGCTCGAGGAACGAGGCCTGGCCCCAGAGCAGCTCGGGATCGCCCGGCACCGCGGCCAGCCCCTCCTCGAGCGCGGCCTCGGCGGCGGCCTCGTCGCCCTGCCGCAGCTTGAGCCGGAACAGGTCGCGCCAGACCACCGGGCGGCCCGGGTCCTCGGCCAGCAGTTCGCGGTAGATCGCCTCGGCCTCGTCGAGCTTGCCCGCGGCGGCCTTGGTGACGGCCACGACGTAGCGGCGCTGGTCGTCGGCGGGGACCTCGGCCAGCATTTCCTCGGCCATCGCCTCGGCGGATTCGAGGTCGCCGGAGGAGATCCGCGCGCGCAGCAGCAGCAGCCGCGACGCGAGGTCCGCGTCGGCGCCGCCCGCGAGCGCCTCGAGGTAGCCGATCGCCTCCTCGCCCCCGGTCTGCGCGTCGATGCGCGCGACCTCGAGCTCGGTGGCGACCTGGCGCGCGATCGGCGTGCCGACCTCGCGCAGCGTGCCCGCGACCTGGTCGGCGCGCGCGTAATCCTCCATCGCGAGGTAGACCTGCCCCAGCACCTGCAGCAGCTCGACGTTGCCCGGCGCGAGCCGGAGCGCGGGCAGCAGGATGTCCTCGGCCGGCAGGTAGCGCTCCTCGGCGGCGAGGATGCGCGCGTAGCGGATCGTCTCGGCGGGCGCGTTGCCCGACGCCTCGACGGCCAGCGAGAGGAAGTCGCGCGCGAGCTGCGGCGTGCCCGAGCGGTCGTAGGCGTCGGCCATCAGCATCATCGCCTCGGCGTCGTCGGGGCTGCGGTCGATTGCCTGGCGCAGGTCCGCGATGGCCGCGTCGGTGTCGTCCTCGGCGATGGCGCGCGCGGCGCGCATCTTGAGCGCCTCGGGCTGGGTCGGGTCGGCCTCGAGCACCTCCTCGATGCGGGTGCGCGCGCCGACCTCGTTGCCCATGGCCGCCAGCATCTTGGCCAGCGCCACGCGGATCTCGTCGGTCTGCGCCGAGGGCTCGGCGGTGGCCAGCACGTCCTCGATCTCGGCCACGGCGCCGGCGCGGTCGCCCGCGTCGAAGTCGAGCCCGGCGCGGATCATCCGCAGCGGGACGTCGTCCTCGCTGGCGGCGATGGCGTCCTCGATCTCGGCGCGCGCCACGTCGGGGCCCCGCACCTCCACGAGGAAGCGGATCAGGTCGATCCGCGGACCCGATTCGTCGGCGGGCGCCGCGTCGGCCAGCCGGCGCAGGAACGCCTCCGCGGGGTCGAGCTTGTTGAGCGACAGGTAGAACCGGACCAGCGTCGCCTTGTTCTCGACCTCGTCGGGGAAACGCTCGACCATCGAGAGGAGCTGCGCCTCGAGCGCGTCCTCGTCGCCGATCTGCGCGAGCACGGCGACGAGCTGCTGGTTGTAGATCACGTCGTCGGGATCGTCCTCGAGCAGGCCGCGGATCCGCCCGAGCGCCGCCGCGTAGTCGCCCGCGCTCAGGTCCGCGTCCACGAGCACGTCGGGCAGGATCGCGTTGCCGGGATCGGCCTCGAGCAGGGCCGCGGCGCGGCGCGTGGCGTCGGCGCGCGCGGCCGCGTCGTCGGCGGACGCGGCCGTGGCGTAGTCGCGCACCACGACCAGGACCGTCACCCGGGGATCCTCGGGGGCGAGCCGCTCGGCCTCGGCCACGTGGCGCTCGACCTCGGCGAAGTCGCGCGCGTCGTAGGCCAGCTCGGCCAGCGCGATCCGCGCCTCGAGGTCGTCGGGATACTGCTCGGCCACGCGGAGGTACTGCCCGTAGGCGCCGCGCGGGTTGTCCCCCTCGGCCATCAGGCGCGCCATGAGCCGCCGCGCCTCGAGATGGCCGCCGTCGAGCTCGAACGCGTTGCGCAGCTCGACCATCGCCCGGTCGCGGTCGTCCGCCTCCACGAGGGCCAGGGCCGCCTGGTAGTATTCCTCGGCCCGCTCCTCGCCGCTCTGGCAGGCGCTCAGGCCGAGGCCGGCCATCAGGGCGATCGCGAGGGAGAGCGGGCGGGTGGACGTCATGGGGTCATTCCTCGATGGCCGGTCTGGATGGCGGCATACAGCAGGGATGCTTAACGGGACAGGCCCGCCCCGATCACGAAATGAATCGAATCGTTCCTATTCCGTTCGTCACCCGTTCCCGTTCCGTGCGAGTCCGCGACCGGATTCGGAAGGCCGTCCGGCCCGACTGCCTCAGTAGCCGGTGCCGCGCATCACCACCGCCACCGAGCGCACCGCGATCCAGGCGTCCATCGCCGGCGACAGGTTGCGGTCGTAGACCTCGTCGAAGCGCACCCGGCCCGCGAAGTCGCCCTCGTTGCGCTCGGAGACCTGCCACAGGCCGGTGATGCCGGGGCGCAGCCGGTAGTAGGCGCGGCCCGCATAGGCGTCCTTCTGGCTGACCATCATCGGGCGCGGCCCGACCAGCGCCATCGTGCCGTTGAGCACGTTCCACAGCTGCGGCAGCTCGTCGAGCGAGGTCTTGCGCAGCAGCCGGCCGACGCGGGTGACGCGGGGGTCGGCCTTGAGCTTCTGGGTGGTGCGCCATTCCTCGCGCGCGACCGGGTCCGCCTCGAGCGTGCCGGCGAGGCGGGCATCGGCGTCGGGGACCATCGTGCGCAGCTTCCACATCCGGAAGTGGCGGCCGTCGCGGCCGACGCGCAGCTGCGAGTAGAAGGGGTTGTGGCCATCCATCGCGATCACGATCGCCATGACGACCATGAACAGCGCGGTCAGCGGGGCCGTGAGCACGATCGCCGCCGTCTCGACCGCGCGTTTGCCGAACCGGCGGTACGGGCGGTCGCGCCAGGCGGTATGGCCGGCCGCGCGCGACGATCGACCCGACATCAGGCCATGGGCCTCGTCGGGCTTCAGGTTCGTGGATTGCATGACCATCGTGACAGACCTCCCCGGAACGATCCGGGCCTCGAACGTAAAATCACATGCCGGACGGGAGCCGACTCTCCTGCGACCGTATCGTCGGCCAACGCCCCCCCGAAACGTTCGTTAGCATTTCCGGCGAATGGCGGAAAGCCTTGAATCGGCCCGGGCGGCGCCCATTCCTGTTCCCCTTATCGCCCAATCCGTTAACGGACCCCTTCCGGCGCGGCATCCGGCGGCGCCCGCCCGTTCGCCCGACGACCGGCGCGGCTAACGCGGCGTTCACCGCTCCGAAACCTCTGGCGGCTAGGGAGCGTTCCCGGGGGAGCGGCGTCCGGGCCGCGCCCCCGCCCCCGCCCCCGCCCGGGTGGTCGCAACTCCCCCGGAGACCTGCCATATCGGGGGCGCGACGCCCCCGCCCGCCGCCGACCGCCCCCGCCGATAGGTGCCCCGCCCGTGCAGCCCGACCTCTACAGCGAGCATTTCGGCTTCCGGGAGCGTCCGTTCACGCTGTCGCCGGATCCCGACTTCCTGTTCTGGTCGAAATCGCATCTCCGCGCCTTCTCGGTGCTCGAATACGGCCTGCTGACGCGCGCGCCGCTCACCGTCGTCACCGGCGAGGTCGGCATCGGCAAGACCACCCTGGTGCAGGCGCTGCTGCGCCAGATCGACGAGGACATGACGGTCGGCCTGCTGTCGAACGTGCAGGGCGACCGCGGCGCGCTGGTCCGCTGGGTGCTCAACGCGCTCGACGTGCCCGTCGAGGATCCGCGCGCCGACTACGTCGTGCTGTTCCAGATGCTGCAGGACTTCGTGCTCGAGGAATACGCCGCCGGGCGCCGCGTCGTGCTCGTCATCGACGAGGCGCAGAACCTCGGGCTCGAGACGCTCGAGGAGCTCAGGATGCTCACCAACATCAACTCGGGCAAGGACGAGCTCCTGCAGATGATCCTGGTGGGCCAGCCCGAGCTGCGCGACATGATCGTGCGCCCCGAGCTGCGCCAGTTCGCGCAGCGGGTCTCGGCGAGCTACCACCTCGAGGCGATGGACCTGCCCACCACCCGCGCCTACGTGCGCCACCGGCTCGAGCATGCGGGCGGGGTGGGCGACGAGATCGCGCCCAAGGCGATCGCCGCGATCTTCGAGGAGGCGGGCGGCGTGCCGCGGATCGTCAACAAGCTGTGCGACCTCGCGCTCGTCTACGCGGCGAGCGCGGGCCAGGACCGGGTCGGCGTCGGCACGGTGCGCGAGCTCGTCGACGACGGGCTGATCCTGCGCACCCGGCCCGATCCCTTGCTGCTCACCGACCGAATCGATACCCGCTCCGCAGGCGACGGCGCCGCGGGTTCCGACGGCAAGGAGGCGGCCGAATGAACATCGACTTCCGCTTCTACTGGGCGCTCCTGCTGCGCCGCACGCCGGTGATGGCGCTGTTCGTGCTCCTGTGCTCGGGGCTCGGCGTCATCACCGCGCTCAAGCTGCCGGAGACGTTCTACACCGCCGCGCGCCTGCTGGTGGAGGCGCCGCAGATCTCCGACGACATGGTCGCCTCCACGGTGCAGACCGACGCGGTCGAGCAGCTCGACATCATCGAGCAGCGGCTGCTCACGCGCGCCAACATGATCGACATCGCCAACCGCGTGGGCGCGTTCGAGGACATCCGGCAGATGGATCCCGACGCGGTGGTCGAGGCGATGCGGACCGCCACCCGGGTCCGCCGCAGCGCGGGCCGCGAGCAGGCGACGCTGATGACGATCGGGTTCGAGGGGCGCACCGGGCGCATCGCGCAGGCCGTGGTCAACGAGTACGTCACCCTCGTGCTGCAGGCCAACGTCGACTTCCGGATGTCGCGCGCCGAGAGCACGCTCGACTTCTTCACCGAGGAGGTCCGCCGGATCGGCGCCGAGATCGACCAGCAGAGCGCCGCGATCGTCGCCTTCAAGACCGCCAACGCCGACGCGCTGCCCGAGGACCAGACCTACCGCCTGACCCGGCAGACGCTGCTGCAGGAGCGGCTGAGCCGGCTCGAGCGCGACCAGTCCTCGGGGATCGCGCAGCGCCGCGACATCGTCGCCATCTACGAGAACACCGGCTCGATCGGCGGCGCGGCCGCCGAGGAGGAGCGCCGCGGCCGCACCGCCGAGGAGGCCCAGCTGATCGCCGCGCGCTCCGAGCTCGCGGTGCTGCGCGCCGGGCTGAGCGACACCAACCCCCGCGTGGTGCGGCTGCAGGGCCTGGTCGACCGGCTCGAGGCGGTGGTCGCCGAGCAGGTCGAGGCCCGGCTGCCCGAGGTCGCCGAGGGCGAGGCCGCGACCACGCCCGAGGCGGCGATCCTGGCCGCCACGCTCTCGCAGATCGACAACCGGCTGGCCGACCTTGAGCAGGAGATCGTCGACACCTCCGCCGAGATCGACGCGCTCTCGGCCGCGATCACCGCCTCCTCGGCCAACGGCATCCAGCTCTCGGCGCTCGAGCGCGACTTCGCGGCCACCCAGGCCCGCTACGAGGCCGCGGTGCAGAACCTCAACCGCGCGCGCCTGGGCGAGCGGATCGAGACCACCGCGCAGGGCCAGCGCATCACCATCATCGAGAACGCCAACGTGCCGTCGACGCCGACCGGGCCGAACCGGCCCAAGATCGCGATCATGGGGCTCGCGGCGGGCCTGGGCCTCGCGGCGGGGTGGTTCGTGCTGCTCGAGCTGCTGAACCGCGCGATCCGGCGGCCCGCGGAGATGCGCGCGAAGTTCGGGATCACCCCGCTCGCCGCGATCCCCTACATGGAGAGCCGCCGCCACAGGTTCCTTCGCCGCGCCTCGCTGGTGACGGCGACGCTCGTGGTGCTCGCCGGCGTGCCCGCGGCGCTGTGGTACGTCGACCGGGCCGTCCTGCCGCTCGACATCGTCGTCCAGCGGGGGCTGGACCGGCTGGGCCTGGGCTGAGCGGGCCCGGGCGGCGCGGCCGGGGGAGCGGGACAGGGGTCGGGAGGGTCGGGGGACCCGGGACAGGATCGAGGCGAGACATGGAAAGACTGCAGGCCGCGCTCGAGACCGCGCGCAACGCCCGCGGGGAGGGCGGGGCCCATCCCGCCTCCGCCCGCGCGCCGCGCGCCGGCGGCGAGAGCCTCGACGCGCTGTGGCGCGGGCTCGCGCCGTTCGAGCTCGACGACGCGGCGCTGGCGCGCAACCGCATCGTCACCCGCGCGGCCAACGCCGCCGCCGCGCCGTTCGACATCCTGCGCACCAAGGTGCTGCTGCAGATGCGCCAGAACGGCTGGAAGCGGCTGGCGGTCACCTCGCCGATGCCCGCCTCCGGCAAGACGACGACGGCCTGCAACCTCGCGCTGGCCCTGGGCCGGCAGCCCGACATCCGCACGCTGCTCTTCGACCTCGACCTGCGCGACCCCTCGATCCACGCGGTGCTCGGGGTCCGCCCGCAGGCGGGCATCGGCGAGGTGCTGTCGGGCGCGGTCTCGTTCGACGACCAGGGGATGCGGCTGGGCGACAACGTGGCCTTCTCGATGGCGCTCGGCCCCGAGGCGGACCCCGCGCGGATGCTGCTGGCCGAGGAGACGGTGCGCACCCTCGACCGGATCGAGGCGCGCTACCGCCCCGACGTCACGATCTTCGACCTGCCCTCGGTGCTCGTGAACGACGACACCCGCGCCTTCCTCAAGAACGCCGACTGCGCGCTGATCGTGGCGCGCGCGGGCGCCACCCGCTACGGCCAGTTCGACACCTGCGAGCGCGAGATCTCCGAGCAGACCAACGTGCTGGGCTCGGTGCTCAACGCCTATCGCCAGGCCGATCGCGGGGCCGGATGACCCCGGCCGGCGCGCATCGGATCCCGGCCGGGCCCGCACCCGGCGAAGGCCGCGCGACCGCGCCCGGCGCCCCGGCGCGACCCGACCGCGCCGCGTCCGCCGCCGCGCCCGTCCCGCTGGTGGTCGACCTCGACGGCACGCTGTGCCGGACCGACACGCTCCACGAGGCGGCGTTCGGCCTGGCGGCGCGGCGGCCGTGGACGCTGGCCGCGTTCCCGGGCTGGCTCGCCCGGGGCCGGGCCGGCTTCAAGCGCGCGGTGGCCGACCGCGCGGTGCTCGACCCCGCGCTGCTGCCCTACGACGAGGCCGTGCTGGCGCTGGCGCGCGCCGCGCGCGACGAGGGCCGGCCCGTGGTCCTGGTCTCGGCCGCCGACCACCGGCAGGTCGAGGCGGTGGCCGCGCATCTGGGCCTGTTCGACGAGGTGACCGGCACCGGGAGCGCGGGCGCCGAGGGCAACCTGTCGCGCGAGGGCAAGGCCCGCCATCTGGTCGCGCGGCACGGCGCGGGCGGGTTCGACTACGTCGGCGACGCCACCGCCGACCTGCCGGTCTGGGCGGCCGCGCGCCGCGCGCTGGCCGTTCGCCCGTCGCCGGCGCTGCGCCGCGCGGCGCACGCGCGCGGGCTGCGGCTCGAGACGGTGGGCGAGGGCGCGCGCGCCGGCGGCGGCCTGCGCGCGGCGATCCGCGCCTGCCGCCCGCACCAATGGGCCAAGAACGCGCTGATCGCGGTCCCGATCCTGACCGCGCTCGAGCCCGCCGCGCTGCCCGCCGCGCTGCTGGCGATCCTCTGCTTCTCGCTGACGGCCTCGGCGATCTACGTGGTCAACGACCTCGTGGACCTCCCCGCCGACCGCCTGCACCCGCGCAAGCGCGCGCGCCCCTTCGCCGCGGGCGCGCTCGGCATGGCGCCCGGGCTCGCGCTCTCGGCGGGGCTGCTCGCGCTCGCGGCCGCGCTCGCCGCGGCGCTGCTCCCCTGGGCCTTCGCGGCGGTGCTCGCGGCCTATCTCGCGCTCACGCTGGCCTACTCGTTCTGGATCAAGCGCAAGATGGTGGCCGACGTGATCGCGCTGGCCGGGCTCTACACGCTGCGCATCGTCGCGGGCGGCGCCGCGACCGGGATCGCGCTGTCGCCGTGGCTGCTCGCGTTCTCGATGTTCCTGTTCTTCTCGCTGGCCACGATCAAGCGCCAGGCCGAGCTCGAGGACCTGCGCGCGCGCGGCGGCGACGGCGTGGCGGGGCGCAACCTCGTCGTGGCCGACCTGCCGATCCTGCAGGCGATGTCGATCGGCGCGGCGCAGTCGGCGGTGCTGGTCTTCGCGCTCTACGCGCAGGACCCGGCCGTGCAGGCGCAGTTCCGCGCGCCGGGCGCGCTGCTGGCGGCCTGCCCGGTGCTGTTCTTCTGGCTCGCGCGGATGCAGCTGCTGACGCGGCGCGGCCACATGACCGACGACCCGCTCGTCTTCACCTTCCGCGACCGCGTGAGCCTGGCCTGCGGGGCGCTCGTGCTGGCGTCGTTCGCGCTCGCGGTGCGGGGGCTGCCGTGGTGACGCGGCGGCGGCTCTGGTGGGGGATCGTGCTCGCGGGGATGGCGCTGCGGCTCGCATGGGGGCTCGCCGTCCCGGTGGTGCCGCTGTCGGATTCGGCGGCCTACCACGCCTTCGCGCGGACCCTGGCCGAGCACGGCGTCTACGGCTGGACCCCCGACGCGCCCTCGGCCTACTGGGCCGTCGGCACCTCGGCGCTGGCGGCCGCGACCTACCTCGTCGTCGACGGGTTCGCGGGCGTGGTGGCGCTCAACCTCCTGGCCGGGCTCGCCATCCTCGTGCTGACCGAGCGGCTGGCCACGCGCTGGTTCGGGGCACGGACGGGGCTCTGGGCGATGGCGCTGGTGGCGGCCTGGCCGAACCTGATCGTGTTCACCTCGATCCTGTCGAGCGAGCTGTTCTTCATCGCGGCCACGCTGGCGGGGCTGTTCTTCTGGCGCCGGCCCGCGGGGCGGCCGCTCGCGAACCTCGCGCTCGCGGGGCTCGTCTGGGGGCTCGCGGCCTATATCCGCCCGGTGATCCTGCTCGCCCCCGTGGCGCTCGCGCTGGCGGAGGCCGCGCGCGGGCCGCGCGCCTTCGCGGGCGCCGCGCTGCAGGCCGGGGTCGCGATGGCCCTGATCGTGGCGGTGGCGCTGCCCTGGACGCTGCGCAACGAGGCGGTGCTGGGCGGGCGGGCGATGATCTCGACCAATTTCGGTGCCAACCTGTGGATGGGCAACAACCCCGCGAGCGACGGCGGCTACATGCCCCTGCCGCCCGCGGTCGCGGGCATGGGCGAGATCGAGCGCGGCGAGGTCCTCAAGGCGCGCGTCGCCGCGTTCGTGCGCGACGACCCGGCCGCCGCCATCGGCCTGCTCGGCCGCAAGCTCGTCATGCTCCACGACCGCGAGACGATCGGCATCGTCTGGAACGAGGAGGGGCTGGCGCCGATGGTGGGCCCCGCGGGCGTGACCGCGGCCAAGGCGCTCGCCACCGGCTACTGGTACCTGATCCTCGCGGGCGGGCTGGCGGGGGTCGCGGTGCTCGCGCGCGCGGGCGGCGTCGTGGCCGCGCTCTTCAACCCGCCGGTCGCGCTCTGGGGCTACTTCACCGCGATCCACGTCGTGGTGGTGGCGCAGGACCGCTACCACATGCCGGCCTCCGCCTACATCGCGGTCATGGCGGCGGTGGCGCTGGAGGCCGGGCGGCGGCGGCTCGCGGGGCGGCGCGCCGAGGGGGCCGGGATGCGGGCGGAGGCGCGATGACGCACTGGACGCTGATCCTCGTGGCGGCGGGCGCCAACGTGGTGCTCAACCTGTGCCTCAAGCGCGGCGGGCAGGGGCTCGACGCCTCGGGTCCCGCGGCGCTGGCCTGGTCGGTCCTGGCCTCGCCGTGGATGTGGCTCGCGGGGCTGAGCGCCGTGGCGCTGCTGGGCGCCTTCGTGGCGGCGATCCGGCTCTACTCGCTCAGCCTGACCTATACCGCGGTCACGGCGCTCGCGATGGTCTCGCTCACGGTGATCGGCGCGCTGTTCCAGGGCGAGACGGTGGGCGCCGCGCGCGCCGCGGGGCTCGGCCTGATCGTGGCCGGCCTCGCCGTCACCGCCTGGGCCGGCGGGAGCGCCTGAGGCCGGGCGCGGGGCCTTCCGGAGGGAGCTCCGCCGCGGGCTCGCGTCCGAAGCCACGACGTCCGAAGCCACGACGTCCGAAGCCGCGAGGTCGAAGGCATCTCCGGGAGCGGGCCGGCGGATCGCGCTTCGATGGGATCCTCCCCGGCCGGGTCATCGAACCCGTTCCCCGGCCCCGCGGGGCCGCCGGCATCTCACGGCCTCCCGGTGACGGGCAGGCCGAACCTCGATCCGACCGGGTCCTGCCGGCGCCCGCCCCGGCACCGGCCAGTCCTCCCGTCGCACGGCACCGCCCGCCGGGCCGGATCGGATCCGGCTCGGGAGGCCCGGCGGCGCGATCCCGCACGGACGCGCCGTCCGCGGGATACCCGCGCCGTCTCCCGCGAGGCCCCCGAACGCCGCTCCGCGCCCCGCCTCAGTCGCGGGCCGGGGGGCGGGGCGCCTGCGGCCGCCCGCCTTCGGCGCCGTCGCCCGCGCCCCCGAGCAGGTCCAGCCCCGGCTTCTTGAGCGTCCCGTCGGCGTGGAGGTAGTGGTAGAGCGTGGAGGACCGCATCCCGCCCAGCTCCGCGCAGATCGACGGGATCGACCGCGCGGCATCGGCCATCAGGTGGCGGGCGTAGCGCAGCCGCTCGGCGGTCATCACCCGGGGGCGCCCGCCGCGGCGGCCGCGCGCGCGGGCGGCGGCGAGGCCCTCGCGGACGCGCTGGCGGATCACGTTGCGCTCCATCTCCGCGAAGGCGGCCTGGATCTGCAGGAAGGCGCGGCCCTGCGGCGTGGTCGTGTCCATCGGGCTGTTGAGCGCGCGGAACCCGACCTCGCGCGCGGCGAGGGCGTCGACGAGCGCGACCAGCTCGCCCGCGAGCCGCCCGAGCCGGTCGAGGTCGAGCACGACGAGCACGTCGCCCTCGCGCAGCCAGTCGAGGCAGGCCGCGAGGCCCGGCCGCGCCTCGGCCGCCTTCGCCCCCGAGGCGCGGTCCTCGAAGACGCGCGCGCAGCCCGCCGCCCGGAGCGCGTCGAGCTGGCGGTCCATCACCTGGCCCCCCTCGGCGGTGGAGACGCGCGCGTAGCCGACCGATGCCATGGCGGGATCCCCTTCGTTCGCGGACGGGGTCACGACAAACCCCCGCCGACCCATCCGATCCGTAACTAGTTTCCTGCGGGATTGTCGTGAGGCCGGCAAGGGCGGATCGGCGGCGGCGACTGCCGGGTCGGGCGGATCCCGACAAACAAGTGGTTGTCGTGATCAATCCCCGGGGTCCGGGGAAGCTGGGGTCGTGGTCCGGGTCCGTGACCGGCGCGAAGGCCGCCGCGCGACGACGCGCGAAGCGGGCCGAGCCGGGCGTGGTTCGCGCCGGTCCCGCCCCCGCCCGCGACGCGGCCCGGCGGTCCGGACCGGGCAGGGGTCCCGCTCCGGGATCGCGGCGGCGCCCCGCCACCCCGGGCGGGGGGCGCGGCGCGCGATCCGGGCTTCCGTCGCCGCGGCGCTCGACGCGCGCGGCCGGGGCCCCCGCCCGGCGAGCGGGGCCATCGACGCGACTCCTCCTGCGGGCCGACCCGTCCCCGGCGCGTCCGGGCAGCGCCGGGCCGCCGTCCGCGGGCGGGCCCCGTCACCTCGGGCCCCTTGGCCCCCCGCACCGATCCAAGCCGCCAGCCGCCGCGTCCGATGCGGTCCGGTCGGCGGACGGGATCGCCTCCCGCTCGCTCCGGGGGGCGACGGCTCGACCCGCCCCCGGCCGTCGCCCCCGCCGTCCGAACGCCCCCCGTCGCCCCCCGCGCGGGCCGTGCTACCCTCCTGCGGGAAACGTGGAGGACGGAGGCGACGATGCTGGACCTGTGGTTCAAGAACGCGGCGATCT
Organism: uncultured Alphaproteobacteria bacterium; assembly: GCA_963729425.1. GTDB lineage: Bacteria > Pseudomonadota > Alphaproteobacteria > Rhodobacterales > Rhodobacteraceae > Jannaschia. Next base: position 7,085 of record CAVSOF010000002.1, on the reverse strand, counting down.
ACTGCCTGGACGTGGAGACGTTCATGGACCGCTCGGGCAGCGGCACGGGCGACTTCGACGGGCTCACCGACCGGCTCGACCATCTCGAGGCGCTCGGCGTCACCGCGATCTGGCTCAACCCGTTCTACCCCACGCCCAACCGCGACAACGGCTACGACGTCTCGGACTTCTACGGCGTCGACCCCCGGCTGGGCGACCTCGGCGCCTTCGTCGAGTTCGCCCGCGCGGCGCGCGCGCGCGGCATGAAGCTGATGGTGGACCTGGTGTGCAACCACACCTCGGTGGACCATCCGTGGTTCCAGGCGGCCTGCGCCGACCCCGGCAGCGCCTACCGCGACTGGTACGTCTGGTCCGACGAGAAGCCCGCCGACATCACGAAGGGCATCATCTTCCCCGGCGTGCAGGAGGCGGTCTGGACGTATCACGAGACCGCGGGCGCGTGGTACATGCACCGCTTCTACGCCCACCAGGCCGACCTCAACATCGCCAACCCGGCGGTGCGCGAGGAGATCCTGCGGATCATGGGGTTCTGGCTCGAGCTCGGCGTCGAGGGGTTCCGGATCGACGCGGTGCCGTTCCTGATCGAGTACAAGGGCCTCGAGGAGGAGCCCGACCGCGACCCGCTCCTGCTGCTGTCGGAGATGCGCGACTTCCTGTCGTGGCGCCGCGCGGGCGCGATCATGCTCGCGGAGGCCAACGTCGAGCGCGAGAAGGCGCCGGGCTATTTCGGCGGCCGGGCCGTGGGCGAGGACGAGCGGATGCACATGCTGTTCGACTTCCCGCTCAACCAGCGGATGTGGCTGGGCCTCGTGCGCGGCTCGGCGGAGCCCGTGCGCGAGGCGCTGCGCTCGCGGCCCCGGGACCTTGGCGCGCAGGCGCAGTGGGCCACGTTCCTGCGCAACCACGACGAGCTGAGCCTCGACAAGCTCTCCGAGGCCGAGCGCGAGGAATGCTTCGCGGCACTCGCGCCCGAGAAATCGATGCGCGTCTACGACCGCGGCGTGCGGCGCCGCCTCGCGCCGATGCTGGGCGAGCTTCCCGGCAACGGGCCGGACCGGATCGCGCTCGCGCATTCGCTGCTGTTCGCGCTGCCGGGCACGCCGGTGATGTGGTACGGCGACGAGATCGGCATGGGCGAGCGGCTCGACCTCGAGGAGCGCATGCCGGTGCGCACCCCGATGCAGTGGTCGGGCGAGCGCCATGCGGGCTTCAGCGCGACCGACGGCGAACTGATCCGCCCGGTGGCCGAGGACGGCCCGTTGGGCTACCGCGAGACCAACGTCGCCATGCAGCGCGGGCGTCCCGGCTCGATCCTGTCCCGCGTGCAGGCGATGGTGCGCGTGCGCCGCGCCTGCCCCGAGATCGGCTGGGGCGAGTGGAGCCTGCCCGACGCGCCCGACGCGGTGCTGGCGCTGCGCTGCGAATGGCGCGGGGGCGCGGTGCTGACGCTGCACGACATGGGCGGGGCGGGCGCCGAGGTGGCGGTCGACCTCGGGCCGGGCGCCGAGCTCCTGCTGTCCTCGGCGGGCGACGACGCGGCGCCCTCGGGCGGCACGGTCGCGCTCGAGCCGCACGGCTACCGCTGGTTCCGGCTCGGCGGCGAGCGGCGCTAGCGCAGCTGCGGCAGGACCCGCGCGCCGAACGCCTCGAGGAACGCCTCCTGGTTGTCGGCGACGTTGTGGACGTGGATCTCGTCGGCGCCCATCTCCGCGAGCTCGCCCAGCCAGTCGACGTGCTGCGCGAGGCTCTCGGAGACCTTCACGGCGGCGGCGACGTCCTCGGGGCGCACATGCGTCGTGGCCTGCCGGAACTGCGCGGGGGTGCGGATCTCCCAGGGCACGTCGCCCGGCAGGACGTTGGTGCGCCATTCGCGCCACGCGCTGTCGAGCGCGGCCTCGTAGGTCTCGTCCCAGGCGACCTTGGCCTGCAGCACGACCGGGCCCTCGCCGCCGCCCTCGCGGTACGCCTCGATCACCGCGCGCGTCGCGTCGCGGTCGGCCCCGCCCACGGTGATGAGCGCGTCGGCCCACGAGCCCACCCACCGGGCCGTCTCGGGGCTGACGGCGGCGCCGATCACCACGGGCGGCGTCTCGGGGCGCGAGTAGAGCGTCGCCGCCTCGACCGTGATGCGCCCGCGATGCGTGACCGTCTCGCCGGCCCAGAGCGCGCGCATGATCGCGACCGCCTCGAGCAGATGCGCGTTGCGCTCGGCCTTGGCGGGCCAGTTCGGCGAGACGATCCCCTCGTTGAGCAGCTGCCCCGAGCCGAGCGCCATCCAGAGCCGGCCGGGATACATCGCCGCGAGCGTCGCGCCCGCCTGCGCCAGGATCGCCGGATGGTAGCGCCAGCCCGGGCAGGACACGGTGCGGAACGCGATCGAGGTCGCCTCCATCGCCGCCCCGAGCCACGACCACACGAAGCCCGACTGCCCCTGCTCGACCCCCGACCAGGGGTGGAAGTGGTCGGACGCGGTGGCGATCTCGAAGCCCGCCGCGTCGGCGATCTTGGCGCAGGCGAGCAGGCGGGCGGGGGAGAACTGCTCGTGGCTAAAGTGGTATCCGTAGCGGGTCATCGGCGCTCCCTCGCGTGGCGTCGGGGTACATCGCGTGCCGGCGCGGGGGGTTCCCCCGGGCCGTCCGCGCGCCAGATGTCGGGCGGGGACCGAGGAGGGCCGCGGATGGGCGATGCGCGCGAGGACGGCTGGTGGCGCGAGGCGGTGATCTACCAGATCTACCCGCGCAGCTGGGCCGATGACGACGGCGACGGGGTGGGCGACCTCCGCGGGATCGAGGGGCGGCTCGACCATCTGGTGGCGCTCGGCGTCGACGCGGTCTGGATCAGCCCGTTCTACCCCTCGCCGATGGCCGATTTCGGCTACGACGTCTCGGACTACACCGGCGTCGACCCGCTCTTCGGCACGATGGCCGACTTCGACGCGCTGCTGGCCGCCGTCCACGCGCGCGGGCTCAGGCTGATCCTCGACTTCGTGCCCAACCATTCCTCGACCGCGCATCCCTGGTTCCAGGACAGCCGGTCCTCGAAGGACAGTTCGCGGCGCGACTGGTACATCTGGCGCGACGGCGCGCCGGACGGCGGGCCGCCGACGAACTGGCAATCCTCCTCGGGCGGCCCGGCCTGGGCCTTCGACGAGGCCACGGGGCAGTGGTACCTGCACACCTTCCTGCCCGAGCAGGCCGACCTGAACTGGCGCAACGCGGACGTGCGCGCGGCGATGCTGGGCGCGATGCGGTTCTGGTTCGAGCGCGGCGTGGACGGGTTCCGGCTCGACGTCGTGTACCACTGCATCAAGGACGAGGCGTTCCGCGACGATCCCCCGAACCCCGACCACGACCCCGCGACCGACCCGCCCTTCGGCGCGGTGATCCAGACGCACTCGTCCGACCAGCCCGAGGTCATGCCGCTCGTGGTGGAGCCGATGCGCGACCTGGCCGACACGATGGGCCACCGCCTGCTGGTGGGCGAGATCTACCTGCCGTTCGAGAAGCTCGTGCGCTACTACGGCACCGACGGCTCGGGCGTGCAGCTGCCGTTCAACTTCGCGCTGATCCACGCCGAATGGACCGCGCCCGCGCTCGCCGCGCTGATCGGGGAGTACGAGGCGCAGCTGCCGCCGGGCGGCTGGCCGAACTGGGTGCTGGGCAACCACGACCAGAGCCGGATCGCCACGCGGATCGGCCCCGCGCGCGCGCGGGCGGCCGCGGTGCTGCTGCTCGCGGGCCTGCGCGGGACGCCGACGCTGTATTACGGCGACGAGATCGGGATGGAGGACGTGGAGATCCCCCCCGACCGGATCCGCGACCCCTGGGAGATCAACATGCCGGGGCTGGGCGAGGGCCGCGACCCCTGCCGCACGCCGATGCGCTGGACCGGGGCGGCGGGGGCCGGGTTCTGCCCGCCGGGCGTCGAGCCGTGGCTGCCGATGGGCGAGGTCGGGCCGGACGGCTCGGTCGCCGCGCAGGCGGAGGATGCGGGCTCGATGCTGTCGCTGCACCGCGACCTGCTGGCGCTGCGGCGCGCGCATCCGGCGCTGTCGCGCGGCGGCTACGAGCGGATCGAGGCGCAGGGCGGGGTGCTGGCGATCGTGCGCCGCGAGGGCGCGTCGCGGATCGCCGTCGCGCTCAACCTCGGCGACGCGCCGGCCGAGGCCCGGCTGCCCGGCCCGGCGGGCGCGCCGCTGCTGGCCACCGGCGGCGCGCGCGCCGTGGCCCCCGACCGCCTCGCCCTGCCGCCCGCCGCCGCCGCGATCGCCGCGCTCGACTGACGCGTCGATCCCCGCCGGTCTCGGGCGACCCCTCCCGCCGTCCCGAGGCCCCGCCACGGCCATGCGGGACGCGATCCGTCCGACGGGGCCGCGCGGGCCGGAGGGCGGGCGCGCGGTGGACCGGCGTCCGCGCGCGCCCACGCGGAGGCTCGGCCGCCCGGGGGGCTCGGGGGACCGGGGCGGCGGCCGACGCGCCGGGCCACGCCGGCGGGCCGGTGGCGCTCGCGGCGAGGGGGGAAGGGAGCCGCGGCGGTCGGGTCGGAGGCGGACGGCCCGGGGGGCTCGGGGGGCTCGGGGAACCGGGCCGGCGGGCCGGTGGTGTTCGCGGCCTCGGCGGCGCGGGCCGAAGCCGTGCGCGGCGAGGCGAAGGGGGCCGCGGCGGTCGGGTCGGAGGCGGATGGGCAGGGAAGACCCGCGATCGGATGCGGGGTCGGGAAGGGGATGCGGTCGGTTCCGCCCCCCTCAGCCCATCCCCGCCCGCGCGAGCCCCGCGCGCAGGGCGGCGAAGACGTCCGGGTCGAAGGCCGTCCCGACGTCGCGCGCCATCAGCGCGAGCGCGTCGGGGATCGGCATCGCGGCGCGGTAGGGCCGCTCGGCGGAGAGCGCGTCGAACACGTCCGCCACGCTGGCGATGCGGCTGTCGGGGCCCAGGTCGGCGGCGGCGGCGCCGTCGGGATAGCCGCGCCCGTCGAGCCGCTCGTGATGCGTGCCCGCCACGAAGGCCGTGTCCGCGAGCACCGGCACCCGCGCGAGCAGCTCGCGGCCCAGCACCGGATGGCGGCGGATCGCGGCCCATTCCGCGTCGTCGGGCTTGCCCGGCTTGTCGAGGATCGCGTTCGAGACGCCGAGCTTGCCGACGTCGTGCAGCAGCGCCGCGCGGCGCAGCCAGCGGCGGTGGCCCGCCTCCGCGCCCATCTCCTCGGCGATCATGTCCGAGAACAGCATCACCCGCTGGCTGTGGCCCGCGGTGAACGGGCTCTTGGCGTCGATCACGTCGGCGAAGGCGGAGGCGATCTCGTCGAGGTAGCCCGCATCCACCGGCCGCCGCGCCGCGACCGGCGCGACCCGCGCCAGCACCGCCGGGTCGCCGCCGCGCGCGCCCAGCGGGTCCCAGAAGCCCGGCTGCCGCGCGACGGCCGCGAAGGCGCGCACGAGGTCGGGGTCGAACCACGTCCCCGAGCGCGCGCGGACGTGGCGCGCGACGCGGCGCGGCCCGTGCCCGGCGTGGAACACGTCGGCCACCTGCGCGAGCAGCGCCACGCGCGAATGCAGCGGGATCGCCGTCCCGCGCAGCCCCTCGGGCTTGCCGGTCCCGTCCCAGCGTTCGTCGAGCGAGCGCACCCCGTCCTGCACCGCGGCCGGGAAGCGCAGCTTGGCCGCGATGTCGGCGCCGCGGTGGCAGCGCGTCTCGATCAGCTCGCGGGCGATCTCCCCGCCCTCGCGCAGGATGCGGGTGACGGCGCGGAACCGCTCGGCCACGCCCGCGCCGCGCGCCGTGCGCGACACCACGAAGCGCAGCGTCGCGCCGAGCGAGCCGTCGACGCGCTTGAAGTCGCGCTTGAAGCCCAGATCGTCGGCCAGGTACAGCTCGCAGATCCGCGCCGCGTTCGACGAGCAGCCCAGATCCTTCAGCAGCACGGTGTAGTAGAGGTCCGCCAGCGCGGCCTCGTCCATCCCGATCTCGCGGCCGACATGCACGCCGATCCAGGCGCAGCGCTGGCTGTGGCCCGCCGGCTGCCCCTCGGTCAGGTCGAGCGCGTGGCCGAGCCCGCCCAGCAGGTCGTGCAGGCAGACGCCCGCATCCGGGTCGGGATGGCTGTCGAACATTCCCGGACGCTTGCACGAGACGTCTTAACGGCGCGTTGCGGTCCCGACGGGCCTTCGCTCGCGGCACCCCGCAGGAGAGACCGATCCCGGCCCATCGGGAGGCGGCGATGCGGCTCGACCTCCACGGGGCCGGGACGCGGTTCCCGAAGCCGCTGGCGGCCGTCGAGCGCGGCGGGACCGTGACGATCCGCCGGAACGGCCGGCCGGCCGCGTGGCCCGTTCCCGTCCGGGGCCCGGGGAGCGTCGCCCGAGCGCGCGGTCGGCCGACCGACGGGGGAGACGCCCGGCGCCATGGGGCTCCGACGCTCCCCGACGCGCACGTCCTCACCGACGATCCGGGCCCCGGCTCCGCGCGCGACGCGCCGCGGGGCGTCCGCCCCGTCCGCGCGCCGCGCCGACCCGCACGCAATTCCGATGCCCGACCGAGCCCGCGCGCCGCGCCGGCGCGGCCCTGCCCGCGCGCCGCACCGGCGCGACCCTGGAGGACTGAAACCATGCCGATCGCATTCAACCAAGCCGGTGTCATCAAGGGCGTTTAAGGCGGCCCGGACGTCCTCAGCGGTCCGACCAACCTGAAGTTCGGGCCCGACGGGCGGCTCTACGTGTCCGAGCGGAACGGGACGATCAACGCGTTCACGGTGTCGATCGAGGGCGGCGAGTACGTCGCGACCCAGCACGAGGTGCTGATGGACGCGGCGGGCGACGAGATCGTCAAGTCGATCCAGAACCACGACGACGACGGGTCCGAGGCCGGCAAAACCGGTCGGCAGGTGACCGGCATCGTGATGGGCGGCACGGCCGAGAATCCGGTGATCTACGTGTCGTCCAGCGACCCGCGCATCGCGAAGAATGCGGATGCGGGGCTCGACACCAATTCGGGCGTCGTCTCGCGCGCGACGTGGAACGCGGATGCGGGCGCCTGGGACGTGGTCGACCTGGTCCGCGGCCTTCCGCGGTCGGAGGAGAACCATTCCGT
>CAVSOF010000001.1:0-14506 GCA_963729425.1 uncultured Alphaproteobacteria bacterium | reverse complement strand
GACCAGTAGCGCGCGCCGCATCCCGCCCCCGTCAGCGCGGTCCAGAGCGCGCGCGCCCCAGCCAGCGCCGCCTCGTCTAGCCCGTCGAACACGACGCAGGCCCGCGCCGCCGCCTCGACCTCGGCGGCCGAGATCGCCGCCCCATCCACCGCGATCACGCAATCCGCGACCTCCGCCCCGGTCGTCAGCAGCACCGGCTGGCGGGCGTCGTGCGGCCCGCCCGCCAGTCCGTGCGCCTCGAACCCGTCGCCCGACCAGAGCCGCGCGTCGAGCCTCGCCATCCGCCGCGCATCGGTGCCGCGCACCACGCATCGCCATCCCTGCGCCACCGCGCGGCGCAGAAGCGGCGCCAGCGCCTCGTCCGCGGACCGCTTCGTCAGGTGGTAGAAGTAGGCCTCACCCATCCACCGCCCCGGCCTCGAAGCGGTCCCGCACCAGCCGGTCGAGCGCGCGCACGCCCCAGCCCGTCGCCCCACCCGGCGCGAGAGGCGTGCCGTCCTTGACCGAGGCCGTACCCGCGATGTCGAGATGCATCCACGGCGTTCCCTCGCGCACGAAGCGCTGCAGGAACTGCGCCGCCGTGATCGCGCCCGCCGGGCGGCCGCCGACGTTCTTCATGTCGGCCACGCGCGACTTGAGCTGCTTGTCGTAGGCTTTCCCGAGCGGCATCCGCCACGCCCCCTCGCCCTCCGCGTCGGCGGCGGCGAGGAACGCGTCCGCGAGCCCGTCGTCGTTGGCGAACACGCCCGCGTTCTCGTGACCGAGCCCGATCACGATCGCGCCCGTCAGCGTGGCGAGGTCGACCATCGCGGCGGGCGCGAAGCGGTCCTGCGCGTACCAGAGGAGGTCGCACAGCACGAGCCGCCCCTCCGCGTCGGTGTTGATGACCTCGACCGTGTCGCCCTTCATCGAGCGGACCACGTCGCCCGGCCGCATCGCCCGCCCGTCGGGCATGTTCTCGACCAGGCCCACCAGCCCCACGACATTGGCACGCGCGCGCCGCGCGGCGATCGCGTGCATCGCGCCCGCCACCGTGCCCGCCCCGCCCATGTCCATCGTCATGTCCTCCATCCCGCCCGCGGGCTTGATCGAGATGCCGCCGGAATCGAACACGACGCCCTTGCCCACCAGCGCCAGCGGCGGCTCCTCCCCGCCCCCCTGCCAGCGCATCACGACGACCTTGGACGGGCTCTCGGAGCCCTGCCCCACGGCCAGCAGCGTCCGCATCCCGAGCGCCTCGAGCGCGGCCTCGTCGAGCACCTCGACCTCGACGCCGAGCGCGCCCAGCCGTTCGAGGCGCGTGGCGAATTCGGTCGTCGTGAGCACGTTCGACGGCTCGTTCACGAGATCGCGCGTCAGGAACACGCCCTCGGCCTGCGCGCGCAGGTCCGCGAACGCGGCCTCCGCGGCGTCGGGCTTCCCGGCCGCGACCGCGATCGCGGCAACCGGCTTCGGCGTGTCGCCGGTCTTGTGGTCCCCGAACTCGTAGCCCCGCAGCACCGCGCCGAGCGCCACCTCCGGCAGACGCGCGACGCCGCCGCCCGCAACGTGCAGCGCCCGGCGCCCGCGCATCCTGCCCAGGGCAGCGCCCGCCTCCATCGCCGCGCGCGCGGTCGCCTTGCGCTCGAGCCGAACCAGCACCAGCGCGCTCGCCGCCATGCCTACCGGGTAGCCGAGCTCGAGCGTCTCGCCCTCCGACAGCTCCCCCCACGCCTCCGATGCCAGGGCCCGCTTCAGCGCGCCCTTGGTCGCGCGGTCGATCCGGCGCGCGACCGGGTCGAGCTTGCCGTCCGCCGGCAGCAGGCAGGCGACGACGCCGTCGGCGGCGAGCGCCGCGTCGGGGTCGGGGGCGGCGAAGGCGACGGCGGCGGGGGTGGTCATGGGCGGCTCCGGGAGGGGGTGGCGGGATCGCCGGGATCGTAGCGACACGGCCCGGCGGTTTCCAGACGCGCCCCCGCGCGCGGGGCTAGGCCGTCTCGCGCATCCCCGGTAGGAAGGGCGCGCAGACGGCGCCCGGGGGACGGCTTGGCACTCTTCGACCGATACCTCGCGGGACGGCTGATGCTGCATTTCGGCTTCTTCAGCCTCGTCCTCGTCGCCGTCTATTGGGTGAACCGCGCGCTCGGACTGTTCGACCGGCTGATCGCGGGCGGCTCGAACCTCGCCACCTTCCTGGAGTTCACCGCGCTCGCGCTGCCCAACGTGATCGTCGCGGTGCTGCCCGTCTCCGCGCTGGTGGCCGCGCTCTACGGGCTCAACCGGCTTGCCGCCGACAGCGAGCTCGTCGTCGCGCAGACGACCGGCCTCTCGCCGTGGCGGCTGGCGCGGCCGGTGCTCGCCTTCGGGCTCGTCGTCGCCGCGATGGTCTCGGTGCTGGGCCACGCGCTCGTGCCGATGTCGCGGACCGCGCTGAGCGAGCGCGGCGAGGCGCTCTCGCGCGACGTCACCGCGCGGTTCCTGCGCGAGGGCGAGTTCCTCGAGCCGGGCGACGGCGTCACCGTCTACGTCCGCGAGATCACCGAGCAGGGCGAGCTCCTCGGCCTCTTCCTGCAGGACCGCCGGAGCCCCGAGATCCGCACCGCCTACACCGCCGAGCGCGCCGTCCTCGTGCGCGCGGCGGGCGGCACGCGGCTGGTGATGTTCGACGGGATGGCGCAATCGCTGCAGGTCTCCGACCGCTCGCTGCTGACCACGACCTTCGACGACTTCGCCTACGACCTCGCCGGGCTCGCGGGCACCGACGGCCGGTCCCGCCGCGACCCGCGCGAGATGTCGACGCCCGCCCTTCTGCGCGCCGACGCCGAGACCCAGGCGCTCACCGGAGCCGACGCTGCGGCGCTTCATCAGGAGGGGCACTCGCGCTTCGCCGACGCGCTCGCGGCGCTCGGGCTGCCGTTGCTGGCGCTCGGCTTCCTGCTCATCGGCGGCTTCTCGCGCTTCGGCCTTTGGCGGCAGGTGGTCGCGGCGGTCGGGGCCGCGGTACTGTTGCGTCTGGCCGCCAACGTGGCCGAGACCGCGGTGCGCTCCGGCGGCGCGCCGGCCTGGACGATCTACCTGCCCGCGCTCGCCACGCTGGCGCTCGGCGCGGCGCTCGTCTGGCGCGCGACCCGGAGCGGGCGTCCGGCCTGGGCCGTCGCGTGATCCTCTCGCTCTACCTCGCGCGCCGCTTCGCAGGGCTTGTCGGCATGGTCGGGCTCGTCTTCGTCGGCCTCCTGCTGCCGATCGATTTGATGGAGCAGATCCGCCGCCTCGACGGGGCCGGGCTCTCCGACGCGCTCCGGCTCGCGGCGCTAAACATGCCAGCCGCGATCTATCAGATCCTGCCGCTGATCGTGATCCTCGCCACGATCGCTCTCTTCCTCGCCCTCGCCCGCTCCTCCGAGCTCGTCGTGATCCGCGCGTCGGGGCGCTCGGCCGGCCGCGCGCTGCTGGCCCCCGTAGGCGCCGCGCTCGCCATCGGCGTGGCGGCGCTCCTCGTGATCAATCCGATCGTCGCGGCGACGGAGGGCGCCTACGAGCGCGAGGCCAGCCGGTTCCGCGACGACGGCGGCGCGACCGCGACGGCGGGCGGGGCCGGACTCTGGCTCCGGCAGGGCGACGGCGACGGGCAGACCGTGATCCGCGCCGCGCGCGCCTCGCTCGACGGGACCGTGCTCTTCGACGCGACCTTCATCGCCTTCGACGCGCAGGGCAGCCCGACCGCGCGCACCGACGCCGCGCGCGCGGCGCTCGCCCCCGGCCGGTGGGAGCTCGAGGACGCGAAGGTCTGGTCGCTCGACACCTCTGACAATCCCGAGCGCGACGCGGTCGTGCGCGCGACGGACGCGATCCCGTCGGCCCTCACCCGCGCGCAGATCGCCGACAGCTTCGGCGTTCCCTCCTCGGTCCCGATCCTCGCGCTCCCGGCGTTCATCCGTGCGCTCGACGCGGCGGGCTTCTCGGGGCGCGCACACCGCGTCTGGTTCCAGACCGAGCTCGCGAACCCGCTGATGCTCGCGGCGATGACGATGATCGGCGCGGCTTTCTCGATGGGCCATTCGCGCGGACGAAGCGCAGGGCTCGGCGTGCTCGCGGCGATCCTCACGGGGTTCGCCGTGTTCTTCCTTCGCAACTTCGCGCAGGTGCTGGGCGAGAACGGGCAGCTCCCGATCGCGCTCGCCGCCTGGGCCCCGCCCGTCGCGGCGATCCTGCTGGCGACCGGCATCGTGCTGCGGCTGGAGGACGGATGAGGCGGCTCGCGGCACTCCTCCTCGCGCTCCTCGCGCCGTTGGCCGCCCTGGCGCAGTCCGCCCCCGCGACGCTGGTGGCCGACCGCATCGACTTCGACCGCGGGCGGCTTTCAGCCAGCGGCAACGTGGAGATCTTCTCGGACGGCCGGACGCTGCGCGCGAGACGCGTAACCTACATGCGCGACGCCGACCGTCTGCTGGTCGAGGGGCCGCTGACGCTGATCGACGGGCCGGACGCAATCCTGGTGGCGGACTTCGCGGAGCTCTCGGGCGACCTGCGCGGCTCGGTGCTCGAGGGGGCGCGGCTCGTGCTCGACGAGAAGCTGCAGCTCGCCGCCGCGGAGATCGAGACCGGGGCCGAGGGCCGCTACACCGAGCTTCGCCAGGTTGTCGCCTCGTCCTGCGAGGTCTGCGCGGCCTATCCCGTACCGCTCTGGCGCATCCGCGCGCGGCGCGTCGTCCATGACCGCGCGGACCGCCGGATCCACTTCGAGAACGCCTGGTTCGACGTCGCGGGCATCCCCGTGGCCTGGCTCCCCCGGCTCAGCATCCCCGATCCGACCGTGGAGCGCGCCAACGGCATTCTCCGCCCGACCCTCGTTTCGGACGGCACGCTCGGTACAGGGTTGCGGGTGCCCTACTTCATCGGCCTCGGCCCCTCCCGCGACCTCACGCTGATCCCGTTCGCGACCAATACCGAGACGCGCAGCCTCGGCTTCCGCTACCGGGAGGCCTTCGATGCCGGCGCCATCGCGATCGAAGGCGCGGTCTCGAGCGACGACGTGCGCCCCGACGGCACGCGCGGCTACCTGTTCGCGACCGGCACCTTCGCCCTGCCCCGCGACTACCGGCTGAGCTTCGGGCTGCAGGCGGCGAGCGACGAGGACTACCTGCGGAGCTACGACGTGACCAACACCGACCGGCTGACGAGCCGGATCGCGGTGGAGCGCGTCGACCGCGACGATCGCGTCCTCGCGGAGGCCGTCGCCTACCGGACGCTCCGACCCGACGAGCGGAGCCGGTTCCTGCCCTCCCCCGTGGTGACCGTCGAGCGCGAGCACCGCGTCGCGCGCGACGTGCTGGGCGGGCAGCTCGTCTGGACGCTGCAGGCCCATGCCCGCGAACGCGCCGCCTCGATCGTGCCGCCGGACGGCCCGCTCGACGCCGCCCGCGACGTCACGCGCGCCTCTGCGGCAGCCGGGTGGCGGCGGACGCGGGTGCTGCCGGGCGGCGTGGTCGGGACCGCGCTGGCCTCGCTCGACCTCGACGCGTACCGCGTTCAGGAGGACCCGTCCTTCGGCGACGCGACCTTCGCGCGGGCCGTCCCCGTCGCGGGGATCGAGGCGCGGCTGCCGCTCGCGCGCACCGGCGCGGGCGGCGCGCTTCACGTCCTCGAGCCGGCCGCGCAGCTGATCCTCGCGCCCAACGACCGCCGCCGCACGCCCGACGAGGACAGCCTCACGCCCGAATTCGACGAGGGCAACCTGTTCTCCGCGCAGCGCTTCGCGGGGCGAGACCGGCGCGAGGCGGGGACGCGGGTGAACCTCGGGCTGACCTACACGCGCGTCGACCCGTCGGGTTGGCAGGTCGGCGCGACCGTCGGCCGGGTCCTCCGCGCCGACGACCTCATGCAGTTCCGCCCCGGCACCGGGCTCGACGGCACGACGTCCGACTGGCTCCTCTCGACCGGCGCGGAATGGGGCGACCGGCTGCGCTTCCACCACCGGATGCTGGTCGACGACGGGCTGACGGTCGGGCGGTCCGAGACGATCCTCGGCTGGGCCGGCCCCGTGACCGCGCTCGAGACGCGCGTCACCTATCTGCAGGCCGACCCCGCCGCCGACCGCCCGATCGACACCGCCGAATGGTCGCTCGCCGCGTCGCGCGAGCTCGGCGCCGACTGGACGGCCCGGGTTGACTGGCGCTATGACCTCGAGGCGGAGGACCCCCGCGATGCCGGCCTCGGCCTGACCTACCGGTCCGATTGCGTGACCGTGGAGCTCGACGTGGAGCGGACCTTCTTCGGCAGCTCGACGCTCGCCCCGGTGACGCGGTTCGGGCTCGGGGTGCAGCTCGCGGGGATCGGGGGCGACGAAGCGCGCGACCGGCGACGGCGCTGCGGAATATGAGGGGCGGGCGATGATCCGAGGATTGGCGGCGTTGGCCGCGGCGACGATGGCCCTGGCCGCGACCCTGGGGACACCGGCGGCGGCGCAGGGCAACCCGTTCGCCCCCGTGGCCACCGCGAACGGGCTCGCCGTCACGGCCTATCAGGTCGAGCAGCGGGCGCGGTTCCTCGCGCTCCTGCGCGCGCCGAACGCCGACGTCGAGAGCGTGACCGGCACGCTCCTCGACGAGACGCTGCAGGTGCAGGCCGCCCGCGCGGCGGGGATCGAGCTCACGCCCGACGATCTCGATGCCGGCCTCGTCGAGTTCGCCGCCCGCGCCGACCTCACGCCCGACGCCTTCATCGCGGAGCTGTCGCGCGCTGGCGTGGCGCCCGAGACGTTCCGCGACTTCGTGCGCAACGGCCTCTACTGGCGCGCCCTCATCCAGCAGCGCTTCGGCCCGATTGCGCGCCCCTCGGACGCGCAGGTCCGCGCCGCCGCCGCGCGCGATGGCGGCGGGGCGGCCGCGATCCGCGTGCTCCTGTCGGAGATCGTTCTGCCGCTCACCCCGGAAACCGAAACCGCGCAGAGGGCGCTGGCGCAGCGCCTGTCCGACACGGTAGGCGGCGCGGCCGGGTTCGAGGCGGCGGCGCGCGAGTTCTCCCGCTCCGGCTCCGCCCCGGCCGGCGGGCGGATCGACTGGCTTCCGCTCGGCCAGCTCCCGCCGCCGATCGCGAGCCAGCTCCTGACGCTCTCCCCCGGCGAGGTCTCGGAGCCGGTCGCACTGGGCTCCGTCGTGGCGCTCTTCCTGCTGCGCGGGCTCGACGACAGCGGCGCGGCGCCGACCGATCCCGTCACCGTCGACTACGCCGAATACCTCATCCCCGGCGGCCGCAGCCCCGAGGCGCTCGCCGCCGCCGCCCGCATCCGCGCGCGTGTCGACGTCTGCGACGATCTCTACGGCGTCGCCCGCGGGCAGCCCGCCGCGCGGCTGACGCGGGCCGACGTGGCGATCGCCGACCTGCCCGGCGACCTGCGGCAGGTGCTCGCCACGCTCGATCCCGGCGAGGCCGCGACGCTGCTCCTCGACGGAGCCGGAAACCTTCGTTTCACCATGCTCTGCGGGCGCGGCGAGGCGCCGGTCGACGAGCGGCTCCAGGCGGTCGGGCAGTCGCTCGTCAACGAGCGGCTGGTGGGCTTCGCGCAGGGCTATCTCGACGAGCTGCGCGCCGATGCCGTCATCGTCCGGTAGCGGCGCGAGCCGGCCGCTCGCGATCTCCTGCGGCGAACCATCCGGGATCGGGCCGGAGGTCATCGCGCGCGCGCGGGCAAAGACGCGGGGCATCCCGCTTCTCGTGATTGGCGAGCCTCAGCATTTCCGTGACTTCGGCGTCGACATTCACGTAACGGATGAGCCGAGCGAGGCCTCGGCGACCCGGCTCTCGATCCTCCCCCACGCCATACCCGGCCCGACCCGGCCCGGCCGTCCCGACCCCGCGCAGGCGGCGGGCGTGGTCTCCGCCATCGCGCGCGCGGTCGACCTGGCCACCACCGGCGCGGCCTGCGGCCTCGTCACCGCGCCGATCGCCAAGAAGGCCCTGCACGACGGCGCGGCGTTCCCGCATCCGGGCCATACCGAGTATCTCGCGGCGCTCGCGGGCGGCGCCGACGTGGTGATGATGCTCGCCTGCGAGGCGCTCCGCGTCGTGCCCGCGACGATCCACGTTCCCCTCGACCGCGTGGCCGCCGACCTGACGCCGGCCCTCCTCGAGACCGTCCTGCGCGTGACCCATGACGGGCTGCGGCGCGACTTCGGGGTCGAGGCCCCCCGGATCGCCGTCGCGGGGCTCAACCCGCATGCGGGCGAGGGCGGCTCGATCGGGCGCCAGGAGGTCGACTGGATCGGCGCGCTCGTCGCCCGCCTCGCCCCCGCGCTCGGCTGCTTCGGACCGCTCCCGGCGGACACGATGTTCCACCCGGCCGCGCGCGCGACCTACGACGCGGCGGTCTGCATGTACCACGACCAGGCACTGATCCCGATCAAGACCATCGACTTCGCTGGCGGCGTCAACGTCACGCTCGGCCTACCCTTCGTGCGCACCTCGCCGGATCACGGCACGGCCTTCGACATCGCCGGGACGGGCCGCGCCGATCCCACGTCGATGGTCGCGGCGATCCGGATGGCCTGGGACATGGCGGGACGGCGCGGGCTGCGCTAGGGCGCGCCTCATGCCACCGATCGACGCCCTCCCGCCCCTGCGCGACGTGATCGCCGCACACGATTTGCGCGCGCGCCGCTCGATGGGGCAGAACTTCCTGCTCGACCTCAACCTCACCGCCCGGATCGCGCGCGTCGCCGGGCCGCTGGAGGGCGTCGACGTGCTCGAAGTCGGCCCCGGCCCCGGCGGGCTGACGCGCGGATTGCTGGCGGAGGGCGCGCGGCGGGTGCTAGCGGTGGAGAAGGACGCGCGCTGCCTGCCCGCGCTGGCCGAGATCGCCGCGGCCTGTCCGGGGCGGCTCGAGGTGATCCACGGCGACGCGCTCGAAGTGGACGCCGCCGCCCGGCTGATGCCGCCGTGCCGAGTGGTAGCGAACCTGCCGTACAACGTGGGGACCGAGCTGCTGGTGCGCTGGCTGACGCCCGCGACCTGGCCGCCGCCCTGGTCGTCGCTCACCCTCATGTTCCAGCGCGAGGTGGCGGAGCGGATCGTCGCGGCGCCGGGATCGAAGGCCTACGGTCGGCTCGCGGTGCTCGCGCAATGGCGCTGCGACGCGCGGATCGCGCTGACGCTGCCGCCCGAGGCCTTCGTCCCGCCGCCCAAGGTCTCCTCGGCCGTGGTCCACCTGACGGCCCTGCCCGCGCCGCGCTTCGACGCGGACGCGGACGTGCTTCAGCGCGTGGTGGGGATGGGCTTCGGCCAGCGCCGCAAGATGCTGCGCGCCTCGCTCAGGGGGCTGGGCCCGGATGTCGAGGATGTGCTCGGGAGGTCGGGATCGCGCCCACCGAGCGCGCCGAGCAGGTTCCGCTCGAGGCGTGGTGCGCGCTCGCCCGTGCGGTCGCGGCGCGTTCAGCCGGCTGAACCGTCCACCGTCGCGGGCGGCGCGGCGGCCTCCGCCTCGGGGCCCGGCGCGCGCTTTCGGGTACGCGTCCGGCGCGGCTTCGGTCCGCCGTCGCCGGTCTCGGGCGTCGCGACGGTCTCGTGCTCCGACGCCGCCTCCTCCGCGTCGAAGGCCTCGCTCGAGCGCTCCGGCCCGCGGTCGTCGCCGCGCCCGCGCCGCCGCGCGCCCCGACGCGGGGCGGGATCGCCGCCCGCCTCGTCGCGCGGCGGCTGCGCGGCGCGATCCGCCGGGCGCTCGTCGCGCGCTTCAAAACGCCCGTCGCTCCGTCCGTCCTGACGCTCGTGCTGACCGCTCTGACCCTGCTGCGGCGGCTCCTGTCGACCGTTCCCCCCGCCCGGCTGGTCGTTCGGACCGCCCTGCCCGCCATGCTGCTGCTGGCGCGCGTCGAGCTCCTTCTGCGCGGCGGCGAGCATGCGGGTGTAGTGCTCGGAATGCTGCTGGAAGTTCTCGAGCGCCACGCGGTCACCCGAGAGCTGCGCGTCGCGGGCGAGCTGGGCGTACTTGTCGATGATCTGCGCGGGGGTTCCGCGGACCTTGCCCTCGGGGCCGGAGCTGTCGAAGACGCGATTGACGATGTTGCCGCCGCCCTGCGGGCGGTTGCGGTTCTTGTTCCGCGAACGGGACTTGCTGCTTCTCATGCCGTGATGTTCCGCTGGTCTGTGCCGGGTGCCATGCGCGCCAGTCGCGCGGGTCGCCGGGTCCAAGTGGTCGGGCGTCGCATCCGGGGCGCGCGCGAGCCGCGCCTCACCATCGATGCTGCGCGAGTTTATGAAGCGCCATCGGCATCATGACAAGCCCATTCGTCGCGTTCACCCCGGTTTCTCGCCACGCACGACCCGCTCGCGCCCGTCGAGGTCGCGCACGGTGCCGACCCCGATCAATCCCGCCGCCGTCAGCAGCGCGGCCACGCTCCCCGCCTGCCCCGCCCCGACCTCGAGCATGAGCCGCCCGCCCGGCGCCAGCCGCGACGGCGCGTCCCGCGCGATGGTCCGATAGGCGTCGAGCCCGTCGCCGCCCGGCGTGAGCGCCATGCGCGGCTCCCAGTCGCGGACCTCCGGCGCGAGCCCCGCCATCCCGGCCTCCGCGACATAGGGCGGATTGGAGACGATCAGGTCGAACGTGCCGTCGATCCCCGACAGCCAGTCGGCCCGCACGAACGCGGCCCGCCCGGCCACGTGCAAAGACGCCGCGTTTCGCCGCGCCACCGCGAGCGCGGCCTCGGATGCGTCCGTCCCGAGGCCCGTCGCCGCTTCCCGATCCGCGAGCAGCGACAGCAGGATGCAGCCCGATCCGGTCCCGAGGTCCAGCACGCGCGCGAACGGCGCGGCGAGCGCGGCCTCCACCAGCGTCTCGGTCTCCGGGCGCGGGTCGAGCACGTCGGCGCAGACCGCGAAGTCGTGCCGCCAGAACGCCCTGCGCCCGAGGATGTGGCTCACCGGCTCGCGCGCCGCCCGCCGTTCGATCCAGACCGCGAGGGTCGCGGCGTCCGGCGCCTCGCGCGCGAGCCGCGCCGCGTCGGCCGCCGCGCCGGGAACGCCCGCCGCCGCGAGCCGGTCGCGCGCCTCCGCCCCCGTCACGCCTCCGTCTCGGCCAGCGCCGCGGCCTGCGCGTCCGCCGTCAGCGCGTCGATAACCGCGTCGAGGTCGCCGGCCATCACCGAAGGCAGCGAATGCAGCGTCAGCCCGATCCGGTGGTCGGTCACGCGGCCTTGGGGAAAGTTGTAGGTGCGGATCCGCTCCGAGCGGTCCCCCGTGCCGACCTGCGCGCGCCGATCCGCGCTGCGCTCCGCGTCCGCCGCCGCCCGCTGCGCATCGTAGAGCCGCGCGCGCAGCACGTTCATCGCGATCTCGCGGTTGCGGTGCTGGGACTTCTCGGCGCTCGTCACGACCAGCCCGGTCGGCAGGTGGGTGATCCGCACGGCGCTGTCGGTCGTGTTGACGTGCTGGCCGCCCGCCCCGCTGGCGCGCATCGTGTCGATGCGGATGTCGGTCGCTTGGATGTCGACGTCCACCGCCTCCGCCTCGGGCAGGACGGCGACGGTCGCGGCCGAGGTGTGGATGCGCCCGCCGCTCTCGGTCGCGGGCACGCGCTGGACGCGGTGCACGCCGCTCTCGAACTTGAGCCGCGCGAAGACGTTCTCGCCGGCGACCCGCGCCACGAGCGCGCGCAGGCCGCCGAGGTCGCTCTCCTGCCGCTCGACGACGTCCACCGCCCAGCCGCGGCCTTCGGCGTAGCGGCGGTACATCGTCTCGAGGTCGGCGGCGAAGAGCGCGGCCTCCTCGCCCCCGGTGCCGGGCCGGATCTCGAGGATCGCGGGCCGCGCGTCGGCCGCGTCGCGCGGCAGGAGCGCGCGGCGCAGGGCGGCCTCCGCAGCCTCGCGCGCGGCCTCCAGCCCCGGCATCTCGGCCTGCGCCAGCACCCGCATCTCCGGGTCGCCCAGCATCGCGCGCGCCTCGCCGAGCTCGCGGTCGAGGTCGCGCCAGGCGCGGATCGTCGCGACCACCCCGCCGACCTCGGAATACTCGCGCGTGAGCCCGGCGATCTCGTCGCCGGACGGGCCCGCGTTCAGCCGCGCCTCGAGGTACTCGAAGCGCGCGAGGATCTGGTCGAGGCGCTCGGCGGGGATCATCGGGCGGGGATGGCGTTCACGCCGCGTTTGGTCAAGGCCGCGGCCGGTGTTACGCTGGCCCGACATGGAGGATCGCCTATGCTTCGTCTCGCCTTCGTCCTCGTGCTCGCCACGATCCCGGCCGCGGCGCAGCCGACCTATCCCGGCGGCCGCCCGATCGACTGCTACTGCACCGACAGCACCGGGGGACGGGTCGAGCTCGAGCAGACCGCCTGTCTCACGGTCGGCTCGCGCAGCTTCGTCGGCCGCTGCGCCATGTCGCTGAACGTGCCGATCTGGCGCGACACGGGCGAGGCCTGCCCGACGGGCTAATCGCGGGCGTAGCGCGTCCGCGCGACGTAGTCCTTCCGCGGCCCCGTGACGCGCCACGTCACCGACCAGCACGGCCATCGGGTGAAGTCGTAGAGAAGCCGGTAGGCGTCCGGGGGGCAGTCATGCGCCGCCTCCACCGTCGCGCCCGGGCCGATCCGGTGGAAGGCCCGCCCGTCTCCGAAGGCCACCACGATACGGTCCCCCTCGGTCCGCCAGAGCGTGCGCCGCGTCGCCTCCACCGCCACGCCCCCGGCGCGCAGCCGACCCGCCTCGTCGCAATCGAACCCGTCCGCCTGGGGCGTCCAGCGCGCGCTGCCGGCGAACCGCGCGACCCCGCCGCCCGCGTGCCGCACCGCGCGCGCGACGCGCCAGCGGCCCGCGAAGTCCGGCAGCGAGGGCGTTCCTTGCCGTGGCATGGCCCCGACCCTAGAACGCCGCCGACCCGCCCCGAAAGGCCCGCCATGATCCCCCGCTACTCCCGCCCCGAGATGGTCGCGATCTGGTCTCCCGAGACGAAGTTCCGCATCTGGTTCGAGATCGAGGCCCATGCCGGCGACGCGATGGCCGAGCTCGGGACGATCCCGCGCGAGAACGCCGAGGCGGTCTGGCGGGCGCGCGACGCGACCTTCGACGTCGCGCGCATCGACGCGATCGAGGCGGTCACGAAGCACGACGTCATCGCCTTCCTCACCCACCTGGCGGAGATCGTGGGCGAGGACGCCGCGCGCTTCGTGCATCAGGGGCTGACCTCCTCGGACGTGCTCGACACCACGCTCGCGGTGCAGCTCACCCGCGCCGCCGACATCCTGATCGCCGACCTCGAGGCGCTGCTCGTCGTGCTCGAGCGGCGCGCTCGCGAGCACCGCGACACGCTGCGCATCGGGCGCAGCCACGGCATCCACGCGGAGCCCACGACGATGGGCCTCACCTTCGCGCGCTTTCACGCCGAAATGGCGCGCAACCTGCGGCGGCTCAGGACCGCGCGCGAGGAGGTGGCGACGGGCGCGATCTCGGGCGCGGTCGGGACCTTCGCCAACGTCGACCCGCGCGTCGAGGCGCATGTCTGCGCGAAGATGGGCCTGACCCCCGAGCCGATCTCCACCCAGGTCATCCCCCGCGACCGCCACGCCGCCTTCTTCGCCACGCTCGGCGTCGTCGCGTCGGGCATCGAGAACGTCGCCACCGAGATCCGCCACATGCAGCGCACCGAGGTGCTCGAGGCGGAGGAGTTCTTCTCGGCCGGGCAGAAGGGCTCCTCGGCGATGCCCCACAAGCGCAACCCGGTCCTGTCGGAGAACCTCTGCGGGTTGGCGCGGCTGGTTCGCATGGCGGTCGTGCCCGCGATGGAGAACGTCGCGCTCTGGCACGAGCGCGACATCTCCCACTCGTCGGTCGAGCGCGCCATCGGCCCGGACGCCACGATCACGCTCGACTTCGCGCTCCACCGGCTGACGGGGCTCGTCGACAAGCTCGTGATCTACCCCGAGGCGATGCTCGCGAACCTGAACCGCCACCGCGGCCTCGTCATGTCGCAGCGGGTGATGCTGGCGCTGACGCAGGCGGGCGTCTCGCGCGAGGGCGCCTACGCGCTGGTGCAGCGCAACGCGATGAAGGTCTGGGAGGAGGGCGCCGACTTCCGCGCGGAGCTGATGGCCGACGAGGACGTCCGCGCCGCGCTATCCGAGGACGCGATCGCCGCGCAGTTCGACCTCGCCCATCATACCCGGCACGTCGACGCGATCTTCGAGCGGGTTTTCGGAGCGGGGTGAGCGGAACGATCTCGAATCCCCTGCTGACATACGCCGGACCCGGCGCCCGGGCCCGGGCATACGGACCGACGCCTACGGAGAAGGGCGGTCGGGCGATTCGAGCGACCGGCTTGGCGATTGCCAACGCGCACGGTCACGGAAATACCCGGAGCGACGAGCTGACCGCCGGGACGCCCCGCTCCGCCACGACGCACGGCGACGGACATCGATCCGCCGGGTTCGGGGTTGATCCGCTGGCGCCGATCGAGGCTCCGCCGCCGCCTCGGACCGCGATCGTGCCGCCGGCGCCCTCGGGCACCCCTGCGTCAAATCGTGATCTGGTCCCTCGCCCCCTTCACA